>NZ_CP014140.1:172500-1157500 GCF_001439585.2 Aneurinibacillus sp. XH2 | reverse complement strand
ACAAAGAATGGCACGCCAAAACTTTTATTGCTTCCTCACATATAAGGAAGCCCCGGCTTTCGCCGAAGCTTCCTTTAGAATTGTTACCGCTGATTTTGATTTTGAGCGGCTTTGGCCTGAGATTGCTGATTCGCTTGGCGAATAGCTTGTGCATCTGTTTCGCTTGCAAATTCAGTGTCGGAAGCATCCATTTGAGAAGCTTGATTTTGCTTGCGTACTTGGTCAACGTTAGTGCCGGCTTTTGAACGTTTAGCCATGATTCTCACCTCCGCTATTTAAGATGCGCCTTTTGCAAGAAATTAAGCATCCTTATTCTTCCACAGTTCAATTAAACGTTCCTTTTTGTATCTAGCGTATTGTTTAATCATGTATTCCCTTTTCATTGCCGTGCTTTTATCCAAAAACGTTTCCACATATACTAGTTCCACCGGCGTTCGCCCGCGTGTGTAGCGAGCTCCTTTACCTGCATTATGTTTTTTTACTCTTTCTTCTACATCTGCTGTGTATCCGGTATATAAAGATTGATCGGAACAACGCAATATATAAACATAGTACATAATTCTGACAAACCCTTTCTGTTTTCTCTGTCCCATCATACAATAAATCATATAAAATGGTTAAAAAAGAAAGGGGAGATGCACCATGCTCAATCAGGCAACCGTTGAGCGGGTACTGCAAGCCGCTTTATCCCATGGTGGAGACTTTGCCGAGGTGTTTGTCGAAAACAGGATCGAGCAAAATATTTCCATGGTAAAAGGCGAAGTAGAAAAAGCGCGCTCCGGTCAAGATTTCGGAATCGGTATCCGTATTTTTCATGAAAATGATTACCTTTATACGTATACCAACAATGAAGACGAAGACCATCTCATCGAAATCGCCCGTCTTCTCTCCCAAACAGCAAAAAAAAGCGAACATAAAAACAGAACGATTACATTCACCAAGCAACTGATTGTTCCCCGTCATATTGCACAAATCGACCCGCGTGTCATTTCCATCCGGCAAAAAAGGGACGTGTTAGCAGAGTTAAACCACCATGCTATGGCTTATCATACAGCCATTACCCAAGTGCGAACGAGATACTTTGACGAAACTCAAAAAGTACTAGTCGCCAACTCTGAAGGGGTCTGGGCGGAAGATACGCGGGTACGGACGCGCGTATTCGTGGAAGCGATTGCGACTGAAGGCAACCAAAAGCAGCGCGGCTATGCTGCGCCCGGAGCGCAAAAGGGATTTGAATTTTATAATGAGCTTGATTTGCGTGCCCTCGCCGAGTCGGCCGCCGATATTGCAGTGCGTATGCTGGAAGCGAAACCGTGTCCAGGCGGAAAGATGCCGGTTGTAATCGACAACGGTTTCGGAGGAGTCATTTTCCATGAAGCGTGCGGGCACGGTATGGAAGCGACTGCTGTCGCCAAGGGCAAAGGCCCATACGCAGGCAAAATCGGACAACAAGTGGTCAGCCGAAAAATTTCGGCGGTAGACGACGGAACCATCGGCAACGAATGGGGATCGCTTCACATCGATGACGAAGGGACGCCCACCAGGCGCAATGTGCTAATTGAAAACGGTGTACTCAAAGGATATCTCATCGATAAATTGAATGCGCGTCGCATGAAAATGGAGCCAACCGGATCGGCCCGCCGCCAATCTTACCGTTTCGCTCCGACTTCCCGCATGACCAATACCTACATTCTACCTGGCAAAGACAAGCTCGAAGATATGATTACCAATACCGAATATGGCTTATACGCCAAAACGATGGGGGGCGGCAGTGTCAATACCACCACAGGCGATTTTAATTTCGCCGTATTGGAAGGTTATATGATTGAAAAGGGCAAACTCACCTATCCAGTTAAAGGCGCCACGCTAATCGGCAATGGACGGCAAACAATGTACGACGTGGACATGGTCGGGGACAACTTCCTGCCGGGTCAGGGCATGTGCGGTTCCATTAGCGGATCGATTCCGGTTAACGTTGGGCAGCCGGCCTTACGCGTATCACAATTGACGGTTGGGGGGAGCAGCCAATGATTGAACAATTGTTCGAACTTGCAAAGAAAAAGAAAATCACTGAGCTTGAAGTGCTGATCAATCACTCGACCAGCTTCAGCATTCAAGCATACGAAGGAAAAATCGAATCGTATAAGAAAACGAGTACAGCGGGCCTTGGCGTCCGTGGTACGTATCAAGGCGGTACCGGCTATGCTTACACCGAGCGGCTTCACCTGCGAGAATTCGATACGGTACTTGATATGGTGAAAGATAACGCCTCCCTAATGAAAGAAAAAGAACCGCTTCTCGCGGAAAAGCAGAAAGGAAGCTGGCAGGACAGCCAGCCGGACATATCAGAGGAAGAAAAAATAAACCTAGCGCTGATGCTGGAAGCGGAGGCGAGAGCCGCCAAAGAGGTTTCTGACGTCAGCTACGCGCTCGTCAGTTCAGGGGAGGGGATACGCCAAGTCGCCAATACATACGGTCTGAACAAAACATACCGTTCTAACTACACTATGGCGTATCTTTCCGTCATCGTAAAAAGAGATGATGAGGTGGAAACGGACAGCGCTTATTATCTGGGCGACTTAAACAAATTGGATCGGGCAAAGCTAATTCAAGAAGCCGTTAGCAAAGCACGGCGCAAGTTGGGCGGAAAGCCCATACCGGTCGGGCATTATCCAGTCGTGCTGGATCGTCGAGTCGTCTGCTCCCTGCTGGGGGTCTACAGCGGGGTATTCTCGGCGCGCAATGTTATGCAAGGGACTTCCCGCCTAGAAGGTCAACTTGGGGCGAAACTGTTTGGCTCGCTGGATTTACTGGATGACCCTCATTCCGGGCATGAAAAGGTGATGTTCGACGATGAAGGCGTAGATACTGCGAAAATGTATCTCGTGCGCGATGGCGTAGTAGAGAGCTATTTGCATAGTCTGCAAACGGCTAACGAAATGGGGCAGGCGCCGACCGGTCATGGCATCCGCAGCTATAAAGGCCCGGTGCAAATCACGCCGCACCGGATGCAAATACCGAACGGAGAAACAGCTCTCTCCACCCTGTTCGCAGAGATGGGCAACGGGGTCTACATTACCGATGTGCAAGGACTTCATTCTGGCACCAATACCGTTTCTGGCGATTTTTCGCTCGCCGCACAAGGTTTTCGCATTGAAAACGGGAAAATCGCCGCACCCATCAAAGAGATTACTATCGCTCATAATTTCTTTGACCTGTTCGCGCACATCGAAAAAAAAGCAAACGATTTCGATTTTGCAATGCCAAATGGTCATAGTCAGTATGGTGCTCCTTCCATTCTTTTTTCCAATATCGCCGTTTCAAGCTGACGCACATAAGAAAATCCGTATGCTATATTCTCAGCTTCCGCACACATATAATACCGGTGTCAAACGCAAGCGCGAACAGCAGTCTTAATAGCCTTTATAGAACCATGTCGCACAAACGAAAAGATAAAGTGAGCAAAAAACAATCCCCCTCTTGTCCCATACGGGTCAAGAGGGGGTGTTTTCATCCTGCTCAGGCGCTGATGCACCTGAAGATTCCGTCGGCTGTGTCGCAGGTGCAGGACTTATTTTCGTATTTTTCAACTTCCACCCAAAATCCGTTTTTTCTACAGTAATGGCCATGAGAAAATCCTGACTTACCTGAGGATGAGACGAACCAAACGAAACGCCACTAAAACGCGTAATTAACGCTTCTACTACAGCCTGCTTGTCCTGCTTTTGTTTCAATGTAAGCTTCTTTACTTTATCTGTCGGAAATATAATCGGATTTTTACTGTTCCATGCATCCTGCAATCTTCGCGTTTCTACGTCGATGTATTGCTGGGTAGCGTGTGGAGCAAGCGCATGCTGGAACTGGGTAATAACCAGTTGTTTTTCCTTCTCCCCGTTTGGAGCATTAATAAAGGAAATACTTGCTTCATACGCGCCCTTAAACGCCGCGCGCGCCTGTTGTTCCATTAGATATGCCAGCTGTGGAAGTGTTTGTTCGTCCACTTCAGCGCTCTTCAAAAATTCTATTTTTTGTTCAAGATTTGTTTTTGCTTCCGCCAACTGCTTGGTTTGCTGCCGACTTTCGCTCAGCTGCTTTTTCACGTTCTCCAATTCCGCCTTCAACGCCTGGTTTTCGTGTTCAATTACCTTTGTATTACAGCCGGTCAGTACGCTCAACGACGCGAATAACGCAAACGCGCCAAATTTTAATTTTTTTCCCATATTACGTCGAACTCCTTTGTTCGCGGAATCTTTCTTGCTGCTTGGCAGCACGAATCACCCGCCGAGCCGAATCAGCTCTTCTTTATGTACATACAATTCATAGTATAACATTCTCTATTGTAACAGGAAGGTAAAGAATTTGGGAACAAAAAAAAAGAGAATCAGAAGACTCTCTTTTTCGCCGGCTTATTTTTGCGCAAAATATTTTTTGTAAATCTCGTCGTACGTACCGTCCGGAACCATAATGATCTGCTTCCCTTTTAGTATAATCATTAATGACAATTAATCATTATACGAATGAGACATAAAAAAGGCACTTAAATATTTTGCCTATCACCTTTATTTTTTTATATTAGCGAAAAAAGACGCGGCGTTCTTTTTCGTTTACGAGCACGGCTTCTTTGACGTTTTTACCATCGAAATCTACATGGAGCCGCCCGCTTCCAATATTATAAAAAATATATTTTCCTTTATAGATTTCATATGGCTGCGGTTCCGGATTGCGGTGTCCGATAATCATATCAGCTCCGGCATCAAGCAAATCTCTAGCTAATTCCTTCTGATACCGTTCCAGCGTACTCTGCCCTTCCCTCCCCCAATACATCGTGAGAATTAACACATCCACCTGGCGTTTCGCCCGCCGGATATCATCAAAAATATGGGACCCGTATGCGTCGGCTACTCCGATTTGCTTGCCTTCCGCTTTCCACTCCACTGCAGGAACGACACGGGAATATACCATGACTCCGTATCTTGTTCCATCCTTCTCGATAATATGGGGCCGAAATACTTCATCTGCCATCCCATATCCCATCACTTTCACGTTATGTTTTAAAAGCTGCGAGGCTTCTTGCGCAATACGTTCCCGACTCTGGCCTTGAAGAATATCAACATTCGCCACATCAATAGCGGTCGGCGCCTTCCGTGCGGCTTCCTTCAGCCATTCCGGAATTCCCTGCCCAACGCGAAACTGGTAAACAGGAAACAGTTGAAAATCGGCAGAAACAGGCAGAGGCTTGTCTTTCCCATGATATGGCCTGTCCCCGTATACAACCAGGCGAAATCCGGAAGTATTTACTGCCTTTTTTTTCTCTTTGTCATTTCCCTGTGGAATAGAAGGCTTCGCTACCTGCGCCGCCAGCCAGTCGCTTACTTTTTGCTCGCCTCCTGCTTGCCGCTGTTGCGCTATCTGCTCGCCAAAACTTCCAGCATCTTTCGCAGAATACGTCCCTTGCAGAAAGAAATAACCTTTATATCCTCCATATCCAATCGTGACCAAAAGCCCTGCCCATATGACTGCCTTTACGCTTTTCCGCTTCCAGCCATCCGGACTACCTAAATTATGGTATGACATGAGCGTACCGGCATCCATTCCGTAAAACGCAAGCAACACCTCCGCCTCTTCAACGGTAATCGGTTGAATCCCTTGTTCGATCCGCTTCAGTCGCTGCTGGGCAATTCCCGTTTTTCTCGCCACTTCTTCCAAGGTGATGCTATGATCGAGCCTATATTCTCTTAATTTTTGTGCAAACGCATAAAACTGTGAATTCATTCTCCTCCCCGCTTTCAATGAGAAAAACTCGCAGGCGTTGCCGCTCGCCTTCTTCCTCCGAAAAGCCATATGGCAGCTTTATGTCCCTTCGGTCGGATTTGCTTCACACTTCACCATTCAAACAAGCTGTGTCAGATTGCAAACAAAGTACAAAAGATATAAAGTTTACACGCTAAGAAAAGCGTGAAGAGTAAACGGTGCATGAAATACTTCACAGTCACTCTTTTTACCTTCAAGGAAAGCGAAAAGTTTTACGTGTAGCCTGCTAGATATTCGTTGGTGTTTTACAGAAGGTGATGGTGACATGAACACAACTCCATCAACATATTCCAGCAAGTTGTCCGTTTTCCCGCGCATCGCATAAAATTCTTCTATACTTACAAATCTTTCTTGCGCCATGCTCATTTTCTACACCATCCCTCCCTGCTTTTTTAGACGAACTTTATATTACGATTATAATACATCTTTACCTTTCTCTATTGTACGTTATAACAAGAAAGTTTAGCTTTGCGTATCATCCGGCTTGTCGTAGAACCAGTCGCCCTCTTTGGGGTTGGAGATAATGCATACAAACGAAACAAACTCCCTCTGCTACTATGGCAACAAGGGAGTTTGTCTGCAAGCTGAAGCCCGGATCATATCCGGGCTTACTCATTTCTGCCACTATCCACGCATTTTTGTAGCACGCAAGCGGGCGCATACTTTTTTTAATCGTTCATGGTGCCTTAACACACGCTGCCTCGCGTCCTCAGCTTCCGGCATACTCGGGCGAAGCAAAGGAATGGCCCAGTAATCTACTAATACGTCAAATACTTGATCAAAATATTCAACGGGGCCATAGGATGCTTCGCGGGCAATAACGCTCATTCTTTCTCCATAATCCGGCATAACAGCGCCAGGCATCGTAAAGTTAATCATTACGCCAGCTATATAGTAAATATAATTCTCGTCAACTTCCAAATGCGCTTTAACTGCATCGCGGTAAAAAGCATAATGCAAAACTTCATCTTTTGCCAAACGGCGCAAGAGCGTAGAAAGCACCGGATCTTGCTCTTTTGCGACGCGCGCCACATTATTGTAGAACACCATGGTAGCCAATTCTTGCAAAGTCGTATACGCCAGCGTTTCCAATGGTGTCATGAAATTCCCTACCCAGCCGTGTTCAACCGTTTGCTTGCGTAACTGATGAAGCTTCCGCGGGTCGCCGTTACGGGTCAGCAACAGATACGTCTCCAGTAGGCTGGAATGCTGATCCTCTTCCGCTGTCCACGTATGGATAAAATCATGCATCACTGAAAATGAACCCTTAAACGTCTCGCACAAATAACTGGTAAACCAGGGCAAATTTACTTCTGTCAGAAGCGCTGTTTCTACGGCGATGCGAAGCGCTTCGCTCAAGTTGCCTTGCCCCGGCTCATACGGCACACTTTTGAAATCCTGTCCCCTATCCCATGGCAAAAATTCATGGTAACTCCAATCGATTTTTCGAGATCGTTCCAAATGCGTTGTGTATAATTCCCGAAATCTTTTTTCCAAACGATGGTCTAAATGGCTGTTTAATAACAAAACAAAACCTCTTTTCTCCTCACGGCTGTTCTTTTCCTACATGCTTTGCAGTTAGTCTTTCATTATCGGTATTATACCACGCGAAAAAGAAATGTCAGCCTTTTCGGGAATTTTTTATGGTTTCGTCTTGTTTTATACAAGGATACGTCCGCATTCATCACATGTAACTAATGGCTTTCCTTTATGCCATGCTTCCATTTTTGCAACGGAAAGCGGGAGGAAACAGCCCATGCAGGAACGGCGTCTAACTTCGACTACAGGATTTTCTACATTTTCTTTTACCTTATAGTAAAGCTCAAGTGCTTTTAGACTAAGCGAAGCCTCAAGTCCAGCCGCTTTGTCTTCCCATTCCCGCTTGCTCTCATGCAGGGAAAACTCCTTTTCAAAGCGCTCTTCCATAAACCGTTCCGTATCTTTATTCACCAGCCACAACTCCTGTTGGGCAAGCGCAAGCGCGATTTTTCCATCAATATCATCATCGGCCGGTTCACCGATTTGTTTGATTTTTGCCTCGACCTCCCGTCGTTTGGCTTCTAATTCTGCTTCCCGTTCTTTTAGCTGATCAAGCGCTTGTTGCACCGCTTTTATTTTTTCTTTCGCCTGATGCCATTCCAGCAATTTTCTCGCTTCCACCATTCTTTTCTCTCTCCTGATTCAACATCTTCTCAGATTGTTGACAAATCTACCACTTCTTCCCGATACTTCTTCCTCGGCTTGGTTGATTTTCTGCAAAGAAGTGATAGCTATCCGCACGCACAACATCTGGGTATAAGGTCTGTCTACAATCTGTTCTTTCCTCTATATCATAGAAAAGTAAACGGATCAGTATTGACTTTAGATACAATGATTTCTGTTTCTAAATGCTCTTCCTTTAACCGTTTATCCAGCACATTTTTAACGCCTTGCTTCATGATTTTTTCAACGTTATGGCCAGGGTCAACAATCGCAAGGCCCCCCGCCATGGCATCATGCGCTGTATGATAGTAAATATCGCCAGTAACAAGCACATCGGCTCCCTTAAATATCGCTTTAGGGACGAAACTGTTGCCATCTCCGCCGAGCACGGCTACTTTCTGAACTTTTCGCTCCAAATCGCCGACCACACGCAATCCTTTAACTTCGAAAGCTTCTTTGACCTGCAAAGCAAACGTACGCAACGGTACAGGCTCTTTCAGTTTGCCGATACGACCGATGCCAAAGGTCGCTCCTGTCTGTTCCACCGGATAAATGTCATAAGCAACTTCTTCATATGGATGGGCTTTTATCATCGCTTTCAATACGCGCGACTGCGCCTCTTCCGGCATAATCGTCTCCAGGCGCACTTCTTCGACCTGTTCCAGCTTCCCCTGTTCCCCGATATACGGATTGGTACCTGCACGTGGCATAAATGTGCCAGTTCCCCGTACACCGAACGTACAATGGCTGTACTGCCCGATCCAACCCGCGCCTGTCTGCGACATCGCGTCGCGCACAATATCGATGTGCGACAGCGGCACATAAACCACGATTTTTTTAAGTTTTTGTTCATGCCATTTTTCCAGAATCTCGACTTCTTCCAAACCGAGCGCTTCGGCCATTAAATCATTGATGCCACCTTCCGCCACATCCAGATTAGTATGAGCGACATACACCGCGATATCGTGCTTAATTAGTTTCTCATATAGACGCCCTGCCGGAAGGTCGGTACGCAAATTCTTTAGCGGACGGAAAATCACCGCATGGTGCGCAATAATTAAATCCACCCCTTCCGCAATGGCCTCATCCACCACCTCCTCAAGCACGTCAAGCGCAATCATCACTTTTTTTACATTTTTCTGCAATGTCCCGACTTGAAGGCCAATTTTGTCGCCTTCCATTGCAAGATGTTTGGGCGCGAATTCCTCGAAATACTGAATTATTCTCTGTCCATTTGCATACATGCGATCATCTCCTCCATCCATGCCAGTTTTTTTTGTACCTCTCGCTTTTTGTGCTCCGCTTCCGGGCTTTTGGCATATTGCAGCTGGTGTTGCACCGCCTTCAGCTTCTCCTGCTCCTGCACAAGCTTCTTACGAAGTACCGGAGATTTTTCCTCCCATAAATACGGTCCAATTTCAAGTAAGTCTTCAAGTTTTTTATCTCTGTTACGGTATGGCAAAATAGGATCACCTGGCACAGCCTCAAGAATTTCATAAATAATGCCGTCTTCTTCAAGAATCTTCTCCCGGCTAAGCTGAAAGCCATGCTCAAGAAGCCAGCGCCTAACGATAGGCGCCGCCACATTTGGTTGCAGCAACAGCTGGGATACACCGGAGAGCTTCTCCGCTCCTGCTTCCAAAATGGAAGCAATAAGGCTTCCTCCCATGCCGGCGATGCATATGGTATCTACTTCTCCGAGCGCCACAACGGCCAGACCATCGCCCAATCGAACGTCAATTTTGTCCGTAAGCCCGGCGGCTTGCACCTGGCGCACGGCCGCCTGCCAAGGCCCATAGTTTACTTCACCAGCGATGCAGCGCAGTGCAATTCTTTTTTGAACTAAATATGTAGGGAGATAGGCATGATCAGAGCCGATATCCGCCACTATACTTCCTTTTTTCACCATATCTCCGATTGTTTGCAGTCGTTTTGAAATTTCAATCATCTATTTCGCTCCTCACTCATACCTTCCCTACTAGATTAACATTCTCGGTTAAAATTTAACAACAGAACAATAGCCGCTTAACCTTATGCTGATACGCTATGATTAGGAATCTTTGTCTTAAATCGAATCCGTGTCATTTATCTGTCGCCCGTCTTTAGCATGATATTCAAGGAAAGGCGTGATTATTTTGAATACGCTGCCTGCTCTCCAAGTAAAGCTGGCTGATTGTGAGGACGAACTGAAAAAGGCGTTGCGTTTACGCTATGAAGTGTTCGCAGAAAAGGAAGCGAATCCGGCGCTGTATAACGAAAGCCGAATGGAAAGCGACATCTTCGACGAGCATTGCGACCATCTTATCGTAAAAGATACAAATACGAATCAGGTGGTTGGGACGTACCGTTTGCTCCCAGGCGAACGCGCTGTCATGCATAAAGGGTTTTATTCAGAAACAGAATTCGATCTATCCGGATTCACTGTCCCTAAATCCCAAATACTTGAAGTGGGACGAAGCTGCGTTGCTCCCGAGTATCGAGATGGAAAAACGATTCAACTCCTGTGGGAAGGCATCGCTGGCTACATCATGGATGGTTTATTCTCACATCTTATCGGCTGTGCCAGCATTCCCGTCCAGAACATACATGAACTAAACCGGATGTACACGTTTCTTTGCGCTAAAAAGATGATAACGGACCGATTCAAAGTACAACCGCTAATGTCACACCGGGTTACAGGATTGCGTACGGTGGATATAACCGGGCAGGAAAAAAACATTCTGCGTACGCTCCCGCCCTTGATTAAAGGATACCAACGATTAGGGGCGGAAATCGCCGGGGCCCCCGCATTCGACCCGATATTTCAGACCACCGATTTTTTCATTGTGCTGGAAACGTCACGCATCGCGCAAAAATACAAGCGGCACTTTATAAAAACTCCATAGGAAAGGGGCGTAACATCTTGTACGAATGGCTTGCAAAAATCACGACATCGCCGTCTCGCTTGCGCCTTTTACGCTGTGCAGGAACCAAACTTCCGGGATGGCTTGCCTGGCTGCTCTGCGCATTTTGCGCTTTTCTGCTTTATATATGCTCCACGAACCTGCGCGGCCGTATAAAACAAAATATCAGCGAAATTCTGCCACAGCGGAAAAAATATTCTTTATCCTTTCTTAGCTATCGTTATTTCTTTCATTTATTCCGCTTTTTGTTTGAAATAATTATCGATGTGCAACAAACTCCTTCTCGCCAAAAAGTAACGGTAAAAACGGAGGGACTCTATCATCTTGAACAGGCGTTGCGGCTCGGACGCGGCGTAGTGCTGCTCACTCCGCATACAGGCAACTTTTTCGCTTACTATATGTATCTTTCAAAAAAATATCCCTGTTTAACGGTAGCTACCGCAAGCAGCCCGGAACTGTTCCCTCTTTATGAGACATTTAGGCAGATGGGTTGCCGTGGGTTGGATTACGATACGACTCCGCCGCGCGAATTGTGGCGCACTCTTCGTCAACATCTGAAAAAGAACGGGGTCGTTATGCTGCTAGGCGATTTCTTCCGTCCCAACTTTCCACCCGCATACCTGTTCGGAAAACCGACGCGCTGTCCTGCGGGCAGCGTGACGCTGGCCTTGGAAAGCCGGGTGCCTATCATTCCTTTTTACGGATGTTGTACCGGTGGATTCTCCCACCGTATGGTCTTTCTGCCGCCGCTGTTTCTTTATGAACAGTACGCCCCGCAAGAGCGCGAAAAAGCAATGGAAGCTCTGACCCGAACGCTTGAATTTCTTATCCTGCAGGCACCTTCCCAATGGTTATACTGGTTCAACGCGGATGAACGCTGGATTCGTAGGCCTGAAGAAAAACAAGAGGCTGTCAATTGATGCTGGCAGCCTCTTGTCCATTTCAGTTTGTTTTCAATCCAAATGCTTGAATCGCGTTTTCCCGCAGGCGAAACTTCTGTATTTTTCCAGAAGCGGTCATCGGATATTCATCTACAAATTGCACATAATGGGGAATTTTGTAGCGGGCAATTTTACCGTTGCAGAATTCTTTTACTTCTTCTACCGTCATCGTCTCGCCCTCTTTTACTTTAATGCATGCAAGGATTTGCTCGCCGTACAGTTCATCTGGCACGCCGACAACCTGAACATCAAAGATTTTCGGATGCTGGTATAGAAATTCCTCGATTTCGCGCGGATATACATTTTCACCGCCACGAATAATCATATCTTTCAGTCGGCCGGTAATTTTGTAATAACCATTTTTATCAACAGTAGCCAGATCCCCCGTATGCAGCCAGCCTTCGCTGTCAATCGCTTTTGCCGTCTGCTCCGGCATCTTATAGTAGCCTTTCATCACATGCACGCCGCGCGTGCACAGCTCTCCTTGTACGCCTGGCGGCACTTCTTCGCCTGTGGCCGGGTCGATAATTTTCACTTCCACGTGCGGCAATACGCGCCCAACGGTGGTGACACGCTGTTCAATAGTGTCATCCGGACGTGTCTGTGTAATAACCGGTGAGGATTCCGTCTGTCCGTATGCAATGGTAATTTCACTGATGCCCATTACTCCCACCACTTTTTTCATCACTTCAATCGGACACGGGGAGCCGGCCATAATACCCGTGCGCAACGAACGCAAATCAAACTTACTAAATTCCGGGTGGTTTAGCTCAGCAATAAACATCGTCGGTACGCCGTAAAGGGCCGTGCACTTCTCATCCTGTACCGCCTGTAGCACCTTCAGGGGATCAAACGAAATGAGCGGCACCATGGTTGCGCCTGTGGCCATGCAAGCTAACGTTCCCATCACGCAACCAAAGCAATGAAAGAACGGAACCGGAATGCAAATCCTATCTTTCTCCGTAATGTTCTGGCAGGCGGCGACATTAATAGCATTGTTGACAATGTTTTTGTGCGAAAGCATCACGCCTTTCGGGAAGCCAGTCGTCCCGGATGTATACTGCATGTTAATCACGTCATCTGCGTCCAAGCTGCCCTGTATACGCGCAAGTTCTTCGTCTGATACTTCCGCTGCGCGCTCGAGCAAGTCCGCCCATGTAAACATGCCAGGCTTGCGTTCGTCTCCGATAAAAATCACATTTTTTAAGCAGGGAAGGCGCTTTGATTTTAGCTGTCCAGGTTCGCATTCTTTCAGCTCCGGGCAAATTTCGTACATCATATCGGTATAGCTAACCCCCCGGAAAGAGTCAATGAGCAATAATGTTGTGGAGTCAGACTGGCGCAGCAAATATTCAAGCTCTTGTACCCGGTAGCTTGTGTTAACCGTAACGAAAACGGCTCCCATTTTCGCGGAAGCGAACTGAGTAATCACCCACTCCGGCACATTGGTCGCCCAAATGGCGATATGTTCACCCGGCTTAATGCCCAGCGCGATTAACCCTTTCGCTACCTGATTACAAAGCGCCTGAAACTCGGAAAATGTGTACCTCAGCCCCAATTCGGGATAGACAACCGCTTCTTTATCTGGGAACCTGGCAGTCGTCTGATCCATCAATTCCCCAATGGTGATTGTTACCGGCTCGCTCACTTTCATTCCTCCTTCATTTCCCTGGTTTAATTATCTGCAGCCAATTTCGCGAGAGATAACCATGCGCAACACTTCAGAAGTCCCTTCTCCGATTTCAAGTAATTTAGCATCGCGGAAGAAGCGTTCAACCTTATACTCTCTCATATAGCCGTTTCCGCCGTGGATTTGAATCGCCTGGTCACATACCCGCATGCACATCTCCGAGGCGAACAGCTTCGCCATAGCGGCCTCTTTCGTGAATTTACGCCCTTGATCCTTAAGCCATGCTGCTTTGTATACCATGTTGCGCGCTAGCTCAATATTCATCGCCATATCAGCTAACTTAAACTGAATCGCCTGAAACTTGGACAGTGTCTGTCCGAATTGCACCCGCTCTTTGGCGTAGGCAAGCGCTTTTTCGTACGCTCCCTGCGCAATGCCGACCGCCATCGCGCCAATGCCAATGCGCCCGCCATCCAGCACAGCAAGAAACTGTTTGAAACCGTTTCCTTCCACACCGAGAATATTTTCGTGCGGAACGCGTACATCTTCTAAAAACAGTTGGGTTGTATTGGACGCGTGTAAGCCCATCTTTTCGTAATCCGCCACAACAGAAAAGCCTTTGGCGTCCGTAGGCACAATAAAGGCAGTAATGCCGCTTGTGCCTTTGCTTTTATCGGTAACAGCAGTGAGCGCAAGTGCTTTGGCATAACTAGCATTGGTAATGTAGCATTTAGAGCCGTTAAGCACCCACTCATCGCCATCTCTGACGGCTATGGTCCGTGTTCCGCCCGCATCAGAGCCTGCTTGCGGCTCAGTAAGGCCGAACGCGCCCAAGTATTCACCTCGTGCAAGCGGCGTTAAATATTTTTGCTTTTGTTCGTGGGTACCAAACATATTAATCGGCGCGCCGCCAAGCGAAATATGGGCTGAGTAAGTAATGCCTGTGGAGGCGCATACGCGACTCAATTCTTCTACGACGATGGCGAAACTAATGGTATCGGCGCCCGCTCCGCCGTACTCTTCTGGAAACGGAAGCCCCATCAAATCCAACTTCGCCATTTTTTTGAACACTTCAAGTGGAAATTCTCCCGTTTTATCTCTTTCATCTGCGCCAGATTCCACCTCTCCTTCCGCAAAGTCGCGGATTACATTTTTAATCATCCGTTGTTCCTCAGTGAGGTTAAATTCCATGCTCTCCCCAACCTTTCATCAACTATGATTGAGCGCTAGCTCATAATTGTGAACCTAAAAATAAAAACGTTTACATTTCTAATTTATCTTATTTTTCATAATTATAATTATATTTTTTTATTCTACATTTTACTAAGGTTTCCTGCTAACGTTTTCAATTATTTAAGAAAATCGTTAAAAAAAAGCCGGTTTTAGAAAACCGGACAAATACGTGGTTAGTGAAGAGAATACCGATCGCCAAACCAAGGCCACCAGAAATTTTTAAGCGAGAGGAGAAGGAAAGAGGCAATAAATATTTTGAGGTAAAAGAAAGAAAGCAACAAATCTTTGTCAGTCGACGCAATAAACAAAGTGGCGATCTCAGCGCCAAAAAGAGCAAGGATTCCATTAAAAAAAAGGACGGCCGATGTGCGCTGTTGACGGCGTTTCCAGAGCAATCCAAAAGTAAGAAGCAGCATCGCAACCGGAATCCAAAATGCTTCCATTCGCCACCAGGTGAATTGATCGTATACTTCGCAATACGTTATCCATCCGTAAATTCCCTGAAATCCGAGCAACGCGCAAAAAGAAAAGTAACGCTTGCCTGCTGTAATACCGACGATATACCAAATCAGGCAAGAAGCTGCTACATATGAAATAATCTCCATCGCTCCGTATCCATAAAATCCCAGTACATATACCCCACCGAGCGCGAGCAAAACGGAAGCCAATCCGAGAAATACATGACTCGAGACCTTCTGCCGCTTAACAAATCCCAAAATATAAAAAAACAGTGTCAAAAATCCAATCAGCGCCATTTGCATTGTCAAAGTAAAATCGGTAAAATGAAAAGCAAGATAGAATAACACAATAATGAACAAAGCGATGCCTGCCCATTTTGCCTCCGGTTTTGGAACGGAGAATATCGGAAGCGCTTCGAAAGTTACAGTAGTCTCGTTGCGTGTATGTTTAGCGGCGGCCTCGCCTTCCGTATACAGATTAAGCAAAAAATCGCAATACTGGCGAGGCAAAAGATTGTTTGTGCGCCAATACTCAATTTCGGACGTAATTATTTTCTTTTTCTGCTCATTCATCGAACTTCACCTCTCATGCTAATCTGTATCTGCGAGAAGAAAAAAGAAAAAGCCTACGCAGTTCATGCGGCGCAGGCTATCTGCAATCAATAGCGCAAAGGATTATTCTAAGAAGTCTTTCAAACGTTTGCTACGGCTTGGATGACGAAGCTTGCGCAGCGCTTTCGCTTCAATTTGGCGAATCCTTTCTCTTGTCACGCCGAAAACTTTGCCTACTTCTTCGAGTGTGCGAGTTCTGCCGTCGTCTAGTCCGAAGCGTAAACGAAGCACATTTTCTTCCCGTTCGGTCAGCGTGTCAAGCACGTCTTCTAATTGCTCTTTCAGCAATTCGTAAGCGGCAGCATCGGACGGCGCCAGAGCATCTTGATCCTCAATAAAGTCGCCTAGGTGGGAATCATCTTCTTCTCCAATCGGGGTTTCCAGCGAAACAGGTTCCTGTGCGATTTTCATGATTTCCCGAACTTTCTCTGGCGTAAGATCCATCTTTTCGGCGATTTCCTCAGGGGTAGGCTCACGTCCCAGTTCCTGTAATAGCTGGCGAGAAACACGAATTAATTTATTAATGGTTTCCACCATGTGAACCGGAATACGAATAGTACGCGCTTGATCCGCAATCGCTCGTGTAATGGCTTGTCGGATCCACCATGTGGCGTACGTACTAAACTTATAACCTTTCTGGTAATCAAATTTTTCAACCGCTTTAATAAGACCCATATTTCCTTCTTGGATCAGGTCAAGGAACAGCATGCCTCTTCCCACGTAGCGCTTGGCAATGCTGACAACAAGACGCAGGTTAGCTTCTGCAAGACGGCGTTTCGCTTCTTCGTCACCTTGTTCAATCCGCTTCGCCAGTTCAATTTCTTCTTCCGCTGACAAAAGCGGCACTCGGCCAATTTCTTTTAGATACATACGAACAGGATCATTAATTTTTACCCCTGGCGGTACAGATAAATCGTCGAAATTGTAGTCTTCGTGATCTTCACTGTCATCCTGCGGTATAATATCATCGTGATCATCATCTTCTGATTCGTTAATTACTTCAATCCCTTGATCATTGAGGTATTCAAAGAATTCGTCGATCTGATCCGAATCCTGATCAAAGGTGGCCAAGCGTTCCATAATTTCTTTGTAGGTGAGTACTCCCCTTTTTTTTCCTTGTTCAACAAGTTGCTCTTTCACTTGCTCAAGATTCTGTTCCATTTCTGGTTTGCTCTCTGTTTTCTTGGCCATGGTGTTCCCTCCTTCCGGCGCTCTTATCTTTCTTTACTTATTTTAAAGCTCGTTTCAACGGGATGAGTTCCAGACTGATTCGGACTGCTTCCGCTGTGTTTCCCATACGTTCGTATTTCAGCTTTTCCTTTTCCAGCTTTTCTATTTGCATACGCTTTGAGTTTTTTATCACATGCTCCATATAATCTTCCAATATGCGTGGAGACATCAGGTGCGCCTGCACATCTATAGTGGCAAGCTCAGCGGCCTTCTCCACCAGCCGTTTCTCGTCCTGCAGATACGAAATGAACCGGGCCACATCTGGCTTATATCCTTCCGCATAATAGCGATAGAGATGAGCCGCGAGCGCAGCGTGGTCTTCAATGGCAAAGTCAGCGCCGACTTTCGCCTGTACCTGCTCCGCAATTTCCGCACTATGCATCATCAGTACAAGCAAATATTGCTCCGATTTAATGTAGGCGGGCAGCATCGGTTTTTCGGCAACATATCTACTACTATCTATACTATTATTCCATCCATCTTTGAGATTATCCCTGTTTCCTGCCTTTTTTTGCTGTTTAAAAATCTTTCTTTGCTCCTGTTTTATCGCATCGAGCGAAAGGTGAAATTCATCGGCCAATTGACGCAAGTAATGATCCCTTTCCACCGCGCTCGGCAAACGGGATATTTCTTCAAGCGCTTCATGAATGAATTTCATCCGCTCCGTCTCATCGTTCAATGCGTAACGCGAACGGATAACCTGCAAACGGTATGAAGGTAACGAAAAAGCATTTAGCAAAATTTCCTGCTTAAATTTCTCTCCGCCGTGTTGCCGAATATAATCGTCCGGATCCATACCTTTCGGCATCTGCGCCACTTTTACGGTGCAACCCGCGGCAACGAGCAAATCCGCCCCTTTAAACGCCGCTTCAATTCCAGCCTGATCCGAATCATAGCAGAGAATCACACTTTCCGCATTGCGACGAATCAGCCGCGCCTGCTGTTCGGTAAGCGAAGTGCCAAGCGAAGCGATCCCGTTATGCACTCCGGCTTGCCAGGCAGAAATTACATCGACGTATCCTTCAAACAATATGGCTTCCTGTTGCCTGCGAATATGCGCCCGGGCACGATGCAGATTGAAAAGCAATTGGCTTTTGTTGAAAAGAGGAGTCTCTGGACTGTTTAAATACTTGGGCTGTTCATCCCCCAGCGTACGGGCACCAAACGCAACCACCCGTCCCTGAGAATCATGAATCGGGAACATGACCCGTCCCCGGAACCGATCGAATGGTCGGCTGTTTTTGTCTTTTCGGCTCAATAATCCCGCTTCTTCCATCAGAGACAGTGAAAAGCCGCGCTTCTCAAGAAAGTGAGTGATAAAATCCCAGCTTTCCAGGCTGTATCCGAGCCCAAACTCCTCAATTGTAGCAAGTTGCATCTGTCTGTTCAAGAGATAGTTTCGTGCTCGGCTCCCGTGATCCGTATTTAGCAAAAGGTGATGATATAATTTCGCCACAAGGTCGTGAGCGGCCAGCATGCTTTCTTTCCTTTTGCGGGCTTTCTCATTCTCGGATGTGCCTTCTTCTCTCGGTATATCGATCCCTACGCGCTGGGCCAGATTGTGCACCGCTTCCGGAAATTCGAGACCCTCTATTTTCATAATGAAAGAAAACACATTGCCGGACTCACCGCATCCGTAGCAACGAAAAATCTGTTTGTCAGGATGTACAGCGAATGAAGGACTTTTCTCAGAATGAAACGGGCAAAGCCCAAAGTAGTTGCGCCCGGTCTTCTTTAGATGAACATATTGCCCAACAACATCCATAATGTCATTCTGCGCACGCACCTGCTCGATGACATCTTCAGGAATTCTTCCTGCCATGCTCCTCACCTGTACTTCCTATCTTGGCCTTCTTGGTTACTAAAAAGGCAACGGAATAATAATATTCGTCAAAACCTCTTAAATTCCTTCTTCGTTGCACAAAAGTTTTCGTAGATTTTGTCGAAAACACTCGACTTCGTTAGTAGTCAACGGACGCAGCCCTTTCAGCCTTTTCCCGGCTTTAGCCGTTTGCCGCGAAATGTGACGGTTCATAAGCAGAAAAGAGATATTATCTCCAGTATACCCTTTTCCTCTTGTTCCCAACGCTAGACATCCTTTTCCCAAGGCAAGGCAGGCCAACCCATAGTCATCGGTAATAATCAGATCGCCTGCTTTCACACCATTGATAATATACATATCAACGGATTGATAACTGGCATCCACGAAAATCACGCGGGCCAGCGGATGTGACAACGACAAATAGTGGTTATACGAAGAGACAAAAATGACCGTGATTTGCTTCTGCTCAGCCTCTTGAAGAATGACATCTTTCACCGGACAGGCATCAGCATCAACCCATATTTCAGGCTTTATTTTATTCATATCCGTAGTATTCTACATGAATGTTTTTTTTCCTGCACAAAAAATATAGTTTGTCAATTTCGAAAGTTGTCGAAAGTAAAGAAAATGAAGAGAAAGCATATGTTGCTTTGTCATCGTAAAGCAACATATACTTTCTTATGCGACAAAAAAACGCAGCATGAAGGCTGCGCTTTCGCTTTTATTTTTTTATTCCGTTGCGCCGAATGATTTCCATGATAATATTGGCTGTTTCTTCAACGGCTTTGTTCGAGACATCGATGACGGGACAACCAACTCTCTCTATAATTTTGCTTGAATATTCAAGCTCCTGCTTAATACGCTCCATGCTTGCATAGTTGGCTTCCGGCGTAAGACCAAGCGATTTTAGACGCTCGGTACGAATCATATTTAGCTGATCCGCATTAATCGTCAAACCGATGCACCGTTCACTTGGAACAAGAAATAATTCTTCCGGTGGTTCGACTTCCGGCACGAGCGGAACGTTGGCGACTTTCAATCTCTTGTTGGCTAAATACATCGACAACGGTGTTTTGGATGTGCGGGATACGCCAATAAGAATAACATCAGCCCGCAGAATACCGCGCGGGTCACGACCATCATCGTATTTCACAGCAAACTCAATCGCCTCAACTTTGCGGAAATAATCTTCATCAAGCTGGCGAACAAGTCCGGGCTTATTGTTCGGCTCTTTGTTCAAATACATCTGTAGCGCGTCTACCATTGGGCTCATAATATCGACGGCTACCACATTTTCTTCGGCCGCCTTCCGCTTAATGTGTGCTTTGAGCGTGGGAATAACAAGTGTATAAGCGATAATTGCCTTTGATTCAGCAGCAGCCCGGATAATTTCATTCAATGTCCCTTCATCTTCTATGTAAGGAAACTTACGAATTTGCACAGACTGCCCCGCGAATTGGGTGGCTGCAGCCCTTACTACAAATTCGGCCGTTTCACCGACGGAATCGGAAACAACATAAACGGTTGCATCATGTAGAAATGTAGGAAACATGGTTCCTCCTTTGCTATACGTTTATTTCATTGCCCAGCTCCACAAATCCCCGAGTAATCGTTGTTTTCGTCACACGGCCCACCACTTCATACGCATTTTTTCCCGCGTCTTTTGCCGGTCGCACAACCGGAAGGGAGTCAATCTGATAATCAATTAATTTTTTGGCCGCGTCCAACAGGCTATCTTCTGGCGTACAGATAATGATATTAGGCATCCGCGTCATAATAATGCTAACCGGCATATCTTCAAGGTTCTGCTTGCCCAGCGCAGCCCTAAGCAAATCCTTGCGGGAGACAACTCCCGCCAGATGTCCCTTGCCGTTTACAACAAACAAGGTCCCCACATCTTCAAGAAACAAGGTGCATATCGCGTCATATACAGAGCTAGATTCTTTAATAATAATAGGCGGGGCTTTATAGTCTTTCACAATTTTACGACTGACTTCTTCTTTAATCAACTGATTGCTGTCTTTTCCGGTATAAAAATATCCGACTCTTGGCCGTGCATCCAAAAATCCGGCCATGGTCAAAATCGCCAAATCGGGACGCAACGTAGCACGCGTAAGCGACAAACGTTCAGCGATTTGTTCACCTGTAATCGGCCCTTCATTTTTAACAATTTCAATAATATGTTCCTGACGTTTCGTGAGTTCTATGACCGCTCACCTCCTATTTCGGAGATCAATCATGACATACTAATCGTACACTTCTCTACATATAGTATATACTATATAATCCTAAACACGTCCTGCAAGTAATTTTTCGTTAAGAACAAAAAAGGCGCAGAGCGCGCGGCGCTTTTTCACATAATGAAAAACCGAGACGTCTTCTGCACCTTTCTTTCTTGTTTGATTTTTACGCAAAAACAATCTTGCTAAAGTCGGCAAACGCAAAGACGAACGTCGCGATAGAAGCTAAAAGCGCCAGACGATTCGTTTTTATTTTTTCATCTTCTACCATAACCATAACATGGTCAAAGAATGCGTCGATAACAGCTTTTAATTCTCCTATGCGGCTTAAGACCTTGTCAAACTTACGCGCGTCAAGCAGTGCTTCCGCTTCATGCTTGATGGTCTGGAACGCCGTCCATAGTTCACGTTCTTCGCGCGTTTCAAATAGATCCGGATTTACTTCTTTCGTCTCCGCTTTCTGTGCAAGGTTGTTCACCCGGTTAAACGATTCAACGATGCCTTTGAATTCTTCTTCATCGACCTGTGCCATCAGTGCTTCCGCCCGTTCTACCACATCAGTCACACGGGTCGAGTCGGCGCTGAGCACCGCGTCGATCACATCATAACGTACGTGCTGTTCTTGCAGCAAGTTTTTCAGACGCAGCGCAAAAAATTCACGCAAATCCTGCTTAATCTCTTCTTTATCGCGCTTTAACAACGATTTTCCATCAAGAATCGACAGCGCTATATCAAACAGTTCCTCAAGCGAAATGTGAAGCTCTTTGTCAAGCAGAATTTGCACAATACCGGCAGCCTGGCGGCGCAAAGCGTACGGATCCTGCGAACCAGTCGGCACGATTCCAATAGCGAAGCAGCCGACAATCGTATCGAGCTTGTCGGCGATACTCAACACAGCTCCTTCGTTCGTGGTCGGCAAACTGTCTCCGGCAAAACGCGGAAGATAGTGTTCAAAAATCGCACGGGCTACGATCGCGTCCTCACCAGCGAGACGAGCATAGCGCTCCCCCATAATTCCCTGTAGTTCCGGAAATTCGTATACCATTTGCGTGACAAGATCAAACTTGCTGATAGCCGCTGCGCGCGCCAGTTTTTCCTTTTCTACAGCAGATAGTTCCACTTTGGTGGCGATTTCGTCTGAAGCTTCCTGAATGCGGCGAATTTTATCACCAATGGTGCCTAGTTCTTCGTGGAATACAACACTTTCTAGGCGTACCACCGCATCTTCAATTTTCAGCTTTTGGTCTTCCTGATAAAAGAAACGGGCATCAGATAAACGGGCGCGCAGCACTTTTTCGTTGCCGCGAGCTACTGTCTCAAGCGCGCGTTCATCTCCATTGCGAACAGTTACAAAGTGCGGCAAAAGCTCACCTTTATCATTTTGTACCGGGAAATACCGCTGATGCTCGCGCATCGATGTCACAAGCACTTCCTGTGGAATTTCCAAGAACTCTTTCTCAAAGCTTCCCGACAAAACGGTCGGATATTCCACAAGATGGATAACCTCGTCCAGCAGCCCCTCGTCAATCGGCACGTTCCAGCCTTTTTCGGATTCCAGTGCTTTAATTTGCGAAAGAATGCGTTGCTTCCTTTCTTCGGGATCGGCTAGCACATATTGCTCGGCGAGGGCGCTCGCGTAATCTTCCGGCTTTTCAAGCTTTACGGCTTGGCCCAAGAAGCGGTGACCCTGCGTTTCATTGCTTGAGCGAATGCCGGCAATAACCATCGGAATGACGTCGGAACCGAACATCGCGACAATCCAGCGAATCGGGCGGACAAAACGCAGGTCATATGCACCCCAGCGCATATTTTTCGGGAAAGAAAGGCCGGTAATGATTTCAGCAAGCTGAGGCAAAAGTTCCGCCGTCGGCTGTCCCGCTTGGTGTCTGCGGGCGAATACATATTCGGCGCCACCCACCTCTTTTACATACAGATCGTTCGGAGTTAAACCTTTGCCGCGGGCAAAACCGAGCGCAGCTTTTGTCCATTCGCCATTTTCGTCCATCGCGATTTTTTTCGCTGGCCCGCGCAACTCCTCATTGATGTCCTCCTGCTGTTCGCTCACGTCTTTAATCATCACCGCGAAGCGGCGCGGAGTTTCAAAGCTCTTCACTTCGCCGTAGGAAATACGGTTATGATTCAACCATTTTTCCACTTTTTCTTTCAATTGTTCGCACGCGCCGGCAACAAAGCGGGCCGGCATTTCTTCTGTACCAATCTCAAGCAATAGCGTCCTGCTCATTCGCTTAAACCTCCTTCTTCAACATCGGGAACCCGAGCTCTTCCCGCACATGATAATACGTCTGCGCCACTTCGCGGGCCAGATTGCGCACCCGGGCGATATAACCCGTGCGCTCCGTTACACTAATGGCCCCGCGCGCGTCGAGCAAGTTGAATGTATGCGAACATTTCAGCACATAGTCATACGCCGGAAACACCAGCTTTTGCTCCATGCAGCGCTTCGCTTCCGCCTCGTATGTGCTGAATAGATCAAATAACATTTTTGCATCCGATACTTCGAACGTATATTTGGAATGTTCATATTCGGCTTGTTTAAATACGTCACCGTATGTGTAGCCGTTTACCCACTCCAAATCAAACACGTTTTCCTTGTCCTGAATGTAGGAAGCGAGACGTTCAAGACCGTATGTAATCTCGACCGCCACCGGGTTACAATCAATGCCGCCTACTTGCTGAAAATACGTAAATTGTGTGATTTCCATGCCATCAAGCCATACTTCCCAGCCAAGCCCCCAGGCGCCCAGCGTTGGGGCTTCCCAGTTATCCTCCACAAAACGGATATCATGCTCCAAAGGATCAATGCCAAGCTCTTTTAGACTTTCCAGATACAATTCCTGAATATTATCTGGCGATGGCTTCATAATCACTTGAAATTGATGGTGCTGATACAGGCGGTTCGGGTTTTCGCCATAACGTCCGTCCGCCGGACGACGGGAAGGCTCCACATATGCTACGTTCCACGGCTCCGGACCGATAGAACGCAGGAATGTCATTGGGCTCATCGTACCCGCGCCTTTTTCAACGTCATACGGTTGGACGATGATACAATTTTGCTTTGCCCAAAAGTTCTGCAATGACAAAATAATATCCTGGAAATTCATGATTCGTACCTCTTTTCTTCTATAAAAATTGATATCATGAAGATGGAAAAACAACGTATGGCACACACCTCGCGAGTGTTTCCTCGTTTACGAATAGAGCGAAAGGATATGTTACTTTATCACTATAAAGCAACATATGCTTTCTTATACCAAAATAAAAAGCTCCCGTCTCTATGCAGTATGAGAAATCATACAACATAGGGACGGGAGTCACTCCCGCGGTTCCACCCTATTTGATCGGCTGAATAAGAGAAAAGTTAGAATATATAAGCCGATCCACTCTTACATATAAACACGCTCAGAAGTGCCGTTCACCAGTGTTTGCCGCCGGGCTTACACCATCCCCGACTCGCTATGAGGCCCCCTGTCTGGTTACTCCTCTCCATCATTGCGCGACGTTTATAGCTATCAATTTTGTAGATAAATATAAACATTTTTGAGGTCATTGTCAACTCTCATTCTATATTCTGGTCTGCAAAGCCAAGCTGGTCTATTTGATCGAGAAAGCGACGCGATTTCAAATATAGCCCCGTGCAGTCTTCAAGAAATGCGTACAATATACGGCGCAACTGTCGCTTCGTTTCCAGTTTGACCCGGACGTTACCAAGCTGCGGCATGTTCATTTGCTGTAGCAGGCGCAAAATTTTTACCGTGCCAGGGCTGGCAACGATAAGCGAAGGGTCATCTTCTCGTTGACAGGACTGGCAAATAAAACCACCTTCCTGAATGCTGACGAAAAATGGGGCATCCTTCGTTCCGCAATTCATACAAGCATGAAATTGAGGCCGACACCCGGTCACGTAGAGCATTTTCATTTCGAACAGACGTGCGATGATTTCAGGATCTTTGCCTTCCTCCATCCACTTTAGGGCATACAGCATCATCTCGAATAAATATTGGTTTGGCTCTTTATCCTCGGTTAGACGATCCAGCAATTCCGCTAAGTATACCGCATACGCCGTTTTTACTAAATCTCCGCGGATGGCACGGAACGAATTCAACAGATCTCCCTGCTGAAGCGAACCCATGCCTGAGCCGATTTGATAAAGAAAATAGCCGTACGTAAAAAGCTGCGATACGGCTGTAAAGCGACTTTTCGATTTTTTTGCACCACGGGCCATCAGGCTAATCTTACCGGCCTCACGCGTATAAACAGTCAAAATTTTGTTCGCTTCCCCATAATCGGTGGTGCGGACAACGATTCCTTCCGCTTTTCCAATCATTCCTTCATTCCCCTCTGCTGGCGCTATTCTATACTTCCGTAAGAGAAGGCTGATCTACACCAGCGATGTTCTCAGGCTCTGTAAGCTCTTCCAGGAATAAAGCATCGTCATGCTCCGTATACAGCAAGTAGGCATAAATACTACCTGTCTGGGCAAAATAATGCCAATAAAAGTCTTTGAGCATTTGTATCCATCCTTTCGGAGAAGATAAGCAAAGCATGAGTGACGAAACTTTATTCTTATCATAACCCGATGCCGCATGCGCTATCCGTTGGAACATTTACCAGAAAACCGATTACTCTTCATCATAAAACCCGAAGTTTCTGAACAGATTCTCCTGATTGCGCCAATCTTTTTTTACCTTAATCCACAAATTGAGATATACTTTTGTCCCAAGCAAACGCTCGATATCCTCACGTGCCCGCATGCCGATTTCTTTTAGCATGGAGCCTTTCTTACCAACCAAAATGCCTTTTTGCGAAGGTCTTTCCGTATAAATTGTAGCATAAATGTCGACAAGATTCTCATTATCCTCACGCGGTTTCATTTGTTCAATTACCACAGCGATGGAATGCGGCACTTCCTCACGGGTTAAATGCAGGATTTTTTCGCGAATAAGCTCCGCAACAACAAACCGCTCCGGGTGATCTGTAATTTGATCCGCCGGATAGTATTGCGGACCTTCCGGCAGCCGCTCAAGCAACTGTTCCATTAAGCGGTTTACATTGTTGCCAAGCAACGCGGAAACCGGCACGATTTCCACAAACTCATACTTCTCCTTGTATTGATCAATAAACGGAAGCAATTCGTCCGGGTGCACTTTGTCGATTTTATTGATAACCAAATATACAGGAGTTTTGACTTGTTTAAGCTTCTCGATAATATACTCGTCGCCCGGCCCGAATGTTTCCGACGCGTCGACGAGAAACAAAATCATATCCACTTCACGTAGCGCGTTTTCCACTGTACGGTTCATATAGTTGCCGAGCTTTGATTTCGGTTTGTGCACGCCCGGCGTATCGATGAAAATAATCTGCCCTTCTTCCGATGTGTAGACGGCGCGGATTTTATTCCTCGTCGTCTGGGGTTTATCTGACATAATCGCAACCTTTTGTCCAACGATGTAGTTCATCAGTGTTGATTTCCCGACATTCGGGCGACCAACAATAGCAACAAATCCTGACTTGTATCCTTTTTTATCCATTCAAATCCTCCTGGTTAAATGCTCCTGGCAGCAGTTCCGCTACCGTTACGACTTTTATCTCTCCTTTTATGTTACTCATAATTACTTCCATCTGCGGCGGGCACAATTCGAAAATCACCTGACGACATGCCCCACAGGGTGAACAGGGTCCTGGCGTATCCGCGACGACGGCCAGCCGCTCGAATTCATGGTCACCTTCTGCGTACGCGGCAAACAAAGCGGTTCTTTCCGCGCAATTGCACACTGAATAAGCAGCATTCTCAATATTACACCCGTGATACACCTTGCCGTCTTTTGTCAAAAGCGCGGCCCCAACTTTAAAATTGGAATACGGCGTATACGCTTTTTCACGCGCCTTGAGCGCTTCCTGTACAAGAGCTTGATTATCCATCATCGGTCATCCTCCTTTTTTCCGGGCGAAAAATCTGGGCCACAAGCCACAGTACAAAGATACACATGCCTGCGACCGTGAGAAAAAACGCAGCGCTATCCCGATCCCTTATATGGATCATTCTCCTTTCCCCATTCTGTATAAACTGCCACAAAGGTTCAAAAAAAACATATACTCCTACAAGTATGGAAAGGATGGCGGCGAACAGCACGGCGCCCGCAGCCGCATCCTTGGCGACTTTGGCCAAAGGGTGGCGCTTCTCGCCCACCACCAAATCGACGGTTTTTTCAATTGCAGTATTTACCGTCTCCAAAATTAGCACAAGAAAAACAGAAAAAAAGACCAGCAAAACATCCCCTTTCGGGACAGCCAAAAACCATCCCAAAAAGAGCACAAGCAACGCCATGACAACATGGATTTGCATGTTTCGCTGAGTCTTCACAGTATAGCATATTCCACGGGTAGCATGGCCCAAGCTTCGCTTCAATCGCTGCCATTCATTTCTCATCCGCATGCACCTAGTCGCGCGTGAGACGCACCCGATTCAAAATTTCTTCCTGCCGCCCGAACATTTCTTTTTCCTGCTCTTTTGTCTCGTGGTCATAGCCAAGCAAGTGCAAAAAGCCATGCACGGCAAGAAACCCCATTTCCCGTTCAAAAGAATGACCGTATTCTTCGGCTTGCTCCTTCGCTTTCGGTACAGAAATAATAATATCTCCAAGCATATTTGGCATCTCTTCCATGTCTTCGCCAAGGAAAATCTCCATCTCGTCTTCCCCTGTCTCGTTCATCGCAAACGAAAGTACGTCGGTCGGACGATCAATACCCCGGTATTCCCGGTTCAGCTCGTGGATGCGTTCATTGCCAACAAACGTGACGGTTACTTCCCCATCCACCTCTTCCACGCGGGCTGCCTCTGTAAGCGCCCGGCTCACAAGATCAAGCACATTTTCCGGTACTTTCGGAACATATTCCTGGATAAATTCGATCTCTATACTCATGCTTGGTTCACCGCCGCCTGTTTATCGTCCGGATACTCAATCCGGTTGTGGAAAAAGCCATGCAATGTCTCGCAAATCGTGCGCGTAATGATCTCCAGTTCTTGCATCGTCAAATCACATTCGTTAAACTGCCCATCTTCCAAACGGTCTGCAATAATCCGGCGCACAAGCTGCTCGATCCGCTCTGGTGTCGGCCTGGAAAGCGAACGAACAGCTGCTTCAACACTATCGCAAATGCCGACAATCGCCGTCTCCCTTGTCTGTGCTTTCGGTCCCGGGTACCGGTATTCTGACTCAAGCACCGACGCGTCAGACATTTTCGCCGCTTTATGGTAGAAATACTTCAAAAGCGTCGTACCATGGTGTTGCTGTGCAAAATCAATAATTTGCTTCGGCAGTTTATGCTCCTCAAGCATGCGTACACCATCCTCCACATGTGCGATAATAATGCGCTTACTAAGCGCCGGGGATAACGTATCATGCGGATTATCACGATTCATCTGATTTTCAATGAAGAAGTGCGGACGCTTCATTTTGCCGACATCGTGATAATACGCTCCGACACGTGCCAAAAGCCCATTTGCGCCCACCGCTTCGCATGCCGCTTCCGACAGGTTTGCCACCATCATACTATGATGATACGTTCCTGGCGTCTCCATTAACAGACGACGCAAAAGCGGTTGGTTTGGATTGGATAGCTCAAGCAAGCGCATCGGAGATAAAATGCCAAACATCCCTTCAAAAAACGGCAGAAAGCCGATCGTCAACACAGCCGCCAGCACACCACTCAGGGCGCCAAATGCATATGCATTAACAAGTTCACGCCATGTCACCGTGGAAGAGACGAGCAGGTACAGCGCGGAAATAATCGCTATATTTACCATCGAAACGATAAATCCCGCCTGCAAAATCCGCGACCGCTTCGTCGCTTTGCCGAGCGAGTACGCCCCTGCCACTCCGCTTAAAAATCCGTAGAACAAATAGCGAAAATCCACAGGTAGTAAACTCTCATAATTGAACACGATGCCGGCTACAAACGCGAATAATAGGCTGCAAACGACCGCAAGCTGCGTATCCAGCAAAATTGCGATAAGCATGGAGCCGAGCGCAACCGGCACCCCGTAGCCCGGCGAGAAAAAATCGACCGTCTGGCCCGCACTTATAATTTTCATAACCAGAATGTTTAAGAAAATAATGAGTGAAAACATTAGAATGTGCGTATTGTTTTTATACACATTCCGGTGCGCTTGTGCCATATACATCGCAAGAAAAGCAACGAAAAACGTGACAAACAGCGCAAGCCCGAGAAGCGGACGTTTGCTTGCATTTTGCTCCAGTAACCCCGCCGCATCCAGCTTTCGGTACACTTCCTCAGAGATATACTGATCCTTTTCTACCAGCACTTCTCCCTTATAGATCATGACTGGCTTTACGGAACGGCGAACGGATTCTTTAAGGGCGTTGGTCGCCTCCTCATCGATCGTCAGGTTCGGCACAATGCTCGCCATCGCGACCTCTCTCACTACTTTACGCACCTTGCTATCAAGATCCGCAAGTACGATCTGCTGATTTACTCGCTGCTGTACAAGTTCCGGGTTCGACGTAACTTTTTCATCGACCCCTTTCTGCATAATTGAAATAACAACCTTGTTCGTTTCTTGGGCCGCTGCATGTAATGCCGGAACCGGCAGCGTCAGAAGCGCCTGCAACGTTTCTGCTGACAGGGCAAACGGAACGTTTTCTTTGAATTCTTTCAGTCGGGCTTCCGGTGTTAACTCCTGCTTCGCTTGCAATTCGCCCGCTTTTTTGAAAATATAAGTGACCAGTTTTACCTGATGGGTCGTAATGTTATCGTTGCGCGAGTAGACTGGCTGCACTTCGCTAGCCGCCTTGGTCCGCGCCTGCTCGGTCGCCTCAGTGTCTTCCACCGTCACCGGGGCGGTCAGCGTAACATCGCTTACCGTATTTACACGCAAATCAAACGTTTTGGGCAGTACATCCCCCATAAGGGGGAAATAAACCATTAACCCGAGAAGAACAAACAGCAACCGGCGAATGGTCGCACTTGTCTTCCACGATTCGGGAACAAAAAGATGCAGCCGCCTTAGTCTCCATTTCATATCATACAACCCCTTTTAGCGAGATTCCTCGTCCTCCTGTTCATAGGCGGTAATAATCTTCTGCACCAGCGGGTGACGAACCACGTCCATTCCGGTTAAACGCACAAAGGAAATCCCGTCGATTCCTTCAATCTTTCGACACGCGTCCTGCAAGCCAGATTTCTTTCCGCGCGGCAAGTCCACCTGAGTCACATCTCCAGTAATGACCATTTTCGAGCCAAAACCAAGGCGCGTCAAAAACATTTTCATTTGTTCGGGTGTTGTGTTCTGTGCTTCATCGAGAATGATAAACGAATCGTCAAGCGTGCGGCCCCGCATATATGCCAGCGGCGCGACTTCAATAATGCCCCGTTCCATATACTTCATCATATTTTCTGTGCCCAGCAAATCCTGGAGCGCATCATACAGCGGCCGCAAATATGGATCCACTTTCTCCTGTAAATCTCCTGGCAAAAATCCGAGATTTTCTCCCGCCTCCACAGCCGGGCGGGTCAACACAATCCGCTTTACTCTGTTGGCCTTGAGCGCATTCACAGCCATCACGACCGCAAGGTACGTTTTACCCGTACCGGCTGGGCCAATGCCAAACACGATATCATTTTTCTTGATCGCGGTAATGTAGTGGCGCTGTCCAATCGTTTTGACGCGGATTTGCTTTCCCTTTACCGACGTAGCGATCGGTTGATCATATAGCTCCATTAATTCTTCAAGCGCGTCTTCCTTAGACAGTTGAATCGCATACAACACATCCTGCAAGGATAGCTTTACACCACGGCGCAATAGGGATGACAGCACTTTAAGCAGACGCACATTACGATCCACTTCCTGCGGCAAGCCGGAGATGGTAATTTCCTCACTTCGAGCGAAAATGTGCGCAGGCGTGGCATTTTCGATTTCTTTCAAGTACGAATCGTGCGGGCCGAATAGTAAGCTGGCTTCTTCCGCACTCTCAAGACGTATCGTTTTGCTTGTCTCTTCTACGTGCAAAAGACCTCATTCTCCTTCGTAAGTAATAGGCTGTTCAGCTGCGATATCTTCAACTACGACAAAATAAATCTTCATATAAACTTTACCATTGTCTTGCTTTTCGTGCAAAACTTTTTCCGTCTTGACATACCCTCCTTTTTTTAGACGTTTTTCTAAATTCTCGCGTGCATATTTTTTTCCGATTTCTATTGCTTCCTTTTCTGTCAGGCTCACTTCAATCATTTGGCGTTGCCGAATGATCTCTTTTTTTACACCGAGCGGCAAGGCCGCTTTTCCGATTGTAAGCCAGCTTGTATCTTCCGTTTTGGTGGATTGGGCATACGGTTCGGCAGTGAACCCCTGGATTTTGACGGCATGTTTTCCAAACATAAGATAGCGGTTCGTATAGCTTTCCCCGGTTAATACGAGGCGCTTTTGTTTCAGAGGAACCATAACGGTCGATTCATACCACGTCTCCCCTTCCACCCGACCTGTCGCCGGTACGAGCACCGTTTGTTCCCCGTCACCCAACACGCCGGAGATAAGAATGTCTCCCGGCTTCACCAAATCATTCGGCCGCACCATCTGGCGCCCTTTTTCAGCGAAAATAGAATGCACAATCGCTTTCTTTGTAGCGATAATATGACGCGGCCCGAAATTTTCCTTCTTTTCGGGCAATACTTTTTCGACAACGCGGATAAGCGCTGTCGTGCCTTTCATTTCAAAACCGATCCAAGAAGCTTGCGGAATTTTCTTCATTAGTTCTCGCTGCATTTGCTCGGCGGAAGGCAGACGAAAAATTAGCGCGCCGCGTTTAATCCCAAACTGTTCGGCCACCTGCTTTATCTGCTGAGAAGAAATTTTTTCATTGCCAATCACTTGCACACTCCATACTACGTTAGACAGGAAGTAAATTCCTATAAAGAAAATAAGCACGCCCGCGACGAACATAGAGCGCGTCCACATTTTGTGCAACAAAAAAGGAAAACCGACGCGTCGGACAATATAAATCCGGCATCCGGTTTCTTTTAAAAACGGCCTGAGCTGATAGAAACTTTCGAGAGGAATGCTCAAATAAGCTTCCTCTGCACTCCGGCGGATATCCCAAACATAGATGCCTTGTCCGACAATGCGGTTCAAAAAACGCTCAAGGCGTTTGCCGCGCACTTTAAGAACAAGGTATCCTTTAAGCCAGCTTCCCCCTTGATTCATACCCGTCTCCCCTTTCCCTATTCATCAAGAAACACGACTTGGTGAATGGTTCCTTCTACAAGCACTTCCTCCTGCAATATCATGCGAATGATCAAGTTCTTCCCCCGGATTAAGAGCTGTCCTTTCGTTAAAAGCAAGCGGAGTTCCTGATTGCTGAACCAAAGGACTCCGCGATGGTTTTCAATATACATCTGCAGTTGGCCAATCATGGTAATGCGCGGCATTTCCATCGTTAAGTCCTGCGGCACGTCCAGCACACCGGTAGCAATCCGCCGCCATTTTTCGCTCCATTTTTTCACCCGAAAGGCCCCCCTTTTCCGCATCCGGACCTAAAAGAAAGATGCATAGTCTCTACCTTCACGATATGCGTAAAAGACAAAGAATATGAAGACGGAAAACGCAAAAACCCCGCATGCGTAATGCATGCGGGGTCATGATCCATCGCTACATTTAAGATAAAGATTCCTGAACAATTTTATTGACCAAGCTTCCGTCGGCGCGCCCTTTCACTTTTGGCATAAGTGCGCCCATAACTTTACCCATGTCTTTCTTCGAAGAAGCACCGGTTTGCTCAATCGCTTCCTTAACGAGCGTACGAATTTCATCTTCGCTTAATTGTTCAGGCATATATTCCATCAATATTTTAATTTCATCACGCGCGGATGTTGCAAGGTCGTCACGACCAGCTTTTTCGAATTCTTGGAGGGAATCGCGTCTTTGCTTCAGCTCACGAGTCAAGACAGTAAGCACTTCATCGTCAGACAGTTCTTTGCCCTGATTAATCTCCTCGTTTTTAATCGCGGATTTCACCAGGCGGATGACGGAAAGTTTGAGCTTGTCTTTATCTTTCATCGCTTGCTTCATGTCATTTGTCAGACGATCGATGAGTCTCATTAATTATTCCTCCTAAAACTTGCGCTTACGAGCCGCCTCGGACTTCTTCTTGCGTTTGATGCTCGGCTTCTCATAGTGTCTACGCTTTTTCAGTTCCGCAAGAACGCCGTCCTTGGAGCAGTCACGCTTGAATCGACGCAGCGCTTGGTCTAACGACTCATTTTTACGTACACGAACTTCTGCCATTTATTTCCCCTCCCTCCGCCTTAACCATCAGTGACGACCCAATGAAAGAAAAGGTTCTCCAAAAGCCGTCAAAAAATATTATATTACACAGGCATAAGCTGGTCAACCTTGAGCCTCCTTTTTTATCTTTTCCTCAGACAGGTTATTCAAAACCTATTCTTTGCCCACAATCGCGCTATAATGAATAATGATGGGAAAGAAAAAGACGAACCGGGAGGACATCATTTATGTTTACCGTAAAAGAGATTATGGAGATTACCGCGGGGGAACTGCTTGCGGGAGATCAGAATACTGTTATTACATCCGTTCACTTCGATTCCCGCCAAATAAAAGAAGGCGCCCTATTTGTGGCGCTGACCAGCGGGGCAAGAGACGGTCATGACTTTCTTGTGAACGCCGCAGCAGGCGGAGCCGTCGCCGCTTTCGTGTCAGACCGCGCGAAAGCGCTGAGCGCCGGATTGCCCAGTACGTTTGCGCTCATCTGCGTAAAAGACACGGAAAAAGCATTCCAGCAAATCGCCCGCATATACCGTAACCGTCTGACCATACCGATCGCCGCAATTACGGGAAGTAACGGCAAAACCACCACCAAGGATATTCTGGCCCACCTATTGTCAGGGCAAAAGAAAGTATATAAAACATACAAAAACTTCAACAACCATCTTGGTGTTCCGCTCTCGCTCCTGCAAATTACGCCCGACACCGAAGCGGCGGTGCTAGAATTGGGAATGAATCACGCGGGGGAAATTGATTTTCTCGCCGGAATAGTGCGTCCAACGTATAGCGTAATTACAAACGTAAACGATGCGCACATGGAATTCTTCGAATCCAAGGAAATGATCGCCCAGGCAAAAGGGGAAATTCTCGGCCATACCGACCCGGACGGATTCGCTTGTTTAAATCAGGATAATGAACTGGTAGCCAACCTCGCGCATCTGAACCCGGGCAAAACATATTTTTACCATGTACAGCGCGCAGGTGAAAAATCCTGTACAGCTGACATTACCGCTTCGAACCTTTCATTCGACGAAAACGGCAGCCGCTTTGTGGTAACAATGAACGGAGGTGAACCATTCGAATGCTTCATGCCGCTGTTCGGTGAACACAACATTTCCAACGCGCTCCCCGCGATCTTTATCGCAATGCATCTTGGCATCTCCCGCGACGAAATCATCAAACAGCTTGCGACGCTTACGATTTCCGCAATGCGCTTTGAACGCTTGGAAGGAGCGAACGGACTGCTGGTAATTAATGACGCATATAATGCTAGCCCGTCTTCCATGGTCGCTTCTGTCGAAACGTTCCTTTCCATCTATCCGGATCGGAAAAAAGTGCTGATACTCGGCGATATGTTCGAATTGGGAGCGCAAAGCGAAGCGTATCACCACGAAGTCGGTAAGAAGCTAAAAGAACTGGACAAAGAATTTGAGCTTGTCGCCATCGGCAAAGATGCGAAGCACCTAGCGAAAGGCTACGGACCAGAAGCGAGATATTTCGTGGACAAGGACGAAGCCGCCGCTTATCTGGAGCGATTCAAAAGCAACAATTATGCCGTGTTGCTGAAAGCATCGCGTGGAATGCATCTGGAAACATTGCTGGATATATTGTGCTAAATAAAAAAGCGAAGCCGGGCCTGCGGGATGATCCCGCAGGCCCGGCTTTTTTGCTAGTATCAATCATTAAATTGTTCCGCGACAAGCTCATTCGCTTTCTTTTCTTCATAACGCTCAATGCCAAATTGAATCAAGCGATCGATAAGCGCCGGATACGACACACCAGCCTCTTTCCAAAGCATCGGATACATGCTAAACGCCGTAAATCCAGGTACTGTATTGATTTCGTTAATATAAACCACATCGTTCGCTTCATCCCAGAAAAAATCCACGCGGGACAGGCCACTGCAATCAAGCGCTTTGAACGCTTTAACCGCCATCTCTTTCATTCGCTCCACTACACTTTCCGGCACATTGGCCGGAATGTCAAGACGTGTGCCGTTGCTTTTATATTTCGCTTCATAGTCATAAAACTCATTGCTTGATGTGATTTCTCCGACAACCGATGTCGCGGGCTCGTCATTCCCTAACACGCCAATTTCCAGCTCACGGCCCGAAATAAATGCCTCCACAATAATTTTCCGGTCAAAGCGCGCCGCAAAGCGAAGCGCTTCTTCTAATCCGGCGCGATCCTTCGCTTTGCTAATGCCAACGCTTGAGCCCATATTCGCCGGTTTAACAAAGCATGGCAGACCTAGCTCCGCTTCGATTTTATCGCAAATTGCCGCCATATTCCGTTCAAGCTCGCTACGCAAATAGCTCTGATATTTGCACTGCCGCAGCCCTGCGCTTGCAAACACTTCTTTCATTACCACTTTATCCATGCCGACCGCGGAACTGAGCACACCACAACCAACATAAGGTACACCGATGATTTCTAAAAATCCCTGCAACGTACCGTCTTCACCGTTCGGCCCGTGGATAACTGGAAAAATCACATCCACCATATTTTTAAGAGCAAAAACATCCGGCGCCTGATGAGAATCAAGAGAAAAACGAAGCTCATCCACATGCGCTAGTTCCTTTTCGATCCACGGTCCTTGAACCCATTGGCCAGTTACATTAACATAAATCGGCAACACATCATAATGCGTTTTATCTACCGCATTAATAACAGACAGAGCCGTGTGAATTGACACCTCATGCTCGCTTGATTTTCCCCCGTAAATCACGCCTAGTTTTCGTTTGTTTGACACCCGTAACGTCCTCCTTCATTACTCTATCGCACAGCCTATTTCCCGTGCTGAAAAAGCAGGCCATTGCCTACGTTTTTCGCTTCTTCATCCTATGTACAAATAAAATTTCGTGCAACGTATTTATCATATCAGTTTTTCGAGAGCATGAGGGCATTAATATTTTCGCAATTTACGAAGGCTTAACAAACATGAAATCAATCCGCCGCTCTTGTTGAAGCAACCGATTCGCCAAATGGCAGAATTGTAATGTTGTGAACTTGTTATGTATGTTCTTTTGTTTCAATGTATAACGTGAAAATAAATTTTTTTACATTCAATCGTACGCGAGATCCGTCTTCATTTTGTTCAATCTCCCGCATTTTTTGTCTGACATCAGCAAAATCAAAATATTTGGAGGCATACATTTCAAACTTTGGATTGCTGTAATCCTCTAAGCCAAGCGAAGCGATATTTTGCAGGGCCCGCGCCACCGTGCGACGGATTCGCTGCTCCATCGCTCTTACCTCCCGCTGTACTTCAGCAGCATTTCTGTATGTCGCATACTCGGTAAAGATTTCTTTCAAAGACGGCAATTCACGCACCTGCTCATTTTTATACCGCTTAAGCAGATATTCGATAAGATGAATCAAATCCTGACTCCCCGATTCGCCGAGAATACCAAAATCCGCCAGAACACTGCGAATAAAAGGCGTGGCCCGATCTTCCGGCGGCTCTTTCGGCAGCTTATCGAAAAGGGAAAGCGTATGACGAATTCCTTCAAGGGAGCGTTCTAACCGAATATGTTCCATGACTTTCTTAATAACTGAAATTACTTCAATCCGATTAATCGGCTTATGGATGAAGTATTCCGCACCTTTGCTGTATGCCTCCGCTACCATATCTTTGTGCTCCACCTGCGAAATCATAATAAATTTACCTTCATACCCCATCTCCTGCAGACGGGAAATGGTTTCAATGCCATCCTGTTTCGGCATCAACAAATCGATCAGCACGATATCGCAATTCTTTAAAATAATACTCGCTTCCGCACCGAGACCGTCTTCCGCTTCTCCCACCACATCGCCCAGATCTTCGTATTCAATTGCGTTATGAAGCATTTTACGGGAAGATGGATCATCATCAATAATGAAAAAACGAAATCTCACACGCTCACCCCCACAACCTATGTATCGGAATTGAAACTTCAAATACGGTTACTTCTGAAATTTGTCCTTGCACCAACCTTATCGTTCCTTCGAAGCTTTCTACCACATCTTTCACGTGTGCAAGCCCAATACCCGTAGAAGCATTGCCCTGTTCGTCATATTTCGTTGTATAGCCGGGCTTAAAAATAAACGCCTCGTCTCCGGGCATAATTCCTGTGCCCGTATCGCTTATCCGGAATACAAGACGCCTGTCCCGCTCATATGCGCGGACAGCTATCGTACCCGTCTCCTCAATCGCTTCCACCGCATTGGAAAGCAAATTGTTCAGCACAGAAAGCAACGAATACACATGTCTGGTCGTAAGGGACGTTTCCACTTCATTTTGGAATGAAATGTCTTTTCCCAGCATACGCGCATATTTTTGATTGGCGTTGAGAACGAGACAAACAATTTCCGCGATGGTCAACTCTTTTACGATCTGCTCCTGCTGAATGATTTTGCTTACTCCGCTCAAAATCCGCTGCGAATCTTTTTTAATCTCATGCACTTCTTCCGCGATGCTGAGCGCGCAGCAGGAAAGCGGCGGGTCGAGTTCAGGCAGATTTCCTTTGGCCTCCTGTTTTTTTAACTCGCGATATAAATTATAGCTGTTCCGCGTTGCTTGTTCGATGTGGCCCATTACCTTCTTAAGATATAGTGCCTCTACATGCAAGTCGCTGCTAATCATTAGCATTTTTTCAAAGCGCAATTGTTGTTCGCGGCTTATCTCGCGCAAATGTCGCATTTGGATAATGGAAAAAAAACCTACGATAAAAAAGCTGCGTACAAATGCAAGAATAAGCAGAAAAAACGGTGGCCACGGCGGAAAAGAAAACGGAACGCCATGGGAGATAAGGATTTTACGCACGATAAGCTCCAGCATATTTCCAGAAAAATCGGCTACCACGCCGAGCGCTCCCAGCTTCAAGAGAGCTTGCAAATAATTCCAGAATTTACCCACCCAAAGTATGAGAGCAAAAAACAGGTAAAACGCAAGCGAAGGTACATGAATAAACGCGCTTTCATATAACCGAAATCCGTCACCCAGAGCCATGAAATCAAGCCAAATACGGAATAAAACCACTGCGCTTCCCATCAATAGAGAAGCAAACAAAATCGGTATTTCACGAAACCATATCAACCAGAAAAAAAAGATACCGCTACCAAAACTAATGCGAAAATCACTGTGAAACGGCTGATATTTCAATTCGCCCAATAACATAGTGGTCGTTACCATAATAACGATTATCAAAGCTTTGTTACGCATGACCGCGCTCTTCCCTTCTACAGAAAAGAAGCCCCTCAAGCAAGGGCCTCTATCATATGCATCCGCGCAGGCAGAGCCCATCTTCCATTCTCCTGCTTCATTGTACGACAGTTTTAATGGTTATAAGCACAAGCCCGATTAAAAAGCCGCACAGCGCACCGTTCACCCGAATCCACTGAATATCTTTCCCAATTTTTTGTTCCATCATTTGAATAAGCGTTTCGTTATCCAGCTTATCCAAGTTTTCACGAACAAGACTACCGATTTTCGAATGGTTCTGATCCACCAGCACGGCAATCTGCTGCTGTGTCCAATTTTCAAATCGAAGCATCATTTCTTTATCCGCGCGCAATGTAGCAAGCAAACGCGAAAGGAACGGAACCGCGTATTGAGCCGAATAGGCATCGCTGCCTACGAATGCCAGCGCCTGTTCGCGTAAATCCTGGGCAATATCCGCCAAACGTTCACGCAAACGCGCTTCTTCGATGAAACTGTCCTTCCATTGTTCGACGATGTGCAACAACTCCTCATTTTCCCGTGCTATCTCCAACTCGCGGCGTGCATAGGCCAGAATCGCTTGCCTGTTTTTGTTTTCTGGCCGGCGCAAATCATCGCTTATACGCAGCAATAAATTTTGCAACACACCGCCCAATTTTTCCTCGTTGAGCATGCCGGTAAACGATTTTAAGGCAAACTGCATAAATCCGTCCAATTCAATGTTATCAAGCGCGCGCAACGCTAAGGAGCCCAGCTTATGACGCGCCTCGCTTCGTACTGTCCACTCGCCCACTTTCCCAAGCAAAAAATCAAACACTTTCTCTTCATAGCGCCCGTCCAGTATCTTATTGATCAAGCGGCGCAATAGATCAGCCATGTTCACGCTTCTGGCATATTCCTTGAGTTTTTGCTCAATGATCGGAAACACCGGTTCTATATCAATATTGCGAACAACCTGTTCGCTTACCGCCCTTAGCGCGCTTTTAACCTGCGGGGAAGCAAGCTCTTTTTCAAGCATATCGAGCACTTTTTCGGTAATATTCACTTGCTTTATTTTTTCTTCGATGCTTGCTTTGTTCAGCCAGTCATTTTCCAAGGTATGAACAAGCGCATCTGTAATCCGTTTGCGGTTTCTCGGCAACAGCGCCGTATGCGGAATTTTCAGCCCCAGCGGATGGCGAAACAGCGCAGTGACCGCGAACCAGTCCGCCAGGCCGCCAACTAGTCCCGCCTCAAATCCACCTTGTAAAATTCTGGACCAAAGCGCATCCGGAAACGGCAACGTAGCAGCGAAGCCGGCTGCCATCACGCCGAGTGAAACACTTGCGATATGTTTTGCTTCTCCTGACATTCATCTTCCCTCTTTACTGTTTTACTGGCAGTTTTCATATCAAGCTTACCACAAACGGCACACAAGCTTACAACAATTTTCTCTATGGGCATGAACGGAATGATGGCTAAAGTGTTTCTTACACATGAAAAAAGCCGACTTCGCTCTATTGAGCGAAATCAGCCAGTTATACCTAAAACGGAGGGCGGTTCAACCACTGGCCGCCATCCATCGTGATACATTCACCATTTATATATTCTGCTTCCGGTGACAAAAGAAAATACGCAAGATTCGCAATTTCCTCTGGCTGTCCCAGACGTCTGAGCGGTACGCTTTCCAGTGTTCTGCGCGCAGCTTCTTCCGATTCCCACAGTCGCGCTGCACCCCCGGTATTGTCAATCGGTCCCGGCGCAATCGCATTGACACGAATGCCATACTTTTTGCCCCATTCGACAGCAAGCGTTCTTGTCATAGCCATAACTCCTGCTTTGGCCGAAGCTGAATGGATAACACCTTCCCCAGCCAGCCAGGCGTACGTGGCCAACATGTTTAGAATACTACCTTTATGTCCGGTAGCAATCCATTCTTTGCCGACCGCCTGCGAACAATACCATGTTCCATTAAGTACAATATTAATTACCGCATTCCAACCGTTAATCGAAAGCTCCTCGGCCGGACAAATAAAATTTCCTGCGGCGTTATTCACAAGAAAATCGATTTTGCCGAATGTCTGTTTTGTTTCATCCACCATGCGTTGGACGTCTTCCGGATTGCGCACATCCATCTGCACACATAACACTTGTCCATCCGTCTGCTCAATTTCCTGCCTCGTTTTTTCCAAATTGTCTGCATTGCGCCCTGTAATGACGACAAACGCCCCTTTCTCCGCAAATTTCTTTGCCATCGCCTTCCCCATCCCGCTGGAACCTCCGGTAACGATCGCTACTTTCCTGTTCATCATTTCCCTCCCTATTTTTTAGAATTATATTAATTTTATACTGAAATGAACAAAAATGAAAATGAATAAACAATCATTTAATGTATGATATTAAAAACCTTCCCAGCAACCATTTGGCCGGGAAGGTTTCCTTTACTGTATTCCACCGTTCTTTTCTACAATTTGAAGTGCCGAATGATGTTTTTCCTCTTCAACTACTATAGTCAACAGTATATCACGTCCTATTGTATCGTCCTGTCCTCCATCGCTCATTCCGCTGGCACCTACATCTGCTGCCAATAACACCCCTGCATCTCGGTTCGAAACATCAGCGCCTAACGTTACATCAGCCAGCGAAGACATATTACTAGTAATTGGATTCATGATACGCCCTACTCCATCTCCAGGAAACCGGGAAATACGGTCGATTTGCATATCTACCACACCAAGCGTCTGTAACTCTGATGCCGCTTTTTCAGCTTCTTCCGGACTTTTAAAATATGCAAGTATGTTCTTTTCGCCCATTTTCATCCCTCCTTGTCATTCCCCTATATTTTTTAATAAATACCCATTTTTTTATGCAAGTGAATTCTCCGTTCCTCTTCTCTCCTTCTTGGCTCCCGCACCGGTAGAAGCATCAATAGAAATCCGACAAGTACGATGAAGCCAGAGATGCCAAACGGAGCTTGCGGGAAGAGCTTATGGCCAAGCACCCCGGATAAAATCGGAGCTACTCCCGCTCCTAGCCAACGCACAAAATTGTAAACTCCTGACGTTATGCTGCGCTCATACGGCGAAGATTCCATCACATGAGTCGTAAACAGGGCGTTGTTTAATCCTGAGAAAAGACCGGACAGTATGACCAATACGATTTGCAACCACGTTAGTTTAACAAAATACAGAGCGAACAAAAACAAAGAGAAAAGCAACAATCCCCAGCGCAAAAGTTTTTTTACATCATACTTTTTTTCCAGCTTGTGTGATAAAACAGCCGAACCATAGGCAAGGCAAAGTCCCCAACCGAAAAAAATGAGCCCCAATTGAATAGTGGGTAAATTCATCACCAGCGGCGAATACGCCAACACAGTGAAAAATCCGTAGTTATAAAACATACCTGCAAGCGCTCCGCGCAAAAACGGTGAATAGGAGAACAGGTGCCCCATTTCTTTGAATCCTGCCGTTTTTCTTTTTGGTCGCTGCCCAGGTACCTTAACAAAGAAACACACCAAAATAAAGGCAATAAAAATGAGTAAACCTGTGGAAATAAACGGATAACGCCACGTATAGCCGCCCAAAATACCACCAACCAAGGGACCACCGGCCATTCCCAAGCCAATGGCCGCTTCATACAATCCAACTGCTGAACTTACCTCTTTCGACAGGGCAATCAACAAGGTCATCGCCGTGGCAAAAAAGAAAGAGTTGCCAAGACCCCAGCCGGCCCGAAAGCTTGACAGTTCAGCAATCGTATTGGAAAATCCGCACAGCAAAGCAAAAATAGTAACAATGATAAGACCGGCTACCATCATCGGCTTATCTCCGAATTTCCCGGCCAGCAAACCCGCAGGCAACATCATAATCGCCATTGTAAAAATATAAGACGTAAACAGCATTTCAACTTGCCAGTGCGTAGCCCCGATTTGCTCAGCGATCGAAGGCAGAATCGGATCCACCACCCCAATTCCCATAAATGCGAGAAATGTGGCAAACATGGTAATGATTCTTGCCCTTCGTCTTTTGTTTTCCATCATCCTCTCACTCCTTTATGTTATTCTTTCACACAACGCAATCCCCTGGCGATGCGTAGCAAAGCAGCTTACCAACAGCCGCTTTGAAAAGCAATTTATATGTCATTTTTTATATATAAAAGACATGAAACAGTATACTGCCATCTATTTGCAGACGTCAATATTTATATATATAATTTTTTACATATATTCTGACCATAAACCGGAGGGAACCATATGAACGCTTTAGGATATGCTTTGCTTGGTATGCTGATGCGCAAGCCTTGTTCTGGATATGAGCTAACCCAGTTGCTCGAAGTATTCTGGCGGGCAAAACACAGCCAGGTGTATCCTCTGCTGGCCAAACTGGAGCAAGAACAATATGTTACATTTGAACATGTTGAACAAACAGGAAAACCGGATAAGAAGATTTACTCAATTACCGATAAGGGAAAAAAATTGCTGCAAAAGTGGATTGCTCAAACACCGGCCGCTCCAGTGATACGGGATGAATTTTTGATTAAGGTATATTCCATCTGGCTGACAGATAAAAATACGGCGAAAAAGCTGTTTTGGGAACGTATTTCAACATTTGAAGAAAAAGTTACACACCGCAAAGAAGAAATCAAAAAAATGGAGGAAGAGTACGGGGAAACCATTACAAATTTTACATCCCGCCACTTTGGGCGGTATCTATTATTTAAACGAAAGCTAAGACAGGAAGAAGAAGAGATTATCTGGTGCCGCTGGGTGCTCGATCTGCTGGATAAAGCGAATGAGGACTCTGAGACATCCATAGAAGGAAAAAGGGAGTAAACACAAAAAGGGAGGCGTTCGCAAAAACACGTCTCCCCATTCTTCTTATTTCTTCTCTTGCTATTCTTCAATCTTCCGGCGGCGCTCTTTGGGCAACGATTTTTCCCGTTCAAGTCGCATTTTCTTTTCACCTAAACAACAGGTAAAGCCGTTTCAAAAACAGCTTCAAGAAATCATAAAAAACAAAGCTTTATATCCTGTTTTCTTTACCGGAATTTGCATGATCTCATTACAAATGGTAATTGTTGGACATTTGACGATTTTTCTTACCAACACCGAATCATTATCGCCGATGCTGGCGGGACAAATCTTTTCGGTTTCGTTGTTTTTGGGAATGGTAGGGCGGATTATTTTGGCATCGATTAGCGATTATTTTTACAGAGGAAATCGCAGGAAACCGCTTTTATTTTCTGTTCTAGCAGCTTTTGCTTCCGTATTAATCTTCACAATGAATATACATACTTTACCGCTTTGGAGTTTATTTTTGCTTAGCGGTTGGTTAGGTTTCTTCGGTATAGGTTGGTATAGCCTTTTTATCGTTGAAGTTGCTGAAAAATCATCAGAAGATTCAGTTGGTGTAACTGTCAGTTTTGCACTTACTTTAAATCAATTCGCTATCATTTCAGCCCCGCCTATTTTTGGATTCATTGTGGATGTAAAAGGATATACCTGGGCATGGTTAAGCATAGCTTTTTTACTTCTTCTCTCAGGAATCGGGTTATTGAAAAACAAAAATTGCTAAAAAGGGTTCTTACCACTAGATTATTGACAAATTAATAGGGTAACAGTCTGTGAAGCCTTAAGTCTTTGATTTTCTCGGAACACGTCTATGAACCGCTCTGATTCGAAAATAAGCGCTCCGTCACCTTCTGCACCGCGTCCTGCGATGCATCAGATTGAAGACAAACTCCCTTTCTGCAAGGGGAATTTGTCTTCAATCTAAATTCATACAATCATACCCAGCGCAATTCTTTGGGATAATGGTTTAACCCCATTTATGGCGTTCTGTACTATTGCGTTACATCCTTTTAAATCAGGGGATTAACGTTTTTTGTTGTGTTTTGTTGCTTTAAAATGTGTTAACTTTGTTGCCATATTGTCCCCAATGCTGTCCCCATAATATTCTTGCTTTTATTCAACTATTGATTCCCATCAGTTGCTCAAATTCTGATAAATCTTTTCATTGTTCAGGTTTACAAGCAAAGAAAATGATCAACGAATGGGAATAGTTATCTCTAGTCCCTTGACTACATCTGAAGGAAGAGCATTTTGATCTTGAGTAATAGGACGTATAGTTAAAGATTTGGGTGGTTCTTGAAAAGGTTGGTAGATCGCTTTCCAACGAACGGTTTCTTTCTCCCTATCTATTTTATTTTCCTCAGCTGATGAACTAAGAAGTCCTATTTTATTTCCTTTATCATCAATTACTTCAAAAATCGTCGAAAGTGCTCCGCTTGGTTGGATCAATTGCCCCACTAATTCAGTTGAGTTGACTGAGAATGTGACCTTTTCAAGTATTACGGTCATGTCTTTATACGTTTTTGTTAACATTGGTACAATTTGTTTATTTGAAGTGTCATTCTTCACAACTGGGAAGGAAAAAGACCAATCCCCCTTTATATCTCCAATCTGTGTAATAGCAAGATCGAACTTAAATTTGTCGGGTAATGGTTCACTTGTGCTAAAGTTAATGACGCCCACAGTATGATGGTCATCAATACGATGGCTCGCCCCGCCAGCCCCCCATTTCTCAAGTAAGTTTCCATTTATTTTTATAGCTTTTTCTTGATAAACCCTGTCAGGCAATTTATCAGGAGACTCCAGTATATATCCAACGGAGACCTGTGAGCCGTCATAAAAGACTTCCGTGATGGTAACCGTGATATCCTTGTCAGTCGCGACTTTCTGTATATTAGTGACTAAACCTTTTTCTTGGGCCTTTTTGAGTCCGTCACCACCCACAATACTAAATACCGATTGAATTAGAGGCATCTGTTTTAGAGTTTGGGCAAAACCGGGGTATGTAACACCGACTCCTATTACCAACACTAGCGACGCTGCGGCAGCTGTTATGAGAACGCCCGTTTTTTTGAAAATTTCCCTTCTCCCATACGCAATAGAAGTAGTTACCGATTTTTGGAGTATGGGCCACGATTGTCTAGTTTTCAATTCTTTTTGTTCCTCTAATTTTTGAAACACACGTTTTTTGAAATTCTCAACATTTACAGTATGATTTTCGTGATAAAGTTTAGCAGCTTTGATTTGCTTGTCCAAACTCATGATATTCCTCCTCCCATACTTTTCTTAATCGTTCTCTGCCTCGTGCTAGTCTAGACTTCACTGTTCCTTCATTTATCCCAAGTATTTCGGAAATTTGTTTTAACGATAACTCTTCAAAGTAATACAGAATTATGGGGGTACGATAAGGTTCCAAAAGTTTTAGAACAACCTCGTACATTTTTTGATTAGACTCCATTGCTAAAAAGGTATCTTCCGAGCTAATATCAGCACGCTCAGGCAATAGTGCGGATATGATTTCCCTCCACCCTTTCCTTTGTGCCATTCTACACTCGTTAATGACAATTTTAGCAAGCCAAGGGAATGGGTCATGCTCTTCCTTGAATTGATCCATTTTTTCGTACACCTTAACAAAAGCATCCTGTACCTTATCCTCTGCTGTTCCCCACTCACGAACGTATGTATACGCAAGGCGAACTAAACGCTGAGTGTACAAATCCATCCATGTTTCTAGTCGTTTTTCACGCTCCAATTTTATCCTCACCATCCTTTCACCTGTATTATGCAAAAAAGCAGAAATAGGTTCCCAGTTTAAAAAAAAATAATTAAACCATTCACAACCAAAATATGGATATGACATCGACAAAAAACACCCTTTCAGGAGTTCTAAGATTCTGCAAGTTATTCCGCTATTCTGCCCGTTAGCCATCCATGCAGCACAAAAAAGTGCTGCACCATAGAGAATGACCCCCTGTCAAGTAGACAGGAATAAAAAAGCACTTTTAAGCAGCCTGAGTCCTATATTCATAAGGACTCAGGTTATTTAATTTCTTTTGGAAATGTTGATGGTTATAAAAACGAATATATTTGTGTACGGCATCTTTCACCTCTTCAACCGTGCGGAAAGAGTACAGATTGAAACACTCTGACTTGAAATGGCTGAAGAAGTTTTCCATGCTGCATATTGACTAATATAGCGGAAAAATACTAGCAGACTTACGTTTTCAAGATTATGGTCCATTAGCGAAAGCTATTTCCATTGGAGTTGCTTTACACGAAGGTCATTATTTTGGGCTAGCTAATCAATTGCTTGATCTAATTATCTGTCTTGGTCTTATAGGAATTACAATAAGCGGTGTGATCATGTGGTGGAAACGGAAACTAACTGGAAAATTCGGCACTCCATCCTTGCCAAAAGATTTTAAAATACAAAAAGGAGCCGCTTTTATTATCATTGTTTTTGGTGTCATTTTTCCGTTAGTTGAAATATCTCTATTAATTGTGTTAGCCTTAGATTGGCTCGTAATTAAAAGAATGCCGGCAATAAAGCAATGGATTGGATAGAGGATGCCATTGATGTAAATACTGTGTGCTGTAGGAGTTACTCATGTACCGTATCACAAGACTGATTCATCGCATAGCAGGAATAATCGGGGCCATTCTCATGCTGATTATGGCAATCACAGGATTGTTACTAAATCATCGATCATTCATTGGCTATAGTTCAGAAATGGAAATGAAGCTACAGAAATTTATATTTGGCCTTCACTCTGGAACAATAGGGAAAATGTCTATTGTATGGCTTACTGATGTAGGAGCGATTTGTATGATTGTGTTAAGTATGACAGGAATATGGATGTGGTTTAAAGGAGATCGCAAGATGAAACCTGTAGATACACGTTTAAAAAGGGGAAATGATGAATGAGAACCAAAAACGTTATATTTGCTTCACTTGTTTTGTTATTTGGTTTAGGACTAACTGGGTGTAGCTCTTCATCTCAACAACCAGCACAAGATCATGTTCATCATGAAGAAGGACAACCTCATCAGCATGAAGGTGGAGATACAACGAGTCCTAATAATACTCAAGTAGAGAAAGCAATCAAAGATGAAATACAAGGACTCGCTACCATTGAAAGCAATGTTAATAAAAATGATTTCCAAAGCGCTAGTACATTATTTGACCAAATTCATGAAGAGTATCATTCTGCTATACTCCCTTCAGTAAAAGCCAAAAACGCAAAATTAGCTGAGGATATGCATGGTAAATTTGATGCTTTAGAAGACGCTATTAAGAATAAGGATAAAACCAAAACGTCAAATATGATTAAAATAAATCGCGACAATCTCAATCAAGCTGCTAAAGAGTTAGGGATTTCATTAAAACAATAGGTTTGGATACAGCGAGCCAATGAAAACAAAAACAGAAGCAAGGAACGTATACACCAAAGAACAGGTAACGGCTCTGCTACAAGCAGTACGAGAAGAGGAGATTCAGATGTACTGGCAAATATGCTGAGCAATGAAAAAGGTAACCAACAATCATCTGGTCAGTACTTCATAGAATTTGCTCTTGTTAGATGATATAACGCTGCGCTTGTCTACAAATTGTCCCCAATTCCCCTCTTATAAAAGACAACCTGTAATATAGAAAAACCCCTTAATTAATAAGGGGTTTATGACTATGTTTCATACACTCACACCCAGCGCAATCCTTTGGGATAATGGTTCTTTAACTGTCCCTGCACCAGCTTGCCCCAGCCTAGCGGATAGCCATCCACCGTCACCACGTCCCAACCCTTTCCAGTCTTCTGCACAAACAGGCTTTCCCCTTTTAAATACCGGTACACTTCATCGCTGTCAGTGGAAAAGTTGACATTCCGCTTCCATTCTCCGGGCTTCAGTGCCAGCGCCAGTGCGTGTGAAGGTTCAAACCGATCCTTCTTAACGGTTCCCATATGCCAGCCCGCCCGCGCGATCTTGAGTCCTTTCAAACTTGGCAGACCATCCGCCAAAAGGTAGAGTTGTTCACCGAACAACGCATACTGTCCTTCGGGGATAAATGTCAGCGTTTCGCGACAGAATGCTTCAAATAATTTGCGCGTAGCTGCGGGAATCGGCTTTACCTTTCCTGCCCCCGGTTTTTCTGATCGCTCCCCAGTGCTAGCGCTCTTGCGCAGGCGGGCGAGAAAATGTCCCTCTCCGCTCAATTTGTGGGGCCAAAGGCGGTATGTATTCGCCAGTTTCCCACGCTCAAAGAAACATTCTCCCTGCGCCACCGGCTCCAGGGAAAATTCAGGGTGTGATAAAAGAAACCTTTCAATCTGCCATTCATTTTCTTCTTCCGAAAATGTACAGGTGGAATATACCATCACGCCGCCTGGCTTCAGCATGATGGAAGCCGATTCCAAAATATCCGCCTGCATGAATGCACAATGCCCTATCTTCTCTTCCGACCAATCATCGCACGCTTCCGGCAGCTTGCGGAACATCCCCTCGCCCGAGCACGGGGCATCCACCACAATCTTGTCAAAGAAACCGCGGAACCGTTCGGCCATACGTTCCGGCGTTTCATTCACCACTAAAATATTACGCGCCCCCCAGCGCTCCAGATTTTCTGAAAGCACTTTTACGCGGGTTGGGTGGATTTCATTCGCTACCAGCAAGCCGCTATTTCCAAGATAGCTGGAAATATGGGTTGATTTTCCACCTGGTGCTGCGCATAAATCAAGCACAATATCTCCTGGCTCTGGCTTGAGCGCTTCCACCACCGCCATTGCGCTTGGTTCTTGAATATAATATAGACCTGCTGCATGGTACGGATGCTTTCCAGGTCTATCCTTTTCATGATAATAAAACCCGAGCGGGCACCACGAAACCGGCGTCAAGGAAAACGGCATCTTTACGATGAATTCATCCAGCGGTACTTTCGCCGGATTCAGACGCAATCCATGCGCTGCGCTCCCGGTATAACTCGCGAGAAATGCTGCCGCCTCCTGTTCACCAATCATCTGCTTTATCCGTTGCACAAAACGTTCAGGTAACGCTGTCATTCTATCCATCCTTTTTTCTTGCTGTGATGCCAAATATATTACCAAAAATCGTCCAGAAAAACGAGGCAAAATGAACAGAAGGGCGGGTGCCCGGTTAAAAGCCGGACATCCGCCCTTTACATGAAACCAAAATTAGTTTGTTTTAATCGTTGTCTTGATATGGACGGTCGCGTTTTTCGCATCCCATTCCACACTTGCACCTAACGCTTCGCTTACGAAACGCAACGGCACCATTGTACGATTGTTAACGATAGTAGCTTTTTGGTTCAGCTTTACTTTCTTGCCGTTCACCACAGCATTTTGGTCACCGATTTTAATCATCACTTTCCGGTTTCCTTTCGTCGCATACACAGTTTGTTTCTTGGCATCCCACTTGATTTCGGCTCCCAGTGATTCGAAGATGCTGCGCAGCGGAACAACTGTGCGATTATTGATGATAATCGGCTTCTGGTTTGTAATCATAATTTTGCCATTTATTTTAATTACGATTACACTCGGCTTTTTCGCCTCTTCTTTAGGCTTGTCCTCTTTTCCAGGAGTGACCGTGACAGAATCCCCCGTCGTTACCGTAACCGAATCTCCTGTCGTTGCTTTCCATTGCTTTTCAATGTTATCCATAATATGCTGTCTCGCCGTTTCGTTTTTTACGTGCTCCAAAGCGTTTTCAAGGCCAGTTTTCTTCGTGGTTGATTCCTGTTTCTGCGGCTTGGCTGTAGCATCCGCCGTTTGTGCGAACACGGAAGTCCCTCCCGCAAGCAAAGTTGCCGCCAGCAAACTGCTTACAATTTTCTTATTCATGCCATTCTCTCCTTTTCATGATGATGTTTCGCCTGTACTGTCATAACTTTCGCAGAGAGGATATTTTTTCTGTCGCATTTTTCGACATAAATAAGAAAGGGCCCCGTCTATCATACAAATGGGGAATCGCTGTTACAGCTTTACAGCTTCAATAAGCGGATAAATTCCTTATTGCGATGTACTCTTTCCATTTCGTCTGCCAAATCATATTTTTTCAGCAAATGAAATACGTAATTCAACTCTTCCTGCGTGCGTCCACTTTCCAAGTACGTGGGCAGCACCGCAACAATGCGATCCGGCAAATGCGGTGCGATGACTTCCAGTTTTTTACGTATATCTTCAAGCGAATGATCAAGATTGCAGGTTGATTTTTGCTCCATATTATCTTCCTTTCCCTTCGATACGTCATACTAGGTTTGCGTCTATTTTATACGCACCTGCCTGTACCGCTGGACATATGTATGGCTATAGACCCGTTATCTCCTTCGGGTCCATCCTTGTTTATCCGGGTCTGTCATGCCTGTCTCGTATTCCGCATACAAATGGGATAGATGCAGACGGAAGGAGAAAAAAAATGCTCACTCTCGCGTTTCCTCTACTTGCGGGGCTTGGACTTTTCATGGGCGGCATGCATCTCATGCGACTCGGACTTTTTGCGCTCGCGGGCAAAAGCCTGCAAGGCTGGCTCACGCGCTTTACAAAAACGCCAACGCGCGGGCTCATCACAGGAACCATCGTGACAATGATTATCCAAAGCAGCAGCGCGGTAGCCATTGTAACCATCGGACTTGTAAACGCTAACCTGCTTTCGTTTCCGCAAACGGTAGGAATTATCCTTGGGACGAATATTGGGACGACCTTCACCACACAGCTCATCGCGCTTAATCCACAAAAATGGGCCCTTCCCATGTTCCTCATCGGCTGTTCCATTCTCTGGTTCCGCTCCCCCATCATACGGGCGATCGGCATATCCATATCCGGCTTTGGTTGCGTATTTCTTGGAATCCAGATGATGCAGATGATTGCTGTGCCATTGCAACATACACCGTTCTTTCTGTCAATGCTGGCGCGCCCAGAAGCAAGTTACTTCAACGGAATTTTCATCGGTACCATCTTCACGGCGCTTTTGCACAGCAGTTCGGCGGTAACAGCCATTACCATGGGATTTATGAATGAAAACATCCTTTCTCTTGGCATGGGAATCGCCATTATTCTCGGCAGCAATATCGGCACGTGCATAACGGCAGTACTGGCAGCGATCGGCGGCAATGCGGCAGCGAAGCAAGTCGCTTGGGTTCACGTATTCTTGAATATTGCGGGCGTTCTTCTGTTTCTGCCGTTCATTTCGCAACTTGGGACGCTAGTATCATTACTGACAAGCGATCCCGCGGTACAAATCGCCCACGCGCAAACGCTGTTCAATGTCATTTGTTCGCTCCTAGCGCTCCCGTTTGCGCATCCGATCGCAAAGGCAGCGCAATTTTTCATTAAAAAATAAGAAAAACTCACGATTTTATACCTCGCGAATTTTCTCTATCTGCACTAAGAGAGTAAGATAATGAATAATACGCCCCTTCTTCCTTCGCGCCTTTTCACTTTCCACTCCACATCGAACCATACAAAGGTGAAACAGCAAACACGAGTGTCCCACTCTTCGAATTTACTCAAATGTTTTGGGGATGCAGCTTTTGACATGGACGTACGATAAAATGGTAACTTTGTAGAAAGATAACACAAGCGCAGGAAGAAAGGGCATATTTTTTATCCTAGCTCCTTAGCATATTAATATTGCTCAGCGTTTGTGCCACCCTGAACGATAGCGACGCCACCACTCGTACCAATACGGGTCGCGCCGGCTTGAATCATCGCTTCCGCATCTTCAAAGGTACGTACACCACCGGACGCTTTAACACCCATCTCTTCGCCAACCGTTTTTCGCATCAATGCCACATCTTCCACCGTCGCACCGCCGCCTAAGAATCCAGTCGAAGTTTTGACAAAGTGCGCGCCCGCCTCTTTACTCAGGCGGCAAGCCCTCACTTTTTCCTCTTCCGTCAACAAACCGGTTTCAATAATTACTTTAACCAGCGCATCGTCACCAGCTACCGCCACAACCCCTGCGATATCCTGTAACACCGCTTCATCATCGCCCGATTTCAGCGCGCCGATATTGATAACCATATCGATCTCGTCTGCTCCGTCCTTAATCGCTCTCGCTGCTTCAAATGCTTTGACTTCAGCGATGCTTGCACCGAGTGGAAATCCGATTACGGTGGCGACTTTTATATCGCTGCCTACAAGATTCTGCTTTGCGCGTTCAACCCAATAAGGATTAATGCAAACAGCGAAAAATCGATGTTCTTTCGCTTCCTGGCATAGTTTATCGATCATCCCAGCTGTCGTTTCCGGCTTGAGCAACGTATGATCGATATAAGTTGCAAGCTTGCCCGGTTCCATTGTCATGATGTTTGCCCCTTTCGCGTACTAAGTCCTAACAGTTGATAGGCTTTTGCCAGAACGGAAATATTATTCTGGTACCCATGTTTCGTTTGTTTCTCCCATGCCGCTTCTGGCGACATCCATACTGCTGTGTTTATTTCTTCAAGTTGCGGCGCAAGCGTTCCCGACATCGCTTCCACAAGATAGTAATGAACTTCTTTTTTCACGGCCCCAACTTTCGGATGGTAATAGTTATAATAAATCGTTTCCAGCGGCTGGACAACCTTTCCTTCAATTCCTGTCTCCTCTTTGATCTCTCTAAGCGCGGTCTCCTCCATCGTCTCGCCCTCTTCCTGCTTTCCCTTCGGCAGAGACGCTTTTAAATACCTGTCTTCAATAATCATGAGTTCGATCTTGTTGTCTTTTGTTCTCCTATATACAACGCCTCCTGCTGAAACCTCCTTTGCCATTCAACATTCCTCCTTGCAAAAGCATCCTTTTTCAAAAGTTTATCTCACTCTGCCTGCCCTTTACCACTTTTTTTAGCATATTTATTCGTAGCCACCGCTCCTCTTCTATAAAGCCCGCTCGTCTGCCCCTAGTTTTTTCCATTCTTCCAAAACTTGTGTTCCGATGGTATCTTTAAACTGATAATAGACAGGCGCCAGGCGTTTTTTCCATGCTTCTTTCTCCTTATTTGTCTGCATATGAATATGAATCAAATTTTTTGCTTTCATTTCCGCGAGCGCCCTGTCGTTCATTTTTTTCGCGTACTGGCGAATCCAGGCCGTCGTTTCCGCCATTGCCGATTCAATTGCCGCCCGTTGCTTTGGGGACAACTTATCCCACGTCGTTTTATTTATTAATACAATATACCCAAGATAGCCATGATTACTAACTGTCATATGCCGCTGTACCTGGTATAAACGTTTGCTGTAAATATTGGATAGCGTATTTTCTTCTCCCTCCACGTTTTTGAACTGCAATTGCCGGTACAAATCATTAAAAGAATAGCTTTCCGCTTTCGCGCCCAGCGCCCTGAATTGTGCTTGAAGAATCGGGCTTGCCATAATCCGAAATTTCATCTGCTTAAAATCCTCTGGATCAATGAGCGGCCGATTGGCGGTCATCTGCTTAAAGCCATTATCCCAAAGCGCCAGGCCTTTAATATTTTCGTCATTGATGGCCTTAAATAACAATTGGCCAAGCCGCCCGTCCATCGCTTCTTTTACTTCGCTTTCGTTTTTGAACGCATATGGCAAGTCCATAATCATCCAAGCCGGATAGCGCGAGGACAGCTTAGAGGTGGCAGGCGCAATCATTTCGACTTTGCCTGTCTGCAAGGCCTGAAACTCTTTTTCGTCATCAAATAGTGTAGCGTTAGGATACACTCGGATTTCCACCATACCGTCCGTTTTTTCCCGAACAAGCTGAGCGAACCTAGAAACAGCTAAGCCTTTCGGCGTATTTTCTGCTACCACATGGCTGAAGCGAATGATAACTTTTTTGTCCAACCCTTCCTGTTCAGCATCATAATGTACAGGCTCTTTCGCGCTGAAGCCGAAACCGACAGCAATCGAAATGGCTAATCCTGCAAGCAGAAATACAATCAACCACCCAAGGGATTTCACGTTACATTCTCCTTTTCCTGCTTTCGTATTCCTATCATAGCATAAGAAAAACTCGCAGATATTGCACGCTCGTCCTTTTTCTTTCCATCAAAAAAGCGTCGGCTATATTCTAGCCGACGCGCAAATTGTTGCTAAAACAAACCGCCAATTAAGCGGAAACTTGTTCATTATACGAGCCGTTTTTGCTCTCTGTCTCTGTACGGAATTCATCTTCCATCTTCGCAACTACCACAGTAGCAACCCCATTGCCAATGAGGTTCGTAATCGCCCGCGCTTCTGACATAAAGCGGTCCACACCGAGAAGAAGCGCCATACCTTCAACCGGAATCGTCGGGAATACAGCCAATGTTGCCGCCAAAGTTACGAAACCCGAGCCCGTAACACCAGCTGCTCCTTTTGAAGTAAGCATCAAAATAGCGAGAAGCGTAATTTCCTGGGTAAGAGTCAAATCAACCCCATAAGCCTGAGCGATAAAGATGGCGGCCATAGATAAGTAAATGGCTGTACCATCCAAGTTAAATGAATAACCGGTAGGAAGCACAAGTCCAACAACAGATTTTGAACATCCGTACTTTTCCAGCTTTTCTATCATTTTTGGAAAGGCAGCTTCAGAAGAAGAAGTACCTAATACGAGAAGAATCTCTTCTTTGATGTATTTAAGAAAGCCAAAGATGCTAAATCCATATATTCTAGCTATTAAACCAAGTACAAGAATAATAAACAAAAACATTGTAATATAAACGGAACCCATTAGTTTTCCCAAATTGTGCAAAACTTCAATCCCAAAATTGCTAATTGTATAAGACATCGCGCCGAACGCTGCAATCGGGGAAACTTTCATGACCATATTTACAATACCAAACATGCCTTCTGTTAACTTTTCAAATAAATCAAGCACCGATTTTGCACGTTCTCCCATCGCCGTCAGCGATATGCCGAACAAAACAGCAACAAAAAGAATCGGCAGGAGTTCGCCGTTCGCTAAAGCTCCAAAAATGTTCTCTGGAATAATGCTCATTAAAAAGTCTATTATACCGTGGCTCGTTTCAGCAGCCTGTTTCGTATATTTCGTTATATCGCCTGTGGCCGCAGCTTTATCCATACCTTGTCCCGGCTTAATTATATTAACGACAATAATTCCGATAGCCAAAGCAATTGTACTTACGATCTCAAAGTAGATGAGCGCTTTTCCCCCAATGCGGCCAACTTTCTTTAAATCGCCCATCCCTGCAATTCCGACTACAATCGTAAGGAACACGATGGGGGCGATCACCATTTTAACCAGCTTAATAAAAATATCCGCCAAAACCTTCAATTGCGAGCCAAAGTCAGGGAAAAATTGTCCAACTAAAATCCCTAAAATAATGGCGCATATTACCTGCACGGTAAGATTTCTGAAATTTAGCCTCATTTTCTTTTTCATCCTATCCTCCCTTTCATTTACTCACGGTTACGCTCCGCTGAAGCGAAAGGAAGGAAGTGATGAAGTTCAAAAACGTTAACGGTTGCGATTGCAATAAGAACTGAAACCGTCCGTTTTTTTTGAATCTTCATCAAACCCTTCCCTTTGCTAATTATTTATCTTGTCTGATAGTTTTATGATAACGTTTGCAAAGGAAAGGAAGAAGTTTTCGTATTTATTAAACATTTTGTTCTTTTTGTTCATCAACCCACGTATACATTTTCATCGGGCGTCCTACCGTGCCGTATACCATATGCGATTTCGCCTTGCCAACCGATTCCAGATATTCGAGATAGCGGCGCACCGTGACGCGGGACATGCCGATGATCTGTCCGATGTCTTCTGCAGACAAATCCGTTTCCGCTTCCCGAAGGCAGTTGGATACTTGCTGAAGCGTAAACGCTTGGATCCCTTTTGGATAGTTCGTTTCTTCTTTTGTAGACTGCTTTTTGCCCGCAATGGCCAATGTGCGGGCGCCATCGAATATTGTCTGCGAAAATACGGCTGACTGATTACGGAGAAAATGCTCTTTATAACGCAAAAGCGCTTCCTTGATTCGTGAAAACTGGAAAGGCTTAAAAATATAATCAACGGCACCAAGACGCATGACACGCAGCACAGTGTCCCGATCGTTAGCCGCCGTTACCGCAATAACGTCCAAGTCAAACTCCTCCTGGCGAATAATGCGCAGCGTTTCCAGTCCGCCTTTGCCTGGCATGTATAAATCAAGAATAACAAGGTTCGGCGCCAGTCGTCTGATCTTTTCAATCGCTTCCTCCCCGTTCCTCGCCCAGCCTATTACTTTAAAACCTTCTACCTGCTCAATAAACGAGGCGTTAATCTCTTGTACCATCGGATCATCTTCGACTAATAAGACCGTAATCGGTTTGCTCATGTTGTTTCCTCCTTTCGCTCCATCGGAAGCTTTACGCGCACCCATGTGCCATATCCGACCATACTGTCCACTTCAATCTCGCCTCCGCTCCGTTCCACAATGGAAGAGACAAGATATAAGCCAATACCACGCTCGTCTTTTTGCTTCGTGGAGAAGCCTTTGGCAAAAATCTGATGCCGTATTTCTTCCGGGATTCCAATCCCGTTGTCCTCCACTTCAATCGTTAAATAGCTCTCGTCCTGCACGATCGACACATCCACCCGTCTTTCACGGTCGTTCATCTCAGATAACCCGTCAAACGCGTTTTCGATCAAGTTCCCGATAATAATCACAAGGTCATGGTAGGTAACCCCTTCCGGAAACATGCGAAATTCGCTATACGGATCGATACAAAGCGCAATATCCAGCTCTTTGGCTCGGCTAATCTTCCCGATCAAAAGTCCTGTCAAGTTTATGTCCTGAATGCGCCCGCTGATATAATGGGCCACATTTTCCTGCTCTTCGTCAAGCTGGAAAATGTAACGAAGCGCTTCCTGTTCCTTGCCCAGCTGGATCAACCCAGCAATCGTATGCAGTTTGTTACTGTGCTCATGATTTTTTGCGCGCAGCGCATCCACAAATGCCTTAACTCCGGTCAGTTCTTCCGCAAGGCGGGTCACTTCCGTCTTATCCTGGAAAATAGCGATAGCTCCTGCAATCTTCTCTTTGACACGAATCGGAATTCGATTGCTTAAAATCAGCGTATCGCCCACATAAAACTGCTGGTTATAAATCGGGCGGCCCAATTCAAGAATTTCTGGCAGGCGCGTGTCGGGAATAACATCGCGGATGTTTTCACCGATCGCCTTTCCTTTCACTTTCAGCATGCGCCGCGCCGCATCGTTAATCACGGTAATGCGTTCTTTGTCATCAATAGCAATAATGCCCTCATGGATGGCATGAAAAGCGGATGTACGTTCGTCCAATATCCGGGCCAGCTCCTGCGGCTCCAATTGGAATGTTTGCTTCTTAATATGGCTCGCCAGCAAATAAGAACCCCAGATACCAAAACAAAGCGTAAGCGAAAGAATAAGAACGATTTCTTTACTCATATCCTCAAGAATTGTGAGAATGTGAGGAACTGTATTCCCTACCATCACAACGCCGATCTGCTGATGTTCTTCATTCATAACCGGAGCGTACGCCCGCACTCCTTCGCCAAGACGGCCTTCGACCCGTTCGACATAGATATGTTCAGCAAACGCCGGCTTCGCTTCATTTACATTAAAATGTGTGCCGACACGACTTTCGATAGGATGCGAGAACCGCTTCCCGTTCATGTCAACTACGACAATGTAATCAGCCCCGTAGATAGCACGCACCTGTTCAATAAGCGGCTGGACACGCAACTCGCCGTTCAGCAACCCTACCGCGCGTTTGACTTCCGGCATTTGCGCTGTGACTTTAGCGATCAAGAGCGAGCGTTGGCCAACCTCTTCCACTTTCATACTAGAAATTTTACCCAAAAGAATCGTAGCGGCCATCAGCAGAGAAAATAGCACAATGCCAAATGCGAGCAGTGTAATTTTCCAACGGATAGGCCAGTTATTCAAATGAAACATACAGGACTCCTTTTCATGGTAGAAACATCTCAACTTGACGCTTTCCTTAAAAAATTATAAAAAGAATCACCATGAAAAAAAAGCGAAACTGCGGAAAACAGTTTCGCTTACGCCCTGTTTCGTTCAGCGTCTCATTACGCTTTGAGCGCTTCTTCACTGAGCACGCGGACGAACGTTCCTTTGCAATATTCAGAGCCCGGAGCGTCCAGACGAACTTTACAAATTTTTCCTACCAACGTTTCGTTAGCCGGGAAAACAAGCTTCAGATAATTGTCGGAATGGCCCACATACAGGCCGCTGTCCGTCGCTTCTTTGTACGGCTCTTCCGGAATCACTTCCAACACTTCGCCTACAAACTTGCTGGAATAATCCAGCGCCAGCTTATTAGATAGCTGAATCAACTCATGCACACGACGGTTTTTTACTTCTTCGTCCACCTGGTCTTCCATGCGAGCCGCCGGTGTACCGCTGCGCTTAGAATACGGAAAGACGTGCAGTTCGGCAAATTTCATTTCCTCAATGAAACGATACCCGTTCATAAACATTTCTTCCGTTTCACCTGGGAAACCGACGATAACGTCCGTCGTAATCGCCACGTCCGGCAACGCTTCATGCAATTGCTCAATTTTGCGGCGGTATTCATCCGTCGTGTACTTGCGGCGCATACGCTTCAAGACATAATCGTCACCCGCCTGCAACGGCACATGCAAATGACGGCACATCTTGTCGGAAGAATTGAGCACTTCGATGACTTCATCCGTAATCTGACTCGCTTCAATCGAGCTGATGCGGATACGTTTCAATCCCGGCACTTTGCTGTCAAGGTCGCGTAGCAGGCGCGCCAGATTATAATCTTCCAAGTCTTCACCATAACCGCCGGTGTGGATGCCAGTCAGCACGATTTCTTTATACCCTGCGGCCACCAGCTTGTTTGCCTGTTCGATCACACTTTCCGGCTTGCGGCTGCGCATTAAGCCGCGCGCCCACGGAATAATGCAAAACGTACAGAAGTTATTGCAGCCTTCCTGAATTTTTAGCGACGCGCGCGTACGATCCGTAAATTCCGGCACATCAAGCTCTTCGTATTCACGAGCCTTCATGATGTTCGTCACCGCATTAATCGGCTGACGCTCACGCAAATACTGGTTGACATAGTCAATCAGCTGGTCACGGCCGGACGTGCCCACAACGATATCTACACCCGGAATCGCCATAATCTCGTGCGGCGTCGTTTGCGCATAGCAACCCGTAACAGCAACAACCGCATCCGGGTTACGACGGATGGCACGACGAATAACCTGGCGGCTTTTCTTATCTCCCGTATTTGTGACCGTACATGTGTTAATAACATAGACATCCGCTTTTTGTTCAAAATCTATCTTTTCGTAGCCGGCCTGCTTAAACAACTGCCAAATCGCTTCAGTCTCATAGTGATTCACTTTACAACCAAGCGTGTGAAATGCTACAGTTGGCATCTCTCATCCAACTCCTTATTCGTGTAATACTTTGATATCCTGACATCCGTATCATAGTATGCCGGTATATCAAGCCAAATGTATAGACTCTCCACTCTCATCTGACTACTGCTGTTCAAACTGATAAGAAACGCAAGACAAGGCGTATAACGGTGCAGTTTCTGCGCGCAAAATCCGCCTTCCCAACGATACGCACAAAAACCCGGCCGCTTCCGCCTCTGCCACCTCTTTCTCGTCGAAACCGCCTTCCGGGCCGATAACAATCAAAATTTTCGAGCCGGGTGCCGCTTCAGCAAGAACGCGGTGCAGCGTGACCGTTTCTTCTTTCTCGTATGCAAATAAAGCATAATGAAAACGGGACGCGGATGCAAGAAGCTCGCGCCAAGTTAACACATTTTCTATAATGGGAACATGACTTCTATGCGACTGCTCAGCAGCTTCTTTGGCAATTTTTTGCCACCGTTCCAGCCGTCTTCTCTCCTTTTTTTCGTCGAGCTTAACAACCGTGCGCATAGAAGTGAACGCGCAAAAAGAAAAAGCACCGAGCTCAGTGCCTTTCTGAATGACTACCTCCATTTTATCACCTTTCACAAGCCCCTGTGCAATGGTAACTTGCACCGGAAGTTCGCGATTCGGCCCCTCTTCTCTCAAGATGCGCACACGCACGGCATTGGGTTGGATTTCCTCAATTACACCGCGCACGTCGCGTCCTTGTCCGTTGCAACAAATAATCTCATCGCCGCTCCTAAAGCGCATCACTTTTGCGATATGGTTTACGTCATCCCCGACAATCGTTACGTATTGTTCATTCATTTGCGAAGGATTCACAAAATAGCGCTGCATTCATATCCCTCACTCTGCTTTTCGTTCCGCAATTATGCACACCCAACCTGAGATTAGGGCGTTTCGATCGTAAATGGTCGGCGGGGCAACCGTATCCGCGAATGAATCGTTCGCACCGTCTTCATTGTCATACATATCGTGCATATAGTGCGATTCTTTTACCCGGAAGCCCGCTTTCTCCATTGCAGCTTTTACTTCTGCTTCTTTCTGGGTAATAATGCCAGAAGCAATAAACAATCCGCCCGGCTTCAGCACAGCCGCCGCGTCGTCAACAAACCGCAGGATCACTTCCGCAAGAATATTGGCAACGACAATATCAACCGGTCCCTTTATACCGTCGAGCAAATTGTTCTGCGCTATTGTTACTTTGTCTTCCACACGATTCAGTTTCACATTCTGAATGGCAGAATGGACAGCTACTTCATCAAGATCAAGCGAGCGCACGGAAGCAGCACCAAGTTTTGCGGCCGCGATACTGAGCACACCAGTACCGCAGCCTACGTCAATCACGCTTTCCCCGCCCTGAATGAGTTCATCCAAGGCGCGAATGCACAGCACAGTTGTTGGATGTGTTCCTGTGCCAAATGCCATGCCTGGGTCCAGCTCAATCACTAATTCGTCCGCTTTCTTCGGCAAATAGTTTTCCCAGGTAGGAGTGATTGTAATCCGCTCGGATACTTCGACTGGTTTATAGTACTTCTTCCAGGCGGTGGCCCATTCCTCTTCCTGCACTTCCGCAAGCGTCACCGTGCCCGGGCCGGCATCAATGCCGTACGAAGACAGGTTGTTGACCGCTTCTTTGATTTCTTCCACCGTTTCTGCAAGATAGCTGTTGACGAGAAGATAGGCTTTTACAATGACACCTTCAGTCGGATAATCCTTCTCCGAAAGTTCGTAGATTTCGCCATACTTATCATCCCAATCACGCCCAAGAACTTCCGGATCTTCAATAACTACGCCCGTGGCACCTGCCTCGTGCAAAATATTCGCAACCGCCTCGACCGCTTCCTGCGCCGTATGAATGCTAATTTCAGACCATTTCATCGCTTTCGTCCCATCCTCCCGTTACGCTATCTTGTGTTTTAAAGTTCTCCCCGCAACACTTTTTTCATTTTGTCAAAGAAAGAAGTTTCTCCGCTGCCATGCATTTCTTCTCCGCTGATCTCAGCGAATTCGCGCAGCAATTCTTTCTGTCTTTCGCTAAGTTTGGTAGGAGTAACAATGACAACTTTCACGTGCTGATCCCCTTTGCCTGAGCGGTTCAAATAAGGAACACCGTGACCGCGCAGGCGGAATCTTGTTCCAGTCTGGGTACCGGCCGGAATTTTCAGCTTCACTTTGCCGTCAAGCGTCGGAACCTCAATCTCATCACCAAGCGCCGCTTGGGCAAATGTAATCGGAACCTGACAGTAAATATCGTTTCCATCGCGTTCAAAGAACTCATGGGGTTTTACCTGGAAGACAACATACAAATCTCCCGGGGGGCCACCGTTTATTCCTAACTCACCTTCGCCGGCGATGCGCATTCTTGCGCCATCGTCCACGCCGGCCGGGATTTTGATATGAATTTTGCGACGTACCTTTTCACGTCCGCTCCCGTGACATTTGCTGCATTTTACCTTGATAAACTTGCCGCTTCCCTTACAGTTCGGACATACCCTGCGGTTTACGACACGGCCAAACGGTGTATTCTGTACGATCTCCTGCTGTCCGGTGCCACCGCATGTCTGGCACGTTTCGATCTTGCTGCCCGGCTCAGCCCCGGAACCGTTACATTTGGAACACGTCGCTTCTTTCGGAATTTCAATATCGACTTCTTTTCCAAACACTGCATCCTTAAAATCGATCCGCATCGTGTATTGCAGATCATCGCCCTGACGCGGCGCGTTCGGGTTGCGGCGCCCGCCGCCGAAAAACATGTCAAAAATGTCGCCAAAACCCCCAAAATCTCCGCCAAAGTCAAAGCCTCCGCCACCAAAACCGCCCTGTTGGGCGCCGGCATGGCCGAAGCGATCATAGTTAGCGCGCTTCTGCGGGTCGCTTAGCACATCGTACGCTTCTTTTACCTCTTTAAATTTCTCTGCCGCATCCGGCTCTTTGTTAACGTCCGGGTGGTACTTGCGAGCCAGCTTGCGGTACGCTTTTTTGATCTCGTCTTCCGAAGCGGACTTGGAGATGCCTAACACCTCATAATAATCGCGTTTCATTGCTCTTCACTCCCGCACTACTTTACTCATAAAGTCCATCATATCAGGTTGCGAAAAAAAGTCAAAGTCAAGGTGCCCCTGACTTTGACTTTTCGATCACTTGATTATTTTTTTTCATCCTCGTCAACGATTGTATAGTCGGCATCCACTACATTATCGTCCTTTTTCTGTGCAGTGTCTTCCGCGCCCTGAGCTGCCTGCGCCTGTTGCGCCGCTTGCTGATACAGTTTTACGGACAGTTGCTGTACCACTTCTTGCAGTTCATTTTTCGCGGTGCGGATCGCTTCAATATCGGAACCTTCAAGCGCAGTTTTCAGCTTGTCTTTTGCCGCGTTCGCTTTGTCGATTTCAGCTTGATCTACCTTGTCTCCAAGCTCTTTTAATGTTTTCTCGGTCGCAAAAATCATTTGATCCGCTTCATTGCGCAGTTCAACCTGCTCTTTGCGCTTCTTGTCGGATTCGGCGTTCTCTTCCGCCTCTCGTACCATGCGCTCAATTTCTTCTTCACTCAGACCAGAGGAAGACGTAATCGTGATTTTTTGTTGTTTGCCCGTGCCTAGGTCTTTCGCCGACACATTGACGATACCGTTCGCGTCGATGTCAAACGTAACCTCGATTTGCGGCACGCCGCGCGGAGCCGGCGGAATATCCGTGAGCTGGAAGCGACCCAATGTTTTGTTGTCAGCCGCCATCGGACGCTCACCCTGTAACACATGAATATCTACAGCTGTCTGGTTGTCAGCCGCAGTGGAGAATACTTGCGACTTGCTTGTCGGGATCGTCGTATTGCGCTCGATTAGTTTCGTCATTACGCCACCCAACGTTTCGATACCAAGGGACAACGGCGTTACGTCCAGCAGAACGACGTCTTTTACATCGCCTGTCAGTACACCTGCTTGAACGGCCGCACCAAGCGCTACGACTTCATCCGGATTTACGCCTTTGTGCGGTTCTTTACCGATGAATTTTTTAATCGCTTCCTGAACGGCCGGAATGCGCGTAGAACCGCCAACCAGGATTACTTTATCAATGTCGGACGGGTTCAAGCCCGCATCAGACAATGCCTGACGGGTCGGTTTCATTGTACGTTCCACAAGGTGAGCGCTCAGTTCTTCAAATTTCGCGCGCGTTAAGTTTACTTCCAGATGCTTCGGACCGGTTGCGTCCGCCGTAATGAACGGAAGCGAAATCGTAGTTGTTAATACGCCGGAAAGATCCTTCTTCGCTTTTTCAGCGGCATCTTTCAGACGCTGCATCGCCATGCGGTCATTGGACAAGTCAATGCCATGTTCTTTCTTAAATTCACTCACAAGGTAATCGATGATCACTTGGTCGAAGTCGTCACCGCCGAGCTGATTGTCCCCGCTCGTCGCTTTTACTTCAAAGAAACCGTCGCCCAACTCAAGGATAGAAACATCGAACGTACCACCGCCAAGGTCATATACGAGAATGGTTTGGTCTTCTTCCTTCTCAAGACCGTAGGCGAGAGCAGCCGCAGTTGGCTCGTTGACAATACGCAGAACTTCTAGACCCGCAATTTTACCAGCGTCTTTTGTCGCCTGGCGCTGACTGTCGTTAAAGTAGGCCGGAACGGTAATAACGGCCTGTGTTACCGGTTCGCCAAGATAGCTTTCCGCGTCCGCTTTCAGCTTTTGTAGAATCATCGCGGAAATTTCTTGCGGCGTGTACTCTTTCCCCTCAAGATTTACCTTATAATTTGTGCCCATGTGGCGCTTGATGGAAATAACGGTGTTGTCCGGGTTCGTAATCGCTTGACGCTTCGCAGCTTCACCCACGATGCGCTCGCCGTTTTTGAACGCTACCACGGAAGGAGTGGTGCGGTTTCCTTCCGGGTTCGGAATAACAACCGGCTCGCCACCTTCCATTACCGCTACGCAAGAGTTTGTCGTACCTAAATCAATCCCGATTACTTTAGCCATGAAAGTCCTACCAACCTTTCCTAGTATATTTGCATTCATACAATCAATGAAAACAAAAAATTAACAACCTACCTTGCATATATCTTACTAAGTCACATAAAAGGCTTCACAAAGTGCGCTTAAGAACTCACCTTAACCATGGATGGACGAATCACACGATCTTTCAACTTGTAGCCTTTCTGAAACTCTTCGATGATAATGCCAGATTCATACTCATCACTTTCTTCCTGCATGACCGCTTGGTGCATATTCGGGTCGAACGGTTCGCCGACGCCCGGCACTGTCGTCACGCCCTCCTGTTCTAAGACCTGCTGAAGCTGGCGAAACACCATTTCAATGCCCTCAGCAAGAGCGCTCGCGTCTTTCGCATCTTTGCTCGCCGCAATCGCACGCTCAAAGTTATCTACCACAGGCAAAAGGGCTTCAATAACGCGCTGGGACTGATATTTCATCATTTGCTCTTTTTCCCGATTGACGCGTATGCGGAAGTTCTGTAAATCCGCCTGAGCACGTAAATATTTGTTATATAGCTCATCTTTTTCCGCTTGAAGCTGTTGGATTTGCGCCTGTAGCTCCTGTTCGCGCGGCACTTCAACGGCTTCCGCTTGCTCTACAGCCGCTTCTTCTACGTTTGCGGCTTCTTCAGACTGAGAGAATTCTGTCAGCTCGGCCCCTTGCTCTTCCTGTTTTACCGTCTCTTCCATAAACTCATCTGGATTTTTGTTTTCTTCAGTCACAGCACTTCCCCCTATTCATTTGATGGTATAGCTGGAGACTTTTTTCTGATTACAGTATGTATGCGCAGAATCGCGCGGCTAACCTCCCCTGCAGTTTTTAGCGCATGCAGCTTAACCAGCGCAGGATCGACCACCCCGGATTCCAGCATATCCGCACAATGCCCAGTATCGAAATCAAGCCCGATGCTCGACGAATCTGCCTTAGCCTGTGCCGCTTTTACCTGCTCAATTTTCTCCAGCGGATTAAAGCCAGCATTGCGAATCATCTGGGCAAACGGTTTGCGAAGGGCAGCGGCCACCGCTTCCACTCCGAACCCTTCCATTCCTTGAACGGACGTGCGCCATTCCTCAAGATGGCGCGACAAAAATAACTCCAGGCTGCCGCCACCGGGAAGATATCCTCCCCTGAGCGCCGCCTGTACGGCGGCCGCCGCATCTTTGGCAATCCGTTCCCTTTCGCCGACAACTTCACCTGTGGAAGCGCCGATGACCATAGTTGCCGTCGGGATGCCCCGGCCCCCTATAACACGCACCTGACCAAGCGTTTCATCATATTCCAAATGTTCCGCGTAACCAAGTGAGTGCGATAGCTCCTCTACACTTTTATTAAGGGCGATACGCTTTAGTGAACGCGCTCCTGTATAACGGGCGACGCGCTCTCGCTCTGAACGAAAAACGCGGTGCAGGACAACAATACCGTGATCGAGGCAAAATTCTTCCGCCATGCTGTCACAGCTACGATCAAGCACTACCGCGTTTACCCCCAGTTCAAGAAGTTTTTTCAGGTTACGCCGGTACTCTTCTTTTAACTGTAAATACCGCTGAAAGCCAATCTCAGTGCCGAGCGCTTCATCGTCCATTTCTTCCGGTGCGAGCGCGTCGTTCAGCACGAACAAACAAACATTGTCCAACCGTTTCGGCATCTCGCGCGACAACGGGCGCTGATGAATAATAACACCATTCAGCACTTCGTTTTCCGCGCCTTCCCCCGCCGTGACCAATTCGCTGAACGCAAAGTCCGGCTCCAGCATCTTATCGCGTCCGATTAACTTAGCCCCTTCAATAACAAGCCGAGCAATGTCTTCCTGTTCCCTTCCCGCGATATACGCAATATGAAACAGGCGCTCATCCTCAAAAGCTTCAATGGGCAGTGCTGCTTCTTTCAGCTTCGCCACCGCTTCGTTAATCCCCAATTCAATGCCGGCAATAACTTTGGCAACCGGAACCCCCCGTTGAACCTGAGCTGCACCTTCCGTCACCAGTGCCGCAGCAAGCAGGGTAGCGGTTGTCGTCCCATCGCCCACCTCCCTTTGCTGGGAGCGGGCAAGCCCAATCATCAGACGTGCGGCCGGATGTCTGACTTCCATCTCTTCAAGAATAGTGACACCGTCATTCGTAATAATGACGCCGCCTTCTTCATCAACAAGCATCGTATCCAAGCCTTTAGGGCCGATCGTCCCTTCGACGGCGCTCGCAATCGCCTGTACTGCATTCATATTATGAAGCAAGGTGGATAATCGTTCATCTCCTGAGCCATCCCGCTCAGTCGGATGTGAAGCCATAAGCATCCCCTTTTATTCGCAAATTTTTCCGGGACGCACCTTACGCCCCGGATTTGTAAAAGCGTTCAAACGCGTTTGTTAAATTATCGGCCAGTTCGTTCAAAATGGCCATGACCCGGCCATATTCCATGCGGGTCGGGCCGAGAATGCCGACAGTGCCTACCGGCTGGCCATCAAGATGATATGTGGCCGTAATAATGCTGCACCCGCTAACAGCCTGTTCTTTGTTCTCAGAGCCGATGCGCACCTGCAAGCCCCTTTCCTGAGAGTCAAACAAGCGTACTACCATTTCATTCTGCTCAAAAAGTGTCAAAATATCCCTTACTTTATCTACATCGCGAAACTCAGGCTGCATCATGATATTCGTCGTGCCTTTCAACACGATATGATCATCGGGCTCATGTTTCAGCGCCTCTTCAAGAAGCGATATAAAATATTCACACTGTTGGATATAGCGCCCCAATTCCTTGGCGACTTCCGTATGAAGTCTGTTCCGTAGCTCCGCCATCGGCACACCCATAAGCTTTGCGTTCAGCAAATTGACGACACGTTCCACTTCTCCGATTTCTATTTCTTTTGGAAGTGAGATCGTTTTGTTTTCCACTTTTCCGGTATCCGTTACCAGGATGACCACCGCAGAATGCGAAGACAGCGGAATCATTTGAATCGTCTTAAGCCGGGATGATTTTATCTCATGTCCAAGCACGATAGACGTATAGTTCGTAAGACCGGAGAGAATGGACGCCGCCTGGTTCATCACCTGCTCGAACTCATAAAACTTCTCCGCGAACACACGGCGAATGTGCTGGGCGTCTTCTGCTCGCATAAACGGCATATGAACAAGCTGATCCACATAGAAACGGTATCCTTTATTGGAAGGGATACGCCCGGCTGACGTATGTGGCTGCTCCAAATATCCCATCTCTTCCAAATCTGCCATTTCATTGCGAATCGTAGCAGAACTGTATCCAATATCTTCCCGTTTCGAAATCGTGCGTGAACCAACCGGTTCCGCGGAACGTATATAGTTATCGATAATTGCTCGCAAAATTAACTGCTGCCGTTCCGTGAGCATATCGTTTCCTCCCTTGTTAGCACTCAGATAGTTCGAGTGCTAAAAAGCTTACTTCAAACATACCAAAGGATATCAAACTTTGTCAACCAGCCCCAGGAATCTGGCAAACACCTCGTTTCCAAGCGGAATGCCGCGCTTTGTCAGCCGCAGCATCTCACCGTTCCATTCCACCAGTCCAAGTTCGATCAATTCTTTAATTACAGAGCCAAACTGTTCCTCCAGCGTCGTACCGTACCGTTTTTGAAACTCGGACGCCGATACTCCCCGCATCATACGCAACCCCATAATCATATGATCTTCCATCGCTTCCGTCCGGCTTACCGCAAATTGCTCTACGCGCGGCAATCCTTTTTCACCTGCAAGCTGTATATACTGTTTCAACGGTCCGGCGTTGACATGCCGTTCACCGTTTATGTAGCCGTGCGCTCCAGCTCCTATGCCATAATAATATTCATTGTGCCAGTATGTCATATTATGGCGACTCTCCCAGCCTGGACGAGCAAAATTGCTGATTTCATACTGAAGCAAGCCGTGCCTCGCCATCTCTTCCATGAGCAATTCATACATTGCTACTTCCTCTTCCTCGGTCGGAAGCGGCAATTGATCTTTTTCATACAGCGTATAAAAAAGCGTGTTCTCTTCCACCTTTAAGCTATAAGAGGAGAAATGGGGCAGATCAAGGGCAAATGCTTGATCCAGCGTATCTCGAAACTGTTCCACAGTCTGATCAGGCAGACCGAAAATCAGGTCAATGGAAAGGTTTTGAAACCCGGCTGCTTTTGCATTTGCAATACTCCGCAACACCTGTTCACTATCATGAATCCTGCCAATACGCTTGAGCAATTCGTCATCAAACGATTGAACACCAAAGCTAATGCGGTTTACACCGCCATGCCTCATGACGATTAGCTTTTCCATATCCGTCGTTCCAGGGTTCGCTTCCATCGTGAATTCAAGATCAGCGCTCCGCTTTGGGAAATAACGCGCCACTATTTCAAGAAAATATTCCATCTGCTTCGTGTCAAGAAACGTAGGAGTTCCCCCGCCGACAAAAATCGTTTTGATTTCGCCCGGCGGAAACTGACGCACAGTTTCTTTCATCTCTTTTTCAAGCGCATATAAATACTCCCAAATTAATTGCGGGTTCTTAGTTACATACGAATTAAAATCACAATAGTAGCACTTATTTGTACAAAACGGAATATGAATATAAACGGCCTTCGTTTGCATTCTGCCGCACTACCTTTCTATCATAATTAACTATAGCAAAGGAGCGGGGAGCAAAAAGGCTCTTTTCCTTTTTACCCTCCGCTCCTTGTATATGGCCTGTTTCTGATTAATTACCGTCCATCTTAAGCACCGCCATGAACGCTTCCTGCGGTACTTCCACGCTTCCGATGGCTTTCATGCGCTTCTTGCCCTCTTTTTGCTTTTCCAGCAGTTTGCGTTTTCGGGAAACGTCCCCGCCGTAACATTTTGCAAGCACATTTTTGCGCATCGCCTTGATCGTTTCGCGCGCAATAATTTTGTGCCCGATAGCCGCCTGAACCGGTACCTCGAACATCTGACGCGGAATCAGCTCTTTCAGCTTCTCGCACAACACGCGGCCACGCTGGTACGCACTGTCGCGGTGCACGATAACAGACAGGGCGTCCACCACTTCACCGTTAAGCAGGATGTCCATTTTGACAAGCTTTGACTTCTTATAGCCAGACAATTCATAGTCAAATGAAGCGTATCCTTTTGTGCTGGACTTTAGCTGATCAAAAAACTCAAATACAATTTCAGCGAGCGGCATCTCATACACGAGTTGCACGCGCGTCTCATCAATATATTGCATATCAACGAATTCGCCGCGTTTGCGCTGGCACAAATCCATGATGGCACCCACATAATCTTTCGGCACCATAACCGTTGCTTTTACATACGGCTCTTCAATGAAATCGATTTTCTGCTGCTCCGGCATATGGGACGGATTTTCAATCGCAATCTTCTGTCCATCCGTTTTCGTCACATGATAAACAACGCTGGGCGCGGTCGTAATAATCGGGATATCGAACTCGCGCTCGATTCTCTCCTGAATGATTTCCATATGCAGCATGCCAAGAAAACCGCAGCGGAAGCCGAATCCGAGCGCCTGTGACGTTTCCGGCTCAAACTGCAACGATGCATCGTTTAGTTGCAGTTTTTCGAGCGCTTCGCGCAAGTCATTATAATCGGCACTATCCACAGGATATATGCCGCTGAACACCATTGGGTTTACTTTACGGTAACCCGGCAGCGGCTCATCCGCCGGGGTGTCCGCCAGCGTAATCGTATCCCCGACACGCGTGTCGCGTACGCTCTTGATACTCGCCGCAATAAACCCTACATCGCCTACGGTCAGTTCGTCAACCTGTTTCGGGAACGGCGCATGCGTGCCGACTTCCGTCACTTCGAACACTTTGCCAGTCGCCATCATTTTGATTTTGGAACCTTTTTTCACCGTACCATCCACAACCCGCACGAAAGCGATAACCCCGCGGTACGGATCGTACACCGAGTCGAAAATGAGCGCTTTTAAAGGGGCGTCCGGATCGCCGCTCGGCGCAGGCACTTTCGCCACGATTTGTTCCAAAATTTCTTCGATTCCAATGCCTGCTTTTGCCGACGCGAGCACCGCTTCACTCGCATCAAGACCAATGACATCTTCAATCTCCTGCTTCACCCGATCCGGTTCCGCGCTGGGCAAATCAATCTTGTTAATAACCGGAAGGATTTCTAGATCATTGTCAAGTGCAAGGTACACGTTCGCCAGCGTCTGCGCCTCAATGCCCTGGGCGGCGTCCACGACGAGCAGCGCGCCTTCGCAGGCTGCCAGACTACGTGATACTTCGTACGTGAAATCGACGTGCCCCGGCGTATCAATCAGGTGAAGAATATATTCTTCTCCATTTTTCGCTTTATATTTCAATTGTACGGCATTCAGTTTAATCGTAATGCCGCGCTCCTTTTCCAATTCCATTTGATCCAGGAACTGATCTTCTCGCTCCCGCTCGCTTAGCGCCCCGGTAAATTCAAGAATACGGTCAGCCAAGGTTGATTTACCGTGGTCAATGTGGGCGATAATGGAAAAATTCCGGATTTTTTGCTGTCTTTGTCTGCGATCCATACGATACCTCCCACGAGGAAAAAATGCACTAAGTACTATTATATCAGGTGCTGAATAGAACAGCAATTCAAATCTCAAGCTTGGTCAGCGCTTTCGGAAAAGCAGTAAGCGTTTGGGCACCATCCGCCGCCACATACACATCGTCTTCAATTCGCACGCCGCCCACACCTGGGACATATATACCGGGTTCAATAGTAAAGACCATGCCTTGTTCTATCAATTCTTCATTTGTTCCATGTACAGACGGGTATTCATGCACTTCCATGCCGAGCCCATGACCGACCCGATGCGTAAAATACGGCCCGTAACCGGCCGCATTGATTATATTACGAGCGGCTTTATCGACTTCAGCCAGAGGCCGTCCGACCCGTACCGCACGAAGCGCCGCTTCTTCGGCACGCAGAACCGTATCATATATCTTCTCCATTTCCGCACTCGGCTCCCCTATAACAAATGTGCGGGTAATATCGGAACAGTATCCGTCTTTCAATACGCCAAGGTCAAACAGCAAAAATCCGCCTTCCTGCACGATCGTCTTTCCCGGAACACCATGCGGTAACGCTGAATTCGCCCCTGCCAACACCATCGTGTCAAATGCAGGCGCATCCGCGCCTTTCTGTTTCATAATGTATTCCAGTTCAGCAACAAGCTCAAGTTCCGTTATGCCTGCTTTGACGCGTGTTAATCCCTCCGCAAGCACATCTTCAACAAGCTGTACTGCTGCGCGGATGCGCTCAACTTCTTCCTGCGTTTTTTTGTTCCGCATCTTTGCAATGATATGGCCCGCATCAAGCATCTGCAAACCAGGAGACACAGCCATCAAACGTTCAGCTTGACTCAGCCTCATATATTTCTTTTCAACCGCCATCCGCCGAACGGCTCCCTTCATATTTTGTTTTACCAAAGCGAATGGCTCATCCGTATCCCGTACGCCGATAATTTCTCCCTCGATTGCACCTGTTGCGCTCAATGCGTTTTCGGCTTTTTCAAGTTCAAGTAAAGGCACGAATAATACTGCTTTATCTTCCTGCAACAAAAGAGCCATAAAACGTTCGTGTGGATCACAAACAAAGCCGGTTAGATACGCTACGGACAAAGGCGATGTAAGCAATGCCGCATCCGCGCCCCGACCTTCCAACTCCTTACGCAATCTATCGATTCTTGTTCCGTACACGTCCATTGGCCTTCCCCCTGCCTTAAGTAAAGTTCCTCCTCCATGCAATCTTATCATATTCCGTACGCTTCCTCTTCCTCCCTTCCAATCCAGGTAAGAAAAACTTGCTGTTTTATACGCACTACAATGTAAAAAAGCAACCGCTCCAGCGATTGCTTCCTTTACAGCTTATCCATAATCCACTCCATCATATTGCGCGTTATTGCAACCACCCAATTACGCATTTTGTTTCCCAACTGGCTTACCCAGTTCTCGCCTGTCGCTTTGACATCTGAAAACGATTGCTCGGAAATTATCTGCTTCCCCAAAACTTCAACTTCAAAACGCCCGTCCTCCACTTTTTTAACATAAAATCCTTTCAACGGTTGGTCAGAGGCGCCTTCAATACGCTGGATACCTTTCTCCGCCAGATTGATGCCGCATAGAACCCCTGCGAACAAAACACCGACAAGCAAAAAGAATTTGGCGGCCAGCTTCACCGTGCTCCCTCCTGTCAGGACTGTTTCGGCTTCTTTTTCGCATTGACTTTCTCCGCTTCCCAATATATTTCAGCAATCGCATCCCCTAACGCGTCAGCCGTGCGGTAACATTCCTCTAAGGTATTGTCCACACCACCTACTTCGATCAGGATAGCATTGGGAGAAACGGACTGGTTATATTCACCATTCCCACCTTTTTTGCCAAATATACCTTTAGAGAGACCAGGATATTTCTTTTCGACCGCATTGTGTATCTTAAGGGCGAATTGCTGATTTTTCTCCCAGTTTTTGTTACGCATACCGATGACAAAATGAAGTTGTGCATACGTTTTTCCATTAATTTTTACCGTTGTTGAATCACGGCGCAGCGAATCCCTGTGAATGTCGATAAAATAATTCAAGCTTCTGTTTTCGGTCATCACCTCCTTGACCGTTTTTAACGATTCCGCATAAGAAAGCGCGTACGAAGCATGACGATCAATCAAACGACCTGTAAAATCCGTCTTCCCTACAGAAGAGCCGATCCCGTTTTTTTCAAGCGACTGTGCCAAGCGCTTGCTTATGAGGGTAACATTCACTTTTGAATCCATCGCCAAATTCGGATCGTTTTGCTTGCGCGCTTTCGGCACCGCGTGTACCCATGATTCCCTGTTATGCGTGTTATAAATGAAAAAAACTTTTTGGCCGTTGGTAGACAGCGGCTCCCCATTTGGCGGTGCTTCTTTTTCCGAAGTCGCTTCTCTCACCTCACCCGGTGCATCCTTCAGCGCTTCTGGCGGCGGCGAAGATTCAAACGGCAACTCGCTCAATGCTAATTCCTTTCCCGAGACCAGTACTTCCGTATCATATAAGCTAAAGCCCGGCAACTCGTTTCCGAGAAAGCTGCGCGGATCTTTCAAATTAATACTTGTTACAAGCCGAAATGCAAGGGAAGATACATCAATATTTTCTCCATGTTTCGCCATCGTCTTGAAATAAGGAATTTCGTAGCCCATCGTATGAAGAAGCACACTGTTCGACATCGCTACCGTCATTTTTCCGATATGTTGCGAAGAAAGCCGTCTATCCGCCTGCGAGACGAACAAAATACCCATGAATATAAAAATAACCGCCGTTCCCAGCGAAAGGATAACAAAACTTCTCTGCATGCCTGCCCCGTACAAATTCACGACAAAACCGCGATATCTTCTGTACATGCCATACTCTCCTTTCCCGCTGTTCAAAGGTTGTCCATTGTCTTCATCGATTTCTCTACTAAATCTATGAATCGTGAGTCTTTTATAGAACAAAGAAAGACATAAAAAATAAAGAAGTGAGAAAAAGGATATTTCTCCCAGTTTCTCACTTCTTTGTCTATGGTCTATCCATTTTCGTATTTCGCCATTCCTGCTACGCGCCATGAAATAGGGTTGATGTATCAAGTCAATACACCTTAATGCGTGTATGCCGACACATTGTCCATATCAATGGAACCGTGCAAAGCAGCATTAAGCCCGTTCGCAACAACGTTAGCGATATCTTCTACATAATCATCTATTTCTTTCGGGGTCACGATTAAATTGTGGCCGAGCGGGGCGAGTACTTCATGAATAAGCTGCCGCTTTTCATTTTCTTCCAGTCCGCCGATCATGCCAAGAATGGCTTGTTTCTCCTCCGCGTCCGGCATGTCCTCTTCTGTGTATCGCTTCACTTTGCCAGGAAACTGAAAGCCGCGCGGCAGCAGACGGCTGGACGGTTTCGGGTTTTTCGCTTCTTTCAGCTGACGCCCCAGATGACCCAAAATATACGAAATCGTATCATGAACGATGGTCACAGCGTCAACGACCGTAGGTACACCAACAGCGATAACTGGAATGCCGAGCGTTTCTTTGGTTAGCGGTTTTCGCTTATTACCAACGCCTGAGCCCGGGCTGATACCTGTATCTGAAATCTGAATCGTGGTGTTTACTCTTTCAAGTGCGCGTGACGCAAGCGCATCAATTACAATCACAAAATCAGGCTTTGTCTTTTCTACGACCCCATATACAATCTCGCTCGTTTCAATACCGGTAATCCCCAGAACGCCAGGCGAAATGGCGCTGACCGGCCGATACCCTTCTTCCACCTGTTCCGGCATCAATTCAAACAAATGACGAGTGACAAGAACATTTTCTACCACAAGCGGCCCGACTGCGTCCGGCGTCACGTTCCAGTTGCCAAGTCCTACGATCAAAGCACTGTCGTTCTCCTTAATCCCCGTCTCGCTCAGAAACGTATGAAACTCTTGCGCAAACCGTGTTGCCACTCTATCCTGAAGTTCGGAGTCTTGGCTTCGTAAACCGGGAACTTCAAGGGTAACGTACCGGCCCGGCATCTTTCCGATACGCTTCGCGCCTTCCATCGTTTCTACTACCATTTTCGAAACGGTAATTCCGCCTTCTTCTTCGCTGTGGAATCGGATGCCATTCAACTCACCTGCTTGTTCTTGTTCCGCCATCTCCCGTGCTTCCAACGCCAGGTCAGTTCGTACACTATATATGCTTAAATCAAGATGTTTATCCATGCATATCACCTCGTTTCCATGCTTTCCCGTTCCCTTCTCCTTTATACTAAAGTTCTATCGAAAACCTGTACAAGACAAATGCGCCCGAGCGGCCCAGATGTTTTGCGAAGCCGTCCAAGGCGATACAAAGCAGGCATTTTTGCTACGTAAGCGGCAAAAGGAAAACAAAAACTTTCTTGCAAACGTTTGGCGTACATGATACAATTTCATTTGTTGACTTTATAATGACGTATCGGATGCACCAAGGAGGTGAATCTAATGCCAAACATTAAATCTGCAATTAAGCGTACAAAACAGATTGAAAAGCGCCGTGCACACCGTGCCGCTCAAAAATCCGCTCTTCGCACCGCGATCAAAGGCGTGGAGGTTGCTATAGCAGCAGGCGATGTGGAAGCAGCTAAAACCGCGTTGCAAATCGCAAGCAAACGTTTGGATAAGGCTGTAACTAAAGGTCTCATCCATAAAAACGCGGCTGCCCGCAAGAAATCTCGTCTGGCGAAGAAGGTTAACGGTTTGTCCGCATAACCATATATGCATATATGAATGCATTCATATCAAGAAAAAGCGACCTGTATATAAGGTCGCTTTTTCTGTTGCTGCGCTCAGGAAGCATGCATGATATCTTTCAATCCAAGAATAAAAAGCTCCAGCGCAAGCACTTTATCAATTTGCCCGGTTTTAATCCGGATATCTTCTTCAGCCAGTCTGTGCAAAATTTTTCTAAGCGCTTGTTCACTGAATGCCCGCGCCTGCTCAACGGCAAGTTTGGCGACATACGGATGAATCCCAAGCATAGCGGCCATTTGTTGTGGAGAATAGCCGCGCGACTTAAGCGTCTTTATCTGCAACAAAATCCTGAACTGCCGCGCCAGCAAAGCCAGGATTTTCAATGGTTCCCCTTCTCCTTTCGTTTCGCTGCTTCCAACATTTATCCGCTGCAAATCATAATATATTTGAACGGCATCCTCAATTTCGAGGCGTGCAACTTTATCAATTAAACGGAAAATATCATGTTCTAATTCCCGAGTCGCCAGCATTTCAACCGTCTGCTTGGTGATTTCTTCACCTTCGCCGACATACATTGCCATTTTCTCGACCTCTTTATCCAGTTGGCGCAATTGCGTGCCGCTCATCGCGATCAAAAGCTCCGCCGCAGCCACTTCCATGTGGACATGATACCGCTTGGCCTGCCGCACAACCCAATCCGCCAGTTCTGCTTCTTTTAACGGCGCACATTCAAGAACGATGCCGTTATGCTTCAATGCTTTTACCGCTTTTTTTCGCTCATCTAGCTTATCCTGTGCTACTTCAAGAATCAGAACAGAATGTTCAGGCGGATGATTCGCGTATTGTACAAGCGCCTCCAAATCATGTTCTGGCGCACCGGACGGCAACTTCACCCCGGTTAAAAACAGCGCGTGCGAAGCCCGCACAACCCTTTTTTCACCCATAAAAGGAAACGTTTCCGCATCTTGGAGCGCAACCTGCACCGGAATTTCTCGCAAGTCGTACACGCTATAATTAAAATCGCGGCTCGCATCATCCAGCATCCGTTCTTCAATCAGCCTCACCAGCTCGTCCATCATATATTGCTCGCTTCCGTACAATACATACACTGGCGCCACCTTTCCTTGCTTAATTTCCCGTATCACCTGCCGAATCTGCATCTCTTGTCACCCCACTCTCCTCTCATCTATCGTATTATATCAGGTTGAATGCGGACAAATAAAAAAACCATGGCAAAACCACGTGCCATGGCCTATAGAAGGCTATGCGTATATGTAAACGCTCGAGAACCAAGCGGGCCCTTTTCCTGACCCCCGAGCGATAAGCACTGTCGCTTTTACTACATCATACGCAATAAACAAAAAAGCGTGCTTATTTATTAAAAATTGGATGTTCAATATTTTTTTCGAGGTCAATTAACCATTCCTGCGGTTCAGGTACCGGCGCGTCTTCCGTACCTGGACGAGAAATATACTCAAGTTTATACAAAATTTGCTTGTCGTTAATCCAATAATAGGAGACGTTATACACATCAGGCCATGTATGCGTCACAAACTCAATATGCCCTGTTCCATCACGCACAAGCAACCGATTGCCGTTCTTGCTCACAAAAAACTCTCGGCTAGGAGACGGTTTTCCGGGCGGCTTATATGCATTGTTTGCTCCCGTTCCTTCTTTTTCTTGCGCCTGTCCCTCTGCGATAGCAACCTTTTTCTCACCCATAAGCATCGGCGGATGTTCAGTCGTAGCATCTTTCTTTAGCGAGGAAGCCTCACTAGATTTAGCAGCAAACGTTTTATTATCTTCCTGAGGCTCCGTCGCTTTGGCTATGGCGACTTCTTGTCTGGGTTCCGCATCCTCTCTTGGTTCATCTGCCTTAGCAACCTCCGCTTGCGCTTCAGAGTTCGGCTGAGCTAACGACACTTGCGGTGTGGAATCGCGTTTCGGTCCAGCCTGTGGCGTCGCCTCATGTGCCTTTGTTTGCTTGGCAGAAGAAAGACTATCGGATAAATTCCCGGAATTTTGGCGCTTCTCCGCTAAAGAATGTCCCGGGGCTGAAGATTCTCCAAAAGCGGCTGTATTTACTTCTGCTTTATCAGAAGCGGGAGAGCGCAAAGCAATTTTTTGCCCTCCTTGCTGGATATCTTTCTCCTGCTGTGGTTCCGTTCTTTCTTCTTTTGCTTTCATAGCAGTTGATATTCCCGGATTTTCCTTCGTCAAACTCTGCACATTGGTCTCCAAAAGCGATTGTTTCATCGTCGTCTGATCAAGCGTAAAAATGATAGCCGAAATCAGCAAGCCTGCTGCCGTCGCCGTGCCGATATAGCGGTACCAAATCGCCCTTTTCTTCTTTTTCGGCAAAACCTCCACGGAAGCAACTTGCTCACGGTCGGAAGGAGAGAGCTGGCGCGTTCGGTCGATTTCATCAAGCTGTGGCAAAATAGATTGGACAATGCTAAACGGTGGCTCTACTATCGGTAATTGTTCAAGATAGGTAGATAGAGAGTGTAAACGCTCGTACAACAAAGCACATGCTGGACAAGACGTATAGTGCCGCAATAATTCTTCTTTCTCGGCATCATCAAGCTCGCCATCCAAATCGCGCTGCATCCACTCATAAGCTTCTTCGCAACTCACTCTACACACCACCTTTCTGATATTCATGCAGCAATTCCTGAAGATGCTGCCGGGCCCGATAAAGGTATGACTTAACGGTATTCAAAGGCATATCCATAACTTCCGCAATCTCACCATATGATAAATCCTGAAGATAGCGCAATGTAACAACAGTGCGTTGATGCTCGGGTAGCCGCTTGATAGCTTCCCTTACTTCTTCAGCAACTCCTGCCCGCTCTATTTCACGCTCTACATCATGCGAATCGTAAAGCGTAAGCTCATGCTGATCAATTGAGACAGTTTCTTTCTTTTTACGAAATTTATCGATGCATATATTGGTAACGATACGCTGTACCCAAGTGGAAAACTTTGCCTTCTCCTGGTATGTATCGATTTTCGTATAAATTCGAATCAGCGCTTCTTGGGAAGCGTCTAGTGCATCATGCTCGTTTCCCAGTATATAAAACGCGGTACGATACACAGAATGCTCTATGGACTCCAGTAATTGCACAAGAGCCTTCCGATCCCCGTTCTGGGCGGAGCGTATTAACTCTGCATCAACCACGCCCGTGCCTCCCCTCTCATACTTTTAAGACGTAAGGTATATGCTAAATGTTGCGCAAATCATAAATTTTATCTATCTGCACGCCGTAGATTTCCCAAAAGTTCTATATATAACTATGCCATCCCGCACATAAACAGTGATCGCCCCGCATATGTCCGTCCGTAAAATAATGCTATCCAGCGCAGCAAGTCTTGCTATCACTTCACGGTGTGGGTGGCCGTAACGGTTCTTCTTCCCTACGGAAATCACAGACAGCTTCGGCTTAAGATAGTTCACCCAATTTTCCGAAGTCGAACTTTTGCTGCCATGATGCCCAACTTTAAGCACATCCACCCGGCCAATGTTCGCTTCGCTTAATAGACGTTGTTCCCCATCCTTTTCCAGATCGCCCGTAAACAACATGCGCACACCGTAGGCTTGAAGTAACAACACAACCGAATTTGCATTGTCTTCTCCAGTGGATGAAGGCGCGGAAGCAGGATTAAGAACGCGCCATACGATCTCTGGTTCCTCCCTCCACACCTGCCCCTGTTCGGCTTTCCTGACAGAAATGCGTTTTTCTTTAAACAATCGGTTTATTTCTGCTTCGATTTCTGTCTTTGCAGGCAAACCATTTACCATGGCCTGTTTAACGCGAATATGATTTAGCAAATACGGCATCCCCCCAACATGGTCGCTATCTCCGTGCGTAAGCACCAGCAAGTCAATGGTAGAAATCCCCCGCGAATAAAGAAACGGCATAACGACGGATTTGACTGGATTGAACGGGTCTCTTCGCCGCTGCCATGGCTTTTTATTCCCCTCCGGCAGCGGTCCTCCTCCATCAATAAGCACAACATTGCGCGGAGTTTCGACGACGATAGCGTCTCCTTGTCCGATGTCCAAAAATGTAATGGTCACCCCTTTTCTTTCCCAAGAAATAAAAAGAGTTCCGAACAAAAGGAAAGAAAAAGATGCAAAAATCATCACATTTTTCCAATTAAGGGCTATTTTATCATACAACCATCCAAGGAGAAAGAGAAGCCAGAACGTATATCCACCTATCCAAAACAAAGATGGCGAACGAAAAACAAAACGAAAACTCCGCCATTCTTCAGCCTTATCCAACAGCTGTAAAACTGGAAGCAGGAGCGTGTCCACCACTTTTGCCGGCAAGAACCCGAAAGCTGGATGGATCATCCCCAGCATAAATGAAATAGCGGCCATCGGCGCGATCATGATACTTATAAAGGGAACAAACAAAAAATTGACCAGAGGTGAAAGAAAAGAATAAACGTGAAAGTAATAAATCGTCAGCGGAAAAGAAACAAGTGTAGCTGCTAATGTCACCGCAGCAAGACCCCGTACTCCGTCCCGTTTAAAGGGAAGCTTACGCATCAACGGCGGTACAAAGGAAAGCAATCCAAAAGTAACAAGATAAGACAGTTGAAACCCTACATCATGAATATAATAGGGGTTGGCAAGCGCCATACATAAAAAGGAAGCACCCAAAAGGTTCCAGCCATCTTTTGCCCGGCGCATAAGAAGCGCAAACAAGGCCAGTTCACCCATGATAAGCGCACGTACTGCCGAAGCGCTGGAACCGGTCATTACTACGTATACCGGCAACAAACACGCGGTAAGCAAATAAGAACGCTCCCGGGTAAAGCCGAATAAACGTAAAACGTAAACAAGTGCGACAACAAGAAGCGTAATGTGCTGCCCAGAAATCGCAATCACATGGGTAAGCCCAAGCGAAGAAAATGTAGTGTACAATTCCGGGTCTACACGATCCACCGCTCCGAGTAACATTCCTGAAAGCAAGCCCGCTGATGTCGGATGATATAATTCGAAAGCCCGATTCGCCAGCTTTTTCTGCCAGGACATCATCAATCCTGTAAATCCGATTGGTGCATGTCCGTAGGATAAACTTTCAACATCCCATATCTTTCCAATCCGATGAATATGCTTTCTATGGAGATACGTTGGGTAGTCAAAAGCGCCCGGGTTTGTAGGAGGGGCCGGACGTTCGATTTCTATTTTTCCGCTCAAGGTTGCTCCATAGCTGAGAACTTTCTCCGCCTGCCTTCGGCTCGCCTCATTCCGAAAATAAATCGTTGTCTGCACCAGCTCTGGAACTTCTAAGGCTTTCCCATTAAGTACATGAATGCGCAAAATAAATTTGCAGCGATCTCCATCAAACATCACTGCGCTCTGAATCTCTCCCGCAAATGCTGCGTTCGTTTCATCTGGTAAAATGCTCACATTATGTTTTTCGATCCACAAATACCAAGAAAATCCTGTGATAAAGAACAAAAGTCCCGTCACAACAAGTTTATAGTATGCCTTATTCTTGAAAACAGGCAATATCCCCACGATTATAAACCCTAACAGCAAACCGCAACCTAAACGGGCGCTGTTGACAAACTGAGAAGCACACACCAACCCGCTCAGCATGTACAAACCGCAGAAAAAAAGCGCCCGTTGCCTCATTCTTATTTCACATACCCGCGCTTCTTCAACTTTTCCACATGCGCACGCATCAGCGCATCAATATCCATCAAAAAAGTCTCTTCCAATATGTATAACATTGTAAAGCAACACTGGGCAATATGCAGAAGATTTAAACCGCACCCTTTTAAAATTTGTTCATCTGTATGAACCCGCTTCTCTCCGCTAGCACCGCGAAACTTACCGATCCATTGGGCAAACCGCCCGATAGCGACAGAAATATTTAATACTGTACTGTCAAGCGTAACACCAGGAATGGTAAGACGCGGCAAACTCATTGCCCGAAATCCTTCTTCATTCACTTTAATATATACATCACCAGCTACGCTTTCCAAATACCCTTTGCGCAACAGTTTGGCCAGATGGTCATCAATCATATCTTCCAAGCGCACCTCAGGCGCTAAATCTTCCAGAACAAATGTCATAGAAATACAAGTTTGAGCGACATCGAGCAATTCACCGGCTACGTTTTGCAACGCTTCTCGCGCCCGTGGTGTTCCCTGTTCATCCATCCAGCAAAGGATGGCTTCACTGAGCTCTCCCTGTTCTTCCACCAGCTTGCGAAAAGTCGACTCCAGCGAAGGAACGAGTCGATTTAGCCTGGGAAGTACGATCTCCATTTTACTTTCCCCTTTCTCCCCTATACGTTTTTTCTTTCTATTGTATCATAAAAATCAAGATAAATGTAAAAAAAAGGAAGAAGTTTTTTTCCTCTTTCCTTCTAATAATTCTGTAGCTCATTCCATTGATCAGTGAGCAGACACAACTCTTGCTTGATGATATGCACGTGAGGTTCTTTGTTATGTATCATACAATCATTCAACTTCTCCAGCAGGTAATTAATGCGACCTTCTAAAATTTGCCGATCGATATACTGATCCACCAGTATGTTCGACAACTCTTTCTCCTCGCCCAATCCGTTGCTTTCATAGATACGTCCCTCGCGGAAGTGAATATCTCTGCTTACTCCTTCCTCATACAGACGAAGCATGCCGCTCGCTCCCATCAGGTAAATAGAACCATAAAACAGACGAATAAGAGGATTGCTCATCATTTCCTCTTCCGTAATACCATTGATATAAAGACGGCCTTTAATCGGCAGACCTGCTTGTACAACCAAACGAAAGACGCCGTGTTCCGTATAAAAGCCGAGCAACAATGTGCCCTGCATCGTTTTCTTTTCTTCTACCGTTATTTCGGAACGGGATTTCGCTTCTTCCACAATGCGATACACATCATCTGTTCTTTCCTGAGGAGCTTGGAAATTATCACATACGCCACGGATCGTTGCGACATTCGGTTGCATTAAAATCACCTCGTTTATAGTTCAAAAAAATATCCTCTTGCTACATCTTTACCCCCTTAGTTATCATCCATACCACATTTTTACACTTTTTATAAAAAAATATTCTAATCTACAATTTCTATCTGAACCCCGGCCGGAGGCGTATACTCAAGCAACTGACGAAACATAATTTGCTTCTGTTCAAAAAGATGTGCTACCTTCTCATAGTCTTTCAAATATATCCGATGATAGACCACCTCGATGATGCCGCTGTTGGCGATTAAATTAGCGCACATCCAGCACGGCTGATCCGTGACATAGATGGTGGCTCCCTGCCGTTCCTCCTGGTCGGTAAACAAAAGCAAATTCTGCTCTGCATGAATGGTGCGAATGCATTTTTGCTTCTCAACGCTGTTCCCTTGTTCGTCTACCTCATAGTAGGTATGCAACATACATCCAACATCAAGACAAGACTCAACGCCGCTTGGGCTTCCGTTGTAGGCCGTTCCCAGCACTTTTTTATTTTTGGTTAGTACCGCCCCAACGTGACGGCGCGGACATGTGGCCCGGGTCGCGGCCATATACGCTAAATCCATAAAATATTCATCCCATGTCTTCCGTGGGCTCATATCTTTCCCTCTCTTCTGTTTCTTTCTCTTTACTATTCTAACCTGCGAAAAAGAATACCGGAAAGAAAAAAGGGAGAGAAAGTCTTCTTCCTCACCCCTTCTAAAACTTATTACTATTCTGCTTCCGTCAAACTACGATTATGCATTCACCAGTTGGCTGGCTTTAAGCGCCTGCTCAATGTCGGCAATAATATCATCTACCGCTTCAATACCGATAGAGAGACGAATCATATCCGGCGTAACACCCGCACTGCGCTGTTGTTCTTCCGTTAGCTGCTGATGCGTCGTACTTGCAGGGTGGATAACAAGCGTTTTGGCATCGCCAACATTCGCCAAGTGGGAAAGAAGCTTCAGGCTGTTAATAAAGCGTTTGCCTTCTTCCAGCCCACCTTTAATGCCGAACGTGAAAATGGAACCCGGTCCTTTTGGCAAATACTTCTTTGCGCGCTCATAATAAGGACTGCTCTCAAGCCCTGCATAATTCACCCAGGAAACAAGTTCGTTTTCTTGCAAATATTCCGCTACTTTTTTTGTATTTTCCACATGACGCTCCATGCGTAAATGAAGCGTCTCCAACCCTTGCAGGAATAACCAAGAGTTGAACGGAGATATCGCTGCCCCAAAGTCGCGCAGCAATTGTACGCGCGCTTTGATAATGTAGGCAAGATTGCCGACTGCTTCCGTGTATACTACACCGTGATAGCTCGGATCTGGCTCAGTTAACCCTGGGAACTTGCCATTGTTCCAGTCAAAGTTACCGGAGTCGACAATCACGCCTCCAATTGAGGTACCATGACCACCGATAAACTTTGTAGCAGAATGAACAACAATGTCAGCGCCAAATTCAATCGGACGGCAAAGATACGGAGTGGCAAACGTGTTATCTACAATAAATGGAATTCCGTTCTCATGCGCGATGCCCGCTAATGTTTCCAAATCAACTATATCTGCGCGTGGATTTCCGATCGTTTCCGCATAAAGCGCTTTTGTCTTGTGCGTGATCGCGGCACGAATAGCATCCTTATCTTCCGGATCAAAGAATTTCACCGTTATGCCGAACTTCGGAAACGTATGCGCGAACAGGTTGTATGTTCCGCCATATAGATTGCTGGAAGCGATAATTTCATCCCCCGCATGCGCGATGTTTAAAATAGAGAACGTAATTGCCGCCTGACCGGAAGCGACCGCAAGCGCACCCACACCGCCTTCAAGTTCCGCAATCCGCTTCTCAAACGTATCCTGCGTCGGGTTCATAATGCGCGTATAAATGTTACCGAATTCTTTCAATGCGAACAAATTGGCTGCATGCTCCGTGTCTTTAAATACATAAGAAGTTGTTTGATAAATTGGCACCGCGCGCGAAAGCGTCGTCGGGTCCACTTCCTGTCCTCCGTGCAAGCATACCGTCTCGAAATTGAATTTGCGTTCTTCTGCCATTCTCTTTTTCCTCCCTGTCATCATTCTTTGTTTTCGGCGATGCCAACCAAAAGAAAAATCCTCTTCTTTGGAAGAAGAGGATTCTACGCAGGTATGTATCATCGCTCTCATCTTCCAAAGCATGCTGCTTTGCTGGAATTAGCACCTTGCACATACGTGCCGGTTGCCGGGCTTCATCGGGCCAGTCCCTCCGCCGCTCTTGATAAGAGATGTCTTATATAAAATTTTCTCGCTTGAGCTGATTCTGGTTTTATTATAGCCTTACTATTCCTACCTGTCAACTTAATTTGAAGATTTTTATTGTACAGAAATTTTGGCGCGCATTTTCTCCAATGTTTTCGGACCAATTCCTGCTACCTTTGTTAAATCCTCTACCGTTCTGAACAGGCCATTTTCTTCCCTGTATTGAATAATAGCTGCTGCTTTTCCAGGCCCAATACCAGGAATGGTTTGTAGTTGCTCTAATGTAGCTGTATTAATATTAATTTTCTCCTCCTGCCCGGGTGCGCCCGGCGCAGAAGCTGTTCCTGCTGATGCCAGACCCGTTGTACCGATTAGAGCCTCTTCTCCTTTTATCGGAATATATAAGAGCATGCCGTCAACAAGCCGCTGCGCTCCGTTGACTTGCTTTGCATCCGCTTCCGGAAGCAATCCGCCCGCCATCCCGATGGCCTGATACACACGTGCCTCAGCCGGTAACGTATATACCCCTGGCTTCGCTACCGCGCCCTTCACATCAACGACGACAGTCGCCTGAACGGATGGCGCAGGAGAGCGCGCGCTTTCCTCTTTTTCTATGGGATCTCCCGTTTGATCGTTCTCCCCGGCAGTGAAAACGGAGGAGCCCGTAACCGCTTGTTGCTCAGAAAACGGAAGCGTTTTTGCTTCTGTTTCCTCCTGAGTGTAATTATAAAAATAAATACTACTGCCCAAAATAAAAAGACATATACTAATACTGATCCATTTTTTCTTTTCTACAAACCAGCTTTTCACCGCATCTCTCTCCCTTACTTGTAGTTTTCTAACTTTTTGCCTATACTTTTTATATAAACATTCAGAAAATCGCCACTTAAAAAAGGAGGATTGCAAACAATGGGTGTTCATCACGCAATTTCAGCCCACTCCGCAAGGCAAGCTGAGTATATTACGCTCTACCGCAAACTGGATGCGGTGCGGGAAATGTGGATTGAAAAAGCGGTAGAGCAATGCAAGAACGGAGAAAAAATCAGCGTGGAAGAGATTAATAACATCACACAACAAATTAATCAACTTGCGCAACGTTACCATCTTCCGCCGCGCAAACTTGTGACGGAAGAAATGGTACAAAATATTTGTAAATAATTACCACATCTCTATCTTAGCATAATTAGAAAAATATGTGTACTAAATCTTTCTTTCCCCTCATACTTATTAAATAATTATAATCGCCGGGGGGATTTAGATGCATATCGGCTTTATCGGAACGGGAAGTATGGGAACAATCCTCATTGAAGCCTTTATCGAATCTGGTGCTGTTCTGCCCGCCCAAATCTCTGTTGCCAATCGGACACCGGAAAAACTACATGCGCTCACGGCAAAACACCCGGACATCAAGGCTAGCACTAACATAAATGTGGCCCAAAAAGCAGACATTCTATTTCTGTGCACCAAGCCCCTGGAATATCGGACGGTACTCGACGAAATTGGCGAACATTTGACGCCCGATAAACTTGTTCTATCTATCACAAGTTCCGTCGGTGTGCAACAATTAGAAGCATATATTCCTTGCAAAGTGGCCCGTGTCATTCCCAGTATTACGAATACAGCGCTCAGCGGTGCTTCACTCATTACGTTCGGTGCCCGTTTAACCCAGACTGATCGTACCTTGCTGCTCACACTTCTTTCTGCCATCAGTACGCCTATAGAGATTGAAGAATCGCAAACACGAATTTCCTCGGATATTGTAAGCTGCGGCCCAGCTTTTTTTAGCTTTCTAATGCAACGCTTTATTGACAGCGCGGTCGATCATGCATCCATTACGGAGGAGCAGGCTACAAGATTAATGACCGAGATGATTATCGGGCTTGGCCGCCTGCTTGAAGACGGACGTTTTTCGCTGCCGACACTTCAGGCCAAAGTTTGCGTGCCAGGTGGAGTAACCGGCATCGGCTTGCACGTGCTTGATGAAGAAACACAGGATGTGTTTAAACATTTAATTGAAGCAACGCACAATAAGTTCAACATAGATGTACGGGAAGTTCAGGAAATGTTCACCAACCAAAAAAACTCCTTCCATTGAACAAGGAAGGAGTTTTTTGCGCACTCGGAAGATTACTTAACGACCTGAGCGCCTGCTTTTAATTTGTCAGAAATTTTAAGGCTAAAACCCGCAGCAGCTTTCTCATTTACTACTAATTGAACATCTTTCAAAGCTTCAACAGGAATAGAATCCAGCTTCTCGCCCTTTAACCCCCGGGCTGCTATAGTATCGTCTAGCCTACAACGATATTTACCAGTTTGCCCGGAACGGCGATAACTTTACGCACCGTCTTGCCTTCAACCAGCTCTTTGATTTTTTCATTTTCGGTAGCAAGAGTCTCCATCTCCTGCTTCGTCAAATTGGCTGGAATAACCATTTTATCGCGTACTTTGCCGTTGATTTGGACGACAATTTCCACTTCATCAAGCACGAGCGCGGCGGCGTCATACTTCGGCCAGGACTGCTGGTGCACGCTATCTTCATGACCGATCATACGCCACATTTCTTCCGTAATGTGCGGCGCGAACGGCGCGAGCAGCACAACCGTTGTTTCAATGGCGTGAGCTAGCATGCCACGATCCGCAGTTTCCGGATACGCATAAATTTTGTTTACAAGTTCCATGATGGCACTGATTGCTGTGTTGAACTGACGACGCTCACCGATGTCTTCACTTACTTTCTTAATGGTCGCGTGTAACGTGCGGTTCAAATCTTTGGCCGCGCTGTCGGACAAGTTCACCTGCGGGTGTCTTGCCACAAGCTCTGCATGGCTATCCACCATACGCCATACGCGATTTAAGAAGCGATAGCTTCCTTCTACCCCGCTGTCGCTCCACTCAAGATCACGATCCGGCGGCGCCGCGAATAAAATGAACAAGCGTCCAGTATCCGCTCCGTACTTGGCAATGATTTCATCCGGACTGACAACATTTCCTTTTGATTTGGACATTTTTGCTCCGTCTTTCAGCACCATGCCCTGTGTAAGTAAGCTCTTGAACGGCTCGGTAAAGTTAACCATGCCAGCATCATACAATACTTTGGTGAAAAAGCGGGAGTAGAGCAAGTGCAAAATCGCGTGTTCAATACCGCCAATGTACTCATCTACAGGAAGCCACTTATTCACCTTTTTCGAATCGAAAGGAATGTCGTCGTTTTTCGGGTCTGTATAGCGCAGATAGTACCATGACGAATCGATAAACGTATCCATCGTGTCCGTTTCCCTACGCGCTGGCCCACCGCAGGATGGGCAGGTCGTATGCACGAACTCTTCGGATTTAGCTAAAGGATTACTCATTCCGTCAATGACGACATGATCCGGCAGCATGACGGGCAAATCTTCTTTCGGTACCGGAACGATGCCGCAATCGTCACAGTAGATAATCGGGATCGGCGCACCCCAGTAGCGCTGGCGAGAGACGAGCCAGTCGCGCAGGCGATACGATACCGCCGGGCCACCTACCCCCTTCTCCTTCAAATGCTCACTGATGACAGCAAGCGCCTTGCGGTTCGGCATTCCGTCAAATGAATCTGATTGCACAAGTACGCCGTCTTCCGTGTACGCTTCTGCCATTTCCTCATTCGTGTCAACTTCCTCGCCTTCTGGTGCAATTACACGCCTAATCGGCAAGTTGTATTGTTTGGCAAACGCGAAGTCGCGCGTATCATGCGCCGGAACTGCCATCACAGCCCCTGTGCCATAGTCGAGCAACACATAGTTCGCAATCCAGATCGGAATGTCCTCACCGGTCAGCGGATGGCGAGCATACGCCCCGGTAAACATTCCTTCTTTCGGTGCATCGGTCGATGTACGAGTAATGTCCGATTCTTTCTTAATTTTTTCAATGAACTCTAGCACTTCTGCTTCGTTTTCTTTTCCTTTGACAAGCTTGCGTACAATCGGATGCTCTGGCGCCAATACCATGAAGGTTACGCCGTACAGCGTATCCGGACGCGTTGTGAATACGGTCAGCTTCTCGTTCAACTCCGGCACTTCAAATGTAACTTCCGCCCCCGTGCTTCGGCCAATCCAGTTGCGTTGCATCGTTTTGACCTTTTCGGGCCAGCCGTCAAGCTGATCCAAATCTTCAAGCAAACGATCGGCGTAATCAGTAATTTTGAAATACCATTGTTCAAGATCGATTTTTGTGACTTCCGTGCCACAGCGCCAGCAGCAACCGTCTTCCACCTGTTCGTTAGCGAGCACGGTTTGATCGTGCGGGCACCAGTTTACCAATCCTTTTTTCCGGTAAGCCAAACCTCTTTCATAGAACAAAAGAAAGAGTTGCTGCGTCATTTTATAGTATTCCGGCGAGCAGGTTGTTACTTCTCGCTCCCAGTCATAGCTTACCCCAAGCTGTTTCTGTTGGTTTCTCATAAAATCGATATTTTCGTATGTCCATTTTGCCGGCTGGGCCCCCAGCTTAATCGCGGCATTCTCCGCCGGCATGCCAAAAGCATCCCAGCCCATCGGATGAAGAACTCGGTAGCCGCTCATTCTTTTATAGCGTGCGACCACATCGCCAATGGAATACACGCGCATATGGCCCATATGAAGACGCCCGGACGGATATGGAAACTGTTCAAGACAATAGAATTTTTCTTTGGCATCGTCTTCGTTCGTGCGATGCGCGTTTGTTTCATTCCAGTATTGCTGCCATTTTTTTTCGATTTCATGCGGATTGTACGTCCTCATCAACGAATGACCTCCTGATCTTCATTAAGACAAACTCGCAGGCATTGCCCGCAAGTTTTTTCTGCCTACAATTCGGAAAGAAAGTATTTTGGTACGTTATGATTTTAAGATAACATATACTTTCTTATCCACTTGAACACTCCCATTCACGCAGGCTTAAGCCTTTTACGTCCTTATCCTGATACCCGCAACAGGAACACAACTGACTCGATGGGAATATTTTGCACACAATGCTGATTGTACGTCCGTACCATTCGGCTTGGTTGCTTATATTTTACAAAATTGAGGGAGGAAAGAACAGTCGGACTTGTGAGAAGGTAAAAGCCTGCCCTCGTCCGAAGCCGATTCATTCCCCACTTTCACTGGTAACAAAAGCATCTTCACGCTTAGAAGTAGGGGGGCTTCTCGGCTGATATGATAAAAAGCCTCCCGTCCCTATAATCCAGGGACGAGAGGCTTACTCCCGCGGTACCACCCTAGTTAACGCAGAGCTATGTGCAAGCCTTGCGCTCACTTTAGCATCCGTAACGTGGATGAGACGGATAACGGTACCTTTATATCCCGCTATCGGCTCCAAGGCGAGTTCATTGCCGGAAGCGGTTAACTCGCACCAACCGTTAACTCTCTGGTACGCTCCTTAGGCAACTACTACTCCTTATCCATGCCATCATTTACAATTTGTCTAAAATTATATGCAATCTTCCTATCAGGTGTCAACTTTTTATCTAATGAGGCTTACGGGCAATAAAAAATGCGCGTTCGCTGTCTGTTGCTACCGGCTGCGATGTAAAATCCGCGGTAATGGACAGAACATCAAATCCGGTATCCGCAAGCCACTGCCGCAAAGCTTCAAGCGAATACGCCTTCTGGCGATGCCGTTCATGAAACCGGCGGTACAAATCGTCTTTTTCCCGTACAAACAAAGTTAAATCGTGTTCCACTGCTTCTTCATCTTCATAGTAAATGCTCTGCCAAATATACGCCACATGTTCGTCCTGATAAGAGAACGATTCATTCCCAAATACTTCGGCGATTTTATACGGAGTATGCACGTCGAATAAAAATGTGCCGCCGGGCGTAAGCGTAGCGAAAACCCTTGCGAATACCTGTTTTATCCCTTCAGCATCCGGAATGTAATTCAGTGTATCGCAAAAGCTAATCACGCTGTCCACCAGCTCAGGCAGCGCAAGTTCACGGATATCCTGCCTAAGCCAGTGAACGGCAGCGCGCGGATGGCTACGCTGCACCTTCTCCCGTGCTACCGCAAGCATGTCGGCTGACAGATCGACACCCCACACTTCCAGCTCTCGCTCCAGCAGGTAACGGGTCAAAGAGCCTGTGCCACAACCAAGCTCCGCGACGCGGCGCGGTCTCGTCCGCGTCAGGCGCCACGCTTCCACCGCAAACCCCATCCATTGATCGTATGGCGCATCGGCCATCAAATGATCATATACGTCAGCCAATCGCCGATAACTACTGGACAGCGACAACGGGAGCATCCTTCCATAAGCGTTCAATATTATAAAATTCGCGCTCATCACGATGGAACACATGGACAACAACATCGCCCAAGTCTACAAGCACCCAGCGCGCGTCATCGTAGCCTTCACGGCCGCGCACGACAATTCCAGCTTTTTCGGCACTATCTTTTATATGATCAACAATCGCCTGCACCTGTGTCTCTGAGTTGCCGTGACAAACAACAAAATAATCAGCAATAATGGACAGTCCCTTCAAATCAAGAATAACCACATTGTGTGCCTTTTTGTCCTCCGCGGCTTTGGCGGCTAATTGAGCGATTTCCAATTCTGTCATAGTCGCTTTTATTCCTCCTGTTTATTGTTCTTTTTCGACTTTATTAAGGAGTTGCGGGCCAGAACGGTGAGAGGATATATTCTTTTTTCACGGTTTACGAGGAATGCGATGGTGCCGCCCAAAGCTTTGGCAAGCGCCCGATCCAAGTCCTCTTCCGCCACTTGGCGCAATTCCTCCACGCCGGGGAATTGACGACCCGGTTCTATATAATCGGCCAGACAAACGACTTTTTCGAGCAACGTCATATTCTCGCGGCCGGAAGTATGATAACGGATTGCGTTTAGTATTTCTTCATCTTCGATACCAAGGTCACGACGCACCGCTTCCGCTCCGACATGCGCGTGCCATAATTCCTTATCATGTTCCAGCAAATCTTTCGGAATATGCGGCGTTGTCTCGATAATTTTCCGCATGTTTTCTTCTGACCAAAACTTGCAATAATCATGAAGAATAGCAGCCGTCTCCGCCTTTGTCTTATCCGCGCCATACTTCTCAGCGAGACGCACCGCAGTTTCCATGACACCCAGCGTATGTTCATAGCGATGTTTTGTCATTTGTCCCCGCACAGCTTCCAGCAATTGTTCACGCTTCATATAATCGTTTCTCCTCTATATACAATCTTACCGCCTCCGGCACAAGATACCGGATTGACTTTCCATCCGCCGCTTTTTGGCGGATCATAGTTGATGAAACATCCAGCTGCGGCATTCTCACCTGAATAACATCTTGCATATATTTGTTGTCCATTATATAGCCGGGTCTAGCAAGCACCACAAATTTCACCATCGTAATGAGCTCTTCTATTTTGTACCATTTTGGCAAATGTTTAGCCATATCTCCACCAATGATAAAGTAAAATTCTGTGTCCGGGTGTCGTTCTTTCAGCAGACGTACTGTATGATAAGTATATGAAGGCTGTGAACATTCCATCTCCAGTTCCACCGTGCTTAGTGAAAAGTACGGATTGTCCGCAATGGCGAGTTCGACCATCGCTACACGGTGTTTGTCTTCGGTAATCGGGTTCCCCAACTTATGCGGCGGAAGGCGGGCTGGCATAAACCATACTTCATCCAATCCGAGCGCATCCCGTGCCTGTTCCGCTACAATTAGATGAACAGCATGAATCGGGTCGAAGGTTCCGCCGTAAATGGCAACTTTCTTCCGCTTATTTCGGAAGTTCAATGGTTTTTCGTTCCTTTGACTCTTTATATAATACAATTGTATTTCCGATAATCTGCACAATTTCCGCGCCGCTACCGGCAGCAATCTCCTCAGCCACCTCATGCTTGTCCTCACCGCAATTGTTCAGCACGGAAATCTTCAGCAATTCGCGCACTTCCAGCGTATCTTCGACCTGCTTGATTAAGTTTTCATTGACACCGCCCTTCCCTACCTGAAAAATCGGGTCTAAATGATGAGCCAACGAACGCAAATACCGTTTTTGCTTTCCTGTTAACATAACGTTCCTCCTTTTCTCCTACTGTCCACGCAACGCATCCATAACCACTTCGCGCATCACGTTTACGGGAGCCGGCCGTCCCGTCCAATATTCAAAGCTTAAAGCGCCCTGGTAGATGAACATCCCTACCCCGCAATGAACGCGCGCACCCTTCGCTTTCGCATCACGCAACAAGCGCGTTTCCATTGGATTATAAATCAAATCGCTAACCGTAAGCCCGCCGTGCAGCGTTTCCGCCGGGAGAGGGCTCGCTTCCGTTTTTGGATGCATGCCGATTGACGTTGTTTGGATGAGCAACGTGCTAGTTGCAAGCGCCTCTGCAACCTTATTCAGCGGCAGGGCACAAACGGTCGCCTGTGGCACAGCCTGCTTCATATGAGCGGCGAGCTGTTCAGCTTTCTCCACCGTACGGTTCGCAATTACAAGTGAGGGAAGCCCGGCCTTCAGCAGAGCTATGGCTACGCCACGCGCTGCTCCTCCTGCTCCCAGCAGCACGGCAGATTGCGATGCTAAATCAATGCCCGTCTCTTCTGTAAGCGATCGGACATAGCCCCGTCCATCCGTATTATAACCGACAAGTTTGCCTCCTTCATTGACAATCGTATTGACCGCACCGATTATCTTCGCTTCTTCGTCTACTTCATCCAAGTAATCCATAACAGTTACCTTATACGGAATGGTTACATTCACACCGCGCATGCCAAGCGCTCGAACGGCCTGAACGGCCTCCTGCACCCGACTTGGATCAATGTCGAACGCGGCGTACCGGTAATTTAAGCCACACGCTTCAAACGCGCGATTATGCATAAGCGGCGACAACGAATGCCCCACCGGATGACCGAACAGCCCTGTTAATATCGTTTGGCTATCCATATGTTTGCTTCTCTCCTTAACTATCTTTTCCTATTTCTCATCTTATCTCACGGTTCACGTACAAAAAACCCCCTGAAGAACAGGGGTAATCAAAGCGCTTATATTAAAGACGGACGCAGGCTGGCCGCGACGCCTTTCGGCACATGCACCACAACGTTCGCACCTTTACCGTGCAAAGCCACCCATCCTAAACCTGAAACAACGACATCATACTTACCAGGCGGAACTTTAAACATGAATTTTTCCCACACCATTTCTCCGGCCGCTTCTTTTCCTGGCGGCGACAGCAATTCGCCTTTATGCTTTTCATACAATTCATCGGCGTTGGACAGTTTTGTTCGGTGAATGTTCAGATGGTTAGATACATAAACCACAAACGGTTGATGCTCACCTTTGACGAAATCGATACGGGCGAGCCCGCCAATAAATAACGACTGCTCCGCGTTTAGCTGGTACACTTTCGGCTTAATTGGCTTGTCCGGCATCACCAGTTTCAATTCTTGCGGCGCTACTTTATGTACCAGCTGCTCCCGATTTACAATTCCCGGCGTATCGTACAAAGACGATTGCTCGTCAAGCGGGATTTCAATTACATCGAGCGTCGTGCCCGGAAATTGGGAGGTTGTGATGTCCATTTCCGACTCGCCGAATTGCTTAAGCAGGTAGTTAATCAATGAAGATTTGCCAACGTTAGTCACACCGACAACATAAATATCACGCCCTTGACGATGTTCATTCATCGCCGCAACTAGACGGTCAATTCCTTCACCTTTGCGCGCGCTCACTAGCACGACATCTACCGGTTTCAGACCGAGATCAGCAGCCGATTTGCGCATCCAATTCACAAGGCGGTTGCGATTCACATTTTTGGGAAGAAGGTCAATCTTGTTACCAACTAGAAGAATCGGATTGCCTCCCACAAAACGCGGCAGGCCCCTAAGCCAGCTGCCATTAAAATCAAAAATATCCACTACCTGTACCACAAGCGATTCCGTGTCGCCAATGCTGTTAAGAATACGCACGAAATCATCGTCGCCCAGCGTGACGGTGGACGCTTCGTTATAATGCTTAATCCGGAAGCAGCGCTGGCAGATTACTGTCTCTTTTTCCAGCGCCTGTGGCGGGGCATACCCCACTTTGTTTTTATCTTCCGTCTGAATGGCTACACCACAACCAGCGCAATATATCTTCTCTTGCTTATCCATTTGAATCCTCCCAAGGAATTTTGCCACGTTTCCGCATCCAATTGAGGGCGATCTTTTCCAGCTTCCGATTAAAGCGAGTCATAAAACCGTCGGTCTGTGCGACCGGCACGACAAGAATCGTGTAAAAACCCATCCGCTTTCCGCCCAACACATCAGTAAACAGCTGATCGCCGATGACCACAGTCTCATTTACGGACAATCCCATCTCACGTGTCGCCCTGCGGAAGGCGGCGGATGTTGGCTTCTTCGCCTGATGAATAAACGGAACCCCGAGCGGCTCTGCTACTTTAGATACCCGGGTTTTTTTGTTGTTCGATACGATGACAACTGAAAATCCCTGCTCTTTTAGCTCTTTCATCCATTTCACAAGTTCGGGGGTTGCATCAGGACGATTCCACTCAATCAGCGTATTGTCCAAATCTGTAATAATTCCCTTGATGCCGCGTTTTTTTAATTCATTCAAATCAATGTCATACACGGATTCCACATGCAGATCCGGCAATAATAATGGGTAGAGCATGCAACCACTCCATACTTTTTATCCATAATAAAAGTATCTAAATTTAAGAATAGTGTTTGTATAAATCCGGCATTTACTATACCATATCTATCCTCATTCTGTCACGCAAGGCATAAAATAAGAAAAAGCATATGTTACTTTATCACTATAAAGCAACATATACTCTTATACAATATGAACTCCCCCCACTTCCTGTCGATTGAAGTGGGAGTTTCTGAACGATCCTCCTCAGCAGAACAGGCGAGCATTTGTGTTGAAATCCTTCTTTTGCTTAAAGGAAAAAGAAGCGCGATTCATCCTCTACCTACGCCAGGGGCGTGGAGGAAGGGGACTTCTCGCGTATCATGTTAAAAACGCCCTCTTGGAAGAGAGCGTTTCTCATTCTTATTTTTTATCTGCTTGGGAAGCCGAAATCCCTTCTAAAGCGGCTGGCAATTCTTTCGCCTTTTTAGCCTCTTCTGGAAGTTGAACTTTTAGATTATCGTTATAATCACTGTATTTCATATCCTGCGTCATGATCATTCGCTTGAACGGCATATCTTCAATGTTATCTTTGTATGTGACAGCTGTTTGGGTTTGTATACGCTTGACCAGTTTGGTCGCAGGATCGAGTTCCATTACGCCCTGCATGTAAATCGATCCGATCACGCCTTCCGCTTCCTTAAGCGTATCGGTCATTCCCTGCATTCCGTTCATCATGGAAGTCAAATCTGACAATTTGTCGATGCGTCCCTGGAACGCGATCTTTCCCTCTCCCAGATCGCGGTAAAATAATTTCTTTTCCAGTTGCGGCGGAATACCAGACATCTGCTCCACCATTGCTTTCATATCTATGGGGAAGCCGTTTTTCATCTTGACCCAACCGGACGAATGTTCCATGCCTCCGGACAGATTATCCGGCATTTTCATATACATATCCTTACCGAGAATATACTGTTCGAACGCCATGTGGTCCATGCCTTCCTTTTCAAGCGCTGCCGGTGCTTTCATGCTCGTTTGGATGTACATTTTATCCGGCACTTCAAACGTGCTTTTTATATTCATCGATACGCCTTGCAGCATCTCTTTACGTGTTTCTTCAGGCAAGGAAGCAAGCGTCTTCTCATTTCCTTCCATACTAAACGCCACTGTTCCTTCCATGCGGAATGAACGAACATCACGCTGCGCTTTCTGACTTTCTTCCAGCAACTTCTTTGTGCTGTCTGAAGTGGAAAGCATTTGCTGAATTAGCGCTTCTGCTACCTGCTTCGTCAACGGGCGTTCCAGATTGTCCCACTTATAATCAAAGTTGACCGCCGCGAGCCATGATGCCGTGTTATGCGCCCAGTGTGAAGAAGGCAGCGGCGACTTTACGCCTGGCACCTCCTGCTCCGGAATGCCGAGCGCACGACTGAGCATCGCGATTGCCTCTCCCTCTTTTAATACTTGTTTCGGATAAACCATACCATCATCATATCCGCTCAAAACACCGTTCGCCTGAAGCTTGCTTACAATACGAGCAAGTTCGCTGTCACGCTCTACATCCTTGTATGAATACTGCGCCTCTGCTTCCGGCAAATCAATCGCCCGCGCAAGCATTACAAAGAACTCACCGCGTGTCATTTGCTCCGTCTGTGCTTGCATTGTGGTTACCGGTTCAGCTGCTAACACATTTACGGCAGGCACGCCTGTAAGCATCGTCAGACTTAATAACCCGGTCACTGCTATATTACGCTTCTTCATTCCAATTCCTCCTCGAAATTGTTCTTACACCTTTACATACGAAAAAAAGTTGGAAAAAGTTTCAACATTTTATCCGCGTTCCTGATGAATTAACGTTTGCTTTAAATCCCACAGTCTCTGGCTCAAATCTACATGGTATTCATGCGGATTGACAAGCCGCCTGATTTCCGGCGAAAACCGGGCTAGCTGCTTACGAACATAGGCACGAATTTCTTCCAGTGCGGGCGGATCATATAGCCTTCGCCCTCTCTCAATGACCGGATATAACAGTGACTCCGTTCGATAATTGCGCAGTGTTTTTCGTTTGTGCGGGAACAAAGGATGGAAAATTGTAATTTCATCCTGCGGAATCTCTTCTTTCGCAAGCGCGATTAAGTCAGCCAGCGGCTTGTCCGTCGCCCGATCATAAAAACGAATTACCTTTTTATAACCCGGATTCGTAATCTTCGTGGGATTCTCGGAAATCTTCAGTCTCGGTTCCCACTCTCCGTTTTTTTCCACCGCGGCCAGCTTATAGACGCCACCGAGCGCCGGACAATCATACGAAGTAATAAGATTAGTGCCTACACCCCAAATATTGATTTTGGCCTCCTGACTTTTTAAGTCTTGAATCAACCGTTCATCCAAATCACTTGAGGCGACGATCGCCACATCTGTAAGCCCCGCTTCATCCAGCATGCGGCGGGCCTCTTTTGAAAGATAAGCTAAATCTCCGGAATCTAGGCGAATCCCCAACAATTTTTTGCCCTTTTCTCTCATAGCTAGGCCGATCTTGATAGCATGCGGAATCCCCATTTCCAGCGTGTCATACGTGTCCACCAACAGTACTGTCTCATCTGGAAACGCTTCACTGTAAGCCGTAAACGCGTCCAATTCGTGTTCAAACAACTGCACAAAGCTGTGCGCGTGCGTGCCGCGTACCGGGATGCCGAAATCCCGGCCAGCAATTATGTTCGATGTTGCGTGCACTCCGCCGATATAGGCAGCTCGCGCCCCATAATACCCTGCCTCCGCACCCTGCGCCCGACGCAGGCCAAATTCCAGTACGGTGTCGCCTTTTGCCGCTTCAACAATGCGGGCAGCTTTGGTAGCGATAAGCGTCTGATGGTTAATAATTGTTAACATTGTCGTTTCGATTAACTGTGCTTCGCCAATCGGGGCCTCGACCCGTAAGAGCGGCTCTCCTGGAAACACTACAGTTCCTTCTTTCATAGCGGCGATGTTTCCGGTAAAGCGAAAGTTTCTCAACTTCTCTAAAAACGTATCCTCATACGAATAGACGCTTCGCAAATACGCGATATCTTCTTCCGTAAACCGAATATTTTCAATATAGTCAAGCACCTGTTCCAAACCGGCGAAAATCGCATACCCATTTCCACCCGGCGGCTTGCGGAAAAATACGTCAAACACCGCCCGCCGGCCATCCAAGTTTTTCTTATGATAAGCATACATCATATTAATCTGATATAGATCAGTGCTCATCGTCAGGTTGTTCATTTGTTCATCTCCTCGCATCCTCTTTTTCCCAGAATTGACGGAACTTCTGCGGATGATATACTTTGAAATAACAACCGATACGCAAGGAGGCTTCTCCATGTCGTCCATCCATCCACTGCTTATCGATTTGGCCGAGCGCACCGCGACGCTTATTGTACTCGCGTTTTTTCTCTCCCGGTTTCGTTTCTTCCGCCGGGTGCTTCGGCGCACGGACGGACCACGTGACAAAATAATTACAACTATAATATGTACACTCATTGGTATTTACGGAACGTATGCCGCAATTCCCATCGAAGGGGCGCTGGCAAATTCACGCGTGATCGGCCCGGTTATGGCCGGGCTCCTGGGCGGGCCGATCGTCGGTACCGCTGCCGGTTTTCTCGCAGGCTTACACCGCTACTTTCTCGGAGGTTTTACCGATTTGGCCTGCGCCGTCTCCACCACCGTCGAAGGGGCGCTGGCAGGGCTGGTGTACATGCGTTATCATCACCGCTCCATACATTGGAAGATGGCCTGGGTCGTCGGCTTTATCGCGGAAGGGATTCAAATGCTCTTAATTCTTGGGATTGCCCGTCCGTTCGCGGATGCGCTCCACCTTGTCGAAATTATTGCATTACCAATGATGCTAGTCAATGCCTCAGGTATCGCGCTGTTCGTTATGATTGTTCAAACTGCAAAAGCGGAAGAAGAAAAAATCGGCTCTATGCAGGCACAGCGGGCGTTGCAAATCGCTGACATTACGCTGCCGATTCTACGCCAGGGACTCAATGAAACGTCCGCCGAAAAAACGGCTCGCGTGATTTACAATATGACAGAAGCTGCGGCAGTCGCCATTACCGATAGAGAAAAAATTCTCGCTCATATCGGCGCCGGAGATAAGCATCACCAGCGCGGTACCCCTTTGCAAACCGAAGCAACGCTGAAAGCGATCCATACGCAGCAGTTGCTTTGGGCCAAAAACAAAACAGAAATCGGTTGCAGCAGCATCGATTGTCCGCTCCATTCCGCGATTATTGTTCCGCTTCGGAAAAAGGACACGGTGGTGGGCACGCTCAAGCTATATTTTAAAAAACAGCACGAAGTATCCGTCGTCGACTGGGAATTGGCGCGCGGACTTGCGCAATTATTCTCCACTCAGCTTGAAATCGCCGATTTGGAAAAGCAGGCGGCGCTGCTGGCCGATGCGGAAATCCGCGCCTTGCACGCCCAGATTAATCCGCATTTTCTATTCAATGCCTTAAACACAATCTCATCGTTTATCCGTACAAAACCGGAAACTGCCCGCCGTCTAATCGTAAACCTGGCGGAATTTTTCCGGCGCAATCTGCACCAAGGCGACCGGATAATTACCGTAGAAGAAGAGATAAAACATGTAGAAGCCTATTTGGAAATCGAAAAAGCCCGCTTCGGAGACAAACTCCAGATTGTAACCGAGATTCAACCCGAAGCCTGGAAGCAACGCATTCCGGGTCTTATCTTACAACCGATTGTGGAAAATGCCGTTAAGCATGGCCTGCTGCCGAAAAAGGCAGGCGGTACCATCCTTATACGCATCGGAAAAGAAAACAACGCGCTGGTCATTCAGGTTATCGACGATGGTGTCGGCTTTGCCGCGTCGACCGAGTCCCGACCATTCTCCGGCATCGGTCTGCAAAATGTACGCGGCCGCCTGCAATCTCTATACGGCAATCCTTATGATCTGACCATCGAAGCCAATCCTGGAGGCGGCACTGTTTGTACCATTACAATCCCTTGGAAAGAAAGGAATGTATCTTAAATTTATGATACGGGTAATCATTGTGGATGATGAGGCGCCAGCCCGCTCCGAGCTACGTTATTTGTTGGAACAATACGATGACATTGAAGTCATCGAGGAGGCGGCAAGCGGTGAAGAAGCAATTGAACTGATTCAGCGCCAGAAGCCTGATGTTGTATTTCTCGATATTTATCTTCATGATATCGAAGGCATTAAAATTCCGGAAATGATAGAGGGGGAAGAACACAGGCCACATATCGTATACGCCACTGCCTATGACTCGTATGCGCTGCAAGCCTTCGAGACCGAAGCGGCGGACTATATTTTGAAACCGTTTAATGAAGAACGGCTGAAAAAAACGATGACCCGCCTACGCAAAAGAATACAGGAAAAAAAGGCCCAGCCTGCTTCTTTCCCTGCCATCGAACATACGCTTCGCCAAATTATTGAGACGATTCAACCCATGGCAAAATCGTTCTCTTCTTTTTCTCGGATTCCCGTAGAAAAAGCAACAAGCGTAGCGTTTGTCGATATTCATGACATTGTGTACGCGGCAGCGGAAGGCAGGAATTGCCGAATTTTTACAAAAAATGAAGATTATATAACCTCATTCTCCCTTCAGGAACTAGAAAAAAAGCTGCCTGAAGACCGCTTCTATCGCATTCATCGCACCTATCTTGTGAACCTAAGCTGCATTGTCGAATTTATTCCCTGGTTTAAAGGCACCGTTCAGATAAAAGTCGGGGACAAGAATGAAACCGTACTGCCTGTTAGCCGTTCTCTTGTCAAAGATTTAAAAATGCGGCTCGGATTTTAACATCGTAAAAACCCGTTCTTGTGAACGGGCTTTCCATTTACTCAATCCATTTTTTCTTTAGTTTCTCAAATTCTCCTTTTAACTCCATTTCTTCCATCCATAACCCAATCCAATTGCTGAAAACCGTATCCCCGCGGTGCATCATAAAACCTTTCTCATCAATTGTGAACGGCTTATCACTTAACGCCGCGTATAAACGCGGATCTTGTTTAGCATACAGCATCGCTTCAATATTATCAGTAATCATAACATCAAATTTTCCTTCCGCAACAAGATGAGGAATATCGAGATTATTTTCTACAACAGTCACATTTGCTTTCGGAAGGTATGCTCTGACAAACTTTTCATTTGTGCCCCCCGGATTAACGCCGATTCTCACTTCAGGTTTGTTAATATCCTCAATGCTCTTGAACTTCTCCTTATCTTCCTTACGAATCAAAGGCGCTTTTCCAAATTGAATATAGCCTTGAGATAAATGGGCTTTCTTTTGGCGTTCAACATTACGGGTGATGCCCCCAACCGCGATGTCGAACTTATCCGCTAACAAGTCATCCATTAGCGTCGGCCAAGAAGTTTTTACGAACTGTACTTCAACTCCTAAATCTTTAGCGAGCATTTTCGCGGCATCAATATCATATCCTTCAAACTGTTGTGTTTTAGGATTAAAATATGTAAAAGGCTTATAATCTCCCGTCGTTCCTACGCGAATATACCCTCTTTTTAAAATCGTATCAAGCCGGGATTCGATCGAAACCGTTTTGTCTTTTTCATCAATCGTAACATTACGTCCAAGCGCTTTGGCAACGTCCTGCGCCGATACAAAAACATTGCCGTTAACCAGCTGGCTATTTACTTTTTTCCCGTCTATGATTACACTTTCCTCATTGTATGCCTGTGCCTGAGGAAGCGCAATAAAACCGCCCCCAACAAGCAAAGTAGCAGCCAACAATCCCTTTCCTATCATACTGTACAGTTTTTTCATAAGATGCACATCCTTTTCTTACATAAAAATAAATTTATTTTGATAGCTGTTGATGCTCCCTATCATTTACCATGTGAAGGAAATCATCAACAGCTACGTTTATTTATAGTTTAAATTTATGTATCGCTCCTCGAAGATCCCGCACCACACTCTCAAGCGACTTAAGCGAGTCAGAAATTTTCTCCATAGAAGCGATTTGCTCTTCGGTAGCGGATGCAACACTACTCGAATGAGAAGCAGAGTTTTGCGCGATATTGGCCATTTCCTGAATGGAAGCATTTATTTCTTCTGAACTTGCAGACATTTGCTCTGATGCCGCAGAAATCTCCTCGATATACCCCGCCATCCCCTGAGACGATTGGTAAATATGCTGAAAGCCGTTTTTCACTTCTTCAATCAGCGCAATTCCTTCCTGAACATTTTTCTCGCTAGCTCCCATCTCGCCGACAGCATGGGCAATATCCTGTTGAATTTCTTCAATCAATACCGCAATTTGTCTTGCCGACTCATCCGATTGCTCCGCCAGCTTTCTAACTTCGTCAGCGACTACGGCAAATCCTTTTCCATGTTCCCCGGCACGTGCCGCTTCAATAGCTGCGTTTAGCGCCAGCAGATTAATTTGTGAGGCAAGAGTTGAAATGGTATCCAGAATCTGACCAATTTCCTGAGAGCGTCCTTCCAGACGCTGAACGGAAGAAGAGACTCTTACCGTTCCTGCGCTAATTTTGTTCATTTGTTGTACAGCTTTCTCAATCATGCTATTCCCCTGTTCCGCTTCTTTTGCAGCCTCAAGCGAAGAGGAAGCAACCATGGATGTCATACTGGCAATTTGCTGAATACCGGACGCCATCTCCTCCATTGCTTTTGCTGTCTCCTGCGAACTGTTCACTTGTGTTTGCGCTCCTGCAGCTACCGTCTGAATCGAAGCCCCGATCATATTTGCCGCTTTTGTTGTTTGCGTGACGCTGGCGGCCAATTCTTCCGTAAATGAAAGCACGCGTTGCGATGTAGCAGAAACGCCTTGTGTTAACTCTTTTAAGTTGGCTACCGTCCGATTGAAATCGTCCGCTAGGCGCGCAATTTCATCCCGGCCGCTAATATTCACGTGACGGGTTAAATCACCTGTCGCAACGATCCTTACGGCCTCATTCAGCTGCGAAATGGGGCTCACTACATTGCGCGCAATAAAATAAGTAATGACGATACCAACTAGAATTGCAAGAAATCCTAGTTGAAGCAGGATAAATGCAAGCTGTCTTACCGGCGCATACAGTTCTTTCGTCGGGGCTCCAATAACCACTCCCCATCTATCCTTCGTGGCCGCATACGCTCCAAACTTTTCCTGCCCATTAAACATATAGCTCACAATGCCGTGCTTTCCGCTTTTGATATCCGCAAAAACTTTCTGCATTTCAGGAATAGGGGACGCTGAAATATTATCTTTAAAAATTTTATTTTTATCAGGATGCCAAACCGTTGTACCTTTAGCACTAACTAAAAATGCATATCCTGTCTTTCCAAACTTTTCATTAGCAACATATTCCTGTACCTTCTTAATAGAAATTGTGCCTCCGAAATATCCGATTTGCTTCCCCCCCTTCATAATTGGGACAATGATGGTGACAATGTTGTTTCCTGTTCTCTTTGAAACAACAGGCTCTGACACAACAATCTTTCCTTCTCCTTTTCCGGCTTCCCTAAAATGGGCGCGGTCGGAAACGTCTGTTATATCCCCTTTATGATTAATGACATGTCTGGAACTCAGATCGTATGTAAAAAACAGTGTTTCAAAATCAGGGAACTTTTTATTTGCTTTTTGAATGAATGCCAAATCGGTTTGATTATTTTCAGAAGTTAATTTTGCTAATGATACAAGAACTGCCTTTTTTTCTTCAAAGAAGCGATCCAGTTTCCCGGCTAAATTGGCAGCTTGGATTTCTGCTGCATTTTCTAGTTGTTTGCTTAACATAGCCGATGATTTCCAATAGCTCGCAAACGATACAACCACAAGACTTATAACAAGCAAAAGGGAATTTAATAGCAGCAACTTGCTTTTTAGACTTCTCACTCTCTCTTCCTCCTCGTACGCTACAGCGCATAGTAGGTTTTTATTTTATTTTAGTTATAAAGACCCAGTATAAGTAGGTATATAGATGCTATCATACAAGTATAAATGATACATTATTTTCCTTGTTTGGTAAACTAATTTTCTATATTTTAAAAATATCTCAATTAAAAATGCATACAAAACTTGTAGCTAACTACAGATGATGACAAATTTTCTACTGTTCATGTATGGTTTACTACAGATAATTCGGAAAAGGTAGTAAAGAAAGTGCACCTAAGTTACAATATTTTAAAACTAATTTTTTAGAAATTTTAGATTCTGAAAATTTTATAAAAAGGAGGATTCACTATGAAGAGCCGTCTGCTCTCCATTCTCATATGGAGCGCAATCTCCGTGCTTGGCGCTGTCGCCTGGGGCTGGCTGGCGCTTTCGCGCGGCGAAGAAATTAACGCGGCGTGGTTGCTGTTTGCCGCTCTAGCGAGCTATGCGGTTGCCTATCGGTTCTACAGCAGATTTATCGCACATAAAGTCTTCAATCTGGATGATAACCGCGCCACTCCCGCCGAGGTACACAATGATGGTAAAGACTTTGTTCCAACAAATAAATGGGTTGTATTCGGTCATCACTTCGCAGCGATTGCGGGTGCCGGCCCGCTTGTCGGTCCGACATTGGCCGCCCAAATGGGATATTTGCCAAGCACCATCTGGATTGTTGCAGGGGTTATCTTGGCAGGCGCGGTTCAGGACTTTGTCATCCTGATTGCTTCCATGCGCCGCAACGGAAAAAGCCTTGGCCAAATCGCAAAAGAAGAAATCGGCCCGGTTGGCGGCTTGATCGCCATGGTTGGTATTCTTGCTATTATGATTATCTTAATTGCTGTATTGGCGCTAGTTGTCGTCAACGCGTTGGCCGAAAGCCCGTGGGGCACTTTCACAATTGCAATGACCATTCCGATCGCGCTGTTTATGGGTGTATATATGCGCTACATCCGTCCGGGGCGTGTCGGCGAAACATCGTTGATCGGGTTTGTGCTAATGATGCTTGCACTTGTAGCTGGCCAATGGGTAGCCGAATCGCCGACTTTGGCTTCGCTGTTCACATTTAGTCCGGAAGCCCTGGCGATTATGATGATCGTATACGGATTTATCGCATCCATCCTTCCGGTATGGCTGCTGCTCGCGCCACGTGACTATCTAAGCTCGTTCTTGAAAATTGGAACCATCGGCTTGCTTGCGGTCGGTATTCTACTCACGCTGCCGAATCTGCAAATGCCGGCTGTTACGAAATTTATCGATGGAACCGGCCCAGTATTTACGGGCAATTTGTTCCCATTCCTGTTTATCACTATCGCCTGTGGTGCCGTTTCCGGCTTCCACGCACTCGTATCAAGCGGTACAACGCCAAAGCTTATCGCGAAAGAAAGCCATAGCCGTATGGTTGGCTACGGCGGCATGTTGATGGAATCTTTCGTAGCCATTATGGCATTGATTGCAGCTACTATTCTTACACCTGGCACATACTTCGCGATCAACAGTCCGGCCGCTGCGATTGGAAACGATGCCATTACAGCGGCGAGAACCATTACCGAATGGGGGTTTTCTGTATCCGCAGCTGATCTGACGCAACTTGCCGAAGACGTGGGCGAAAAAACAATCCTTTCCCGCACAGGCGGCGCGCCTTCGCTCGCGGTTGGTATGTCCGTTATCTTCTCCACCATCATCGGTGGAAAAGCGCTCATGGCGTTCTGGTATCATTTCGCGATCCTGTTTGAGGCCGTGTTTATTCTTACTACGATCGACGCAGGTACCCGTGTAGGCCGCTTCATGGTAAGCGAACTTATCGGAAACTTCGCATCGAAATTCAAAGATACGACCTGGCTGCCGGGTAACATTATTTCCAGCGCCATCATCAGTCTCGGTTGGGGTTACTTCTTATACGCTGGGGTTATCGACCCGCTTGGTGGAATCAAAACCCTCTGGCCATTGTTCGGTATCGCTAACCAGATGCTCGCTGCTATCGCGCTTGTGGTCGGCACAACGATCATCCTGAAAATGGGCAAAAAAGCGTATGCATGGGTTACTCTTGTGCCGCTGGTCTGGCTTACAACCGTCACAATGGTAGCCGCATGGCAGAAGCTATTCCACCCCGATCCGAAAATTGGTTTCCTGTCTCATGCTTCCGCTTTCACTAAAGCGCTCGAACAGGGGCACCTGCCGAAAGGGGTTAAAACGATAGAAGCGGCCAAGCAGATGATTTTCAACGACCGTGTAGATGCTGTCATGACAGCGATTTTCGTCGGAATCGTGCTGGCGCTTATCATCGACTGCCTGCGCACGTGGATTAGCATTCTGCGCGGTACGTACCGTGGTTCGCTGCAAGAGGCTCCTTACGTACAATCAAAAGGCGATGCTTCCCTTTATACATCGCATTCACACACAGCTTAACTGCGTCTCGAGAAAAAAAGGAGGAAAAAGACATGTGGCGTGATGAGTCTTGCCCGCCGCGCATCTACGTTCCGCCGGAAAAAATAAAAGAGCTGTCCGCAAACCACTCATTGATGCGGCGGATTCGCTCAACGTTCCGAATGATTTTCGGCATTCCGGACTATGAACTATATCTCGACTACTGGCACGCGGCGCCGTCGAAAGGCGAAACCGCGCCGCTATCGGAAAAAGAATTTTTCAGACAAGCAATTGAAGCCCGGTACGGCAAAGGAAACGGTACCCGCTGTTGCTGAGTTAACTAACAACCATCCCCTTCTTCCGTTGCTTGGGTTACTTTTTTCGCTTACGAAACAAATTCGAGACCGAAGCGGAGCGAGCAAGCAACGCTTCTTTGCAAGAAAGTAAGCCAGGCCCAGGAAGAAGGGGAGGATTTGTCAACACGCATACAGCTTATTCCACATGAATTTTCAAATGCTGTTTATACGGGGAAAAATCAATTTGCTTCATTTTCAAATGGGCGACCAGAAACTTATGATCGCGCGCTGGTGTCGCCAAAATATATCCTTTAATTACAAGGTCTTTCGTTATTTTTTCTGCTCCTTCCTCAAGCGCCAGCTTGCCAATTTTGGCCGCGATGCTGCGCCGAGCCACATCCCGGAATAGTTTTGGCACCGGTGTAACAAGTTCGTTTAACAGCTCCATCGTATCCTCAGTCCACATCTGTCGGGTTTTCTCAATATAATAGTCTTGCCAGTCCAACTCTGACATCCCATCCTGTTTTGGCATCGCCTTCAAAAACTTGCGGAACATGAAAAAGCCACCGATCGCGAATAGTGAAATAAGAATGATCATCCATACGATAATAAACGAGCCGAACCACGCTGACATTTCTATAATTTCCCCCTTCCCTTTTTGGTGCTTGATTATGACAACTTAATGGCCTTCGATGATTCGACTTACCTTTTATTATGCACCGTTTTATTCCTGCCTGTCTAATAAAATCCATCTGAACATTTTGTTAGCGAACGTGAAATTTTCAAAACTCATGGAAAAGGCAACGTTTGCACACGTCTTGTGAATTTTTCCTCGTTTATTCTTGGAGAGAAAGCATACGTTGCTTCATCACTATAAAGCAACATCTGCTTTCTTATACGATAAAAAAGCAGACCGGAAATATTCCAGCCTGCCTTTCTTGTCGTTATTTCGATAATGAATGAATACCGTGGCCAAGTGCTGCCTCCGCCGCTTCCATCGTTACTTCTGATAGCGTCGGATGCGCGTGGATGGTCAGCGCAATATCTTCAAGTGTCGCGCCCATTTCGATTGCCAGTCCAGCTTCTGCAATTAGGTCGGACGCTTCCGGCCCAACGATTTGTACGCCCAATACGCGGCCATCCTCTTCATTCGCCACCACTTTTACGAAGCCGTCCGCTTCATTTACACTCAACGCGCGGCCATTCGCAGCAAAGGAAAAACGGCCCGTCTTCACTTTATATCCTTCTTCTTTCGCCTGCTCCTCTGTCAAGCCAACGGACGCCATCTCCGGATCGGAGAAGACAACCGCCGGAATCGCCATGTAGTCAATTTCACTCGGCAGTCCGGCGATAACTTCCGCCGCTACTTTCCCTTCATATGAAGCTTTGTGCGCCAAAGCAGGGCCTGCCACCACATCGCCGATCGCGTAGATATTCGGCACATTTGTCCGGCATTGCTTATCCACTTCAATCAAGCCGCGATCCGTCAGCTTCATATTAATGGCTTCAAGGCCAAGCTCATCCGTATTCGGGCGACGACCTACCGTAACCAGGCAGTAATCCGCTTCAAACACTTCTTCTTTGTCTTTAATATTTGCTGTTACTTTTACGCCGTTCTCTGTCACTTCGCTCTTCGTTGCCATCGCTTCGGTATGGATTTCTACACCCAGCTTTTTGAGTTTTTTCCGAACCATTTGCACCATTTGCTTCTCAAAGCCAGGCAAAATGTTAGACATACCTTCAAGTACGGTTACCTTCGAACCAAGCTTCGCGAACACGGTTCCAAGCTCAATTCCAATATAACCGCCGCCGACTACAAGCAGCTTCTCCGGAATATGGTCAAGCTCCAGCGCTTCTGTAGAAGACAGAATGCGTTCGCCAAATGGCAGCGCAGGAATTTCGATCGGACGGGAGCCGGTCGCAATAATGCAGTGATTGAAACGGTAGCGGTTCACGTCATATCCATGAAATACGCGCACCTCATTTTCGCTAACGAACAGCGCCTCGCCAGGAATGATCTCTACGCCGTTTCCTTTCAGAAGCGTCTGGACACCTCCGGTCAGCTTTTTCACGACGCCTTGCTTCCATTCCTGCACTTTCTTCATATCAACAGAGACGCCTTCCACGTTGATTCCGATGTTGCTTGCTTCCTTCGCCTGTTCATACTGCTTTGCCGCAGAAATAAGCGACTTGGAGGGGATACAACCGCGATTCAAGCACACGCCGCCCACTTCCGCTTTGTCTACGATCGCTACTTTTTTGCCAAGCTGGGCGGCGCGAATCGCCGCCACATATCCGCCCGGACCAGCCCCGATAACAAGTACATCGAGTTCCGTTGTAAATTCGCCTACGACCATGCGTTACACCTCCATGACAAGCATTTCCGGATTTTGCAGCAGTTCTTTCACATAATTCACATACAGTTGTGCCATTTCACCGTCAATCAGACGATGATCGAAGCTTAAGGACAGCGCCATCACAGGTGCCACCACAATTTCATCATTCTCGTTCACAACCGGCTTCTTCGTAATGCGGCCTACCCCAAGAATCGCCACTTCTGGGTAATTGATAACCGGTGTGAAGAACATACCACCGGCAGAACCGATGTTTGTAATCGAAAATGTGCTGCCCTTCAACTCATCAGCCGAAGCTTTTCGTTCGCGGGCTTTCGTCGCCAATTCAGAAATTTCGCTTGCGATTTTCCAAATCGGCTTACGATCCGCATCTTTGATAACCGGTACGAGCAATCCTTCATCTGTCGCTGTCGCGATACCAATGTTATAGTACTTTTTGATGACGATTTCATTCGTTTCATCGTCAATACTTGCATTCAATTCAGGGAATTCGCGCAGGCCAGCAATAGCTGCTTTGACGATAAACGGCAAGTATGTCAGCTTAACTTCTTTCTTTGCCGCAATCGGCTTGAAGCGTTCGCGCATTTCCACAAGCTTAGATACGTTCACTTCATCCATAACAGTTACATGCGGCGCAGTGTACACCGACTTTACCATCGCGGTCGCGATTGCTTTGCGAATGCCTTTCAGCGGTCTGCGCTCCTCCAATCCGCCAGGTGCCGCAACTACGGCTGCTGGCGCTTGTTTTTCTTCGACTTTCTGTTGTGCTACTGGAGTTGCTTGCTCTGTTTGAGCCACGCCTGCTGCCGGGGCTTGGCCGCCACCCTTGGCAAATCGCTCTACGTCCTCGCGCGTTACGCGGCCATTTTTGCCTGTACCCTGCACCTGGCGGATATTAACGCCAAGCTCACGCGCCAATTTACGTACGGCCGGAGTCGCGTATACGCGCTTATTCTCATCAACCAGCCCGGTCTGATTTTGTGCAGGCACAGTTTCCACCTTTGCCTGCTCTGTCTGCGCTTTTAACTCTTCACCGGCATTATGTCCGGCTGCGCCCACCGTTTCATTCTTCGGTTCCGGCGCCGCCTCCTGAGCGGGAGCCGCTCCTTCCGCTTCGAACTCTACAAGCACGTCGCCAACCACCGCTACCGTGCCTTCGTCCACTTTGATAGACAGAACTTTACCGGTTACGGGAGATGGAATCTCCACAACCGCTTTATCGTTCTGCACTTCCATAATAATCTGGTCTTCTTCGACATGGTCGCCTTCTTTAATATGCCATTTTACGATTTCGCCTTCGTGAATACCTTCACCGATGTCCGGCATCTTGAACTGGAACGCCATGAATGAAACCTCCTCTTTCGCTTTCTCGCAGGTCGTAATTTAAAATCCGTCATACAATCAACTTAGAAGTCAAGTACTTTATTAAGACCTTCAATTACGCGGGCCGGGTCAGGTAACCAGATATCTTCCGCGGCCGCAAACGGATAAACGGTATCCGGAGACGTTATGCGAAGAACCGGCGCTTCCAGGGAAAGAATCGCTTTTTCGTTAATTTGCGTAATAACTTCCGCGGCAACTCCCGCCTGTTTTTGCGCTTCCTGCACAACAATGGCACGGTTCGTTTTTTCTACGGATTGAATAATGGTTTCTGTATCGATCGGATTTATCGTACGCAGGTCAATCACTTCTACAGAAACGTTACGTTCTTTTTCAATTTGTTCGGCTGCTTTCAAAGATGTTTGTACCATTGCACCATAGGTAATGATAGTTACATCTTTACCCTCTTTCACTACGCTTGCTTTTCCGAGCGGTACTGTATACGAGCCTTCCGGCACCTCCGCGCGGAAAGAACGGTATAACTTCATATGTTCCAAGAAGATGACCGGATCATTGTCGCGAATCGCTGAAATCAACAATCCTTTCGCATCGTACGGATTAGAAGGGATGACAACTTTTACACCCGGCGTTTGTACGAACAAACCTTCCAGGCTGTCGGCGTGAAGTTCTGGCGTTTTTACGCCGCCACCAAACGGAGCGCGGAATACGATCGGAGAATGATAACGCCCGCCGGAACGATAACGCATGCGCGCCGCCTGGGATGCAATGGCGTCAAATGTTTCAAACACAAAACCAAAAAATTGGATTTCAGCAACCGGGCGGAATCCTTGCAGCGCAAGACCAACCGCCATACCTCCAATCGCGGACTCAGCAAGCGGTGTATCGAATACGCGTTCTTCCCCGAATTCTTTTTGCAATCCGTCCGTGGCGCGGAATACCCCGCCATTTACCCCTACGTCCTCACCAAAGACAAGCACATTCGGGTCTTCTCTCATCTCTGTACGCAGCGCGTCGGTAATGGCTTGAATCATCGTCATTTGTGCCATGGCTTAGTTCATCTCCTTCTGCTTATACTCATCGTATTGCTCCTGCAGAGCTGGAGTCTTCTCTTCGAACATAATGTCGATTAAGTCTGTTACTTTTTGCTTCGGCTGTGCATCGGCTTTCTTAATCGCTTCGTTAATTTCCGCTTTCGCCTGCTCAATTACTTTATCTTCTTCTTCTTTGGACCATAGATTCTTGCTCTCAAGATACACACGAAAACGAACGAGCGGATCTTTTTGCTCCCATTCGGTCATTTCTTCCTGTTTGCGGTAACGTGTCGGGTCATCGCCGGCCATTGTATGCGGGCCATAGCGGAATGTCAATGCTTCAATCAAAGTTGGCCCTTCGCCTGCAAGCGCACGCTCTCTCGCTTCGCGCACAGCTTCGTATACGGCAAGCACATCCATACCGTCTATCTGTACGCCTTTAATGCCCGCAGCAGCCGCTTTTGCCGCGATAGATTCCGCCGCAGTTTGTTTGGAGAACGGCGTGGAAATCGCGTAACGGTTGTTTTGCACGAAGAATACGGCCGGTACTTTGTATACACCAGCAAAGTTCAGTCCTTCGTAGAAGTCACCCTGGGACGTACCGCCGTCGCCTATGTACGTAATGGCGATGCGTTTTTCGTTTTTCTTCTTGAACGCCAGCGCTACGCCCATCGCCTGGGTAATTTGTGCAGCGATGATAATTTGCGGCATTAAAACGTTTACACCTTCGGGGATTTGACCGCCGTGGAAATGTCCGCGAGAGTACAGGAACGCTTGATACAGCGGTAATCCATGCCAAACAATTTGTGGAATGTCACGGTAACTCGGCAAAATGAAGTCTTCTTTGGAAAGCGCGCTTTGGCTTCCGATCATGCACGCTTCCTGCCCCGCAACCGGCGCGTAGAAACCGAGACGGCCCTGGCGGTTCAAACTGATTGCGCGCTGGTCCCAAACGCGGGTATACACCATTTTGCGCATTAATTCTTTCAAAGTGGCGTCATCGACTTGAGGCATTTGCTTTGTGTCAGTTACCTTGCCTTCAGGAGAAAGAATTTGTAACATCATGACAACTCCTTTTTTGATAAAATATGAAAAAAAGAAACATTACCAACACTGTAATAGAACAAGTTTACAGTATAACACCTTTTGTTGCACAACAAGTACAGTTTTAGTATTCTTGACTCGCGATGAGTATAGCACTTCCTCTTTATCATGTCCAATTTTTTTTAGCAATACGTAAAAACATTCGGAGGATTGATACATATGGATCAGAAGTTACGCAAGCGGACGATCGTGCGTCGCGAACTTACAAGCTCTTACCTTGGTGAGACGCGTTCCTACAAAGTATATTTGCCACCCAACTACGACCGAAACAAAGCGTATCCGGTACTGTACGCGCAGGATGGCGAGCAGTTTCTCAACTTCGGACGCGGGGCGACCATCGCTCAAGAAATGATTCTGAATGGCAAGCTGTTCCCTTTTATTATTGCCGCTGTTACAGTTTCGCGCGAAAATCGGACAGAAGAATATGGAACCGGACGCAGCCGCAATGCCATCTACAAATCGTTTTTCACAGAGGAACTGCTGCCCGCAGTTGAGGAAGAATTTTCAGCAAGCGACCGTGTGCTTGTTGGCGACTCTCTCGGCGGCACAGTTAGCCTTGATCTCGCACTGGACAGACCCGATCTATTTAATAAAGTGCTGTCACTTTCCGGAGCTTTCTATCCTGATGTAATGAAAGGGGTCCTGCGTAAGCCAGATCTTTCCTACCTCCTCATCTATATGCTTATAGGACTTGAGGAGACAGCGGTTCCAGTCAGCGACGGCAAAACCGTCGACTTCTTAAGCTATAACCGAGAAATGAAGAATCTACTTGAACAACGGGGCGCTTCTGTAACCTATGTCGAAGAAAAAGGTGGGCACGATTGGGGCTTCTGGCAAAGCCAACTTTCTAGTGCATTTTCCTTCTTTTTTGAGGTAAAATAAAATCATGAATTGGACAGAGATTAAAGCGTATTTTTCTGAAGAAAATTTATTGGCGCTACTAGCCAAATACGAATCGCTCGGTCCATTGCCCGGAATCGTTCTTCCCTTTCTAGAAGCGTTGTTCCCGCCTTTCCCGCTGTTTGCGATCGTAGCCGGAAACGCGGCTGCCTATGGGCTTTGGCTTGGTTTTTTGTATTCTTGGCTCGGTGTTTGCCTAGGAGCAGTGTTTGTGTTCTCTATTTGTCGCAAGCTTGGGCGACACCGCTTCTTGAACTTTCTTACCCGCCATCCGAAGGTAAGAGAAGCGATGGAATGGATGGAGCGGCATGGCTTTAGCGCGATTTTTCTTTTGTCGTGTTTCCCGTTTTCACCTTCTTCCCTTATTAACGTGGTGGCCGGATTATCTAACATGCCAATGAGCCAATTCGTGGCCGCGATCATACTGGGCAAAACCATTATGATTTTCATTATGTCCTTTATCGGACACGATGCGATATCGTTTATTGATCATCCATGGAAATTGTTTATTGTGCTTTTCATCATTTTCGTTCTCTGGTACATCGGCAAAAAAGTAGAGATGCGTCTGACAACGATAAAACAGTGATGAAAGAAAAAGTGGTAAACCCTCTAACTCACGGGTTTACCACTTTTTCGTGTGCAACCTAAAGGCGAAACTGCTCCGATCTTACACTCTTCCAATCACGCGGAGCGCTCCGGATAAAAGCCTAACTTTACTAGGGGTTTTGCCGTTTTTTTCACCATCCATATCAATGAATTGCGCAGGGCTGCACGCAATCGTAAGTTCAGATGCTTTAAACCTGAAAATAGCTTCATGTTGAATCGGTTCGCGGCGCAAGTATGATGATGCCACACTCATGATTTCCGATAGTCCAATATTTTCCACAATAATGACTTCAAACTGGCCGCTATTCAATTCCTTGTCGCCAAACAATTCAAGGCCAGCCAACGATTGTCCATTCGCTACATATACCATGACCGCCTCTTTTTGAATCGTTTTGTCTTCCGTCGTAATCGCAACGCGAAATAGGCTATCCGACTGCAAATATTGCAGCGATTTTAAGTAATATGTAAAATGCCGCAAATATGTTTTCGTTTCGTTTTTTATTTCACTGGATACGGTCGAGATTAATCCAACCCCAAAAAAGTTTACAAAATAACGGTCGTTACACCTCCCTATATCGATAGCACACGGCTGTTCCTGCTTCATAAACTCGCACGCTTCCAGCAAGTCGAGCGGCACCTGCATTGTGCGGGCGATATCGTTTGCCGTGCCGCCAGGCACAATTCCGAGGATCGGACGTTTATCAAACCGCATGAGTCCGTTTACCACTTCATGGATCGTGCCGTCACCTCCAGCGGCTACGACTACGTCATATCCTTCGCTTTCTTGAGCCGCGATTCGTTCCGCATGTCCGCCACACAATGTCGGACGGATGGTCAAGTCCCATTTCTCCTGCAATGAACGCGCAATGTCCCCGATCATCTGGCTTACGGTTTCTTGCCCGGCAACCGGATTATATATCAGCAATAACTTCGCTTTGTCGCCTTCCTTACCCATCTTGCTTTTCCCAGCCTTTCCTGCTAATAAACACAACACTTACTACAAATTATTCCCTAAAAAGAAAGCAGCATAATCGTTAACTTTACACTATCTCCCTCCTATTTCCCCTTTTCTCCTCTGTACAAAAAGCAAAACAGCGAACACAGGCGCCTCCTTTCTAAAGAAAGCCGGATGCTTTGTGTTCGCTGCCTTCCATGCAGTATTTAAAGCGCTTATTCATTATGCGCGTTTGCTTTTTTCTCTACATTGCTCCTATATCTGTAAACGGATAAAACCGAAAACGTACCGTTCCTTCAATCGCATCAGCGTCTACAAATGGAGTGGGCCACAGATGCGAATCATAGCTCTCGTTACGATTGTCCCCGAGAAAGAAAAACTTACCCGGTGGAACGGTAACAGGACCAAACTCATAGTTCATCGGTTCTTTGATATACGGCTCATCCACCTTTTGACCGTTACGATACAAAGCGCCGTTCTTGATCTCTATCGTATCACCTCCGATTCCAATCAGCCGCTTAATAAACCTCTCACCCTCCTTCTCCGGAACCGGAGGATAAAAGACGACGATATCGCCTCGCTGTAAATCTTCCGGTCGAATCAATTTATCAACAGCCAATCGATCGTTAATATGAATGGTCGGTAACATAGAACCGCTCGGCACGACGACCGCTTCCCCTATATAGGTGCGAATGGTCAAGCTTAGGACAATGGCTAGCACAATCACAGGTACCCATTCTTTTATCAACTTTCTCATAACAAGAAGCTCCTCCTGTTTCCTTCCCAAAATAAAAAACGATATACTCTGCTTTTCCTCTCAATTTTAAAACAAAAGAAAGATAAAGTAACGATTTTTTTTACTAATCGTTGATAAGACATTCTATTGGGACGGGCCGTTTCATAGGATAGTAGAGAAATTGAAGCGAAAAGAGGTGGTGAATCGCGAAAACAAATAAAAACAAAGGGAAAGCGATGATACAAGTCGGTTTTACGTATATCGGAACAATTGTCGGCGCCGGATTCGCAAGCGGGCAGGAAATTTTCCAATTCATTACACGATTCGGCAGCAAAAGCACCATTATCATCGCTATTAGCATTTTTCTGTTTACTTTAGCGGGGGCGAAAGTCATGCTGCTCGCACAAAAAATCGAAGCATCTTCCTATCATCAATTCAACCACTACATGTTCGGTGAACGAATTGGCAACTGGGTTAACGGATTTATGCTGGTAACCCTAATCTGTATTACCGGAGTGATGCTGGCCGGAACCGGTGCCCTGTTCGAGCAGCAGTTCGGAAGATTCTACCAGATCGGTATTTTAGTTACGGCGATGTTCGTATACATTGTAACCTCCCGCGGTATAGGAGCGGTTATGACCGTTAATTCGTTTGTCGTACCGCTTATGATTAGTTTTACGGGTCTCATTGGCGCCCATACTTTTCTTGCCGAAAACTATTTTTCGGATTCTCCCACGGTTTCGACCACTCCCCTTTGGATTCTGTCACCTTTTTTATACGTCGCCTTCAACATTTCGCTCGCGCTTGTCGTACTCGTACCGATTGGGGGTGAAATACGAGACCGGAATGTGCTAATCGGAGGAAGCATCATTGGGGGGGCCGGGCTTGGCCTGCTGCTCTTGCTGAGCAACTACACGCTTCTTGTCCATAGCGAAGAAGTTTCTGGCGCGGAAGTGCCGATGGCGATGGTTGTTTCATCGTTTGGACCGCTTATGCAGTGGATGTTCAGCGCCATCATTCTAGCTGAGATCTTCACAACTTTGGTCGGAAACGTCTTCGGTGTCACGCGTCAATTGCAAGTTCATTCCGCTTTCGGAAAGGATAGACGCTTCATCATCATCGGTTTGCTCGCGATTTGTTACGTCATTAGTCAGTTCGGCTTTTCCTCTCTCGTACACCGCTTGTATCCGTTGTTCGGATATATAGGCGCCGGTACACTGCTGATGATTTTTATCATGGGAAAAAACAACAAGAAGACGCGGGACGCTTAACATTGCGTCCCGTGTCTTCTTTTGAGCAGAGAAAAGATGAATGGCTCCGTTCCCTGAATAATAACCGGACTTTTATCCGGGTCAAGCCATTTGAGAACCGCGAGCAAATTCGCTCTGGCAAGGGCCACGCAACCCGCCGTATAGCTGGATGGCCCGCGCCAAATATGCATAAAAATCGCGCTCCCTTTTCCCGGCATGATAGGGTCATCGTTGTATCGAATAACAAGCGCGTATTTATAAAGCGGTATTGCTAGTCGTTCAAACGACTTCCATCTTTTTGCCGGGTTTCCTTCGTAATGTACCCACGTATTGTATTCGGGAGAGGTCTTGTCATCCACCCAGTAATCCCGTCTGGTAACAGGGCGGTACGGCATTTTTAGACCGCGCGGCCTTGCCGCTGTACCAAATGCGGTGCCAATTTTGTAAATTCCGGCCGGAGTTTTGCAATCTCCCTCTTTTTTTTGTTCGGGAAGCGCAAACCCATACTTGCCTACTACCGCCGCCATAGGTGCGAGCGCTGGCATCCACTTGCCTGCTGCTATTTTTTCGAACGTCCGCAAGCGGGCGCAACGGCTGTTCCAATCGGGAACAGTAACGACAATGATCTGCCTTACCGTGTCCCCCAGTGTACAGGCCGCATCATCCGTCAACACCATCCGCGCGAAATCTTGCTTCATAAAAGCCACTCTCCCATAAGCAAAACTTGCAGGCAAGCTCCGCGAGCTATTTCCTTGTATTAGAAAGTTTGCACCCTTTACTAAAAACACCGATCATGCGGCCGATGCTTTACTCTTTAAACGATTTGCTTTAGGAATTTTTGCGTTCGCTCATGCTTCGGTGATGTGAAAATTTGCGCGGGATGCCCCTCTTCAATAATATGACCGTCTGCCAGCATAATGACTCTGTCTGCTACCTCCCTGGCAAAGCCCATTTCATGGGTTACAACAACCATGGTCATGCCATCTTTCGCTAATTCTTTCATAACTTGAAGAACCTCACCGACCAGTTCAGGATCAAGCGCAGAAGTCGGCTCGTCGAAAAGCATCACCTTAGGTTCCATGGCCAGCGCCCTTGCGATAGCAACGCGTTGCTTCTGACCACCGGAAAGCTGTTCCGGATAGGCATCCGCTTTATCGCCAAGCCCTACCTTACCGAGTAGTTCCATTGCTTTTTGCTTTGCTTCCGTTTTGCGTTTCTTTTTTACATGAACCGGGGCTTCGATGATATTCTCAATAACAGACATGTGCGGAAATAGATTAAAATGCTGAAATACCATTCCCACTTCCTCTCTTACTTTGTTGAGATTTGTCTTCTTAGGATCAATATATTCCCCATCAATCCAGATCTCGCCCGAATCGGCAACTTCCAAAAAATTCAAACAGCGCAAAAGCGTACTTTTTCCCGAACCGCTCGCACCTATTAATACTACAACTTCACTTTTTTGAATATCTAAATTTATATTTTTCAAGACCTGTTGTCCATCGAATGATTTTGTTAAATTTTTTACTTGAATCATGCTGCTCTCACCTCACGCTGCGCCCTTTTACTTTTTCCTTTTCCAACATCTAACTTTTCTTCTACTTTATTTAAAATAATAGTAAAAATAAGTACAAGAACAAGATAATAAATCCCAACCACAAAATACGTTTCAAATGGCATGTAATTTTCTCCTTGGGCTGAAAGCGCAGTATTAAACAATTCGGTAACAGCAATATAAGCGACAAGCGATGAATCTTTTAACCCGATAATAAATTGGTTTCCAAGCGGAGGGATCGCCCGTTTCAGTGCTTGTGGAAAAATAATGCGTCGCATTGCCAGCGCATACGGCATTCCTAATGAACGCGCCGCCTCCATTTGTCCTCTATCGATGGATTGAATGGCCCCGCGAAAAATTTCAGCAATATAGGCTCCAGAGTGAATGCCAAGCGCAAGAGCTCCTGCAGTAAAGTCGCTTAGCGTTACAATGCTTGAAATTCCGTAATATAAGAACATCAACTGAACAATAAGCGGCGTTCCTCGAATAAGCGTAATATATACATCCGCGATTCGCTGTAAAAGCTTGCTGCTAGAAATCTTAAAAAATGCGAAGACAAGTCCAATAATAGTAGCGAATACCAGGGAAACCGCCGTAATCTCTATCGTCACCCAGGAGGCCTTTAAAAAAGCGAGGCCATGCACCTGAAAAATTTGAGCAATATTATTGATAAAGTCCCCCATTTACCTTCTCCTTTCCTGTTAGAAAAAAGATGCGCAGGCAAACGGCGCAACGTTCCCTGCTTATTTTAAAATATTGCGGTTAAACCACTTCATGCTGATTTTTTCGTATGTTCCGTCCGCGATCATATCAGCCAACGCTTTGTTCATCTGTTTGAGCAACTCTGTATTTCCCTTGTTAACAGCCATGCCGATTTTATCTTCGTACAAAAGTTCACCGACAGGCTTAATTTTTAGATGCTGCTCATTCATCGCGTTGATTCCTACCATTTTATCGGTAATCACAGCATCAAGACGGCCTGGTGGCAAATCTTGCAATGCATACACATCGCTCGGAAAACTTTTGATTTTTTTCGTATACTTTTCGGCCAAAACCTTAAAAGTGCTTGACTGCACAACCCCGATTACCTTATCTTTCAAATCTTCTTTTGATTTAATAGTATTATTTGATTCGGCTACGAAAATTTGAGCGCCCGATATGTAATATGGGTCTGTAAAATCAACCTGTGCGGCGCGCTCCGGAGTAATGGACATACTGCCGATAATTGCGTCATACTTATTTCCTTTTAATCCCTGAATGATCGTTTCCCAAGGATTTGTAACCGCTTTCGGCTTAAGGCCCATACGCTTTGCAAGCTCATTGCCAATGTCTACGTCAAATCCCGTTAACTGACCGTCTTTCTTAAAGTTAAACGGTTTGTATAAACCGCTGGAAGCAAAAACTAATGTTCCTTCTTCCACCAATTTCATTTTTGTCCCCTGCGCCTTATTCTCTCCCGTAGATTGATTGGAAGCCGTTTCTTTTGCTCCTTGCGAAGAGTTGCAACCCGTTAATACTAGAAAACATAATAAAGCGCAAGTCATTAAAATACTCGTTAGCCTCTTCATATTTCCCCCTCTTTATTACCTTTAATTTAATTTTTCATTCAGTTTTTTTTATATTATAAATTTTTTGTTCATTTTAATATAATCAAAATACACAAAAAATATAGTTATATTTTATACACTATGTACAAAAAAATGATTTTTTTAAATTATTATTCTTTTTACTCTTCAATAAAGCGCAAAAAAGTATCAATATAATGAAAGATTGAATGATTTCGATAAGAAGGAGTGAATATGTTTTATGCTATCCTGCTACGAAGACATACTTTCTTTAACAAAAGAACTGGTACGTACTGAAAGCATTGTAAATACGGAAGGAGAGCAAGTGCTTGCGGAGCAACTATATAACATGATTAAAGCTTGGCCTTACTTCAGACATCATCCAGAACAAGTCATCTGTGCGCCTACGGTTCATGACACAAGCAAACGTTCCAATGTGCTAGCTTGCGTGCGGGGCACAAAAACAGAAAGCCCACGCACCGTAATTTTGATGGGACATTTCGATACGGTCGGCATCGATGACTTCGGTTCGCTCAAAAACAAAGCCTTTCAGCCGGATAAACTCATGCAAGCGCTCCGAAATGAAACTCTTCCTCCCATAGTCAAAGAACAACTAGAATCGGGTGAATGGTTGTTCGGTCGCGGTGTACTCGATATGAAAAGCGGAGTCGCAAGCAACCTATACCTGCTTCGTTATTATGCAGAACATCCAGAGGAACTGGCGGGAAATCTGGTGCTGATCGCAGAATGTGATGAGGAAGACAGTTCACACGGTATACTGTCTGCACTAAGAAACCTAAAGGAATGGAGGGAAAAATACGGATTCGAATACATAGCAGCTATCAACTCCGATTTTGTGTCCTCACGTTCCGAAGGAGATGAAACCAGGTATGTATACAAAGGCACTGTAGGAAAGCTGCTTCCTTCTTTCTTCATTACGGGAGCAGAAACACACGTTGGAGCCTGCTTTGAGGGATTGGATCCAAACTTCATCGCTTCGGAGTTGACAAGGCAAATCGCCTATAATCCGGAATTGTGCGATGAAGCGCACGGCGAAATCCCTGCGCCGCCCGTTTCCTTAAAACAAATGGATTTAAAACCTTCTTACACGGTTCAAACTGCGCTAGCCGCTTATGTATATTACAACTTTCTCATATATTCTTGGTCGCCAAAAGATGTCCTGAAAAAACTAAAAGAACAGGCCAAAATCGCGTTTGATAACGCGCTACGCCTGTTTGCGGAACGTTATAAAGCATACTGCAAGCGTAGCGGGGAGCCATACAAAGAAATTCCGTGGACAAGCCGTGTGTATACATATGAAGAAATGAACGATATGTTGAAAAACGAATGGGGAGACAAATATATTCACCATATGACCGCCTATAAGGAACAGTTGCTTTCCGATACAAGCCTGGACAGTCGAATGTACGCGGCACGCGTCGTTGAAGAAGCTTGGAAATGGATGAAAGATAAAAGTCCGGCCATTATTGTATTTTATTCGTCCCTCTACTCGCCACGCGTAGAATTAACCGACAAGACAGAAAACGAACGCAATTTGAGCGCGGCGCTTGCGCGCGCAATCGAATATGTGCAGCCGTACTATCCGTATCCGATTCGTATCCGCCATTTCTTCCCGTTCATTTCTGATATGAGCTTTGTGGCGCTAAGCGATGACGAAGAAAGCATTCGGTACGAAGCGGCTAACAATCCCGCCTTTGGACAAAAATACACGGTCGACTACAAAGCGATCCGAGAACTGAACGTTCCTGTTATCAATGTCGGGCCATACGGATACGATGCCCATAAAAAATACGAACGAGCAGAAATGAAATTTTCATTTGAAATCGTTCCAAACATTACAAACTATATTATCCGTTATCTGCTCAACTAAAAAACTCGCGGGCTGTTCCTGCCTTTCCCCAACCAAGACAGGGCAGCCTCGCGAGTTTTTTAAATTATTATTCGTACTTAAAGCCTTGCCGATCGAGCATAGGGCGTACTTTAGGATAGTAAATTTGCTTGTAGAACGCGGAGACGGTCTGCGACCAATTGCGCGTCTCCTGTCCCCCTGTCCGCTCGCTCATATATTTGGACATTTGCTCATCGTATTGCTCGATTAAACCGCGCAAATCTCGATTATATTTTTCTTGATGGTATACCGCTTCGCGTGGCAAACGCGGTTTCAGCGCGGAAGGATCGGCCGGATGCCCGACCACGAGACCGGCTACCGGAAATACGTATTCCGGAATATCAAGCAATTCTATCAACTCCTGCGGATTTCGGCGCGCACCGCCGATCGGCACGATGCCAAGCCCCATGGACTCAGCGGCAGCAATGGCGTTACCCATGGCAATCCCTACGTCGGAGGCGCCTACAATAACCGATTCAATGCTGTCTGTAATAACAAGCTCTTCGCCATTCAATTCAGCTGCGATTTTGGCGCGGTAGAAATCAGCGCAGAACAAGAGAAATACAGGCGCTTGATCAACCCAGAGCTGATTGCCAACCAGCTCAGCAATTTTTTTCTTCTTCGCCGGATCTTTTACGCAAATCACAGTAACCTGCTGGCCATTAATGGATGAAGGGGCTGCCTGTACTGCCTGTATAATAGCGTCAAGTTGCTCATCTGTAACCGGCTCGTTCGTATAACTGCGAATCGAACGGTGGTTGGTCAACGTTTTTATCACTTCATTCACTGTTTCTTCCTGCCTTTCCTATTGTTATCTAAATACTACTCTAAAATATAGTACTTACTTTAGTCAAGAAACATGTTTTTTATTATAAAATAAAAACGCCTGCGGACAAAAGCCGCAGGCGCGTCCCCGTATTTACTATTCCCATTCCAATCGGGACAAAATCCGGTATTTGAACAAACTTAACAAAAAGATAACGTAGTAATCCGCACGGACAATAACGTGATACTCATTGTTCCGATGCGTATAAAATAACACATCCGTATGCACGGTGTCATTAGAAAAATACGCCCGTACTTTGCGCAAGGCCTGCAAGTATTGGGCAGGATTTTTTATCTTAATGACAAATTCTTTGTCATTCCCGTTCTTGTGCTCCTGAATATCAAGACCTTCCTTATCATACTCATAGCGAACCATTCGTTAACCCCCATCTTACATTAAATAACGGACGTATACATACACCGTGGAAATAATGATGGAAAGAATCATGAGCGGAAAGCCGACCAGCAAAAATTTCACGAACGAAATATGATGTCCTTCTTTGCTCGCCATACCGGCGACAATCACATTGGCGCTAGCGCCAATGAGCGTCCCGTTCCCGCCTAGGCACGCACCAAGCGCCAATGACCACCACAACGGCTCCAAATCTGTAAGGCCCATTTTCCCCATCTCCTGAATCATTGGAATCATGGTAGCAACAAATGGGATATTATCCACAAATGCAGAAGCAATGGCGCTCATCCAAAGAATGAGCATCGCCGTAGCCGTGATGTCTCCGCCAGTAAGCGCGATGGCTTCCTGCGCCAATTTGGCGATAACGCCCGTTTCCACAAGTCCAGACACAAGCACAAACAATCCAACAAAAAAGAAAATCGTCGTCCACTCCACACGGGTAAGCGCATCTTCCAAATAGTGCTCCCCTGTAATCAAAAGCAGAAGAAACGCGCCGGTAAGCGCGACAGTTGCCGACTCAAGGTGAAACGACTGATGGACAAAGAAGCCCCCGATCGTTAAAGCGAGAACAGCCAGACACTTTTTAAGCAACACCGGATCGGCTAGTTCGTCTTTCGCATTCATCTCCATCAGTTCCTGCTTTAATTCTGGCGTTGTCTTTAATTGCCTTCGGTACCAAAGCGCAAGAATTCCTACTGTAGCAAACAAAATAACGAGTACAACCGGAGTTAGATTCATAATAAACGCCATAAATGTAAGCTCTTTCACAGCACTGCCGATCATAATGTTCGGCGGATCTCCAATCAGGGTCGCCGTTCCCCCAATGTTGGATGCTAACACTTGCGTCAACAGGTATGGAATCGGGGGGACACGCAGCTGTCGGGTAATACTAAACGTAACAGGCACCATCAACAGAACGGTTGTCACGTTATCAAGAAAAGCAGAAGCAATGGCGGTAATCAGCCCCAGAGCTACAAGAATGCGTACGGGATCCCCTTTCGCTTTTTTTGCAGCCCAGATAGCAATGTACTTAAACAGCCCGGTCTGCGCCGTAATCGTGACAATAATCATCATCCCGGTCAGTAAGCCAAGCGTATTGAAATCAACATGATGTAGTGCTGTTTCCTGATCGACAATTCCAAATATGATCATCATAATAGCGCCAAGCATGGCGACAATGGTGCGATGAATTTTCTCAGAAATAATCAACGCATATGTCACTAGAAAAATTACGATTGCGTAAATTGCTTGCTGTTCCATATACTCCCCCTACATCTTCGGTGACATCTTCGTTTACCGTTTACTCAGCATAACTAAAACTTTATTATACTCTATATGACATCAAAAATAAATATTTTCTTTTGCAAAAGATAAATAATTACAAAAAGAAAGAACAATCTTTCTTATCTAACAACCGCTTTTATCATACCTTTTGCTTTTTTTTCATAAATTGTTTGGAATTTATAGTATAGTAGTGTATAGATTTTTGTTTTTATTTTTGTTTATAGTCTGGAGGATGTTTTATGGAACAGGTTAGTGTGGAAATGCTGCTGTTTATTATGGCAGCCGGTTTTCTGGCGTCGTTTATCGACTCCGTGGTCGGCGGCGGCGGATTGATTTCGATCCCGGCACTGCTATTGACCGGGCTTCCATCCACCGTCGTACTCGGCACCAATAAGCTCGCGAGTACCATGTCTTCATGCACAAGCACCCTTTCTTTCATCCGATCGGGAAAAGTAAACATAAAGCTTGTCGCCTGGCTGTTTCCGCTTTCGCTCGTCGGCTCAGCGCTCGGCGCCTATACGGTCACAAAAATTCCGCCTGAATTTCTAAAACCGCTTGTGATCATTCTCTTGATTCTTGTCGCCATTTATACACTCTTTAAGAAAAATTGGGGCACAGAATCTACATACAAAGGTCTTACCAAAGGCCTCGCCCTATTCGCGATTATAACTGCGTTTGTCATCGGGTTCTATGACGGTTTCTTCGGTCCTGGAACCGGATCGTTTTTGCTATTTTCATTTTTGCTGATGGGGTTCGATTTTGTCGGCGCGGCAGGCAACGCTAAAGTGCTAAACTTCGCCAGCAATATCGCCGGCTTGGTTACCTTTATGGTACTCGGTTCCGTGAATTACCAATATGGCATTCCGATGGGGCTTGCAATGATTGCTGGTGCACTTGTCGGGACACAGGTCGCCATCCGCAAAGGAGCTGCTTACGTCAAACCTCTGTTTATCAGCATAACAGCCCTGCTTATTGGAAAACAGATCTGGGATATGCTCCATTAACCGTAGCATTCAAACAACAAAGGTGCTTCCAGCAGAATCGCTTGGTTCTGGTTATAAATCAAGTCGAATTGTTCAAGCGGTACGGGATTTACACCGACGCCGACTTCGACTGTGTAACCCGGACGACGGTACTGCTGGATGAACCAGTCTTTGTACCCAGCAAAACTATCCGCTGTATGCACTGGTGTATACGTGCTCACCACCTGCATCCGCCGTACAATTTCTTCGCTGCCCGGCGGCTCCAAATGCTGAAACCCCCAGAAAATGACCTGCCCTTGCGAATGGTAGGCCAGTACCCCCAGAAAATCGCGGCTTTTTGTAAATTCGTACACCGCGCGCGCTTCCGGCTCCGACAGCGGATAAGGCCCTCCGTAATGACGGGGTGCAGGCGCCTTGGGACTTGTTTTCGCTTCCTCTTCCCATAATGCCGGCCACTGATGGTTTAAATCCACCCCGCGAACGTTGGCCGTCCAGCCCACAAAGTTGTGAGAGCCGTTGTTGATCGCCAGCACTTCCTGATAATGCGGATGTGAAGGATCAATCCCAAGCAACGACAATTCTACCCCGTCCGGGTTCACCATCGGAACGATCCAAATGGTAAACCTGTGCAGCAAATCCATCACATCGTAGCCGCGTAAATATTCTTTTCGCGCATATGCCCGCGCTGTGTCCTCTACGAACTTCATGAGAACAGTCGCCGTAATCCACTCATTGGCGTGCCATGCACCGCTGTAAAATACCTCCTTTTCCCCACTTCCAAGCTGGAGCGCGCAAATCGGCTTGCCCATCACCGAACGCCCGATAATATGGGTTTTCAAACATGGGTATTTGTCCCGCAAAGCTTCCGCATCTCGTACCACATCCTCAGGCGTATACTCTTCATTTGTCCGTACAATTTCCTCGCTCCGGGGATTCGGGATTACGAGCACATCCCCCGGCTTAAGCACCTCTTCTCGCTCCAGGGATGGGTTTGCAGCCTGCAAGTCCCCTAGTGATAAGCCAAATATTTGTGTAATAAAATAAAGAGTATCACCGGGTTGCACTTCGTACTTTGTCGCAGTTTCCGGAACGGTAAGCACCTGCCCGGGGATCAGGTATCCCCTCCGTTCCAATGCCGGATTGGCACCAAGCAAGACGGTAACGCCGATTCCTAGGCGGTTTGCAATTTTCCGTAGCGTATCTCCTCTACGCACCACATATCTCATAAACATCCCCCTCCCTATTTGCGCGCTCCGATAAAAATGCAAGCTAACCCTAGGAAAATCCAAAAAATCTTTGCCAGACTTACCCGATCCGCCATTCCGGCAAGCCCGATCGTAGTTGTCAATAGCAACACAAACGGACCGACCAGCGCCAAGCCGGAATTCACAAGCAAAGCTTTCTCCACTTCGTTCACTTTAATAATTAACAATGCCGCCAAAATTTCCAGCGAACCGGACAAAAGACGCAGCGATGCCATGCCGATAATTGCTTTTTCCAGCAATAGACCTCCCTCCTCTCTTTTCAACGTATGCATGTATGGCGGTGAATAGTCGTCATACGCAGGGGAACTCCTATATTTTGTCCGGCATAGTATGAAGGCAGAAAATCCATGGGAAAAGAGGAAAAGAAAAGCAATGAAAATTGATGTCGTACAAACAATGGAAGAAATTCGGCAGGAACATATAACGGGGCGAACGGTTATTGTTATCGACGTATTAAAAGCGGCTAGCACGATTGTGGCCGCGCTTAGCAGCGGTTTTGCCTCCGTCCTTCCAGTGGAAACCATTGGGCAGGCGCAGGCCTTGCGTTCACAAAATGTAGTATGCGCCGGAGAAAGGCATGGGAAAAAAGTGGCGGAATTTGAATATAGCAATTCCCCCGTCGCGTTTAGCATTACCCGTCAGAACGGTAAACAGCTTGTGCTTACAACCACTGACGGAACGATTGCAATCAGCAAAGCCGCCCGTGCCGCGCACGTACTTATCGGCTGTTTTTTGAACGCGGAAGCATGCATCCGTGAAGCGCTCAAACGACAGCTTGACATTACGCTGTACTGCGCAGGCACGCGCCATGAATTCGCTTTGGAAGATGGGCTAGCGGCCGGGCTTATGATCCACCGCGCACAGCAACTGCAGCCTGCAATAAAAGTGCGCGACCTTGGCAAAGCACTAGAAGCAAGCTACTTGCATCTTAAAAACGAATTGCCCAACCTTTTACTTGAGACATCGAACGGAAAAAGGTTGGCCCAGCAACATGGAACCGACGATGTGCTATACTGCGGACAACTGAATGTGTTTGATATTGTTCCGGTATTAAAAAACAAATACCTGATTATCGCTCCAAACGCCAAATCCGGCGACGAACCGACAGCACCGCAAGCGTAACGGCAATACATCCGCGCGATTTAAAGATTTCAAAAGTTCCAGCACTTCAAGCTGATGTGTCATATCTAGATATGTCGTCGGCTCGTCAAGCAAAAGCAAATCCGGGCCCTGGGCCAGAGCCATCGCGCTCCAGGCCCGCTGCCTCTGTCTGCGCTTTGCGAGGATTAAATCCAGCTGACTCATGATTTATTTTCTTTCCTTTGCCCTGACCGGCTTGCTGTTCCTGGCCGAAGGGTATAGCACCAATCTTTTATATTGCAAGGACTTTTCTATATAACTCGCATTTTGGGATGGGAATATGTCCAAACATCAAAAGCAATTATAAAATTGAACTGGAAAAGAAGAATATGTTAAGATCATGGTACATTCATATTACGAGTAATGAAGAAGAGCATAAAATGTTAGAATTTATGCTCCATTTTTATGCCTAGAATTATGAAACAAAGTAATGGGAAAAGAGGTTATTTATTTTGCGACATTTAAACAGGAACAAGAACAAACGCGCTGGCTACACATTGGAAGAGTATTTGTCACAATAATTACTTATTTTTTCTATAGTAATATGTGCTATCGTACAATTGGAAAGTTTTTTGTTGTTTCTATGTTTACGGAAAAGAAAGGTGTGGGAAAATGAACACAAAACCTTTTAATCATAATTTTTTAAAAGCCTGTCGCGGGGAAGAACACAGCCATACACCTGTATGGTATATGAGACAAGCTGGGCGCTACCAGCCTGAATACCGGAAAATCCGTGAAAAATATTCATTGTTTGAAATTACGCACCGTCCGGAAGTATGCGCGGAAGTTACCATGCTGCCCGTTAAGCAGCTGGATGTAGACGCGGCCATTTTATTTGCAGACATTATGACACCGATACCTTCGATGGGGATCAACGTTGAAATCAAATCAAGCATCGGTCCGGTTATCGACAATCCAATTGCCTGTAAAGAAGATGTCGAAAAACTAAAACCGCTCAATCCGGCAGAAGATATCCCGTATATTCTCGATACGATTAAACTGCTGCGCGAACAACTCTCCGTTCCCCTTATCGGTTTTGCAGGAGCGCCGTTTACCCTTGCCAGCTATTTAATTGAAGGTGGGCCATCACGCAACTACTATAAAACCAAGGCATTCATGCATTCCAACCCGGAAGCTTGGCACCTGCTAATGGATAAGCTCGGAGAAATGACGATTACATATCTCCAAGCGCAAATTCAAGCAGGCGCGCAAGCGGTGCAAATTTTCGACTCCTGGGTCGGCACGTTGAACGCGCAAGATTACGCCACATTCGTCGCTCCGATTATGCAGCGCATTCTCGCGAAGCTTGCCGAGGAAAATGTGCCCAAAATCATGTTTGGCGTTGGCGCGGGACATCTGCTACAGGAATGGAATAAACTCCCACTTGATGTAATCGGCCTAGATTGGAGAACAAGCATCAAGGCTGCGCGCCAGCAAGGCATCACCAAAACGGTGCAGGGTAATCTCGACCCTGGACTTCTGCTTGCAGATTGGCCAGTGTTAGAAAAGAAAACAAAAGCAATTTTGGAGCAAGGCATGGAAAACCCCGGCTTTATCTTTAACCTCGGACACGGCGTCTACCCGCAGGTAAAAGTGGAAACTCTGCAACGCTTAACAGCATTCGTCCACGAGTATTCGTCCAGGATAAAGCGCTCCCTTTGAAACTAACCAAAAACGAGGTTATAGATGATGATTACACAAACCATGGGACTTCTTGTTATGGCGTACGGAACGCCAAGAAACGCTGAAGAAATCGAGCCTTATTATACCCATATCCGGCGCGGACACAAACCGCCGCCAGAACTGCTACAGGATTTAATGAAACGCTATGAAAAAATCGGTGGCATTTCTCCTCTTGCCCACATTACGGAAGAACAGACGGCCAAACTGCAAGAGGCATTAAACCGGGTACAAAATAAAATTGTATTTAAAGCTTACCTGGGCTTTAAGCATGTATCGCCTTTTATCGAAAACGCCGTACAGCAAATGCATAAGGACGGCATCACAAAAGCGGTCAGCATCGTGCTTGCGCCCCACTACTCTACATTCAACGCGAAATCCTATAATATGCGCGCACATGAAGAAAGCAAAAAATATGACGGACTGGAGATCTATTCCATAGACAGCTGGTACAAAGAACCCGCCTTTATCGAATATTGGGCCGATCAGCTACATGAAACGTTCAACCGGATTCCAGAAACGGAACGTAACAGAACGATTGTAATTTTCTCCGCCCACAGTTTGCCAGAAAAAATCAAACAAATGAACGATCCGTATCCGGAACAAATTGAGGAAAATGCGCGAATGATTGCAGAAAAGGCCGGGGTATCCTGCTACACGACCGCATGGCAAAGCGCAGGTCGCACACCGGAGCCTTGGTTAGGTCCCGATGTGCTGGACAAAATCCGTGAATTGTCCAAACAAGGGTATACCTCCATGGTGTTCTGTCCGATCGGATTTGTAGCCGATCATCTTGAAGTGCTCTATGATAACGATTATGAATGTAGGCGTCTAGCGGAAGCGCTCGGTATTCATTACTACCGCCCACCGATGCCCAACACCCACGATAAATTTATCGAAGCATTGACTTCCGCCGTATTAAAGAAGTTACTAATGAAAGAAAGTGATGAATGATGAGCACAGACACGCTGAAAGTCGCGATTGTCGGCGGCGGCATCACCGGGCTGACAACCGCCTACTACCTGCAAAAAACGATTCGCGAACAAGGATTACCGATTGAATACGTACTACTTGAAGCGTCCGATCGTTTGGGCGGAAAAATACAAACGGATTATACGAACGGTTTTGTTATCGAACGCGGACCGGATTCGTTTCTTGCTCGCAAAACGAGCGCATCCCGGCTTGTGAAAGAAGTCGGGCTTGAGGACAAGCTCGTACGTAACTACACCGGGCAAGCCTATGTACTAAATAATGACAAATTATATCCGATTCCGGGCGGAGCCATTATGGGCATTCCGACAAAACTAACTCCGTTTATCACCACTTCGCTGTTTTCGCCGGCCGGTAAATTGCGGGCTGCGCTTGATCTGGTATTGCCGCGCAGCCCCCAGCACGATAACGATCGCTCCCTAGGAGAGTTCTTCCGCCACCGGCTTGGCGATGAAGTAGTGGAAAATTTAATTGAACCGCTTTTGTCTGGCATTTATGCGGGGGATATCGATCAGCTAAGTCTGATGTCCACATTTCCACAATTCCATCAGGTGGAGCAAAAATACCGCAGTCTAATTCTCGGTATGCGCTCCACAACGCCAAAACAACCGAAATCAGCAGGCAATAAAAAAGCGCCAAGCGCATTTTTAACACTGACAACGGGCCTACAATCACTCGTTGCAGCCATCGAAAAAAATCTGGACCCAGCTTGTGTACGCAAACATGCACCTGTGCAAAAGGTAACAAAAACAGGCCAAGGCTATAAACTGTATATCGGCGATGGCTCCGCCGTGTATGCTGACAGCGTTGTCGTGACAACACCCCCACAAGCGACTTTACGTATGTTCACAGAATATGAATGCATGCGTCTACTTGCCGATATTCCGACTACGTCTGTCGCCACCATAGCGCTTGCGTTTCCGAAAGCAGCCATTAAACAGAATATCGACGGTACTGGTTTTGTTGTATCAAGGAATGCCCACTATACGATTACCGCCTGTACATGGACGCACAAAAAATGGCCGCACACGACACCTGAAGGCAAAGCGCTGTTGCGCTGCTACGTCGGCCGCGCGGGGGACGACAGTATCGTATACAAATCGGATGAAGAAATTATCAGGGCGGTGTTGCACGATTTACGGAGAATTTTGGAAATCAATGAAACACCTGAGTTCTACCACATTACACGCTGGAAACAGGCGATGCCACAGTATATTGTCGGTCACAAATACCGCATTGAAAAGTTGAGCGATGAACTCAAACGACATCTTCCCGGTATATTCCTCGCTGGAGCGCCGTATTACGGCATCGGACTTCCGGACTGCATCGACCAAGGAGAAGCGGCAGTGAAACAAGTGCTCAGGCACCTGCGCACACCAATCCTTGTATAACTTAATATATGTAACATGACCTATCTTATCATATTCATATATAAACCCGGCTCTTCCACGGAAGCCGGGTTTTATTCGATTGACTACTTACCGCTTAGCTGTTGCTGCGCCATCTGCACCAAACGTTTTGTAATTTCGCCACCTACGGAACCGTTAGAACGGGCATACGTATCCGCTCCGAGCTTTACACCAAACTCTGAAGCAATTTCGTATTTGTACTGATCAAGCAATTGCGCCGCCTGAGGAACAAGCAATTTGTTGCTTCTGCCCTGTGCCATGGTATTTCACCTCCTGCTTGAAGTATTGTTATTGTTTGTTCTGGATTTCTTTTTATGAAGCAAACATATTGGTAAAGCGGGAGACAATTGACGTATTTTTGTCCTAACTGGGAAAACCCCGGTAATCGTCTTTTTCGATTTGTGCTAACAACCACTAAGGTAAGTAATAAAAATAAAAAAGAAGGGCGTAAAGGCCCCTCTTCATAAACACCGCTACTCTTTAAACAAAAGCGATGCGCCCGCAATACCCGGGTTGGTCATTTCATACGGATCAAGAATCAAGTCCAGTTCCTCTTCCGTTAGTACATTGTAATACAGGCATAATTCGCGAACCGATTTGCCTGTCAAAATCGCCTCACGCGCAATGCGAGCTGCCGTCTCATAACCAAGGTGTGGGTTGACCGCGGTGATCACGCCTACGCTCTTCTCCACGTATTCTTTCAGCCTGTCTTCATTCGCCATGATACCTTCCACGCAATATTGACGGAACACGCGGAAACCGTTGTTCATAATACTGATGGACTGTAATAAATTAAAGACAAGCACCGGTTCCATTACATTCAATTCAAGCTGGCCAGCTTCGGAAGCAAGACAAATCGTATGATCATTACCAATAACTTGGAACGCAATTTGATTAATTACTTCAGCCATTACAGGGTTCACCTTACCTGGCATGATGGAAGAGCCAGGCTGACGAGCCGGAAGCGAAATCTCTCCTAAGCCAACACGCGGGCCAGAAGCCATCAAGCGCAGATCGTTCGCAACTTTAGACATATTCATCATGCACACTTTTAGCGCAGCCGATACTTCTGTGTACGCGTCCGTATTCTGGGTCGCGTCGACAAGATGTTCTGCACCTACAAGCGGGAAACCGCTAATTTCCGAAAGGCGTTTCACCACACTCTTAATATAGCGTGGATCAGCGTTTAAGCCTGTCCCCACCGCCGTGGCACCCATGTTTACCTCATACAGATGCTGGCGGGACTGCTTAATCCGTTTCATGTCTCTTTCTAGCACCCGGCGGTACGCTTCAAATTCCTGGCCGAGGCGAATCGGCACTGCATCCTGAAGATGCGTGCGTCCCATTTTTACTATATGGTCAAACTCTTTCGCTTTTTTCCCGAATGCATCGTGCAGCTCTTGCATCGTAACCAGCAATTTTTCCAGCATAGAAAGCGTTGCAATGTGAATGGCAGTTGGGAACGCGTCGTTGGTGGACTGCGCCATATTAACATGCGTATTTGGACTTAATTGGAAATAATCGCCTTTCTTCTGTCCGAGAAGCTCCAACGCGCGGTTTGCAATCACTTCATTCGTATTCATGTTAATGGATGTCCCGGCACCGCCCTGAATCGGATCGACGATAAATTGATCGTGCATCTTTCCGTCAATAATTTCTTGCGCCGCCTGTACGATAGCATTACCAAGGCGTGGATTTAACTGTCCAGTCTCCATATTGGCAAGCGCGGCTGCCTTTTTGACCATCGCCATTGCTATGATTAGCGATTCGTGAATACGGTATCCGGTAATCGGGAAATTCTCTACTGCACGCATTGTCTGAACGCCATAATATGCGTCAATCGGCACTTCTTTTTCGCCAAGAAAATCTTTTTCTACGCGGAATTTTTTGTTTTGTTCCATGACTCGATAACATCTCCAATAGCTGTAATATTTTGCTTTCTCCATACTCTTATTATAGGTATATTTATTCAACAAACAACAGACTATCATACAAACGTGGCTTATCGTATTCCCGTTCTTTCATGATTCGAAGCCGAAAAAAAAATTCTTCGCTTATGGCTTCATTTCTTATACAATTAAATTATGTATGCATGATCGCTGGCAAGCATTTCATCACATCGTTGCCTCAGAAGTGGAAAAGATTGTTGAAGATTACTGGTTTTTATGTTATTTCAAGCTTCTGCAACATCCTTTTGTTTTAGAAGCATCAAAGACTTCTTTGACGCTTTTTTATCATTCTTCTATTGATTTTATTGAAAAAGAGTTTTATATTTTTTGATAGATTTTGGAAAGGTGCTGAGTGAACGAAGACAGATGAAAACGATGATTGCACGTTGGTTCGGTTTGTTATTGTCATTGTGTTTATTTATCGCACTTGCAACGCAAGTAAGTGCCAAAGAAGCGTCCATGGCTTTCTTTCCCATTGACCTTGACAAGGACGGGATTCCAGAGTTCCGTATTGAAGCCAGTGGGTGGGTTGCCGACGTGACGCCTTCGGTTACAACAGATACATACGAGCATGCGGTATATACGCATTATCAGTATAAAAAAGGCGGGCTCTCTTTTCGCTTAACGCTGGCCCGGATGGAGAATGGAAGCGTGCTTTATTTTGTGCAACATACCGCTTCTGACAGAGCAGTCTCCATTCCGTTGCGCATTCTTGCTTTCGATCCTACGGTTGTCAAAACGGCGCAATTGTCAGCAGTTCCAACCAAAACATGGAAACAAAGCAGCTACATTCCGCCTGTCTTTTCTTCGGCTCTTTATGTAGACGGAGAACGCCTGTTTTATCGGATTGGTCAGGCGGAAGCCTATGCGCCCCTCGGTTATACGGTATACAAACAGATAAGGGAAAAGGAGCAGCCAATAAAACACGCGCAAGCCGCGAACGGTCATACGTTTTCCCTTGTTTTGAACGCGGATGCAAAAACGGAGGCTGTTACATGGGGAATGCTGGGAAATCAGCCGCTTATTCGCTGGGACAACGAGCAGGCGGCAGCCAAAGCGGCGTTATTAGAATTGGATAAAGATAAAAAATTAAGAGAAGATGGAGCCTATTATCCGAATGAGTCCACTTACCGTCCGTACGCACCGGGCTCATTCTACCGAAATCCGGCCAATGGAGACGGCTTACACGCCCTTTCCTTCCTTTCCACGGAAGAAAACGGCGCATTTTTCGTCAATCTCGCCACCCATCTCGCTTACGCGGCAGTAAAAAACCAAAACAAAGAAGGATATTGGGAAACACAGCCGAGATCGGAATGGCTTAATAAGGAATATAAAATCGGCTATAAGTATATGGACAACCGGCGGAACGCAGACAACGCCACCTTCCTGCTCCGCTTCACGCAAGCCATGCCAGATGCCGCCGTTCAGCATGCGTTGCGCAAGTGGAACGCATATCTTACACGTTACATCGCTATGCATGGTATGAAGATCGGCAAATACGGTGTGTTTGTACCCGATTATGTAGGAAGCGCGGAAACGAAGCGAACCCATACTTCCCTTAATCATTTGGTCGCGATTATGAATTATCTATACGAAGCTTACTTGCGTGACCAGGATGAAGAAAAAAGGGAACTCGGTAATAAGCTGTTGGCTGGCATTAAAGCTACACAAGAACTCTGGGTTATGCCTAACCATAATCTGTATTATGCGCTCTATCCGAATTTCACGCCGCACCCGTATCCGGACTATCTTGATTTGACCCGCAACGATTTGTTGCTCTCGCAATACTTTCTCACCCGGATTCAAGGTGAACCAGACCCGGTGCTCCAATATTTAATTGACAATAAAAATAAATGGCTAGATAGTCAACAATAAGAAAAATCCCCCCGTTCTATTATCTCGAATAGAACGGGGGTTTACTTAGTTTTTTCACCCGCTTTATACTTGCGCTTTACTGTACTTCTTTTAGCTGTTTTTCCAGCACGAATTTTTGGATTTTGCCGCTCGGTGTTTTAGGCAGACGCTCCACAAAGTAATACTCGCGCGGTCGCTTATATTTCGCCAGTTGGCCGCCGCTAAGAAGAAAAGCATCCAGTTCTTTGCTATCCACCGCACTTCCCTGTTTGGTTACAACATAAGCAACAACAATCTGTCCCCATGTTGGATCTGGCTTGCCTACCACCGCCACCTCCAGCACCTCTGGATGTTCTATCAGCCTGTCTTCCACCTCACGCGGAAAAATATTTTCCGCTCCGGAAACAATCATATGGTCAATACGATCACGAATCCAAATATATCCATCTTCATCATACGAAGCCATATCCCCAGTATGGTACCAGCCGTATGCCAGCGCTTTCTCCGTCGCTTCTGGCCGCTTGTAATATTCAAGCATCATACACGGACCTCTTACGATAATTTCTCCAATTTCTCCCACGCCGCATATGTCGTCGGGGTGTGAAGGACTGCCGTCTTCCCGCGTGCGTACAATTCTCACTTCGTGCGTCATCACCGCTTTGCCCGCCGATCCGGCCCTGGCCAACTGTTCATCCGGGTACAGTACGGTTACCACCGGCCCCATCTCCGTCAAACCATACATCTGCACCAAATCTGCACCCACCTTCTCCTGAAATTGTCTAATAAGTACAGGTGCCATCGAAGCGCCGCCATAGCCAAGCAAACGCAAAGAGGATAAATCATATCTTTCAAACGAAGGATCGTTCAACAGCATATTCACCATCGTCGGCGCTGCGAACAAATGGGTAACTTTTTCTTTTTCGATCGTCGCCAGCACTTCTTCAGCCTGAAAGGAATGAAGCAGAACATTTGTGGCTCCCACCTGCATGCGCGGAAAAAACGATGTATGCAATTCAGCCGTATGGTTGAGTGGAGCCACGCACAGGCCAATATCATTTTTGTTAAGTCCCATGCATTGCATCATCAGCAAATTATGGTGTACCATATCGCGATGCCGGTGAAGCACGCCTTTCGGCCGCCCGGTTGTCCCGCTTGTATACATCATGATATATAAATCATTTTCATGAACTTCAACGAACGGCGCACGATCCTCACTTTCCTCCAACAATTCATAAAACGAACAGGCATAGTCCGGAACTTGCTCATCAACAAAAATATAATATTCAACCTTAACGCCAAGCTCTTTTGTTTTGTGAACCGTCTCTTTCAGCTGCTCCTCATATAGCAAAACTTTACTGTTGGCATCGTTTAAAATATACTGCAACTCGTAGGCGGTTAGGCGATAATTAATCGGATTAAAAACCGCACCGATTTTTGCAGCTGCGAATAACGCAACCACAAACTCGCTCGTGTTGTACAAAAATACGGAAACAATATCTCCTTTTCTTACACCGAGCCCAATAAGGGCATTTGCAAAGCGATTTACCTGCTCATCCAACTGCTTATACGTCCATACTTGATTTTTACGCCGGTATATCAAACCGATCTTCTCCGGATAATTCCGGGCTGTCCATTCTACTAACTCGCCAACGGTCGTACTCATCCTATCCCCCCAAAAGCATTAAAATCATTCCTCTCCTTCTTCTATTGCAAAAATAAAACCAATTTTCTGACTTATTAATGCTAAAGTGTTGTATCATTAGCAGTGTGTATTGTTTTCAATAGAAACAATACATTTCTAAAAGAAATAATTCATATCAAAAAGAAACAATATTCCTCTATGCACTTGACTTCATTCAGATATCGGCGTTCTCATAGTGAAAGAAGGGGAAAGGGAGAAGAAAAAACAAAACGTGCTTCTTACTTCCAACTTTCCTGCCTTCTAACCATAGCTGAAACGCTGAAATAACAAATAAAATGTTTATGGCTGCTTTACGTAACGTTTGTCTTTCATAAACATTCGCCAGAAATATAAAAATCCCGGGGTTAGAATCGCAAAGCAGACAATGTAGGAAACAAACAGCGCCCGGAACGTATCTGGATGAGTAAAAGCGGACTCAATGGTAACGTGCGGATACACGATATAGGGCAAATGAGCTTTTCCATAAGCATAGCTGGCAAGCAAGTATTGTACCACGATGCCAAGTACCGCCACACGGGGCTGACCGGGCAATGAAGCGCGCTTTCCTCCCGGCCACCACAACGCCGTATAGCCGATAAAGAACGCTACAGCCGATGCAATAAGCAGCCAGAAATGATGTAGCAAATTTTCATACAGCCATAAAGCCTCACTTTTCATGGATGTAACGAGTGCCAGCGCAGTAAAAAAAGAAAGCGGGCCATTCAAAATGGCGTCGCGGCGATATAAGCGGTATGCTTCCATTTCACCCGCGACCCTAGAGTAATCGGATAGCAACAACGAAGACAAAAAGAATGTACTGCTGATGGCAAAAGCCATGTACGAAATCCCGCTTGCGCTTGTCAACAATTTCCCAAGCAACAATTCCTCATGCCCATTTATTACTTGAATAAATCCTCCCTGCGTAACGGGCAGAACAAGAATGAGCAATGCGGGAATAAACAGACCGCTAATGCCAGATATAATCGCAAGCTGCCTTTCATACCCTTCCATCGAATGTGAATATACAAGAAATGCGCTGCGGATAGCCAAAAGCAGCAGAATTAAGCTGCCAGGAATCAGCAGTACCGTGCCCAGCGTAAATGTGGCACCGGGAAAAAAACTCATCAGCCCGACCACAATAAGTACAACAAACACATTCGTCACTTCCCACGAAGGGGATAAGTACCGGTTAGCGATATTGGTTGCCCTGTTCTGCCTCCGGTTCATGTATATCATAGACCAAAAACCGGTGCCAAAATCAATAGATGCAGCAACTGAATACACGAACACAAACATCCATAACATAGCAATTGCGATCAATTCATTACTCATATTCCTCCATCCCTTCCTTATTCCTGTACCTCATGAACCGAGAGACACTTTCTCCAAATCTTTAACAAGCGGATGGCGTTTGAAATAGTGGCGCAGCACAAACACGGTCGCCAAACCGAGCAGTATATAAATCCCAACAAACAGAACAAATAAAAACCCGATATTGCCTGCCTGAGTAACGGAATCAGCAGTCAAAAGCGTCCGGTACAACACCCATGGCTGACGCCCGGTGCAGGCAAAAATCCAGCCACACTCAATTCCGATCATTGCCAACGGTCCCGTTACAATAAACAACCACATCAACCAGCGCGGAAACGTTTCCCGCCTCAGTAAATGACGCCAAACAAATCCAATGATAGATAGCGCAAGAAGCAGGCCACCGATGCCGACCATCGCGTTGAACAATATATGCACATAAAGTGGCGGCCAGTATTCGCGTGGAAAATCGTTTAATCCGGCTACTACCTCGTCAAACCGGTTGCCCGCAAGAAAACTGAGCAGCCCCGGAATCTCGATCGCATACTTGACACTTCTAGTGGCTTCATCCGTATAACCACCGATCGCCAACGGAGCATACGGCTGCGTTTCAAAAAGTCCTTCAGCGGCCGCAAGTTTCTCCGGCTGGTATTTGTGTAGCATTTGCGCCGAATCATGACCGTTCAGCGCCGTGCCAAGAGAAAACAAACCGCCAACGGTAAGAGCCATCATTAACGCTTTGCGGTGAAATAAAAATTCCTTACTTCCCCTGTTACTCTTCAACAATTTAAACGCTGCAATGGAAGCAATCGTAAATGCGCCGGTCATGTAAGCAGACAAAGTAACATGTCCCGCCGATACAAAAAAACTCGGGTTAAAAAATCCAACCCACGGATCCACATCAATCACTTCGCCGTTTTCCATCCTAAAACCGGCGGGCGTTCCCTGAAATGCATGCACATTTGTAATCAGGATCGCGGATGCTGCCGCACCAATCACTACGAATATCATGCTTAGAATGCGCATAGACGCGGACAACCGATCGGCCGCATACACATAAATGGACATGAACAACGCTTCCAACAAAAAAGCGAAAATCTCAATCTGAAACGGAAGAGCAACAACCTTCCCAACGACTTCCATAAAACCAGGCCACAGCAAGGAAAGCTGAACACCCGCAATGGTGCCGGAAGGAATAGCCACCCCGAGAAGCACCGCAAATCCTTTCGTCCAGCGTTGTGCCATAATGCCATAGTCTTTGTCTTTTTTCCACTGGCGCAAAACTTCTGCTGTTAAAATCATCAGCGGAAGCCCCACGCCAAGCGTAGCAAAAATAATATGAAATCCCATTGTCGTCCCAAACAACGCCCGGGCTAGTTGCAAATCATCCACCGTTTTCTGCTCCTCTCATCTGGAATGCTTTCCACTTTAGTATTGTTTTCCTACACGATAAATATTCTGCATGCATTCCCACCCTTTGTAAGCATACCTATCCAAAAACGCGCAAACATTATACATACCATTACATAAAACGGTGAGAGACATGAAAATTGTGAAGCTTTTCGTTAGCTTAATCGCCACATTGTTATGCTGCTGGGCCACTGTGTTTCCAGCAGCGCCAGCAATCTCGAAATCGACTGCTTCCCCTATTTACCATGTTGACACGAAGCGGAAACTCATTGCCCTTACGTTCGACGATGGCCCCCATCCTGTCTATACGGCTAAGTTGCTAAACATTCTTGACAAATATCATGCCAAAGCGACGTTTTTTGTCGTGGGCCAGCGCGCGAAATGGTATCCGCGTGTGATCAGGGACATTAATCGCAGAGGTCATGAAATCGGCAACCATACGTTTACCCACCCGCGTATGAAGAACATAACTACGGCCCGTTTACGTGATGAAATCCGCAAAACCGATCAAGTCATTTACTCGCTAATCGGGAAACACCCGCGCTTCTTTCGTCCACCCGGAGGAGAAGTAACATATACTGTGCTTCTCAGTTCGACAAAACAAAAACATCCGGTCGTCATCTGGTCATACCACCAAGATACGCGCGATTGGGCACATCCGGGGATCGACTACATAGTTAACAAAGTAACAAGTGGAGCCAAACCGGGAGATATTATTCTGTTTCACGACTCCGGTATCGACCAGACGCAAACATTGCTTGCAGTGGAGAAAATCCTTCCTATTCTTTCTAAAAAAGGGTATAAATTCGTAACACTTTCCCATCTTTTACAAGAAAAAGAAAGATAAAACTTTAAGTACTTATAATTACCAGCGATCCTCTTTTGATTTTTGTGTTATGATGTCGGGGTACAAAAAAGCCGAAACTTCTTTAAATAAAGAAGTGCAGGGGATACTCTTTTGGGGTGAATTGCTTATCAAGATACATGGATAAGCATAGGGTAAACTCCTGAACCCGAACCCGGCAACTAACCTTGTAGGCTATCAGGAGAGGAGAGTTTTTTGTATGAAAAAAAGTTTATTTACCGGTTTACTTACATTAACTGCATGCGTAAGCGCCACCAATATAGCCGCCGGTGCAGAGTACAAAGTAAAAAGAAATGATACGCTGTGGAACATTGAAAAGGCTCATCATCTACCTTTCACTTCGCTTCAGGCTGTCAACCCATCCGTTGATCCATTAAACTTGCAAATCGGTTCTACGATTCAATTACCGGACACCTATACAGCCATGGAAGGAGAAACTTTCTGGACCATCGCGAAGAAGCTAAACGTTCCTGTCCAAAAGCTGCAAGCCGCGAATCCAAACGTAGACCCGCAAAATATTCAAGGCGGCACCGTACTTGTGTTGCCAGAAAAGAAACAAGACGATAAAAAGGCACCAAAAAAGAAAGCGAACAAACCAGCGACCGCAATTGCAGCCAACAAAACTTCCGACAGTCCGTCGGTGAAAACGGCCTCTGGTAAAAAGTTTACCTATAAGCGCGTCATTTTTTCAAAAGCAACGGCTTATTCCGCTGCACCTGAAGAAAACGGCGGGTGGGAAGGTGTGGACTACTTCGGCAATAAGCTGAAGGTCGGTACCATCGCGGTCGATCCAGATGTGATTCCGCTTGGAAGCAAAGTGTACATTACAGGCTATTCCTTCCAGGGGCTTCCGAAAGGCGGTATGATCGCACACGCCACCGATATTGGCGGAGCTATTCAAAACAACCGCGTGGATATTTTCGTGCCAGGCTCACCAGAACATGTAAGTAAGTTTGGCGTTCAAAATATAAAAGTTTATGTTTTAAAATAAGAAACAAACCGCCGAAAAATTTTTTCCCATTTTTCGGCGGTTTGTTTTTATATGTTCGATTAATTTTTCACTGCATTCTCGTTTTTGCGGTAAAATTCATGAAACAACTTCAATAAAGCCCTCTTCTCAATCCGCGATACATATGAACGTGAAATGCCAAGCTCACGCGCGATCTCCCGCTGTGTCCGTTCCTCTTCGTTATCCAGCCCGAAGCGGCCAATAATAACTTCTTTTTCCCTATCATCGAGGATATGAATGTGCTGATAAATTTTGTTTTTTTCAATCTTTAGCTGTACCTTATCTTCGACTTCGTTCGCTTCTGTGCCAAGAATATCGATAAGGGATATTTCATTTAACCAAATATGTTGTATGTGTTGTGCGATCAGATCCATATTCGTGTGTGCATTCCCCGACAAAAAGTACTGGTTAACCCAACCTTTATCCGGTTCAGATGGATTCAATCTTTTTTCTCCACAATTATCCAAAAAATAAAATACGGAACCCCCTTTAAATACAACTTTATACGTTACAGACTTATCATTATCAATAAAAGTCGAACTGAAACAAAAAAACTGGCGTGACTATATTCAGCAGGACAATCCTATCGCGGCTGCACTGCTAAGCAAAATAAGGTACACTTCCAAAGAATGAGTAGAAGCCAAAAAAAGAATTTCTTCGCATGCTGGTGCAGACCCGGCTTGTATGACACTGTGATATGCTCCCCTTTAAGATGCAGAACTCCCAGTCAAAACGTTTAGTCCGGTATCCACCTCTAAACTACCTTTACTTCTTGAAAGTCGCACCCAATAATCCCATTCTTCTCTATTTCTTCCCTAAACTTTTCTGACACAAATACTGGTATCTCATCCCCTTTTAGTTTAATTATATGATTCCCAGCTACATTCTCTTTAGTCAACGCATATTTTTGTACCGAATATATTTTTTCTCCATCTAGTTCAAAAACACTATCCTTTGAATGTTCAAGACAAAGCGCGTCTACCACATTTATAATATTTGCCACAAAATAACCTTCCAGCGGCTCGTTCGTACACTTGTCTATGATTCTAACAGGGAAATACTGAATATTACCCTTTTCTAAACTGTCTAAAACCCTCTTCAATTTAGACGAAACGACAAACCACCCTAAATTATTCGCTAGGTAGTCTGTTTGCCGTTCCCCCTCGTTCGGGTCATAATAAAAAGTGATTCTTTCGTTCCAACTTTTGAAGAGTTTTCCCTCTTTAAGCTGGTATTGCTCTATCCCATAAGTTTCTTCACAATAACACATAATATCGTCATCCGGATGCCTACCTTGATGCGGAAGCAATTCTTTATTCCAAGCCTCATCCAAATCTAAGCCATACTTTTTCGTAATCGCTTCTATTTGCGGTGTATACTTCTTACTTTTATTAGTTGCATAATGATGTACTTGTTCAGGTTTAGCTTTTGGCGTCCCCTTAGGAAAGTCTAATAAACATGACTTTATAAAAAGAGTGGCAGTTCAGTAACTACCACTCATTATATCAACTTACTTTGCTGTTAGGTATGTCAGGCATGATATAAGCGGTTTTATTCTCCATCATGCCATAGATAATATTGACAAGTCTTCTCATAATGCAAATAAGCGCTTGTTGTTTGGTTTTACCTTCTGCTAGCTTTTTCTGATAATACTCGTAAAACACAGGATTTCGAGGAGTTTTACTACCTTTACAAATATGTATTTGTTGAACAGCCAAGTTATAAAAGATAGTGTATAATTCCCTGTTTCCTTTTTTGCTTTTCTGAATAGTTTCCTTGCCGCCCGAACCCATTCGGACAGGGGCTATTCCTGCGTATCTTGCAAGTTTATCGGAATTAGTGAAACGATGAATATCCCCGATTTCTGCAATGAAAGCGGATGCTGTCACCGTATCAATGCCTGGCATCGTTTCAAGCTGAAAGAAATCCTGAAAGAACGTGGCATTTCTCAACGTGAATTGGCCCGGCTCACAGGGCTGCGCCCAAGCACAGCACCATCAGCCATCTTTGTTCGGACAACGTAGACAGAGTTTATCTCTCCACATTGGAAAAAGTATGCAAAGTGCTAGACATCGACATCCAGGAGTTAATCGAGTTGGAGTAATCCTCTCGCTATAGTAATCGGTGGTAGTGAAGAAAAAGTTGCGAAAAAAATTTTTAAAACGTTGAGAAAACAAAGGTAAGGTTTTTGGAGATAAAAACGGTGGTAGCTGATGATTTTTCCATTGTTTATCGTTGATGAAAATCATAAAATAGGACATCTTTTCCAAATTCATTCTGTGCGTACAAGATAACTCAAAAAATTATCATTCAAGGAGTTCGGGAGTTATAGGTATAGATTGTCGGTCTAACGGTTTATTCGACACTATATGCCTATAAAAAGAGCCTCAAGGAATTTCTTGAGGCTCAAAGAATTTAATAAAGTATTTTTTCTAGCACCTTTTCCAAGTTAAGAGTATTATTGCTAAATTCGATTAACATTGTATCTTCATCATAAGCAGGTTCGTAACCTATTATCACTTTAGAAATATTATATTTGATTTTTAAATTCATTAAATAATTAACTAACTTTTTAAATCTCGATTTAACCTCACTCTTATCATCTACAAATATTTCGCTTTCAGGAAAATTGAAAACGATATCTCCGTATTCCTCATCAAAAGAAAAAACTATTACTACATTTTTCAGGGTTATTCCTAATTGCAATTGTTCTAGAACAATATTGCCCGTTCCTGTTGGTGATAATACCTCTTTCATGTTTTTTACTTGAGAAAATTCTATATCTTTTCCTAAGTTTAAATCATAAAAATGTGATGATTTAATGTTTAAGGTCGATAACTTAAGTTCTTCATGAATTAGAGTTTCAAGTTCTTCTTTCTTAAAATCCAATAATACAATCTCTAAGTTTTCCATTTCGGCTAACCCCTTTACTGATCAATAAATCCTTTAAATGTTCCGTCAAGATTTAAACGTACCCCACGTCCATCAGGAAGCTTTTTCTCAAGAAACTCTATCCCTCTAGAGTTTTTTACTCTTTTAAATCCTCCTGGTCCATTCAATATTTCTTGAAGATGTTTTAGTGCCATTTGATTTATCTGGTCAGGACCTCCTTTTACTTTCCCCCAAATATCAGGATTTCTGCCTGCATGTTTCTGTAAAGCATGACCTACTACAGTTTCTCCACCTTTTCTATGCGCAGTAGCTGTCTGTATTATTTTATTCTTATCAACCTTAATAAAATTACTAGTACCCTGAGTTGTAAACCAATATGTGTCATGATGTACGTACAGGGAAATCGCAGGAATATTATATAGGCATGATTTGGGTTATGCTTGTTGGTAGTGGAGAAAGCGACTCATTCGACACTGGGGGGTTGGCGATTCATTAACCGCCGCCAAAAGCAAAAGAAGACCACAATACAGACAGTTAACTCGTATTGTGGCATTCGGCATGCATTATATGTGGTATTAGTTGAATGATGAATTCATTCGACATTGGTATCGTCTAATCGTCAAACCTATTTTATTTTTTATGGAGAACTGTAATACTACACTGATTCAAAGTATGCGATTGTAGAATACTTAATGCATTTTGAGTAACAACTAAACTATTATTTTCAGAGAGACAAAAGTCTTCACCTGACCAAAAATGATATGTGTTATCTTCAGTAGTAACCTTTCCCAATGGAATTAACTGCTTAAACTCTGGTAATTCTGTGTCGGGCGAAGAATCCTCGAATTCTTCACTAGTCGTTATTAAACAATTGGTTAACTTGTAGCCAGTTAGATTTGCGGCAACTAATTCTTTTGCTAAAGAACTAGTAATTATAAAACAAGGTGTTGATTCTAATAGTTCATCACCTAACCATCCATAGAACTCATAGTGCAAAAACTTTACTTTATCAAAATCTCCATCTTCGTAAATCGTTTGTTCTCCATGCCCGCCAGCAACTTCAGGCTCTAGTAAATATAAATTCATAGCCTTACCTCCAAATCATTTTTTTACAGGTGGATTAAATAAATGCCCATACTCCTTATCAAGTTTCAACATGAAGTTAATTATGTCTTCTCTGGTTGGGTTTTTGTTATTCTTATAAAAGCTATTCCACTCTTTTCTAATTGTCGATAAATGAAGACTACTATTAATCTCCTTAGGGATTCCACGTAAATTCTCTAGAGCGTGTATTTCTTGCTCACTGAAAAGCCCTTTATATCTTTTTAATATTTGTTGCTCAATAGCGTGATGTACAATAACCTTCCCTTTTAATTCAGGATACTCGTTGAAAAAAGTCTTTCGATAATTTTTAAAATCTTTATTTAGATTGCTCGAAGCATTATCCGTCCCCTATGTTGTAAAGCTAGACTATTGAAAAGTAACGGTGGCTGCTAGATGTACCAGCAATACCACCAGTCAGCTTGCTTGTTTTTCTGCTTTTTCAGGAAGACGGAACGCTGTTTTGTTCTTCATCATGCCATAGATGATATTGACTAACCGCCGCATCACACATACCAATGCTTGCGTTGGCGTTTTTCCTTCTTCTTTTTTGCGGTTGAAGTATTCGTAAAATAATGGATTTCGTGGCTTTTTGCTCCCTTTTGAAACTTGTACTTGCTGGACAGCTAGGTTGTAAAACAAGCCATGCAATACCCTATTGCCCTGTCTGCTTTTTTGGTTCGTACCCTTACCGCCAGAACTGAAATTAACAGGTGCGATTCCTGCAAAACGTGCCAGTTTGTCTGCGCTGGCAAAGCGGTTAATGTCACCTATTTCTGCAACTAGAGAAGATGCCGTTACCAAATCAATTCCTGGCATGGTTTCCAGTTGGAAATCTAGTACCTTCATCATTCTACCTAGTTCTTCCTCCACATACGCAATTTCCTTCTTTTTGAACTGTATATCTCTTACGTGGCTCTGGATAAGAAAGTTGCGCTGTTCTTGGTACTTTCTTGTTGTATCGCCATCTGCCTGAACCAATGCCAATATTTCCTCCGCCTTCCTTGTGGAGCAGGCGTTATTGCTCGACTTCCGCAAAAATGCCGACAATGTTTCTGCCGATACACCTTCCAGCAAATGCGGGGCGGGGTACTTCTCCCAAAACGCCAGCGCACATTTTCCGTCTATATCGCTAAAAAACTTCTTGTAACTGGGGTAATGGTAACTGAGTTGGGTGTGCAATTGGTTTTTAAGGGAGATCAATGCCTTCACCAAGCCATTCCTTCTCGTCACCAGTTGACCAATCGTCCAGTATACGTCTTGCGGGTTTGCGTCGGGTAACATGTCCAGCTTGTTTAGCAGGATTTTTGCTACACACTCCGCATCCCAGCTATCGCTTTTCTGTGTGGTCGGGTAACTTTTGCGCTCGGCGTAGGAAAGAGCGGAGTTTACTTCCTTCACCTTCTGTTTGTTTTCCAGCAGGTACACCGCTAATGCCCTGCCGTACCCGCCTACATCTTCCAACCCATACACAGGGGTCATGCCTCGCTTCTTGAACTGCTTGACATACGTGGTCAGTTCATCAAAAGCGGCGGGCTTGTTCTCAAACGTAATTTCCCCCAGCTTCTCGTTCCAGCAATTGATTACCACAGCCGTATGTGTTTTCTTGTGCAGGTCAACTCCAATGTAAATATGCTTCTGTTTGTAGTGCATGCAAGGCATCACCTCTGTCTATGAAATACGTTGAATGTGGAAAAAATGTCGGCAACCTCAGCTCAAGCGTTAGTCAACAAGTGACCCGCAACGGGACGCCAGCCAGTCCATTTTCTCATCGTTCAACGTCTGTATCAGACATATATCAAAATGTTGTTGTTTTTTAAGTGCCGAGCAAAATTTTTTACTCTCCCGTACACCAACAGGAAACAATGATGCGTAGTATACGATATTTTCCAAAATCTGCACAACCCTGTATGTTTTCTGTCGTTTTCCTCTGGGGGAAGGTCGTATACTGTATATGCGAAATCGTTACACCAGTCGCTGTTGAATCTGCGGTTTATGCTGCCCCCAGCAATACCGCACAAGGTACTTCAACGAGCGATTCCCATTGTTCCCTTGCTAACTGGTTGAAATCTACGTGATACCGGGCGGCAAGGGTTTCTTTTACCGCTTTTCGAATACGACGATCATACATATCTACTCCATCCCTCAAGTTGCGAATCTGTTCTGCCCGTCTTTTAGGGAGTTCGCTCCAATCTGGTACCACTGCCGCAAAATATTGCTTGTTCTGCTCTGGTGGATGTCCGCTCACATCCGTCAACAGTATTTTCTTATCGGGCTTGTAGACAATCTCAATACGGCTCAACTCGTGGTCAAGCATGATCTTTTGCTTTTCCCATAGCTCCAGCTTTTTATCGTAAATGCGGCAGTATCCGTTTGTCTTGCGCTGACAAGGTAATCCGAAATACCTCGTTGTTCCTTCATGAGTCATTTTTCTCTTACCATGCATCGGGATCACCACCACATGTTCCAATGAGGTACGCACATCATACGCCACATCACAGCCAACAAAGTATATCCTGCTTGCCACCTTGCGTATCGGTTCCAGCAACTCATAAAAATGCAAGTAATGTTCGGGGCGCGTCTCTAGTCGCAAAGTATGCAAATGTCCCTTCGTCTCCCTAAAGTTCTTGTAAAATACATGTAGGTAGGCTTTCTTCTCTTTCCGTATATGCAACTCGTAGCAGTATTCGCCCCAATACACCGTTTCTTTCATTTGAAACCCGTTCATCGCCGCATCTCTTATCAATCCGTAATAAGCCCCAAGCGGCACATCCTTGTACTCCATGACAAATTTGTCGATAGATATAGTTGCCTTCATCACACGCTACACTCCCGTTCTCATACGCTTTTTTGGCTACTTGTGATTGTAAAATGTACACTTACTCGACTAATTAAGTAATTATCGGGCGCTGTCCGTTTCTGACTGTTGAACGCAAAAAAGCACTTGTCGCCCATTACAGACAATCAAGTGCTCTAAGAGTTGAAGTTTACCAAGTTAGCAGTATCCCCCTGAATCACAATTGAATACTGTATGGAGATTATGACACGTGCTTTGCTTGGGGTCAACAATAACGTTTAACCCTGTGAGATGGTTCGCTCTTGTTTGTATCTCCCATCATCGGTGTCATTTGTGGTAATCCTACATAAGAACGTCATCTCGCCCTGTTCTCGTTGGTCTGCTGTGGAGTATGCTCGTATCCTAGTCAAGTACACCTAATTCGCGGCGCATCTCAATCTCTAGTTCACGTAACCGCTTTTGCTTGGTAACCAGTTCCTCAAACCATTCTTTATCCTTCATGGCTAGAGCCATGTCAATCATTTCGTCGTAATCCTTAGAACACATCATCATTGGCTCTTTGAATTCGCTCATTTGTTCATCCTCCTATTTAGCTAACCTGCCTTGCCTTATTCCACAACTGGCGGCTAATGATACGAGGGAAAACGTCTTTCTGCCGAATGCCGTTCCTCTCCTTTAGCCCGTTGTACATATTAAAACCTGTATACGTCTCGTTGTTCAAAATGTTTTGTACCTGTACCACTGTCCATTGCTTACCCGTCTTCGTTGTGATGCCTGCTCGGTTCAACTTGCAAGCGATTTTGTATGGGTTATTCCCCTCTACATAGAGTTGAAAGATACTTTTCACCGTCTGCGCTTGTTGCTCGTCCAACAAGATCGTCCCATTCACTACCTGATAGCCGTATGGCACACCCCCACCTGCGTATTTATTCTCTCTAGCGGTGGCAATCCGTCCACTTTTCGTCCGTTCGTTGATAATCTTGCGTTCAAACTCTGCAAAAGAGCCGATCATTTGCAGGAACAGCATCCCTTGCGGGGTGGAAGTATCAAAGTTTTCCGACACGCTAATGAAAGCAATCCCTTTCGGTTCCAGTTCGTCCTCAATCAGTTCCAGCAGATTTTTCAGCCGTCTATGGATGCGGTCTGCCTTGAGGACAACGATACCGCTGATCTCGTTTTCCGTTTGCTCTATGTATTGCATCATATCTCGGTAGCCGCCACGTTCTTTCGTGCTTCCACTTTCCCCTTCGTCAATGAACATCTTTGCCAGTTCCCAGCCTTGGCTGATACAGTATGCTTCTATCTTCCTTACCTGCTCCGCTATGGATGTATTTCCAATCTGGCTATCTGAAGATATGCGGGCATACCCGACCACCTTCTTGATTGTCTCTTGAACCATTTCCAGTTCCTCCTATTTTTTGTTACAGTTTACGACCTGGGTAATACGAATCACAATTCCTTTTATCCTTCCTGCCATGCGCTAACCGTGATCGTGGTAAGCCAACTGTCATTTTATTATCGCGTATCCCCTGCGCGAACCACAAAAAAGGAAGCGAACAAAGCTGTCTGCCTTGTTTGCTTCCCGAATCATTTTTGATGCTTTTTTCTCGCCTGTTCTAGTATGACTGCCAGTTGGTCTAATGCTCCATCGCTTTCTGTTCCGTTCCTTTCCACCAGCCTGCTGTTTTCCCGAATAAGTGTTGCCTTGTTCATCTGTACTTTCGTGATCGCTTCCTCAATGGCTCGGATAGCAGCTTGATTCGGCTTGTCCTTTTCTTCTTCCTGCTTGATACGTTGCAACATGCGCCGGATGCGTATGTCGGACAGTTTGAACTCGTTTTCCACTTGGGTTGTCGGGTCGGTTGATACTCTTGCATACAGTTGCCGTTCTTCGTCTGTCAGCGTATCCAGCCAGATCGTTTCATACAGCCCATGTTTCAGCGCGTTTTTGTTGCCTTTTAGCTTGGAACGGTCTTTCGGCCCCGTTGATTTTCCACCATGCAATCTGCACCGTCCATTATGCAACGCCGCTTTCTGGCAAGGCTCGCCGCTTCTCGTCTTTGCTCCGCAGAGCTTTTTCTCCATCCTTTCACCCCTTACCTTATTTCATGAGGTTTGTTTCCCCGACCGGGGGAGGACTATACGCCCCCAGCTTTTATCTCATCATCCATTTCGGCTTGGTGTAACTCTCTTTGCCAGGTAGGCATGAAACTCGTCTTGCAATCCTACTCCAACGACAAAGTCGATATAGCATTCTAACAGGTTTAGGATTCTCGTATGGCTTTCGTTTGCCATGCTCAGTTCTTCCCATAAGAATTTCTCATGCTCCGTCATTTTTGTTATTCCTCCTGCGACCTTCGTATTTGGTTTGTATCGTGGTTTCGTTCCTTGTCGGGTAATATGTCCTTGCTTTGTTTGTTGATGCGGTTTGCACTATAAGAGCGTGGGGCTGTATGGGTTATTCCTTGGACTGCTTTGCCTTTCGCTCCCAGTACCTGCGCTCGTACTCTCTTTGCTTTTCTTTGTTTTCGGGTTTTTGCCGCCACTTCCGTCTGTATTCTCTTTCGTACTGGCGGCGTGCTTCTACTGCTTCGGGGCTTAGTTGCGCCATTCGTCTATCCCTCCAATTCTTCCAGCTTTGCCATTTGGGAAGCTATTAGCTTTTCCGTTTCCTGTATTCGTTCCTCTGCCCGCCGAATCATCGCCGCCGCTTCTTCCTTTGCTACGTCCAATTCCTTTTTCTGACGGGCTAACACACTTTCGTTATGCTGTACAGTCTCCCTTAATCCAGATGCTTCACGTTGTAGTTCTTCCAAACGGCGAATTGCTTCCAGTCTTGGGTGTCCGTCCTTTTCGTCTGCCAACTGGTAAAAGTATTCAGCCTGTTCGAGTAGTTTCCTTACTTCTGACGCTACCTTTGGGGCGATATTACCTGAACGTCTAAGTTCGTCCGCCTGTTGTCGTAACTCTCGTGCTTTCTGGCAGTATCCCCTTACTTCGTCTACGATTGCCTCATACTCTGCTTCTGCCTGTGCAATTAGACCTACCTTTTCCTGTACCTGCTTTGCCATTTTCCTTTTCCTCCTTTGATTTAGGGCATGCAAAAAAGGCTCATTCCTCCTTATCGTTAAAGTTGGAATAAGCCTTTGAAAGTTGGTCTAAGCGTGTTTGTCAAGTTTTTTAGTGTTTGGTTTATTGGTTGTATTGTACGATCTTGTTTTTAAGATGTAAACCCGTCTATATTTTCCCATCAGCGCGAACGTTCGTTTTTTCAGCACGGGTAACCGTTACCAATTAGCCCACATACTTCTCTATCTCATGTGGCTCAAGTACGATTATGGATTTAGTTCTACCTTCATCATCTACAAATTCGATTTCATATGCTTCATTCGGAACTGTATGCACTGAAACTACCACCCCGATATCACCCTTTTTTATCCCTTCATTTGGGTAATCATTTAATATCACGACAGTATCGAGTTCATCAAAACTCATTTAATCACCTACTTTACATATATTGTTGTCATCTCTGGTACATCTGAACCTGGTTTAATAATCCAACCTGTTCTGACTGTTGTTGTATTACCATTTGGACCTGTTATCTGCATATCCACAGTATACCTTTGTCCATATTGGTCTGCTTTCCCCAAGATAGCTTCACTCTGAGGTAACTTCTCTTGAACCTGCTTCATTAATTCATCGGCATTTGATTTATTGTATCCTAGAGCACTTTCAAACACTTTCGCTTTATTGCCCCCCACTGGATGTTCCGGATTTAGAGCGTAGTCTGTGAGTTTTCGAGGGTCTATCTTTGCATTCTCTAGGTTAGGTAAAGCATTTTGAACTTTACCCATCCCCTTAGTTGCATTCCCAGTGGATTGTTTCGGCTTCGGCGGTTGTAATGGCTGTTTCGCTTTATCCAATCTTTTTGTAATTTTAACCGTTTTATTGATGTTTTTGACAATCTTAAGCCTTCCCAAAAACAAATTTTCTAATGCTCCGCCTGCGGCTTTCACATCATCCATCGTCCATTTATTGTCTGTTAATGCGTCAAAATTCTCTTTTCCAACTAATTCCCTAGTTAAGGGTTTATAATTTGAAAGCGTAGCAAGCTCTTTGGCTCCGTGAGAAAAAGCAGGTTTGAACTCTCTTCCAAACTTCTTTAATCCAACTACCAGATCATCCATCATACTACGCTTTGGTGGAGGTGATGGGGAGACTGATTTTGGTTTTTGAATGGGTTTTGGCTTCTGCAACTTTTTAATAGCGGAATTTTGTTTCTTTATCACCTCAGCCTTCATGATCTTCTTTAATTTGTAAATCTGTTCAATGGGCAATAGGTTGGTTGCGAGTTTTCTAGCGGAAGTACATACCTTACCTAAGGTCTGAAAGGACTGAGTGAACCCTTTCCACAATTGTTTTGTAGCTTTTTCATAAGCTTTTATTTCTTTTAATTGCCTTCTTCCAGCCTTTGTTCTTTTTAATTTTTCCTCCTGCTTTTTCCTTCTCTTTTGATATTCTTTTTCCGCCCTGTTGAGTGATTTTTGAAAACTTTTTGAGTTCACAACACTTTTTCCGAGCCTATACATATCATATATATTTTTTAACGATCCAAACACTTCGTCTTCACTCTTTCTTTTTTTGAATCGGACGTAAAGGAAATGAGTTACATATAATGCATGCATCGCCCAATATATACATATATTAACAATTTAAAATATTTTCCACCTAATTCATAGACCTATTTTTACAAATTATAGGATTATGCATAATTGATTATATTTACCCTTTACCATTCAACGATTATAAGTTTTGCAACACCATCGTAGACAGTAAAAAACTAGCTGAGCCACATAATAGAACCATTACTATAACGCCTAATAATGCCCATTATGGCAAACAAACAACCATTAAAAACACCGTTTTGGTTCAAATTTGACCAAAAACTGTTAATGAGATTACGGTTGGCCAAGAACCGTACGGTGCAGCTCTGTCCCCTGACGGCAACCTGCTTTTCACCAGTAGCAAGCTGGACAATCGCATTGATTTGACACTCCCACGGCTAAAGCCGATGGGATTCTTCGGTAGTTAGCGTTCGCAGTCCATTTCTGTTTTGAACAACCCCGAAGTTTAGGGTGTGCCATCACCCCTCATAGGGCAGAACATATAGTTCCCTATGCTGATTGACTGTTACCATCAATCACAGGTGCATATCGAATATTCATTGCACCTACTACATCTCTGTGCTTTTCAAAGCCACATTCACATTTGTATTTACGGTCTTGTGCTTTATTCCTTACGGAACACTGAAGACACGTTTGGCTTGTATAAGCAGGATTCACATATTCAACTTTGATGCCAACCAATTTTGCTTTGTATTCGATGAATTGGGACAGGCGATAGAATGACCATGAGTGCAAGTTTTTCTCGTTTTTACGGCTTGTTCTTGCCGTCTGTCGGATGTTCGCAAGTCGTTCCAAGCGAATAATAGAAATCTTATTTTCTTTTGCAAAATCAACGATTGCACGACTAACTTTATGGTCTTGGTCTTTCATCCAACGCTGTTCTTTATCGTCTAACTTACGAATGGCATTGAGTTTTTTCTTTTTCCCTAATGCTTTACGAACGGAACGGAATTTTCGCTTCATGTACTTGTTTTGTCTACCATTACCAAAAAAGCGAACCTTTTCATCATCTGTCACAGCGACAGCAGGGACTTTTAATCCCAAATCAACACCCATCACTTTCAATCCTGTTCCTTTTTTATCGCTTGATTTTTGACCGCACTCGGCAAGTGAGCAAAAACATCCTTACTCGACTTCCTTGTGCTTTTCTTTTCCGCGACCATTTCAGATACAAGCGTATTGATAGTCGAAATATACTCTTGACTCATCTGCCGCAAAATAGAAGTCTGTTCTTTTGTTGGAAGTAGTTTGACTTTAACCGTCATTGTTTGTGACATTGTTTCACTCGATACATTTCCTGCGGTAGATACAAAATAGGAACGTGTCCATAAACTTGGCAAATGTTGAAGATGTGGAAATTCCTCCCTTAACTTTTTAGAAGTTACTCTTTTGATTTTTGCCATAATATCAGCAGGACTAAATGTTGGCAACACATTTAGAAACATATGTGTATGGTCTTTGTCGCATTCTAAAGCAACAATGATAATTTCCAATTCCTCACATATTTCCTGCACCAACTGTTTGAAACGTTCCTCTACATCAGCACGAAGGAATATTTTCCTTCTATATCGAGAACAAAAAACGAAATGATAATTGATTAAAGAGACTGTTGTGCGTGTTCTTCTGTATTCGTTCATATCCATTCGGAGAATCTGTAATCAACACTCTCGACAACCAAATTCGGCTTTTTTCTCGTTATCTATGCCACAACCACAGTTAAAAACCTCCCGGACTTTCCCGGAAGGTTTCTGACTGTTCCCCATCCCTATATGGTATGCAAGAATATAGGAATAGGGCTGGTTTTATGAAGAAATTTATTGCAGACGCCCTGTTCTGCCGCTTAATTGTTGCTCTGCCATTTGTACAAGACGCTTCGTAATCTCCCCACCTACAGAACCGTTTTGACGTGATGTTGTATCCGGCCCCAATACCACACCAAATTCAGCAGCGATTTCATATTTCATTTGATCTAAAGCTACGCGTGCTTGTGGAGCCAGTAATTGATTGGTGTTACGTGATTCTTGTTGTTGGTTTTGTTGCATACGTGGCATAATCTTCATTCCTCCTATGTAGATGATTTTGGTACTTGATATTCTTACAATTCCGCATAGGAAGTAATTTATACATAGGATAGGTTGGTAATTTTATCCGTAGAAAATAATTTTAGAAATGTAAAAACGCCTGATTACAGGCTGTTACTTTCGCGAATTAATGGCGTTTTTTTATTAAGGATGCCGTCTATCCTTCAATGATCTGCTTTTTTCCGTCGTCCCCCACTTTATAAATACCATCACGCAGGTATAAACGATACAAACGACTCTCCTCATCATAGGAGGCAGCGTGTTCCCACGCCTCTTCAAGTGAACTTCCTTTCAGCATCCGGTAGAAAAAGTGCATGAGAAATAGCGCTGTCGTTTCTCCGGTGACATCCTCGTCAGCCGCGATGTACGCCTGAATCTCTCCTTTCATAAACGCCTCCCCCGCTTCTTTAACACCGGCCGAGCAGGCGGTATTAATCACCACCGTACCAGGAAGGCGAATCGCTTCGGCGATGACGGGGGGACGCATGACTCCGTCCTGCAAACTGGATACGTCAATTTCTTCTATGTATTCTCCAAAAATAAGGCCGCCCTTGTCGCCGTGGGCACTGATGATCAGATACGGGGGAGCGCTTTCGTTCTGGCTGATAACTTGTAAAAAATCATCCGGCGTGCCGATGGCGTGCAAAAGCGTCACGACGTCAAGTTGTTCAAGCAAAGTACGAATATAATTGGCTTCCGCTCCGTCGCCGATCGCAGCAATGGCCACTGGAAGCTTTTTAGCATAAAAACGGGTATCTACAGGATTCCACATATCTTTTCCTCCTCTTGACAATAAATTTCTGGATTCACAAACCTAATACGCCAAAACGGTCTAAACGTTTCATAAATCTCCTGACAACCCATCTCTCTTTTCTAAATGGCAGCTTTGTAAAACCCAGTTTTTCATACAAGCATATGGGATATCCGACAGGCAATTCTCCATTTGATAGCGTCGAAGAGGCTTCTCGGCAAATTCACTAAAGGCGATTAGAGTAACTCTCCCGAAGTATTTCAGCAATTTCGTCAACAGTGGTTCCTGGCATTTTGGCATGGTCAGCCAACATTTTAGCAGCGGACGGTAATCTCTTTTTATCTGGCCATGTTTCAGGTCCCCAAAGCTTAGAACGTAAAATAGCTTTGGCACAATGAACAAAACATTCTTCCACTTCAACACCTATACCAACAAGAGGACTACGCCCATTGACTTCCATCTGTTTAAGTAATTTTTCATCTTTTACTAAACAGGCCTTCCCGTTAATCCTAAGTGTCTCTCCTAATCCTGGTATCAAAAAGAGAAGACCTACTTGAGGATTAGATAAAATATTACGCATGGAATCCACTCTGCGATTGCCTGGACGTTCGGGAATAACTAAATGTTTCTCATCAAGTACGAATACAAATCCTGGTACATCTCCTCTAGGAGAGACATCACATAGCCCTGAATGATCGGCTGTTGCTAAGAGTAAAAAAGGAGATTGAGCTATAAAATTTCGGCAATGAACATCCAGATGGAAAATGACCTTTCGATTCACAAGGTCGCCTGGATACCCAATAAGCGAACGAAGTTCTTCCTCAGTTGAAATCCTTTCTCCGAACACACTTATTTTATTCATCAGTCCTTAAACACCACCGAGTTTTTATTCATTTCATGTATATGTTTTTATAATTTATAATAAATTGAGCTATTCGTTTGTGTTTTATTAGACTACTACCCGCTCCATCAGCCTACCATGTCTCTGCCGCATGCGGAATTGAGTTTTTACTGATAAAACCGTCTGCCATACAAACACCTCAGAAAAAGAGGGCCGCAAGCACAACCCTCTCATATCTTTAATTTAAAACAACAAACTCAATCATTTCCCAGTCTTCCGAGTCTTCGCTTTCATAATCTTCATATGTCACTTCAATCTTTTTATTCAATAACGCCTGTTGTAAGGCTTTCGTTAGTGCCTTATTCTCCTTGTCCATATAAAACATACAAAGATACCAAAACGCACCCTCTTCATCTTCATCCGTTTCGATGCAATATGACTTTACTTCTGGGTCATAGTATACCTGCTTAATCACGGTTTTCTCAGTCTGTACCTGCGCGGACGCAACACCAGGCAGTAAAAGAAATACAAGCAAAAAGGCTAACCATAATCTTTTCATTTTATATCCTCCCCCGTCATTTGTTATGATTTTACTATAAATTTCATAAAATGTCAGGACTTTTACACATCTTCCTCTTCTCCAAAAGTCATCTCATAATGATGAACCCTTTCGTGAACTTCCTATACATCGGTAACTTTTATCTACCAATTATATACTGCCTAATGTATAATTCCAGTAGAGATTTGCTAATCGCTCAGCGGAGATTTTAATAAAAAGGAGACACTGATATGGAAAACGAGTTCTTTGTAGGTTGGGGCACACTCGCCTTAATCAATGCCGGATTAGCCCAAGGCAAAAATAGAACAGGATTAAATTGGTTCATACTCTCCCTACTTTTAGGCCCTGTAGCTACTCTCATTCTCTTATTCGTTGAAAAGAGATAGTTCCCTACCGCTTTTTCAGTGAGCCCCAGCTATTTTATCCCACTCTCTTCCCCATACTCCTTAGCAGCCTATCCCGCCATACCTTCTACATTCCGTCTCTCCAGAACTTTTGGCATGAGAGCCCGCGACATTTTTCGCTTTTCGATCTCCGCTATACCTATCACCGCACAGCTCATTGAGATATCAAAGATCAATTTTGTGATATACTATATGTATGAAAAAATCTACCATAAAACATGCTCGAACCTGTGTCTACAATGTTAATTATCACATCGTTTGGTCTGTAAAATACCGAAGAAAAGTACTCACTTCCGAGATAGAAGGCTACTTGAAAGACCTTTTTCAAGAAATCGCACAGGAAAAAGAGTTTGAAGTCGTCATGATGGAAGTCGGCGAACAAGACCACATTCACGTTTTTGCTTCTGCTCATCCAAAGATCCCCCCCCCTCGTATATTGTGAAAATGCTGAAAGGAATTTCTGCCCGTAAACTGTTTTTGAAATTTCCACAACTGAAAAAAAGATTATGGGGCGGTCATCTTTGGAACAGTAGCTTTTACATCGAAACCATTGGTTCGATCTCAGAAGATGTAATTCGCAATTATATCGAAAATCAGAAAAAAGGAGATTCGTAATGCTACGAACGTATAAGTTTCGTATTGAGCCAACCAAAGAACAGCGAGAAAGAATAAACGAAACGCTCATGTATTGCCGATGGCTCTATAACGCCTTGCTTGAACAGCGAATTACGGCGTATAAAAAGTGTGGTGTATCCCTGACGTTCTATTCCCAAAAGAAAGAGTTACCTGCGCTGAAAAAGGTGTGTGAAGAGTATAAGGACGTTCATTCGCAAGTCTTACAAAACGTAGTCGAACGTCTGGATAAAGCGTATCAAGCCTTTTTCAGACGGTTGAAGCGTGGCGAAAAAGCAGGATTTCCTCGCTTCAAAGGGATGAATCGCTATCACAGTTTCACGTATCCGCAATCAGGATTTTCACTCGAAGGAAAATACATCACGCTGTCCAAAGTTGGAACCGTTCGAATCAAACTACATCGTCAAGTGCAAGGTATAATCAAAACGTGCACAGTCATCGCTAAAAATGGACGATATTATGTTTGTTTGTCCTGTGAAATGGAAACAAAAACGCAATCAACAGGGAAAAAGATCGGTGTAGATTTGGGCTTACAGCATCTGGCGATCACATCGGATGGTGATTTTTATCATGTCCCCAAGTATTTGCGTAAAAGCGAGCGACAACTCAAAAAGTTACAGCGTATCGTATCAAGGCGAAAGAAAGGGTCAAACCGCCGTAAAAAGGCTGTGGTACTCCTCGCCAAGAAGCATGAGTACATTGCGAATCAGCGCAGAAATAATGCTCATCAGATTTCGCGTCAATTGGTCAATCGCTATGATTTGATCGCCTTTGAAGACTTGAAAATCACAAACATGGTGAAAAATCATCATCTTGCAAAGAGTATTGCAGACGCAGGGTGGAATCAACTTGTGCAGTTCACCACTTACAAGGCTGAAAGTGCTGGTAAGCGTGTTGTTCTGGTTGATCCACGAAACACAAGTCAACAATGCTCAAGCTGTGATGAAATCGTAAAGAAAACATTGGCTGTACGGACACATCGTTGCCCTTCTTGTGGATTTGAATGTGACCGTGATGTAAATGCCGCCAAAAACATTCTCAAACGGGCAGTACAACAACTACAAAACGTGTCGTAAGACACGCTAGGCTAGGAACTAGCCTTCGTGGAGAGTGCGACAATAGTCGGCTCGATGAAGCGAGAAGCTCTCCAATTTATTGGAGAGAGGTTCACTTGCGTTAGTCCAACGACTTCTCGTGCTTCTTTAAGGCGTTCTCCAATCACCATCGTTCCTGTAAATGTTTTGTCAAGGCTATGCTTGTCTTATAGCGGCTCCTTTTCAAGAGCCGTCTTGCTTTTGGAATTGCAAACACTTTGCGATTGCAGGGTTTACACGGGACCAAAACTCTTTTGCTGGAATTCGGCACAAATATACCCGGATATTTGTATTTCCTTGTTTCCCTTCATAATCTGGCTTACGCTCCTGTTTTTGTTCATCCATCTCTGCATCCCCCGGTACATCTATATGCGAATGGACAGAGCGGACAACATTGGAAGTTTTCAAACATAAAAGAAAACACGATTCATTTAGAACAGCTTAACCGCTTTAAACTTTAAAAAAATGATTGTAATCCATTAAGCATAAAATGATAGCAGTATCAAAAGAAGGGAGGAAAAGGCATGCGTGAATTTCCGAAAGACCTAAATCACGTTGCTATGTACCTGCGTAAGTCTCGCGCCGACATTGAAGCTGAAATGCGGGGCGAAGTCGAAACCCTTAGCAAACATAAGAAAGCTTTACTAGAACTGGCGTACAAAAACCGATATAATGTCGTCAAAATATATGAAGAAATTGTGTCTGGCGAACGTATCGCTGACCGACCTGAAGTCATCAAATTACTTACCGAGGTCGAAGATGGTGTATATGATGCCGTCTTATGCATGGACATCGACCGATTAGGCCGTGGTGACATGCGCGATCAAGGCACAATCATTGCCGCATTTAAAGAATCAAAAACGCTTATCATTACACCACAGAAAAGCTATGACCTGGAAGACGAATTCGATGAGGAATATTCCGAGTTTGAAGCGTTTATAGCACGCCGGGAGCTTAAGATTATTAACAAGCGTCTCCAACGTGGCCGTTTGGCTTCTGTAAAAGAAGGAAAATACATCGGTACAAAACCACCATATGGATATGATCGTGGCAAAGATTTAATTCTCATACCGAATGAGAAAGAAGCTGAAATCGTACGACTCATCTTTCACTGGTATGTCAACGAAAAGATAGGAACATGCCGTATTTCTCGCCGATTAAATGAGATGAAAATTCTTTCTCCAGCCGGTAAACAATGGTCACCATACTCCGTTGCTGCTATTTTAAAAAATGAAGTCTACATCGGCCGCATGCAGTGGCGAAAAACATATCGAAACAAAAAGAAAGGGAGCGGCTATATACGTCCTCGCGAAGAATGGGTCGATGTTGAAGGAAAGCATAAACCACTGGTGTCAAAGGAAATGTTTCAGCAAGCCCAGCGCAATCTGCAAAATAAAACTGTTGTACCAAACCGTACAGGCTTAAAAATTACCAATCCCCTCGCTGGCTTAGTCCGCTGCGGCTTTTGCGGTGCTGCAATGGTAAAGCGCCCATATGTGCATCAAGCACCACACATAAGATGCAGTAACGTAAACTGTCGCAACAAAGGTACACGTTTTGAATATGTCGAGCGTGCCGTTCTAAATGAGCTAGAAAAGTGGCTGAAAGAATATGTGGTAAACATGGAACAGGTAGAAAAAGAAGTGTCTGTTTCGACAGAAGTGCTACCTGCTATTTCCGAAACGGTTATACAAGAGTTAGAAAAGCAGTTGATCGAATTGGAGAAGCAAAAGAATAATCTGCACGATCTATTAGAGCTTGGGATTTATGATGTGGATACTTACTTGGAAAGGAATCAAAACATTATGGCACGCATTGTCGACACGAAAGAGGCACTAAAAAATGCGAAAGAAGAAATGGCTCGCATACATGAACAGGAGGCTACTAAAGAAAACCTGTTACCGTGTATACGGCACATTATCGAAGCGTATCACAGGACAGACGATATCGAAAAGAAAAATGACTTGTTAAAACAGATCATCAAAAAAGTAATATATACCAAAGAAAAGCATCAGCGAGGCGATAACTTCAGTTTGGAAATTTTCATTTTCCTGCCGAAGTAATTCGTCTCTCCTTTCTCCACTTATCCACAACAGATAACGTTTAATGTTACATTCATTTCCTTCTTTATCTGTTCCAATTGGATCGTGAAGGGAAACATCCTTTTTTGTTTTCTTTAACGAGCGCAAATGCATTAAAATCTCAATTCTAAAGTCAATAGATACGTATTAATATGTGAAGATTTCAATGTGATCTTCATAAACGATAATCTCCCGAATTAACTGACGAATGATTTTCTGCTTATCATCAAAAGTAAGAGCATCTGGATGTTTGAACAGATAATACTCGGCCGCCTCGCTCAACAGGTTCTGATTAAATCCGGCTTCTTTTTCTTCCCTTATTCTAGCCTTCAGCTCTTTTAGTTGTTTTGTCGCCGTTTCTTCTTTTTCTTTTAATGTACGCATGATGTCGCATACTTCTTCTTCTCCACTATCCATTCCTATAGCAAATAAAGAAAGAATTCTTTTACGTCCTTTTTTCGCTTTTTCTATTTCTTTTTCTAAGCGTTCCATCTCCATCTGTTCAAATGGAATTTCACTTTCCTGTTTATCGTATTCGGCCGCCGCCGCGATCTCATTCGGGTTCTCAAGCCAAGAACGAACCGTTTTCCAGATTTCATTATCGAACTCTTCACGCTTTACTTTCCGGCCACATCCCCTGTTCTTTGCTCCAGCTGTACTTTTAATGTCGGTATACTCATATACGTATTTACCCCAATTCTTCGCGCGTCGGCCTGTCATCGTATTACCGCAATGAGCGCAGCGAAGCAGACCACTCAGCAAATACTGGTGTAAGCCTTTTTTTGCCCATCGTCGCCGTGAATCTTGCAACAGCTTCTGTGCGTATTCGAATTGCTCTCGTTCGATAATGGGTGGGCAAGGAATATGAATCCATTCTTCTCTCGGACGCTGTCTCACTGGCACACGCTCGTCTGGAGCTTTGTGTTTGTTACCTAGCATCCCTTCTGTGTTCCATCTATTCTGATAGAACTCCCCGATGTATGCCCGATTCATCAGTATCTGGCGTACCACCTGGCGATGCCATACCCCTTTTCCTTTCTTTGTAGGGATCGCTTGTTTTGTAAGATAATGAGCAATGCCATTCATTCCTTGCACAGCTCCTGGTTTGGTGAACAAGTCAAAAATAAGACGAACGATAGCAGCTTCCTCTTCATTAATAATCATCTGTTCCGTTTCTTTATTATAACTATATCCATACACCTGAAAGTCACGTAGCACTCGACCTTGTCTTGCCTTCTCGCGTCGACCGCGACTCATGCGCTCATTGATCTTCGCTTTCTCAAATTCAGCAATCGCACCACGCATACTGTAGAATAACTGCCCTTCCGGTGTACGCGCATATTCTCCATTCACAAAAACAAGTTCGATGCCTTGCCGATCAAATTCTTCTGTGATAAGAAGTTGGTGCATCAGTTTCCGTGATAAACGATCCGGATCCAAGCATACTACTTTCGTAATTAACCCATCTCGAACGTCCTGGCGAAGTTGTGACAAAGCCGGTCGATCTAAAAACTCACCAGAAACCCCTTCATCTATATACTCTTTGCATTCATTTGTCCCTGACTTTTTCCGACATTCCCTCACTTGGCTCTCCAAGCTGAAGCCGCTCTTCGCTTGTTCTTCTGTACTTACCCGTGCGTAAATTCCGATCATGAAGCTTTTCCCTCCTATACTTCTCTTTGAGATAAATATAGCAGGCAAGCATATTCTTATCGGTACAATTCCCTTTCATAATTTTCACATGCATCCGCATATCACCTCGTTAATGGATGGTATGCAGATGCCGCTTGACCTCATGCAGGATCATCCATAACAGCTCGAGATGTTTTAACGAAATCGCATTTGTCAATAATAAAATCAAAAGAACGACTTAGGCATTTACCCTGAGGCATCTCACCATATTTTGCATATACTCCTATTGTACCTTATAAATAAAAGGAGGAAAAAAATGTATTATCCATCTTATTCTCATGGTGTTTACCCCTATAATGCCTATCCTTATCATGCCTACCCTATGCCTAATGGATACGATTTTTACTCTGTTTCTAACCAAGCTCAGTATAAACTACCTGAAAGAAAAAAAACTACCGCTCATGTTAAAGCCGATGATAAAATCCCCAATATAGCCGGAATAAAATTCCCCAACCTACAATAAGAACCATAGACATCTGAGAGGAGCTATGGTTCATGATTACGAGAGGGGAATTTTTTATGATCAAGGAGTTATACCGGAAAGGAATGTCTATCTCTGACATTGCCCGGCAGTTGGGGATTGATCGAAAAACAGTTCGTAAGTATCTTGGGGAAAACTCCCCGCCTTTGAAAAAGAAACGAACGAGCCGAGGAAGTAAACTAGACCGCTATAAAGACTACTTGCATAAACGCATGATAGAAGATGGTGTGTTTAACAGCGAGAAACTGTATGGAGAAATCCAGAGCCTTGGTTATACAGGGGGAAGAACGATCCTGAAAGACTACATCAAGCCCTTTCGGGATACGCATAGAGCGAAGTATACCGTACGGTATGAAACGTTGCCTGGAGAACAGATGCAGGTAGACTGGAAAGAAATTGGCACCGTGATCCTACATGGCGAACCAGTCAAGCTGACAATGTTCGTTGCCGTATTAGGATACTCCAGAATGAAGTATGCAGAAGTGACAACGTCTCAAGACCAGGAGCACTTGATGCAGTGTCTCATTCATAGTTTCAAGTATTTTGGCGGTGTTCCGCAACATATCTTGTTTGACAACATGAAGACTGTGACAGATGGACGGGAACAAGGTGTGGTGAAGTGGAATGAACGATTTGCGGAGTTTGCCTCTTACTACTCCTTCACTCCGAAGGCTTGTAAGCCCTACAGGGCTCAAACAAAGGGCAAAGTAGAGCGAGCCATTCAGTACATTATAAATTCATTCTATGTAGGGACATCTTACGATTCGGTAGAGGATCTGAACCAACAGCTTCTTCGATGGCTGGATCGCGTTGGAAACCGCAAGAAAAACGATACGACAGGGGTTTCTCCGCAAGAGCGTTGGGCAGAAGAAAAGCTTCAGCCGATTCTCCAGAAAGCGGACTATGACACAAGTTATCGTTCCTATCGCAAGACGCATTTCGACGGGACGTTCTCCTATCGTGGCGTGAAATGGATTGTGGATCCAGAGTACTCACAAAAAGAGATACTGGTCAAAGAGTCCCTAGATGGACAAGTGACAGCCTACTATCAAGGAGTGCGCATCTCGTGCAAACAGCTTCACGAGAACGTGATTTTCCTTCCGCAAAAGCAAAATGAGAAACAGGACATTGGAGTTGGCCGCTCTCAACCCGCTTCTCATTTTGAGGTACATACTCGTTCGCTTTCTGAATATGACGAGCTCACCGGAGGTGAGATGTCATGATGGAGAAAATCGAAGAGTACTGTCAAAGATTAAATTTACCGACCATATGCGATATGTGGTCGGAAGCAGCAGAACAAGCTGCCAAGAATAATGTACCATACTCTGCGTTTTTATTCAGCCTTCTAGAAGCAGAAATTGCGCAGAAGCATCAACGTACAACGGAAACGTTACTCAAGTTGGCGAAACTACCGTTTCGCAAAACGTTGGACGAGTTTGACTTCTCTGTGCAGACTTCTGTAGATGAACGGCGTATTCGAGAATTGATGACCCTTTCATTCTTGAAACACAAAGAGAACCTCATCTTTCTTGGTCCTCCCGGCATTGGGAAAACACATCTTGCCGTTTCCATCGCTCTTGAGGCAATTGGACAAGGGCATAAGGTATATTTCATTACAGCACAGGAGCTAATCTCCCAGTTACGAAAAGCGGACCAAGAAGGAAAGTTGGAGAAAAAGCTTCGCACATTCGTAAAGCCAAGTTTACTCATTGTGGATGAGATGGGTTATATGCATCTAGAGCACGGAAGTGCCCACTATCTTTTTCAAGTCATCTCTCGCCGCTATGAACGTGGTTCTATCATCATGACCTCCAACAAGTCATTTGGTGAATGGGGAGAAGTATTGGGAGATCCAGTTATTGCGACAGCGATGTTGGATCGACTTCTGCATCATTCTCGTATCTTTAACATGAAAGGTGAAAGCTACAGATTACGGGAAAAGAAGGCTGCATCACGAAAACAGAAGGGTTCGTGAGGAGCCCTTCTGGGGAATTTTAAAACGGCGATTTTGGGGAAGTTATAGCCGGCCTTGACACTCAAAAAGAGGCCACCCCTGAGAAAGTGGTCATAACAAATGGTGAACTTATTTCTAAAGAAGAGCCTACCTTTGGTGAGCTTATCTCTAAAGAAGGTTCTCCCCTCAAAGAGGAATCCACTTCTAAAAAGAGCAACACTTTTACGAAACGATTGCTCAATCACTTAAACCAAAGAAAGGGAAAAAACATCTCCGTTGCAACTCCGATTAAAGAAATCCAAGGAAAACTAGAGGAAGTTTTTCCTGATTATATTTTAGTGAATATGGATGGACAGCATTACCATATTAGGTGGGAGGGGATTGTTTACATCAGTTAGAACCCAAACAAGAGCAGCCGTTCTTTTTTCGAAACGGCTGCTCTTGTTTATACCGTAATCTCAAAACTTTATTATTCAATAATTCCTAAGTAAAGTAAATCTGTATCATGAATCTGTTTCGTTACAGGCAAATGATTCTGTTTTTGAAATTGAATCACGGCTTGTTCTGTACTCCAATCAAAAATGCCGTGACACTTACCCTGATAAAAACCAGCAGCCTGAAGACGATTCTGGACAAGTTGAACCAGCGCTCCACGCGAGCCGCGTACCAGTACACGATACGTCAAATCTTTATGGCCGGTAATGGGCCCTTCTACGATAACCTTTGTTCCTATTGGAACGATCTCATACAGTTCTTCTATATCTCGATTTCGCATGCGAAAACAGCCGTGGCTAACATGCTGACCGATAAGATAAGGTTTGTTCGTACCGTGTATCCCATATGTCCCCCATGGCACATTTAATCCAAGCCAACAACTTCCAAAGCCACCGCCCCATCCCTCATCCTTCGAAACAATACGAAAGATTCCTACTGGGGACGGGGTGTCGAGCGCACCTGAAGCCACTTTAAAGGTTTTTGTTATTTTCCCCTCTTTAATAAGCTGAAGCTCCTGATACCATAAGTTAATGCGGATTTCGTAAGAAGAGCTCGATTCATCGCCAGAATGAGCCGTTACTGTACATAAAATGAAAGCAAGAATAAAAGCGATAACCAAGGTAATTACCAGCTTTGTGAAATTAAGCGAAAAAAAAACTGCTGTTTTCATGAAATATATCCCTTTCCTCAATTAAATCACATGCATAATATTTTATATGGTTCCCTTTGTTTTCATCGCTAATCAAAAAATTTTTCAATAGGGAAAGAGGTTCATACTACTTTGTATAGGTCTTATCTTGCCCCATGAAAAATCCCTCCTGTATTTACAGTGATGGTTATACCAAACTGTCTACACAAGAGGGATAATATTAGGTGCTCTAATTACTCCGTTGTTTTCTTAGCTCTTGATCGTTCATGTCCATAAAAACACTATTATCATATTTCAGTTTTCGAAAAATAAGCCACGCTGTCACTCCACACAAAACAACCATAATCATAATAATTACAAAGTAAATTCCCATTATAGCGTTCATTTTTTACGCTGATTCCTTCGTTTTTCCCACTTTTGTTTTTCCTTTTGCCAGTACTTCTGTACGCACGATTCCCAATTACTTTTCGGATTAGGCATAATCACTTTTACTTCCATATTTATAACCTCCTATAATTTTCCACACTTTTATTATGCATCAAATTAGAGGAGGTTATAACTAATACTTGTCGTCAAATTCTTCGTCGTTACTGTCGTTTCCTGGCGACATAAATAAGAAAATGACGAACGAATTTTATTTTACTATCTATTTACACTTTTCTTTTTTATATTGACCTGATAGTACCCAGCACTGTACCGTCAAAAATTTTGTGTAAGCAAGCAGGGTAGCCACCGAGGGGGGATAGAAAATCGGAATCAACTACCTTGTTAACTGTAGCAAAAACAAGGATGAAAACAATGGACGCACTTTTATTTAAAAAAGTTAATAAAAGATATAATGCTTGGTATTCCGAATAAGTCAATTAAAAATGCACCAACGACAGGAACAATCAAAAATGCGCGCTTCGATTCTCCATACCGTTCTGTAATCGCTCCCATATTTGCCATCGCATTTGGAGTACCTCCCAAAGCATGTCCGGACAAACCGCCAACCATAACGGCTGCATCATAATCTTTCCCCAACAAACGGAATACGACAAAAATACCGTACAAAATAATAAACAATACTTGGAACACTAAAATAACGAACAGCGGAACCGCCAAATCGAAAATTTCCCAAATTTTCAAATTCATTAATGCCATAGAAAGGAAAATTCCCAGCGAAACATCTCCGATAAGGTTTACACACTTCAAATCAAACTTCATAACGTGAAAACGATCATTAAGATTTCTGATAATAACGGCTAAAAACATCGCGCCAACATACTCCGGCAAAACAAAGCTTGTTATTTGTGCAAAAGATTTACTTATAATAACGCCGAGACACATACAAAACGTGATCAAGCAAATGTGCGTAAAAATACGGTGAGAGGTTAAAGGCTCATCATGTTTATTCATACCAACGACCGCTTCAAATGTTTTAATTTCTTCATTTGAAGTTTCAGGTTTTAAATCGTATTTATTTATCAAATATCTCGAAACCGGTCCGCCAATTAGGCTGCCAAAAATAAGGCCAAAAGTAGCCGCCGCGAAGCTGATAGTGGTAGCTGCCTGAACGCCCAGCTCTTCAACAGTCGGCCCGAAAGCGCCAGCCGCTCCATGACCGCCTTCCATCGAAACCGCTCCCGCCATAACGCCCAATAACGGATGAATCCCCAGAACTTGCGCAAGTGAAACGCCAATCACGTTTTGGAAAATGGCGACAAAACCACAGAGAAGCCAGTAAACAATAAGCAATTTTCCACCTTGTCTTACGAGCGAAAAGCTCGCACCTAAACCAACCGTAGTGAAAAAGGCCAGCATAAACGAACTTTGCAGCGAAACATCCAGCGTGATCGTCCCTACATTCAGTTCCTTAAGCACCATAACGAAAATAGAAAAGAGCAGACCGCCAATTACTGGGGCTGGTATACAAAAACGATGTAAAAATTTTATCTTTTTTCTTATAAAGTATCCGAACAACAAGAGTAAAACAGATAAGAAAAGTGTTTCAATTAAGCTAAATTCCAATTTCATATCTTAACCACCTATAAAGTTATGCTAAACTGTCGATGATTTCATACAACATCGTAGCGGCAAGTTTCACCGTAAGACCGCTTTCATCTAATGTCGGATTGATTTCAGCGATATCAAAGCTTAAAACCTTTTTATGTTTTACGATGTCTTTTAAAAAGTATTTAACGATTTTCGGGTCAAGTCCGAACGGCTGCGGAGCGCTAACACCAGGAGCATCGCTTGAACAAAAAACATCACTGCACAAAGTAAGCATGATCGTATCACTTTTAGCAATAAACTCGTCGATCTTTTTGCTAACTTTATCTAAATGAAGCAAAGAAATCTCATCTTCACGAATATATTCACATCTGTATCGTTCCGCTGTTTCAAATAAATATTTTGTATTTCCGCTTTTTTGAATTCCGACACATAAATAACGGAACGTTTTATTTGCGGCCACAAATTCATCCGCAATTTGTTTAAACATCGTACCGGAACTGGTTGTCTCGTCATACGATCTCATATCAAAATGCGCATCAAAATTGATAATTCCGATATTTTCAATATCTTTCTTGTACTTTTTATGGCCCAGAAAATGTCCATACGCTACTTCATGACCTCCGCCTATAATCAGCGGAAAAATGTTTAGGTCCAATATTTTTTTTATGGCTTCGCCCAATTCTTTTTGGGCTTCTTCAAGATTTCCGTCATCACAGCTGACATTCCCGAAATCAAATAGCTTGATATCTGAATGAAAATTGTACGGTAAAGAAGATAACGATTTTCTAATGGCATCCGGAGCATAATACGCACCTGTTCTTCCCTTATTTCTCCGTACGCCCTCATCACATCTGAATCCAATTATTCCGATAGCGCTTTCTTTTTGCTTTTCATTGAAAGTTGCCAAATTTTCGATTCTTACAACTTGATGCAATCTAAACATCTCAGTTACCGACTCACTATCTGTTCTCCCCATCCAGTATTCTTTTGCTGCTACAGTATACACTTTATACCTCCATGATTTTCTTTCATGTATTTACTTCTATGATGATTTTGTTTAAAAAGCGTTACAGAAGCATGTTCTCATCAGCATCCTCCTTAATTTTTCAATGTTTTCTATATATCGAAGCAATATTTATGCCAAGAAAATATTTACGAAATAGGTAAAGTCATAATAAGAAAAACTCGCGGGCGTTGCCCTCCGGTTAGACTGGTAAAATATCTGGGTACCTCTAGGAGGGAGACAATTGCCGGTCTTTCTCTCCCTCCATGCCACACGCTCCACATGGAAAAAGCCACGTTTGGCACACGACTCACGAGTTTTTCCTCGTTTACTTATAAAAAGAAAGTAGGCGAAAATTGCCGGGCGGCAATTTTCGCCTACTTTTCTTCCCGATATTTTTTTAATTTTTCCCGCAATGTCCGCTCCCCGATTCCGATTATTTGCGCCGTTTTTCTTTGATTCCCGTTACAAGCGGCTAAATTATGCAAAATAACTCTTTTCTCAATTTCCTCCATCGTTTCGCCTACATAAACAGGAATTAATGTATCGCTAATAAATGCCCGGTTGTTTTTCCGAATTTCCACCGGCAAATCGACTTTTTGTATACAGAAAGAACCCGTTAAAGCAATGGCTCTTTCAATCATATTCTGTAATTCCCGAATGTTCCCCGGAAAGGCGTATTGCTGTAAAAGCTGAAGCGCTTCCTGAGAAATTCCTTCAACAGGTTTTCCCATTTTATCGCTATATTTTTTAATAAAGAATTCTACTAGCAGAGGAATATCTTCTCTTCTTTCCCGCAGGGAAGGAAGCTGAATCGGAATCACGTTTAATCGGTAATACAAATCCTCACGGAAACGGTTCTCTTTTACTTCTTTTTCCAGGTTCCGGTTCGTCGCCGCAATAATACGAACGTCTATACTGATTTCTTCAATCCCACCAATCGGCATTACTTTTTTCTCCTGAAGAACACGCAAAAGTTTACCCTGTAAAGCTAAATCCATTTCACCGATTTCATCTAAAAAAATCGTTCCGCCTTCCGCCAGTACAAACAACCCGGACTTTCGTTGTACCGCTCCCGTAAACGCTCCCTTTTCATATCCAAATAGTTCCGACTCTAACAAATGGCCCGGAATGGCCGCGCAATTAATCGCCTGAAATTTTTTGTTCCTTCGCTTACTTTGATAGTGAATCGTTCTCGCTACTACCTCTTTTCCTGTTCCGCTTTCTCCGGTAATCAGTACATTGGAGTCAATGTCTTTAATTTTATCGATTAAAGTAAAGATTTCGCGCATGGCTGCACTTTTTCCAATCAGTCCATAGTTATCCGTCACCTTATCCAATTCATGACTCAACCATTGAACTTTGGAATGCAGCGTATATACTTCTTCCGCTTTTTGCATTAATACTTCCAATTCATCAATGTGAAGCGGTTTTGTCGCGTACGAAAACGCTCCCTTACGCATGGCTTCCACAGAAGAAGGGATGCTTCCGTAAGCCGTCATGATAATGACAATAGTGGAAGGAGAAATACGTTTTATTTCTTCCAACACGTCTATTCCGTTGTATTCTCCGATTTTTAAATCCAGCAACACAATGGCAATGTCCACCCTTTCGAAAAGAGGAAGAGCTTCCCGCGGGTCAGTAAAGGCATAAACATGATATCGGTCTTCCAATGCAAACGTTAATGACTGGCAAATCGCTGGTTCGTCATCGATAATCATAACATGATACATCATCTTCATCCTTTCTACAGCACGGTAAACATATGGTGACAGTCGTTCCTTTTCCCTTTATGCTTTTTACATCAATTGTCCCTTTATTTTCTTTCATAAGCTGATATGAAATGGAAAGCCCAAGTCCGACCCCATTTGCTTTCCTGCTATAAAACGGCTCGAAGATTTTGTCAAGCTCGTCCTCCGAAATTCCTGCTCCAGTATCTTCAATCTGCATAACGGCAACATTTCCCCGGTAATATCCGCGAATGGTTAGCGTTCCGTGTTCATCTACCGCCTGAATGGCATTTACGATAATATTCATGAGTACTTGTTTGATTTGTTGTATATCCGCAATGGCCTCAATCTTCTCAGGAAACTCCCAAACTATGTTTATCTGTTTTTCTTTTATTTTCGGTTTGAATAACCTTACAATCCCTTCAGCAACATCATAAAGCGAACAGATTACGGGTTCTGATTTTTTCGGGCGCGCATAATCGAGCAAATCGTTAATTAATGCATTAAGGCGAGTGATTTCGCTGGAGACATGCTGGGAAAAGAAGGAACGAAACTCCGCATTGGCAAATTTCTTCGGAAGCAATTGCGTATACGTAAGAATCGACATTAAAGGATTGCGGATTTCATGGGCAATTCCCGCTATCAGTTGCCCCAAAGAACGCAGCCGATCTTCCTGGGCTACCTTTTTTTCAAACTCTTTTTGTTCTGTAATATCCAGAAAGTTGAGCATGACGCCGACACTATCCCCCGTTGTCGTTTTAATCGGATAAATGCTATAGGTAATGTACCTTTTTTGGGAAGGAGTTTGCAGCCAGGTCGTTTCTTTTTGCAGGAACATTTTTTTATCCTCTAACGCTGCGTTAATTTCTTGTTCAGGAATAAACTTTACAATAGGCGTTTGTTGGAAAGGCCTGCCCACGGCCTTTTCGTTTAGACCCAAATACTCCATTGCCCGGCGATTGAGCATGGAAACAGTACCTGCTTGATGCAAGGTAATAAAAGAGCTGTAGGCACTGTTTAGCAATTGCTTCTGAAAGTAAAGATTTTCTTTCAGAAGTACCATCTTCTCTTCCAAATCTTTATTTATTCTTTCAATTTGCTTTGTTCGTTTGCTCACTTCCTTTTTTAACATGCGGTTCCACCATAGTATGAAAGTAATGATAATAAGGGTAATAACAAGCCCGGTTTCCAGATAAAACAAGGTTTTGCGCAATACCGGGGCAGACGGCATGATATATTCTCCAAACCACTTTTTCTCTATTTTTTCATAGGTTCCATCGCTTTTGATTCGATCAATTCCCTGGTTAAATAGCTTTAACAAACCATTATTTTTCGGCAAAACAGCGATAGCATAAGCTGTAGGATCAAGCGGTTCGCCGACAATTTTGATCAATGATTGCTGCCTGCTTTTTTGAAGGAAGTATTGGCCGGTAATCCTGTTGCCCACAAAAGCGTCAACCTTTTCTTCCACCAGTAATTGAACGGCCTCTTGCTGGTTATCGGCTTCTATCAACTGTACGTGATTCACTTTATTTAATAAGTCGTTGGCAACATCGCCTTTTTGCACCGCTACTTTTCTTCCTTCCAGATCATCGATTTGTCTAATATACATGTTATCTTTTAACACAAAAATCGCCTGTGAACTTGTAAAGTAAGACTCGGAAAAATCATATACTTCCTCACGTGCCTTACTATACTTCATGCCCTGAATCGCATCTACTTTTCCCGAGCGCAAGGCTTGTACCGCCTGATTCCAAGGCATAGGATAATATTCAATATTGATACCCGTCTGAATAGAGATAGCGTTCATAATGTCGACATTAAAACCTGAGTAAACTCCTGAATCGCTTAAATATTCAAAAGGAGGAAAATGATTGTCCCCCGCAATCCGGATTGCTTTTTTCGTTTCCTGATAAGCAATAGAAGGGAAAAACAGGCACGAAACAAACACACATATCGCTATACTAATACGGAGGACAACTGGATTTCGCACATCTATTCTCCTTTCCTTACTTTCCGCCGCGTACAACAACATCATCTCATATACATGCCCAGATAGCTCCGCTCACAGTTTTTCCCTTTATCCTCTCTTCCCTAAAACCGTAAAAGAATACCGATATATCAAGGAGAGTTGACATAAATAAGCCCATCTTTTCATCTGGACACGAACGAAGAATCCCCAGGAACATATAATGGCATAGTCAAATAACCAAATAATGAATGGAGGAAAGTATATGGAACGTCAATTCACACCATTTGGAGGTTTTGGAGGACCTTTTTTCCCGCGTCGTCGCTTTTTCCCTTTTTTCTTCTTCTTCCCGTTCTTCTTTCCTTTTTTCTGGAGGGAAGATGAACGAGACGGCATGTATTCTGTTCACACATGTGCAGAAGGAGACACTTTGAAAAAACTGGCTAAAAAATATAATGTTCCTCAACCGGTTCTTGAAACGATGAATCCTCACATTCAAGACCCGCACATTTTGCGTCCAGGAGAAATGCTCCATATTCCACGTATGGATAAAATGTATTGTCAAAAAATGTACATGGAATATGAGGCACCGGACATGGCAGCACCTTCACAAATGTATATGGGAGGACAAATGCCTTATCCGATGTATCCGGGACAGCCAACATCGCCTTATACAGGAATGGCTTATCCTACGGACAGTTACCATTCATATAAGGATTCTTAATAAACCGCGACCGGGGCCTGCATCTGTGTCTTACCTACGACGATGGCAAGAAAGCACCGAACCCGCCGGGTTCGCATACATGCGCCATTGACCCGGGTGAAATTCATACGCTTGCGGCCGTCGCAACAACTGGAGACAGTCTCATTGTGACCGGACGAAAAATCCGAAGCATTCACCGCCTGCGTAACAAGAAGCTTGCAGAGCTTCAGCGAAAAATGAGCAAGTGCCAGAAATACAGCCGCCAGTGGAAGCGGTACAACCGAGCCAAACAATATCTTCTTTCTAAAAGTAAACGCCAGTTACAGGATGCCTTGCACAAAACGACGAAACAGTTTGTCGAATGGGTGGTCGCCCAGCAAGTGAACGAAGTCTACCTTGGAGATGTCGAAGGCGTCCAGCGAAAGAAGAAAAAGAAACGTTCTCGCTGCCACAATCAGCGAATGAGCCAGTGGCAGGTTGGGAAAGTAAAGAAGTACCTAACGTACAAACTGAAGGCGAAAGGCATCATACTCCACAAGCGCGAGGAACGCTATACATCGCAAACCTGTCCGGTTTGCGGGGCGAAAAAGAACGTGCGTGGGCGTATGTATCGCTGTTCGTGCGGCTATACCCAACATCGGGACATTCACGGTGCGGCGAATCTACTGTCCAAAGTGTTGTATGAAAATCAGATTCAGTCCTTGCCGTTTGAAATTCAGAAACCCACGTATCTACGGATCGCCTAAGCGAGAAGTAGTAGATGGTTTGTTCCGACCCACGCCCGTAAGGGTGTGTTGCTGAATGATTCCCCTCGCAGACGGCACGTGTCTGTAAGATCAGCGACAACCCGCTGATCGCCTGTTCTGCCGAGGTGGATCGTTCAGAAACCCCCACTTCAACCTATGGTAAGTGGGGGAGGTTCATACTCCAAAATAACGTGGATATACAAAGTCAGATAGTGCTTATCTCCTTTGTTTTCTTCAACACTTATGCAACGCTTCCGAAATAATATACTGAATCAAAGACAAGCGGCCGCTTTGTGTCGTTGTTTTAAGCAGATTATTTCAAGAATGAACCTCACTAATGATTAATCATGGCATGCGTGATGGATAGCCTGGCGCAGCAAATCCATCACATGCTCATCATCATGCGAGTAGTACAACATAGTTCCGGCCCGTCGGAATTTCACAAGCCTTAAGTTTTTCAGAAACCGAAGTTGATGCGAAACCGTAGACTGCAACAAGCCAAGCGCTTCTGCAATTTCACTAACAGCGCATTCTTTTTGCGACAATAAATACAAAATTCGAATGCGCGTAGGGTCTGACAATGCTTTAAATGTTTGCGAAACCATGAATAAGGTTTCCTCATCTAAATTTTCGCATGATGCTGAATTGAAGTTTTCGTTATGCTCCATCTTCTTTCTCCTTTCTTATAAAATATATATCACTTTTGATATTTCAAATTTTCTCTTCCTTCATGCTTCCCTCAACCCCCGGAAACATGTTGGAATATCCGTTTGTTTTTACTGTATATGACTCACTCTTAACACCCTCATCGAATTTAATACCGCCAGTACGGTTACGCCAACGTCAGAGAATACGGCTTCCCACATTGTCGCGATCCCAAACGCACCGAGAAGCAGGAAAAATCCTTTTACAGCCAGAGCGAATATAATATTTTGCCAGACGATTTTTCGGGTACGTTTAGCAATCGTAATGGCCGTTGCGATTTTCGATGGCTCATCTGTCATGATAACGATATCTGCCGCTTCAATTGCCGCATCGGAACCTAATCCTCCCATGGCAATTCCAACATCTGCCCTTGCCAAAACAGGCGTGTCATTAATGCCATCACCAACGAATATCAACTTTTCTTTCTGGCTTTTGTGAGCGTCTAATCTTTCGATCCATTCGACTTTATCCTGCGGGAGCAACTCAGCATATACTTCATCTACCCCTAATTGTTGACCGACTTTTTCCGCTACATTTTGCGCGTCACCTGTAAGCATGACCGTCTTTTTGATTCCTAATTGCTTTAACTGTTGAACGGCACGTCTGGCATCTTCTTTTGGTTCGTCAGAAATAACGATATATCCTTCATATGCTCCATCGATTGCGATATGAATAACAGTACCCAATGTTTCGGGATGAATAAAGTCAATTTGCTCTTTTCGCATCAGTTTTGCGTTTCCTGCAAGAACGTTTTTACCATAAATTTTTACTTTAATACCATGTCCTGAAATTTCCTCGTAGCCTTCTATAACACCTTTGTTTACATCTTTTCCGTATGCTTGCAGAACGGATTGCGCGATCGGGTGATTGGAATACGATTCCGCAAAAGCGGCATATTCTAACAGTTCATCTGCTGTTAGCTTTCCTTCGGTTTGAATATGCGTTACGTTAAATACGCCTTTAGTTAATGTACCGGTTTTATCAAAAACTACATATTTTACATCATTTAATGCTTCTAAGTAGTTGCTTCCTTTCGTAAGGATACCTTTTTTGGAAGCGGCACCGATCCCTCCGAAAAATCCGAGCGGAATGGAAACAATGAGAGCGCATGGGCAAGAAATAACGAGAAATACTAATGCCCGATATACCCAATCAGAAAAAAGCTCATTAGGAATCAACAAAGGTGGAATAACTGCCAATAATAAAGCGCCAAGCACGACGACAGGCGTATAATAGCGCGCAAATTTCGTAATAAAGTTTTCTGTTGGAGCTTTCCGGCTGCTCGCATTCTGCACAAGATCCAAAATTTTCGCCACGGTGGATTCGCCATATTCTTTTGTAACCTTGATCGTTAATACGCCATTTTTGTTAATAAATCCGCTCAATACTTCGCTGCCTGCTTCTACTTCTCTCGGAACCGATTCACCCGTTAACGCGGACGTATCAACCATAGAGCTTCCTTCGATAACTTCCCCGTCCAACGGAATTTTTTCACCCGGCTTTACAACAATAATATCATCTGTCCGCACTTCTTCAGGGGAAACGGTTTTCATCTCGCTTCCGACTTTTATGTGTGCATAATCCGGACGAATATCCATCAATGAGCTAATGGATGTACGTGAACGGTTTACTGCAATTCCTTGCAAAAATTCCCCTATTTGATAGAAGAACATCACACCGACAGCTTCCGGAAATTGCTTAATGACAAACGCACCGATTGTCGCAATGGCCATTAAAAAATTTTCGTCAAATACTTGCCCTTTCGCTATATTTTTTACGGCACGGAGTAAGACATCACCACCGACAATGACATAACTAAGCAAGAATAAAGTAAGTTCAAACGGAAGCGATAACTTTGTCAATCCGGCGATGAGCGCAATAGCTCCGCCAATCGCCAGTCGAATGAGCAACCTCTTTGTACGGCTTGTATCGTGATGACGGCTATGTTCTGTATGGGAATCTTTTGTTTTTTCAGTAATTTCTATATCCGGTTCCAGCTCGTTTATAATTGCTTTCGCCTGCTCGACTACTTTGCGGGAATTGCTTCCTTCTTTCACTTGTATCGTCAATCGACTTGATACAAAATCAACATTTGCCATTTCAACTCCAGCCAAAGCTTGAACTTTCCCCTGTATTTTATTGGCGCAATTGGCGCAATCCAACCCCTCTAACAATAATTCTTTTCTTATTGTCACAGTATTCTCCCCTCTTCTTTCCTTCATTTATATACGTACAGGCTTGTGTGAAATCTTACGTTGCATGATTATCAAAAATACATGATATTGAATATATGAGCATTTATTCATATATTTAATTATATTGTATTTTTATTTTTTGTCAATTGTTACAATTAATCACTTGCATTCAATTTCAGAAACATAATACAGATCATGCGATGTACGATATACATGTCTTTGATGTTTCGACATCTGGATAGTGAGAAGAGAGACAGGAAAAGGAACCTCTCGGCTGGTTAGGATACAAATGCTATAGTGGACGGAGCATAAAAATGCCGACATTCCTCTACGCCATTAAAATGACGAGCGTCCTGTCGGCATGAACATGAAGAAATCTCAAATCATTTGCCATCAAACTACCGTTCTATTTTATACTCGCTTCTACCTCTTTCACCATTTCTGAAACCGAAACGAGTCCTCCACCGGAAAGATACCAGTAGTTAGGGTCTAAATATACAACATGACCATTTTTATAGGCTTTGGTGTTTTTCACCAATTCATTTTCTACAACTTGTTTAGCAGACGATTGACCACCTACAACCGCTCCCCTATCGATAACAAATAGATAGTCGGGATTTTTTTCAACGATATATTCAAAAGAAATGCTCTTGCCATGAGTAGATGCTTGAATATTTTTATCGGCCGGAGTAAAGCCAAACTCATCATGAATAATACCAAACCGGGAACTTGGTCCAAAAGCGCTAACTTTGCCGTCATTCGCCAATATAATGAGGGCATTTTTGCCTGTAGCAGATGCTTTTTCTTTTAATTTTTTAACATCTTCTTTAACTTTTGCTAGTTCTTTTTCTACCTCTGACTCTTTGTTAAAAATCTTGCCTAATGTTTTAGCATTCTCTTCAAAGGATTTCATATATTTCTTTGTATCTACTCCTAAATAAATCGTTGGAGCGATTTTCTTAAATTCATCATATAATTTTGACTGTCTTCCGGAAATAATAATTAAATCCGGGTGAAGCGCATTAATTTTTTCAAAGTCTGGCTCTAGCAAGCTGCCTAAGTTTGCATACTTATCATCTTTAAATTTTGCAAGATACGGAGGAAGATGGCTTTTTGGCAAACCCGCTACTTCGATTCCTAACTTATCTAAAGAATCTAATGTACCATAATCAAAAACAACAACTTTCTCAGGATTTTTCTTTACTTTCGTTTCGCCTAATTGATGCTTGATTGTAATTTCTTCACTTTCTTTTGTCGGTTCTGATCCCTTCGACACCTCATTGGAACGATTTGAACCGCATGCAACAACAAGCGTTGCTAAAACGGCAATGATGAAAAACATAAATGCTTTCTTCATTTTTTCACCCCTACTAATTTTTTATTTAACATCGATGATGTCGCATATTCGTATACATGAGCCATACCGTAAACCATTTTATTCGTATCGCTGAAACTCATACCTTTTTCTACCAATATGTCGAAATATCAGTGTACATTCAGATGGGTATCTCTCGTAATGTTACGATGATAATAGTAATCATTACGAAATTCCTTCCATACGTATGAGTGTTGCATACGTTTAGCTTTTCAAAAGGAAAAGTTTTTTAGGGTATGACTCCTTTATACTTTTTGCGAAATCATCGAAATTAGCAAACTGAATACAATGATTTACTTAAGAAAAGTAAACGCAAATTTTATTGTCATTTATGTCCTCGATCTCAATATCCATATCATAAATTTCCTTTAATACGGAATGATCGATAATCTCATCGGTAGTGCCTTCTCTTACTATCTTCCCATCTTTGAGTGCAACGATATCATCCGAATAACAGGAGGCAAAGTTAATATCATGTATAACGATAACGATCGTTTTGCCCAATTCATCAACCAATCTTCTTAATATCTTCATAATTTGAACAGAGTGCTTCATATCCAAATTATTGAGCGGCTCGTCCAAGAGAATATACTCCGTATTTTGGGCAATAACCATAGCAATATATGCTCTTTGTCTTTGACCTCCACTTAATTGATCAAGATATTTGTTTTGTATATCCTCCAACCCCATATATCGAATCGCTTCATCAACATGTTTCCAATCCTCTCTAGAAAGTCTTCCTTGAGAATAAGGAAAGCGTCCAAAAGAAACTAATTCTCTAATCGTTAATCGAAGACCAATATGGTTGGATTGCTTTAGAACCGATATTTTCTTTGCCAAATCATTACTTTTATACTGACTAATCTCCCTATTATCTATGTAAATTTCTCCTTCATCCTTATGTATAAGGCGGCTGATCATAGATAATAGCGTACTTTTACCAGCTCCGTTCGGCCCAATAAAAGAAGTAATCTTCCCTTTGGCTATTTTTACCGATACATTGTCCACTACTTTTTTGTCGCCGTATTTTTTAGAAACATTTCTTACATCTACCATGATCGATTCTCCCTTAATAGTAGATATATAAAGTAAACGCCACCGATGAAGTTGATAATTACGCTTAATGTTGTGGAGAAGGTGAAAACTCTTTCAACAATCAATTGTCCACCGACTAATGCAATGATACTGATGAAAATTGAACCTAAAATTAAATATTTATGTTGATACGTTTTTAAAAACTCATAGGTGACATTCACTACAAGCAGTCCTAAGAAGGTGATGGGGCCAACCAAGGCCGTTGAGATTGAAATAAGGATAGCCACTACGATTAATAGCCTTCTTACAACATAATCATAATCTACCCCCAAGTTTATGGCCTGTTCTCTTCCCAGTGCCAATACATCCAAGTATTTGGTAAGCCTTGAAAAATAAACGGAAACGATGAACACAGAAATACTGGCAATTACGAGAAGATCAGTATTAATATGATTAAAACTGGCAAACATCTTATCCTGTACGATCTGAAATTCATTAGGATCGATGAGCACTTGCATAAAAGATGATAAACTTTGGAATAATGTTCCAAAAATTAAACCTATCAATAACAGAAAATAAATATTTTGCTGTTCTCTCTTAAAGAGTAATTTATATAACACTCCCGAAAACAGAATCATTAAGCCTACAGAAATCACAAAGTTAACATTACTGTTCATCATTGTTAGCGTAGCAGATCCAAATATGAAAATAACAAAAGTCTGTATTAACATATATAACGAATCTAAGCCTAATATACTCGGGGTCAAGATTCTGTTATTCGTAATGGTCTGAAATACTGTTGTCGCAAAAGCAATTGCCCCCCCGGTTAGCATAATCGCCAGCACCTTCTTTATTCTTCTCGGAAGGGCATAATCCCAATTTCCACTAAGATCTATAAATAAAAAAAGTACAATGAGTATTGCTGCAATAATAGCAAGGACACCTGTTTTAGCTTTATAACCCATATGCCTTTCTCCTCATCAGTAGATAAACAAAAATACCACTTCCTATGATTCCAACTGTAAGACTGATTGAAATCTCGTACGGATAGATAACGATACGACCGAGTATGTCACAGAACAGGACAAATACCGCCCCTAATAAAGCTGTATGAGAAAGACTTTTTTTCAAATGATCGCCTCGGTATATCGTGACAATGTTCGGGATAATAAGGCCTAGAAAAGGAATCATCCCTACTGTCAGTACTACTGAAGATGTCATTAAGGCTACAATAATCAATCCTATATTTACCACTTGCTTATAGTTCAGCCCCAAATTTTTTGAAAAATCCTCGCCCATTCCTGCTACAGTAAATTTATTGGCAAAAACATAGGCGATGATGAGCAAAGGAATACTAATATACAAAAGCTCATATCGGCCTTTCATAATCATTGAAAAATCACCTTGTAACCATGAAGACATATTCTGAATTAAATCATACTTGTAAGCAAAAAAAGTCGATATGGAGCTGATAATATTACCAAACATCAATCCTACCAACGGTATGAAAATAGTATCTTTGAATTTTATCTTCTCTAAAATTTTCATAAACAGAAACGTTCCAAGCAACGCAAAGATAAAAGCAACGAGCATCTTTTGCAAAGGACTCGCCGTCGTGAATATCATTAAGGAAACCAAAATTCCTAATCTGGCGGAATCCATCGTTCCAGCCGTAGTCGGAGATACGAACTTATTCCTGCTTAGCTGTTGCATAATTAAGCCGCATATACTCATACTTACGCCGGCAATAATAATGCTAATAAGACGAGGAAGCCTGCTTACCAATAAAATTTGAGCTTTATCGTCCGTTAAATCAAAAATATCTAAAGGTGATATATCTTTTACACCAATAAAAATAGAAATGAATGACAAAACAATGAGTGTAATAAATAAATATCTTTTTTTCATGACTTTCCCTTTTCTTTTGGTAACTGGTAAGTTTTATGTATGGAATTCATGCTATGATAGAGCAAAATTAGAGATAATGATATTCATTATCATTATTGTTCGCAATTAATATTATAGCATGTCATTGGAATAGATCAACACTGTTCGACATAGCACATCTAAAGAAATGCACACGCATCACACGCTCGTTACGGTAAAGCGCAGAAGCAGAGTTTTATTTTTCGTTAGTGTTTTGCATGTCTGCTTACGCTTATTTTATCGTGGCCATTCATACACGATGATTCACAATGACGATGGGGAATGTTAAGATAAAAAAGAAAAGAAGGGCCTAGTTAACTCCCCTCTCTTTTATGCACTGCTATTGACATTAGAATCTCATTTTCAATGCACCGTGCGGCATATGTAGCTAGTTTTGTTCCTTTGCTTTTCTTGTAGCTTTCGATGGCTTTGATGAGACCGATAGTGCCGATGGAGATAAGGTCTTCGCTGTCTTCCCCTGTGTTTTCAAATTTCTTGACGATATGAGCCACCAAACGCAGATTGTGTTCAATCAACCTGTTTCGCGCATGCTTATCTCCTTCTGCCATTCGTTCCAGATACATATTTTCTTCTTCTTCACTTAACGGTTGCGGAAACGCATTATTTTTGATGTATGACACGAACAGCATCAAGTCTCTGAAAAACATCGTGATTACCGTAAGTAACCCTGCCATCGCGTTCACCCCCAGATTATTCGCCCTTATCTTCAGCCTATGAGGCGAACGCCTATCGCGTGCCTGTACGTTGTTCAGATGTAATCTTAATTTTTTCGTAAAAAAACAAGTGGTTTCACTTTGTAAGCCACGGAATCACAAACGGGGCAAGAAAAGAAACGAAAATTCCGTTGAGCCCCATAGCTACTCCAGCGATCGCTGCCTGAAGCTCCCCCTCTGCTGCGGCTTGCGCAGTTCCGATCCCATGAGCCTGCGTGCCAAAGGCAAGCCCTCTAGATAAAGGATGATAAATCTTCATTTTATTCATAATCCAAGGACCTGTCATGGCCCCTACCATTCCTGTTAATATTACAAAAATAGCGGTCAGAATCCCATCTCCGTGAATGATTGAAGCCACCTCGATAGCAATAGGGGTCGTGATAGTTTTTAAACTCATGGAACGAATAATTTCAGACGATAGATGCAGGCTTTTTAACAGAAAAACGGTCACCATTATACTAACTAGGGAGCCGGCTAACAACCCTGCAAATGAAGGAATGATATTTCGAAATAAAACTTCTCGGTTTTGATATAACGGGATAGCAAGTGCCACTGTAGCAGGACCCAAGAAAAAAGCCAAAACATCCTTTGTGATCTGGTATTCCGTGTAATGAATGTTACTGCATACAAGAACAAAAATAATGAGTAAAGTGCTTACAAACACCGGGTTGGTAAAAGGGGAAGAATATCTTTTATTTAAGAACAGACTCCACATATAAGCTCCAGCCGTTACTGCAAAAGTATATAACGCGATTAATTTATCCATATCGTCGCTCTCCCCTTTGTAGATATTCTTCTTGCTTATGTTCTTTTTTATGGATGAGAAATTGAGAAATACCCCCAGTTGTGTAAATTCCGATCCATAAACTTATCAAAATAAGAAGCAAAAAAATCCAGCCTTGATGTAAAAAAAGATGCCCATAATTCATTAATCCCACCGCAATCGGAATAAAAAAGAGAGATAAATGCTTTAACAAAATGGAAGAACCTTCTTTAACCCAATGTAATGGTACAGCTCCCATCATTAATAAAAGAAAAAGAAGTAACATCCCGATCAAATTTCCGGGTAAAGGAAGACAGGAAACCTCAACAATGAGATTTCCCAGTTCATTAAGCCCGCACAAAAATAAAATTTGAATGGACATCCGAAGGGCCAATCGAATCTTCCCCTTCACATCTCCCACCCCTATCTATAAATTTAAGTAATATTTATCATTTGGATTTTTACTTTAAATATAAAAACTTCAGGATAGGGCGCAAACCCTATCCTGAAAGCAAACCAATATCCAGGCAAAAATTTGATTTCTATTCTAACATTAAGCACCAAAAAAAGGGCATTCCTACAGGGATACATTCATTTTAATTGTTCTTTTATTCTTCCATATTATTTATGCACCGTTCACAAAGATGTAGATAGGATTCGTATTGTTCTCTAATTTCACAGCCGCATTCAATGCATTCTTTTTTCGGAAGATTCTTGTGGAATTCCGATTCCATTTTAGATTCCTCCAGTTTGCTATTTATTGCCCAGTGCTGTATAATAAATAAGAATTATCTATAAAACTCATCAGCCTAGATAGTAGAAAAAGTGAATTAGGCTTTGGTGAACTGTTCGGCTTCTGTTGAACCGGCAAGCGCGATCGTGGAAGAGGTTCCGCCGCTAATAACTTGAGAAACTTCATCAAAATAACCGGTACCAACTTCGCGCTGATGCCTTGTCGCAGTGTAGCCGTATTCTTCAGCAGCAAACTCTGCCTGTTGCAATTCGGAGTACGCCGCCATACCGCGCTCTTTATAGCCACGAGCCAAATCAAACATACTATAGTTAAGAGCATGGAAGCCGGCGAGGGTAACAAATTGGAACTTGTATCCCATTTTGCCTAGTTCAATCTGGAATTTTGCGATGGTTTCATCATCCAGCTTCTTCTTCCAGTTAAAAGAAGGCGAGCAGTTATAGGCAAGCAGTTTTCCAGGGAATTTTTCATGAATCGCTTCGGCGAAGCGTCTTGCCTCTTCAAGATTAGGTTCAGAAGTTTCACACCAAATCATGTCCGCATATGGTGCATATGCAAGTCCTCTGGCAATCGCCTGATCAAGACCTGCTTTAGTCCGGTAAAATCCTTCCGGAGTACGCTCACCCGTAATGAACGGAGCATCATACGGATCGGCATCGCTAGTAATTAAGTTTGCTGCGTTTGCATCTGTTCTGGCAATTAATACAGTCGGAACTCCCATTACATCGGCAGCCAATCGTGCGGCAATGAGGTTGCGAACAGCGGTTTGTGTTGGCAGCAGAACTTTACCACCCAGGTGTCCACACTTCTTCTCAGAAGATAATTGGTCTTCGAGGTGGACGCCAGCTGCACCTGCTTCAATCATGGCTTTCATCATTTCGAATACGTTTAACGGGCCGCCAAATCCTGCCTCAGCATCGGCAACGATTGGAGCAAACCAATAGATATCATTTTTTCCTTCCGCATGATGAATTTGATCTGCACGTTGCAGAGCCTGATTAATACGCTTTACGACATGCGGTACACTGTTTGCCGGATACAAGCTCTGGTCAGGGTACATATGTCCGGCAAGGTTCGCATCAGCAGCAACCTGCCAGCCGCTCAGGTAGATAGCTTTTAACCCGGCTTTTACTTGTTGAATGGCCTGATTTCCCGTTAAAGCGCCAAGCGCATTAATATAGTCTTCAGTATTTAAGAGATGCCAGAGACGCTCAGCACCCATGCGGGCAAGTGTATATTCGATTTGAATAGAGCCACGGAGCCGAATTACGTCCTCTGCTGAATATGGTCTCTCAACCCCTTTCCAGCGATCATCTTTCCAGCTTTCCTTTAATTGGGATACATAATGTTCTTTCAACATAATCTCTTCCACCCTTTCAAAAATTAATCAATATATTTATAACCAGGGAGAGTTAAGAAGTCTTCAAACTCATCGTCCAAGATAAGTTTGGAGAACAACTCACTCGCCAGCTGATATTTACCGGAATAATAACGATCTTCCCCGACAGTTTTTTCGATTTTTACTAATTCCTCAGCAAGCAGTTGCTTGAATAACTCAGTAGTAACCTTACGTCCGTCATCAAGGATTCCTTTTGGATGACGAATCCACTGCCATACCTGCGCCCGAGAAATTTCTGCCGTAGCCGCATCTTCCATAAGGTTAAAGATTGGAACAGCGCCAGAACCACGAAGCCAAGCTTCAATATATTGAATTCCTACACTAATATTGGTACGTAATCCTTCCTCTGTAATAGCTCCTTCAGGTACAGCAAGAAGATCCGCAGCCGTCACCTGTACATCCTCACGTTTTTTGTGAATTTGATTTGGTGTTGGCATTAATTCATCAAATACTTCCATTGCGACCGGAACCAATCCCGGATGAGCCACCCAAGTTCCATCATGACCATCTCTGGCTTCTCTTTCCTTATCCGCACGCACCTTGTTAAACGCTTCTTGGTTCGCTACCGGGTCGCCTTTAATTGGAATTTGGGCTGCCATACCACCGATTGCCGGAGCATTCCGTCGATGACAGGTTTTAATGGTCAATTGCGTATAGGCCCTCATAAACGGTACTGTCATGGTAACTGTTGCACGATCGGGCAGGATTACATGTTGTTGATTACGAAACTTCTTGATGTAGCTGAAGATATAGTCCCATCGACCACAGTTTAGTCCCGCTGAATGTTCACGTAATTCGTATAGAATTTCATCCATTTCGAATGTTGCTAAAATCGTTTCGATAAGAACGGTCGCTTTAATTGTTCCCTGCGGAATTCCCAGCTCCTTCTGCGCCAAAACAAACACATCATTCCAAAGTCTTGCCTCCAAATGGCTTTCCATCTTCGGAAGATAAAAGTATGGCCCTGTTCCATTCTTCAAAAGAGTGTGGACATTATGATAAAAGTAAAGACCGAAATCGAACAAACTGCCGGAAACAGGTTCCCCATCGACCAGTACGTGCTTTTCCTCCAGATGCCATCCACGCGGACGAACGATTAATGTTGCAATGTTTTCCTTTAATGCATATCGCTTGCCTTCAGGGCTTACAAACTCAATCGTTCTTCTAATCGCATCCCTCAAGTTAATTTGACCTTCAATCGTATTCCTCCAAGTTGGAGAATTAGCATCTTCAAAATCTGCCATAAATATCTTCGCACCCGAATTAAAGGCGTTGATTACCATCTTGCGATCCCCTGCCGGTCCGGTAATCTCTACCCTTCTGTCTTGCAGATCCCATGGAAGAGGCGCAATGGTCCACGAACCGTCACGAATATGTTTAGTCTCCGGTAAAAAATCCGGCATTTTCCCTGCATCAATTTCTTTCTGTCTTTCTTCACGTTTCCGGAGCAAAGAAATCCGTGTCTTATTGAACTCCCTTTGCAATTTAGCTACAAACCCCAGCGCTTCGGGTGTAAGAATCTCGGCATATCCTTCAGGTACCGCTCCAAGAACCTGAACGCCTATCGGGTAAGTTGTCGTACCCATAAATCAAAAACCTCCTATCCATGACTTTTTACTTGCAGGTTATATTATATAACAGTTTCCGATTTGTTGTTTTTATTATATTACAGAGATTTTGTTTCGGCAATAATTTTTTATTTTTTTTTAGAATCGAATGAAAATTAAAATCGCATTCGTTCAAAATCTCTATAATAAGTAAAAAGAGACATCATCATTCATCCTGTGTAAAAATAGATGTACTCCCAACCATTTTTACACAGAAAAGAATGTTAGATGTCTCATGCATATGGCATAGCATCACCAGAAAATTAACAACCTATTTCGTGCGTCGTGATGGCCGCTTCATTTCTCAAAAGCAGTGATGAGCTATTTGTTATACATTTACACATTAGAAAAGTGCAAGCACTTCTTTGGCTTTGTTTCTATTATTCCGATCACAACTTATATTGCGCTGAACTTCTAAGGTTCTAATTTGGGCAGAGGCATAGGCCTTCAAAGTAAAATCGGTCTCATGATTGGAAATAAGGACTGGAATGTTTCGGTCTGCCAGTTCTCTTGCGATGCGCGCCAGTTCGAGTTGCTGTTCCTTGCCAAAACCGCCTGCGCTGTAAGTTGTAAATAGCGCTGTTTCCGATAAAGGCACATATGGAGGATCGCAATATATAACATCGCCTTCTTGGGCGGTATACATTGTATCCGTAAAACCGGCGCAAACAAATGTAGCTCTCTTTGCCTTTTCATAAAAATAATGCATTTCCGCTTCCGGAAAATACGGCTTTTTATAACGTCCGAACGGAACATTGAACTTGCCGCTGGTATTATAGCGGCAAAGACCGTTATATCCGTGACGATTCAAATATACAAATAAAGCTGATTTTACCGTAATATCCTGTTCACTGTTAAATCGTTCCCGTAATATGTAATACATCTCTTCAGAATTATGTTCCGGCGTAAAAAACGACTTGCAGAACTGTATAAATGCCGGCCCTTTTTCCTGCAATGTCTTGTATAAATTGATTAAGTCCCGGTTTATATCTCCCAGTAGGTATTCATCATATTCTATATTTAAAAAAACTGCGCCGCTGCCAACAAACGGCTCAATCAGGCGCCGGGTTTTGGGAAGCAATTCTTTAATATGAGGGACCAGCTTATATTTTCCCCCTGCCCACTTCAAAAACGGCTTCAAAGGGGTTTCCTCCTTACCATTCTGATCAGAGAACAATCTGTATATGCAAAATAAGCAATCATGAAAATATGTAAGAAAAACCTGCAAGCATTGCCGCGCTTCCTTTACCATGAAAAAAGCCCCCTCTTGCATGATACGGGGGCCCCGTTCTTTGCTAGTAGTGGTTCTGGCGTTGCAACGCAAGCATAGTCAACTTGTCTTTCAGCTCTTGTTGCATCTTTTCGATCTCCGCTTCGGCCTGGCGGCGCTTCTCACGCCCCTGACGCTGAATATTCAGCGTTTCCTCCAGCGTTTCCAAAAGATTCGCCTGCGTTTTCTTCAACGTACTGATATCGACAATTCCTCGTTCATTTTCTTTGGCAATTCCGATAGCGTTCATTTTCAGGAGTTCCGAATTTTTCAGCAACAGCTCATTTGTGGTGTCAGCGACCTGTTTTTGCACCTCGAGCGCCTGTTTTTGTCTGTGCAATCCGATGGCAATAACCAGCTGGTTTTTCCAAAGCGGCACAGTTGTGAGAATAGAGGATTGAATCTTTTCCACCAATACCTGGTTATTGTTTTGTACCAGCCGAATTTGTGGCGCCGATTGGATGGTAACCATACGGGTCAATATAAGGTCATGGATTTTCTTCTCCAAACGGTTGATAAGTTGACCCATATCATTCAATTCCTGTACATCCGCCGGATCCTGGGACGCTTCAGCCTTCCGTTTCAACTCTGGCAGGACTTCGCGCTCAAGCTCCTGCAATTTCAACTGGCCTGCAGCAATATATAAATCCAGCTGACGTACAAATTCCCTGTTTTTTTCGTAAAGTGTGTCCAACAGAGAAATATCTTTCAACAATTGCGCATTCGCTTTATTCAATTGACGCGTAATCGTCTCTATCTGGCTGCCCAGCTTTTCATACTGAGCCACTAACTTTTTCCCGGAATTCACAAGGGAACCGAGCACCGGCATTTTAGAAAGAAATCCTCCTCTTCTGCCGGATAATGTATCGGTGTCTACCTCTTTAACCTTTAGCATTAATTCTGTTAGCGCTTGTCCTACTTCACCGCTGTCTTTGGCACGCACATGATCGAGAACAGTATCGGAAAAACGGGAAATTTCACTCTGCAATCCTACGCCATATTGTAATATAGACATACTATCTTTTACTTCAATCTGTTTCGCCAGTTCCTGTACTTTCTTCCGTTCTTCTTCCGACAAGGACGCAATGTCGAACTGCCCGTTTCCCAAGGTAGCAGCTTCTGTTAACGATAAAAAATCCGCATGCTGGCGATCATTTGTGTTCGATAAGTCATCCATCCCTATCACCTCCCAATATATAAGCCACAAAGGCATTTGTAATTATAAACGATACAACCATAAAAAAGTTCCCTTTACTATTCAATTATAGCGTATACATACAATAAAAAAACGATAGAAATCATGGATTCCTTTATTCAATGCCAATGGCAAACATATTGCCAAAGAAACTATTTTCTTCCTTGTGCGTCTATATAATTGAACATGTTCTTCACTTCCTATTATAGTCGTGATGTAAAATTATAAAAAAACTTTCACTAAAAAACAAGATAACAAGGGAGAGGAAAAAGTGAAAAAAGCATTATCGCTTATGCTAGGACTTCTTCTCGTTTTCGGTGTGTTTGCACCATCGGGTGAAGCGAGAAGGAGCGATTTCAAACTTGGGAATGAGGTATTCCTAGAAAAATATGCTTATCTTATCAATGGAAAGCGGGTCGGACTTGTTACGAACCAGACCGGGGTCAACAGCCAAGGAAAAAGCACGATTTCCGTGTTAGCTGAATATCCGCATGCTACATTAACGGCGCTCTACGGTCCTGAACACGGTATTGACGGCAAAGCGAAAGCCGGAGCTTACGTAGAGTCGTCGATGCACCCAACCTTAAAAATCCCGATTTACAGCCTCTACGGCAAAACGAGGATGCCAACCGCTAAAATGCTGGAAAATATCGACGTGCTTGTTTTTGATATACAAGATATCGGTGCGCGCTCCTATACATACATATCTACCTTAAATTACTGTATGAAAGCTGCCAAACAGAATAACAAAACGATAGTTGTGTTGGACAGACCCAATCCGCTCGGCGGAACTATTGTGGAAGGCCCGGTGCTTGAAGATAAATATAAATCATTCGTCGGTGTTGATAATCTGCCAATGACCCATGGCATGACAATCGGAGAGTTGGCTCTGTTTTTTAACCGCAACATCGGCGCCGATCTTCATGTAGTGCCGATGGAAGGCTACACACGCGATATGATTTTCCAGGACACAGGGCTGCGCTGGGTACAAAGCTCTCCGCTGATTCCGGATTTGCAGTCTGTATTCGGTTACGCAGCTACCGGATTGGGAGAAGGGACAGGCATTTTCCAGGCAGATGCGTTCAAGTGGATTGGCGGCAAAGGAATTGACTCGAAAAAATATGCCGCTCTGCTAAACAAAGCCGGCCTGCCTGGTGTCACTTTCATTCCAGAGAAACGCGGCTCCGCGGGCGGAGTACGTTTGAAAATTACCAATTACCACGCGTTTAATCCGGCCAAAACAGGAATTTACGCGCTGGCGTATGCCCACTCGCTCAATAAATTCAAAGTACCGAAAAGCGGAAAAACGATTGTAATGTTCGATAAAATCATGGGTACCGATAAGATCGGCAAATATCTTTCTCAAGGATTAAGCCCGCAGCAAATTGAAGCAAACTATGCACCGCAATTGAATAAATTCAAACAAGAACGCAAACAATATTTAATTTATAATTAAAAACCACTCAAAACATTTTTTGAGTGGTCAGCTTGCAGACAAACTCCCTCGTTGCCACTAATAGGAGAGGGGGTCTATCTGCAAGCTGACCCTGCCTTCTAACAGGCAGGGTTGATTTTAAGGCACCGTTTTGATAAAAACTTCCATTCCTCTGATCGTTCAATGTCATACACGGAAAAATCGCATACAAATGCGGCGGGCGTTCAGCAGCTGCCAGCAATTGTGTGAATCCATAGTAAGATAGACCAAACATTCCGACTTTTCCAGAAGAATAAGGCAATGATGCAGCCTATTCTACCGTATCATAACCATCTTCTGCTTCATATGTGAATGGATGAAATTCCCCTTCGGAATGATAACGGCCCCGAACATCCTGGATGATGACAACATAGCCATTGCTGACAAGGCGGTTTGTATCAAGGTAACGATGTGAATAAAAGGGCAAATCTTTGCCATAAGGAAGTCGTGTCAATAATACAGGAAATTTCCCTTGCTGATTGGGTCGATAAATATTGGCATACAACACCGTCCCGTCTCACATCGTACATGGAACATTTTTTTCTAACAAGATTTGTGTTATTTCCAAACCATTCACCCCCTTTGTTTTTCGTATCGTTATTATTCAAAAGTAACTCTTTTCTCAATATATGCTCTCACCCTTGCTTTACTAGTAACAACGCTAACTAGTAACATAACTACTGTATTAATCGTAATCGCTACTATACCAATATCAAGATCCTTTATAAACTGTGGGAAATTAGGAAACAAGGTACCCATAGTCATGTCGGTAATTGTTACATAAGCAACCGTAGCTACACCAGCTATTATCCCGGCAGAAGCACCTAGTTTGGTAACAGGGTTTTTCTTCCATAAACTAAAGAATAAAGATGGAAATAATTGTAAAACAAAACTATAAGCCATTATTAGCAATGCAATCATGGTGTTTCCACCATAAAAAGTAAAAAATAAAGAGATTAGTGCAACGATAGGTACAAAAATACGAGTTAATCGTGCAAGTTGTTCATTGGTTGTATTCGGTTTTATCGCTTTATAAATATTTTTTGACAGAATCGTAGACGCTGTTAGCAGTAACATGGAACAGGGCATAAGCGCCGCCAACAATCCCGCAGCTCCTATGACACCCACAAACCATGGGTCAAATGTTGCTTTTGCTATTTTAAATAAAGCTAAATCTGTATCTGCCCCTTTTAAATTCGGTATTTGTAAAAGAGCAGTGAATCCGATAAATAGTATGAATACCAAAATAATTTGGTAAATTGGTAAAATGGCTGCATTCTTACGCAATGTCCCTTCATCCTTTGATGATAAACTTGCACCAAAGCAATGCGGCCACATATACTGTCCCAAAGCAATGATTAAACATGTAGAAATGTACCAGGATATGCTAAGTCCTTCGTTAGGTAGTAATAAAAATCCCGGCTTTGTAGCATCTAATGTTTCAAACATAGGTTTTATGCCACCATAATAGTGATAGGGTAGATAAATACCTAAAAATAGGATAACGACTAGCATAAGAATGTCTTTTAAAACTGATGTCCATGCTGAGCCATGAATCCCAGACACATAAACAAATATAGTAACAGCAATCATACCTATCCATACTGCTAAATTCGGTGAAATTCTTCCATAAGAAGCTTCTGATACAATGATTTGAAATCCCTTTAACTGTAGAACGATATAAGGGATCATAGACACGACACCAACTGTTGCTACCAATAACCCTAGTGCCTTACTATTATATTTCTTCGCAAAAAAATCAGATTGAGTAAGTAAATTATGTTTTTTTGCATAACGCCAAATAGGAGGTAAAATCCAGTACGGTACAATATAGGTTAGAGCACAAAATATATAAATAGCAGGGCCCCCCATTCTATATGCGCCTCCGCTTGCCCCTAGAAACACAAATGTCGAAAACATTTCTCCTGCCATTAGTACAAACATGATTAATGAACCGAAATTACGATTAGCAACTGCCCACTGTTCTAGTTGCATTTCTTGCCCTTTACGAGCGCGAATACCTAAATAGAAAGCAACTAAAAAAGTGACTATTATGATTAATATTGCGCTATTCATTTATTTACCTCCTTTTTGTCATGGATCATGCTACTAATATATAAACATACTGAAGTTAAAATGAGCCAAGCGGTTGCCCAAAAGACAATAAAGGGTAAACCAAGTATATAAGGTTCTACACGGTTTATTACCGTTAATGAACCAATAGCAGGTATAAGACTCAGTAACCAAATTAAAATTTTCATTACTGCATTCCTCCTTTTAAAAAATATCAATCGTGTTCTGAAATGCTTTTACAAATGCAGGCTAATTAAGTAACTACATTTCCTATCTTTTGTATAAATTATTTTAAATTATCAATCTTTTGAATGTAATAATATATCAATTTTTAAAACGAACCAAATAGTGTTAATAGCTCAAAGAGAATACTAGCCTTTCCGCTGCAAATATTTTGCCATTTGAAAGGCTAGTATGCATCGTTATCTTACTCTTCTTCTATCTCAATCACTTCACGAATCATATCATGAAACTGTACGACCCCGTTTTCTGTAGGTGAAAAAATACCTTTTTTAAAGGCTCGAGAGCGGAAACCAATTTGCTCCAACTCGACTAATTCCACATCTTCATCCCGCACTTGTTCCATAAATTTGATTAAATCAAGCTCTTCCTGTGTCAGATTTTCATCTCGGAAGAAATACGTATACACACCTAATGTTGTTTCATGATCAATCGGAATCATTTGGATAAGCGACATATTTCCCGGGCCTGGATAAATTGTAACCATCAGGTTCGGCCAGAGCCAATAAAAACGGCCCCCTTGCATTTCCGCTTTATCCAGTTCTACGCTTCCCACCTGTTTGTTCCGCTTTACAGTCGTACCTTGAATCGAATAATTCTCGCAAGGGATAATCTTGTAATTATTCATATCTAACGTAGCAACCAGAGCCGGATGGGAAATCGGACAATGATCACATTCCAGATAATTGTCAATGAATGCTTTCCAGTTCGCCTTAATGACTCGTGTTTTTTGTCTTACCTTTTTCAATTCTCTAATGAATTCAAATCTATTTAGATCTTCAAAAAAATCACCGTAGCTTTCAGCAAGTGGTTTAGCGCTTTCATCAAGATTCACAAAAATCAAGGAGGCTTCCGTTTCTACCCGAACTGAGCGAAGACAGGCGCTTCCTGAACAAAAATCAGGGACATCCTTAAAGTTCGGCGCTTTATGCAAAGAACCATCCAAATTAAAAGTCCATCCATGATAACCACATTGCAGAACCTTCCTATTCCCTTCTTCCTTTTTCTCTAATTTGGTTGCACGATGTGGACAAACATTATAAAACGCTCTTATTTCTTCGTCTTTCCCACGCACAACGATAATAGGCTCGCCGGCTACCTCACATGTGAAATAGTCACCCTGATTTGCTAACTGGCTAATGTGTCCTACAAATTGCCAACTTTTCGCAAAAATCTTCTCTTGTTCTACCCTTAATACATTCGGGTCGGTATAAAGATAATACGGAATCGTTTGTTTGGGTTTGGATACAACCTTCTGTTCTTTTACTTCCATGACTGAAAACTCCCTTCTCACACTTTTGTTTAAAAATTCGGAGAAAATTGTACAAGTTGTTGCTTTCTTTAACTATTTTTAAAGCAATATTAATGCCAATAAAAATTCCGCTATTCCCAACACAAATAACTCTATTTTTTCTTTTTTTAACTATAAAAATGAGTTATAATTAACTCAATCGAGTGAATTTATACTCAATTTATTAAATTCGGAATGTTTATACAAAAAATGGAATTAGAGTAAGGCGTGGTGATTATACATGCAAAGAACTGCGGAAAACAATAAACAAATAGAAATCAGTGCCGAAACTCTTATGAACATTCTCGATCATTCATCGGATGAAATTTTTGTGTTAGACAAAGAGGGTCGTATCATCTATGTCAATAAAGTTTGTGAGCGGCATTACGGCTTGAAGCCAAGCGAAGTCATCGGAAAAACGAATGATGAGTTCGTTTCGAAAGGATACTGGTCACCTTCGATCGTTCCTTTCGTTTTAACATCGAAAAAACCAATCACCATTAAGCAGACAACATATATAGGGGGAGAACTCATTACAACAGCCATTCCGATTTTGAACAAAGATAATGAAATCGAATTGATCGTTACGACCTCTCAGGAGCAAAACTACAAAAAGCTCCAAATGCCAGATACTCACGAAAAGAATGATTCCGAAACAGAGTATCCATCTTCAAAAAATCTCATCACAAACAATAAAGAGATGAAAAAACTTATTGCCTTTTGCGAAAAGGTAGCAAAAGTGGATACAACCCTTTTAATTCAGGGGGAATCTGGCACCGGAAAAAGCGTGCTAGCAAAATATATCCACCAGATGAGTACACGAAAAAACGGCCCTTTCTTATCTCTTAACTGCGCGGCCATTCCAGAAGAACTGCTCGAATCGGAACTATTCGGCTATGTCCATGGAGCATTTACCGGAGCAAGCAAAGGAGGAAAAATGGGACTCCTGGAAGCAGCGAACGGCGGTACAGTTTTCCTGGATGAAATCGGAGAAATCTCACCAAAAATGCAGGCTAAACTGCTACAAGTGATTCAGGAACGCCAATTCTTTCCTGTCGGAGGGCGGGAAGCAAAAAAATTGGATATCCGTATTATTACGGCAACAAACCAAAATTTATACGAAATGGTGCAGGAAAAACGCTTCAGAGAAGATCTTTATTATCGGCTCAATGTCATCGAAATCAAATTGCCACCTTTACGAGAGAGAGTAGAAGATATTATTCCTTTAACATATTACTTCCTTAACAAGTTCAATAAAAAATATGAAGTATATCGGCTCATTTCACAAAAAGCGCTCGATATTATATTCAGTTACGATTGGCCCGGCAACGTCCGGCAACTAGAAAATGTCATCGAGAGACTGGTCGTCACAACTGACTCCATAATTGAAGTAGAGGACTTGCCAGACACGATTGTACAAAGTGCAAAACCGAAATCATATTTTACATCTTCCGCTTCGTTGGATGAGGCTATAGAAGAACTTGAAAAAAACATGGTTATCAACTCATACCAAAAAAACAAAAGTTCCCGAAAAGTCGCCAAAGATTTGCAAATTAGCCAAACGAGGGCATGCAAGCTGATCAGAAAATATTGCCGAACCTCATAAACACAAAAAGGATAAACATGCAACCAATCCTTGTGGCGATATTTACGTATAAATCAAACCATATTCTACACAGCAAAAATGAAAGCCCCCTATTCGATAGGGGACTTCCAACCATATCATATCGCCATATTATTGTTGAGAGAACAAGGGACGTTAAAGCTGTTCATCATGCAACATGGAAGAGAGAATTTCTACTATTCTGTCCCCTACTTCCGAAGTAGAAGACGTGCCGTTCATATCCGGGGTGAGAACTTCTTTTTCTTGCAATATTTTTTCGATAGCTTGTATCACAGTGTCTGCCAATGCTTCGTATCCCAAAAATTCAAGCATTTGGCTCGCAGACCATATCGCCGCAAGGGGATTGGCAATGCCCTGGCCTGCAATATCCGGCGCAGATCCATGAATCGGTTCAAACATTGAAGGATACGTTCGCTCTGGATTGATGTTCGCTCCGGCAGCCAATCCTATTCCTCCGGCAATCGCAGCCCCTAAATCCGTTAATATATCGCCAAATAAGTTCGAAGAGACGACGACTTGAAAGCGTTCCGGCTGTTTCACCATAAACATGCTGGCCGCGTCCACGAGATACGAGCGTGTTTCAACATCCGGATACTCCTGACTTATCTCATCAAAAATTTGATCCCAGAATACCATGGAGTAATTTAACGCATTTCCTTTGCTTATGCTTGTTAACGATTTGCCCATTTTCCGTGCCGTCTCAAAAGCATATCGAATAATTCTCTCCGTCCCTTTGCGAGAAAAAACGCCCGTTTGTAGCACAACTTCTTCAGGTTTCCCTTTAAACAACCAATCCCCGGCACCGGCATATTCCCCTTCGCTGTTTTCGCGGATAAATAGCATATCAATCTCTTCTTTTCTAACATCCTTTAACGGACAAGGCGCTCCTTGTAATAATTTAATGGGACGAATGTTCACATATTGATCAAATTCTTTACGAATCTTTAACAACAAATCCCATAATGAAACGTGATCCGGAACGCCCGGATAGCCGACAGCTCCAAGATAAATGGCATCAAACGCTTTTAATTGCTCAATCCCATCATCATCCATCATTTTTCCATGCTTTAGGTAGTATTCACATCCCCATGGGAAATACGTAAAGTCAAAACAGAAATCTCCGCTACATTCAGCCACTTTGTTTAATACCTTCACACCTTCACCAATAACTTCCGGCCCGATTCCATCACCTGCAATGACTGCAATTTTAAATGTTTTCACCAATCTACTCCTCCTATGCTCTAGTTTTATCTTTGAAGAAGGAAAATTCCTGTTCCCAGATCACTTGACACTAATTTCGGTTCCAGACAATAAGTTTTAGTTCTGTCATTTCCTCAATAGCAAACTTGACCCCTTCACGCCCCATGCCACTTTCTTTCACACCACCGTAAGGCATATGATCGACACGGAATGTCGGAATATCATTCAGCATAACCCCGCCTACATGCAATTTCTCAGCTGCATCCAGCGCAGTACGCACGTTTTCCGTATAGATTCCGGCCTGTAGACCAAAACGAGAATCATTCACAAATTCAATGGCTTCTTCAACAGACTTCACTTTATTAATCAACACGATCGGGGCAAACACTTCCTGACAGGAAACTTTCAGGCACGCGTCCGCTTCCAGAATGACGGTCGGATACAAAACATTCCCTTCCGCTTTTCCACCTATCGCTACTTTTGCCCCTCCTTGTTTTGCTTCTTCAATCCAATCAAGCGTACGCTGTACATCCTGGAAAGAAATCAACGCAGATATATCGGTGGCTGGGTCGAGTGGATCGCCTATCTTTAATAGCTTCGTCGCCTCCACAAACTTTTCAACAAAAGCCTCGTATATCTCTTCATGGGCATATACTCGCTGCAAGGAAATGCATACTTGTCCCTGGAAAGAAAAAGCACCGGTAACACAACGAGAAATAATACGGTCAATATCAACGCCCTTATCGATAATAACAGCAGCATTCGAGCCGAGTTCTAACGCAACCCGCTTTAATCCTGCTTTATTGCGTATGCTAATCCCAACGCCAGGACTGCCGGTGAATGTAATCATATTCACTCTCGGATCAGTAACAATTTTCTCCCCTACGTCTTTTCCGCTTCCGGTCACTACATTTAACACTCCTGCAGGCAACCCCGCTTCTTCAAATAATTCAGCCAAAAACAAAGAAGATAATGGAGTTTGTAAAGCAGGCTTCAGCACAACGGTATTTCCCGCTGCAATTGCCGGACCTACTTTATGAGCGACAAGGTTCATCGGAAAATTAAATGGTGTAATCGCTCCAATCACACCGACAGGTTCCCGAACCGTATACGCGACTCTTCCTTCCCCGCCTGGCGCAGCATCAAGTGGAATTGTTTCACCGTGTATTCTTTTTGCTTCCTCAGCAGAAAACTTGTACGTTTCAATCGTACGCGCTACTTCCGCCCGTGCCAATGCAATCGGCTTGGCCGCTTCAACTGCAATGATTTTCGCCGCTTCTTCCATGCGCTCTTGGAGAAGAAAAACCAGTTTCTCCAAAATACTTGCCCGCTTGTGCGCAGGCATCTTTGCCAATACATCTTTGGCCTGACAGGCTGATTCAATGGCGTGTTCAACTTCTTTTTCTGTAGCCATAGGAATGTAAGCAAGCAGCTCGCCTGAATAAGGCGAATAAAGCGGATGATATTCCTTCGATTCGATCCATTCTCCATTGATAAACAATCTTTTTTGCATACTCCCATCCTCTCTTCCTTTGAACATCATCAAGGTGACAAAACATTCATGCATGGATAAGTATAAAAATTTTTACACTATTTTTATAATTGCAAAAGGAATGCCAAGCGAATTTTTCTGATGTTTACCCATATTTTCATTCTCTTGATTTTGTCACTGCGAGTTCATACTAACTCATTTCGAATTGCTATCAACTCAAAACAACCTCAGTATTTATCGGGGTACCGCCACATGCCCATCAAGTTAACGGGATAAAAACCCAAGAGAACGATAAAGCTCTATCATTTTATTGCTTGGAAGAATTTTAGGAAATGCGGACAGGAATCCGCTGCCTTTTTAGAGGAGAGGGGAATGTCAATTATTATATCGTCTGGTCTGTAAAATATCGAAGAAAAGTGCTTATGCTATCTGAAAAACCTTTTTTATGTGAAGAGTATAAGACTGTTCATTCGCAAGTTTTGCAAAACGTAGTCGAACGTTTGGATAAAGCGTATCAAGCCTTTTTCAGACGTTTGAAGCATTGACAGGAATAAATTTCCTTCCACAATTATACTAAAACAAAAGTCAAAGAAAGTAAAAGTCGAAAATTGAAAGCCTCCTGTTTTCTCAGAAGGCTTTATTGTCTTCCTAAATAAAAATTTATCCTTTCATTTTCCAGAATAAATCTTACCTTAAAGTCCCAGTTTCTGATTCCAAAAACAGTATTAGCGTGGGTTATACGTCAAAATGTTGGCGGTACCCCTTCTAGGCATCTACACGAAACTTCCTTGACCAAATCGTACTTCTGCTATCGCTTGTAGTTGTTTTCGATCTGTCTTTCCATTAGCTAGAACCGGTAAATCAGGAAGCATTTCATAAAAACTCGGTCGGGAAGGCTCTTCTATTCTATCTTTTATAAATAGGTCAATGTCTCTTTTCGTAATAGACTTATCCCCTACCACAAAAGCACACAATCGATTTCCGCGTGTTGGATGAGGAATCCCCACAACAGCTACGTCTCTTATTCCATCATATTCTCTTATGGTTCTTTCTACATATTCTGGGCTGACATTATATCCATTGACAATAATAATATTCTTTTTTCTTCCCAAAATCGTCACATACCCCTGCTCATCCCTCATTGCCATATCACCAGTAAGCAGCCATCCATCCTTAAGCATTGAGGCATCTACTTGTCCATCGGCATAATACCCTAACATTATAGAAGGACTTCGTACCCATAACTCTCTATCCTCGGAAAAGCAAATTTCTGTTCCAACAAGTGGTTTGCCAACCGTTCCGTAACGATAATCGTAAGGACTATTCAGTAATACATTAGGCCCCGCCTCAGTTAACCCGTAACCATCCAATATAGGAACACCCGTCATTTTCACCCACTGTTGAACAAAAGCATAGGGAAGTAAATCACCTCCACATCCCCATCCCTTTACTCCAATATCTACAATCCCTCTACGTTCTTTTAATAGATAAGGAAGCATAGATTGATAAAAAAAAGGAGCACTTTCTACCCATCTAACTCCCTGCTTCTGTAGTACAGTAAGTATAGATCGGGGACGTAAATTAGCAGGAATGACCAAATCCATACCATTTTGCTCCAAGATACCCACAATACTCAATCCATATGCACCCCAAAGCGGTAATGTGAAAAGAAGTCGCTCCCCCTCCTTATACTCGAATACTCGTGTTGTCTCACGTTTCTGATATTCAATTCCCTCTTTACTCCATACTACATATTTAGGTATTCCTACAGTAGAGCCTGAGGTTCTACAAATGAGGGCGGTATTACTAGGTATATTCTTTTCCCCTACCAAGGACAGTCTCTCAATCTGTATCCTGTAATGATCGCTCATATAGCACACATAGTCAGCTCGAACTATCTCTAACTGTTTGTCTAATTCAGCCACCTTTCCGAGCATGATAGGAACCGCTTCTAGTTCCTTGCATGCATAATAGGCAATTAACCAAGAGATAGGCTCATGAATAGCGATTGCAACCAAATGACCCTCAGAAACCCCTAAACGATTCATACTAAACATGAGTTGTTGTATTTCTTGTTTAATAAAACCTGTATAAGATGTACTACCAACAAAAACTTCATAATTAATCAAACCGCTTCTTTCCTTCCTTGAAAGATCATATTTGGATTGCTTTTATGGGTTTTACTAAAGAAATTTGAGAATGTCTTTGGAGGAACTCAATAAAAAATTGATTTTCTTGCATCTTTGTTTGCTCTACTGACTCAATTGTTGCTTCTAAAAACTTTTTAAGTGGTGACTGTCGCATAATATTCTTCATCAGACCAATACTTATAGCTTCCCATTGTTTTACAATCCTATTAAACCAGGCCAAATCCTCCTCATAAGCAGAACCGTATAGCATTACCAAATCTTTAAGCAAATCTAGGTAGTAGTAGCGCATTAATTTTATTTCCAGAACAGCTTGACCATAATCAGAAAGATGACCTCCATTCAGGTGATCATCATATTTATAGGAGATCAAATCCTCTACTAGCTGATTAATCGCACTTCTTCCAAAGTAATGCGTGTCATTACCTTCTCGGATTATGAGCCCCCGATTATATTCAAAAGCAACTGTAACAGCTACACTCTCCATCAATTTCATTACGTCACTCTTACCTATTTTGCAAATTTCATATAGCTGTAGCATTTCAAATTCTTTTTTACCCTGTACTTTCGTATTTTTTTCTAATTGCTTAATAGCCCGATCTCCACGCCAGCATGCTTCAAAGTCTCGAATTTTTATGCTCCCAACATAATCTGCTGGAACACCATCATAAATTAATGCCTTCTGCTCATCTATCCCATATACAGATATCCAATGCTTAATAATTCCAGGGTGAAGACTATTGTACTCAATCAGATACTTATCACTATGATAATATTCACTGTAAGGTAAGTGGAAATACGTAGCACCAATCAATGAGAGATGTTTATTTTTAATATTATGAATAATCGCTGCTTTACCTTCCTCATAGGTTTTAAACGATATGTTCTCTACTTTATAGCCCATATGCTCCGGGCTGACTCCATAGCCCAGCTTACTTAAACGGAAAGAATCTATATATTCGTCCCATAAGCCATACTCCATGTTGATTACATCTTTTTTCTTAGAATAAACCGTTACGCTATACATCTCTAAATTGGGATGTAAACTAAGGAAACTAGTCATTCCCTCATGCCTTAGTCGTTCATGCAAAATAACGTGAAGACAAATGGAATAATACGGAGCTTTCCTTTCTGGTGCGAATGGTTGTATTTCCATTACTGTACGCTCCCTTTCTTATGCAAATGATCGTATTTTCATTATTGTACGCTTCCCTTTTGAACGTATTGGCTCTATACGTTACACAGGGTAAGAGCAATTATAATCAGATATGGATTCCTTGGCAGTATGATTTGTTTAATACGCTCTGGATACTGAAGAGATACTTTCTGCAACCAAATGGTTCTTGGGAGTTCAGTAAGAATCATGTTCTCTACATAATAGGGGAGAGACATTGCTATCTGCTCTCCAAACAATGGTGTCCCAGTTTTATACTGTTTCCAGTTAGTCAAACCAAATCGTGCTTCTTTTTCCATCCCATCCACATATCTAATTATAAATTTATCCTGATAATCACCAAACAGCGAAAAGCCTAGGAAAGCTAAGGTTTGAAAGGAACTTTGAGCGTTTACTTCAATAATTTGACCATCACAACTTATAACATCATTATCAACCGTTTCAGTTAATGGGAAGAAAAAAGGAATTCCCCCATATGAAATTATTTCATCACTTGGAAATATCTCCCCAGGAATACTGCTGTGTACATGATCTAATTGAGCAACATACGTTGGGTCTTGAGTTGATACTCCCTTTGTATTAAAAACGGATGCCAAACTAATTATATGTGCATCTGTCATACTCATTGTTCAAGCACCTCAATTACTTTTCTAACAATCTAGAAATAGCTGATTAACTTTTCATAGACCTCTTTTTCTTTTTCAATAATTTTATCAACCCAATCAATCTGTTTTTGGAAATTAACACTACCTGTAATCTTTGCTTTAATCAAATAATTTCGAAACACAGCCCACATATTTACCGTCTCTTCTACTAAAATAATAAGTGCTGGATCTATCTCACCGCGAACCGGACTTGTTTGATCCTGATTTACATATAAAACAAACTCTAAAAAACCATCCCGATAATTTATTACTCGTTTTAACATATCAAACATTTTATTTAGATGAATTCCCAAATCTCTTCCATACGATATCATATCTTGCTTACATGTAAGCAATGCTTTTTGTCCGCTAAGATAGCCCTCATATCCGGGATCAGTACCAATAATTTTGTCGCAAACAGACCTAAATTGCTGTAGAAGCAATTCCTCGTTGATTTGTAAGGATGGTTCGGTCAATACAAAGCTGTATCTACCTTCTACTTCATAGGCTTGCTTAGTAGGTTCAATCGGGAACCAGCCAGAAAATTCATATGGCCACAAATCTGTTATATAAAAAACCTTGGATGCAGGGTCATAGTCCTGAATTAAAACAAAATGTGAGAAGATTTCCATATCGGTATACCATGGAAGGAATCTACCATCCACAACAGTAAAAAGTTGTCGATTTTGATTGATGGTTTCTTTTACTACATCCAATAGCTCACGTTTTTCGTAATGAATAAAATTTGCCTTGTAAATTTTTTGTAATGTACTTGGAAAAGGTATTAACACCTCTTCTTTTGCTGCTGTAAAATCATCAATGCTTCGATAATAAAATCCCCATCTGTCGGAAAGAAGCCAGTGATACGGTACTCCAAATCCTTGAATATAAGAACAAATAAGATACTCTAAACAATCTAAAAATTCTTTTCGTTTGTTATACATGACAGGATGGTATGTCGGAATAGTCAGATTCATTGGACTCCCCCTAACTTATTTAGACATCTACATATATTGCTTTGAATCAAATACTCCTATGAGACACACTTATTATCCTTTGTTCCCATATTGCATCATTACTGTGATTGGTAAATCTTGATCCCAATTGACTACTAATTCTAGCAAGGCAATCTTATTTTGTTTTGTGTACAACCTTGCTTCTTTTAATGCTACTTGGTATTCATTTAGAGTAGTTAATTTTGCATAATAACCACCAACAGATCGGGCTAAAGCTGCATAGTCTAGCTGTATTTGAAAGCAACACCCTATTTCCATTCCGCTCATGCTTTGTTGAAATCTTGGCCAAGAAAATCCACCATTATTTATTACTATAAAAGTGATACCTAATTGATGCTCAGCGGCACTACCTACAGCAGAGTATCCCATTTCAAACGAACCGTCTCCGAGTAAAGCGATAACATTCGCTTTTCTATCAGCAATCTTCGCTCCTAAGGATATACCCATAGGTAAACCCAAGGCTGTCTGTTCACCTGGAACAACTGTACGACCAGGCGGAGCAACCGTATAAACAGGATACGAATATCCCCACATATCATGTAAGCCATTATCTTGAACCAAAATGACATATTCTCCAAACTCACGTTCGATTCCCTTCAGAATACTTCTTACAGGTGCCTTTACGTCTTCTATTTCTGACCAGACTGACAAAACTTCTTGTTTTACTTCCTTCATTCTTTTTATCCACTCGTTTTTGTTATTGATACCGCAATTCATATCCTCGCATGAGATTCGCCATAAATTTTGCAGAAAAAGTTGGGCATCCCCAAGTAGCCTGTGATTGGCATGAACAGAGCGTTCTAGCGACCCATAATGGCAATCAATATGCACAAAGAATGTATTTGAGAAAGCTTCCTTCCAACCCATCAAAGCAGTTTCCTCTAATTGAGTTCCAATCGCCATAATCAAATCTGCTTCGAAAAGAAGTTTCTTGATTTGTGGTAACGTATACAATCCTACACTTCCAAAAGCATAGGGATGTCTCTCATCTATGATTCCTCTTCCAGATGCTGTAGTAAAGATGGCTAATCCATGTGCCTCTGCTAAGGAAATTGTTAGTTCAGACACAAATGGACGATGTTGACACCCTCCTCCTAACAGGATGATGGGGCGTTTTGCTTCCGTTAGCTGCTTGAATACTTTATATATACTTTGTTCCTCTGGCTGAGAAAAAATAGGGCCTTGTTCATGAAGGCTCTTTTTATCAGCATCCCATAACAATTCACTACTTAGCTCCTGATATGTGAGATCATCTGGAATTTCAAGATAGACAGGACCGGGCTTTCCATTAATAGCCATAAAAACAGCTCGTCGCAGGGCCCAAAGGGCTTTCTCTGAATGCTCAACACGATAGCACCATTTAGTCATAGACTGCATCATAGCAATAGAGTTGGTTTCTTGAAAGGCTCCTTCACCACGTATGTTCCGTGCTGTGGCATTTGAGATAATTATTAAAGGTACAGCAGCAGAGTATGCCTCTAAAACACCCATCATGCAGTTTGCAATTCCAGGTCCCGGACTGGTAACAAGCACAGCTGGATCTCCTGACACCTGAGCATATCCCATTGCCATTCCAACCGCTATTCGCTGATCACGTGCCGTGAAAATATTTAGCCCCTCTTTTTTGTGTGCAGCTTCAATTAATCCCGCACCATCTCCTACCATACCGAAAAGTTTTGTTATCCCTTGCTCTATAAGTACATTCACATAAGCATCCCAGATCGTTAGACCTTTTATTCCCTCCATTATTTCACATCCTTCTATATGTTAATGTAGCGATTTATTTGCTACCAAATGCAATTGATACTTCTTTGGAGATTAAAAGAGGACGACTAATAAAACTTCCTTGATAGCACACATAATTCGCTTGTAAGCCATAACCACCGAATGGATGATTTCCGTTCTCAATATCATACAGACTCAAATCCTCTGAAACGATATGGGTAGAACGTAATTTTTCTACTAGTTCTGGTACTCCAAAAACAGATGCACCGAGAGTACTCTCTACACGTTCAGGCGCATGCAACCAATCTACTACCTCTTGTTCATCTCGGTAGGTTACAACATGAAAGATAGGGCAGAAAAACTCAATAACGTTACCAATTTTTTCGAGTGGGGATACAACAACAGTCGGCTCTACAAAATTAATGGACAAATCCACTTTTCCACCATAAACAATACGATCCTTCATTTGTATAAGATAATCCTGTGCCTGCTTTGACAATCCATCGTAAAATAACGGAGTAATTACATTTCCTGGTATGTTTCGCTCGCCAATCTGCAATTTTTCAATATCCTGAATCAATGTATTTAGAAAACGATCTTTAATATTCTCATGGACAAAATACACATTGGGGCACATACAATCTTGTCCCGAATTATAAACACGAGCAGCTACGGCTCGTTTGGAAGCATCCTCTATATTTGCTTTTTGTCCAATGATAAATGGGTTGATTCCAGCTCCGAAATACAAGAACAAAGACTGCGGATATGTTTTCTGTACATTCAAACTATTTTTGTAATTACCGGTAAAGACAACTACATCTGGTTGCCCTACCTGTGCCCTAAATTCCCGTTGGGAGATAGGGAGCAGCCGGGACGGTATATCTACCTGCCTCATCAAGAAATCATGAAGTTTTACCATTGTAGATAAAGATTTTGTAGAGGGTCTAATCAAGATTTCCTTGCAAAATAAACTTGGTACTGCGGCATATAACACGTAGGAGTACAGCAAAACATTTGATGAATGATAAACAGCAATTCGATTAATAGTAGGGGGATTGTAAAGATTCACTTCCTCTTCAGCTCCAAGCAAAGTCGAGATGGAAGATTCTATCTCAGCCTCAGCACTATCATAAGTAGCAATCTCCGTCAAAATATCTAGCAGTTCTACTTTGTTGGTTCGAATTCCTGAAACAAGCCTTTCCAATCGTTTTAATTGCACATCTCTTTCTTTTGTGGAAAAAACCATAAATAGTAACCCTCCTTCTATTTACAAACAGAAAAAAATTTATATATCCAAAATTTCCTTTATGTAAGTAGGCCATTCTTGAAGTTGAGTACCATACACAGCTAGCAAAGCATATACCCATCGGTCAATCCCAAAAGCTACACATCCTGAATGTAATATCGAACCATTTGATCCAGTAATGCTAAACTCTTTACATAGTGTATCTTTTACATTATTAAAGGAAGCAATCGAAAAATTACCTATATCCGTTGAAATAATCAGCTCATATTTCATGTGAGCCATCAACTGATACTGGCTTTTTCCAGCATGATGAGGAAAATAAAACGGATCATGTGCCGTCTCTATATAACCTCTAAATCCCAAATTAACAAATAAAATCCATATTAGATCTAAAAAAAAGGACCTTGTTTCCTCTACAAATGATTCATCTCCCATAAAAACAAACTCTCTCATTCTAAAATTATGCAGTCGGTGTTTTCCCAGACGCCATGGGGCTTCATGACGGAAGCAAACACCTTCTGTACTAAGTAGTAATGGTTCATGCAATGTTTGATTGGAATACTCCTCATAGCAATGAAAACATAGGGCTGGCGAAAGAAGATACTCACTACAACGAATATATTCTTCATAATTATCTGTTTGACTAACATTATTAAGCACTTCATACTCATGAGGAAATTCGGCAACTACATATAAGTTTTGAGGGAAGTTTTTCACATACTGACATTTTTCCAATGTCTGTCTTAGAATTAAAGAAGAATAGATTCTCGCCCTCGCCTGTTTAGAAATTGCATATTTGGTAAAAAGGCGCTGTAATGCATCATATAAAATAACTGCAGACTCTTTTCGAATCAGCTCTGAAAACTCCGCTACTATTTTTTCCTCATCAGCCTGTACTTTTGTGATGTCACCATCGGTCTTTCGAATAATTCGCTTAGGAAAAGGTCGGATACTCTTTTGTTCCTCTATCATAGTTTGAATAACCTGGTCAATATGTTTTTCTTTACTTTTGTCCACAATGTCAATTTCAATTTGCTTTGTTTCAGGATAAAAGCAGCAATGAGAAATCCCCTCAAGACTATATATCAATCTCGAAGTAATCGCTTCTACTTGCGATTGAGAAAGTTCTTCAACTACTTGATACTGTTTCTTCATTAATATTCACTCTCTTCTGTATAGACTACTTGCTCTAATTGTCGTTCATTAATTAGAGTTCCTATTTTCTCTAGAGTTCGGAAGTTTTCAAGTAAGAGGTCTTCGTCTCTAAACTCCAGATCAAATTCTTGCTCTAGTGCAACGATTAAGTTAATCGCAACCATGGAATCTAAACCTATATTTGTTAAGTCTTCGCATTCAGCAATAGGCTCTTCGATCTTAAGCAGGTCTTGTAATATTTTACATATCTTATCCTGAATCATTCCTATCATTCCCTTTCATTAGATAGTTTGAACATTCGCCCCTTTTACAAGCAAATGCAAACGTTCCAAACTCTCCATAATTTTCTGTTTTTCTAATCCAAAGTCAATCAGCGCAGCAACCTGTGTAACACCTATCTCCTCTAGCTTTTTCAATACGGTTTTACACGTCTCTGGAGTACCCAGCAAGGAATAATGAGGAGAATACTTTCTAAGCATCAAGGTTTTCGCAATCTCTTCTTCGCGCTTACTTACATAATGGGGAGTAGCCTCTGCCAATGACAGGAAAGCATACTGGTACTCGTAAAAGGCATTTTTTACGACCTGTTCTACCGTTTTAAGGTCATAATCCAGATAGGTATGAAGCAAAATGGTTACATCTTTATCTTTTATACTATGTCCTCCATCTCGTAATCCCGCATAATACAACTCAATCTTCTGCTTTACATCATTCATATCATTAAAAATAAAATGAGTTAACAAATGGTATCCACGTTTCCCCGCTTCATAACAAGTCTTTTTTGAAGAGGCTACTGTTACGTAAATCGGGATTCGTTTCTGGTAGGTTTTAGGAAATATTGTTATATCTTTTTCTCGGTCATTCCAAAGGTTTTCAATCCTTTTCATCCCCTCCCACATTAGTTCTTTTCTATTATCGAAATTCTCTGGATTTTCTATAAAATCGTTAGGGTTCCAACCAGAAGCAAAGGAAACACTTACTCGCCCTTTTGACAATTGATCCACCATCGCCCATTCTTCTGCAATTCGAATAGGCGAATGGAGAGGCAATATGACACTCCCAACCTGAATACGCAGTTTTTTTGTTTCTCTTGCTACAGCCGCAGCAAAAACGGATGGACTAGGAAATAAGCCACCAAAAGTATGATAATGTCTTTCAGGAAACCAGACACCATACCAGTCGTGCTCCTCCGCAAACTGAATTACTTTGAATAAAAATTCATAGTGATTCTGCATATTTTGCGCTACAGAATCATTTATGTTTGAAAAAAAACTAACTGAGAATTTCATTACTCTTTCACCTCTCTGTGAAAACTCAACTGCTTGCACTGGAATAATTCCGAACAGCTGCCTTCCATAATAACCGAGTCAAAAACAATAATGCTAGTGGAGCAAAGATACCCCACATTATATTCGCTGTGCTTAATTGATTTAAGAGATACAATGGTCCGAAGTTACTTGCTAAAAACAACGGAATAATATAAATACCAATAGTCTGGATTATCTTACCATAAATTCTCGCTGGCATATGACCAAATTCCCAAATGTCATTGCTTAAGTCGTTCACAGATGATGTATTAATAAACCAAAATGAAAAGAGGTGCGGAATCAACATAATCGTATAACTAATTACAATTCCTCCGATTAAAAATAGCGCATAGCCTACGATATTAGCAAAACTAACCTCAATTCCCAATCGAACCCATCCCATCACTAATAGCACACTTCCAACTATTAAGTTTGGAATCGCCAAGCCGAAGTCTATATATCTCATTGTAGTAAGGAATTGTAGGGATATCGGTTTTGTAATATACAAATCTAATTTCCCTTCTTGTATATATTCCTCTGAAATTTTGAAAAAGTTAACGACAAAAAGGCTTACATATGCCCCTGTCACCAACATAAATGTGCCTGAGAACAATAGAATAGAATCTCTGCTTAATCCTTCGATAATCAAACCCGACTGGTATATTACGAAAATATAAATCAACTTCGATAATACAAAACCACTCTCCACAATGACTCCAACAAAGAAATTAAAACGATATTCCATCTGCGCCATCATACAATTTTTACCGAATAGATAATAAATCTTTAGTAATTTTTTTACTTCTCTAACCCATGCCACGTTTATCCACCTATAGCAATATATTTTTTAATACCAATACCCCATAAAAGTTTGGAGATAAGAGCAAAAGCCACAATCCAGAATACCTGTATACCCACTCCTCTCACTAGCTCCATACCTTGGTACTTCCCAATAAGCACATCTACTGGATAATTTACCGTATATTTAAAGGGTAAGTAGTTCAGAAAGGAGAGAATTGTATCACTAAAGACATCTAGTGGAAAAATCCCTCCACTTAAAATCACCAGTAAAATCTTCGGAGCTTCAAATATATAAGAGACATTCTCAAGCCAAAAGGCTATGGTAGTAATACAAAAGAAGATAAAGAAGTTTAATACGAGAGCAAGCAAAAGTGTAATAAGAAAATAACAGATATTAACAGGTCTAATCTCTACTTGAATCAGCCTATTTAACATGAACAAAATAATAAAGATTAAAATAAAACTGACAACAATATAAATTAGCTTAGAACCAAGAAAAGAATAGATTTTATAAGGAAGATAGCCAATCGGTCTAATTATAAATTTGTTAAGTCCACCCTCCTTTATATCTTCCGCTACATCATACTCAAAACCAGCTTGAATGATCCTGGCTGTCACTGCCGCAATCAGTGTATAAGTAATCATCTCCCGATATGTGTACCCAAAAACGGTAGAGCCAGGACTTTGACTATTAAAAATAGCTGTCCATAAGTAAGTCAATATGGTGATGGAGAATACACTTCCTACAATCCCCAAAACAAAATTAGCTCGATATTCAACTGCTGATTGTATACCTAATTGAAAAGTATGAATGTACTTCCTATAACTGCGCAACCTTCTCATTTTTCTCATCCTTCTTATACAAAATCGTAATGCTATCTTCGATGGGGATATCCTCTACATTAATGTCACTTACAGGCAAATGTTCTAATATCAATTTAGAATTTTGTTTTAATTGCTCGCGATCCAGCTCAATCAAACTTTCAAATTCATTGTGTTCTTTTACAATCCCATAAGCTTCTACAGCTGTTTGTGGAACAGGAGAGGAAAATTGAATTTTAACAAGCTTCTTCTGATTCAGTAATTCATTTACTTTGTTTAAGTTGCCATCATAGGCAATCTTTCCTTGATTGATAATAATAACTCTTTTACAAAGGTCTTCTACATCTTTCATATAATGCGTTGTTAGAATAATCGTAGCTTTCGTCTCTTCATTGTAATACTTCAAAAATTTACGAATACTTTTCTGGGAAATAAGATCTAATCCAATTGTAGGCTCATCCAAGAAAATAACCTTAGGTCGATGAATTAATGCAGCCACCAATTCTAGCTTCATTCTTTCTCCCAAAGAAAGTCTTCTCACCTGTACATCCAAAACATCCTTAACATCAAGTAACTCTGTTAGTTCATCCAATGTTTTTTGATACTCACGATCTTCAACTTCATAAATAAATTTATTTAAATATAGGGATTCATTAGCAGGTAAATCCCACCATAACTGACTTTTTTGTCCCATAACGATAGAAAAGTTCATTTTAAATTCCTTTTTACGCTCCCATGGAACATAACCCATCACAGTTGCTTCTCCACTTGTTGGATGCAAGATGCCCGATAAAATTTTCAAGGTTGTTGTTTTTCCAGCACCATTCGGTCCAAGAAAAGCTATCATCTCTCCTTCATCAATATCAAATGAAATCTTCTGTACCGCTTCCTTAACCAGCTTTTCCCGATGAAACAGGTTTTTAATAGAATTGAGTAATCCAACTTCTTTTCTGTAATAAGCATATTCTTTCCGTAGATTAGAAACGTGTATAAAACTCATACTTCCTCCTATTTTCTGACACTATCGCACAATTTTTCTACAAAAATACACTTTTAATACTCATTGTTTCTTAAGATTTCGCTGAAGTAACTACCATAGACACATAATTTCCGCAGAAACCAAAACTATTGATAAGCACAGACTCTACTGTTGCTTTCATACTACGTCCGATTACTGCGTGAATAGGACAGGCCCGATCGAGGTTTATCAAACCAATAGTCGTTGGTATTGCTTGACATTTCAAGGAAATTACCCCTGTAGCTAATCCCATTACTCCTGAACAACGTAATAAATGCCCAATAGCACCTTTATGGGAGCTAACCGGAATCATGTTCCCCTCTTCTATAGCCTCTACAATGCTCACTGCCTCAATAAGATCACCTTGTGGTGTGCCTGTTGCATGTGCCTGAATGCAATCAACTTTTTTACGCTTCGCTTCCTCTAGTGCTTCACGCATGGTTTGCATCGTACTCTCTTTATCTAGCTCAACCATATTTGTTCCATATCCACTAACAATATGACTAATTCCATCTATCCATGCTAGCGGCTTTTTCCCACGATCTCGCAAACATTCCTCTGACTCTAGTAAAATGACCCCCGCCCCTTCTCCTACTAAAATTCCATTACGATTTTGGTCGAAGGGACGTGCTGTGTCTGTTGAAATAGCTTTAACAATGTCAAGTGAAGCATATTCATATTCATTTAATAACTCTGCTCGTGCAATCATTACCATATCAAGCTGTTCTTGTGAAACAAGGCTTTTGGCCATTGCGATTGCAGAACTAATGGAAGAGCATGCTGCTGATACACGTAATACAGGTGTTCGCTCACGCCATGCAAAAGGGAGGAAATCCAAAGGATCTTTTACCCAGATCTCTGCCCTTTCTCCATATGTAGATGAAGAATCCCCACTCACAACTGGTAAAATAATAGCTTTCTTACAGCTCCGCCACGTCTCTATCTTGCATTCTGCTTGTTTCATTGCCTCTTCTAAGGCTTTGTTCAACCAAAATTTCGATATTGATTCCTCCAATTTGTCACTTTGAAAGTCAACTTGTCCACCCACTTGAGATCGAAACCCTCGAGCATCAAATCTGGTTAAAGGAGTAAGCGCGCTTTTTCCAGAAAACAGACCTTTAGAAAACGACTCAAGACCGAATCCATAAGGAGAAACAATACCCAGACCAGCTATACCCACTCTCACTCCTTGTCCCCCCTATGATTTGGTAAAGCAAATTGCCCAGTTGTCGTGATCGACATAACCAAACCTTGGCAATGAATTCTCTGATTCAAGCCAGGTCATTGCCTGTTCTAACTTACTTCCGTATAAACTATCATTTCCTGGATGCCTAAATGACCAATCCACTAATTTACCGATTGGTACTATCCCCCCCAGGGAAGTCTCTTTCATTAACGCCGCAACACTAATACTTCCAACAAAATTATCTGTTAAGGACCGTTCTCTATCTATATCAACTACTAACATTAAATCAGTACGATCCTCCTTTATCAGATTATACGCCCAGCCTAACCCGCTCAAACCACCATACAAGTCAGTCAATGTAGCTGAGGGTCCTTTAAAATTGAATTGTAAGGTAACAAGTGCAGTTGGGGAGCTTGAATCTATAGATAAACTCTGATGAGGTCTGATTCTTCTGCGCGGTTGATGGAAAGCATTAAGATAAGAATCAATTTCTATAGAGATAGCATTAGGCACATTCATAATGACTCCTCTTCGATCCGGTTCCGGTAAAAGATTTCTCTGTTCTAACAAAGAAACAACATAAGCAACGGATTGCAGAAGAAACGGTGCCAATTTTTGATGAATTTTGAACGGTTTTAGTGTAAGTGTTGAAGTGAAAGTTACATCATTTATTTTCCCAAACCATTTATTCGAGCTTATTTGTTCTTTATTTATAAAGAAATGATACCCGGTCACAACTGTAATCAATTCCCTATCCATCACCCTAACCTCTCCATATTTTTCAATATATGTTATTACAAACCAATTTATTTACATATTATCACCATATTTTCCAAAAAACAAGTTGCAGAAATTATATATTTATTACAATATACCATATTTTTCTTGTTATTATACAAAAATATATAGCGAAGTTGGCATAAAAAGAGTATTTGTACTAGCAATATTATCCCTCTCCCCTCTTCCTTTATCAGGTAGCGGAATGAAGAATGAAGCGAGTAAAAATTACGAATACTCATGGCTGGACAGTCAAAACATGACGAAAACAGGAACGGAAAGTCAAAGATCCTGCCTTACAAGCGCGTGTCATGGCGGTTCGTCTTGTCATGGAAGGCTATCTTAGAAAAGAGGTCGCCGCCACGCTAAATATTAAAAATAGTAAAAATATAATATATTTTTAAATTCATAGGGATGTTTTTTATTTGGAATATAGTACCAAATGATAGAGTTAAATTAAGTAAAAATATGTTAAAATATAGATTGTTATTTGATTTGTTAGGAGGGAGAATATTGAAGTGTAACTTTTTAAAAATTTTTTTATGGATAGGTTTTTTATTTTCTCTAAGCTATTTAATTTTTGATTTAATCCAAACTGGTGAAAAGAAATTTATCACTATATTTATAACTTTGGCTTTTTGTGTCCTTCTGTTTCTTTCGAATAAGGTTGCAGAAAATAATAATAAAGTGAGGGTGGAGTGGAAATATAAAGAGAAAAGGATGAAATCAAGTAATATTGTAGTGGCATCAGCTAATGTTAAAAATCCTGAATTTAATTATTCTTACGCATTTAATAGAGTTGGAGAAATAGGAGTTGATGAGGGTGTTGCAAAACTAAAGTGAAAATCCAAGCGAAAAATATATGAGATCACGGAATCAGGAAGACAGGCATTAATCGAGTGGATGAATGAGCCTAGCGAGCTGGAACAGACGCGCGACGATTTTCTGTTGAAGGCTACAATTCATGGCTTGTAGAGCCATCACAGATGATCAGGCAGGTTACGGAGATGAAGAAACAGCATGAAGAGAGATTAACGGCATACTTGGAAAAAGAAGGAACTTACCCGGATGCTCGAACCGTCCAACAGCGCTGACCCTATTGCCTCCAGCATCTCTGTAGTAGATTTCGGCATCCAATATGAACGGCTCTATATAGAATGGTGTGAGAATTTAATGAAAAAACTTTTAAGGGGCTAGGAAGTACTTAACTGATTCATGGAACTGCTTCGTGATTCGCCCCAACGATCTTCATGAGTTTGGATACGTCCAGGTATATGGAATCATGTTGATTTTTTCCCTATAATCAATTAGAATAAGATTACTATCTTGTTTAACAAGATAGCTTACTTTTGGTCATCTACCTTGTTAAACAAGATAGTATATGCACTACGGATTTGCCAAGCTCTGTAATATCGTAAAGGTTGTTCAGCAAAAAAATGGGGATAGTGGTGAATGAAGCGTGTCGTCTAAGAGTCAATTGCTCAAAGGAGTATTGGAAGGATGTATTTTAGCCGTAATTGCCAGTGAAGAAGTTTATGGATATGAACTTAGCGTTAAATTGGCAAAATACGGTCTATCATTTGTGAGTGAAGGGAGTATCTACCCCGTTCTTCTGCGCATGGAAAAGGATAAATTGATAGCTGGAACGCTCAGAGATTCGCCGAGCGGACCAAAACGCAAGTATTACCATCTGACGGAACAAGGGTACAAGGCTTTAGGGGCATTTAAAGAGATATGGTTGGATATGAAGAATTCAGTTGATCGTATCCTAAATCTAGGGAGTGAGAAAAATGATAGTTAAAGAGATGATTGACGCAAACAATGAACGGCGGAAGCTGTTGAACAAGAAAAACAAAGAGTATTATGAAAAGATGCTTATTTATTTGCGATTGAGTCCAATTCCCGAAAAGCGGACGGAGGAGTTGCTGCTGGAGATTCTTGATCATTTGCTGATTGCACAGCAGGAAGGAAGGTCAGCAGAAGAGGTATTTGGTGAGAATCCGGAAGCCTATTGCGAGGAACTGGTGCAATCAATGGGCAAATATTCTCCTTACAGCATTGGCCGTTTTCTCTTCATATTTGGTGTCGGACTATATGTGGGTTTTCTATATGACGGTATTTTCCGTTTGTTGATTGATCCTTTATTACATCGTTTTTTTAATCTGCCCCATAAAACAGGGATGGATGTGAGTATTTTTCTTTTCCCTATGTTTATGGTTTTCGCGGTAGATCTCGTCATGTTTTTTCTCAGGAAATCAACTTTTATGAAATTAGGCGGGCGTATACTTTGGGGCTATTTTCTGCCCTTAGCCTTTGTTTATATTGTTCCTCTGGTCATCTATTATTTCTTTAGGGATGAACTGCCAGTGATTCCTCTTCCGGCTTGGATGAGTTTGCTCATCGGAGTATTGCTTTGGATTATTCACAAAGCATTGTTTAAGCGCGTTAAAGTTTTTTGACCAACCGTTCACTTATTATGAATAATAACATATAGATGGCAATGAACATGATAACGATTTTTACCGTGCCAGTGCGGTTGTTCTATTCCTTGTTTATTTTTCAAAAAGGAGAAGACACGTTCAATTTTTGAATGGTGCAGAAATAAAGCGCGACCAAATACCAAATAGTGAGGTCTTTCCTTGATTCATCAACAGATACTTTCTGATTTAGACGTAAAACATATTCCTTTAGCTTTAATTGATAGTACTTATGACCAACAGGCAAAATGGGGCATGTCTACACGCCATAAGTGGTACAAGGGTTACAAGTTACATCTGGCAACAACACCGACAGGTATTATTTTGGCACAAGAATTAACAACAGCAAATGTGTACGATAGTGATGCTGTATCCGATTGATTAAGTCAACTTACAGATTTTAATATCCAAATGATGATTGGTGATTTGATATCCCCGCCCGTGTCGTCCGCAAGGTACTCTCGATTTTAATATCCAAATGATGATTGGTGATACCGCTTATGACAACAAAAAAGCACGCAAGCAATCAGAGGAACATGGCATCCTGTTTCTTTCACCAATTCATCCTCGAAAAGGTGATGGAAAGACTCTTGTAGTAGTGTACAAGCAAAAGAGGCTGAAGATTTACAAGAGCATTTACAAAAAATACAGGAAGAAGCTGAGTTAATTTATCCTTATATCAAAGTAAACGGTGAGCAAATAACTTTTGACGCTAAAGCTGCTGAACAAAATAATGTTCCTCAAGAATTAGTTGAAAGAACAAAAAATGAAATAAATAATTATGCTAACACTATGAAACAGAAACAAAGTTCCGCCACTCATGAAAATCAAAAAATGACTGTATATGCAGCCTCTAATTGTCAAGGAAAAAGCGGTACAGAAAGTACCTGGTATGGATCTATTGTGTATTATAATAGCTGTCAAGCAAATGCAATTGTTGGCCTATTAACAAGTGGAACTGGTGCAACGGCAACAGCAGCAGCTTTAGCAGCCTATCATAACAAACCTGTTACAGCTTTATATACAGGAGTTGCAGCTGGATTAATGACTATAGGTGCTGGTGTTGTTTCTGCTGCTAATGCATGGGGAACGGGCATAACAATTAGATATGTAGATTCGTATATTACTTCTGATCTACCTTTTTGGGTGTGGGCTCAATAAATAAAATGAGGTGAGGAAACTGACAAATATATCTAGAAAGGCTTGGCTTTTTCTTTCCATAGGATTAGGTATCATTACTAACAATTACTGTACTTACTGTAATTAACGCTTTAACTTTTATTATCGTTAGTTCTAAAAAATAAAGTTCATGCTTAAGCCGATTTTCAGTACATTAAGGAAATCGGCTTTTTTCATGTGAAACATCGCTTAGCGTATAAGATTTTTTATGAAAATAAAAAACAGGTTATGACCCATTTTTACACGTATCTCGGCTGAACCCCTTATAGAGATCGTATTGATCTTTCACAAAATCTAGCATAAATAAAAAATCGATCAGCTTATTGCTTTTAACCTACCTCGCCAAAAGTCTTCTACTTCTAAACATGAAGGTGTGATAACACGAGTGAAAGGAGGAAGGAGTATAGCTTACTTACTTCCAAAACGGTCGTGGGTATGCAGACGCGGCTGGTTTCTTGCCGCGCGCTCGGCATGTTCCAATGCTTCTTCAGATCCTGCAAGAACGGCGAACTCTCGGCATTGATTAATCCCCCAAGCACCCTTCTCTCGGGCAAGCGCATCTTGTAGGGAAAGGTCAATGTCAAGGGGGTTGAAAGGATGAAGTGGCTTCGGCTGATTCGTGACGGTATGCGTCTCACGTATCATCACACTCACCTCCTTGCCGCCTAACAACCAGTCTCTGATTTTTCAGATGCTATCGTCACAATAGTTCCCTGGGCGGTGGCACAAAGTGTCTCCTCTCCTCCATCCTTGATAACGAGAACATCACAGCGACATACCGCTTGGAGTTTGCCGGCATAAACAACAGTCCCACGGGCGACGAGCTTCTCCCCAATGGCAGGCCTCAGGTAGTTTATCTTGTATTCGGATGTCAAGACATTCGGCCCCAGAACCGAGCCACCAACGAAGGTTAGTGCGTTGTCAGCCGCATAACTGAGAACACCGCCGTGAACGAATCCGTTTTGTTGCAACAATTTTTCGTGCACCGGAAGCTCCAATACAACTTCGCCGGGCTGAAACACCATAAGTTTCGTTCCAAGAAGTCTGCTGAAAGATTGCGCTGCCAATGCATGTTGACCAATACTGAATAATTCATTGCTCTCCATCACTTCAACCTCCTTTTATAATGAACCTCCCCCACCTACGCCGGAGACGTGGAGGAAGGGGTCTTCTCGCGTGTCATATCAAAATATTTCGTGGTTAATTTCCTTCATTTTCCGTATTGCTTCGCTTTAACTCCCACAACCGAGCTTCAAAGGCTTCTTTGAAACTTAGCAATTCATCCCTTAAAACGGTTAATTCTTCAATTTGCTCTTCTACTTGCTTGATTTTCTCCACACCGTATTCGATGGTTCGTTCCAGCTGTTTTACTCCTAAGCGATCTTCATAAAAAAGATCGAGCATTTCTTTGATTTCGTCCAGACTAAAACCAAATCGCTTTCCTCTAAGAATCAATTTCAGCCTGGCTCTGTCCGCTTTTGTGTAACGTCGGGTGCCCCCCGGTGAACGAGTTGGATGCAACAACCCCCTTTCTTCGTAATAACGAATCGTTCGGGTGGATATATCCAATTCACTGGATAATTGAGATATAGAGTAGGTTTCTTGCCTCTTCATCAGCCGTGATCACCTTTTCCTTATATGACTGTCAATTTTGATTATACTAAAAATTCTATTTAACGTAAACGTTATATATTTATCCTATTATATATTTACGAAAAAAAGGGGGCCCAAAGTGATGGGGCCCCTCTTTTTTTGCTTTCATTAGATTGCGAAATATTCATTCACACGCTCTTCAGTCATGCGATTGCCGACAATAAACGTGCCGAACTCGCCGAAACGCGCGCTCGCTTCGTCAAAACGCATCTCATACACCAGCTTTTTGAATACAATCGGATCATCCGCAAATAGCGTGACGCCCCATTCCCAATCGTCTAGTCCAACGGAACCAGTAATGATTTGCGTAACGCGTCCCGCGTAACTGCGCCCGATCATGCCGTGACTGCGCATCATCGCGCGGCGCTCTTCCATCGACAGCATATACCAGTTGTCATTGCCTTCGCGTTTCTTGTTCATCGGATAGAAGCAAATATGCTTCGTTTTTGGAAGAATTGGCTTCAGACGCGCCTGAATCGCCGGGTCAGCCTCAGGGTTTTCAGCCTGAGAGACGTAACTGCTTAGTTCGACAACAGAAACGTACGAATATGTTTGTATGGTATACATCGCAAATTGCGTCTTGTTGAATTCTGCCTCCAACGCATCCAGTTCTTCTAGGGTTGGGCGTAAATGCATAAACGCGATATCCGCTTTATGACCGACTACGGAAACCATCGTGCTGCTTCCCTGCTTGTTCGCTTCTACATCCCCCCATTTATGCATAAATGCGATCAACTCTTCCAGCGCCGCCCGACGTTCTTCTTCTGAAGCGCTTTTCCAAGCTGCCCAGTCAATGGAACGGAAGTCATGCAGGGCAAACCAACCTTCAAGCGTGTTTACTGCTTCACTCATCATCGTTCAACTCCTTATTATTTCTTCGTTTATGTATCCTTCTTCCACTATTTTTCATTATAACAAAAACCGCATTCAATTTTGTTTATATTTTTCTTGCTCTGCCTGTGCCAAGTCCGTAATAAACGAACCAAACAGCTTTGTAGCTTGATTCATACCGGTTGTTGGCTGCTCTTCCACGAGCACCGCAATGGCATAGCGCGGTTTTTCACGCGGAACATAACCGACAAACCAGTGGTTGTTTTTTGGCTCATCCCTCACGATTGTTTGCGCTGTACCGCTTTTACCAGCTACCTTCCACGGCAATCTTTTCAGGATGGTAGCTGTTCCCTGATCCACGACATCTTCCATAAATTTGCGAAGCGTACTTGCCGTAGCGGGTGAAATGTCCGCTCCATCTAACGGTCGATCCTCAAAACGGTAAAACGTTGTACCGTTCTGATAATTAACGGACTGAACAACACGGACTTTTTGTTTTTTCCCCCCGGAAGCAATAATCGCCGCCATATTCGCCGCCTGCATCGGGGTCAGTTGCACATCGCGCTGTCCGATCCCTGTTTGAATTAGAATTCCCTCGTCCTTTACCGGTATATCATGTGCAAATACCTGTCCCCGATCCTCGCTATCAAACTGCCGAAATTTGCCCAGCTTATAAAATGGGAGCTTTTCCCACCCGATTTGCTGATTTAACCCGAGCTTGACCGCATATTGCTGAAGCTTCTCCGGGCCAACTTTTTTGACGATTTCAGCAAACGCAATATTGCATGATTGAGCGAATGCCTGTTCAAATGTAATGTCACCGTGCCCCTCTTTCTTCCAGCAAGAAAAACCATATTTACCCAGATTTCCTTTGCATGTGAAGTGATCGTCCGGTTTTACCACCCCTTCCTCCAGCGCCGCTGCAGCCACAACAATTTTGAAGATGGAACCGGGGATCGCTTGCTTTATTGCCCGATTTCTCCACGCGTCGGAAGCCGTATTCGCCTTTGATGGATCTAAATTCGGCCGCGATACCATGGCCAATACATCTTTCGTCTCCACATCAAGCACGACCGCGGCTCCTTTTCGTACCGGAGAGCTGTCGAATGCCTTTTCCAGTTGTTCTTGAATAGTGGTGTCAATCGTTGTGACAAGCGTGAGCGGATAAAAAGAATTGTCCGCTTTCTGCAGCCGCACATCGAGACCGTTTAATGGATTGCCGCGTCCGTCCACATAATACGAAACCGATGTCTCCCCGACGCCCATAAGAAACGGCTGAAACGTTCTCTCCAGCCCTGCTATGCCGACTTTGCTTGTAGGCTTGAGCACCCCTGCCTCTACATCTTCTTGGTATTTTTCTTGAATCAGCTTCGGATTTTGCCCGATATACCCGATAACATGACGGGCCAGCCAATTTTTTGGATAACGTGTCGTTACAGGTAGCGGAACGACACCGGATAGATTCAACTCGCGGATTTGTCGCGCTTGGTCTTCACGCAGAGAAATAATATTCCCGTCCTTGTCCTGCCAGAATCCGGCGTGCTTTACGCTCGACAAAAGCATGCCTGCTTCTTCTTTTGTAATACCTAAAATTTGCCCCAGCTTACCAACTTTCCCACTATCCCCAAGCGAATATCGCACCAGCGGAAAAATAGCCAACCCTATTTGTTCATCGCCGGTCAAGGGATTTCCCTTGCGATCGTAAATCATACCGCGCCCGGTATTGAGCACAATTTTCTCCCGACGCTGCGCCACGGCCCGTTCTACAAGATCCACATTATGTACCGAAAAAGAACGAGTAGCAATAACCTGAATCCAGGCCAACCGGGTAATAATACCTGTATACAGGAACGTAAACAGCAAAAGCACGATAAACATCCGGCGCTTTTTCCGATTGAGTGACATAAGAAAGCCCCTTTCCCAAATCGGTAGACTATTTATTCAGTTTTGCCGGGCGATAAGGGGAATAAACACGAAACAGGCCGGAAAATCATAATAAGAAAAAGCCGGGCTTTTATCGCATTGCAAACGCCGGCTTTTCCATATGTGTAAATTACATTCCAGCCGAAAGCGACTGGAGCACAGTATCAATTTTTGTGGAAAGCAAGTCAATAGCCACACGGTTCTGTCCACCTTCCGGAACAATGATGTCCGCGTAGCGTTTAGTCGGTTCGATAAACTGCATGTGCATGGGACGCACAACCGTTAAATATTGTTCCACGACCGACTCGAGCGTACGGCCACGTTCCTCGATATCACGCAGTATACGGCGGATAATACGCACATCTGCGTCCGTATCCACAAATACTTTAATATCCAGCAAGTTACGGAGCCGCTCATCTTCTAAAATAAGAATGCCTTCAAGAATAATAACATCTTTCGGTTCGATCCATACCTTTTCTTTGGCCCTTGTATGCCGTTTATAGTCATATACGGGCTTCTCAATCGGTTCGCGTCGACGCAGACACTTCAAGTGCTCAATAAGCAGATCAGTATCAAACGCCATGGGATGATCGTAGTTCGTTTTCGTCCTTTCTTCAAACGTAAGATGAGATTGATCCTTATAATAAGAATCCTGTTCAATCATCACGACGTTCATATTTTCAAACCGACGGTAAATCTCGCGAGCGACCGTCGTTTTGCCGGAGCCAGTGCCGCCCGCCACACCAATAATAACAGGTGTTACCATTCTTACTTTTTCTCCTTGCGCATCATATCATAACGGCTGACCGGACGAGCTACGCGCAGCTTTATAGTCTGCATTGCGTGCGGTGCGGACGCAATTTCCTCCCCGTCCTCATTCCACATTTCTTTTACCTTCTGCGCAAAACGATCAAGCGTCGGACCGAAAAATTCGACCGTATCTCCCACGCTGAATTTATTGCGCTGCTGCAGCGTCGCAATTCCAGTTTCTGGATCATAATCAAGCACAAGACCCGCAAAATCGTATTGCGGCATCTCTTCATTTTCTCCGTATAATTGATCTTTCTCTGTCGGTACGCCATAAAAGAAACCTGTCGTTAGCGAACGATGGGATGCTTTCCTGATTTCTTCCATCCATTCTGGGTTCAGCTTGTAGTTATCCGGGTCAGCACAGTACGCATCCACCGCCCGGCGGTACTGGTTGGTTACGGTCGCCACATAATGAATGCTCTTCATCCGCCCTTCGATTTTGAAACTGTCTACACCCGCTTCAATCATGTCTGGCAGGAATTCAAGCATACACATATCTTTCGAACTCATCGTAAATTGTGGATCGTTCTCACTAAACATCGGCAGCGCTTTTTTGCCGATTTGTTCCATTGATTCATCATCTTTCGGTAACTCCTCGAACATATCATACTGCCAGCGACAGGATTGCGAACACCCGCCGCGATTTGAGTCGCGCGCCGTAAAGTGGTTGGATAGCACGCAGCGCCCAGAATAGGAAATGCACATCGCTCCGTGTACAAACGCCTCGATTTCAATATCAACATGCTTTTTGATCTCACAGATTTCGCGGATAGAGACTTCACGTGCAAGCACTACGCGACTTACACCCTCATCTTTCCAAAACTGCACTGTCTGCCAGTTCGTAGTCGAAGCCTGAGTGCTCAAATGGAGCTCCAAATCGGGCGCCGCCTGTTTCGTGCGCTCAATTAGCGCAGGGTCGGCTACAATGATCGCGTCGATGCCGACACGCTGCAAGTTGCGCATAAAATCGTCCACCTGATGCAAATCTTCATTGTGTGCGATAATGTTGGTCGCCACAAATACTTTTGCGCCATGCTCATGCGCAAATTCGACAGCCGCCTGCATTTCATCAAATGAGAAGTTGTCCGCGTTCGCGCGCAGGCCAAGGCTTTGGCCACCAATATATACTGCGTCCGCACCGTAACGCACTGCAAATTTCAGCTTTTCCAAATTGCCGGCCGGCGCCAGCACTTCCGGCTTTTTCAGAATGGTTCGGCGCGGCGTTACAATTTTTTTATCGGAAATGACGTTTATTTCCGTCATGGATTATCACCTCATTAATAAACTTGCTCTTTAAAGAAAAAGCCTGTCGTAAGTTCCCGATCGGCCGGCTGAATGGCGCGCAATTCTTCCATTAATCCACCTACTATGTCCCTGAATTTATCCGGACTTTCGGCGTACGCGTCAATCGCACGGCGGTAAATGGAAACGACTTTTACGTTATAGTCTGTGTCCTTCATAATTCCTTCAATCTTAAAGCTGTCAATTTCCGCTTCCATCAGTTCATCGAGATACTCAAGGATGCAGATGTCTTCTGCGCTCATAATATGAGTACCGTTCCTATCTTCATAAATCGGATAATGTAAATCCTCACGCTTTTCTTCCGTAATGAACAGCCTGCGATCCATTCCAGCCGATTTGGCTTCCTGGCCTTTGAATTTTTCGTAGTTAGACACCAGGTCACGACGGGAATGGAAAATACACGTCATCCCGTGTACCTGTACCTGAATTTCCACATCCGCGTTTTCTTTGATTTCAAAAATCGCGTCCATATTCAACTCACGCGCCACAAACGCGCGCGTCGCACCTTTGCTACCCCAATAGTTAATCGTCTCATAGTTTGTCGTCAGCACTTCCGCATTCCAGTGCAGCGGTGTTTTCAGCCCAAGCTGACGCGCCGTTACAAGAACCGCGGTATCGCCGAAAACAATCGCATCCACACCGATGTCTTCAAGCGCACGCAAGTATCCGGGCAACTCTGCTAAATCATCATTATGAAATAAAGCATTAACCGAGATATATACTTTTGCCTTCCGCCCATGCGCGAGCTCCGTCGCCTGACGAATATCATCCAGTTCAAAATTTCCCGCGACCCGGAGGCCAAATCGTTCATGGCCGATACTTACCGCATCTGCTCCGGCGTCAATGACCCGTACAAGCTCATCCAGATCGGCAGCCGTACAGAGCAATTCCGGTTTTTTCACATTACTTCCCCCCGTTTTATGCATAAAGCTAATCCATCTCCTATGGAAACAAATGACGTCTCAAGCGCCGGATGTTCAGCCAAAAAGTGATTAAACGCGCGCAATTTTTTTATCATGCCGCGCCTGCTTTTAGGAACATCTTCGTCTGCTTCAGCGATCATGCCGCGAAAAAAGACGTTATCACAAATTAAAAGCCCGCCTTCCACTAAATACGGCACATACGTATCAAAATAAGTGCGATACTGCCCCTTAGCCGCATCGAAAAAGATGCAATCAAAACGAGGCTCGCCATCGAGCCCGTCCCGTGCATCCTGATGAAACACGGTAATCCGGTCGCTTACACCCGCTTCAGCGAAGTTTTGCCGTGCGCGCCGCACCATTTCCTCCGAAATCTCAATGGACGTAATGTGGGCGTCCGGCGCCGCCTGCGCAAGCCAAATGGTAGAATACCCGATCGCCATACCTACTTCTAGAATCCGCTTCGGCTTATGCATAGTGAGCAAAAAGCGGATAAACTGAATACTGGGCAACTGGATAATCGGGATGCGCTCCGCAGCAGCTTCGCGTTCCATCCGCATAAGAAGTTCCGCACGCGGCGGAATGAGCGACTCCATATAACGATTGACTTTGTTTGAGGTTATCATTATTTTACACCCCATCGTTTCTTTATAAACTTTTATATAATAACATATCCATAGTGTAAAATCTATTTTTGGTTTGCTTTGCTTTTGTCAATATTTCTGAGGTGTTCCTCATATGTTGTCGCAAAATAATGCTGGCCTGTGCCGTCCTTTTTCGTTACATAAAACAAATAGTTATGCTTCTCCGCGTTGACGACCGCATCAAGCGCCGCTTCGCCAGGATTGGCGATCGGTCCCGGTGGGAGTCCTTTTACTTTATAGGTGTTGTACGGATTGTCCATTTTCAGATCGCTATACGTTATCCGTTCCTTCTGTTTATCGAATAAGTACTGTATCGTTGCATCCGCCTGCAAGGGCATTTGCTTCGCTAGGCGGTTAAAATAGACACCTGCTACTTTTTTGCGTTCATTCTCAGCGCGTACCTCTCGTTCGACAATGGACGCAAGCGTAATTGCCTGATGTTTACTCAAATTACGCTGTTTCAATTTGTCTTCCCATTCTTCGTTCCACACTTCTTCAAAACGGTCAAGCATCCGCCCGATAATTTCATGCTCTGTTATTCCTTTTTTAAACTCATACGTATCTGGAAACAAATATCCTTCCAGTCTGTACTTCATTCGCTTGTCTGCTGGAATGCCTTTTACAATTTCCTGAGCGAACTTTCCCTGGTTTACTTCGCGCAAAAAAGCATCTTTTTTAACAAGCCCTTTTTCCGAAAGTCGTGCAGCAATCTGTTCAACCGTAAAGCCCTCCGGAATGGTCACAGTAATAGTATCTTTATAAACATCCCCGTTTGACATTTTCACAAGTAATTCGTCGATCGACTGCCCTACGGTTAACTGATATTTCCCGGCTTTTAGGTCAGAGCCTTTGCCTTTTATTTTTGCATAAAGGGAAAAAAGGTGCGCGTCTTTAATCAAATTGTTCTCTTCAAGAATTTTTCCTATCCGGCCCACCGATGAATTCGGAGGAATTTCCACTACTTTCTTCTTCCCTTTTTCCTCCTTGACAGGCTGAAGACCATTCCAAATATAGTAATAAATTCCACCTATTACAAGCGCAAACAAGAGCAAAGTTGTAAACGCAAATGTAATGGTCTTACGCACAACGCTTCCTTTCTGATTTCGCATTGGCAATATCCTCTCTCTTTCTCTATCGTTTTCCATCGCTTTATTATACAACAAACTTATCGAAACGTCGTACGGAAAAACGAGGGACGAAGAGGGCCAAGAAGAACGTTTTTCCGTTATGATGTGACGTTCCGGTATTGTCATATGCTTCATCGCTTAGGGGTTTGCTGGAAGCACACAACCTGTGTGCTATCCAGAGCGTTTTTTTATTATTTCCATGAAGGAAGCGACCAGAATGGCTTTGTCATAAGCGTTATGGTCACCGCAGCTAATGTCCATGACAGTCAAATCTTTTCGGACGTTTTTGAACAAGTCGTGGAACATGTAGGAAAACCGGAGGCTGCAAAACGGGGAATCGACACATTTGGGCGAATTACTTGGACGAAGCAAAGCATCTGCGATACAGAAGTGAATAAACGCCTGTATGCATAATGGAAAGAAATGGTTGAACACGTATTTGCATATTTAAAGGAGAAGCATGGATTGCGTTGGCCCCCTTTACGATGACTAAAGAAAGGGACGAAGCAAGCAATGCTTGTTTTTACTCTCTTAGCTTTTGTTGATGTTGTTTAAGCATATCTTCTAAGTATTCTATAGACTTTCCTTTAGGAATACTTAAAGAGGACCAGTTTTCATTTTTAATTTGCTTACCAATGTAAACAATTTGTCCAATATGGTATGAATAGTGGGAAATTTGCCTTTGTATGGCTTTTACAACAGAGTGAGCTTCGCCGCGAATATAAATAGTTTTTAATAGGTCATTCTCCGTTAAACTGTGCAAGGTAGTAAAGAGAGTGTTCCACCCATCCTCCCATGCTTGAAGAAGGGCTTTTTTTGTTGGGTATCCTCCTTTAAACTCATCATCCCGGTTTCTATTAGGCTTTTCACCATCTGTTGTTAGGAAGTCCGTCCATCTTGAAAGCATATTTCCACTGAGATGTTTGATAATAATGGCGATACTGTTTGACTGACTCGTTGGACACCAGTGTAATTCCTCGATGTCTAGTTGAGAAATGGTTTTTTCTCCTAAATCTTTGATAGTTTTGAAATTAGCAATGACACATTGTAAGTATTCATTTTGAATGCTCATTTTTCTCCCCCTTTTAAAATGACATATTAATAAGATTATACAAAAAAATGAAATCACCTTCTTGGAGAAGCGAGGTGCATATCCGATAACAGTCATTACAGCAAAAACCCGGAATTCGACCATTTTCAGCCAAAATCCGGGTTTCTTCGTTTAGCCCTATGAATGTTCATTGGAACGAATTATCCTTCAGCCAATCTGCAAACGCGTCAGCCGCGCGCTCCCATTCATCTTCCGCTTCAATCGGCGCAAGGGCGGGAGTTCCGTTCTGCGAAAAAGAATACTTAAAAAGGTACGGATGCGGATCAGCAAAGCTTGCGGGTTGAAGCAACGCATACGTCTGCTCATTCACCCTCATTTCAAACGCGATATCATATCGTTCTGTTCGTCCTAGCTGCTCATCATACCACTCGACTTGGTTTCCCCAGGAATCGCGCAAATGCCTTACCTCCACCGCGTGGCCCGTTTTTTTCCGCACGGATTAGACTTCCTCGTTATCCAGCTCGTTCATGAGTGTTTCAAATGTGGCTTCTACCTGCTCCCATTCCTTCTCGTCCTCAATCGGCTGTAGTGTATCCGTTCCATCGTAACGAAGGAATTCTACTTCGTACTCTTCCTGATCTTCCTGATCGGCCGGAACAAGGCAGAGGTACACCCGATCTTCGATTTCAAAAATATACATGACAAGATATTCATATTCATGACCTGATTCTTCATCCGTAAGCGTGATGTATTCGCCCACTTCGATTCCCATTTTGTCCAAATCCATACGGATAACCTCCTATTTCTGGGCATCCAGGTAATTTTGCAAAATCATTACCGCTGCCATTTTATCAATCACTTGTTTTCGTTTTTTACGGCTGACGTCAGCTGAGAGCAACACCTTTTCCGCCGCCATTGTCGTTAAGCGTTCATCCCACAGTTTGACAGGAAGACGCGAACGGTTGTGCAGATACTCCGCGAAAACCTGGCACATTTCACCTCGCGGGCCGATTGTACCATTCATATTTTTCGGCAATCCAACAATAATTTCTCCAACATCATACTGCTTTATGAGTTCTTCGATGCGGAGATAATCTTTTTTTCTGCTTTCCCGCTGAATCGTCTCAATTCCCTGCGCTGTCCAGCCAAGTTCGTCGCTGATTGCGACGCCGATAGTTTTCTCTCCAACATCTAGTCCCATGATACGCATACATTCTCCCTCAACATATCCGCGCGTGTCATGCCCGGCTTTTGTCATCTAGAAAAAACCGGGCTACGCGTTCAAGGAATTCCCCCTTGTTATTGGTTCGAGCGAAGATATGAACGGACAAGCTCCTCAATTAATTCATCGCGCTCCAGCTTGCGGATAAGCGTGCGGGCGTTATTGTGGCGCGGGATGTAGGCTGGGTCGCCGGAGATTAAATAGCCGACAATTTGGTTAATCGGGTTATATCCTTTTTCTTCGAGCGCCTCGTATACTTGCAACAGGACTTCCCGGGCATCTACCTCGACTTCGTCCTGCTTAAAGTTAAATTTCATTGTATGATCCATGGAACTCACTGCCTAGCACCTCTTTCAAAGGATCTTATTCCTTTCATATTCGCCCTCACCCGTTGAATTCCCTTTTTCAACGATACACTAAATTTGTTCGCTTACCCACTGTTTCACAAATGCCAGTGCTTCAACGAGCTGCGCCGGATTCTTGCCGCCAGCCTGCGCCATGTCTGGACGGCCGCCACCGCCACCACCGCAGCGAACAGCCACTTCCTTTACAACCTTACCTGCATGAATCCCCTGCTTCACCAGATCAGCAGTTACGCCCGCAACGATGTTTACTTTTTCGTCTTTTACGGAACCCAGTACGACAACAACAGAACCAAGCTTCTGCTTCAGGTCGTCTACCATGTTGCGCAAGTTGTCCATATCAACGCCGTTTACTTTCGCAGCAAGAACCTTGATTCCCTTTATTTCTTGCACTTGTTCGGTAAGGGAAGCCGCTTCCAGATTGCTTAATTTAGCACGCAACGATTCGTTTTCACGCTCTAGGTTTTTCATTTCTGCTTTCAGCGCTTCAATGCGCTGCGGCACGTTGACAATGGTTGTCTTCAGCTCATCAGCCACCATTCTCAGCGTTTGCAGCTGTGTATTCAAATATTCGTAAGCCATACGGCCAGTTACTGCTTCGATGCGGCGTGTACCTGCGCCGATGCCCGCTTCACTTACAATCTTGAACAGACCAATTTCCGCGGTGTTACCCACATGGCAACCGCCGCACAGCTCAAGGCTGTAGTCACCTACCTGAACAACACGAACGATATCGCCGTATTTTTCGCCAAATAGGGCCATCGCCCCCATCGCTTTCGCTTCCTGAAGCGGCTTATGCATAATATGGACATCCATGTTGCACCATATTTGCTCATTGACTTTCGCTTCGATTTGCTCCAGCTCTTCCGGGGTCACTGCGCCGAAGTGCGAAAAGTCAAAGCGGAGACGGTCTGGAGCGACAAGCGAACCGGCCTGATTCACATGCTTGCCCAGCACGTCTTTCAACGCCTGATGCAACAGGTGCGTTGCGGTATGGTTCTTAATAATATCGGCGCGGGCTGCACGGTTCACAGCAGCTTCAACTGTATCACCCACTTTTAGTGTGCCGTTTTCCACAAGCACCGTATGCACATGCTGACCGTTTGGTCCCTTTTGCGTATCTTCGACTTTCGCCTGCATGTCGCCCGCACTCAAAAGCCCTTTGTCCGCTACCTGTCCACCTGATTCAGCATAGAATGGTGTACGGTCAAGAATAACCTGGCACTCTGTTCCAGCTCCCACCATGTCGACTGATCGGTTTTCGTGAACAATGGCCACAACTTTGGCGCTGCTAACAAGTTCACTGTAACCGACGAATTCGCTCTTCACTTTAATATCGCCGAGTACGCCGCCCTGTACCTGCATGCTGTCTTCATCCTGGCGGGCTGCCCGCGCACGGGCGCGCTGCTCTTCCATCGCCGCTTCAAATCCTTCGCGATCAACAGTCATCCCCTGTTCAGTCGCAAAGTCTTCCGTCAAATCAAATGGAAAGCCGTACGTATCATACAATTTAAACGCTTCTGGCCCACTGATTTGCGTTTTGCCTTCTTTTTTCGCTTCCGTTACCATTTGCTCCAGAATGTGCAGACCTTCATTCAGCGTTTCACGGAAACGCTCTTCTTCATTTTTGATTACGCGCTCAATAAACTCACGCTTCTCTAGTATTTCTGGATAGTAGGATTTCATAATTTCTCCCACAACCGAGGTCAATGTGTACAGGAACGACTTATCGATGCCGAGTACTTTTCCATACCGAACCGCGCGACGCAACAAACGACGAATTACGTAGCCGCGACCTTCATTAGACGGAAGGGCCCCATCGCCGATGGCAAACACAACTGTGCGCGAGTGGTCGGCAATAACTTTTAAAGCCACATCCTTCTCCGGCGATTGACCGTATTTTACGCCAGCGATATTGCAAGTTGCTTCAATAATCGGGAACAAAAGATCCGTTTCAAAGTTATTGTCCACGTCTTGCATAATGGACGCCATACGTTCAAGCCCCATGCCTGTATCGATGTTTTTCTTTGGCAGCGGCGTGTAAGAACCGTCAGGATTATGGTTATACTGCGAAAACACAAGATTCCAGATTTCAAGATAGCGCTCATTTTCACCTCCCGGATACAATTCCGGATCATTCGGGTCATTGCCGTATTTTTCTCCGCGATCATAAAAAATCTCGCTGTTTGGTCCACACGGCCCTTCTCCAATATCCCAAAAATTCCCTTCCAAACGCACGATGCGTTCATCCGGAATGCCCACTTTTTTATTCCAGATTTCATACGCTTCATCGTCTTCCGGGTGAATGGTTACAGACAATTTCTCCGGATCGAAACCGATCCACTCCGGGCTGGTTAGGAATTCCCATGCCCACAGAATCGCTTCTTCTTTAAAATAATCGCCAATGGAGAAATTGCCGAGCATTTCAAAAAATGTATGATGACGCGCCGTTTTTCCTACGTTTTCAATGTCGTTTGTACGAATTGATTTTTGCGAGTTTGTAATGCGCGGATTTTCCGGCACAACGCGGCCGTCGAAATATTTTTTCAACGTGGCAACACCGCTATTAATCCAGAGCAACGAAGGATCGTCAACCGGAATCAGCGGTGCGCTAGGCTCTACTTTGTGCCCCTTGCTGACGAAGAAGTCCAGAAACTTCTGGCGAATCTCAGCGGATGACATTTGTTTCATTTCAATCTTACCCCTCCATAAAAGTGTATATAATAGCACTCTTTACGGATAAGAAACAGCGTCTTATCCATCAAAAAAGCCCTCCATCCCAGAGTTTCTTCAGGGACGAGAGCTTATCTTCTCACGCGGTACCACCCTGCTTACCCGCACATATAGCACGGATCGCCTTATTTTACAGATAACGGGCTTTTTAACCCGGCAGGATTTTGCGCCCTGCTCTCAGGAGTAGCATTCAACGGCTCTTCTTGTAAAGATTCTCTCAACCATGGAATCTTCTCTCTGTGACAAGGGCTGCCGTCTACTCATTCCTTCAACGATTTAGCGATATTTCTAATGATACAGTATAATTTATTATACAGATTTACCATCTTTCCTGTCAATTAACCCTCTTCTGGACATTCCGATCTGCGTATTGTATGGATAATGATATGCTGAATGACCACTTTCAAGCTTGCCACGATCGGCACCGCAAGAATTAATCCAGCGATGCCGGCGATTTCTCCACCGATCATTACCGACAAAATAATCAACAGCGGATGCATATGAAGCGATCTCCCAACAATCATCGGAGACACAATGTTGCCTTCCAGCACTTGAATGACCGCGTTAACAATAAGCGCATAGAGCGCCATTTTCCAGGAAATCGTCAGTGCAAACAAAACAGCGGGCGCCGCGCCGAATACCGGACCAATGTATGGAATAATGTTTGTAATGGCAACAAATGAAGCAAACACAATCGCGTACGGTAAACCGACGAAAAAATACCCGGCATACGCCAGCGCCCCTACTGCTACGCACACGATAAGCTGACCGCGAATATATTGCCCGAGCGCTGTATCAATATCATGCAGCATCCTGCGTACGGTCGGTCGATGCCGTTTGGGCACAAGCAGCAACATACCTTTTTGCATTGGCTTCATGTCTTTTAGCATATAAAAAACGATAAACGGTACAAGCAAAACAAACAAGATTTTTTCCAACCAACTGTCTACGCCAGTAAATAATCCATTTACATAGTTGGTCATCGCAATCTCAATCTGTTGGATACCCGCGGTTAACCCTCCGTGCAAAGAAAATGGCGTCTGCGCCTGCCGGATGCGCATATAACCAATCCAATCCCTGTACGTTCCGACAAGTTCGGGAAATTTAGCCGATAATTCTTTGTATTCGCGAATAAGGATCGGCCCGGCATTGACAATAAGGAATAGAAGAAACAGAAAAAATAAAGTGTAAATCAGGAGAATGGCCAGGCTGCGAGGAAAATGACGGCGCATCAAAAACGTAACGATAGGATTCAGCAAATAAGCGATAATCAACGCGAAAAAAAACGGCGTTAACACTTTTTTTGCAATCTCAAATGCTCCGATAAAAAATACGCCCACTTTACCCAGCAAAAAAAGAATAAGCAAAGCAAGAGAAATGATTAGCAGAAAATACAACCAGTTGGTTCGCGTAATCCGTTCCATGTTCATTCACTTCCGCCCATGCATAACCTTTTTGGCGTTTCTAGTATGCGCCAAAAAGGGAAAGAAATTCATGGAACTATTTTCCACGATGTAGCAGGATTTTTTTAGAAGGGCGCGAACATACAAGTAGAAACAACTGACAATATATAAACCACCCATGTGTAAAGAAGCAATGAAAGATAGGCCGTCACTCCTTTCTTCCAAAGCTTTAGGCAGTGCCTATCCAACCTCTTTTTACTATAAGACAGGCACTGATGCATAAAAAGTGATATGGAAATAAAGGGGAGTCGCTATGCTGGGTACAGGAAAGTTCAAAAGAATACAGTAAACTACTTAAGCAATACGGAGAAACTTATCTGTATTAAGAAAAAATGAAAAGAAAAAGGAAGTTTACCAATGAAAAAATTTATCTTTGTTATTCTTCTCATCATCTTACTGCTTTCAGCATGTTCGAAGCCTCCGAGTCCTACTCCTAATTCGGAACATACTTCCACTATCAAGAATAACTTTCTTTATATATCACCAACGGATTTATTTGAAGGAGATGCAGCAAAATTTCAAGCTTTCCTTGGTCCTCTATCCGGCGCAGTAAAAATAAAATACAAAGGTAACAAGCGAAAACTAAAATCTACCATTGAGCTTTGGGAAAACGGAAAAAAAACTCAAACGATAGGTGGAGAAGAGACTGACATTTTTAGTAAACAAGGGGAATTTAACGGAGAGCTCGCTTTTTCATTTCAAGAAGAAACCATTGAAAAGACGAAACCTCAATATACTGTCACTTCTGCTCTTATTCATGAGGGAGGATACTCAAGCTCTACTTTTCATCTTAATAAGAATGCACAGCACCATATACATGGCATAGTGAATCTAAAACAAGACTTAGCTATCGCTGATAATGCAGATGTTGCTGTTTGGGGAATTCAAGCAACGGATGAAAATAGCATATCAACAAGTTCCCCCGAGCAAGCTTTGAAAACTGCCAAGTGGTTATTAATCGTCAAAATTTCATTATTGGATTAGCTGTTTCATCGATATTTGTCAAGCAGCCGAGTCGGAATGATTTACCACGACTACATGACTGAAAAGATACAAGCCCCCATTTCAAACGGTGTGATCCGTTAAGTGGGGGTAGTTGAGTTGGCGTAAGCAAGTCCAAAAAAACAACGACATGTTCTTAAATCACATTGATTGAACAGAGACCTTTTTTCGGCTGGCAATCCACATACTAAAGGGAATACTTAAAAATCCTAAAATAACATAAACAGGGGTGAAATATGGAGCTGCTTCAGCTTCAATAAAGTTCATTACTGTTACTCCACTGGTATCCCCATCTCCTCCAGCTGCAAGCAAAACAGCTCCAATAAAATAGATGAGTACCTTCTCACATACTACTGGTACAACACTTAGCCAAAACGCGCTTTTTACAGGATGAGAAAAAAACATCCGAGCATATATACCAGTTAAAAAATAGGGTACAATAATTAACAAAATTCCAAGATAAGTACCTGAATAGATTCGATAGCGATCAATAGGAAGCCCAGTAATTAGTCCATATAAAGTTGTAGCCACTAAAAAGACCGTAAAATAGCAAAGAGTAATCATCAACCAGCCATTAATAAATTTCCCCATAGATGCACCTCCATCCTTATTTTACCACATAGCTTCGCCTTCATCCTATATCAACTACATTTTTGAAAAAATGACTGAGAAATTATTTTGCCTTATTCTTTCCTCAAGCGTAACTTATGGTGAAGAACCATTTCCCATTCAATTTAACCAAATTTTTATATTGTATTAATATATACCCAAAATTACCCTGCTATCATAAACATTAAATTAGTTCTTAAGACCTCAATAAAGAAGAATAATTCTAGCATATTAAGGCGGAAGAATCATGAAAAAACATATAACTCTCCAGACAAGATTAATGATTTTATTGACAGTAGTAACGGTCATCGCTTTCGCTACCCTGTACTTTTTCGTGGAACGAAGCGTCACCCAATCGCTGCGCTCCGCTACTTTGCAAGGGATGGACCAAGCTTCAAGCGAAGCTGCCATCCTTGTCGGCAAGGATTTGACTGACAGGCAACAATCGCTGTTTCAATTGGCCCAATTTCCCATAATTAAAGCGGTTGACACCCGGTCAGACCGAGCGGATGAAGCGGGCCGTTTTCTGACTTCCATTACTAGAAATCAACCTGAATACGAAGCGTTGTATATTACGATGCCGGAAGGAAACATCATTGCCGGCTCAAACGGATACATGATTGGCCAAACGTTTCCCGAACTTGATGTATTACAAACAGCGCAAAAAGCGGGAAAACGCATCATTAGCAATGTGCGCTATGGAGAGGATGGAAGTCCTTTGCTTTATTTGACAGAGCCGGTTAACAATGGACGCAGCTTCCTCGTGGCTGCCATACGGCTGGACGCTATCGGTTCGCATATTGCGCGAATAAAAATGGGGAAAACGGGATACGCTTATTTGGTTGATAAAAATGGTCTCATATTGGCGCATCCACTGAAAAAACACGTGGCCAAACTCCGGATAAACAAACAAAACTTCGGTCAAGCCATGCTAAAGATGAAAAAGGGGCAACTGGAATACACGTTTGAAGGAAAATCCAACCTCGTATCATTTCGGCCCATCGAACAAACCGGGTGGATTGTGGCTATTACAATGGAAAGTCAAGAAGCGTACGCGGCCATTGCGCAGACCCGTTACATCATTTTAATGATTTCCCTGATTTCCCTTCTTGTTTTGCTGCTTATTCTATCATTCATTATGAAACGTACGCTCGTAAAACCCATTCAGCATGTTCAGGAATGCTTTAAAATAGCCGCAAGCGGCGATTTGACAACACAGGCGCATATTGTACGCGAAGACGAGCTAGGGCATCTGGCGCGTGGTTTTAATCAAATGACCGGTGACTTACGCAATCTGGTAGCTACCATGCAGCGCTCGGCAGAAGAAGTATCTTCCACCTCCGAACAATTGGCCGCCACCGCTGAAGAGACCGGCGCCTCCGCCTCGCAAATTGCCCATACGATACAGCAAATCGCGAAAAATATTAATGAACAGGCAGAAGCGGTTGACCATGTTCATGTAGAGATGAACCATGCCCATGAAAAAGTCAAGGATACCACGACCGCCGCGTCTCAGGCGCTGCAAGTGGCCGAGGAGACACGCCGAGCCGCAAATGAGGGAATGGCGTCTGTTAATGAAGCGATCCAGCACCTTGATACGGTAGCCCAAGCCGTTATCTCCACCACAGAAACCATTCAAAAATTAGGGCAACGCTCGGAAGAGATCGGAAATGTCGTGCATATGATTTCCTCCATTGCCGAGCAGACCAATCTATTGGCACTAAATGCCACTATCGAAGCCGCGCGGGCCGGTCAACATGGAAAAGGATTTGCGGTCGTCGCAGGAGAAGTGCGGAAGCTGGCAGAAGAAGCGGCAAAAGCGGCACAGGAAATTGTGAATTTGGTGAAACATATCCAAAGCGAAACAGCGGTTACTATCCGCTCAATGGAAATGAATGTGGAGCAAGTACAGCGCCAAATCTCCATCATTAATCAAGGGGAAAGGGCTCTATTCAACATTGTGGAGAAAACGAACCAAACAAAAAAAGAGATGGAAAAAATTAAACAAAAACAAGAAGAAGTTCATAAAATGGTAGAAAATTTGCACGAGCGAATCCGGTTTGTTGCGGCAGTGAGCCGGGAAACCTCGGGCGGATTACGTGAAATCTCCGCTTCCATCCAAGAGCAAAGTCAAACAGCTGAAGATATGTCCTTAAATATCGAATCATTGTCTGAACTGGCCGCACGAGCCCATCAAGAAGCCCTTAAATTCAATGTATAAGAAACCGAAGCAATAAAAAACGAGGAAGCATGCACGCGAAAAGTCTATGTCCCAAGCAGGGAAAAAGACAACACGTGTTGCTCCTCGTTTTCGTTTTTATCGAAACGCCTTTCGCAGCATCCGCATGCCGGCGCCTGTCATAAAGCGTGGCGAAATGTTTAACATCCCGGCGAATCTAAAATTGCGCAGCATACGATTTCCGAAACGGAAAATACGCTCCGCACGGCTTCGTCTCGCCCGCCGCATGATTCCGACAAGGCTCATTGCGACCAGTATCGCAGCTCCCATCCAAAGTGAACGGTTCACCGCACTCATCTCCTTACATATTAGTCTCAAACGGCGGTGGGCAATCTTCAAAAAACAAATCATTCAGCGAATGCAAAGTTCCGTCTTCTTCCACCTGGAAAACGGACGATACTTTATTCCCTGAAGTCGTAAATTCAATGTAGCAGTTCCAGCAATAGTACTGATTGGTACCGATTTTACCGATATCTTTTGACTGACAGTTAGGGCAATTTATCATTCCTTTTTTCCTCCTGTACGCGGAAGGGCCGCCTTACTCCCCAGGGGAGACAATTACCGTATCCTCGCCCATTTTTATATTCGGCGCGCTCCGAATCATTTTACGACCGTCCATAATATCCGACAAAATTCCGTTAGACAATTCGTACCCTACTATTCTCCCCGTTTCCGCAGAAAAATAAACATCTTCCACAAACCCCAACTGCTCGCCAGTGTCCGTGATAAACATTCGATTCTGCATGTGAGCCTTTCCGGTCTGAACACATATCCAGTTAGAAGGAAGAGAAGAAAAGAGTACCATCGCCCTCTCAGTTATCGTTACGCAATCGGCACCTATCGCACAAATCGCTTCCGCTGGCACATACTTTCCCTTCCTAAGAAAGTTTTTCTCCACAAGCAAAAGCCCGGCCAGCTCCATCCGTTCATTGAACAGAAGATCATGGACATAGCCCACCTCTTTGCCCCGCTTCAGTTCAATAACAGGAAGTCCAATGATGTCGCGTGCCCGCTGCATAGCGATCATCTCCTTCCATATCCTTTAGTATGGGGCAAAGAGGTGAGACTATGCTACAAAAAGGATACCAATCATCCCTTATTCACAATTCGCGCAATTCGTTCCGCAGCTTCCCGCACTTGCTCTTCCGTATTGCCGTAACCAAAGCTGAAACGAATGGCAGAAATGAGCCGATCTTCCGGCAGGTTCATAGCGCGCAGCACATGAGAAATTTCCAGCGATCCGGACATGCATGCTGAACCGCTCGCAGCGGCAACGCCCGCGATATCGAGCTTCATCAGCATCGCTTCCGTCTTCGTACCAGGAAAACTTACATTCAAAATATGCGGCATATAAAACTTGGGATGTCCGTTCACTACGTAATCAACACTTTGTTCATCCCAAACGGCCATCATCATCCGACGCAGCTTCTCATAATGCGCGCGCCTCTCTTCCCGTGTATTTATAGCGAGCTCAGCTGCGCGGGCAAATCCGACAATACCGGCTACATTTTCCGTTCCGGCACGCCGCTTTTTTTCCTGATTGCCACCGTGTATATAGGAAGCAATTTTAATTCCGCGTCTTGCGTAAAGGGAGCCAACACCTTTCGGCCCGTTGACTTTATGGGCAGAAATCGACAGCAAATCCACATGCAAGCGTTTCACATCCACTTCTTCAATCCCAAACGCCTGCACCGCGTCCGTATGGAAATATACGCCTCGCTCTTTGGCTAGCTTGCCGATTTTACCGATGTGTTGCAACGTACCAACTTCATTGTTGCCAAACATAATGCTAATCATCACCGTGTCCGGACGGATCGCCTGCGCTACATCTTCAACAGCCACGCGTCCCGTCTCATCGACAGGCAAATACGTCACCTCATAACCGAGAGACTCAAGATATTCGCATGTATGCAAAACGGCGTGGTGCTCAATCTGGCTCGTAATCAAATGCTTGCCTTTATCCCGGTTGGCCGTCATCACGCCAATAAGCGCCATATTATCGGCTTCAGTACCACCGCTCGTAAAAATAATTTCTCCCGGTTCTGCATTCACGCAACGTGCGATAATGGAACGCGCTTCATCAACGGTATGTCGTACACGCTGTCCGAATCTATGCATGCTAGACGGATTGCCATGCATGTCACGATAATACGGAAGCATTGCTTCCAGCACTTCAGGATGAACAGGAGTGGTCGCCGCATGATCCAAATAAATTTCTTGCATGGTGTCTCTCCTTACCATTCATCAATTTACCTGTGTTAAATATAAAACATATACGAATCCGTCTGATTTTCGTCTTTATAAGAGATCAAATCCTGCAACGTAGTCGTATCGAGCACCTGACTGATACTGTCACGGATGCGAATCCATAAATTGCGCTTGGCTGGATCTTCTTCCTCTTCAAATTCAACTGGACTGATCGGGCCTTCCAGCACGCGAATAACATCGCCTGCCGTAATCTCTTCCGGCGGATGAGCAAGAATATATCCACCATAAGCGCCGCGGATGCTTTTTACAAGTCCAGCATTCCGGAGCGGAGCCACAAGCTGCTCAAGATAATGTTCTGATAAATCATGTTTCTGTGCGATCGCCTTCAACGACATCTGGCCTTCCCCATATCGGTTCGCCAGTTCCATCATAATAGTCAAACCATATCTTCCTTTTGTTGATATTCTCAAATAAATCCACCCTTCTTTCTATTTTTCTTTCCTTATGGTACGCAAATACTCCTTCATATGGCGTTCATAGCCAATTTCTTTCGGCCGGTAAAATGTCTCGTTTACCCCTTCGGGCAAGTATTGTTGTTTCACATATGAATTCGGATAATCATGCGGATACAGATATCCCTCCCCATGTCCGAGTTTCTCGGCACCTTTGTAATGCTTGTCCCGCAAATGCAGCGGTACAGCACCATGCCCGTGCTGCCGAACGTAACGAAGCGCAGCATTGATTCCCTCGTACGCAGCGTTGCTTTTAGGCGCCGAAGCGAGGTATGTAGTCGCCTGCGCCAGCGGAATGCGTCCTTCCGGCATGCCAACAAGCTCCAGCGCTTGGAATGCTGCGATCGCCACCTGCAAGGCCCGCGGATCGCCATTACCTACATCTTCAGAAGCAGCAATGACCAGCCGACGCGCGATAAATCGCGGATCTTCCCCGGCATCAATCATGCGCGCCAGCCAATACAGCGCCGCATCCGGGTCAGAACCACGAATGGATTTAATGTATGCGGAAATCGTATCATAATGGTTGTCTCCTGTCTTATCATACCGCACCGCGCGCCGCTGGATAGAATCAACCGCTATGTCCAGCGTAATGCGCACATTTCCCTCACTGTCTCTCGGTGTTGTCGCAACAGCCAGTTCCAGCGCATTCAGCAAGCGGCGGCCATCTCCTTCCGCATACCGGATAAAATGATGACGCGCTTCCTCATCTAATTGTACAGAAAGTTTACCATATCCCCGTTCCTTATCGGTAAGCGCCCGGTCAATCACCCGGTTCATGTCTTCCTCCGTTAACGCGCGCAACTGAAACAGTTGGGAACGGGAAAGCAGCGCGGCGTTTACTTCAAAAAAAGGATTCTCAGTTGTCGCGCCAATTAGCCGGATGGTGCCATCTTCCACATACGGCAATAACGCATCTTGCTGGGATTTATTGAAACGGTGGATTTCATCCACAAACAGCGTTGTCCCTTGTCCGTACATCTCTCGGCGCTGCTTTGCTTCTTCCACTACCCGCCGGATATCCGCCACACCCGCGGTGACGGCATTCATATCGGTGAAGTGCGTTTGCGTCGTCCGAGCAATGATGCGGGCGAGCGTCGTTTTTCCGGTGCCTGGCGGCCCGTGAAAAATAAGCGAAGATATGCGATCAGCTTCGATCGCACGGCGCAGAAGCTTCCCTTCACCAAGAATGTGATTCTGTCCAACAAACTCGTCCAGCGTGCGCGGTCGCATGCGATCCGCCAGCGGCTGGTGTCTGCTTTGTCCGCGCTCATTTTCTTCTTCTTGAGCGTAGGAGAATAAGTCCATTCGTTGCCCCCTCCTTGCGCCTCATTCCTAAATCCTACTAATTATAGAAAAAAAATAAGCATAAGTAAAGGATGCCGCCACAAAACCAGCACCCTTTCCTTGCTTTTTTTCCTATCTTAGTCTTCCCGCAACACTTCGATACCGGCTTTCTCCAGCAGGTCACGAATAATGACACTTGTCATGATTAATCCGGCGACAGATGGTACAAACGCCACGCTCGCCGGTGGACGGATCGCTTTGCGGATCGGGGAATTCGGATCCTGCACAACCTCTTTCAATACCTCTTCACGGGCCGCGACCGGCGTTTCAGTAGAATATACCACTTTTACACCTTTCTTGATCCCTTTTTTGCGCAGCTCCCGGCGTAGCACTTTAGCTATCGGATCATAAGAAGTTTCAAACAAATCCGCTACCTGAAAACGCGTAGGATCCAGCTTATTGGCTGCTCCCATGCTGCTGATAAGCGGAATGCCGCGCTCACGACACTGAAGAATCAAGTGCAACTTGGCCGAGATGGTATCCATCGCGTCAGCTACATAATCAAGCTTATGTTTAAACAATTGCTCATACGTTTCCTCGTTGTAGAACATTTTTAACGTAACAACTTCACATTCTGGATTAATGCTCGCAATCCGCTTTTTCATTATATCCACTTTTGACTGCCCGATCGTCTCAAGCGTCGCCGGAATTTGCCGGTTACAATTCGTGATGTCGACATCGTCCTTGTCGATAAGAACCAGTTTGCCGATACCAGTACGGGCGAGCGATTCGACGGTAAAGGAACCGACCCCCCCTACACCCAGCACGGCGACGGCGCTGTCCCTAAACAATTCGATTCCTTCGCGACCGACTGCAAGCTCTGTGCGAGAAAATTGATGCAGCATAACGATCTCCTTTTCATTTTGTTTTCTTATATGGTAAAAGAAAGCCCGCAGAGAGAAATCCTCTGCGGGCCGCAGCATTAACAATAAAAGTAAGAACCCCAGGAATGCCGTGATGCCTGTGTTTTGAACCTGCTCTGGCAGGTGGGAGACCTGTCCGCTGCTTTACAGGTCCGCTCAATTCAGGGCGGCTTCTGCGCCACAGCGGAACCCCAGTTTCCCTTTTCATTAGTGTTGGTACAAAACAAACGGGTCGCTCACGCACATCACAGGGTTCTTAACTTTGTTGTGACTTCATCTTACACAATTTTGAAAACGATTTCAAGCGGTAAATTCGGCCCAATTTTCACTAATTATTACCAAGTTACTTATTTATCATCTGACTTCTTTGGCATAAAAACGCGGATCGATAACTCTTCCAACTGCTTCGGATCGACCGTGCTCGGTGCGTCCGTCATAAAATCACGGGCACTTGCCGTTTTCGGGAATGCGATCGTGTCGCGCAGACTGCTTCGACCGGCCAAAATCATTACGATACGATCCAGGCCAAACGCGATACCGCCGTGCGGAGGCGTACCATACTCGAATGCATCCAGAAGGAAGCCGAATTTCTCCTGTGCTTCTTCCTGGCTAAAGCCAAGCGCTTTAAACATTTTCTCTTGCACATCGCGCTTATAAATACGCATGCTGCCGCCGCCGATCTCAAAACCGTTCAGTACCATGTCGTACGCTTGAGCGCGAATTTTCCCAGGATCGGTATCGAACAATTCCACATCTTCCGGACGCGGGCGGGTAAACGGATGGTGCAGCGCCACATACCGCTTTGCCTCTTCATCCCATTCAAGCAATGGGAAATCCACAACCCATGCAAAGGCAAACTTGCTTTCATCAATGAGACCGAGCTCTTTACCGAATTTCAGACGCAGCGCACCGAGAGAATCGGCCACGACTTTCGGCTTGTCCGCCACAAATAACAACAGGTCATTGTTCTCTACCTGCATGCGATCTTTGATAGCGGCAATTTCTTCTTCCGTAAAAAATTTGGCGATCGGCCCTTTTATTTCATCATCTTTAAACGCCATCCATGCCAGGCCTTTCGCACCATAGCGGCCCGCAAATTTCATCAATTCATCCACATCTTTGCGGGAGTAGTGCGCGCACCCTTTTACGTTGATGCCTTTTACTTGCCCGCCTTTTTTCATTGTGCTGCTGAACACCTGGAAGCCACAGTTTTCTGCGATGTCCGAGATATCTACTAATTCCATACCGAAGCGAAGATCAGGCTTGTCTGAGCCGTAACGATCCATAGCTTCCGCGTATGTTAGGCGCTGGAACGGTGTTTCAATGTCGATATTGAGCACTTCTTTGCAAACTTTTGCCATCATTTCTTCCATCATGGACATTAACTCCTCCATGTTAAGGAACGATGTCTCAATATCGACCTGTGTAAACTCCGGCTGGCGATCTGCACGCAAGTCTTCGTCACGGAAACAACGCACAATTTGGAAATAGCGTTCATAGCCGGCCACCATCAGCAATTGCTTAAAAATCTGCGGCGACTGCGGCAGCGCGAAAAATTCACCCGGGTTCACGCGGCTAGGCACCAGATAGTCACGCGCTCCCTCCGGCGTACTTTTGGTAAGCATAGGCGTTTCGATTTCAAGAAAACCTTTGCTATCCAGATAATCGCGGAACAACTTCGTCACTTTATGGCGCAGTTCCATCGTTTTATACATTTCCGGACGACGCAGATCCAAATAACGATACTTTAAGCGAATTTGTTCATCTACATCGATATTATCTTCAATAAAGAACGGTGGCGTTTTTGCCTGGTTAATGATTTCAATTTCATTTACCTGTACTTCAATTTCCCCGGTTTCCAAGTTCGGATTCACTGTTTCCGGATCTCGCTCTACGACTTTTCCTTTTACGCTGACAACATATTCACTGCGCAGCTTATCACCAACCGCATGCGCTTCCGGATTAATCTCAGGATTAAATACGATTTGCACAATACCCGTACGATCGCGCAAATCGACAAAGATAACCCCCCCCAAGTCGCGGCGCTTCTGCACCCATCCGTTTAAGACAACCTCTTTGCCCACATCTGTTCTGCGGAGCGTGCCGCAAAATACGTTTCGTTGTTGGAATTCCATTTCTCTTCCTACCTTCCTTGCTTATCGTTTTTAGTAATTTCCTGGACTTTTGCTATAACTTTGTCAAAAGCCACTTCCTGCTGATCGCCTGTCTCCATGTTTTTGAGAACGACGATATCCCGCGAAAGTTCATCCTCTCCTATGATAACCACAACTTTCGCCTGCAAACGATCTGCCGCTTTCATCTGAGCCTTCATCTTCCGACCCAAGTAATCCTTATCAGCAGTAAGCCCTTGACGGCGCATCTCGTTCAAAAGCAGAAACGCCTTCTCCTCCGCTGCTTCCCCAAGGCCAATGACAAAGCAATCCAGTCCTTGGTCAATTGGAAGTTCTACGCCTTGGGTTTTCAACGCGAGCAGCACCCGCTCAATACTCATAGCAAAACCGATTCCTGGCATATCGTTGCCGCCGATTTCCTGCACAAGGCCGTTGTAACGTCCGCCACCGCAGATGGTGCTGACGGCGCCGATGCCGCGTTCCATAATCTCAAACGCAGTGTGTGTATAATAGTCAAGACCACGTACCAGATTCGGATTGACTACATATGCGATTCCTAAATCATCCAGATGCTTTTTCACTTTCTCGAAATACGACTTGGATGCTTCATTTAAATAATCAAGAATAGTAGGCGCCGTTTTCATTACTTCTTTGTCCGCATCTTTTTTGCAATCAAGAATACGCAGTGGATTACGCGTAAGGCGCGACTGACAATCGGAACAAAACTCATGGATGTGTGGCGTAAAGTGTTTGATGAGCGCTTCACGGTGCGCTTTGCGGCTTTCCGCGTCACCCAAGCTGTTGAGTTCAACGTGCAGTTTTTTCAGGCCGAGTTCTTCGTACAATCGCATTGCCAGCGCAATGACCTCCGCGTCAATCGCTGGATCATTGCTGCCAATCGCTTCGACACCAAACTGCGTAAACTGGCGCATCCGGCCCGCCTGCGGGCGCTCGTAACGGAACATGGGTCCTATGTAATATAGTTTTGTTGGTTGCTGCGGGGAGCCATACATTTTGTGTTCAATGTAAGCGCGTACCGTCGAAGCGGTCCCCTCCGGGCGCAAGGTTAGACTGCGGCCGCCTCGGTCTTCAAACGTGTACATTTCCTTTTCCACAATGTCCGTCGTCTCGCCGACACCGCGCTGAAACAGCTCAGTATGTTCAAAAACCGGCGTTCTAATTTCCGAATAATTGTAACGACGACAAATGTCTCGCGCCTTATCTTCAATATACTGCCACAGTTCGATCTCGCCAGGCAGAACATCAGCTGTTCCTCGTGGAACCTGGATCATCATTGGCCCTCCTTAAAAATTAAAAATGTATAAACATGGAAGAAGAATGAGCGGTTCGACGATTGCATCCGACCTTTTTTCTCCTGTCTCCTTCCACATTAAAAAATCTCCCGCCACTGACACAGTTGTCAGGGACGAGAGATTGCTATTTATTCCCGTGGTACCACCCTGCTTGGATATATAAATATCCCGCTCTATATCCCGTAACGCGGGAACACGCCATGTGTTTGTTTCCACAAGGTCTTCCGGGTTGTCGTTCATCAAGAGCTGTCGGGAATGCTTCCAGCCTCTGACATTCCTCTCTGTGCGGCAGTACTTCCTGACTACTTTGTGCCCTTCATCAGATCAATATCATTTTGTCACAATTGTTTTTTATATTACTTATTTCGACAGTGTTTGTCAAGAGTGGGGGATTATACTCCTGTCTTGATTCCAAACAAATCATCAAGAACTTTGATTTTGGCTTCAGTGTAATGTTTGTAGTTTTCGTTGTAAGCTTTCGGCTCTTTCGGATTGGCAAAGCGGGAAATAGCCCCGGTCATAGGATGAACCCATTTGCTGGCCGCGCCACATCCCAGACCGATAATGGTTTGCATTTCTTCCATGATCATAATATTGTACAGGCTTTCCTGACCCGGCTTTGCGTAACCAACATTCTCCAAATTCCCAAGGATATTTTTCTGGCGATAAAGGTAGTATGGTACATAGCCGCGCGCTTTCGTCCATTCCTCCGCCCGCTTCATCATCTCCTGGATTTCTTCGCGGCTTGCGACTTTGTATTTTTCTTTATTGCGTGTCATTTCCGAAGCGCGCTTAAAGGATAACGTATGCACCGTCACCGACTCCGGCATTAGCTTCTCCGTTTCCGCAAGCGTATGTTCAAATTCAGTCACACCTTCGCCAGGCAAACCGATAATCAAATCCATGTTGATATTGTTCATCCCAGCTTCGCGTGCGAGGCGGAACTTATCGATCGTTTCCTGCACCGTGTGGTGACGCCCGATAGCTTTCAGTGTTTCTTCAATATACGATTGCGGATTGATGCTAATACGGTCAATCTTCCATTTTTTCAGCACTTCCAGCTTTTCTAGCGTAATTGTGTCCGGGCGGCCCGCCTCCACCGTAAGCTCTCGTACTTTATCCATATGAGGGAAAGAAGCGTACATTTCTTCATATAGCCTATCCATCTCTTCGGCGGTAATGCTTGTTGGCGTCCCCCCTCCGAAATAAATCGTTGTAATTTTCATATCATGCTCTTTTAGCCAGCGTCCGATCTCGCGCATTTCATAATGTAATCCGCCGAGAAAGGAGTCAACAGAGCCCTGCTTTCCGCTAATCGCATAGGCTGGAAACGTGCAATACGCACATTTGGTCGGGCAAAACGGAATGCCGATATAAATGCTGACTTCTCCCCGCAAATGATACAAGTCAGGCACCATCGTCAACTGGCGGTCAACGATTTGTTGCATAAGATCAATTTTTTCCTGGCGAATCAAAAAATCCTCGCGCAACTCACGGTGCGCTTGCTCACGCGGTACATTTCGCTGAACTTTGCGATGCAACAGCTTCGTTGGCCGGATTCCGGTGAGAATGCCCCAGGGCTGTTCAATACCCGTATAGCGTTCCAACACGTCAAGCAGCGGGTGGCTTATCACCTGCTTGGCCTGTTTTCGCCATTCTTTATCCTCCTGACAATACGAAATCCGGCGCAAATACGATGCTTCATATACCTTTCCGCTCCGCTTTTCCGTCAGGCGGGCATGCGCGTACAGTTCCTGTTCCCCTGTAAGCGTAAGCTCGATATTTACATCCGGCGTTCTATCTTCCGCACTTATTCCAAACCAAATCTGTGCTTCTTCAAAAAACAGTTGAACAATATGTTCTAACGGCTGGCGGAATAATTCCGCCGCACCTACTACCTGTATAATCATGAAATAACTCCTTTATCAGCACTTTCCGTTAAGAGGGTAGCGAACGAGAAGAACAGGGGGGACTTTCGACAATCAAGGTAACCGGTCCATCATTGATAAGAGCTACTTCCATCATTGCTCCAAAGATACCGGTCTCGACCTTCAATCCCTGCTCACGAAGCTTCTCATTAAAAAAATCATACAGCGGTTGCGCCTGCTCAGGTCGAGCTGCTTCCACAAAGCTGGGGCGACGTCCTTTGCGCGTATCGCCATACAGCGTAAACTGCGAAACGGAAAGAATCGCCCCGCACACATCTTTTACCGAGCGGTTCATCTTTCCGTTCTCATCCTCAAAAATGCGCAAATTGGCGATTTTTTCCGCGACATACTCCGCATCTTTCTTCGTATCATTATGCGTAATGCCAACCAAAAGAACAAGCCCGCTGTCAATTTTGCCGATCATCTTATGATTTACTGTAACGGATGCTCGTTTGGAACGTTGAACAACTACTCGCATTGTGTGCCAGTCCTTTCTACGTATTCATTACACGACGAACGGAATACACATCGCGAATTTTCTTGATCCGCTCCACTACCTTGTGAAGATGATCTAAATTCTGGATGGAAATCGTCATATTGATTTTCGCCACACGATTTTTATCCGATTTGCCAGAAACGGCCGTAATCCTCGTCTTCATATCAGCTACCGTCGCCAGCACTTCATTCAACAAACCGCTTCGGTCATGACCGGTAATTTCGATGTCCACATTGTACTCATGTTTAAGATCGGCGTCCCATTCAACCGAAATAAGGCGCGCCCTATCTTCTTCACTACAGGCTTGAATATTCAAGCAATCCTGGCGATGGACAGAAACTCCGCGACCACGCGTAATAAACCCAACAATGTCATCACCTGGTACGGGATTACAGCAGCGCGAAAAACGGATCAGCAGATTATCGACACCTTTTACGCTTACTCCCTGATCCGGACGCTTGCGCGGCGCATCCTGCTTAATCTCGGTTACGTTGGATTGCTGTTCTTCTCGCTCTTTACGAATTCTGTCCGTCAGACGGGTAGCGATTTGCGCCGCTGTAATGCCACCGTATCCAACCGCGGCAAACATATCTTCTTCACCCTGAAAGTTAAACTTGTTCGCTACCTCCTGCAAATTTTCCGCAGTCATGATCTCTTTCGGTTCATAGTTATTTTTCTTCAGTTCATTTTCTACCATTTCACGGCCTTTTGCCACGTTTTCTTCCCGTTTTTCCTTCTTGAACCACTGCTTAATTTTGTTGCGGGCGTGGGAAGACTTCGTAATCTTCAACCAATCGCGGCTCGGCCCATAGCTATGCTTCGAAGTAAGAACTTCGACGATATCTCCTGTCTTCAGCTCATGATCAAGCGGAACAATTTTGCCATTGACCTTGGCACCAATCGTCCTGTTGCCGACTTCAGAGTGAATGCGGTAGGCAAAATCGAGCGGAACAGAGCCTTTTGGTAATTCGATGACATCCCCTTTTGGCGTAAAAACAAATACGTGATCGGCAAACAAGTCCATTTTCAATGACTCCATGAACTCTTGCGCATCTCTCGTCTCATTCTGCCATTCTAAAATTTGACGGAACCAAGACAGCTTCCGCTCAAAACTGTTCTCATCCCCGACTGTTTTTCCTTCCTTATAGGCCCAGTGAGCGGCAATACCGTACTCGGCAATCCTATGCATCTCATATGTGCGGATTTGCACTTCCAGCGGTTCACCATTAGGCCCGATAACCGTCGTATGGAGCGACTGGTACATATTCGCTTTTGGCATGGCAATGTAATCTTTAAATCGGCCTGGCATCGGCTTCCACAGCGTATGAACGATCCCAAGCGCTGCGTAACAATCGCGTATATCATCCACAATAATTCGAACGGCCAGCAAGTCATAAATTTCGTTAAATTCTTTGTTTTGCTTAACCATCTTACGATAGATGCTATAAATATGTTTAGGGCGTCCGGAAATCTCCGACTTGATATTAATTTCCTTCAGCTTCTCTTCAAGTGTCTTGATAACACCTTCAATATACTTCTCCCGTTCAGCCCGTTTCTTTTTCATTAAATTGACAATTCGATAATATTGCTGCGGATTGATGTAGCGTAAGCCCGTGTCCTCCATCTCCCATTTAATGGAAGCGATTCCAAGTCGATGTGCCAGCGGTGCAAAAATTTCTAGTGTCTCATCCGAAATCTGGCGCTGTTTCGCTTCCGGAAGATGCTTAAGCGTCCGCATATTGTGCAACCTGTCTGCCAGCTTAATTAGCATGACACGCAAGTCTTTCGCCATAGCGAGGAACATTTTCCGGTGGTTTTCCGCCTGCTGCTGCTCTTTTGATTTGAACTTAATCCGTCCAAGCTTCGTAACGCCTTCAACCAGATTTGCCACTTCCGTCCCAAATTCTTCGGCAATCTGTTCGCTCGTTACTTCCGTATCCTCTACCACATCATGCAAAAACGCGGCGGCCACCGTAACCGCATCCATCTGCAAATTAATCAGAATGCCGGCTACTGCAATCGGATGGATAATATATGGTTCTCCTGATTTCCGCACCTGCCCGTCATGGGCTTTACGCGCGAATTCATAAGCCTTCCAAAGAAATTCGACATCTTTTTCCGGTAAATACGCCTTTGCTTTTTCTATGACTTGATCGATCGCGCTCTCAATCGTCGTTTCGGTGCTCATGACATTAATCTCCTTTGTCACTCCCCTAGAATATTACCTTTTATTATCTGTGAATTACATGGGAAAGTAAAGAGGAAGGAAAAAATCCTTCCTTGTCATGTGTGAGGAAGGATGTTTGTCTGCATCGCGAAAGGGTCGCAAAATCAATACTGTATCAATGTAAAGATATCGTGTTCATCACCAAGTTTCTCGCGGCCGTTCAAATACGTAAGTTCGATCAGGAAAGCAAAGCCAACGATTTCGCCGCCAAGCTGCTTAACAAGGTTAAGCGTCGTTTGAATTGTCCCGCCGGTAGCAAGCAAATCATCAGCAATAAGTACACGCTGCCCAGGTTGAATAGCGTCTTTGTGCATCGCAAGCGCATCTTTTCCATATTCGAGGGAGTACTCCGCCTGGACGGTTTCACAAGGCAGTTTCCCCTTTTTGCGAACCGGCACAAATCCGGCTCCAAGTTGAATGGCAAGCGGACAACCTACAACAAAGCCGCGCGCTTCCGGCCCTACAATAAGATCCGGCTTTTTCTCACGTGCAAATTCGGCCAATTTTTCAATGGCAGCTTTGTAAGCCGGGCCATCTTTTAAAAGTGTCGTAATATCCTTAAAGCGAATGCCTTCATGTGGATAGTCCGGAATGACCCGAATTTTTTCTTTAAAGTCCATGATACATCTTCTCCTTTGTCCCGGCGTCCTGTAGCACCAATTGCTTCAAAAACGCACGCAATGATTGATATGAAGAATATAACAGCTCGGTTTCAAGTTCCAGGGCTTCTTTCTTCCGCTGGTAAACGCGGGATTCGGTCAGATCCCGCTTTTCCGTTTTTTTCACTAGCTCGTACACTTCTCCGTCGTCGGAAAGAAAACCAAGCTCAAGAAAAACTTCCAGAATGAAAGACACAGCCGACGGCATAAGCTTCTTCGCTTTGGCAAGCAACGGAATGTCTTTATGCGCCAGTTTTTTATGCTGATAAACCGCCTTATACACTTCTTTAAACTGCTCACGCGAAGGCAAAGCAGGCAAAGAATCCGGCTCCTCCCCGAACAGACAATACAGCCGCTCCAAGGTCGAACAAGCGTTCAGAACTTCTTTCAGCTCAGCGAAAGAACGCGGCAAATCATATAGCACAAGCTGGCGCGTCCCTGGCTTCGGCTCAAGATAAAGCGTGCGCCAAGAAGCGGATTGCCGCTCTAGCTGTTCCTGTCCGCGCGGCCGAAACGCGACGACACGTGCACGCACCTCCCCGTCCAAGGCTTTTAACTTATCCGCCTTACCGCGCGTACCGCGCCAATCGAAGATCTGCATTCCCGGTATGGCCAAATCTTTCAAAATAAACTGGACTCTGCGCTGGTTATTCCATTCATTCACCGCCAGTTCGCCCACAATATTTGCTTCATCACGAAGCGACAGGTCGGCGCTAATATCGGCCATTTTAAAACCGATTCCATCCAGCGTGACACCATCTTGATGGAACTGGCATTTGATGTGGTTCCCATCTTTGCCGATGATGCGCAGATCCACAATTTCTACGTCTTCGATCAAAATGCGAGGGCTGGGATTGCCAACACCGAACGGAGCAAGCCGCTCCAGCTGCTCAATCGTCTCCAGATTCGCGTCAGCAAGCCGGCATACAGCGTCCACTTTGGTAATCGGAATGTAATCTTCTTTCGTTAGCCAATCTCGCGCCAATTCGTTTAAACGACGGCGCAATTCTGGTACATCAGAAACCGCGAGCGTCATCCCCGCTGCCATTGGATGGCCGCCGTAATGCGGCAAAATATCATCGCATTCTGTGAGTGCTTCATACATATTAAAGCCGGCAATACTGCGTGCCGACCCTTTTGCCTTGTTTTCGTCCGCCTTGACGCTAAGCACGATCGCTGGACGGTAAAACTTTTCTACAAGCCTAGAAGCGACGATGCCGATCACGCCCTCGTTCCATCCTTCCTTCGCCACGACTAGTACATTCGTTTCTTCCTCCGGCATCGCAAGCACTAGCTGCTCCGCCTCCGCTGCAATCGCTTCCACCAGATCCTGTCGCTCTTTGTTTAGCATGTCCAGCTCATATGCGTATTTTTCGGCATCTTCCGGATTGTTCGTAATAAACATTTTGACCGCTCGATCCGCCGTTTCCAGCCGTCCACTTGCGTTAATGCGCGGACCTATACCGAATCCGACGTGATAAGCAGAAACTTTGCCTTCGATACCGCACACCTTCTTCAACGCCTGAATGCCAGGATTAGCAGAATGCTCAAGCGCTTTTAGACCCAGTTTAGAAATAAGGCGGTTTTCATCAACAAGCGGAACGAGGTCAGCAATCGTTCCAATGGCGGCAATTTCGAGCAAGTGATACGGAAACTCGCCGAGCAAAGCGTGTGCAAATTTAAAAGCGACTCCAGCTCCGGCCAGCATTTTAAACGGATACGGACAACCGGGCTTCTTCGGATTAATTACCGCGTACGCATCCGGCAGCACCTCAGGTGGCTCATGATGGTCAGTAATAATCAGATCAAGGCCGAGTTCTTTCGCGAGTTCCGCCTCTTTTACCGCGCTGATTCCCGTGTCGACCGTCAGCACAACCGCAAACCCATTTTCCGCTGCTTTCGTAAGTGCCCCCTCATTCAATCCGTACCCTTCTGTAAACCGGTTTGGGATATAATATTGAAACGTCGCGCCCGCCATACGCATCGTGTGAATCATAATACTGGTGCTGGTCACGCCGTCTGCGTCATAGTCGCCGTAAATCAAAATCGTTTCTCCCGCTTCAATCGCTTCCTTCACACGGGTGACAGCTGTGTCCATTCCGTCCAACAAAAAAGGATCATAAAAGTCGTGCACGCTGCCACCCAGGAATTTTTCAGCCTCTTCCAACGTACAAATACCTCGTCCAACAAGAAGTTGGGCAATTAGCGGTGGAATATGTAATCGCTGCTGCAAGCGCAGTGCAAGCTCTTGATCAATTTCTTCTATTTTCCAGCGGGTCTTAGATTTTACCAACGTCTTTCCCCACCTCCCTCTAAACACTTGTTCATTATACTAGAGGGGGGAAAAATTGGGCAACTGCCGTTTAATGCAAAATCGAACCTTCGTGTTCATTTGTTTCCGTTTTGTAAAAGGGGATACGTTGCAGATCGTCTTCAAGGGTGCGCGCATACGGGTTGACATGTACAAATACATTCTGCATATTCGAAAAATTCTCCAGTAATGCTTTTTTTACATGTTTTCCGATACGGCGCCCTTCTTCTACCGTAATATTGGCATCCAGGCTAATTTTCACATCCACAATCACATAATGACATTTCAGTGTATCCTTTTATAGCAGGAGCTGTTAAATCACCATAAATATACTTATGGCCGTTCGGCTCGTCCCATACAATTTGATCAATATATAGAACTGTAACAGGCGGCGCGGAGTCAAATGCACTAATGCCAGATAGCTGCACTTCTTGTTTTGCTTCTTTTTCTACTTTCGTGCGCATTTCTTCCTTGATTTTAATTGATTCCTCCGGTGTTATCTGTTTAATTTCCAAGTTCGGATACTTCTTCTTTGTATCTTTTTCAAAATGTTCAACTACTGACAACTCCTTATCAGTCTTTTTTTCCGCTTGTGTAGCAGCTTGGATAATACCAGAGATGCTGAAACACATTAAAGTTGCAAGAATGGAAAGCTTAAACTTTTTCTTCATCTTTTATCTACCAAAAATGGTTTGATATGGATTTAAAAAATCATTATATAACATTTTATTGTAGATTAAAGTAAAAAAATGCAAATCAATTATTTGAATTTATCCGATATTATTAGTGGTAAGAAAAGCAATTAAATAAAGGAGTTATAAAATGGATACAGGATTCCTAAAAAGTCGTTCTGATTTAGAAATGAGATCTGGTTACTTTTTTCTTCGCGCTTTCTATGGATATAAGGGAAAATATCAAGATTTTAAGGATGCAATGTTAAATACGAAAGAACCCATAAATCCAGATAACGTTAAGCAAGTATCTACAGCAGATGCAAACTGGAAGCGTTCAAACGGAACTAGCGAACTGTTTGTTCAAGTAGAAGAAAGAGCCGGGGAGTTAGGTTTGTTGGATGAAAAAGCGTACCAACAAACAATGGAACGTCTTCAGCAACGTTCCAAGAAGTATGCGTATATGTCTATTGAAGGACGAGGCATAAGTCAAAGCTTCAATCTTTCTCAAGCTTTCACTAATAGCAAATGGCGCACTGTTTCTGACTTGTACGAACGTAACATGTTTTAAGATAATCTTTACGGTGGACTCCCCACCACTTAGCTATCGCTTGAAGTGGGGGCTTCTTGGGTAATACCTGCCAACGCAGATACGTTTAGCAATTTACCAAGCTAACCCCGTTGTCCCAACGGTTCAGAAAAAGGAAATATGATCATGTTTCATAAGAGAACCGTTCCTTTGGTGGTTGTTGTTTCGTCACTTCAATTTTGCCAAATGGAGCGATTCTCTTTTATATTTAAAAAAGAGAGGGCGAACCCTCAAAGGAAATTTTTAGTTCCTTTTGGGTCACCCTCTTTTTTCTATCTCCCTGTAGTATGGCTGGTCTTACGCTTCATTATTAGCAGGCGCCAATTTTTTCTTTTTCTTCAATTCGCGCTCTTTTAGCGATACCCAAATCTGGCTGGCGATAAAGATAGATGAGTACGCCCCGAATACAAGGCCGATAATCAAAGCAAGCGTAAACGAACGGATGCTTTCGCCGCCGAAAATGAAGAGGGCAATCGCGCATACAAGCACGGTCAGAACCGTATTGATAGAACGTGTGAGCGTCTGACGAATACTGAGATTCACCATGTCCTCAATGTCCTGAATCTTTTTGATTTTTGTCTTCTTCAAATTATCGCGGATGCGGTCAAAAATAACGATCGTGTCATTAATCGAATAACCAACAATCGTCAAAATCGCCGCAATGAAAGGCAAGTCCACTTCGATGTGGAACAGGCTGAAAATCGTAATAACAAGAAACGCGTCGTGCAACAACGCGAGGACAGCCGCAAAAGCAAACTTAAACTCAAAGCGTATGGTAATATAGATAATAATCCCTATGGAAGCGATAAGCACCGCATACAGCGCGGAACGCGCCAGCTCACGGCTAACCATAGAGTCAACTGTACTCTGTTGCAGATCGACATGTTTTCCGTATTTGCTCTGCATCGCTTTGGTTAGCTTCGCATAGTCCTCTTTCGTAATCGGGTCCGCAAACTGAATGACCGCAATGTCCCGATTGTCACCGGCGGTCGTAACACTGCCCGGCTTCAATCCAAGCTGCTCCGCGTCCTTTTTGATCTGCTCCTCAGAAAACGTCTTGCCGACGTGCACCTGAACGCGCGAACCGCCCTTAAAGTCGACGCCGAGATTCATCCCCATCGTCAAAAGCGAAACCACGCCGATGAGAACCAAGATAAGCGAAACAATAAAGTAATATTTTCGGTTTTTCACGAAATCAAAATTAGAGTTCACGGATGTCACGCTCCCTTACCCCGAAATACGCCGGTTTTTTGAACAGATTGGAACGTACCACCAAGTTCAGCAGGAGCCGACTTCCCACCACTGATGTAAGCATGCTCATCACGATACTCAGAATCAGGATGACGGCAAAGCCTTTTACCGAACTAGAACCAAACTGGAACAACACAAGCGCTGCGATAATGGTCGTAATGTTCGCGTCGAGAATCGTGCTCAACGAACGCTGGGAGCCTACCCTAAGCGCCGACAGAATCGTTTTGCCGCTGCGCAGCTCTTCCTTGATGCGCTCATACATGATAATATTGGCGTCCACCGCCATGCCGACCCCAAGAATAAACGCCGCGATTCCCGGCAGCGTCAGCGTAACGTCCATCAAGTTCTGCACGAGCAGCAAAAGAAACATATAAGCAGAAATCATGATGCAGGCGATAACGCCCGGCAGACGATATACTGCCAGCATAAAAATGTATACAAGGGCGATTCCGATAACCCCGGCTTTAATTCCGTTCTGCAATGATTGAGTGCCCAGCTTCGCGCCAACGCTTGTCGAGAACACTTCTTTCATTTTTACCGGCAGCGCGCCCGCATTCAGCAAAGCAGCCAAATTTTTCGCTTCCTGTATGCTTTCCTGACCGTCAATCTGAGCGCTTCCGTTCGGGATCACTTCGCGGATGGTAGGCGCAGTCAGCATTTTTTCGTCAAGATAAATCCCCATCGGCTGTCCCACATACTTCTGCGTAACTTCAGCGAATTTTTTCGCGTCTTTAAACTGCAGAGTAACAACCGGTTGCTGTGTCTGAGGATCCAATACACCTTTAGCCCCGTTCTCTGCAAGATCCGATCCTTTCATCAGGATATGACCCTGCATGTCACGGAATGTCAAATTGGCAGGCTTACCAATTACGTTGCGCGCTTGCTCCTGATCATGCACACCGGCCAACTTAACGCGAATCCGATTCGTCCCCTCCACCGTAATCTCAGGCTCGGTTACACCAAGTACATTGACGCGTCTCTCGATTGCAGAAACCGCATCTTTCACCGTCTGCTGCGTCATTTTGGCACCCGGTTCAAGCGGAGACACTTCGTATAAGATTTCAAATCCTCCGCGCAAATCGAGACCGAGCGTAGTGCTTTTCGCCACTTTTTCCCCATACACTCCAATCACGCCGAAAACAAGCAGCGTAATAAGGAGAAAAGTGACGATCCGACTCCAATTAATCATTAGCCGTACTTCCTCCTTTTTCAACCAATACACTCTATTATAGTCGCCCTTATTTTTTACTGTCAATTTAAGGTCCAATGGAAAATAAGACAGCTGACAGACAAGCTCGTCTTTTAGTCCCCGCATCATACGTAAGAACAAAAAGAAAAACGAGCGCATATGACAAATATCAATACGGCTCGTTTTTCTTTTACGCATAAATAAGCGATTGGTTTCTTAAATAGACTGTTACAAATCATTCCACTTTCTTCAAGTCGATTGCTAGCGGTTCTTCCCGATAGGCGCGCATCGTCATCCAATTCATCCAGAGACCGGGTTTTAGTGACAAAATATCGTTGACAATTTTATAAAGCGGGGGCATTTCCTTATATTTCTCTGATACACACTCCCAAATTTCCTCTATTGTAATATCCTCATAGCCGAGCATGGCGAACTCCTGTGCCTTGATTTCGCATACATAAGCCAACTGTTCGTCAAGCGGATAGTTTGCCATTTCACAAAGCCTCCTGTTCTTACAAGTTAGTTTAAGGCATGTTTGCACAGGGTACATGCATATGCTGTCAACAAATACGCATGAGAAAAGTGAGGGCATAGGATGACGAAACAAACGTTTATCAAAGGAACGATAATTCTTGTTCTCGCCGGCCTGATTGTAAAAGTATTGGGCTTCATCAACCGCATTATGCTGGCCCGCATCATTGGCGCAGAAGGGCTTGGCCTATACCAGATGGCGGTACCAACGCTAATTCTTATTATTTCGCTCGCGACATTCGGCCTGAACGTTTCGGTGTCCAAGCTGGTTGCCGAAGCGGACGCGCGGGGCGAAAGCGGAAAAGTCCGCTCCATTCTGCAAATTTCGCTCGTTATCGTTTCAATACTTAGCCTGATATTTACTGCTGTCATGACTATCGGCGCTTCCATTATCTCGCGTTACTTTCTTACGGATGAACGAGCGTTTTACCCGCTGATCGCCATCGCTCCCATCGTTCCGCTTGTCGCTGTCTCCTCCGTATTGCGCGGGTACTTCCAGGGCAAACAAAACATGGTACCAACAGCCAGTTCGCAAGTGGTTGAACAAATCGTTCGCATGTTTACGGTTATTATTCTTGCTTCTTGGCTTATGCCGCGCGGCGTTGAATATGCGGCGGCCGGCGCGATGGTGGGCGTGGTTATCGGGGAAGGATGCGGAATGTTGAGCCTGCTCTTGCAATTTCGCAGGCAACGTCTACCGCGGATTTTCCAGCAGCGCAGCCTGTCCGAAACGTTGGAGCGGAACCGCGGAACATTCCGCAGTCTGCTCGATATTTCCGTTCCGGTAACCACAAGCCGGATTGTGTCTTCCCTTACGTTTTTTATCGAACCAATTATCGTGGCGCAAAGCTTGATGCTCGCCGGCATTTCAGCCAGCGCCGCAACCAGCTTTTACGGGCAATTGGCTGGAATGGCGATTCCTCTCTTAATTTTTCCGACATTTATTACGTATTCGCTCTCGGTTTCGCTTGTTCCTGCCGTCGCGGAAGCGGCAGCGCAAAAAAACGATCAGCTTATCCACCGCCGCATCTATCAGTCGATAAGGCTGGCGCTTGTCATCAGCGCCCCATGCGCCGCCCTGCTTTACGTATTTGCCGAACCGCTTGCTTCTTTGCTGTATCATGACGAAAAAGTCGGACATTTCCTTAAACTGATGGCCCCTTACTCGATTTTCCTGTACTTTCAGGCACCGCTTCAGGCTGCGTTACAAGGGCTTGATTACGCAGGAGTAGCCATGCGAAACACCATTATCGGGGCATTATTAAAAACAGCGGCCATCTTCCTGCTCGCTTCCCGTCCGGAATTCGGATTCGACGGGGTGGTTCTGTCGGTGAATATCAGTATTTTATCGGTGACATTGCTCCATTTCTTCAGCCTTAGCAAAGTAACAGGCTTTACAGTCGAGATAAAAGATTTGCTAAAAGTTATTGTCAGTGTAGTGCTGGCAAGTTACGCCGCGCTACATATGACGCGTCACTGGTCACACGTAATGGAACTTTGGCAAGCGATACTGCTCGGAACCGGACTTGCTCTTATTGTTTATGCGCTTCTTCTCGTCTGGCTCAAAGTGCTCGGTAAACAGGACGTCGAACGCATTCCGTGGATCGGCCCGGCGCTCGCCCACTTCCTGTCTAAACGATAAGCGGTTCAAGCAAAAGCGCAGAAGCGTCCACAACTGTCTCCATCCTTGAACGCGATCCGAATGCTTTACGGACGCCGCTTTTGCTAAGAAGAATGGGATATGGATGAACAGGCTGATTTCGCTACAACCAGCGCTTGCGCTTAAAATAGAGAAGCATAAGAGCAATAACCGTAAACAATATCCCCATAATCGCCCAGAAACTGTAAGGCGAATCCTGTCCAGGCAAATGGACATTCATACCCATAAGACCAGTAATAAAAGTGAGCGGCATCATAATGGTGGAAATAATGGTAAGAATCTGCATCGTTTCAGTCGTTTTGGCGCTAACGATCGAATAATACGTATCGAGCGCACCGTTTACGAGATCGCGGGACGTCTCTGCGGAATCCACAAGCCGTTCAAGATGGTCCACCAAGTCAATATAGAATGGAATATTTTCTTCATTAATTTTGAATAGCATAGTTCCGTTCACCGGTGCGAAAATCCGTTTTTGCGGCAAAATTACGCGACGAATCAGGATAATGGTACGCTTTAGGGCCAGGAACTCTTCCGTAATGGCTTCCATCTGATGCTCATACATCTCATCTTCTAACTCATCAATCCGCGCGCTAATCCGATCCATAATCGGAAAATACTCGTCAGTAATACCGTCTACAATGGAATACAGGAGAAAATCCGGGCCTCGATTCATGTATTTTTTGCTGTGCAGACTAACAGCTGCAATCCGCCCAATACTTGGCATTGGCTTCTTATGAATCGTAACAATATAGTTAGAACCTAAAAACACATTTAATTCAAGCGTCGTAATTTCATTATCGCTCTCTTCGTTATACCTCAACGCATGAATGACGAAAAAATAATAGTTTTCATAGTCATCTACTTTCGCGCGGGGACTTACATGTAAACAGTCTTCGATCGCCAGCGGGTGAAAGTTGAAAATATCGGCCACATATTGTAGTTCATCATTGCCTACATCATACAGATCAATCCACAGCAAATCTTCCGGCGAACGAAGAAAACTATGCACCTGGCTTAAATCGACATCATGGTGCATCGTTTGTTGTGAATGATTATAAAAATATGTTTTAATCACGGATTTTCACCCCCTGAAATGCAATGCAAAAAGCATTGTGCAGTTGTTTTCATTTTACCATCATTCGAAAAATTCTTCCGTGTTTTCAGATGGAATTTATAGAGGAAGCGGGTAGATCTGCTGAGCATAATCCGTCCATTTCGTTCATAGGATTTGTACAAAAAAGCGAGGTGTGTCCGATGTTGAAAATAAGTCAAGTAAAGCTTCCAGTAGTAGCCGGCTTCATCTATACGTTTGTCATTGTATTCATCGGTGCTGTCCTTTTTTCACTTATTCTTGCGTTTACTGGCACGCGCGAAGCTTCCCTTCCCACCTTTGTTTACGCGGTAAATGGCCTGGCATTGTTTTTCGGCGGTTTTGTATCCGGCAAGCGCGGAGGCGAAAAAGGCTGGTACTATGGTGGAATGACAGGACTATTTTATTACCTTTTCGTGCTTCTGCTCAGCTTCCTTGGTTTTGACGCCAAATTCGGCGTAAGTCACCTCTACTCTCTTCTTCTTTCCTTCCTTATAGCCGCTATTGGAGGCATTATCGGAGTAAATATAACAAAGAGGTAAAAAAAAGCGGGAGCATGAGCGCTTCCCGCTTTCTTTACTATTGCGACTTCTGCACGCTTTCGCCGATGACGGACTGTACCGCCATCTTTTCAAACGTCAGCTTATGGCCGCCGGCATTGATTACGATTGTATTGTTTTCATCGTTGATTAAATCAATCGTGCCGTGCAATCCACCAATTGTGACAACACGATCCCCTTTTTTCAGGGCGGCCAGCATCGCATTTCGCTGCTTCTGGCGCTTTTGATTCGGACGAATCAAAAGAAAATAAAAGATAGCAAACAATACAACCCACAAAATTACTTGCTGCATACCCGCACTCATGGTATTCCTCCTTTTTTCATTACTTATATTCTTGCCAGTCCACGTTTTTTCCTAAAACGTTTTCTTTATTATTTTAAAAAAAAACATAGAACTAGGCGGGCTTCATATACCAAAAATTCTAGAATCCTCGCGTCTCTGTGATGCCATACTTCGCAAAAAACTCGTCCCGGAAATCACGCAGACGATCTTCCATAATCGCCTGACGTACCTGCTTCATCAAGTTTAGCAGGAAGTACAGGTTATGATATGTTGTCAGACGTACGCCGAGAATCTCATCACAACGGATAAGATGACGAATATACGCGCGCGTATAATTACGACAGGTGTAGCAATCGCAATTCGGATCAAGCGGCGTAAAATCGCGCGCATACTTAGCATTGCGAATGACCAGGCGACCTTCGCTTGTCATACACGTACCATTGCGCGCAATACGTGTCGGTAACACGCAGTCGAACATATCGATCCCTCGCATTGCCCCTTCGATCAAAGCATCCGGAGAACCAACACCCATCAAATAGCGCGGCTTATTCGCTGGAAGAAGCGGCACCGTATAATCCAATACTTCATACATCAACTGGTGGGGCTCGCCCACGCTTAACCCGCCAATCGCATAACCCGGAAAGTCAAGGGACGTGATGTCGCGTGCGCTCTGCTCGCGCAAATCACGATACATACCGCCCTGCACAATTCCGAACAGCGCCTGATCATGCGGTCGCTTATGCGCTTTTAAGCAACGTTCTGCCCAACGGGTCGTTCGCTCCATAGAAGGCCTGACATATTCTCTCTCAGCCGGATATGGCGCACATTCATCAAATGCCATAATAATATCCGCACCCAGCGCATTTTGAATTTCGGTCGCTTTTTCCGGGCTAATGAACAGCTTTTCGCCGCTTAAATGCGAACGGAACGCTACACCTTCTTCGTCGATCTCACGCAGATTGCTTAAGCTAAATACCTGAAAGCCACCACTATCGGTCAAAATGGCCCGATCCCAATTCATAAACGAATGGAGTCCGCCCGCTTCCGCCACCAACTCATGTCCGGGACGTAGAAAAAGATGGTACGTATTACTCAGAATAATCTGTGCGTTCATCTCTTTCAGCTCTTCTGGCGTCATTGTTTTCACTGTGGCCAGCGTGCCTACCGGCATAAAAACCGGCGTATCTATCGTTCCGTGTGGTGTGTGCAGTTTCCCGAGCCGCGCTCCCGTCTGCTTGCATGTTTTAATCAATTCATAGCGTACTGCCAATGTTATGTCCTCCTACTTCTTACAAAATCAGCATCGCATCACCAAAACTGAAGAAACGATATTTCAGACGAATGGCTTCTTCATAGGCGCGAAGAATATTTTCACGTCCCGCAAGTGCGCTTACAAGCATGACAAGAGTTGACTTTGGCAGGTGAAAGTTTGTCACAAGTCCATCAATGACGCTGAACGTATAGCCGGGATAAATAAAAATATTTGTCCAGCCTTCTTCTGCGACCAGCTTTCCGCCATGCTTTTTGCCGATGGTCTCCAGCGTGCGGCAGGAAGTAGTCCCTACGGCTACAATACGTCCGCCACGCGCTTTGGTTTCATTAATAATGCGAGCATTTTCCTCATTCAGCATATAATATTCGCTGTGCATCTCGTGCTCTTCCACCGTTTCCGCCATGACCGGCCGGAACGTTCCAAGCCCAACATGAAGCGTCAAAAACGCAAGATTTATCCCCATCGCCTTCAGCTCTGCCAAATACTCTTTCGTAAAATGAAGGCCCGCCGTCGGCGCCGCTGCAGAACCACGATGCTTGGCATATACGGTCTGATACCGCTCGCTATCATTCAACTGCGCTTTAATGTACGGAGGCAGCGGCATTTCTCCTAATTGATCCAGAAGCTCGTTGAAAATCCCTTTATATTCGAAACGAATCATTCGCCCGCCCACTTCCGTACTATCCAAGCATTCGGCCGTAAGTAAGCCATCGCCGAAGAGAATACGCGTGCCGGGTTTGACCCTTTTCCCCGGTTTTACAAGCGTCTCCCAACAATCATCACCAAGCGGTTTAAGCAACAGCACCTCAATATGGGCACCTGTTCCTTCTTTCACGCCAAAAAGCCGGGCAGGAATTACCCTCGTATCATTTAACACGAGGGTATCGCCGGCTTTTAAATATCCCTTCAAATCGGTGAATTGTCGGTGCTCAACTGCTCCTGTCTGCTTGTTCAGCACAAGCAGTCTGGAAGCGGTTCTCTCCGGAAGCGGATTCTGCGCGATAAGTTCTTCTGGTAAATAAAAATCGAAATCGTTGACGTTCACGGCCTATCCCTCAGCTTTATTTTAAATCATCAGTATAACGTCCTCTATCATACCGATTTTTTCCCTTATGTGCAAGGAATAGACATAAAACTGTTAATTTCCTGCTTCATAATTTTCGCTAATTTGTGCGGGAGCATAATAAAATTGTAAAATGTCCTGATAGTTCATTCCTTCTTTGGCCATTTGTCTTGCTCCCCATTGACTCATGCCAACACCATGGCCCCAACCGCTTCCAATAAACGTAACTGAAACCGGTTTGACTGCCGGATCGCTACTTCCCTGATCGAGCGTTTTTTTCTGATCGGCCCCTTGCAACACAAGCCCAGAACCAGCGACTGTTTTTTCCGTGGTTCCGTTTGTTATTGTTAATGAACCTATGTCTTTGCGCTCGGTAGTCACCCCATTGTAAGCGGACAGCAACTCTTTTGGCGAAACAGGCGCATTATAATTGACCTGTACATGATACAATGAACTTTTCAGGCCCAGCACGGAACGCGCCTCATCTTTGGTCAAGTGTACCGTACCTTTATCGCCTTCAATCATCAAATCAGCGATACGTCCAGAGGGATACGTTTGCTTTACTTCTACCTTTTTTATCGTACCAATCGCAGGCGTGCGATTTTTAAGTTTTTCCTGCAACTGGGCAATGGTCATCGTCTCCTGCCAATTTTTATACGGCGAAATTTTGGCGTCATACGGATCAGGCTTGGCTGTTAAGTACGGTGCGCCTTTAGAGTTTTTCCACACATTCTCCGGTGCTTCGCTATGTCCGCCGTTGCTAGACGCATATAACGCTTCGATTAATTCGCCATTATATGAAAGAACTTGACCTCTCGTCTCTTCTACTGCGGCGTTGGAATTCGGATGCTCAATCGAGACTCCCTGGTACGCCTGATATTGAGTCGTATCGTTAATAGCCGCACCGTGCTTTGCTATCATTTGGCGCATAGCATACGTACGGGCAGCAACCGCTTGCGCTTTCAGCGCTTCCCGCTCCCAGGAAGCGCTCATCTCTCGCGGAACAACACCTTTTAAATAGTTTTCCATTCCAAGCTCGTTAATAGGAATAATGCGGGGCTTCGTTCCTTTATATCCAAGCTGAAATTCCATGGCTCCGCGGTACTTGAAGCTCTTACTCTTTCCCTGCACTTGTATGATTGAATTTTTCGCTTCCTGTATTACCGGAACAGCCCGAATTGTGCTCTGCCCTTGCAGAAGCGGCACAGGCAAACCAATTGACCCGTATTGGTATAAACTAAGCGTTCCATTTTCGATTTGTACAAAATACTTCTGCCCTGCTAGCAACATAACATTCGGGTGGTTCTCTATGATATAATTGCTTTCTATCGTAAATGAAAGATTCGTTAACGCTTCCTCACTTCCTGACGAAAACGGAGTCACCAATTCTACTCTCACCGTTGGTTCGTCCATCGCTTGCGCTTGGCCGGAAAACGGCAACAGCAAACCTATACTCAAAACTACCGAAAATACTTTCCCCAGTTTCATCTTTCTCGCAACCTTTCTCCTCTATCCACCTGATTTGATATTTTAACAATTGTACACTGGGCATTCGTGCCACAATTCTATTCTATCAACTTTAATTAAATTAGACGTCCAAAAAGAAAGAAAGTCGCCCAAAATTTACTAAGAAAAATCCAAAGTCTATACCAAATTTTGCGCCTGGCGAATTCTCTATGTAGTAAAATATGAATATCAAATAACCAGATTCTCTTATAAATGGGGATTTCTCGCTTCCATACTAGCTACATTAACCGCAAACTCTTCCGTTTCCTCTGACAAAAGCTGAGAGAACTCGACCCGCTCAGCTCGGCTCTCTATCACTTTCACCGCTCGCTGCATTAAATCTTGAGAGGAAATCTCCCGTCCAATTAGTTCGGATAACGAAGCGACTGTCTCCGGGCGGACAAAAGGAAACGTATCATTTGGACATGCCGCTTTATCATAAAAGCCCCGAACCAGCTCGGCTCTCGCACTGCCGCTTCCATCGGCCAGCAAAAACGCCTGCACAGCTACCGCGCCCCGTCTTCGACGCTGCGCCAGTCCACCGAATTTTCGCCCATCAATGCTTACGTCAAAATCACCCGGACAGTAAGAGCCAGCAACTTCTCCCGTCTCTACTCGCACGCCATAAGGTTCTAGCATGAGGCGAATAAACTCTGCCATTGTCCGGTAGCCAGCGTGAATATCGGCAAATGCATCTTCAGCGGGAAGGATAAGCGACAAATTCAAAACGCCAGCGTCCAGCACAACCGCTGCGCCTCCAGAGTTACGTACGATAGGCAAATATCCTTTTTCCTTCAGATAAGCCAGTCCTTCTCGGATGCCGCTTAATTTATAGTCCACGTTTCCCAGCACGACATTATTATGATGCACCCAGCCACGCATCACCGCCGGACTATGTCGCAGGCGAACTGATGTGCACAACGTATCATCCATCGCAAAGGAATACAACGCATGAAAAGACGGATGGGTTTTCGTCTGATCAATAATCCGCCATTCGGTATGGCCGAACAAACCGCTTTCCTGTTTCATTATTTTTATCCCCTTCATAATATTGAATGCCGATCTATCAAGCTATATTTATATACGATACCTCTTACTTTACAGGAATCTATCCATCGTTTGCAATCCATAATAAATAGCGGACGATGGTTAACTGAAGCATCATTGTATATTGACATTTATCTTGTTTTTCCTTATATTTAGCTAGGTAATTAATTAGTGATAAGGGGTTTTTTGTGTTATGAATGTATACGGCCACCGCATCAATCAGGCAGCCAGACATTTTGTTAAAAAGTTGAATGAACACCTTGCTCCACTCGATTTATATAATGCCCAATGGGCCGTTATCCTTCGTTTACGGGAAAACGGAACATCTACGCAAGTTGAACTATGCAACGAGCTGTGTGTAGAACCGCCCACGATGACGCGTACGCTTGCCCGCATGGAACAGGGGGGATGGATTACCCGTGAAGAAGGAACAGACAGACGTGAACGAAAAGTGAAATTGTCGCAGAAAGCGTATGAAATGCTTCCCGTCTTGGAAAAAGCGTCCGAAATGGTAGAAACGCAGGCACTCAAAGGAATTAAGGAAGAAGATTTAAGGATATTCACCTGTGTGTTGGAGCAAATGGTAAAAAACTTAAATGAAAAATAAAAAGGATGGGAGAGAAGGAGGGTTGTCAACATGAACCAACACCAAAAAGCGGGCAGGTATCTGACACGGTTCATCTTGTTTATCGCGGGCCTGTTCATTCTTTCGCTAGGTGTCGTCATAATGATGCAGGCAGGTTTGGGGGTTAACTCTTGGGATGTGCTGCACATCGGTCTTACACAAATGACGTCATTATCCATGGGTACATGGGTGCAAATCGTCGGCATTATTGTTATCGCGCTTACCTGCTATCTAGAACGTAAATTTCCTTCTGTCGGCACCGTACTCAATATTGTCCTTATCGGTTTCTTTATCAATTGGATTTTGTCCCTGCATATCATTACCTCTCTGCACAATTTCTGGCTTAATCTCATTATGCTTATTTTCGGAATTGTGCTTATGGGATTTGGCGCAGGCATGTATGTCGCTTCCGGCCTTGGTGCCGGCCCGAGGGACGGTCTTACGCTAGTACTGTCCGACCGCCTCGGCTGGTCCATTAGCCGCGTGCGCACAATGCTGGAAGGCATCGCCCTTTTTCTTGGCTGGCTGGTGCACGGCCCTATCTTTATCGGCACTCTACTTTCAGTATTTCTCATCGGCCCGGTCATGCAGGTTTCCCTGCTCTTCTGGCGCAAGCAATTGGTGCCGTCGGTCGCTAAACCGACCAAACTTCAGAAAGTGGCGTCGATTAAGGCTGCGGCACGCCGCTCATGAGAAAAACTCGCGGTTGTTTCCTTGTTTACTCACGAAGAAAAAGCCACGAGCCATCGAAGATGAGGGCTCGTGGCTTTCGTCTATCAACGAAACAGCCGGAACAAATAAAACAGAAGCGAAAGCACGATACTCAGAACGATACTGGTCATTACCGGGAAATAAAAGCGGAAATTTTCTTTTTCTATCACGATATCGCCCGGCAAACGCCCCAAATTCAGAAAACGTCCTCCTACTTGCCAAAGAAAACCAAGAACAATCAATACAACTCCAACAACAATCAGCATTTTCGCCACTGGATTCATACGCCCGGCACCTCCTTGCCGAAATACTGGTACGCGAGCGGCGTTGCCACGCGCCCGCGCGGTGTGCGCTGCAAAAAACCGATCTGCATCAAATAAGGTTCGCACACATCTTCAATCGTCTCCGCTTCTTCACTCACAGTGGCCGCCAATGTATCCAGCCCAACCGGGCCTCCCCCGAACAAGTCTATAATAGATAACAGCAATTTATGATCAATCTCGTCCAGTCCTAACCGATCCACTTGAATACGTTCCAGCGCTTCGCAGGCCAACTCGCCGGTAATCACTCCATCGCCCTGAACCTGGGCAAAATCGCGCACCCGCTTCAAAAGGCGGTTCGCAATCCTTGGCGTACCGCGAGAGCGCCGTGCGATTTCCTCCGCTCCTTCTCCGCGAATTTCGACGCCGAAAATCTCCGCCGCCCGCATCACAATGTATGTGAGTTCATCTACGGCATAATACTCCAGACGACTCACTACACCAAATCGGTCACGCAGTGGCGCGGACAGCATTCCGGCTCGAGTCGTAGCCCCCACCAACGTAAATGGTGGGAGGTCAAGACGCACCGATTTTGCCCCTGGTCCTTTCCCAATGACAATGTCCAGCGCAAAATCCTCCATTGCCGGATACAGCACTTCCTCTACGCTGCGCGGCAGACGGTGAATCTCATCGATGAACAATACGTCCCCCGGCGCAAGACCAGTCAGAATCGCCGCCAAATCGCCAGGGCGCTCAATCGCTGGACCTGATGTCGTTCGCAAATTGACTCCCAGCTCGTTGGCAATAATCGCGGACAATGTTGTTTTCCCAAGCCCCGGCGGGCCGTACAACAACACATGGTCAAGCGCCTCATTCCGAAGCTTAGCCGCTTCAATAAATACTTTCAGATTCTCCTTAATCTGCTTCTGGCCGATATATTCGGCCAGATACCGGGGACGAAGGCTGAATTCTATGTTGTATTCTTCCATATCGTGCGCATGGGCAGATATGATTCGCTCTTCCATACTATCTCCCCCCTTATGTTGTCAAAAAGAATTGCAAAGCACGCTTTACGATTTTATCGGTAGAAGCCAAATCAGCCCCTTCTTTCTCCAGCTTTTTCATCGCTTTCTGAATTTCCGCCTGACTGTAGCCAAGCGCGGCGAGCGCCTCCATCGCTTCCTGCTTCGGCTCATCAAATGCATGAAGCAGTGTTGGCTGATCCGTTGCCTCCAGCCGATCAGCCACTTTCAGCGCCGTTTGTTCTACGTTTGACATCGCCTTCAGCTTGTCTTTCAAATCGAGAATAATACGCTGGGCCGTCTTTTTGCCGATACCAGGAAAACGCGTCAAAAATCCGATATCCTCACGGGCCACAGCGGCGATAATTTGCTCAGGCGTTCCGGCTGACACCATCGCCAACGCTCCCTTCGGTCCAATGCCAGAGACGTCGAGCAGCTTGCGGAACAAATCGCGCTCACCCCGCGTCGGGAACCCGTAGAGATGCATCGCATCCTCGCGCACATAATGGTGCGTATAGACACGCACCTGCCTTGTTTCTCCCTCTCTATATTGAAAAGGATTCCCCGAAAATATACGGTAGCCAATACCATGGGAGACGATTACAATTGAATCAGCTTCCACATAGGCGACCTGTCCCTCAATAAAATCAATCATGTCATTTTCCCCCTGCTTTTGCCATAAACCTGATTCTTTTATTTTACACTATCTTAAAAAAGGCGAACATGTATTTTACATAAGAAAAAGAGGCGAAGCCTCCTGTTTCGCCCCTTTTTCTTCTCTAATGCGCATGCACCGCTGTCTCTTTTTCTTCGTTCGTAAACTCACTGTACGTTGAGATGATAGAATTATATTCCGCCGCATTGGAAATATGAATCCCTTTGCGCAACAGATCCAATTCCTCTGGCGGAAGGCTGGATTCCAGCTTTTTCGTATCCAGTTGGAAAAATGTCTGGATAATTTGACCTTTCTCCGGGAGTCCATCAAATAAGGTCAGCTCCCCATTTTCATTGATGCCGAAATAAGCGTGTTCCTTGCAGCGTGGAGAAAGATCATTAATTTTCTTCTCGAATGTGTATACATTGCGGTCGCGGGAAACAAAATCCCAGTCATGATAGCGCTGAAGCAATTCCTCCGAAGAGGATACTGTTTCCCGGTGCGTTTCTTTTTCCGTCTCACCGCAAATGTATTCTCGCTTCAGCACAACATCGACGGTTTGCGTTGATGCTTCATTCCCTTTTAGTTCTTGAATCTTATTGTATAAATACCATGTTCCACTGCTTATAACGGTGATGAACAAAAGCGATAAAGCCAGCAGTGTTCTCCAATGTTTCGGCAATTGTTTGCGGACCATCCTTACCCCTTCTTTTCAGGACGAACTTTTTATTCCCTAGCATTTCCAATCTGTAGAAATTTTATACATAACGCTCGCCTACCCGTGGCAAAACGCCCGCCCATGCATATGATGTAAGGTAATTTTCTATGAAAGGATGGTCAAATACATGAAAATCCATATCGTAAAAAAGGGAGACACCCTATGGAAAATCGCTCAAAAATATAATGTGGACTTTGAAACATTGAAAAAAATTAATGTGCATATTAAAAATCCGGATAAAATTATTCCCGGTATGAAAGTAAAAGTGCCGACAAGCGATGTACCGCTGAAAAGCGAAATGCCGAAGGAAATGCCGGTAGCGCCTGAATTGCCAACAACTCCGCATACGCCGAAACCGCAACCGGAAAACCCGGATCTGACGATTGACATGGATACAGATATGAGCATTAATATTCAAATGGCTCCAATGTCCGAAAAAGAAAAGCCGGCAAAAGAAATACCAAAAAAAGAGATGCCTGCTCCGGCACCCAAACCCAAAATGAAACCGCCGGCAAAAGAAATACCCAAACCTTCACCCGCTCCCATAGCACCTATGCCGGCTCCGGCTCCAATGCCAGCCCCTGTGCCCATGCCACACGTGCCCATAGTGCAACCGCAATATTGTGCGCCGCCAATGCCGATGTGTCCGCCAATGCCGATGTGTCCGCCAATGCCGATGTGTCCGCCACCGCATATGGTAATGCCTTATCCATGCTACGAAGATAACGATTCTCATATAGCGGATATGCCATACATGATGCCTTGCCCAATGATGCCCATGCCGCACCCGATGATGCCCATGCCGAGTCAACCGATGCCGCAAGCGCAAATGCCGGCCGAATACAAACCGCTTCAACCGCAGCCAATGTCGCACATACCTGAGTGTGCCTACCCAACACAACCGATGATGCCGGCAATGCCGTATCCGGTAATGTCAATGCAAGAAAACGAAGTAAAAAAAGAAGAGATGATATATGATTCATATGAATCGCCCGCGATGACACACGTACCACCGTACGCCCCACCTTCCATGGGAGCACCTTCTGGCATGATGCCGTCTATGGACTATCCGCCCGCAACATCAAGCATGATGAACCCGTATGCGCCCTCGTTTGCATCTCCGTCAGCACCGCAAATGACTTCTTACTACTTCCCGCATATGTCGCATGGCTATCATCCATATACGGGAATGGAAACACCTGCTTATAAAGACAGTTGTGATTGCCGAGAAAGCAGCTCTGCTCTAGGCTCATCAGACTGCTGATCGCCCAGGCGGACTCCTTCTCTACCGGGAGTCCGCTCTTTTAGCAGTCACAGATCAAACGATGAACTCCTTGTTCCCAACTTCATACCAAATAAAGGATGATCACATCATAAGTCGTATTTATATAAAGCAGGAGGATATTTTATGAACCAGGAACTAGCCGCCGCCATTGAAAAGATGTACCGCTGCCGCGTAAAAAGCTTAAAGCCAAAACGCACCGTCTGGCTCTGTGAAACAGATCGAGGCACCTGGGTTGTCAAAGGTTATTCCGACTTTCAAAAAGCCGCATGGGTCACGTATCTGTCACGTACGCTACACGATCGTGGATTTCTCGATGTCGTTCGTTATCTTCCAACGATTCAGGGCGTTCCCGTTTTTAAATGGAACAATACGTATATGACCGTAATGGAACGCATGCCAGGAAGAGAGGGAAGTTATTTTCATAAATCGGATGTCATGCTTTCGCTTCGAAAACTGGCAGAATTCCACAAGTATAGCGTCCGTATTCCACAAGGGCCACCGCCGGAAGAAGGCATTCCTCTTATTGTAAAATGGGAAAAGCGCTATGAATCATTCCTTTGCATCCAACAGGAGATTGAAAGCGGAAGAATCAAGCCGAGTCGTCTGACATATCTTGTACAGCGCAATGCGCCTACCATTCTCAAAGAAGCGAAATATACGCTTGACGTTGCCCGCTGTTCTGGACTTGCTGCTGAATATACGAGCGCACTCTACCGCCAGCACATTGCGCACAAAGATTTAGCCAGCCACAACTTCCTTATCAGCGCTTTCCGTCAGTCGATCATCGACTTAGACACAGCCGCTTACGACACACCGCTTGTCGATATCGTTCAATTAATCAGCCGAGCGCTCGTGCTTCAGCGATGGGATTTGAACGTGTTTACAGAAGCGATCGAAACATATCGCCAAATTCTTCCTCTTTCTGAAGCACAAGTCGCGCTCATTTTCCTTCTGCTTCGTTTCCCGGACAACTTTATACGGGAAGTGACTGGCGTGTTTGAAAAGCGGAAAAACTTCCAAGAAAACCAGGTGGAATATTATTTGCGTATCATTATGAAAAATTGGCAGCACAGGGAGCGTTTCTTCGCTGGATACGAGAATTTTATCTATAACAACTATGTCTAATCCTCAACCAGTGCTCCATCAAGCGCCCTAGTCTTTCATTTGTTCGCGCAATATATAAACGCTTTGCCCTTTTTCCGTTCTTGTGCTACACTGAAAAATGGATTTTTGCGCCGTACAAACAGCGCGCGAGCAATATAGAAGAAAGAGGGATTGATGTATGGCGGGTCATTCCAAGTGGAAAAACATCCAACACCGCAAAGGCCGCCAGGACGCGGCAAAAGCAAAACTTTTCACAAAAATCTCCAAAGAAATCTATCAGGCAGCACGGGCAGGCGGCGCGGATCCAAATACGAACCCGCGTCTTAAACATGCCATCGCGAAAGCGAAAGATGCTAATATTCCAAGCGAAAATATTGAACGGACTATAAAAAAAGCCACCGGCCAGCTCGACGGTGTATCATATGAGGAAATCATCTATGAAGGCTATGGCCCAGGCGGCGTAGCAGTTATGGTGGAAGCGTTAACCGATAATCGAAATCGTACCGCTGCAGACGTGCGCCACATTTTCACAAAAAATGGAGGAAATCTGGGTGAATCGGGCTGTGTTAGCTTCATGTTTGATCGGAAAGGCATTATTGAAATCAGCCGCGAAAACAAAGATTTGGACGAAGATTCCGTAATGATGGCAGCGCTTGATGCTGGAGCGGAAGATTTCGAAGCAACCGAGGAAAGCTTTGAAATTAAGACCACGCCGGAAGATTTCGAAACGGTGCGCACCTCGCTCGAAGAGGCAGGGTATGAACTCGATACAGCCGAGATTTCCATGATTCCGCAGAATACGGTAAAAGTGACGGGAGAAGACGCGGAAAAAATGCTAAAACTGGTGGAAATGTTGGAAAGCAACGATGATGTGCAAGACGTATATACAAACTTCGATATCGATGAAGAAGAACTGGAAAAAATGCAGTAGCGGCTGTCTCAAAAGATTGGTTGATCTCAAATAGAACACAACATATATATAGATCATGTATTGTTTTTCTATACGTATATACGATAACGCAAAAGGGTGCCCCATCACTTTTTGGGACACCCTCTGTTTTCGTTTATCTATCGCTATCTCTTTTCCACTCCTGAACATTCATATACTTTCATACCATCTGTTTCTACACGCTCGCGGAACGCCGCCAGCAATTCGTGTGTGACAGCGCCGGGCTTGCCATCCCCGATTTGCCGCGCATCTACCTCAATAACCGGAATCACTTCCGCCGCCGTACCTGTAAGGAAAATTTCGTCCGCAACGAATACATCATGACGGGTAAATGGCTCTTCTTTCACCACATACCCTTTCTCGCGTGCGATCTCAATAATCGTATTACGCGTAATGCCTTCTAGCGCTCCCAGATATGCTGGCGGCGTGTAAATCATGCCCCTCTTAACGATAAAAATATTATCTCCTGATCCTTCGCATATATATCCCTGCTGGTTAAGCATCAACGCTTCATTTACACCCGCGTTATTCGCTTCAATTTTTACTAGGACATTGTTCAGGTAGTTTAAAGATTTGATCTTCGGGTTTAAAGCATCAGGTGTATTACGTCGGGTTGGCACAGTGATAATGCGAATCCCCGTCTCATACAGTTCCTTCGGAAACAGCGCCAACTGTTCGGCAATAATGACAATGTTCGGTTTGGAACAGCGGCGCGGGTCAAGCCCTAAGTCTCCGGTACCGCGAGAGACGACAAGACGAATGTACGCGTTTTTGAGATGGTTCTGGCGTACCGTCTCCAGCACGCATTCACACATTTCTTCCTGTGTCATTCCAATGTCCAGCAGTATGGATTTAGCCGATTCATATAGCCGTTCAATATGCTCCTTTAATTTGAACACATTTCCATTGTACGCCCGGATTCCCTCGAAAACGCCGTCACCATACAAAAAGCCATGATCGTACACGGAAATTTTCGCGTCTTCCTTCTTCACAAATTCCCCGTTTAAATAAATTTTTTGTTCCAAAAGAATTCACCCTCCATCATTCTTTCACGAACTTGCCCTGCTCTCTGGCTGTATCTCTACCGGAGCGAGATGCGGGCCCCATTTCGCTCTTTCACAAACACAGGATATGTGCCAAGAAAACGAACCTGGCACCCCAGCGCTTCCATCTCAGCAAAAGCGCCCGGAAGCAGAACATCATCCATTTTCTGCTCAATATCAATCACAAAATAGTAGTTCCCTAACCCTGTTTTTGTCGGACGTGATTCGATGCGTGACAGGTTCAGGCGGCGCCAGGCGAACGCTGACAGCACCTGATGCAGCGCCCCCGGAAAATCGGATGGAAGGGTCACGAGAATGGTTGTCTTATACTTTTCCGATTCCGGAAATGGTAACGGCTTTTTTCCCAGCACGATAAAGCGGGTAAAATTGTTTTCTGTATCCTCAATGTTTTCGGCGATGAGCGTTACCGGGTACACATGCACCGCCTGCATGGCGGAAATCGCCACCCAAGGTTCTTCGAATCGCTCGCTGACGAGGCGCGCCGCTTCTGCCGTACTGCTTACGTATTCAATCTCTGCATGCGGTAAATGCTCATGCAAATAACTATGGCACTGTGCTACCGCCTGCGGATGTGACAGCACTTTCGTCACCTGGGAAAGCGCAAGCGGCTCTTCGCGCTTCGCGCTTACTAGATGATGGGAAATCGGCATAATAAGCTCGCTTAAAATCGGCAAATCAATTTTATGAATGATCCAATCTAACGTTAAATTCACGGATCCTTCCAGCGAATTCTCCCAAGGCACAACCGCATAATCTACTTTTCCCGCCGCGGCCGCTTCCAAACAGTCAGGAATTGTGCGGTAAGGAAGGAATCTATTTCCTTTCTCCTGGAATATCAGACGCGCGGCTTCTTCCGTATTTGTGCCGCGCGGGCCCAGAAACGCGAATGTTCTCTCCATGTTCGTTATCTCCTTTATCCAGTCACACCCGAGAAGCAGTGTTCAATCTGTACTCCAGCTTCGTCGGGTACAAGCCGCATCACCGTACAATCGACGCCGTGTCCGGCAAGCGTTCTGACCATAAATGCTTCAAGCGGTGCAACCGGCATCCGATTGTCAATAAACGCGATGATCGTTGGACCAGCGCCGGACAGCGCCGCGCCGAGCGCACCGTGCAGGTGTGCTTCATTCAATATTTTTTCCAGTCCCGGCACAAGCGGCACGCGATACGGCTGGTGGACCACATCCTGCATCGCGGATTTAAGCAACGACAAGTTACCGGTCGCCAGCGCTCCCACGAGCACGCCGGTATGACTTACCGTATGAACCACATCCTGGCGGCTATACATGGATGGGAGTACATTCCTTGATTTTTCAGTAGAAAGCATAAATTCTGGAATCACTGCGATGGCCTCAAGATGTTTCGGTACATTAAGCCGCACATATGGCACGTTTTCCCGCTCCATTAATGCGACAACAATGCCACCAAATAACGAAGCTCCTACATTGTCCGGATGTCCCTCCCGCTCTGTCGCCATCATGTACAGATGTTCCTTCGTAAAAGGCCGGCCAGCCAATTCATTGGCCGCCACAAGCGCCCCTACGATGGCGGACGCACTGCTACCGAGCCCGCGGGTCAGTGGAATATCAGAAGCGATCTCAACCACAAGCTCCGGCGCCGCGAGGCCAGCTTTCTCAAACACTTCGGTCGCCACTTTATAAATAAGGTTGCTTTTGTCGGCAGGGATGCCGGAAAGGTTCGGGCCGTGTAAACGAATCGTTGTTTCTTCCGCAAGCTCCAGCGTAATGGTGGTATACAGTTGGAAAGCCATACCTATCGTGTCGAATCCGGGGCCGAGATTAGCCGTGCTAGCTGGAACCTTTACTTTCACCTTTCCGTTCTGCACGCTATACACCCGCTCCCCGGGCGATGATGCCAAGCACTGCTTCTTCCGTGCTTTCCACCACGATCGGCTCCACTCCCACAGACGTAAGTGCGATGTTCGGGTCTTTCAGGCCGTTTCCGGTTAATACGCACACAACCTGCTTGCCGGCTTCAATCCGGCCCAGCTTACGCATCTTTATGATGCCTGCCAGCGATGCCGCGGAAGCCGGTTCGGCAAAAATTCCCTCTGTCTGGGCCAGCTTGCGATATGCGTCCAAAATTTCTTCATCTGTAACCATGTCGATATGACCGCCGGACTCATCACGGGCGTTGAGCGCAAGATTCCAGCTAGCCGGATTGCCAATGCGGATGGCTGTCGCCAGCGTTTCCGGATTTTCGATCACTTCGCCTTTGACAAGCGCGGCCGCTCCTTCCGCTTCAAACCCGAACATGCGCGGCCTGTTTCTGACAACCCCTGCTTCATAGTATTCTTTAAATCCTTTCCAATACGCTGAAATGTTTCCCGCGTTACCGACCGGAATCGCAAGGATGTCCGGTGCCTTGCCCAGCGCGTCGCAAATTTCAAAAGCCGCTGTCTTCTGCCCTTCAAGACGGTACGGATTCACCGAGTTCACAAGCGTAATCGGATGCTTTTCCGTAATATCGCGCACGATTTTCAGCGCTTGGTCGAAGTTGCCTTCGATGGCGATAATTTCAGCGCCGTAAACCATCGCCTGGGCCAGCTTACCCAGCGCGATGTTGTTATTCGGGATAAGCACGATACAGCGCAGATTCGCGCGCGCTGCATACGCTGCCGCCGCGGCCGAAGTGTTTCCTGTGGAAGCGCACATAATCGTATGGCTGCCTTCTTCGACCGCTTTCGCCACCGCCATAACCATCCCCCGGTCTTTAAACGATCCTGTTGGATTTAAACCTTCGTATTTGAAATAAATCTCCAAGTCTAATTGTTGCGACAATTTCGGCGCAAAAATGAGCGGCGTATTGCCCTCATGCAACGTCAACCGGGGGGTTTTCTCCGTCACCGGTAAATATTTTGCGTAGCGCTCAATGATGCCAGCCATTATTTTTCCTCCCCACCTTCTACCCGATACAGGCTTTTTATTTCAAACACGCTTTCCAGCTCTTCAAATTGGCTGCGTACGGCATAAATATTTTTGCGCGAAGCATGGTGCGTGATCAGAATAATTTCCGACTGCTTGCCGTCATTGTACGGTTGTTGCAGGACTTGTTCTAAGCTTACATCATGGTCAGCGAGAATGCGAGTAATTTGTGCAAGCACGCCCCGTTTGTCTTCCACGATTAGACGAAGGAAATACTTGGACACAATCTGGTCGTCCGTTTTCAAATGCTTCTCGCGATACGGTGCCACGCTGCCGCGTCCGTTTACGCCAAGCTTCATGTTTTTCACAACTGTTACCAGATCGGAAACAACTGCCGTTGCCGTCGGCAACTCGCCCGCTCCTGGACCGTAGAACATTGTCTCTCCCACCGCTTCGCCGTGCACATAAATCGCGTTGAAGACACCATTGACGGATGCAAGCGGGTGTGTATGATGAATAAGCGTTGGTTGTACGCTTACCTCGATCAAATCATCGTCGCGCTGCGCGATGCCGAGCAGCTTAATCTCATAGCCCAGCTTTTTCGCATATGCGATGTCTTCTGCTGTCACTTCGGAGATTCCCTTACAGTCTACATCCTCAAGGCTCATATCGACATGGAAGCCAAGCGTGCTTAAGATAGCCATCTTCCGTGCTGCGTCATGACCTTCCACATCCGCCGTCGGATCCGCTTCCGCGTAACCGAGCGCCTGCGCTTCTTTGAGTACCGCGCTGTAATCGGCACCTTCCTGACTCATCTTCGTCATGATGTAATTGGTCGTACCATTCACAATTCCCATCATTTTCGTAATGCGGTCAGACGCAAACCCCTCCACCAGCGCGCGCAGAATCGGAATACCGCCGGCCACGCTCGCTTCATAGAATACGTCACAGCCTTTTTCTTGCGCTTTGGAGAGAATTTCTGCCCCGTGGAGCGCCATCAAGTCTTTGTTGGCCGTCACAATATGTTTGCCATTCTCAAGGGCTTGCAGAATATATTCTTTCGCTGGATGAATACCGCCAATCACTTCGATAATCACATCGATGTCCGGGTTGTCAAACAGTTCAGAAGCATCGGTTGTAATCATGTGTCTATCCAGTTTCAAGTTGCGTTCTTTCTCAAGATCCTGCACCAGTACCTTAGCGATTTCAATCGCTAAGCCCGTCTGTTTCTGCAAATCCTCCTGGTGACCCTGTACGATACGTACGACGCCCGTACCCACAGTTCCAAGCCCCATAAGTCCTACTTTTACTGTGTTGTTTCGCATCCTGCTCTCTCCTCCATGTGTATATTTTTGTTTGTTTATAATAATATAATGAAAAAAATGCTTATCCCCGTCCGACAATCACTGCACGCTTGACGCCGTCGAGCGCGTTCAATTCGTCAAGAAACTCAGTTGTCGGTAAGTTCAACTGCCCGGTGTCAATGGACATCGCAACATTGGCCATACCCTGTAGCGGAATCGTCTGATTAATCGTCAGGATGTTGCCGCCCTTTTCGGCGACAAACTTCAATACCTGGGACAGCACACCTGCGCGATGCTCTAGATTAAGTGATACGGTAATAATCACTTCACGCATCATAGAATTAAATGGAAAAATCCCATCTTTGTATTTATAATAAGCGCTTCTGCTTAGTCCCACTCTCTCCACCGCTTCATTGACCGTCTCCGCTTCTCCGGAATCGAGCAGCTTTTTTGCCTCTATTGTTTTTATAATTGATTCAGGCAAAATATCGGCCCGGATTAAGTAGAACAGTTCTTCCTGTTTTCCCATTCCGTCCTCCTAGAATAAACAAATGTTTATATATAGTGGACATTATACTTTGTTTTTTCTGATTTCACAAGAGATATTCATTTATTTTTCAAATATTTTCTCTCAACGCTGTCCATAGTGGAAAAACATGAGAAAAACTCGCGGGCGTTGCCGCTCATCACCATAAAAAAAAGCAAGACTTTTCGTCCTGCTTTTTACTCCACGAATTCAAACTCAAACTTGCCAATACGTACAATATCACCATTTTGCGCGCCCTTCTCGCGCAGCGCGTCGTCTACGCCCATATTACGCATCATACGGGCAAAACGCTGGATGGAATCCCGACTATTTAAGTTCGTCATTTTCACCAATTTCTCCATTTTCTCGCCTTCCACCACGAAAATCTCGTTTTCGCGGCGAACCGTAAACGGCTCCTGTTCCTGTTCCGCCTTATACACCACCGTTGTCCCTTCGTCTGCTACATCCTCAATAAGCGGTATCCTCGAAGTATGCTCAAGCATATCGGCCACCTTATACATTAACTCGCGCACTCCTTGCTTGGTCGCAGCTGAAATCGGATAAATTGGAATATCATCCCCGACTTTCTTCCGAAACTCCCGCAAATTCTCTTCCGCTCCCGGAAGATCCATTTTGTTGGCGGCTATAATCTGCGGACGCTCTTCCAGTTTCTTATTATACAACTTCAACTCTTCATTAATCTGTATATAATCTTCATACGGATCACGGCCTTCAGAACCTGCTATATCAATCACGTGAACAATGACCCGCGTCCGTTCAACATGGCGCAAAAACTGGTGCCCCAGACCAACCCCTTCATGCGCGCCTTCAATCAGTCCCGGCAAATCCGCCATTACGAAACTGCGTTCCTCGTCAATATCTACCACGCCCAAGTTCGGCGTAATCGTCGTAAAATGATAGGCCGCGATTTTGGGACGCGCCGCCGACACGACCGATAAAAGCGTGGATTTACCCACACTTGGAAACCCTACTAATCCAACATCAGCTAGCACTTTCAGCTCCAGACGCACATAACGTTCCTGTCCGGGTTCACCGTTCTCCGCAATTTCCGGCGCCGGGTTCACCGGCGTCGCAAACCGGATATTACCGCGGCCACCGCGGCCGCCTTTGGCAATCACTGCGCGCTGACCATTCACTGTCAGGTCAGCAATAACCTGTCCGGTATCATCATCAATAACGGTCGTTCCCGGAGGCACGCGAACAACCAAATCTTCTGCGCCCGCGCCATGTTGGCCTTTTGGTCGCCCATTCTCTCCCCTAGCCGCTTTAAAATGGCGTTGATAGCGAAAATCCACCAATGTCCGCAACCCCTCATCCACAACAAACACAACGTCACCGCCACGACCGCCGTCACCGCCGGCTGGGCCGCCCTGCGGCACGTATTTTTCCCTGCGGAAAGCAACGATACCGTTTCCGCCGTCGCCTCCTTTAACATATACTTTTACACTATCTACAAACATCTTGATTCCACCTTTTCCGTAATAACTTCTCCGCTCCTAGGCAAAAGGAAAGACACACTCCAAAACCGATTCTGAAGCTGTATGAGGCATAAGCAATGCTTCGCCACCACATGCCCTCATCCGCGCACACAACTCGTTCAGCCCGGCTTCGATGCCTTTCACATCAAGTTCACCCGCAAAATCTGCCACAATTCTAAGAGCGCTTTCCTGGTAATGCAACGTAAGCAGAAATGTATTACTTTCCCCGCCATTATACAGGGCATGTTGCTGATATAGTTTTACTAAAGAAACAATAAAATCACCCAGCCAATTTCCTTCTTTAAGCTTGAGTAATGAAAAAGAAGCCGGAATTTCCACTTCTATTCGCATATTGGAATGCAGTGCGTTAAACGAGAGAAGATAAGCCACAACAGGAGGGTATTCCAGGCGGGAGACTAACGTGTCCCTGTTTGCCCCCGCAATGATGCGGTGTATGTATTCCTCGCACATATCATATTTCCCAAGTTTCAAATAACTGAGCAAGACCTGAATATGATTAAGCCAGTCATGCCGTTGGTGATTAATTACTTCGATTAATTCCTTCATACCGCGTTCACCCTCTTTGGCTTTTCTGTACATTTTACCACATCCAGGGCTAGAGAAGACATGACGTGTCATAAGAAATAGGGAAAACAGGTACAAAAAGCAAAAGCTTATTTTCGACCTGTTTTCCTCATTCTGCAAAACTGGCTTTTACACACGAAGTATAGGTGGTAACGTAAAGCGTCCTTCCTCTACAAATTCTTTTATCATATGTTTGGTAAACCCTGCTGCCTGACCAAAGGTAATTTTCGGCGGCATCGGTGCTTCGTCTGCTTCCACCAATACGTCAACAATACATGGACGCCTGGCGGCGACAGCTTTCTGTAAAACAGGCAACAATTCCTCACGCTTTTCCACCCTGAATCCCACCGTACCGCACGCTTCTGCGTAAGCTGCAAAATTCGGATTTACCAAATTCGTAGCGTATTCAATATTGCCCATAGCTTCCTGTTCGAACTTAATCATGGCGATTTTATGATTATTAAATACAACAGTAATAATCGGGAGCTTGTATTTGATCGCTGTGACAAAATCGTTCATCGTCATGCCAAATCCCCCGTCACCACAAATCGCGAATACCTGGCGCTCCGGGTACGCAATCTGAGCGGCAATCGCGCCAGGCAGACCGCATCCTAGCGTAGCCAGCCAGCTGAACGTAATAAACGATTGATTTGTCACCCGAAAATGGCGGGCCATCCAGACTGTTACATTGCCGACATCACACGAAAGCACTGCGTTCTCCTCCGCTACCTCTTCCAGTGTTCGTGCTACATACTGGGGCATGATCAAGGAGCTTTCGATTTTCTCCTGCTCCTCCATTTTCCCCCACCATTTATCCATTTTTTCTTTGCACCGAGCCAAAAACTCCCTGTTTTCCTGATAAGGAATTCGCTCTGTCAATCGGGCAAGCGTATGCTTTGCCTCCCCGATAAGACCGATATCTACCGGATAACGCTTGCCGATTTGGCAAGGTTCTGTATCCAATTGGATGGTCATCGCTTTCTCCGGTAAAAATCCCGTAAACGGATACGAAGTACCTACCATAAACAACGTATCTGCTTCTTGCATAGCATCGTACGCCGCTCTCGTTCCAATTAGACCAAGCCCTCCCAGGCAGTACGGGTGTTTATCCGGTACGACGCCCTTTCCAGGAAGCGTCACCACGATGGGCGCCCCAAGCCTTTCCGCGAATGCCAGCAGTTCTTCACGTGCTCCCCGTGCGCCTTTACCCGCTAGAATGACTTTTTTTCCTTCCTTGCTGAGAACCTCGCAAGCGGCATCCATATCTTCCGTACGCGGCTCAAGATTTCCACTGTCCACTTTGGCGTACGTATAGCGCGTTTTTCTGTCTAATTCAATATCGGGCACATCACCTGGAATGGTCAGAACAGCCACGCCTTTGCGCGCATATGCTGTACGAATCGCCTGATTTACTACTGAAGGAATTTGCCCCGGGGAAACGATCATCTGGTTATATACGGCTACATCATCAAAAAGACGCGATACATTCACTTCTTGGAAATAATCAAGGCCCAATAAATCAGTTATTACCTGTCCAGTAATTGCCAGCACCGGTGCATGATCCAGTTTGGCATCATAAAGACCGTTCAGCAAATGAATTGCACCCGGCCCAGCAACAGCAAGGCATACGCCAAGCCTGCCGGTAAGTTTCGCATAGGAAGCGGCGGCCAGGGCCCCCGCTTCTTCATGGCGAACCTGAATGAACTTAATTTTATCCTTCTTCTGACGAAACGCCTCAATAACCGTATTAATCGAATCGCCAGGCATTCCATATACGTGGTCAACTCCCCACTCAATCAGCGTGTCAACAAGTGCTTCTGCCCCATTTTTTCTAAACATAAGCAGCACCCTTTCTTTTTTTTCTAGTGTGCCGCAAAACAAAAAAACAAAACGTCAAGAAAAACTTGCGGGCGTTACCGCTCGTCCTTTTTCTTCAAAGAAAGCCAAACGGCCGTTTCGTGTCCCTTCGGTACGATAAAAAAGACCGTTGACGTACGTCAACGGTCTTTTTATTTAAACGATTATTACACTTCGCTTGCTACCGGTTCAACAACCACTTGTTTGCGATCGCGGCCCAGACGCTTGAAGCGCACGATACCATCAGTCAGAGCGAACAGCGTATCGTCACCGCCGCGGCCTACGTTCGCACCCGGATAAATTTTTGTACCACGTTGACGGTACAGAATGTTACCGGCTTTTACGAATTGACCGTCCGCACGCTTGGCACCCAAACGCTTCGCGATAGAGTCACGGCCGTTTTTGGTACTACCTACCCCTTTTTTCGAGGCGAAGAATTGCAGATCCATTCTTAACATAAGGGACACCTCCTTACTATTTCAATCTGTCGATAACCCGAACATATTTGCCGTTACTTAACGCTACCGAATACAACGAGGCAATCATGCCCTCAAGCAAAAGCTGCACTTTCTCTTGAAGTTCCGGAGCGTAGTCGTCCGGTACTTTCACATGTAGAAAACCACTTTCACCCTGTTTGACTGGCAGCTCTATGTTTAACAACAGTTCAACCGCGTTGATTCCTCCAAGCGAAATGCCCGATACGGCGGCACATACTAGATCATGTCCAGGCTCCCCAGCATAGGCATGTCCAGAAATCTTGATTTCTTCAATGGAGTCATCGCCGCGGCGCTTCACCTGCACCGTAATCATTACGCGTTGATCGCTTCGATAACAACCTTCGTATAAGGTTGACGGTGACCTTGCTTACGACGGTAGTTTTTCTTTGCTTTGTATTTGTACACGATAATTTTCTTACCTTTACCGTGACGTTCTACTTTCGCAGTAACAGTAGCACCTTCCACTACCGGAGCGCCTACTTTCACACCGCCATCGCCAGCCACCAGCAATACGCGGTCGAAAGTAACTGTCTCACCCTCAGCGTTTGCCAGCTTTTCGATGTACAGTTCAGTACCTTTTTCTACTTTGTATTGCTTACCGCCAGTTTCGATAATTGCGTACATTCGTTGCACCTCCCCTATATACTAAGACTCGCCGATATCCGGTGCGGCGCATATACGCCGGCTTGCAAACCTTAATCGAGCGGTTGTAGTATGCTTGAGGTGTCAAGCACACCAGTTAACAAAAAACAGCTTATCATATTCTTGCAAGAAAAGCAACCTAAACACCGCGAGAAGGAAGTGTTTATCACTGTTTCTGTAAGCGTCTCCGCGCTTCTGCTTCACTCCCCGCAAACAGGATGCGATACCGCTGTTGATCAAGAGCAGAATTTTCCGCAATATAGAGAGCAATGCTCGTGCTATTCCGCAATTCTTCTATATAGTCCCGTTCCACAAACACGCGGGCGATATGGGGATGCACTTCAAGCAAGACCGCTTCCACGCGGTCATCGTGACTGAAGCTTGCGAGTTCGCGTTCCAGCGCACTCGCAAGCGTCTCTTCGGCTGTGATTCTGCCTGTTCCTTCGCAGCAAGGACACACGCGCAGCAAGATATCAGCAAGATTTTGCCGCTCTTTTTTGCGTGTCAGTTCAAGCAGCCCCAAGCGGGTAAATCCAAGCACTTGTGTCTTTGTCTTGTCTTTCCGCAATTCCCCTTCCATACACTCCAACACCTGGAGCCGATTTTCTTCTTTCTCCATGTCAATGAAATCGATAATAACAATGCCGCCAATGTTGCGCAAACGAAGCTGGCGGACAATTTCACGACATGCTTCCAGGTTGGTCTTCAGAACCGTTTCCTCAAGGGTATGACTGCCTGTATACTTGCCGGTATTTACATCAAAAACGGTCATCGCTTCCGTCTGATCAATGACCAAATAACCGCCGCTCTTTAGCCATACTTTCCGTCTCAGCGCCCGTTCGATTTCCCCGTCCAAGCCATAATAAGAAAAAATCTCCTCGGCCCCGGTATACAATCGAATTTTCTGCTCCCACTCAGGCCGGTAACGGGCGAGCAATGCTCGAACTTCCGCGTAGCGCGGGCGACTGTCAATCATGATTTCTTCTACTTCTTCATCTACAAAATCGCGCACCACGCGGGAGACAAGATCTAAGTCTTGGTAGACGAGCGCGGGCGGGCGAACATGCTTTTTCTCGCTCCACACCTGTTCCCAACACGCTCTCAGAAATGAAACGTCCGCCTCCAGCTCAGCTCGACTCATTCCCTCGGCCATCGTCCGGATAATGATTCCCTCATTCGGTCCCAGAATCTCGCGTGCCATCCGGCGTAGACGTTCGCGTTCTTTTTCCTTGCGTATGCGACGTGATACCCCAATATAGGTCACATTCGGCAAATATACAATGTAGCGCCCAGGCAAAGAGAGCTGTGTTGTTACTTTAGCACCTTTCGTGCCAAACGCTTCTTTACTGACTTGAACGATAATCTCTTGGCCTTGCGTAATCAGCTCATTAATGGAGGGCCTCTTCCCTTCCTCAGGCTCTGTCTCCGGTGGCAAACAGTCAGCTACGTATAAATACGCATTTTTCTCCATACCGATATCGATAAATGCCGCCTGCATGCCTGGCAACACATTTTCTACCCGTCCTTTATAAATGTTGCCGACGATCCGTCGCCCTTCCGGCCGTTCGATGTATAATTCAACCAACCGACCGCCTTCCAACATGGCCACTCTCGCTTCGCGGCCGGTACAGTTGATGATTATTTGCTTCAACAGTTGTCCTCCTTACGCTTTCTTTTCTTCTCAATTTTACCGCAAAAGTTCCTCTACTGCACAATGGGGTGATCGTCCGGAAAAATAATAGGCAAGCAGCACTTTTTCTGAAAATACGGTACCAGAACTAGGCAGCGAGCGTCCGTGCACAATAAAAAATTGGTAAGAATTGCGCTTGATTTTTTTTACTGCCTGAGCGAGCGTGAGCGTAGGTGGTACGGATACTAAACGTTCTATTTCCGGGCCTAATCCTTCCTCTAATTGCGTCTTTCGTGCAAGCAAAAACCTTATAAATTGAACATGACGCTGCCGATACGCCATCCACGCGCTAAACAGCAGATAAAATGCCACCGCCAACCCGTTCAAATGCGGCGATGGTTCAAAAGACAAACTCCACGCAATCAATCCGGCCGCCCCTGCGCCGCTTATATATATCGACCATAGCATCGCCTGGCGGTAAGGCAAAACAAGACTCAAAGCGGTCTGCATTACCCTCCCCCCATCAAGCGGCCAGATAGGAAGCAAATTAAACCCACCAATTAGCAAATTACTGTACACAAAAAAAGCCGTCCAAACAGACGACCATATTTCAAGCTGCATCATCGCCAAGCCGAAAACGATGAGCAACGCATTGACAAGCGGGCCCGCCAGCGCTACGACGAATTCCGCCCCCGGCATCGTATTTCCCCACTCTTCGATCTCCAACACGCCACCAAACGGAAGCAATTCAATACGTTTAACCCGCCATCCATACCAGCGGGCGGCTGTAACATGTCCCAATTCATGCAGTAACACAATGCTAAACAGCGTAATGACCTCCATAAACTGACCGACAAGCAACGCGCCGAGCATAATCAGCCAGAACAGCGGGTGTACATGTAGTGAGATATTATTCAAAATGAACCACATCCTGTGGATTCACGAATTGCCCATTTTTCTTCACTGCGAAATATACCGGCTTAATCAAGTGTCCTTCTTTCGCCGCTTTTCCGATAGTGTGTTGAATCTCCACCCAATCATTTTGCTTTACTTCCACTTCCGCAAGCCCTGCGTACCATGTTTCCATTCCTTTAGCATGCTGGATAATCACCGTGTTGCCTAGCCCTTCTTTTTGGCCCACGAAGGTGACCCATCCTTGATCGACCGCACGGATAGAAGTTTCACCTGGCGTGAAATAAATCCCGCTCCCCTGTTCGGCAAACGTCTGTACGACTTTGCCCGAAGCAGGCGCTTTTAATAGCATATTCTGCGCTCGCAGCACAGGTTGTACTTCGTTGCCAAGACCGCCCACATTTGGCAGCAAGGTGGGCACAGAGCCGAAATTCTTTTCATACCAGGCCGACATACCGGCGAAATCATACGAACGGTGCATAACCTCATTCATTACTGTCCGGTATTTCTCAGCTCCCGGAAAAGAAACATTGTTAATGACATACGCCAAACTAAGCAAAAAAAACGACGCTATAATTTTAATAAATAATTTGTCTCTCCGTTTCACTGTTTTGTGAGACATTCCAAAGCTTAACATAGAACGTGAACTGCTTTCCTTGTGCCCATAGCGCTCCCACGGCTCTTCCCACTCCCGCTGGCGATATATAGGTTCTTTATACACCGGCGGCAACTCGCCACTATCCTCAAAAAAATAAGAAGAATACGTATCTTCCATCTGTTCTCTTAAACGGCGAAGCCTTTCCTCCCTGCGTCGCTTAATGCCATCCATATCAAAACGCGCCATGCTTCCACACCCCTCGCTCCCTTTACCTTTTGTACAAGTGTATGAGGGAGGAAGGAAGGCTATTCCCACTTAAATCTTGTAGAAAGAAGGAAGCGCGCCTGTCCGTTTCGCGGGATGTACAGGCGCGCTTCCCTTCGCACTTATTCAAACATCAATTTTTTCCGCCGCATTCCAATGCTGAGGACAATCCCCATCACAAAAAAGTTCGTCACAAGCGAACTTCCACCATAACTGATAAACGGCAATGGAAGTCCGGTGATCGGCATCAGCTGAATCGTCATCCCGATGTTCTCGAAAATCTGAAACACATACATTCCGATAACCCCGGCAATGACATACATGCCGAATGTATCTTTTGCTTCCATAGCGATGCGGAGCATCCGATAGATAAAGAAGAAATAAATAAAAATCAAAATGCTGGAGCCAATAAAACCTAGTTCCTCAGCGATTACAGTGAACACAAAGTCGCTCTCCCCAACCGGAACCCAACCGTTGCGTGCCTGTGTTCCTTGGTTAATCCCTTTTCCCAGAAGCTGTCCGGAGCCGACAGCTGTCAATGACTGTCTAAGCTGGTAGCCGTCATCCTTGTATTTCGGGTCATAAGGATCCAGCCAAACCTCAATCCTCTTCCATTGATATGGTTTCATAATATGGTCAAAAAAGAAATCCTTATGAAACATAAAAATATAAGCGATTGAAGCAAAAAAAATCGCGCCTAAAAGGCCAAGCATTACGAAATAACGCATAGGAACACCGGCCACGATCAGCATGCAAAACAAAATTCCGATGAATACGAGCGATGTTCCTAAATCCGGCTGAATAAGAATTAACAACAGCGGCACGCCAATCAGCAGAAAAATCGGAAGCATCGCTTTTAGATTATCGATCTTCTCTTCCTGCTCATCCTTTTTGGAGATGTATTTGGCAACCGCGAGAATGGTAAAAATCTTCATCAATTCGGAAGGTTGAAAGTCAAATAGACCAAGCTGGTACCAGCTGTGCGCACCGCTCTTCTCGGGCGTGAACAGTACGCCAATAATAAGCACCAGCCCAATACCGTAAAGCACATAGGCAAGATTGCCGAATGAATGATAATCAAACAAAAGAACGGTGGCCAGAATCAGAAAGCCAATGGCATACCATACTACCTGCTTCCATTCGTAATTGGCGGTTGTTGTCGCGCCGGAAATCCCGATAAAACTAAAGATTCCCAAGCACACTAGAAGCAAAATTAAGAGCCAATCCAAATTCCGTATATATTTTTTTTCAAAATCCATGCTTCATCCTCCGATGCATGCACCACACCTTATCTAATGCCGAATAAACGCTTCACTTTCTTGAAAAATCCTTCTGGCTCATCCATATTTAGAAACGGCACCGAATCGCCCAAAATGCGGCGCGCGATATTGCGGTATGCAAGTCCGGCTTTCGCTTCGTGATTCATTGCGACCGGCTCTTTTAAATTTAAATGCTTGATTACTTCTTCGTCATCCGGCACATATCCGATCGGATCGATCGACAGCATCGCAACCACGTCATCTACATCAATCATATCGCCTGTACGCGTCATATGCGGCCGGATACGGTTTACGATCAAATAGGTGCCTTCCAGGTTTTCCCTCTCTAATAAACCAATGACTCGATCCGCGTCACGAATAGAAGAAACTTCAGGTGTTGTGACAACAATTGCCTTATCGGCGCCGATGACCGCATTTCTGAATCCTTGTTCGATTCCTGCCGGGCAATCAATCAACACGTAATCAAAATCCGCCTTGAGCTGGTCGATAAGTTCTTTTACTTGTTCGGGCGTAACCGCTGATTTATCTTTTGTCTGGGCAGCGGGAAGCAAGTATAATAAATCATCAAAACGCTTATCTTTAATCATCGCCTGATGAAGCTTACAATTTCCTTCCACAACATCCACCAGATCAAAAATGATACGGTTCTCCAGTCCCATCACAAGATCAAGGTTACGCAATCCGATATCAGTATCCACCAGACAAACGCGTTTGCCCAGCTGCGCCAAAGCCGTGCCAATATTGGCCGTTGTCGTCGTTTTGCCGACCCCGCCTTTTCCCGATGTAATCACAATGGCTTCACCCATAAGGATCCCCCCTATATGACAAACCGACCCAATTCAGGCCGGATTTTATGCAATTGATTCATTTTTTCGATCACCAGACGCTCCTCGGCAACATACGCAAATTCCATCCAAGTCAGCTCTTCAGGCTCCCTTCCATCCGAATTACGGTTCACGATCCCGGCGATACGGATTTGTGCGGGAAACATTTCAAACGCGGCAATTACGGATTCCTTGTTGCCGTTGCATCCGGCATGCGCCGTTCCGCGCAACGACCCAAGTACAAAAATATTTCCTGTACACATGACAAGCGCTCCGGGGTTGACATCACCAATCAGCAATAAATCGCCTTCATGACGTATTACCTGTCCAGAACGTACCGTACGCGTATAAATTCGTACCTGGGAGGCCAATTTGTCGCGCAATGCCTCTTCCTTTGTAATTACATCGGATTCAATCGCCTTCACAACTAGATTGCCGCGCATTCTGAGAATGTCCCGAATCTGCTGCTCCTGTTCTTCCGACACATAGCGCATCCCCAACTTAACCGTAATCCCAACGGTAGGGCCGGTCAAAATCCGCTGATGGCTGTTCTCGACTTTCTCTCGTAATTCTTGAAGCAGACTGTCAAACGAACAGGTGTCATCCATGTGAAACACGAGGCCCTCTTTGGTTCCTTTGATCATCACTTTTTGTTTTATTTTCGTCATAGCCAAAGATCCACCCCATATCCTTATTATTCGCTACGAAAGCGAAGGTCTCCTGCACAATGCTTACGTAAGCTCCTCGATCCGCGATTGCTTAAGCAGCTTGCTCATCGGTCGGAAAATGAGTACAGCATACAGCGCATTAACAATAACGGTGGGGATTATCTCTTTCGTGAATAAATGAATCCAGCTCATGTAGACTATATTAAATAAATGATAAATCTCATATACAAGCAACTCGTTTACAAAAATAACGAGCAGCACAGTAAAGAACACAAGCAACCAATTCTGGTGAAAATACCGGGTCGCAAGTCCAGCCAGATATCCCAAAAGCGCTGTTGAAAACGCGTACACACCAATAACCTGAGCATAAACAATATCATAAAGGAGTCCGAAACACAGGCCGAAAAAAAATCCCCTTCTTCTGCCTCCATATAACCCGATAAACACGACCCCCACCAAAACGAAACGAGGGACGATAAGCCAAGGAAGATCCCATACTTCCGAAGCGAACACCTGGGCAATCGTACCTTCAATTAAAAACAGAAAAAACATGACAACGGATATTGCGCCAATTCTCACTTGCCAAGCCCTGCCTTTCTAAAGGTTCCGTTACTTGTTAGCCTTCTTCGCACGTTGTTCTTTTTCCTGCTCTATCGATTCCGGCTTGGCGACAAAATCGCGCTTAACCACGAACACCTGTTCAATCTGATAGAAATTCGCCAACGGAGTGATGCGCGCGGTCTGTGTTAATCCGTAATCTCCCTCCTCGACGGAACTTACACGTCCGATAACTAAGCCCGGTGGCATCACGCCTCCCATACCGGAAGTGGTCACGTATTGACCCGGCACAATCTTCAAATCTTTTGTTTTTGGAATTTTACGCATGATAAGTTCATGCTTTTCTAAGTCATAGCTCTCGATGACTCCGTAAATCGCCTGACTCCCTTGAATCACTGCTGAAATGTGATTTGCCTGTTCGATATCCATCAACAATTCAACCTGCGAAGAAAAATGGGAGACGTTCTTGATGCGCCCGATAAGCGCGCCCTGTGACGATATGACGGCCATATCCGGTTCGATACCATCGTTTTTTCCTTTGCTGATAATCAGCGTGTTGTTCCAGCGATCTGGTGTACGTGCGATGACATCGGCCGCATACCACTTATACCCTCTCAGTTTGTCATCTTTAATATTAATCATGGAACGCAAGCGGGCATTTTCGCGGCGAAGTTCTTCCACTTCCCCCTTCAGCTTCGCGTGCTTATCCAGTTCCGCTTTCAATGCCTTGTTCTCTTCGTATACGTTATAAATGTCCCTAACATCTTGAAAAAAACCGGAAACAAGCATGGTCGGCTTGTAAAAGAGTCCCTGAACAAATGAAACGGAGTCTTTCACCAACCGTTCCGGCCATGTGGGAAAAGGGCGCTCCTTTAACGTAGCACCCATCACCACAATCAGCACAATCAACCCCATGAGTATCGCAATTAACCGCTTATTGCCAAAGAAACTGGACACTCCTCAACACCTGCTTACTTGCGGCTGGAACGCATCGTGATGCCAGATTTTGATTTAAATAAATGAAGATTTTCAAGCGCACGGCCTGTACCAATTGCCACGCAATCAAGAGCATTTTCCGCTACAAGCACAGGCATACCTGTCTCTTCCGCCAGAAGTTTATCCAGATTGCGCAACAGCGCGCCACCGCCAGTCAGTACAATACCGCGATCCATAATATCGGCCGCCAGCTCCGGCGGGCTTTTCTCCAGGGTAATTTTCACCGCGTCCACAATGCTTGTCACGGTCTCACTCAGCGCTTCAGCAATTTCCTCAGCTGTAATTTCGATTGTCTTCGGCAAACCAGAAATCAAATCGCGGCCACGAATATCCATTTTTTCCGGCTGCTCTGGCGGAATGGCGGAACCGATTTCCATCTTCAGCGTTTCCGCTGTCCGCTCCCCGATCATCAAATTATATTTCTTCTTAATATATTGGATAATTGCTTCATCCATTTCATCGCCAGCAACACGGATGGATTTGCTTGTCACAATTCCGCCCAGCGAAATGATCGCTACTTCTGTCGTACCGCCGCCGATATCAACAACCATGCTTCCGGTCGGTTCCCATACAGGAAGATCTGCGCCAATAGCCGCAGCAAACGGCTCCTCAATCGTAAACGCTTCACGCGCACCTGCAAGCTTTGTCGCGTCTTCTACTGCGCGTTTTTCTACCGCAGTAATACCGGAAGGAACGCATACCATCACATTCGGCTTGCGCGAAAACAGGCCACGGTTTTTCTGCGCCTGCTCAATAAAGTAGCGCAACATCGTAGCCGTCGTTTCAAAATCGGCAATAACACCGTCTTTCATAGGACGAACCGCCACAATATTGCCCGGCGTTCTACCGATCATGCTTTTGGCTGAATTCCCTACCGCTTCAATACTCCCGGTATCTGTGCGCAGCGCGACAACAGATGGTTCACGAACAACAATTCCTTTCGACTTCGCATATACAAGCGTATTGGCCGTACCAAGGTCAATACCCATATCTCTATTAAAGCTACCAAACATCGGTGTAATTTCTCCCTTCATGTTAAGCGCATATGTAATCTTGCGACAACAACTATAAAATTATACTGAAACCCTATACTTTTTCAATAAGGAAAAGGATAGCATTATGCTAAATGCCCCTTCTCTTTCATACTGTAAAATCGTCCATCACCAATAATAACGTGATCAAGCAATTCAATGCCAAGAATACGCCCCGCTTCTTGAAGACGACGCGTTACGTCAATATCTTCCCGGCTCGGTGCGGGATCACCACTTGGATGATTATGAAGACAAATCACGGAGGCACTGCTGCGGCGAATCGCTTCTTTGTAGACTTCACGTGGGTGAACAATGGATGAATTCAAGCTTCCAATAAAAATTGTTTCTCTGCCGATAATGTGATTCTTTGTATTGAGGTACAAGCAGACAAAATGTTCTTGTGTGTGATAACGCAACTCTTCCATCATAACATCGGCGACGTCTTTCGGCGAACGAATGGCAAAACGGTCGGACGGAAGGGCAGTGCTCATGCGTTTTCCCAGCTCAAGACCAGCCATAATCAGCAAAGCTTTTGCCGGACCGATTCCCTTCATCGCGATCAGTTCTTCGAACGAAGCCGATTTTAAACCACGCACCCCTTCAAACCGGTTTAATACCCGGCAGGCAAGCGACATCACCGACTCTTCCGCAGACCCGGTGCGCAAGAGCAGGGCCAGCAATTCCGCGTCAGAAAGCGCACCTGGCCCTACCCGCATCATCCGTTCCCGCGGCCTGTCTGATTCCGGCATATTTTTCAGCATAGGATAATAGTCTTGAGACAGCATGTCCCTCTGTTGCATATGGACTCCCCCATTCGTAAAAATACGGGGCCATTCCTGCTGCCTTCCTAATGGTGCATCCCCATAGGCATATCCGGCATAGGCGGACGCCTATAGTAATTTTACACCAAATTCTTCCAGAAAGTCACTAACCAATGCGACTGGAAGTCCGACTACAGAAAAATAATCTCCCTCAAGATGGGATACAAGCATCGCTCCATACCCTTGAATACCGTACGCGCCCGCTTTATCCATCGGCTCGCCGGTAGCGATGTAGCGGCGAATCTTATCCGGTGTTAGCTTCCGCATGGTAACTTTCGTAGCCCGGTATCCGCTTTTCTCTCTGCCTGTCGCCGTTTCGACAATACAGACGCCAGTATAAACCGTATGCGTCCTTCCCTGCAGGCTTGACAGCATACGGAACGCTTCTTCTTCATGTCCGGGCTTACCCAGAATGGTATCGTCCAATACCACTATGGTGTCGGAACCGATGACGAGAAACGATTCATTCTCATTGTCCGCAAGCGAAAATGCCACATCTCTAGCCTTGCGCTGTGCAAGAATGGTCACGTACTCCTCAGGGGATACTTCTTCCTCCACCACTTCGCTCGCCACGCTCGGCTGCACGGTAAACGTAAGGCCCAATCCGGCCAGCAATTCTTTGCGCCGAGCAGACGCCGACGCGAGAACAATGGAAGGCTGGTTTGTTTTTGCCAAAGTGATTCACCTGCTCCTACTTGGGTACTGTAAAGATATGCTTCTTCTTCCTTATCGACTTATATCATATTAAGTTTAGCAAAGACCTTTAAGCAGCACAATAACGAAAAGCGAAACGTTTAGTCATGTAAAAACAAACAGAACAGGAAATAAAATCCTGTTCTTTTCTAAAAGGGAGAAGAAGATGCGGCCGGTGTTGCCATCGCTTCCTGCCATTGCTTATAAAAAGCGATAAACCGTAATATTTTTTCCTCTGCCTGCCATAAATATGTCCTGTTCGGCTGAGATGAGAACTGCTGCAATGTGGTGACGGCGGTCGTCATTTCATTTAAAGCACTTTGCAATAATGTTTTCTGTTGCTCAGCAAGTACGGTTGTCAAGCTTCTTCCCTGCTGCAACAACTCCCGGTGTTTGGCCATCATTTTTTGAATGGCGGCCTGCTCGATTTTTCCTGTCTTAAATCCTTCTCCGGTAAGGAGCGACACATTCTGAAACAAATCCGCCTGTGTCTGACCAAAACGCTTGATTTCTTCCATCGTTGAGGATGTTAGCTCCTCCGGTACCGCAACCGTTATTGTTCCCGCAGGCAGACTCTTCTCTTTAATATAAACCTCCTGCTTGTCCGCGCGATACACTTGGGCAAGCGCAAGCGCATCATCCCGCAAAGCGCTAACTCCGAGAAACAGCATTTGTTTGCCCGCTTCTTCCACCATATGCACCGGCCAACCTTTCTCCCGCAAAGCGGCGGCTTCCTGTTCCGCTCCCGCCCTGGTGCTAAACACGCCCCCCTGCACCATATACAAGGACATAACCGGAAGTGTGAGCGTTAAGGATTTTCTCTTGGGCACGGCCGACTGCCCTTGCACGGAAGCTTGCGTGCCTATTTCTGTGCTTGTCCGCCCTGCTGCTCCGTTTTCCCCTTTCTGTGTCAAAGCTACAGACGGCTTTGTCATATCTTCTACGGTTGGCGTCGACCCGGTCGTAAATGTGTGCAAGATAACATAGCCGAACAAAAGCCCGACGGATACAGCGCCTCCGACAACTGCGGACAGTTGAAAAAAATTCCGCGGCGGCTTGAAAGAACGACCTGAGCGCTTTTTGTGTCCGAATAACGGTGTAATGGGCGCACGAAAACCTATACTTTCTACTTCTTCTATTTCCTTATGATTCATCATGCTCTCTGTTACTGCGGCAGCTACAGGCGGAGATAACGGTTCGTTCTGCTCCTCCGCTTTCGCTGGAATAACAGAAACAGGCGAACAATTTAGCTTGATTTTCGGGCGCGACGCAGCAGACGCCTTCACCTCCGATCGGGACAGCTCTTCCCGTGGCCTTATGCGAATCGTATAGTCCGGTCTTTTCTTCATGTGAAGCCTCTCCCTCTCTTGGATAAGTATCGTTACTTTATCCATATGAGGCAGGCTCTTACATTATGAATGGGGTTGTACATCTTCTTTTTCAATAACTGGATATTGTGTCGGGTCCCATTTACCCGACGGCGGGTCTGTATGAACAGAAGGAAGTTTGTCCAGAAGCGATGCATACTGCGGCGCGTAATATCCAGTTAGCTCTAAGTTAGCTTCAATCCCCTTTTCTTTTGGAATTTTGAAATCATCCTCTTGTTTCTGTTTAAACATAAGCTTATCTACACGCAAATACCTGGACATCTGCTGAATCTCAGTAACAAACCTGTAAACGTCTTTATATTCCCCTTTTATGCTCAGCTTAATTTTCATATTCCGAATCGAAGAACGGGGCAAATACTTCTCAAGCTCCGCACGCGTAACTTTTGGCGCTTGTTCTTTCGGTATATCAGCCGTCTTCTCTTCGACTTCTTCAGAGACAATTTCTTTTGCCAGATCCGCCGCGTTTATCTCTTTATTTTCCTCAAACGACGCATCCTCTATCGCTATCTTGCTAATAGACTGCAACTTTCCAAACTCTTTAACCAGCTGCTCATCGTAAGATTTTACCGGAAACAGTTCAGCGATCTGCCGCAATTTCTCCTGCGGTGGGCGCGTATCTGCTTCTTTCTTTTGCTTTGTGGCCAGTTCAAGCTCTGCTTTCTTCTGTTGCAGCTGTATCTCCGCCTCCCGCTTTTGATTTAGTACCGGCATAACATACAAATAATAGAACACAGCTAGCATCAAAAATAATAGAGCCAATCCAAGCAAAACATATTGACGCTGCTTTTCCTCCATTTTCTACTCCCTCTCTCCTGCCTGTTTAGTCGCTCCGCTTTGCTTGTTAGGCGAAGTGTTTTTGCGGAAATTTTTTTCATCTATCGTCTGAGTAATGAATTCAAATCGGGCCTGATAATAAGGGAGAATTTTGCCGCCCATAAGTCGCAGCGAGAGGGAAAGCGGGTTGCCTTTCTCATCTCTAGGTCCAATCCATTCCGTCTTAACTATTGTAATCCTTTTAACATCCGCCTTCATAACGCGCGGTAACTGTTGCACATTATATAAATACGCCGCAATATCCTCATACTGTTCAAAACGGCCTTCTACTTCGATTTTTCCGTCCATATTATAGGAAAGAGACATTACTTTTCCTTGTTCAGGCAATTGGGAAGCCAGTTCATCGAGCAGCAGAGTTGTCGGATAGAATACATGTTGCAGCTTATTAGACAAATCCAGATAATCGTCAACCGTCACAGCTTGTCCCTGCCGTTGTTGCATAGCGCTCAATTGCTTTTCAATCCTTTCTATCTCCGCCTGCATGCTGGCCGTTTCTTTCTTGCCTGTCACATATAACATCCCTAAATATCCGGCTGCTAACAGCCAAAAAACACCGATTATGCTAAACACAACAACCATGCGAGAAACGCTCGTTTTTTTTCGGGGAAGAAGATTAATATCTACCATTTCCGCTACCCTCTCATCGCTAAACCAATCGGAGCCATATACGCTTGAACTTCATCCTGCCCGGTAAAAGGATGGAAAATATGCTCGGCAGGAAACCGCGTAACCTCCGCATGCTTAATATTTTCCTGTAAAATAGAAATTATTTTTTCGATATTTGGAAAATCACCGGTAAGATACATCTTGCTAATGCGTGTACCATCTTTTTTCATATTAAATTCATAAAACGTAAGCACACGTTCCAGTTCTCGTATTAAATCCCTCGCAAATCCGTCAAACATCCCTCTATCTTCCATATATTGAATGAGAGAATAAGACTGCATGCCTCTTTCATCTAATGTAATGTTATAGTTTGTTAAGTCAATCGGGATGTTGCGAACAAACTCCGGAATGTCACCTTTGAAAAAGAAAACATTGACCGAGTGAAGCCCAAGCTGTACAATGATAAATTCTTCTTCCTCAGCCCGGTATTTAGCAAGGACACGATATAGCGCCAGCGGCTCGATTTCTGCCGCAACGAGTTCGATACGCAATACGGAAAACAGTTCAATATATTGATCAACTAAATCTCCCGGTGCAGCAACAACCCAATACTGTTCCTGCTCTTCTTCCGCTTCACCGTTTGGCGCTTGTTCCAATTTGTAATAATCAAAGTACGGGCGCTGGAACGGAACATGAACCGTGGACTCCAGCTCCACTTCCAACAACATCCGCACTTCTTTTTCCGGAACGGGTGGCAAGAGAACTTTCCGGATAAAAACAGAAGAGCTTGGAAGCGAAATGATTGCTTTTTTTCCTTTTAGTCCTTCTTCCTGTACCTTTGTGCTCAATTCACTTTCGATGCGCGCACAGTCAATCAGCTTGCCCCGTTCAATTAAACCGCTATCCAGTTCAAGAAAGCCGGCTTTTTTAATATGAATCGTCTGGGCATCATGGTGTACTTCCGCATACCGCAATCCTCTATCTTCCAGCACCATCCCGATATGGCCGGACTTTTTCCGCAATAAATAAGAAGGGACTTTGAAATCTTTGAGCGAAAATCTGGGGAATGTTATCCTCGGTAACGTTCGTTTCACAGCAATCCCTCTTCCGTCTTTTTGTATCCATGCATTAGTAAAAAAAACTGAAATACCACGCAATCAGATCATAGCCTTTGAACAAAGCAAGCAACGCGCCCAGCGCAATGAACGGCCCGAACGGCACTTTCGTCTTTCGCCCGGCTCCCCGAAATATCATCAGCAATACCCCATAGAACGCCCCGAAAAAGGTAGAAAGAAGAATCGTCAACAGAAGCAAAGGGTAGCCGAGGAAAAGGCCAACAACAGCAAACAACTTAATATCCCCGCCTCCGATGCCGTTTCCTGAAACAATCGCAATTATATAGAAAATGGTAAACCCGAGCACCATGCCGATCAAATGCGAAAGATACGTTTCGTCCGGATGAATAAAGAAACGAAGCACAAGAAACACGAGAAAAAATGGCAGCAGTACTTTATCCGGAATGATCCGGTATGCCAGGTCTGAAACTGTAATGATCACCAGCAAAGAGATAAATAACAAATAGAGCCACGCTACTGGAGTAAAATCATATACAGCGTACACCGCAGCGAATAAAATTCCGGTTGCCAGCTCGATCAGCGGGTATACCGAAGAAATCGGGGCGCGGCAATACCTGCATTTTCCGCGCGCAATCAAATAAGAGAGAATCGGAATTAGATCGATCGGTTTGAGCTGTTTTTTACATGTCGGGCAATGTGACGGCGGAGCAAGCAGCGATTGTTCTTGCGGCACCCGCAACCCGACGACATTGAAAAATGAACCGAAAAGAAGACCGAAAAGAAAAACGAGCAAAAGAATAGCGAAATCCATAGTGCTCCTTTCTTCATGATCCACGTATTTTGGAAAAAACAAGGCTCCGCGCTTTTGTGCGTGCGGAAGCCTTGGAAATTCATGATATATGCCTATTTATTACCGTCCTTTAATATGTCTTGTCGAGTCATGTCTTTAATCTCTTTTTTATCTTTTCCTAATTTAGCTCCTTCTAACGTTATCATAAGATCACCGTTATTATACTTAATTGTACCATTAGTATAAGGTTGGTTCGTTTCTGGATTTATAGGTATAGCATCAAGATATTTTTTACCATTATTTGCATTAGCTTCAGCTAATGTTTTCAAATCCACATCTTTGCTTACTTCCTCAGGATTATCCAAATAATATAATTTTGCTGCATCAAGTACCATAATCGCATTCGCCTTATGCGTCTTTAATTTCTGATTTTCAATAATGTTTCCAATCGCTGGTACGGCAATGGCCGCAATAATACCAAGAATAACAACAACTGCGAGCAATTCAATCAATGTTAAACCGCGTTGCTCTTTCCACACTTTTTTCATTTGATTCAGCATGTGTTTTCCTCTCCCTCTTTTCTTTTACTTAATATGTGAATACATTTCAAACATTGGAACCATAATCGATATGACAATGGTTCCGATGAGTACGGCAAGGACAACAATCATAATCGGTTCAATCAACGCCTTCACTTTGTCCACCGTATTTTCCACTTCGGCCTCGTAAAAGTCCGCGACCTTGTCAAGCATCGTCTCCAGCGCCCCCGTCTCTTCACCGATGGCGATCATCCGCGTAACGAGCGGCGGAAACACCCACGACTCTTTCAGCGGTTCGGACAAAGGCCGTCCCTGCCGCAAACTCTCTTTCGCGTCTGCTAACGCCTTGCCTATGATTTGATTATGCATCACCTCCTCCACGATTGTTAAAGCTTGCAAAATGGGCACCGAACTAGAAAAAAGCGTACTCAACGTACGGCTCATTCGGGCCAGCAACCCCTTCTGGTATAATAAACCAAAAATAGGGACTTTCAACTTGAGATAACTTGTGACTTTCTGCCCATATTCCATTTTTACTAAAATAAGAGAAAAAATGGATAATAAAAGCATGGTAATAGTATAAATGTACCAATAATGCACTAAACTATTGCTTACTGCCAGCACGAACTTCGTAATCGCAGGCAACTCAGCATTCAAGCTTTGAAACATCCCAACAAAAGTAGGAACGACGCTTGTAAGCAAATAAACGGTAACCCCTATCGCCAGCACAAGCAGGACGAGCGGGTATGTCATCGCTGATTTTACTTTTTCCTTCGTATAATGAGACTTCTCATAAAACAGCGCCAAACGCTCCAGAATGACTTCCATATTTCCGGAGGCTTCACCGGCTTTTACCATGCTCAAAAACAATGGCTCAAAAATTTTTGAGTGTTTCGCCGCCGCCTCGGACAATTGAATCCCATTGCGAATATCCGATTTAATGTCTTCTAATGCTTTCCGAAATTGCTTATTTTCCGTTTGGGCAGCCAGCGTATGCAGCGAATCCACCAATCCGACGCCAGCGCGGATGAGGGTCGCAAATTGCCGCAAAAACACGACAAAATCACGATTTTTTACAGGACGGCCAAACGTAATCTCTTTATGCAAAATCGTTTTTTTCTCTTCTTTCACAGCCAGCACAATCAGGCCACGCTTTTTGAGTTCGGCAATGGCCGCACTTTGGGTCGCCGCAGTAATCGTCCCCTTTTTCTTTTTGCCACCACGTTCCCTTGCTTCATAAGCGAACGTTGTCATCTACTCCAGCACCTTTTCATTCATATAGTTCTGTGCCGACTCTTTCATAATAATGCCCCTTGTGATCAAATCTTTAATAGACATCTCCAGCGTATGCATACCAAAATCGCGTCCCGTCTGCATCATGCTGCGAATCTGATGCACTTTTTCCATCCGAATTAAATTGCTGACTGCGGGTGTATTAATCAAAATTTCCGTTGCCGCGATACGTCCGCCGCCAATCTTGGCAAACAGCCTCTGTGAAATTACGCTAAGCAAAACGGAAGACAACTGAATGCGCATCTGCGTCTGCTGGTTGCCAGGAAACACGTCAATAATGCGATCGATCGTCTGCGGTGCGTCCGGTGTATGCAGTGTAGCAAACACCAGGTGCCCGGTTTCAGCTGCGGTGATCGCCGTACTGATCGTTTCCAGATCGCGCATCTCGCCCACCAGAATAACATCCGGGTCTTGACGGAGCGAGGCGCGAAGACCTGTGGCAAAATCAGCAGTATCAAAGCCGATCTCCCGCTGATTAATAATCGAGAGCTTATGCCGGTGTAAATATTCAATAGGGTCTTCCAATGTAATAATATGTTTGCGCATCGTGCGGTTGATATAATCGATCATCGCCGCCAGCGTCGTCGATTTCCCGCTGCCTGTCGGCCCGGTTACAATAATCAGCCCCTGCGGTTTATGACAAAGCTTTTCTAAAACTTTCGGCATGTTTAGCGATTCTAGCGTTGGAATTTGCGTCGGAATGACCCGGAAGACAAGACCGACGCTTTTCCGCTGATGGTACGCATTCACGCGAAACCGGGAAACTCCCGGTAAACCATAAGAAAAGTCAGCTTCTCCCTTTTCCTTAAACCGGGTAAAAAGCTCCTCGCCCATTACCTCTCTAGCGATCGCTTCCGTAGCCGACGGCATTAATGGCTCCATATCAAGTCTGTACAATTCGCCATCCATGCGAAAGATCGGAGCGGATCCGGCAGTAATATGTAAATCGGAGGCTCTTTTTTCAAAGGCGTATCGCAATAACTTCGCAATATCAATTGCGGACATCCCTATCACCCCTTATACCATCTTGCTATTCCCGCGTCGTAATGCGATACAGCTCTTCAAGCGTCGTTAATCCCTGCTTGACTTTCAGCAGCCCGTCATCAAACAGCAAAATCATGCCATGCTGCAACGCGTATTTTTTGTATTCTGACGCCGGCATTTGCCGCACGATCATCCGGCGCAACGTATCATCCATTCGGAAAACTTCATGAATGGCGAGCCGTCCCCGGTACCCGCTGGAATTACAGCTGCCGCAACCTGTTCCACGCCACAGCTGTTCGATGGTTAACCCCCGTCTAGCAAACACCTCTTTTTCATCTTCCCGCGGCGTATAGCTTTGTTTGCAATGCGGACACACCCGGCGTACAAGCCGCTGCGCAAGGATACCATTTATAGAAGAAGCAATAAGAAATGGAGGAATTCCCATATCAACCAAACGGGTAATGCTGCTAACCGCATCATTCGTGTGAAGCGTACTGAGTACAAGATGCCCGGTCAACGCCGCCCTGATAGCAATTTCAGCTGTTTCCGTATCGCGAATCTCACCAACCATAATGATGTCAGGGTCTTGACGAAGAATCGACCGCAAAGCGGAGGCAAACGTCATACCGATACTCGTATTTACTTGTACCTGATTAATTCCTTCCAACTGGTACTCAACCGGATCTTCAACGGTAATAATATTAACCGTATCGTTATTCAAGTGATTAAGCGCCGCATAAAGGGTGGATGATTTTCCGCTGCCCGTCGGTCCGGTTACAAGCAAGATCCCATTTGGGCGGCTGATCAGATCGCGAAAAACAGCCAAATTACGCTTCGTAAGTCCAAGCTTATCCAGTTCAAGCAACGCGGTTGTCGTATCCAACAAACGCATCACAATTTTCTCCCCGTACACCGTCGGAAGCGTGGATACCCGTACATCAATCGCCTTAAGCCCTACGTGCATTTCGATTCTGCCATCCTGAGGCAAGCGGCGCTCCGCAATATTAAGGTTGGACATAATTTTAATTCGCGCAGTCAAAATGCCCATCATATGACGTGGGAGCATGCGCTCCGTCCGCATCACGCCATCAATCCGGTAGCGGATTTTGATCCCCTCCTCCTGAGGATCAATATGGATGTCGCTCGCCCGTAACTGTATCGCCTGTTCAAACATCTGAGTAACGAGTCTGACGATCGGAGAATCTTCGGCCGATAATTCTTCTTCTTCTACCGTCATATGGCCGCTTATATCATCCATCAGCTCTTTTACCGAATCCTGCATGCCATATATTCGGCTGATGGCACGCTGTACCTCTTCTTTTGTGGCAATGACAGGAACAATCATGCAGCCGGTGCTGATCCGCATTTCGTCAATCGCAAAATAGTCGAGCGGATCAACCATAGCCACGGTCAGTTGATCTCCGTCGCGTTTTAAAGGAACGACCTGATAACGCCTTGCGATTTCTTCAGATAATAGGCCTGATAAGGCCGGTTCTAACTTATAACGATAAAGACTCACATGGGGAATACCAAGTTGAAACTCAAGAATTTCGATAAGCTGCTGCTCATTTATGAATCCCTTTTTTAGAAGAACATCGCCTAATTTCATCTTTGTATTTTTCTGTTCTTCTAGCGCCTCTTGCAACTGCGCTTCGGAAATGATCCGCATTTCAATCAAAATATCGCCCAGCCGCTTTTTCTCCAAGTTCCTCCCTCCTGCATTTAATCCAAAATATAAACGTTCCCCTGCTGTTCCGACTGCTCTTTATTCTGACCATTCGGCTTTTCAGTTTTATTCTTTTGCTCGCCTGCTGAAGAACTGGCGGTATCCTGCCTTTCCGCTGTGTTCTTCTTGTCTGCTTGCTCCGTTTCAAGCGCCATTCCCTCATAAACCGGGCCAAATGCTACGATGTTGTGCAACGGCCTATAATAATCATCCGACAATAGCTCAGTCTTTAGGCTTCCATCCTCTTTATAACAGGAAACAAACACTTTAACCCTGAGCCCTGCTTTACCGCGTCGAATGATTTTTTCTGCTCTTGGAGGTAGCGTATTATCGCTGCGAACAATCGTTTCCGGAGCGATCTGCTCCTCTTCTTTTGCCTCAATGGTAACAGGAGGAACCGGCTTGGCTCCAAAAATAGCAATCCTAAGCTGCCGGTTTTTAATTTCTGCATGAATGTAAATCGGTTGCTTCATCCGATTCACAAAGCGCAAATCAAATTCTTTCCCTCTGACAAAAGCATCATATCCTGCCGGAATAAACTCAACCGGGCGCACATTATTGTGTCGTTCGATGATCGGCAGACCGCTCTTGACCGCTGCAATATATAAAGTAGACGCAACTTGCACCGCTCCTCCCGCAACACCGTCTTGCACGTTTTCATCCTTAAGAATGGGAACAGATAAATACCCTTTTCCTTCTGTATAAGGACCTGCTGTTTGGTAAAAAGAGAAGGTTTGATCCGGCAACAGTACGGTTCCATTAATGAGCCGAACAGCCTGCTCCGCATTCAAAAGACGATTAGGTACGGAAGGGGAAATGGTGGTGCTATACTCAGCCAGCATTACTTTAATATCTTTTACAGTTTCTTTTGTTATCTTGGGTATATCTTTTTCTACGACAAGCGGAACGCGCAAATGCCGGCTTTGCCTTTGCAATTCATCATCAATCGCAGAAACCGTCTGCGGCACATCCACTTTATATCCCTCTACTTCCGGGACAATCGTAATTTTTGTTTCGGACACTTTCGCCGTAGCAGGTACGGCCGGTCGGTCTACATTTTTCGCAATCTCCGTGATCATGTCCGTCAATTTTTCCCGATTAAACGTTACGCGCAAAGGCAATTCAGGTGAAGGCGCTGTCCCGCGCCATCGCTTCCACATGCCCCATATGCCTGACCGTTCCTCAGATGCTTTGCGGGCTTCCAAAAGCGAGCCAGGCACATCATACTTGACGTTGATATCCTTTAATAAAACAGGAAAGGATTTTCCGTCTATCGTTACCTGAAGCGATCCCCCTGCCCTTGTTTGCAAGAAGCTATTCAGCTTTGCCTCAGCTTCCGTAAACGTAAGACCGCTAATATCAACTCCCGCGATCGTGATTCCTGGGGAAAATGTTTCCGCCTTCGGCTTACTTTTCCATCCCCCTGATAAATAAAAGGCTCCTCCGCTAAACAAGAGAGCAGGTGTCGCTATCAGCAAAAAAGCAAACAAAAATCGTAAGTTATGTATTCGCTGGAGCATTTCCGCTCCATCCTCCTCCCTCACTCCTTCGCCTCTTTTACTCAGCAAGTTTCAACGTTAATTCAAAAAGCTTGTTTCTGCCAAGCTGCTTTACTTGCTCCATAACTTCGGCTGTAATAACGTCCCCTTTCGCAAGCAGGAGTTTCCCTTGTTCATCATATAAATCTGTTGTCAGCCTCTTGCCTGTTAAATTGGGCAAATTTTTGAAAAGAGGAAGCGGCTGCTCCTTTGCCATCCATTCCTTTTCAAACGGTATTTCTTTCTTGATCGTACCTTCTTCCTGTGTCACAGTGTCCCCTGCCACTTGTTGTTCTTCCTTCACAAATGATTGTTCGTCACTTATTAAGGTTTTTTCTTCCCTTCCAAATGGATGTTCTTCACTGATTAAGGGTTGTTCTTCACCTGCAAACTGTTGCTCATCCAACAGATTGGCGTTGCTTTCTTCTTTCACAACCAGAATTTCTTTTCCAATCGTAATAATAAACGCTGAAGCTAATACGCCCGGTTCATTCCCTTCTTTTTCAACAACATATCCTTCAATCTTTCCGTTCTCCTTATTTACGTAATACTCCGTCACCGTTCCTAAAAGCTGGCCTGCTGTTGTAATGACTTTGCTATCAATAATCTGGATGCCTTTCGCTTTTAATTCGTTGGCCAACGTATCTTCGGATAGGTCGATTACAGACGATTCGTTCTCCGTCATCACGGCGTAATCGCCCAATCCTCCCACATGAGCGAACGGAAGCACCTTGATCCCCAGCGTCCAACGTTCATTATGAACAGTCAAAAAGTCAACAACCCCGGACGCCGGATTCACTAGAAGATTCTTCACCTTTCCAATTTCTTTACCATCCATAATGCTAATAATAGGCATCCCGATTAATTCCTGGCTTCGTTTCATTGGCTTTGCACTCCTTTTCATACGTTTATCTATTTGTTTATCCCAACATGAATGGCAGCAGGGATGAACGTTTAAAACTGATACTTGTTCTCCTCTGTTTCCAGCGAACGAAGCTTCGTTTCAAAGTAATGAATTTGTTGCATAATGTCAGCTTCGTACTTGCTGCGCTGTTCCTCTTCCAGCTCCGCCTTTTCCAGTTCAAGCAACAAACTTTGTAGTTCCTGAATGCTCTGTCCATACAGCCCCATTTCATGCAATACTTTGATGTAATCTTCCATAATCATCAACCTGGCGGCAAAAGGTATCTTGTAAGCCAATGCCTTTTTTAAGCTCTGCAAAGCATTTTCATGCTTTCCTTCTGCCAGCTCCGTATGTGCTGCAAGAAAATGCCGTTCCACTTCTTCCATCTCTTGCGCTTTTTGCTCCACATGTTCCGCCGAAAAAACTGCAAGGACATCATCTGCCAGTTGGCAATCTCCCTCTTCGCCATCATGTTCTTCGTTTCTCTCGGACACCTCTAACGCATCACTTGCTGTTTCTTCCTTATTGGTCTCCTCCAAAGGAAGCTCTAACAAGAAATCATTTTGTTGTTGCTGTTCACTCTCCTCTTCAGCCGCCTCTCTTAAAACAGAATAGTATAGCTCTTCTTCGCGCGAAGCGTCCGGGCGAGCGTCTTCGAGCCCTGTCGGCTCGCTATCCGCCATTTCTGTCTCATTCTCAGCAAAATGGTAAAGAGGATTATCCTCATTCGCTACCTGAAAAGAGTGTGCCTCTTCTTTCCCTGTTTCCTCCATGTTTCGCATATTGTTCATCTCCCTCTCCTCCTTCTTTTCAACTGTAGCCAAATCATTCTCCCCTCCCTTTTCTTTTGCTCTATCTTCTGCTCTATCTTCATCCTGAAATATGGATTCTACCATAAGAGGCGTTTCATCCGTCTCCTTAACACTGTGATGCTCACTAACACTTTCCTCTATCAATGAATCATGCTGCTCTTTTTCTTTGTAAATCTGAAAGAAAAACGAAAGAATCAAAGCGCCTGCTGTCAAAACGAGAAAACCTATCACAAACCCAAACAGGAAAACGATGAAAGGCGCAATCATACCAAGTGCAATCGCACCGTAAAATAAACCTGCCGGTTTTCCCGCGAGATAAACCTTTCTCTTTATGAAAACATAAAACAAAAAAGCAAAAAAAACATAGATAAGATAATATCCCCATACCCAAGATAATTCCATGAAATCACCAAAATGATCGTTTTTTACTATTTACTTCTACAAACTATTATCAATATAGTACAATATTCCAGAGAAGAAAAGTATTTTTATGAACAAATTTACAAATTTATCATAATTTCCATTTGAAACCAGCATATGTTCTTGCTATGCAGAGGGATTCACCAAAATTATCATCGTATATCGGGGGATAAAGAAAGATGGAGCGATTTTCGGATGAGAAAGGAATAACTTTGCTTGAAGTGCTCGCCGCGATTGTCATATTTTCTATTTGTCTATTGCTCTTTAACGTATATTTTGTCAATAGTTTTTCCACCGTTAAAAGACAAGACTCGCAGCTCGTTGCCATGAATATCGCAAGACAGGTGGCAGAACAATGGAAGACGGGAAACGGCTCGCTTGAGCTCGGAACAGACACGCTTCGCTCTACATATAAAGACATCCATGCACACAAGAATGATTGGCTTGATGACAAAGGAATGCCTGTTGAACGCCAGCTATCTACCGTTACACTGAATGGCATTACGTATCAGCCATCCATAACGATTGAACCTTTCGAGGAAAACGATCAGCTTTATATCATTAAAGTTACGATCAAAAAACAAAATGATGACAAGGTATTAGCGACGCTGCACACTGCTATTGCCAATCCGCAGAAAGGAGAATAATCAATGTCTCTGTTTCGCAAGTTTGTCCATCAGAAAATTTTCAATGAACGTGGCGTAACTCTTGTAGAGCTGCTAGTGGCGGTTGGCATTTTTCTTGCTATCATTCTTCCACTGTCCTCCATATATATATCTGGTATTTCACTTTATGACCGTACACGCATTGAAACGGATTTACAAAATGAAACAGATTTTATTCTTTCAAACATTTTAAATACAGTGCAGGATGCTTCTTATTTCGAATTACCTAATGACTCGTTCGATCCAACAAGGCACAACACATTGATCGCTATTTTTAAAAATTCATTGGCTGGTAAAAGCTTGCTTCCGCCTGAAGATGAAGGCAAGAGCCGGGATGGATTGATTACGTATGATTTGAAGCTTGCCTACGATACCGAAACAAAAAAGCAACAATCGATGCTAAAACGAACGTTCTATCAATTCCCACAACTCTCAAGCGGCGATTCACAAAGTAACCCAAACATAACAAACGATTCAAATAACGTCTGGAAAACATTTAAACATGATGAAGGGTATGTTGTCGGCGGATTGTTTACAGTGACCGAACATAATGACAAGCTGACCATTTATCTTGTCGTCGCACCGAAAGGAAAGAGTGGAACGATTCGCAATGGGCAAAAAGCTGAATTTACCGATCTGAATGATGTATTGCATGAATTAAACCGGTTACAAACGGAGCGGAAGTCACTCGCTTCAAGCGATAACGAACCTTTGCATTTCATCCGTTTCGTGAAAACCGAGTTTGCTGTCAACAATATGAAGAATGGGTGAGGCTGTAATGAAAAAAGTTAAGGAGGAACAAGGGGGCGCCCTGTTAACAGTTTTTTTTATTTTAATTTGTTTCGCCATACTTGGTTTATCAATTATGAGCGTTACGCTTCAATCGAGCAAAGTTCGCACATTTACTGACAACGAAATCAAGGGGAAAATGCTGGCGGAAATCGGACTGCTCTATTTTCGGGAAACGCTGGAAAAAGAGCTGGCTCAAGCGCAAAAGGAAGGCGCTTTTGAAAAAAACACAAGCCATCCTGTAAGACAGGCGCTCGAGAACCCGCGTGATGATGATAAGATAATAGAGATCATAAACAAAATAGCTAAGAAAAATGATTTGCTAGATTCTAACAAACCAGAAGAATCTATTAAAAAATATGTATATATCCCGCTACCACAGCAAGAAGAAGGCGGGTTTGCCATCGGATATACCGCTTATGCTGCTATACCGTACAAAGATAAATTCGCCGAACCGAGTCAACCATACTCGCGAAAAATTACTGTCTCTATTATTGGCATTCCGCCGGGGAGCGCTGTTATGCAAAAGGATGGAACGGTTCAACCGAACGGCCAAAAGCTAGAAAACATAACAGCCACGTTTTATATTAATACCGTTCCCGGCCCATTCCATTATGCGATCAGCACGCCGGGAGAGGTACGCTTTTTCGGAGGAAGCAACATTATCGGAAACGTACGGGCGAACAAAGTACTCACTAGCCAGCAATACCGATATAAAAAAGAAAACAATTGGTACAGCGGAGGGGACGAGACAAACAAAACGTACATCGAGGGAAAAGTATTCCTTACCGATCAGGACGATGCAGGTGTCTATGATGTAACCAATTACCCGAAAGAAACGGATTCACCTGAAAAAGAAAACATTCCACCGGTGGATAAAGCGGAACGAAAAACGACCAAAAACGAGCTAAAAGCCAAGCAAATCTTTATGCCACAGGGGGACATTCCTTCTCATATCGTTGATTTGCAAGCTAAGCAGCCTTTTCTGCCCGGTTGGGAGCCGCCTGTCATCGAAATCGTAGAGGATGAGTCTTTGTCTCTATTTCATAATGAGACAGTTGGTGAATATATAAACAGGAAACTAGCAGAACGAAAAGAGGGCGCACCGGAGCCTGATGAAGTGGTAGATGAAACATCATTGTCTTCCGAAGAAGAAGGGGACGGTTTACGCAAAATAGATGAAAAGAAGCTAAAGGAGCGGATGTTCATTGAATCAAGACAGCCTAAGCCCAATGATCCGGAAATCGAGGCTCCTTCCTTAACCGTCCGGCTTACGGGAAAAACCCTTTACGACTATAACGTTTCAGAATTATTCATTGTTCCGCAAAATCCTTCCGAACATAAAGTCACAGTCGAAATGGGAAAAAAAGGGCAATTTTCAGATGAGCCAACAAAAGAAGGGGAACCTTTCACATATAAAGGCACGATTTACATTCAGGGAGATCTGGATATTGTTAATGATATTGATATGACAGGTACGATTTATGTTGACGGCAATGTCACAATTCGTGAAGCGACAAATCAGAAGAAGACAAATCAGGGAACACAAAATTTGGCCATTATCGCTTCCGGAAAAGTTATCCTGACAAACCGTTATGAGGGAAAACCGATAGCAACACCTGACATTGACCTGTCCGCCTTTTTATATTCGGATTTTTCCTTACCTGAAACCGATGCCACAGATAGCAACAAAGCAGAAAAAGGAATGGAAATTTACTCTGTGGAATCGGTAAACCGTATTAAAGGCGGAATCGGAACAAGCGGAGGCTATATTGAATTAAATACAAAACGGGAAGGAGAGGCAGAAGAGCTCGCTTCTCACTTGAGCATTCAATTTAACCGGGGAATTTTTGAACAGGAAACACCTGGATTGCCTGCGGGAGACACTTTCTTTATCGACATATATGACACACAATATAAACAAATTGCAGGAAATGAGCACATCGACATAATGAGCAAAAACGGAGGCAGCCGATAACGGCTGCCTCTTATTGCAGAGTTTCTGTTCCTTTTATCGTTAATTTTCCTGCATCTTTACTCGCTGTAAATTGTTTCAATCCCTCTTCTTTTACCGCATCAATTTTATCGACATTAAAATCTTCGGTAGACTGTAATGTTATGATTAATTTTATTTTCACATCATACGTTGCTGTTTTGCCGTTTGGTGCTTTCAAAAGCTTCGGCACAGCCCACCCCTTATCGCCTTTACTTAGTTCTTTAGGTGGTGTAAATTCCGGTCGCACCGATTGGGTGTTTTTCGTCTTTGTATTTTCCAGGATAATGCTCATATCTACAATTCGCAAATGTACTAATTGGGGCAGTTTCTTTACCTTATACCCTGCTTTCACGCTGGCAGCGCGGTTGTCCTTCGGTGACTTTGCTATCTCCGCTAGCGGCTCTATATAATCTTCAATTTTATTTCCTTCTGGATCTAACACATTTCTTATTTTTCGTTCACCATGTCGTTTGTCTTCAGGTATTTTGCTACCATCCGGGTTGCTGTCATCCTGCACGGTTTTATCTAATGTAACCGCCCAAATGTCCAAATCGGTCTTGACCGGCTGACCGTCTTTTTTATCCAGAACAACGACCATCTGTTTCTTCTCAAAATATCCGTTTTTTGCAGTAAGCTTTTTCCACTTGCCTTTTTCCTTAACATACCATGCCGTTGTCGGAAGGATTGTATCTTTTTGTGGCTGAATCACCACATATGCGTTGTCTCCGATTACATCAGATTTTACTTTAAATAAAGGCGTCAACCGTACATGAACGTTACAGCGCGCTTCTTTGCCACCGTCCTCCGTTCTGGCAACAATTTGCGCGGTTCCAACTCCTTTGGCTGTTACCTTTCCATTTTCATCAACCGTAGCAACCGATTCATCGGTCGAACTCCATATCACCTTTTTATTCGTAGCATTTGACGGTTTTACTTCAGCAGTTAATTGTTCTGTCCAATGCGTTTCCGGAACGGTGTTTGGGTCAGGATCGATATCCATATCCAATTTTGTCTTGTTAAGGACAATGCCGCTAACCGGAATCCGTTGCGGAACGACCGTAATCGTAAACGCCTCTAACGGTTTCGTTACCACATTGCCATTGAACGTTTTATATGACAGAGAAACACCTGTAAAAGAGTACGTTCCTTCTTTTAAAAATTTCAATTTCAGCGCTTTTTTCAATTCGTTCGCATCTATCGCAGGGCCATTCTCTGTATAGGGCACATCTGGGAAACGTATCGTAACATAGCCGGATTCATCAACAACTGCGTCCGTATCCGGCGCAAGCTGTACATCAGAAGAAGGCAGCTTCACTTTCACCTTGACTTCCCCCAGGGAAATCTGCTTAATTTTATTTGTAATTTGGGCGAAAAGGGACTTTAAATTGTCCATCGTTCCTTCGTAAGCAGCGCCGCCAGTAAGAGAAGAAAGCCGTTCTAGATTCTTCATGCGCACATCTCTGCCAAAACCTATCGAATACAATTTAATCGAGTTGTCTGCCAGTTCACGTGCTGCTTCCTCTGCATCCCGCAGCGCTTTTTCAATTTGCCATTCTTCTGTTCCCCCATCTTTTCCCTTTCCGTGTGTCGGAACACCATCGGTTAAAAAGATAATATACTTACGGTTCGTACTATTTGCAAACATAGACTTGGCCATATGTAGGGCAGCCCAGTAATTCGTCCATCCTACAGCATGAACCCATTCCACTCTCTTTTTTACGGTGTCAAAATGAGTAGTTAAATCACTTAGCTTTTCAGCCTCTGTACTAAACGAAACAAGCCCAATTCTATCATCTGCGCTTTTGCTGCCTGAGTGATCGGCCAGCAAATCAATGGCGTGCTTGGTTGCTTCTTTCGCCTTCGCCATCTTGTTTTCATTTCTTACCATAGAACCGGAGCGGTCGAGCACAAATACAATATCGACAGGTTCACGAACCAAATCAGAGGCGGTCGGCTTACCGTACGGCGTAAGTTGAACGTTCACGGCTCCTACAGCCGTCCCATCCTGCGTCTCGATTGTCTGCTGCTTCGGATCTATGGTGCCATTCAGTCCGATGTGTGATTGCTCCTCCGCCGGCCCTACCTCTACAGTAATCGCTGCAGATAGAGTCTTCGTTTGAGCCATCGGTTCAATGTTTTTGGCACATGTAACATTAGGTTTTGTTTTCTTATAATATACGGTTCCCCGCACACAAATTTTTGGAAGACCGCTTACTACAACATCATCCAAAAAATAAGCATCACCTTCGATTGTAAGCTCCGCATTCCCGCTAATCGTAAGATTTTTAAAGAAAAAAGCATCTGCTCCAACAGTAGTAGTAGAGTTATCACTAATTTTCACCGTTTCAAAATAAGAATCTTTCCCGATGTTCACCTTAGGGTTGCCGCTTATAGCGGTGTTTCCTCTAAAATACCCATTATCGTTTACAGTGAAATCAGCATTACCGCTAATTTCTGTCGTTTCTTCCACATACAAGGAAGAATACTGATGCGAACGATTCCCGGATTCTTTTAAATGTTTCTCTTTCTTTACATTCGATGGAGGCTCAGGAAATGAAAGATCCCCTCTACTTCCCTTTTCATAGTATACAGTAATCGTCGCCTTCCCTTCTTGCAGCGCAGTCACTTCAACAGAATTCCCCCTGTCATGACTTAACTGCAAAACGTTCGGATCGGAAACCGACCAGCGCACGGCGTCGGCCTTGCTCGGGTCAACATTGACGGTAAACGTTTCCTTGTGCCCTTTCTGCATTTTCGTTTTATACTGCATGAACGCTACATCGTTATCCGCAATATTTTCTGCACGTACGGAAACATTCCCAATGCTTGTAAAAAAAAGCATAAACATCATACAAAACAACAGTCCCATAGATAATGCTTTTCTCATCTTCTTCCTCCCCTCTCTTGTTATATTTTTACTATATAACAGGGAAAATTTTACCACAATACATATCACTGTCAACTTTGTTTTCCCGTGTATACATTTATATTATCTTTCATATTTATGAAATAATGGAACAACAATGAAGCGCGAAAGTTTGAATAAAAAACGCCTTCTCTTGTCGTAAAGGCAAGAGAAGGCCGGTTTTTCACATTTTAAACCTATCTACATTATCTCTTAATTCTTCAGCGATCGTTGACAACGCAGCGGCCGATGAATAAATCTCTTCCATGGAAGCAAGCTGTTCTTCCATTGCGCTCGAAATGCTGCTCATTTTCTCCATGTTTTGTTCCTGAGAATACTTGGCATTTTTCGTGATTTGCATAACTTCTTCCGCTCCGGCTGAAATTTGCTGCACCGCCGCTGATACTTCCTGAACTTGTGTGGTTACTTCCGTAATGGACTGCAAAATCGAACGAAATGCTTCGTCTGCCTCGCGGACATTTTTCATTCCCTTATGTACGACATCTGTACTATCCGTCATCGACTGAACCGCATATTTCATTTCCTGCTGAATGGTAGCAATGAGCGCTTTGATTTTTTCTGCCGAATTTGATGACTGCTCAGCCAAACTCCGCACTTCATCGGCGACGACCGCAAAACCTTTTCCTTGCTCCCCAGCTCTTGCCGCCTCAATGGCCGCATTTAGCGACAACAAGTTTGTCTGGTTAGCGATTTCCGTAATCACTTCAACAATTTTGCCAATTTGGTTAGAACGTTCACTAAGGCGTTCGATAACTTTGCTCAATTCTCCTACTTTATCGGTAATCATGCTCATATTTTCATTGATCGTTTGCAATGCCTGTTTTCCTTTTTCCGTCCGCTCCAACGCTTCAGAAGAGGCAAGAGAAACCGTTTGGGAATTTCCGGCGATTTGTTGAATCCCCCTCGACATTTCATCAACAGATAAAGAAGCTTTCTCGATGCTCTTCGTCTGCTGTATCGTTTCTTCCGTTATATCTTGCGTCATCGCCGCCACATGTTCGGATGCCTGACTTGATTGCTCTGCGCTTGCAGCTAATTGTTCCGAAGAAGAAGCCAGCAGATGAGATTTCTCGCTAATCGTTTGCAAAACAGAATGCAAAGAATCGATCATATGATTAAAACTGGTTCCCACTACGCTTAGCTCATCCCGGCCCTTGCTTTGAACTTTGGACGTTAAGTCTCCCTCTTTGACTTTTTCGGCGACATTCCTCAAATCTTGCAAAGGCTGAGTAATGGAACGGATGACAATATACGCAAGCAATAAACTAAACACGAAAAACACAAGCACTACTACAAGTGTGGTGTAAAAAATAGGTGCCACTTCCTGCTCGGCTTCCGACTCGGGCATTACACTTGCAATTTTCCAGCCAGTCAAAGGATTGACGGAAAATACGGCGTTCATCTGTTCCTCGCCTTCCATGTATGTAAGTTCCCCTGAATTTTGTTTCATGATCTCTTCATATTGTACACCCGAGACTTTAGACCCATACTTTTCATGCGGATGAACAATCACCTCACCTTGCTCATCCAGAATAAAGGCATAGCCTTCTTTCCCGATTCTTACCTTTTTCACTTCATCTGTTAAATGGTTTAAATTTAAATCAATGCCTACGACTCCCTTGCCGTCCTTCGTTGTTTTAGCAATTGTTACCACTACAGCATCTACGGAAACGGCTTGATAAGGATTTGTAATAATAACTTCCCCTTTATTTTCCATCGCTTGCTTATACCAGGGTCGCTTACGCGGATCATACCCATCCGGCATTTTTACATTAGGCGCATTTACATAAGAGCCATTCTCGTTTCCTACAAATGCATTGATAAGCTCGGAATGAGCAGATTGAAAATCGTTCAATCGTTGTCTTAAACCTTCTGTTCCAACTTCAGCAGAGTTGATGTTTTGTGCCAGAAACTCAATGTTTTTTACCTGTGGATATATGACTCCGTTAACAAACGTATTCAATGTTTTATTGCTCTCTTGGCCACTATATAAAATTTGCTCCATAACCTCTTTCTTCGCTACGTTATACGATACAAATCCTAAACAACTAGTAGAAATAAATACGATTAGTAAAAAAGAAATGATCAACCTCACTTTTACAGAGACATTTCTCATGTATTGAACCCTCTTTCTTTGTTACTTTTTTATGATATGACAGAGAAGATTTTACTAAAAAATTCCCTCTTGTCAACTTTTCTATCCACAGAAAAAGCCTTTTTTCAGCTCGTAAAAGTGAAAAAAGGCTCTTTATCGTTTTTAAGAAATTGTATTTTTTACAAAACGGAAAATATCTATGCTTCTTTTAAATGCTTTACTAGCTGTTCCGCAACTTTCCAAATATCTCCTGCACCCATAGTAAGGACAAGATCGCCTGGCTTCACGGCTTGCTTCAACCGCTCCACTACTTTTTCCTTTGTCGGAATATAAGCGGCGTTTGGGTTGCTGTTCTCCCTAATCCGTTCTACTAACCTTGCAGCACTTACACCTTCAATTTCCGGATCATTTGCTGGAGAATAAATATCAACGATAATGACTTCGTCCGCATCGCCAAACGCTTGGCTGAACGCATCCAGCAGGAAGAATGTGCGTGTATACCGTTGTGGCTGGAATATCGCTATAATGCGACGATTCGTTGAACGGGCCGCTTCCAGCGTTGCCTCAATTTCAGTCGGATGATGTGCATAATCGTCTACTACGAGAATATCGTTAACTTCTCCGATGACTTGGAAACGCCGTTTCGCCCCACGAAACAATATAATCGCTTCCGCAATTTGCTCAAACGTTAATCCGGCCTGCATGCACACCGCTGTCGTCGCTAACGCATTATATACGTTGTGAAGCCCTGGTACTGAGAGTTTCATCCTGCCTAGCAATTTTCCATGATGGAACACATCGAACGAAATCGTACGGTCGCCTGGCTCAATATTGCTTGCAGTATAATCGGCTTCTTTGTTAATCGCGTACGTAACAAACGATACATTTTCCTTCTTTTCCGAAATCATCTCCGTCACATATTGATCGTCAATGCATACAACCGCTGCCCCGTTCTCTTTCACTTGAGAAAGAAATTGACGATACGCTTTTTTTAAATTTTCAAAGTCTCCATCGTAATTTTCAAGATGATCCGGCTCAATATTGGTAACAACCGCAATATACGGGAAGTACTCGAGGAACGTGCCGTCGCTTTCATCCGCTTCCGCCACGACAAACTCGCCTCTGCCCGCTTTCGCGTTGCTTCCTATGTCCATGATTTCACCGCCGATAATATACGTCGGATCGATTTCAGCCTTCTCCATGACCAGTGCAATCATGGACGAGGTTGTTGTCTTTCCGTGCGCACCTGCCACCGCAATGCCTTTTTTCTCATTCAACAACCGCGCCAGCATTTTTGAACGATGAATGAGCGGAATCGCCTGTTCTTTCGCAGCCATTAATTCCACATTCTCCTGCGGAATGTCCGTCGAATAGATAACCAAATCCGCGCCCGTGATATTTTCCGCCTGATGACCGATGAACACACGAGCTCCTTTTTGCTGCAGTTTATCTGTCAGCTCTTTGCGAGCTACATCCGAGCCCGTGACATGACATCCCATATCCAGCATGACACGGGCAATAGCGCTCATTCCATACCCGCCAATGCCAATAAAATGAACATGTTCTCGCTTGTGTTCCTGCTGTTTTTCCACCTGAGTGTCCATCTTATTCATCACCAGCTTTCCTGTTTTCTTTCCACTCGTTTCGTATATCCGAAATAAAATATAAAGATCCGGCCACAAGCAGCACATCCTGCTCATGAACCGTATGTAGTGCCCGTCTCCAGGCTTCCTGCCATTCTGTTATAGCATAAATGGGCAGATCAGGCCCGGCGGTTCGGAACGCGTTAGCGAGCGCCTCCGGTTCAGCTGCTCGCGGATGGTCAGTTTTCGTCACCCACACCTGTTTGCACAGAGGGGCAAGCAGTTCTGCCATCTCTGTGTAATTTTTATCGACGAGCGCGGAAAAAACAAGAGAAACTTTTTGACCCGGATAATAGTCCTGCAACGTTTTTGTAAGCGCTTTTACTCCATCTACATTATGCGCACCATCTAAAATTACATCCGGATTTTCGGCAAGCTTTTCAAAACGGCCGGGCCATTTTGCTTCACGCAAACCGGTTCTAATGTGCTCCTCCTCTACATAGAGAGCAAAATAATTGGAAAGTACCTGCAAGGCCATTACAGCTACAGCGGCGTTATGCATCTGGTGCTCGCCGACCAATCCGAGTTCGCACCTATTATAAATGCCAAACGTGCCGCTAAAATCAAGAATTTCTTTGTCTCCCTTTCGGATTCTCACCGCTTCGTATTCTTTGCCTTCCCGATACAGCGAAGCTTTTCGCTCACGGGCCACGCTTTCGATTACTTCCAGCGCTTCCTCGGACATTTTCCCGGTAATAACCGGGACACCATTTTTGATAATCCCGGCCTTTTCCCGGGCAATAGCGTGAAGATCCCCTCCCAGTATATTCATATGATCAAAACCGACATTAGTGATGATGCAAGCGAGCGGATGGACAATATTTGTCGAATCCAGCCTTCCTCCTAGGCCGGTTTCCCAAACTACGATATCCGGGTACGACACTGTAGCGAAATATAGGAGCGCCAGCGCAGTAACGACTTCAAATTCCGTTGGCGCGCCGCATGCTGCATCTTTCATCTCTTCCACGATCGGGCGAATTCTTTCAATAAGCGCAAGCAGATCTTCCGGCGCAATCGGTTCTCCATTGTGCTGAATTCTCTCGTGGAAAGAAACAACATAAGGCGATACAAAAAGTCCGACTTCATGCCCGGCTTTTCGCAGGATCGATTGTAAAAAAGCAGCAGTCGAACCTTTTCCGTTCGTGCCGGCAATATGAATAAACTTTAAGCGACGCTCGGGATGCCCGAGGCGCTCCATCATATATTCCATCCTCTCAAGGCCAGGCCGGACGGAGAAGCGCTCCAGTCCGGCCAGCCAGGAAAGGGCCTGTTCTAACGACTTAGCAGTCAACGTACCATCACCCTCTGAGCTCTTGGATTCTTGCTTTTACTTTGGCTTGCTTTTCAAGATAGTCCGCTTCTTTCGCCCGCTCTTGTTCGATAATATGGGCCGGCGCTTTTTCTACGAAGCCTTTGTTGGATAGTTTCTTCTGCACGCGTTCCACTTCGGCGTCCAATACCTTCAATTCTTTTTCGAGGCGAGCGATTTCCTGTTCAATATCAATCAAGCCTGCGAGCGGCAGGTACAATTCTGCCCCGCTTACGACGGCTGACATCGCTTTTTCCGGCGCCGGAATATCCGTTCCGATTTTCAGCACATCCGGATTGCAGAAGCGCTCAATATACGCTTTACCATCCTCAAGATAGCTGAGCGTTTCTTCGTCGTTTGCTTTGATAAACAGTTCAATTTTCTTGCTAAGCGGTACATTTACTTCCGCGCGAATATTGCGTACGTTGCGGATGACATCCATCAAAAGTTCCATCTGCTTCACAGACGCCGGATTTTCTAGCTCAGGCTTGTATTCTGGCCAGGAGGCTACAATTAAGCTGTCACCTTTATGCGGCAAATGCTGCCAAATTTCTTCCGTAATAAATGGCATGAACGGATGCAAAAGACGCATCGTTTGATCAAGCACATATGCGAGTACCGAACGCGTCGTTTTCTTCGCCGCTTCGTCATCGCCGTACAGCGGAAGCTTCGCCACTTCGATATACCAATCGCACAATTCATCCCAGATAAAATTGTACAGCACGCGGCCCACTTCACCGTATTCAAAACTATCAAGCAAACGGGTCGTATCTTTAATCGTTTCATTCAAACGGTGCAGAATCCATTTATCTGCTATCCCAAGATTCCGGGTCACATCAATATCTTCATACGTAAAGCCTTCCATGTTCATCAACGCAAAGCGGGACGCATTCCAAATCTTATTCGCGAAGTTTCGCGCCGCTTCCACACGTTCCCATCGGAAGCGCTGATCATTCCCCGGTGTGCAACCTGTCGCCAGCATAAAGCGCATCGCGTCCGCGCCGTACTTGTCGATAACTTCCATCGGGTCAACCCCGTTGCCAAGCGACTTAGACATCTTCCGCCCTTCTGCGTCGCGCACAAGACCGGTGATTAATACATACTTAAACGGATTTTTATCCGTAAATTCAAGCGCGGTGAAAATCATACGTGCAACCCAGAAATAAATAATATCATAACCGGTTACAAGTACATCGTTCGGATAGAAATGCTTCATGTCTTCCGTTTCATCCGGCCAACCAAGCGTCGAGAACGGCCACAGCGCCGAGCTAAACCATGTATCCAGCACATCCGGATCTTGTTTAATGTTTTGACTGCCGCACTTCGGACACTTGTGAATATCTTCGCGCGATACCGTCATTTCGCCGCAATCATCACAATACCAGGCCGGAATGCGGTGTCCCCACCACAACTGGCGGGAAATACACCAGTCACGCACGTTTTCGATCCAGTGCAAATAAATTTTTTCGAAGCGTTCTGGCACGAATGTTACGCCCTCTTTTACCTTTTGTGCCTCGATGGCGCGCTCCGCCAGCGGCCTCATTTTCACAAACCATTGTGTAGACAAATACGGCTCGATAACTGCGCCGCTGCGCTCACTGTGCCCCACAGAGTGGGTGTGTTCTTCAATTTTGAACAGTACGCCCTGTTCTTGCAGGTCACGCACGATATTTTTGCGGCATTCAAAACGGTCCTGTCCCTGATAAGCTCCCGCGTTTTCATTCATTTTGCCCGCTTCGTCCATGACAAGGATTTGCGGCAGGTTATGACGCTGTCCGATTTCAAAGTCATTCGGATCGTGAGCCGGCGTAATTTTCACGGCACCGCTTCCAAATTCGCGGTCCACATAGTCGTCCGCTACAATCGGAATTTCTCGTCCAACGATAGGAAGAATAACCGTCTTGCCGATTAGATGCTTATAGCGCTCATCTTCCGGATGTACAGCGACTGCGGTGTCGCCAAGCATCGTTTCCGGGCGAGTCGTTGCTACCTCGATATAACCTGTGCCATCTTTAAGCGGATAGCGCATATGATAGAGCGCGCCCTGCACATCCTTGTACTCCACTTCAATATCGGAAAGTGCTGTACGGGTCATCGGATCCCAGTTAATAATATATTTACCGCGATAGATAAGGCCCTTTTCATACAAGCGTACAAACACTTCGCGCACCGCGCGGGAAAGCCCTTCGTCAAGCGTAAAGCGCTCGCGGCTGTAGTCGAGGGAAAGTCCCATTTTTGTCCACTGTTCCCGAATCACATTCGCATAGTGTTCTTTCCATTCCCACACTTTTTCCACAAACTTTTCGCGGCCCAATTCATGACGTGTTACACCTTCTTCGCGCAGTTTGCCTTCCACGCGTGCCTGCGTCGCGATACCGGCGTGGTCCATGCCAGGCAACCAGAGCGCATTATAGCCCTGCATTCTTTTAAAACGAATCATAATATCCTGTAACGTATTGTTCAGCGCGTGGCCGATATGCAGATTCCCGGTTACGTTCGGCGGCGGAATCACAATCGTGAACGGCTGTTTCTTCGGATTGCACTCCGCTTTAAAATAGCCATTGTCGCGCCAGAACGGATACCATTTCGCTTCCGTCTGTTTCGGTTCATATTTCGTCGGCATTTCAGTTTGATTGTGCTGATTCGACATACGTAATACCTCCATCAAAAATTCCAAATAAATAGTATAGAAAGCTTACCTAAAATCTTCTGCTACATGAAAAAAAACTCCCTGCCCAGCCAAAGGACGAAGGAGTTTGTTCGCGGTACCACCTTTGTTAGCCTGCACGTGCTTTTTACATGCCGGCTCGCTTTCTCATGATAACGGGATATCCCGGTCTACCCTACTTATCTGTTCAGGCAGACAGCTCCAAGGCTACCTTCTATTAGTACTTCCATGCAGACCTTCCACCGCTGGCCCACTCTCTGGTATGGCATCCTAATATACTCTTCCTCTTCATCGCTGATTCTATCGCTATAAACTTATTATTCATTGTACCCAGTTTGTGAGAAAATAGTCAATACGAAGCTGTCACCGTCTTTTTTTCGTGCTTGTTGCCTTTTTTACATGAAGCCGTTTTTTGTTGACAAGGAAAGCAAAATGACAGAGCTTCTGCTATTCATTTCATATAGAGATTTTTAATCGTCCTTGCTCTAATTGGATAATACGACCGGCTTCAGCAGCTAATTTCATATCGTGTGTCACCATAATGACCGTTCTGCCCTGAGCGTTCCATTCTTTGAAAAGTTCGATGATGATAATAGCATTATATTCATCAACCGCCCCTGTTGGTTCATCCGCAAAAATCACGTCAGGCTTATTTATGAGCGCGCGGGCAAGTGCAACCCTTCGTTGTTCGCCCCCGCTCAATTGATAAGGTAAATTGTCCAGCTTATCGTCCAGCCCTACCCGTGCAAGCAAATTCCGTCCCCATTCTTCATCGCTTTTTTTGTATGTGCGGCACAATGTTTTCGGCAGAAGTACATTTTCCAGCGTATTCAATGTCGGGATAAGGCTTGGAAACTGAAACACAAAGCCACATTGTTCTGCCCGGATGCGCGTCCGTTCCTTGTCGCTCAAACCGGTAACGTCTTTGCCATCGAAACGCACCGTCCCTTCTGTCGGACGCTCCAGAAGTCCTGCTATCGCAAGAAACGTCGATTTCCCGCTACCGGAAGGTCCGACAACCGCGACAAATTCGCCGGCATGAATCGTTTCGCTTATGCCCTTAAGGGCATGAACTTTCCGCTCGCGCCCGATGCGGTATGTTTTATGAATATTCTCAAGCGAAATCATTATTGCTCCCCCTCCCGAATCGCTTCATATGGCTGTAGCTTTAACGTAGAGCGCACGGGGAAGAACGCAGCCAGCACCGCAATCAGCGCCGTTGCCGCCGTTGTGCCCGCGCCGATAAAAAAGCCGGTCACCCAATCAGGAAACAGCATCGGTAACTGTAACAGTTGCAAAAGTAAAATCCGATTATCGTACAAAGCCGCGCCAGCCAGTAAAGAGCCAATGGCCGCTCCGATCACGGAGGCAAAACCTGCTTCCATCAACAGTAAGCGGAACGTAACAGCGCGGGAAGCACCCATGGCACGCAGCATGCCGATTTCTTTCCGACGCTCGCTAATAAGCGCGGTAAACATGGTCATTACTTGCAGTGCGCTCATAATAAGCACAAGACCAATCATCATATAGCTCATCATTTTCACGGGAAAAATCTGTTTGTTTACCGTTTCTTGCAATCCGCTCCCTTTAACCACATCAACTTCCAAGTTCATCCGCTCAATTTGACGCTTTACAAATTCCTCCATTCCTGGTTTTGTTTTTACAAGGATAATAGAAATAGAGTTTTCCGGAAAATCAAGCTTGCTGTCTTTATGATTTAGTTCGCGCGCCGCATCCAGCGTAATAAACAGCGTCCTGTCCGTTCCCATACCCGTAGGGAAAATCATGTTTTTTAATATAAAATCCTTACCAAAAAGCGTAATCCATTCCTGCATGTATTCATTGTCAAAGTGGTAAATGTAATTTTTGCCGCCCGCCTCCGCGCCTGCAATTAGATCATATTTCCCTACTTTTTTGTCTGCGGCTGTCCAATTTTTCAGCGTAAAATCAGTTTCTGGGTCATAGGCGACTACCGGAAAATTCCCTGCCGTCTGACAGCATACCGTCGAAACGGTTTCCAGATAAAGCTGAGGAGAAGCAATTTCCACTTCGCTGATGGTACGCACTTTATCAAGTATGCTTTCCGGCATATAAAATTTGGTCGGTGTTCCGGAAATAATCATATCGCCTGCCTGACCGCCGAACCCCTTGGGCACGACCATTAAGCTGGCGCCCAAGCGGCTGGAACTCGCTTCGATGCTTCGCTCCATAGAAAGAACAAAAAAATAGCTTGCAAACAAAATAAAAGCGGTAATGGCAGCGCTTCCCGAAAGCAGTACGGTGCGCGATATTTTTCGCTTAAGACTACGCCAGGCTACCGTGGAAAGTTTCTTCATTGCTGTTCGCACCTCTTATATGCATCACATTCGGCGCTCGATATTCATGCGGTAATACGACCCGCTTTGAACCGCCGTTATCAAGCCAAACGTATAATATGAAATTCACTCAAATTGTTATGTTAATCGCGCGACGATAGGATTTTAACCATCATGAAGAGCAGACCTCCAATGACCGTAAACCAGAGAATATAGTAAACAATCTGTACGCTGTTCAGCATGCTTGCCCACCACTCTTTTTCATATTTTCCATTTATTATATCACTGAGATTATGAAAAACAAAAAAGACCAGAAAAAGGCCTATCTGGTCTTTTTTCATTTATTTCAACGTTTTCAGGAATTCAACCATGGAATCCTTCTGCTCTTCCGTCCAGGAAGCTCCCAACGCTGGCATACTGCCCCGTCCTTTGGTTAGAACATCCTTCACGCCTTCAGGCTTTAGCTTATCTACTATGCCATAAAGAGACGGCCCCATGCCGCCTTTCAGATCGGCACCATGACAAGCTACACACTGTCCGGAAAGTCCTTTTCCTTTTTCCACGCTTACGCCCTGTGCCGCTTCTCCACCGGCCGGACGTTCATCAATCCCTTTGGCGGTCAGCGCATACCCGACAGCCCAAACGGCTAACACGGCATACGTAATAATTAGGAAACGAGGTACTTTTCCGTGTCCTTGCTTCATTCCCATGACTTCATCATAATGCTCTTCGTGCTGTTCATGATTTTTGTGCTTATCAGACATATTATCGCCTCCTCCTCCCCGGTTACTTCGCCGGAGCCGGCTTCAAACTCATCAAGTACGCAACAAGATTATTCATATCCTCATCACTCAAATAATCATACTTAGGCATAATGGAACCTTGGACTATTTTTTGCGGATTTTTCAAATGTTCGATATGCCACTCTTTGCTTGTGCGTGCGCCCACCCACATCAAATCCGGGCCTGTGCGGTTAGAACCGAATAAATGTGGGCGGTCATTTGCGTAATCACCAGGTACAGTTACAGGTCCAATATTCATCGCCAAATCGGCCTTCACCGGACGGACCACCTGTGTATGACAGGTATTACATCCATTCTCAATATATACTTGGCGCCCTTTCGCCTCTGGAGAATCCGGCGCGTAATCGCGCGCTTCCGCATTCGCTGTTGGCATCATCATCTCTTTATCGAAAAACGGCAAGATAATCGTCGCAAACGTCCCCATCATAAAAAGCACAATCGCAGCAAGATAAATAGCTAATGCATTTCTTTCCACCATCGTCCCCTCCCTGTCGTAAATTAAGCAACGACACGTTCTTTCCCCGTCGCAAATTTCGTACCGGACTTCACGGTTTTCCAAATGTTAAATACGAAGAAGAACTGACCGATAATCATCATCGTGCCGCCAATCGCCCGCCAGATGATAAGCGAACGCACGGACTGAACCGTTTCCATGAATGGTTTTCCCTCCATCCACGCAAAACCCTGAATAACGCCCGCAATCCAGAGCGTGAAAGCAAACATCAAAAAGCCGATAACAGAAAAATAATAATGAAGATTCATTAATCTTTTGCTATAAATGTTGCGGCCCGTCAGGCGGGGGATGGCATAATAAATCGTCACAAAGCAAACAAATGAGAAAGCAGCAAATGGAGCCATATGCGCGTGACCGACAACCCAGTGCGTAAATTTAACGACTGCGCTTACCTGCATCAATGATTGAAAAGGCCCCTGCAAACACGCCATCAAATAGAAAATGGAAGCCGTAATAAGAAACTTCATGTTTACGTCTTCGGATACTTTGTACCACATGCCACGCATTGTACCAAATACGTTGGCAAGCACTGTCCAAACCGGAATAATTAAAAGAACGGAAGGAATAATGCCCGCTTTCATCAACCATACCGGGATTGGACCGTTTACCAGATGATGGGGGCCGTTCCACACATAAATCGTGGCAATTGTCCAAAAACCGATAAGTGAAAGCTTATGGCTGTATAACGGTTTACCTGTTAATTTCGGCAGTAAGTAGTAGATTTGACCTATCCCCACTGTTGTAAACCATAAACCAAGAACGTTATGTCCATAGAACCAGTTCATGTTGGCTTGCGCGGCGCCGCCAATAAGGGAAGATGGGATATTGCCGACCGTATAAACGAGCGGCAACCAGATCAAAGAGCCGATAAAATACCAAATCGAAACGTATAACTGTTTCTCCTGGCGTTTCGCAATCGTCATAAACAGGTTAACCGATATCAGCACACACAAAAGAACAACGCCCACATCAAGGAATAACGGCAGCTCCGCATATTCCACGCCGGTAGAATATCCCATACAGATAACGACAACAGCTGTAGCGATCGCCAGGTTCCAAATCAGACACGTTATGTTGCCCAATTTTTCACTCCACAGCTGCGTGCGCGTAAGCTTCGGAATAATGTAAAACATAGCGCCGACCATCGCCATGGACAACCATGCGAGCAAAACCCCGTTCGTATGGATGATGCGGATGTGTGCGTAAGTTAACGCGAAATTAAGAGCATCCGCCCCTGGGAAGTACAGAAAGTCAGGGTAAATTTGCTTGATCGCCACAACAAGCCCGGCGATCATTGAAATGATGAGCCAGAACATCGCACTGTACCAGAAATTCTTCGCGCTACTGAATGGAGCATTACTTAACATGTTATCAACCTCCCCCTCTACTGTTTAAGAAATTACCTTGTGCTTAAAAAGTACCTCTTCCTTCACAACATACTAAAACCCCCACAAAATATAAATAATGGAATTTAACAATATAAGGATAGTTTTAACTTGACATACAAGTTAAACAATGAGATAATGTTGTTAAAGTATATCTTAGTGACTACTCCCTGCTACGATTTTAGGATATATCGCCTACTTCTCGGGATCAACGATCATTTATCAAAAAAATTTGTCAACTTCGTTACAAAAATTTGAATTATATATACTATAAAAAGAGGAGCCTTATTTGCTCCTCTTTTTTCTTTGTAGTATTAGGAAAGTAACGGTAGACGCGCACCTATTATTAGAAAGAGACGTATACTGGAAGCAGGAAAAAGCATGGAAAGGAGCCTAGCAAAAATGAAAGGACGCTGGCGTTACCACCCGTTCTATCTAAAAATTCGCTTCGGTGCTTTGCAGCTCATTATTCCTTTTATCGTGTTCCAATTCATTCGCACGATCCTGTTTCCAACTTCATTTGATGTGGTGCTGCTGTCGCTACTTATTCTGATATACGCCGCCATTTTACTTGATTATATATGAGCCGCAACCGTCGCTTGTTTGCGGCTCAATTTTGTTCGATTCCCAAAGCGAACTCATGCATCTTCGGCAAAAGCCGGAGATGCTTCTTCCATGCTAGGACTTGTTGTTGTTCCATTTGCTCTCGCCGTTCCTTTGAAGCGCGCACATATTTGCGCGCAAGTTCCATCAGCCGCTCCGGATACATAAGATAACACGCTAGAAGTCTTCGCTCTCCCTTCGTAAGACATCTCTCCGATTCGTAGGCGTACAGCCACTCCCTCCCCTTTCCTTTCCGCCATTCCCAAGCAGGTCCATAACGGCGGAAAAATAGCGTTACATCCCGCACCGGCGTATCGAAATTAGCACGCTCAAAATTGATAAAATAGATCTGTCGCCCGGCTCCGACAAGAATATTCCTGCTATGGACGCGTCCGTGACACAGGGCGCGGGATAAATGTAAAACATCGCTACTCACGGCCACCTTCTCCAGTTCCTGTATGCCCCACTCGGCAAATTGCCGAACCTGCTCCGCGCTATTTCTTACTGCTCTTTCAAACGCGGAAGCAGTCTTTCTTTTTCCTCCGGCTTCTGCTATCTCTTCGATTCTCGCGATTCCTTCTTCCCATCGCTGCCGAACTTGTCTAAGCGAAACCGGAGCATATCCCCGCCATTGTTCCCCGGCCTCCGCACTTATTTTATGAATGCGTGCCATCTCTTTTAATACTTTTATATCCCAATCCGGCAAATCTTTGATCATAGCTATCTGTTCAATCCAGGGAAGCAGCAAATACGTTCCTTCATACGTAACCACGCAGGGCTCTCCGTATTTCGTAAGACAAAAAGGAATCACGCTTCGCACACCGCGCGCCGAAAGATAGCGAAGCCAAGAAGCGACAAAGTTCAGCTGCAATGGGTGTTCATGCGTTACCTCAAGCCAAAAACTCCCGCAGTCTGTTTCCGCTTTCCAGCGGTTTTGCCCCTCCTGGACAAGATTATGCAGGCGTAAATCATATTCATGTAATACATGCTTTGTCCGCTGCTCTATGTTTTCCATCAGTCGCTTCCCTCCCCGCATAACCCGTGCATTTCCATTACACATGCAAGCAATTGTTCCCTTTGATATTGCAGCCGAAAGCCGGTAGCAATGCTTTCTTGTTCATCTTTCAGGGAGGTTGCGCTTTTTATTCGCAATAAAACAGGTAATGGATAAGCCAGCAGTGAAAGCAAATAATTTCTTTCTTCTACTGTCAACCTACGCTCATCCGCGTATGCGGAAAGAAACGCCTGCACACCGTCCGCCCCGCCTGCACGCCAGATTTGCTCAAGCAATGAAAGCGTATCTTCATGTCGCCGCGCAAGCACGGGTGCATGCAGTCCGGTAATGTACCATACTCCTTCCCAGCGCACAAGAGAAGCCAGCTCCATATACGCAAACGAAAGCGGGGTTGCATCATGTTCCACCCCGCTTGCTACGTATAATGCCTCCGCCATCCTCACCCTTTCCACTGTGCGGGAGAGATTGTAAAATAGCCATTTTTCCTCAGCGCTTTTCCTGTTATAAAGATTTTGCATTATAGTATCCAGATAACGATAACTATTCCTTAAGGCTGCTTCAGTAAGTATTCCTTTTGTGCAATAGCGTCCGGGAACGATCCTGATTTTGTAGTCAGAGCAGGCATGAATACGGGCAAGAAGCATACCAAGCACAGAATATCCTTCCATCTGCCAGAACGGATGCCTTACCCACGAATCGTCCTTTTCCCAGTAATCGGACAACGCATAGCAACCAGTATCATCAGAAATCCAATGCGTGCCGCTCCTTGTCGCTATATAACGTTCCACATACCGGAATCCACTGGCAGCCAAACACTCGCGCCAATGATGCGACCAACGTAGCAAGTTTTCATCTGTGCAATAAGTGATACGCTTTTTGCCTCTGTCGGATAGCACATACCAATCGTTCTTTTCCTGCTTCACTTCAATAACAGCAAAAGGGTATTCTTCCAGATGACTGCGTAATGTCTCATGTTGCAGTTTCATCTTTCTCCCCCTCTGCCGCTAAGCTTTAACAGGAATGTAAAGAACTTGCCCTTTCGCTACGGTTGCGCTTGAATGCAATCCGTTCGCTTGAGCGATATCTATCACACTTACATTGTATTTTTCCGCAATCTCCTCTAACGTTTCATCCTGTTGTGCAATGCACATTTTTAAACGAGTAAACTTCTCTTCCTTTTGCTTCATGAACGACATCAAATAAAACGCGCTGCCTTTTTTGTCCTCTTCTAGTGTTTCTTCTTCTTCCCCTGGCGCTTCTTCTTCGTCCCTTACTTCTTCAACCGCTTCTTCCTCTTCGGCACTTCTCTCTATTGCTTCATTTTCTCCACGCTGTCCATAAGAAGACAAAAATGGCGTCGTAACGGTAACCGGGTCACGTTTTGTACCTTTCAACGTAATGGATACTTTTGCTTCTTCTCTTTCTTCGGCGCGGTTCTCTTTTTCTTCATTACATTCGTCGTGCGCCTTGCTTTGAACATCGGGCACAGTCACGGATGCAGACTCTTCGGTAAGCTCTGCCTCTGTTTCTGTACTTTGTACATCCGTTTCTTGTTGTTTCGTTTCCGGCGTGTGTGACCTTGCTTCTTCTTCCGTTCCATTCGCTTGTATAGTCTTTTCTACCGCCTCTGCCTGAACCGACTGTTCTTCCGTTTTCGCCGCCTCTGCCTGAACCGGCTGTTCTTCTGCTTTCACCGCCTCTGCCTGAATCGGCTGTTCTTCCGCTTTCACCGCCTCTGCCTGAATCGGCTGCTCTTCCGCTTTCACCGCCTCTGCTTGAACCGGCTGCTCTTCCGCTTTCACCGCCTCTGCCTGAACCGGCTGCTCTTCCGCTTTCACCGCCTCTGCCTGAACCGGCTGCTCTTCCGCTTTCACCGCCTCTGCCTGAACCGGCTGTTCTTTCATCATCTTGGCTTCGACTGATGGTTCAGTTATCTCCTCGTCTTTTCTTCCTTCTTCCATCTTTACTGATTGGATAGTCGGTTGGGGAGGAGCCGCGGCATCTGTTTCCTGTACAACATCATCTTCCTTATCCGTTTCTGCTATAGCTTGTTCTTCTTTTGGAATGAATATCGCAGGGGTGGCCTCAGATTGCGTGGAATCTTCTTCTCCTTTGTCATCAGCTGGACGGGATGATGCCTCGCTTTCTTGCGTCTCTTCGGCTTCTTGATGGGAAGCAACATACTCAAATTTCGTTTGCAACAGTTTTGTTTCTTCAGTGGCAGAGCTTGCGAAACCTGCGTTTTTTACCCCGTTCAATGCCAATTCGGCGATAATAGATAATTTGCGTGTGGATTGGATTTCATAGTCAAAGGACAAAATCGAAGCATACATTTGCTCTATGTCTTCGATTTTGCTGCGCGCAATGCAAATGTGAACCGGAATTTTTTCTATAAATGTGGTTCGTTCACTCTCCTCTTCAAAATCGTCCGGGTTCATAGAAAATGGATTAAATACAACAGAATCCACGTAACCAGTTACAGGCATTTCCTTTTCATTCGATGGAATATCTGGAAATTTGGGCGGTTTTCCGACATATTTCCCTTCTAATTTCAGATAACCTGAAACGATAACCTCATCCACCGTTTCCTGAATTTGAATGTGAGGTGTCAATTCTATCTCATCAATTTGTTCAATTTCACTCTGATCAGGAGAAATAAAAACCGAATGTTGCACCGGAAACGTCAAAATGGCGGCTCGATTGTTTTGCATGTTGATGAAATCCTCCCTCCTCTAAATTGCTTTCCTTAAAATATATAGAAAAAAAAAGAGGGATATGCTCATTTCCTACGGAAACTTTTACACGACAAAATACTGTTTTCGCACAGCATCATAAAACGAAAGAAAGCCATAAACATATAAAAAAATACCCGAAACCGAAAAGGTCTCAGGTATTTAGCACATCGAATTATAGTTGCTTCAACGCATTGTAGTTCGCTGCAATCGTCCGTTCAATATCTTCGTCCGTGTGGGCCGTAGATACAAACATCCCTTCAAACTGTGACGGCGGTAGCGAAATGCCTTCTTCTAGCATCAGACGGAAGTATTTGGCGAAACGATCCAGGTCAGACGTTTTTGCCGTTTCATAGTTGATTACTTTCTGATCGGTAAAGAAGACGCCTATCATAGAGCCAACGCGGTTGATATGGATTGGAATACCCAGTTCTTTCGCGTTAGCGGCAATGCCTTCTTCCAGACGGGCGCTCTTACGTTCTAACTCTTCATACACACCTGGCTTGCTGAGTTCTTTCAATGTCGCGTAACCGGCTGCCATTGCCAACGGATTTCCCGACAATGTACCTGCCTGATACACGGGACCATCCGGTGCAATTTGGCGCATGATTTCTTCCTTGCCGCCGTACGCACCGACCGGAAGACCCCCGCCGATTACTTTTCCCATCGTCGTTAAGTCAGGCGTAATGCCGAAACGACCCTGGCCGCAGTTGTACGCCACGCGGAATCCGGTCATAACCTCATCAAAAATTAATATCGTTCCATATTCTTTTGTCAGTTTACGCAGCCCCTCCAAAAAGCCCGGCAGCGCCGGAACGACACCCATGTTGCCCGCTACTGGCTCGACGATAACAGCCGCCAATTCATGTCCAAAACGCTCAAATGCTAATTTTACGCTTTCCAAATCATTATACGGCACCGTAATGGTGTTGGCTGCCAGGGAAGCAGGTACACCCGGACTGTCCGGTAATCCTAGCGTTGCTACACCGGAACCGGCTTTGATAAGCAAACTGTCGCCATGTCCATGATAACATCCTTCAAACTTCATAATTTTATCACGCTTCGTGTACCCGCGCGCCAAGCGAAGCGCGCTCATCGTCGCTTCTGTTCCAGAATTAACCATACGCACAACTTCCACGGAGGGCACGATTTCGCATACAAGCTTGGCCATCTCCGTCTCAAGCACAGTCGGTGCACCGAAACTTGTGCCTTTTTCCAGCGTTTCTTTGAGTGCTTCCTGCACTGCTGGATGGCAATGCCCCAGAATCAATGGACCCCAAGAACATACATAGTCAATGTATTCATTTCCATCCACATCATAAATTTTTGAACCGACACCACGCTCCATATACACCGGGTTCATGCCAACCGATTTGAAAGCGCGTACAGGGCTATTTACTCCGCCCGGCATATATTTTTTTGCTTCGGCGAAACTTTCGATTGATTTGTTGTACACTTTATGCATTGTCATGCCCCCCTGTTATTATTTATCTATTTCCTTCAACCAGCGGGCCGCATCTTTCGCTGAATACGTTAAAATCATATCAGCACCAGCACGCTTCAGTCCGGTGAGCAGTTCAAGCGTAATAGCCTTCTCATCAACCCAGCCTCGCAAAGCCGCCGCTTTAATCATAGAATACTCACCGCTTACATTGTAAGCTGCCACAGGAAGGTCAAAGCTGTCTTTTACTTCACGGATAATATCCATGTAAGCCATCGCCGGTTTCACCATTAGCATATCCGCTCCTTCTGCCACGTCGGAAGCCGCCTCACGCAGCGCTTCGCGACGGTTGGCCGGATCCATCTGGTACGTTTTACGATCGCCGAACTGCGGCGCGGAATGTGCGGCATCACGAAACGGTCCATAGAATTGGGAAGCATATTTGACGGCATACGACATAATCGGCGTATTGATAAAACCAGCTTCATCAAGTCCTTGCCGAATTGCTGCAACAAACCCGTCCATCATATTGGAAGGCGCGATCATATCAGCGCCAGCCGCCGCCTGGGAAACCGCCGTTTTTACAAGCAATTCCAAACTCGGGTCGTTATCCACATAACCATCGCGCACCACACCGCAATGGCCATGTTCAGTGTACTGACACAGGCAAGTGTCGGCCATCGTCACAAGTTGCGGTGCCCACTGTTTAATTTTTCGAATCGCCTGCTGCACGATACCATTTTCCGCATAAGCCTCTGACCCGCATTCATCTTTATGGTTCGGCACACCAAATACTATCACCGACTGAATTCCCAGCTCCACCACTTCAGCAACTTCTTCTTCAAGGCGGTCTAAGGAATAATGGAACACGCCCGGCATGGAAGAGATCTCATGTTTTATATTATCGCCTTCCACAACAAATAACGGATAAATAAAGTCATTCGTATGCAAATACGTCTCGCGGACAAGATTCCTCATCGCGGCTGTTGTACGCAGACGGCGATGGCGTTGAAAATGTAAAGACATCATTCCATCCTCCTTCGGGTTACCACCCGGTATAATTCAAAATGGCCCGCAGCAGACCGTCAATGCTGTATTCGTCGCCCATCACATGGACAGAAAGTCCGGCATCCTGCACCGCCTTCGCAGTAACAGGACCGATAACTCCGATATGTACTCCCGCCAGATACTCCTGCCTCTCTTGTTCGCTAAAACCAGCTAAAAAATGGCGTACCGTAGACGGACTGGTGAACGTGACCATGTCGACTTTCTTCTGCTTTAATTGCCTCTTCATTTGAGCAATATTTTCCTCTGCCCTTACCGTATCATAAGCGGGCGCATCTGTCACTTCCAATCCAAGCGCCCTAAGTCCTTCCGGAAGTACTTCACGGCCGATGTTTGCCCGGGGCAGCAGCGCTTTTTGCCCCGGCTCTAGCTTATCCTTCATTATCTCTACCAGATGTTCGGCAGTAAATTTACCGGGAATATGCGGCACGAAAAATCCTCTATCTGCAAGAGCGGCAGCTGTCTTTTTCCCTACGGCGGCAATCTGTCCATTAAAATCGTCCATGCTATACCCGAGTTCCGCAAGGCGCCGAAAGAAAAAAGCAACCCCATTTACACTGGTGAAAAACAGCCAGTCAAATGAGGGCAGAGCGCGCAAGGCGCGATCAAGCGGAGCAGGATCAGAAGGCGGCACAAACCGAATAACCGGACAGGCGATGGCCTCGCCACCCAGCCGCTCGATTTTGCGGATAAACTCTTCCGCTTGTTCCCGTGCTCTCGTCACGACAATACGCTTGCCTTCAAGTGGACGGACAGCGTTCATGCTTGGTTTTCCTTACTCACTTTTTCCAGAATGGTATCGGCGCCTTTTTCTTTTAACTTCCTGGCAAGCTGCACCCCAAGCTGCTCAGGATCGGTACCTTTGATACTTTCTTTGAGTACATTCTCTCCATCCGGGTCAGCCACAAGGCCGGTCAGGGAAATGGCTCCATCCGTAACAATAGCATGAGCGGCAATCGGTACCTGGCAACCGCCTTCCAATGTGCGTAAAAAGGCGCGCTCCGCCCGGACGGCAAGCGCTGTTTCTTCATGATGAAGCTTACTTAACAATTCCAGCAGTTCTGTGTCGTCTTCGCGGCACTCAATCGCAAGCGCTCCCTGCCCAACTGCGGGCAGACTCACTTCAACCGGGAAAAATTCGGTAATTTCCCCGTTCCACTGCATCCGCTCCAGACCAGCTGCCGCCAGAACAATAGCCGAAAAGCTTTCTTCTTTCAGCTTACGCATGCGGGTATCAATATTGCCCCGAATCGGTTCAATAACAAGATCCGGACGGAGCGCTTTCAATTGGGCCGCACGCCGGAGGCTGCTTGTTCCTACAACGGAACCCGCCGGAAGCTTATCCAGCGGAGTGCCGTGTTCGCTAATGAGCACATCCCGCACGTCTACGCGTTGCGGCACGCAGCCGATAGTAAGACCTTTCGGCAATACGGCCGGCATATCTTTCATGCTGTGAACCGCCATATCGATCTCTCCATCAAGTAGCGCCTGTTCAATTTCTTTGACAAACAATCCTTTGCCGCCTACTTTGGACAGGGTCACATCAAGAATACGGTCCCCTTTTGTCACAATTTTTTTAATCTCGAATTCAAAAGGAAGACCAAAGCTTTTTAGCCGGTCAACCACCCAGTTTGTCTGTGTTAACGCCAGCGCGCTTTGCCTGGAACCTACAACAATTTTTCTCATTATTCATATCTCCCTTCCTACAGCCACTGATGAAAAGATAAGACAGACCCGGAAATGAAATAGTTCAGCAAAATCAGCATAAACGCTCCCGCATTCCATAACGCCAGCTTGCGACCCATCCAGCCGTAAGTCACGCGCTGATACAAATAAAGGGAATAAGCGATAAACACAGCAACGGATACGAGCACTTTAGGGTCAAGCCAAATGCTAGCATTCACTTTTAGATGAGCCCAAATCGCTCCCAAAATTAGCGCCAGAAGTAAAAGCGGAACCCCTATCATGTTCAGTCGATATGAATACAAATCAAGAAGTCCAAGTCCTGGTAGCCTCTGCAACCATTTATTCCACATTTTTTGCTTCAGCATCCTGTCCTCGACAAGATACATAAGCGAAAAAATAAACGAAAGCGAGAACGCCCCGTATGAGACGAGCGCTAGACTGATGTGAATGAAGAGCAGTTCCGATGTAAGGCGCTCAGCCACCATCGGCGACGCTTCTTTGTTGGCAAAGAAGTTGAGCGCCAGCACGGAAAATCCGAGAACATTCGTGAAGAATACCAGCAGATCCACCCTAAACAAATAATTGATGACAAGGGAGAAAGTGACCAATATCCATGAATAAAAAAAGAGCGTTTCAAATAGTGTGAGTACCGGGAAATACTCTTTCTCAACCATGCTAAGGACAAAAAAGACGCTTTGCAGCGCCCAAACAATAGCAAGCAGCCAGAAGGCGATACGATTTACCTTCCGGCTGCGGTTTAGAAAATCAGCAAAATACAGCAGGATGCTGCAAGCATAAATATAGATAATGACATCATAAATTAAGCTTTCATGAAACAATGGACATAACTCCTCTCCTCAGGAGCAAAACTAGAAAGCTTGCTGCGCTCTGCGTTGTCGAAGCGGAATGTACGATTCTTCTGTTTCTTCCTCCGCTTGTGTCATCTCTTCAAACAAACCTTCAAGAGCAAACAGCTTCACAAACATATTCAACGCCTCATCCGCCCCCGGCTGTCCTGCCATTTCCTTGAGACGGACGATCGGGTCGTGCATGATTTGGTTAATCAGACTACGGGTCTGCTTATTGATCATCCGAATTTCTTTCTCGGTTAACTCTGGACATTTGTTCTGAATATTACGCAGCGCTTCCTGCTGGTAAGCAAGCAGCTTTTCGCGCAGCGCCCCGATAAGCGGACCCACGCCAAGCGTATTTAGCCATGATTTGAAAGCGAGCCATTCCTCGTTGATCATTATGCAAATTTTCTCAGCTTCACGCGCACGCTCACGCAGGTTGGCCGCAACAATTCCTTCCAAATCATCGATATCGTACAGATAAACCCCATCCAAATCATTAATCTCCGGATCCAAATCGCGCGGCACAGCAATATCTATCATAAACAGCGGACGGTTACGGCGTTTTCGCATAATCGCTTCCACGTTCCGCCTCGTTACCACATAAGCGTCAGCACCCGTCGAACTGATCACAATATCAGCAAGTACAAGCGCCTCGTCCAGCCGTTCCATCGGTAAGGCAACCCCGCGAAATTTATCGGCCAGCGCCAGCGCACGCTCGTACGTGCGGTTTACCACAAGCACGCGTGCGGCACCATTTGCATGCAGATGCTTCGCAGTTAATTCGCTCATCTTTCCCGCGCCAAGCACAAGAACGGTCTTGTCATTAAAATAACCAAACACTTTTTTGCCCAATTCAATCGCCGCATAGCTCGTCGAGACAGCATTTTTATTAATGTCCGTCTCCGAATGGGCACGCTTGGCCAATGTAATCGCCTGCTGAAACAGCTTGTTAAACACAATTCCCGTTGCGCCGTTTGTTTGCGCCAACTGGAATGCATCCTTTACCTGTCCAAGAATTTGTGTCTCACCCAATACCATAGAATCCAAACCACAGGCGACACGAAACAGATGCTGCACAGCGTCATCATTTTCTTTTATATAAATATGGTCAATAAATTCTTCACGCGGTACACCAAACCATTCAGAAAGGTAATTCTTCATGAAATGGCGTCCCGTATGCAACTGGTCAACGACCCCATAAATCTCCGTACGGTTACAGGTGCCAATAATTACACACTCTAATATGCTTTTCGTATTTTTTAGTTTCGTCAGCGCCTTCAGCCTGTCTTGTTCCGCAAACGCAAACCGCTCGCGGATTTCGACTGGCGCTGTGCGATAATTCAACCCGATTGTTAGAATGTGCATAATTGACACCCCTACCTCTTTATATTTCCCGTTCCATCAAATTCATTTATTATTCTGTTCCCTTATCCGTCCGCAATATGCGCCTATTTTCACATGTTATTAATTATATCACTTTCTTTATCAAAAACTGAATCAAAATGTGAAAAATTTATGGAGACACATTAAATTCCATGCATCATATTCCCAACATTTATTATATCAGAAAAGCGCACACAAACAAACAGGCGTCCCGTGTCAATCTACGGAACACCTGTTTATCCATCATTCTTCTTCCACATGGGTTTTTGGCTTCAATTGCTTCATATAGGGAGTCTGCCGGATTTTTTTCGTGTTTTTTACCGCCAGTTCGTGAAAATACAACTGGGCATGCACATGCGGCTCCCCTTCTCTTGGCTGTACTCTCGTATATGTGCCGTCCGGCTTCAGCGTCCTTGCCTTGACATTATCACTAAGTAATATATGTAAAATATCTTTTACACGTTCTTTGAGCGATTTCACCTCAATCGGAAACATAATTTCCACACGCCGCTCCATATTGCGTGTCATCCAATCTGCGCTTGATAGATACACCAGTTCATCGCCGCCATTTTGGAAATAGAAAACCCGTGAATGTTCCAGGAACCGATCCACAATGCTGCGCACGCGTATATTCTCGCTTATGCCCGGAATGCCAGGGCGCAGACAACAAATGCCCCGTACAATCATGTCAATCTGCACACCTGCAATCGACGCTTTGAATAAAGCTTTAATTAACTTTTTATCGGTCAGGGAATTCATTTTTAAAATAATGCGTCCTGGCTTTTCCAGTGTGCTTTTTGCAATTTCGTTGTCAATCAACTGCAAAATCCGGTTGCGCAAACCATTCGGAGCAACCTCTATTTTTTTCCACTTGGGTGGCTTGGAATAACCGGACAAATGATTGAAAATATAGGACGCATCAATACCAAACTGTTCGTTGCATGTAAACATCCCCAAATCGGTGTAAAGCCGCGCGGTGGAATCATTATAATTGCCTGTGCCAAGGTGAACGTACCGAATAAGCTTCTGCCCTTCCTGACGCACAATAAGCGTAATTTTACAGTGAGTTTTTAACCCGACCAATCCGTAAATCACATGGCATCCCGCTTTTTCCAACTTCTTCGCCCAGACGATGTTGTTTTCCTCGTCAAACCGCGCTTTGAGTTCAACAAGAACCGTAACCTGCTTGCCGTTCTCTGCCGCTTTCGCGAGCGCATTTACGATGGGAGAGTCCCCGCTGACCCTGTACAGCGTTTGCTTGATTGCTAACACATTTGGATCATCCGCCGCCTGTTTAACAAAGTGGACGACCGGATCGAATGATTCATACGGATGGTGCACGAGAATATCCTTATGGGCAATGGCTTCGAAGATGTTATTTTCCCCGATAAAATCGGCCGGCGGCTGCGGCGGTAAACTGCGGTAGCGCAATTCGTTGTAGCCAGGTAACGACAGAACAAACTTCATTAGAAACGTTAAATCCAGCGGCCCTTCAACTTCATAAATATCGCACGCTTCGATTTCTAACGACTCTTGCAAAATTGCCTTCATGTACTCATCCATTTCACATGTTACTTCAAGCCGCACAGCAGAACTCCATCTGCGCTTTTTTAATTCTTTCTGGATTTCTTTCAATAAATCCTCCGTACCTTCTTCATCAAGCGTCAAATCGGCGTTACGCGTAATACGAAACGGTTTGACTGAAAGAATACGATTGCCCTTAAACAGGAAATCCACATAGTGGCAAATGACATCTTCAAGCAGAATAAACTGCGCGATTCCTTCCGGACTGGGCAGCTGAATATAGCGCGGCAATACCGAAGGCACCTGCACCACAGCAAACAGCAACTTGCTTTTTCCATCTCGTTCACTGTCCAATGTTACGGCTAGATTAACACTTCTGTTCAAAAGCATTGGGAACGGACGGCTTGCATCAACCGCCATCGGGGTCAAAACCGGATAAATGCGGTCATAAAAGTAGGTCCTCACAAATCTGTGCTGCTCTTCTGTCAACTCCTCAGGCTTTACAAACGAAATGCCGTAAGAGGCAAGCAACGGAATAAACGTTTCGTGCAATAGTCTATACTGCTTTTCCACCATTTTGTGCGCCTCCCGTGAAACGGCTTCCAGTTGCTGGCGGGGGGTCATGCCAGATTTGTTATCCGGGGTCGTAATTCCGTGCTTTTCCTGGTCTTTCATTGAGCCGACCCGGATCATAAAAAATTCATCCAGATTTGAGCTTGTAATCGCCAGAAACTTAAGACGCTCCAGCAACGGATTTTTTTCATCTTCCGCTTCTTCCAGCACGCGATGATTAAAGGCGAGCCAGCTTAGTTCACGGTTAATATAGTATTCCGTGCAATCAAAATCGATCGTATCACCTCTTTTATTTTCAAGACTTTTTCTTCCTTGCCCCATAATCTGATACCTCTTCTTTAATTAATGATTTTTCTCATGGTGTTTTTGCCCACTTCACATGAAGCGGAATTCCAAATTGCTTTTTAAATTTCTTCCTATGTTCTTCAAGTGTTTGCGCTTCCAGCGAACGTTCATCCACCCCTTGACATCGCAGTATCACACACTTTCCTTCCCGCGTAAGCTTAACATTGGATACCTGCTGGCTTTCCGTACGGTCGAGCGCACGGGCCATAAGCAAAAGCAGTCCAAGTTGTTCCACCATTTGCAAATCAGCTTCAGAAACGAGCGATTCATAAGGTGCGACAAGTCTCTGTAGCCGTTTTGCCCCTTTATAAGAAGCAATGAGCGCAGTGAGAAGCTGTTCTCTGTGGGTCAGACCCGGCAACAATACATGCATAAGTAAGTAAAAGGTATGTTGCTGCCATTCACCAAGATTAATCATACGACCGATATCATGCAATCGGGCAGCAACACTCAACAGCCGCCGCTCTTCCTCGCCGTAGATATGAAGTCCCTGGCGGGCAAGCTGGTCAAACATTGTGCGACACACACTGTCCACATGCCGGGCATGTAAGACGTTAACGTTGTAATTAGCCATAAACATGGCTACCCCTTCTTCAACCACATCTTCAATTAAAGGCAAGTTCCTTGCTTGAAGACGCGCTTCCATATAAACGCCGTCTCTAAGACCTTTATTACTGATAATAAACTTACTCGTACCTATATATTCCAACAAAATTTTAATAATAGAGATACCAGCGACAATAATGTCGGCTCTTTCCTTCGACAATCCCTCTACATTCTGCATCTGCGCTGGAGAAAGTTCTCTTAGATAATGGTAGACTGAATCAACCTGGTACTTCTTCATCTGGTAATAATGAAGACCGGGAAACGGATAACGTGTCATTTTTTGATGCACTTTTCCAAGGTTTCGTACTGTACCTCCTATACCGATGAGAGGATATTTTTTTTCCTTTATCCATGGGTAAGCGGAAAATTCTTTCCGCAAATACTCCTCCATCGCTGCTATTTCCGCCTCAGTTGGGGAAAAATGACCAAAAAAGCGCCTCGTTAACGTAACCGCTCCAAACGGAAAGCTATGGCTTTCCGCGAGCTTCCGACCGGAGATTTTAACCAATTCCGAACTTGCACCACCGATATCCACTGTCAACGCTTCGGTGATGTTCATTGTATTAACCACCGCCAAATATCCGTAATACGCTTCTTCTTCCCCTGAAAGCACGCGCAATGTAAAACCTGTTTCTTGATAAATTTGCTCAAGAAACGCTTCACAGTTCCGCGCATTGCGTACGGCTGCGGTAGCGACGCCTGTTACCGCAGATACCTCACGTGCCTGACAAAGTTGACGATATTGTCGAAGAACGCGAATCGCTTCTTGAATCCCCTGTTCAGTAATATCGTTATTTTCATCCAAAAAAGCGCCTAAACGAATCGTATTCTTAATATTATCAACTTCATAGACCGCGCCTCCAGCGGCTTCGTAATAAATAACAAGCCTCACAGAGTTAGAGCCCATGTCGATAACGGCACTATATTTTCCCATCCGCACACAACCTTATCGCTTCTTTTCATGTTCTACTGGTTATTGTAATAAAAAAATGTTGAAGTTTTGTAAATGTTTTGTGAAGACTCGCATTACCTTCCCAATTAAACGAACCGACACGATGCATATTTACAGAAAGTTCTCCTTATTTATTCTATACATAATTCAGGTATAATAAAGATTATTTGTATATATCTAGAAAGAGCTGTATCATAGGGGATGAAGGATGTGAGCGTGTTGAAAAAGTCTATAATTGCGGATGGAATTTTATTGCTTGTCGCCCTTGTTTGGGGAGCGACCTTTGTTGTCGTGCAAAACGCAATAGCCAAGTTGCCACCTCTTACATTTAACGGCATACGCTTTTTTCTTGCTTCAATCTTTTTGCTTTTATTTTTGTTGCTTTTTTATCGGCCCCAGTTGCGCCAGATAAACGGCAAGTTAATACGGGCTGGCGTAATTCTTGGCGCTTGGCTGTTCTCAGGATATGCCTTTCAAACGATCGGCCTGTTATATACGACCTCTTCTAAAGCTGGTTTTATAACAGGTTTGTCCGTTGTACTTGTACCTGTATTTGCGCTTCTGATCTTAAAACAACGGCCAAGAATGCCTGCTATCATCGGGGCGCTCCTAGCCACAGCTGGCCTTTATCTTTTAACATTGGGCGATACATTTTCCATTAACCAGGGAGACCTGCTCGTATTTATGTGTGCCATTTGCTTCGCGTTGCAAATTATTTTCACCGGCCGCTACGCGCCGCATTTTCCTTCCTTGGCGCTTGCGTTCGTGCAAATTCTTACTGTAGCTGTATTAAGCGGAGGAGCGGCTTTCTTTTTCGAAGACTGGCAAAGCTCGCTAACATGGGAAACGCTAACGCTCCCTTCCATATACTGGGCACTGCTTATTACAGCCATTCCAGCCACCGCGCTGGCGTTTCTGGCACAAACAGAATGTCAGCGATTTACGACTACAACCCGCGTCGCACTCATTTATGCAATGGAGCCCGTATTTGCTGCTATAACCGCCTACTTATTCAATGGCGAAATTCTCGGCGGACGAGCGCTTATTGGCTGTCTTTTCATCTTTACTGGCATGATTCTTTCGGAACTGCAAACCGAACAATTAACCAGTTGGATAAAAAAACGAAACACTTCATATTAAGAATAAGAAAAACTCGCGGAGCGCACCCGCGAGTTTTTCACTGCTTTTATATTCCCTCTTCTTTTTCGCTTGAACCGTCACGAATTTTTTTCCAAATGGCCGTCCATGCTTCCTCTTTGCCCTGTCCGGTTTCAGCAGAGAAAAGAATAAGCGTGTCTTCTTTCTCCATTCCAAGTATCACACGAATCTCTTTCGCATGCTTCTGCCACTTGCCACGCGGAATTTTGTCGGTTTTAGTTGCGACAACGATAACCGGAATCTCATAATGTTTCAGATAGGAAAACATTTCTTGATCATCCTTCGTCGGCTTGTGCCGGATGTCGACAACGTGAATAACAGCCTTTAACTGCTGTCTTGTTTGAAAGTATTCCTCCATCATCCGTCCCCATTTTGCTTTTTCTGCTTTGGAGACTTTCGCATAGCCATACCCTGGCAAATCAACAAAATACAACGCTTTATTAATCAAGTAATAGTTCAATGTTTGTGTTTTTCCCGGTTTAGAAGATGTTCGAGCCAGATTTTTTCTGTTTGCCATTTTGTTAATAAACGAAGATTTTCCCACATTAGAACGCCCTGCCAGAGCGAGTTCCGGCAGGGAACCTTGGGGATATTGCTTGGGAGAAACCGCGCTGATCACGAATTCAGCCTGTGTCACTTTCATGCTTTCGCCGCCTTCAGAAGCGCCACATCGAGCACTTGGTCAAGATGTTCAACCGGAATAAATTTTAAATCCTGACGAACACTCTCCGGAATTTCTTCAATATCCTTCTCATTATCTTTGGGCAAAATCACTTTTTTTAATCCCGCGCGATGGGCAGCTAACGCTTTCTCTTTTAGTCCTCCGATTGGCAACACACGACCTCTCAGCGTAATCTCCCCCGTCATGCCAACCTCACGGGAAACCGGCACACCGCTGAGCGCAGACACAAGCGCTGTCGCTATCGTGATTCCGGCGGACGGACCGTCCTTTGGAATCGCACCTTCTGGAACGTGAATGTGAATATCAGACTTTTCATGGAAATCAGGATCAATATTTAATTCGCCGGATCGGGAACGAATATAACTGAACGCTGCCTGTGCCGACTCTTTCATCACATCACCTAACTGGCCGGTTAACATCAGCTTCCCCTTACCGGGCACGACCGAAACTTCAATAGTGAGCGTATCGCCACCGGCCTCCGTCCAGGCCAACCCGGTAACCGCTCCTACTTGATCTTCTGTCTCGGCAAGGCCGTAGCGGAACCTCGGTTTGCCCAGCATATCCTCCAACGTTTTCACGGTTACAACGACACGCTTTTTCACGCCTGAGACGATCATGCGGGCCGCTTTACGACAAATCGTTTCCATCATCCGATTCAAATTACGTACGCCCGCTTCCCGCGTATACTGGCGGATGACTTTAAGCAGCGCTTCTTCCTGCACCTGTAGACGATCACGCCCAAGCCCATGCTCTTTCATCTGTTTCGGCAACAAATAGTTCTGGCAAATTTTCAGTTTCTCGACTTCCGTATACCCTGGAATGTACAGAACCTCCATACGGTCAAGCAACGGGCGCGGAATTGTATGTACCGCGTTTGCCGTCGTGATGAACATAACGGACGACAGATCATATGGCTCTTCAATATAGTGATCACTAAACGTGTCATTCTGGTTTGGATCAAGCACCTCCAGCAACGCTGCCCCCGGATCGCCACGAAAGTCTATGGACATCTTATCGATTTCATCAAGCAAAAATACAGGATTCATCGTGCCTGCTGTCTTCATTCCTTGAATAATGCGGCCTGGCATTGCGCCTACGTACGTACGGCGATGGCCACGAATTTCCGCTTCGTCGCGAACTCCACCAAGGGAAATACGGACAAACTTGCGGTTAAGTGCCCGGGCTACGGAGCGAGCCAGCGACGTTTTACCAACACCCGGCGGCCCAACCAAGCACAAAATGGGACCTTTCAGCTTGTTTACAAGCTTTTGCACAGCTAGATATTCAAGTACGCGTTCTTTCGCTTTCTCCAACCCAAAATGGTCTTCATCCAATACCTTTTCTGCATGCTGCAAGTCGAGATTATCTTCCGTCCGTTTAGTCCACGGTAGAGAAATCAACCATTCGATATATGTGCGAATTACGTTGCCTTCGGCGCTTGTCGGCGGGGTTTTCTCTAGGCGTTCCAGTTCGCGTTCCACCTTCTCAACAATATTAGCAGGCGGATTCGCTTCTGCTAATTTCTTGCGCAGTTCCTCCACTTCGCCAGCGCGCCCTTCTTTTTCACCCAGTTCTTTTTGAATGGCCTTCATTTGCTCACGCAGATAGTATTCTTTCTGCGTTCTTTCCATCTGTTTTTTCACGCGTTGCCCGATTTTCCGCTCCAGTTCCAGCACTTCACGTTCATTATTCAGGATAGTAAGCAGCTTTTCTAAGCGCTCCTTCACCGACACGGTTTCCAGTATATCCTGCTTGTCACGAATTTTAAGCGGAAGGTGGGATATAATGATATCCGCTAAACGGCCGGGTTCGTTAATATCAGCAACAGAAGCGAATGTCTCCGGAATAATCTTCTTCGATAAGTTGACATACTGCTCAAAGTTGGCAAGCACGGTTCGCATTAATGCTTCAATTTCGGGGGTAATTGTCTGATCTTCTTCCAGATATGAAATCTGAACTTCAAAATACTCATCTTCTTGAACATAATTCTCTATTTTTGCGCGGCTGACCCCTTCCACAAGCACGCGAATGGTTCCATTTGGCAATTTGAGCATTTGCTTTACTCGTACTACAGTTCCGATGGTAAAGATCTGCTCTTTTTCAGGTTCCTCAATGTGCACTTCTTCCTGTGTAGAAAGAAGAACAAGATTATCGTCGACCATTGCTTTTTCCAGCGCTTTCACAGACTTGGGACGGCCTACATCAAGGTGTAGAACCATGCCGGGAAACACCAGCAATCCTCGCAACGGGAGAAGAGGGATTCGTCTCTCTTTTTCGTTTGTTCCCATCTTTTCTACCTCCAAATCCCTGTACCTTCGGCATGAAATGAGTACCAATACAAGGTTTTCTTCACTTCATTTTAGCTTAACTGCTATTGGTTGTCTAACCCTAGAGCAACATAAACTACGTCAAATGGAGGTAGGAGATGGATTGAGCATTTCACCCGTATGGCGCAGAACGGTTTCAAGTGTCTGGGACGCCGTCTCGTTTTGTGGTACAATTGCATAGCGCAGCACTTCATCCAGCTTTTCTACTGCTACAACCTCGATACCTTCCATCTGCGCAAAAATATCCTGCCAGTTCTCTTTCGGCACCAGCACTTTTTTGACGCCAGCCAGGCGGGCTGCTTCCACTTTAGCAACCACGCCCCCAATCGGCTTGACTGTACCATGAATGCTTAACTCCCCTGTCATAGCGACGTAGTTATCCACCGGCTGTTTTGTGATCGCAGAATAAATAGCGGTTGCCATCGCAATTCCAGCTGAAGGGCCATCAATCGGAACGCCGCCTGGAAAGTTAACGTGCAACGTATAACCCAATGTATCTATTCCCTGCAACCGAAGAACGGTCAGCACATTTTCAAGCGAACTGCGCGCCATTGACTTACGACGCAGCGTTCTTCCTCTACCTCCTACCTCTTCTTCATCGACAACCCCCGTAATTGTGATCGTGCCCATTCCAGGGGCCGTAGCTTTCGCGGCCGTTACTTCAATTTCTAATAAAGCGCCCATGTTCGGTCCGTAGACGGCTAAACCGTTCACAAGTCCGACGTACGCTCCTCCCAACACTTTCTTGTCTGGACGTGGGGATTTTTGACTGCTGTTGACAACCCATTCGATATCCGCTTTCGTAATTTTTTGTCGCTGTTCCGTAATAGCGATTCCAGCAGCGATTTGCATCATATTGACCGCCTCGCGGCCGTTCGTAGCATAGCGGGTCAAAAACTCAATCGCTCCTTCTTCCGCTTCCATTTTCATTTTTTCCACCGCATTTTTTGCGATTGTATAAATTTCTGAAGGAACAAGCGGACGGAAGAAAATCTCCAAGCAACGCGAACGAAGCGCAGGGGGAAGTTCATCCGGCGTGCGCGTTGTCGCTCCTACAAGCCGGAAATCAGCAGGAAGGCCATTCTGAAAAATATCATGAATATGTTTAGGGATTTGCTGATTTTCTTCGCTATAATAGGCGCTCTCAAGAAACACTTTGCGATCCTCGAGCACTTTCAACAATTTATTAAGTTGCACAGGATGAAGTTCCCCAATTTCGTCTATGAATAAAATCCCACCATGCGCCTTCGTAACCGCGCCCGGCTTCGGTTGCGGAATGCCTGCCTGTCCCATGGCGCCCGCGCCTTGGTAAATCGGGTCATGCACCGAACCGATGAGCGGATCAGCAATCCCCCTCTCGTCAAAGCGCGCAGTTGTAGCATCAATTTCCGTAAACTGTGCATCTTCTTTAAACGGAGAAGAAGACTGTTTTTTTGCCTCTTCTAAGATGACGCGGGCTGCCGCCGTTTTGCCGACCCCAGGAGGACCATAGATGATAACGTGTTGCGGATTCGGGCCGCATAGCGCAGCACGTAAAGCACGAAGACCATCCTCCTGACCAATGATGTCGCTTAGCGTAGCCGGACGCGTCTTTTCAGCAAGCGGTTCAGAAAGAGAAATGGAACGCATCCTGCGAAGCTGCTCCATTTCTTTTCTCGATTCCCGATCTACATAGGTTCGGCTACTGCGCTGATTTTTGAGCAAGCTCATGAAATACATGCCGATAATCACAGCGAAAAAAACTTGAATCAATGTTAGTATAAGTGTCCAGTTCATATGTCCCTCCTATGTATAAAGTCAAGAATTCCAACGCCCCGTGTTATCTAGGTGTATTATTGCCTATAAGGAGAGGGAATAAACGAAAAGCAAATACGGGACATATCTTCTGCTTTTGGATTACATCTTCCCAAAAAAAAAGACGCCGGAAAAAATTCCGACGTCTTTTTTCAACTTTTACTACATTTACGCGCTTTCTGGTTTGCTGTCCGTGATGAGTTTACCCTGTTTGGTATACAATTCAGGGTTGCCTTTTTGTTTGACGGTCTCTTCCGTGATCACGCACTTAACAATATCATCGCGGGACGGGATATCAAACATGATATCAAGCATGATACTTTCAATGATGGAACGCAGACCACGCGCGCCTGTATTGCGCTTAATTGCTTCTTTCGCAATTTCGCGAAGCGCACCTTCCGTAAACACCAATTCGGCATTATCCATTTCAAGTAATTTTTGATATTGCTTGACAAGAGCATTTTTTGGTTCGGTTAAAATGCGAACCAAAGCATCTTCATCCAGCGGATCAAGCGTAGTAATTACCGGCAGACGACCGACAAATTCCGGAATCAAACCAAATTTCAGCAAATCTTCCGGGAGTACTTGCTTCAGGATTTCGCCGGATTTTAAATCTTTTTTGTTCGAGTCAGTTTCTGCCCCGAATCCGATAACCTTTTTACCGACACGACGCTTAATAATGGATTCGATACCGTCAAACGCGCCGCCTACAATGAACAAGATGTTCGAAGTATCAATTTGAATAAATTCTTGGTGCGGATGCTTGCGCCCGCCCTGCGGCGGCACGCTAGCCACCGTCCCTTCAAGAATTTTCAGCAATGCCTGCTGTACACCTTCCCCAGAAACATCGCGGGTAATGGATGGATTCTCGGATTTGCGCGCTACCTTGTCAATTTCGTCAATGTAAATAATGCCGCGTTCCGCTTTTTCCACATCATAATCCGCTGCCTGAATAAGCTTGAGAAGAATATTTTCAACGTCTTCGCCTACATATCCAGCTTCCGTAAGGGAGGTTGCGTCCGCAATTGCGAATGGTACGTTCAAAATGCGGGCCATCGTCTGGGCCAGCAACGTCTTTCCGCTTCCCGTAGGTCCAAGCATCAAAATATTGCTTTTTGCCAACTCTACATCGTCAATCTTTGCACCGGTATTGATTCTCTTATAATGGTTGTAAACAGCGACGGATAACGACTTCTTCGCCTCGTCCTGACCGATAACATAATCATCGAGAAAAGCTCGAATTTCATGCGGTTTCGGAATTTCTTTCAGGTCAATTTCTTCCTCTGTACCCAATTCCTCTTCCACAATTTCCGTACACAACTCGATGCATTCATCGCAAATATATACTCCAGGGCCAGCCACAAGCTTACGGACTTGCTCCTGAGATTTTCCACAGAACGAGCACTTAAGTTGACCTTTTTCATCGTTGAATTTAAACATGAAATCACCCCTTACTTTTAATCCCTACGAGTGATGACTTCGTCAATTAACCCGTATTCCTTCGCTTCAAGGGCAGACATAAAAAAATCGCGGTCCGTGTCGCGCTCGATTTTTTCAAGCGGCTGGCCTGTTCGCTGCGCATAAATTTTATTTATCTTTTCTTTCGTCTTTAAAATCCAGTCCGCATGGATTTTAATGTCCGCTGCCTGCCCGCGGATTCCGCCGAGCGGCTGGTGAATCATAACTTCGCTGTGCGGCAGCGCGAACCGCTTACCCTTAGCCCCGGCCATCAACAGGAACGAACCCATGCTAGCAGCCAGGCCGATGCAAATGGTTGATACATCCGGTTTAATATATTGCATGGTATCGTAAATCGCCATACCCGCTGTAATCGAGCCTCCGGGAGAATTTATGTATAAGTGTATGTCCTTGTCCGGATCCTCAGCAGCTAAAAATAAAAGCTGCGCCACCACCGCATTCGCCACCTGGTCATCAATTTCAGAGCCGAGCATAACAATGCGGTCTTTCAATAAGCGGGAATAAATATCATACGCACGTTCTCCCCTGTTTGTACTTTCCACAACATAAGGTATAACACTCATAGCGAGCAATCCTCCCTTCAACACTCATTATGTATTATGGTTTTGAAAAACAAGGCACGAAAATTCGTGCCTTGTTTCTGGTTGTTGTTATATTATGACATCATTTGCTGCTCTCGACAAGCAGATCGATGGTTTTGCGTATGCGGATATCGTTTTTGAGGCTTTCCAAGTTGTCACGTGCTTCAAAGATTTTGCGCAGCTCTTCAACCGGACGATTGTATTGCTCGGACAGCTCTTCCAGTTCTTTATTCACGTCTTCATCCGTTACTTCCACGTTCTCAGCCTTTCCAATCGCTTCAAGCACTAATGTCGTGCGCACGCGCTTTTCAGCATCCGGCTGAAACTGTTCGCGGAGCTTTTCTTCGTCAAGACCTGTAAATTGATAGTACAGATCCAGGTTCATGCCTTGGAATTGAAGGCGTTGCGCAAAGTCATTCACCATGTGATTCACTTCATGCTCTACCATCACTTCCGGCAGATCGATTTCCGCATTTTCTGTCGCTTTTTCAATCAGAGCTTCTTTTTTGTAGTTTTCGGCGTCAATTTTTGCTTTTTCTTCAAGTTTATTCTTGATATCGGCTTTCAATTCTTCCAACGTATCAAATTCGCTCACGTCTTTTGCGAATTCATCATCAAGCTCAGGCAGGTTCTTGCGCTTGATTTCGTTTACTTTCACTTTGAATACGGCAGGCTTACCGGCTAATTCTTTTGCATGGTATTCTTCCGGGAACGTGACGTTGATATCTTTTTCTTCGCCTTTTTTCATGCCGATAACCTGGTCTTCAAATCCAGGGATGAAGGTTCCAGAACCGATTTCAAGCTGATAGTTATCAGCTTCACCACCCTCGAACGCTTCGCCATCCACGAAACCTTTAAAGTCGATAATGGCATAGTCGCCTTTTTCAATCGTTGCATCATCTTCCAGAACAACAAGCTCGGCGCTGCGGTTCTGCATGTTCTTAAGTTCCTCTTCTACCATTTCATCGGTCACAGAGAAGTCTTTTTCTTCTACTGTTAGACCTTTGTATTCACCCAGTTTTACCTCCGGCTTAACCGTTACGGTCGCTTTGAAAATCAAAGGCTGGCCTTTGGCAATTTGCTGTATATCCACTTCCGGACGGTCAACTGGCTCGATACCCGTTTCCTGCACCGCTTCGGTATATGCTTCAGGAAGAATAATATCAAGAGCGTCTTGATATAAAGACTCTACCCCGAAACGCGCTTCAAAAATCTTGCGAGGCACTTTACCTTTACGGAATCCGGGAACATTTACTTTTTTCACGACTTTCACAAATGCTTGGTCGATCGCTTTGTCTACACGGGCTTCTTCCACTTCGACAGTGAGCACGCCCTGGTTATTCTCTAACTTTTCCCAAGTTGCCTTCATTTAAACTTTCCCCTCCTAAAAATCTATAACCAATACAAGTGCTATTGCGAAAATACACACTATGTATGTTACTACATCTGCCATTATAACCACTTCATTATATCATAATCAAATCTCTTTTCAACTTTCTATTCGCTCGTTTTTGTCATCTATCCAAACAACGTGAATCCAAGTTCAACACTTCCGCTAATACCTGATAACGCTGCCTGATAGTAAAAGAGGGAACATTATACAATTCGGCAACTTCCTGTTCGTTCTGTGCCGTAGCCAAAAGTCTGGCCACACTATAATGAAGCGCCGCGGCCCATTCTTGCGGCGAATCGACCTGCGGATGCAACGGATAGACCGTGAACAAATATTCAAGCCAAAGTTGGAAAGCAAATGATAGAAAAGAAGGCGCCTGATGATGCGCGATACGAAACAAACATGTAAGCACCTGTCGTTCCTCCGCTGGCAGCTCTTCATCACATAGCGGCACTTCCTCAATAAGAACATCAAACTTTTCCCCGAATTTGTAGAGGAAAACTGGGCCGGTTTCTCCCATCTGTTTCAACGCCCGTAACGCGAACGTTTTTAAAATGGGATCCGGATATACAAGCATTAAATATTCTTTTAAAGCTGCTACGATTTCCGGAGAAGAAATGTGCTTTAACTGTTCAATTGCTCCTAACTGTTCTTCAAAAGTGCCATCTTCCAGCTTTTCATAAAGTCGAGATATATACTCTGGATTTACTTCTGTCTTCCGCAGAACCGTTCTTCGTGTAAAATATTCCCTGTCAGTCATCTCTTCTTCATTCGTCTTTTCAGCCTGAAGCATCTTGTGCAACGCCTCAATCTCACTTAGAAAAGGCGCAAGCTCCTTCATCTCTGTTGCAGATTCCAATAATTCCCTAACACCTGCAAAATCCTCCATTTTTAAAAGGATAGCAAGATAAATACGAAATGCATGAATCGTGTCTCCACGCTTCTGTTTCCACATTCTCTCCGCATACTGAAGCGCTTCATCGTATTGTCCGATTCGCATCAATATCTCAGCGCTTGTCTGCAAAGCTTCAGAATGATACGGATCAAATCGAAGAATCGACTGGGCGTATTCAAGCGCTTCATCATGCTGTCCGCGCTCAAGGGCTTCCCTCGCCTGCTCAATTTTTCTTTCCACAAGACCTGGAAACAAAATCACCTTGTCTTTTCTACGTCCTTGCGACATTAAATGCTCACCTCTTCGAAGCCTTCTGAATCACCCTCCGTTTATTCTCGGTCATTGGCTCTGGGCAGCAAAAAATCACGGCTCAATCCCGGCTGTTTGCGCCCTCCCATTGAATAAAAAGAAACCGTAATCTTTACTTTATCCTTTTCTGCCTCTTCCACATCCAGCACCGCGTACGTAGGAAGCGTATAAGAACGAGGCAAAAGCAGGCTACCCGGATTAACGTATAAAATCCCGTCGTCTTCAATGGCGGTAATTTCGTGTGTATGGCCGAACAGCACAAGGTTTGCTCCCGTTTCTATTGCTTTATATCGCAAGCGCATCGGAGTTTGCTTTACGCCATATAAATGTCCGTGCGTCTGAAAAATCAGCAGTGGGCCAATTCGGATAACGTTTTCCTCAGGGACTTCCATATCGCTGTCACAATTGCCCCGGACATATGTAAGTTCCGGCGCTTTCTCCCGTGGGTAGCAAAAGTCCCCGCAATGAAACGCGACATCATGCGGATGACGCGCCAATATATCCGGAATATGCTTCAGGCTCCCATGCGTATCGCTGATCACAATAAGCCTCATACAAAGCGCTCCTTGAGCACCGCCTCCAATTTACCTAAAGCTTGGCCGCGATGGCTGATGCGGTTTTTCTCTTCCGGAGAGAGTTCCGCCATCGTCCGCTGTTTTTCAGGCAAAAAGAAGTGCGGATCGTACCCGAATCCATTTTCCCCCTTCGGTGCAAGAACAATACGTCCTTCACATGTTCCCCTCACAAGCAATGTTTCCCCCTGCGGCACAGCCAGCGCCAGCACGGATACAAAGCGTGCACACCGCTTGTCTTCAGGGATATCGCGCAAAAGTGAAACGAGTTTAGCATTATTCTCTTCATCTGTCGCATCCGGTCCGGCAAACCTGGCTGAATACACGCCCGGCTTCCCGTCCAGCGCATCCACTTCAAGCCCGGAATCATCCGCCAATGCAGGAAGACCTGTCACTTGCGCAATTGTCTCCGCTTTCTTTCGTGCGTTGGCTTCAAATGTTTCCCCATCTTCCACTACATCCGGCATATCGGGAAAATCAGCAACCGTGAGCACCTCTACGTCAAACACTGCAAACATTCGGCTAAACTCGCCGATTTTCCCCTTATTCTTCGTTGCTAGCACAATCTTTTTCCATGGAAAAGTCTGTTTAGGCATTCTCAACCGTCTCCTCATCCCTTCCGCCGATTCGGTTGCCCAATTCACCTAACACTTCCTTCTGTACGGCGATTAAGTCAGTAACCCCTTTCTTACCGTAAGCCAAAAGCTCCTGGAGCTCTTCCGGGCTAAATGGGGATTCTTCACCCGTTCCTTGGACTTCTACATACTTCCCTTTCCCCGTCATCACGATGTTCATGTCCACTTTAGCCTGAGAATCTTCCACATAGCATAAATCGAGATGGACTTTTTCCTCTACGATTCCCACGCTAACCGCAGCAAGAAAGTCGGTTACCGGCAATTTAGGAATCAGTTGTTTTTCGACAAGTTTGTCCATAGCGGATACCATTGCTACGTATGCCCCAGTAATTGACGCAGTACGTGTGCCACCATCCGCCTGAATCACGTCGCAGTCAAGCCAGATCGTTCTTTCGCCCAGCGCTTCCAGGTCTACGACCGAGCGAAGCGCACGCCCGATTAAACGCTGGATCTCCTGCGTTCTTCCGCTTACCTTGCCGCGACTGGATTCCCGCGCGTTGCGTGTTTCCGTCGCCCGCGGTAGCATGGAATATTCGGCCGTTACCCAGCCGCATCCCTGGCCGCGCATAAATGGCGGTACTTTCTCTTCCACAGTAGCTGTGCATATTACTTTAGTATCTCCCATCTCAATTAATACCGAGCCTTCAGCATGCTTTATATAATCCATCGTAATAGTAACCGGTCGAATCTGATTGTATTCCCGTCCGTCGATTCTCATGCCATTCCCTCCCAATTCTCGTTTCTGGCTTATTATAGCACAACCCACAAAATAACATGTACTGAACGTAGTGTCATGTTAAACTATATACACATAACGTACGAACTCCAAGCCTTGCTATTAAAGAATAAGCGAGCAGTTTACATAAAAAGCGGGGGTTGCCCCCGCTTTTCTCTCGAATCAATATGCCTTGCTGTTAGTTAGCATGGAACGGGTCACCGGCTTCGTATAGTCTACATTGCCCGCCTTTACAGTATTTTTGCCATCCACCATGATTTGTACTTTTTTCGCATCCAAGTTTTCGGTCAACGATAGCACGACCGCTTCCAACACGTCAGGATTCGCTTGTCCTTGATTATAGGAAAGAATTTTGTTGTCAAAATTAACGACAATAACATCTTTCTGCTGTTTTACGCTTTTTACGTTCATAGTAGGCAAAAGCGGCGAGAATAATGGCGAGTTGATCTTCGTGCCTTGGATTAACTGTTGAACAACTGCCAGGCCTTTGTTTTCCGTTTTTGGAATCATGCGTGTCACCGGCACGAAATACGTAAGATCGTTAGACAGCTGATTCTGGAAATAGAGCGTTACTGGCATCGTCTGGCCCGGCTTAATTGTATCGGCCAGTTCCAGATTAATCCCATTCTTCCTACTTAAATGCGTTACCGGCGTACCTTTTACTGGCATTACTTCCAGCGGATGTCCATTAATCCAAATATTCACTTCTTTTACCGTATCAAACTCGGTCAGCGCCCATGTAATCGCATCGAGAATTTTCTCCTCATCTTCCGGCTTATACTTTTTAAATTCTGGCGAGAAGTCAACCGTAGCAACCCCGTCTTTAATGTTTGCACCCAATATTTTTGTACCTTTCGGCAATACAGCCCTGAATCCCGGTGGCAGCGCTTTTTCCCCTTCTCCGCCCTGTACCATGTAACTTAAAATTTGCTTTACCATACCTTCAGTTTTTGGCAGCTCCATCGGCCAAGGAACGACAAATCCTTCCGCATCAATAACATATACTTTGTGCATACTGACCGGATTGTCCGCTGTCTTCTTTTGCTTTGTTGAAGGCGCGTCCATTTTTTCACCGCCAGCGGTTGACTGTGGATGAAGTTGCGGCGGATCGATTTGTCCATTGCTTGGCATATCCTTCGGTCCAAACAGACCGCAAGCACTAATAATGAATAGAACACCAAGAAAGGCACTTAGCAATGGTAACTTTCGTGCCATAAATTCCCCTCCTCAGGCTCGTTTTGTACTACTATGTATACGAGCCTGTTCGGGTTTTATACATACTTTGTCCGAATTTTATTTTCGTTCCCCCAATCTTACCTGACGAGCTTGAACACGAATATTAAGCCATTCCTCGGCGATAGACATAAATAATTCCGGATTTCCGCTCGTAAAAAAACGATGTTTAGGATTCACTATGTCCCCACCATTCGCAAGCATCTTCCGGTGGGACAGTACAGCGCTCAATTCCCGCGCTGCCTCTTCTGCCGAACTGATCAACGTTACACCCGGCCCAACCGTTTCTTGAATAAAATGGGCAATAAGCGGATAATGCGTGCACCCTAAGATAAGCGCATCAAATACTTTATCTTGAAGCGGCCGCAACGTCTCGCGTACGATTTCCAAACTTTTTCTATCATAAAAGCTTCCGCTTTCTACTAGAGGGACAAGCGCGGGACACGCTAAGCTTTCAACATGAATTTGCGGGTTCAGCTTTTTTAATGTTTTTTCGTAAGCGCCGCTGCGAATCGTCCCCTCCGTACCAATAACAGCAACCTGTCCAGTCTTCGTTTCTTTAATCGCTGTTCTGGCTCCCGGCTCAATTACGCCAATAACTGGAATATCCAGCCATTCGCTTACCTCCTGAAGAACAACCGCAGCAGCGGTATTGCATCCGATCATGAGCGCTTTGATATCCTGTTCAAGCAAGAATTCAATCATTTGCAAGGAAAAAGCACGCACTTCTTCCGCCGGTCTAGGGCCGTACGGACAGCGCGCCGTGTCGCCGAAGTAGTAGATCGCCTCCCTCGGCAACTGGCGCAATACTTCTTTGGCGACGGTCAACCCGCCGACTCCTGAATCAATAATTCCTATTCCTCGTTTCATTTTTTCTTGTCGCTTCCTTCTTTTCGTCATTCTCTTCTATCTTGACGACTTCGCCAAATAAATACAAGCTACGAATTTCATATATGTCCAAGCAGAGCTTATACATGCGTTAACCTGTTTTACGATACGCCTTTGTCAGCAAATGGTCAAGGGGGTTTTCACTCCCCTGCATATTCATTGTACTGCATGAACCGTTGTGCCAACTTCTTAAAATAGTATATGGAAAAACTTCATGTTTGATCATGGCGCTCTGCCCGCGTCGCATTACATGAATTACAGAAGTTGTCAACAGTCTAAAAGTACGCGTATGCGTGCAAAACTATGGTAAAATAGATGCGGAAAGCGATTGATGAAAAAATGGTAGGAAAAAAAGAGGCCCAGAAAAATTCAGCGTATTTTCTAAATTTGAGGCGTCGACTAGTATATAATGCTTGCGTAATTCTACAGGAGGATTTCGTATGCCAGAATTGAACGATCACGTCAAAACAGGTTTCCCGTATCCTCCGCAGGACGCTGCAGCAAATGAGAGAAGCCTATATGAAAAATACGGATGGCTTCCGTTAACGATGACGCTTATCATCGGAAAATGGCGCGCATAAATAATGAGAAGCTCGCTGTGCGTGCCCGCAACGCTTGTAGAAGAAACGACCGAACCACGCCTGCGAGCTTTTTTCAAAAATAAAGAACCCCCCTCATACGAGGCGGGTTTCCCGTTTCAGGTGATATTAAATTTTTAATTCACCCAAACGGACAAGTTCAACAACTGCTTGAGAACGACCTTTCACATTTAGTTTCTGCATAACGTTTCTAATGCATACCTTTTGCAAACTTTGGGACGGGTTGTCGGTTTGAACCAACACTAATGAGTTTTTAAATATCTTAGCCATCCTTGGTTCCAATCTGTTCAGCAATTCGTTCCTGTAGGTGTCGGAAAGTGGAATCGGTTCAGGTTTAAAGGTCATCCCCCCTTTGCTTCATCTCTTTCTTGAAGTGATACACCAAGCCTCGTTTAAAGTCCGGCAATGTCATGTACTAATTCATCGTGTACAAAATAATAAGCACTCCCACCGGATGGGGAGTGCTTTATTAATATCTACTGCAATGAAGAACGAATTGGCTTGTGAAAAGCACTGAGGTACAACACTGCACTGTTCATTATCGGTTTTTTCACCCACCATTTGGACCCTTTTCCCCATAGGAGGCGTAACCCTTGATTGCCTTGTAATGTCAACGGATTACCCATAAATGTAATATTACTCATATTTTTTACTCCCATTATCATGTTAAATAGAAAGCTCTTGGACTTACCAAGATTTTCACATGGCTTTTCTCTTTCACCAACGTTTCAAACCCTTCTTCGATAATGTGATCAATGTTAATTTTTTTCGTAATCAGTTCTTCCGCTTTGATGCTGCCGTTCGCGATCAGTTGGATCACTTCCGGAAAGATATCTCGATAGCCAAGTATCCCTTTCATTTCACGCTCTTTTAAGACAAGGCTGTTTGGAAGGATGGTTGCTGCTTTTTCCCAAACACTGACAATAATAATTTGTCCGTCAAATTTTGCGCTCTCAATCGCTTGATTTAAAACCCTTTCCACACCGGCAACCTCAAAACTTACGTCAACCCCTCCATTTGTAAGGGTTTGAATTTCTTTTACTACATCCACACTTTTCGGATCCAAGACAATGTCCGCACCGACTTTTTGGGCGAATTCTCTGCGTTCTTCTGAAAGTTCGACAGCAATAATTTGACTTGCACCTGCAGCTTTCGCGGCTTGAATCATTAACAGACCGATTGGTCCTGCACCAAACACCGCAACTTTGTCACCAACTTGAAGTTTGCTTTGTCTTATCGCATGTACCGCAACCGCGGCAGGTTCTACCATAGCCCCTTGTTCATAACTCATTTGATCCGGTAATTTATGAACCATGTTTTCTTTGACCACCGTGTATTCAGAGAAGCCACCGCCGCCTCCGGCCAGACCATGAAATCCGAGCTTTTCACAAAGATTGTAAATTCCCGATCTACAGGCACCGCACTCCCCACAATTAAGAATCGGCTCTACTGCAACCCGGTCACCTACTTTAAATTTGGTAACGCTTTCACCAATCTCTACAATTTCACCTGCAAATTCATGTCCAAGCACAAGAGGTACTTTTTCATTCGTTAAAGGATGAGGTTCTTTTGAAGGAAGGAAAATGGGACCTGCTAAATATTCATGCAAGTCGGTACCGCAGATCCCGCACCATTCCACTCTTATTTTTACCATACCCGGCTTTACTTGTTGCTCGGGAATTTCCTCTACACGGACATCTTTAACTCCGTACCATCGTGCTGCTTTCATGTTTTCACCTCATTACATTTTTCAATTGTGGAAACTAATTTCTCATTCCAGTCTGAGAAAGAGTAAAAGCACCCTATCATCCATGTGGGTTAAAGAGACACAGGATGGTTGGCGGATTGGAAATAAATCGGAAACATTCATTTATCTAGATATTCCGGATATTGTATCCGGAGAGACAGCACGATCTTATGATTGAGTTTTGCGTGCCGTCTCCATATTTCATCAAGAAATCATATCTTAGAGAATGAGATGCTAATTTTGAAGAGATGTTGCTGTCACACCCTGGATATGCTCTCGAGCGTGATAAGAGCTTCTTACCAGAGGACCTGATTCAACATGTTTAAAACCTCGTTTTATCCCCTCTTCCTTCAACGCCCTGAACTCATCTGGATGATAATATTTTTTAATCTTTACGTGCCGTTTGGTCGGCTGCAAGTACTGACCGATAGTGATGATATCACAGCGAACCGCTCTTAACTCATCCATTGCTTCCAAAATTTCATCCCACGTTTCTCCTACCCCAACCATAATGCTTGACTTGGTCGGAATATGGGACTTCATTTCCTTAGCACGTCGAAGCAGGTCGAGTGAACGGTCAAATTTGGCTTTGGATCGGATGCGGTCCGATAACCGGCGGACCGTCTCAATATTATGATTCAACACGTCAGGATCAGCGTTCATGACGGTACGGAGAGCATCCCAATTTCCCATAAAGTCAGGAATTAATACCTCCACACTGCAAAACGGATTCCTGTCTCTGATGGCCCGTATGGTGGCGGCAAAGATCGCTGCCCCGCCGTCATGAAGATCATCGCGGGCTACAGAAGTGACAACCGCATGCTTCAGACCCATATATTCAACCGATTCTGCTACCCGTTCAGGCTCCTGCCAATCCAATTCTGTCGGTTGGCCCGTTTTTACGGCACAGAATCGGCACGCCCGTGTACAAATATCGCCCAGAATCATAAAGGTGGCTGTACGCTGGCTCCAGCATTCGTAGATATTTGGACACTGGGCTTCTTCACATACGGTGTGCAAGACTTTACTGCGCATCATCTTCTTCAGGTCGTGATAATTCTCGCTTGCTTTCAAGCGGACTTTCAACCATTCCGGTTTGCGAGTTGACATTTATCTCACTCCAAATTGTTGCTAAATCTTGGACGACTTTTTCATAATAAAAGTAAAAATCAATCCGCTGTTATAGATGCACGGCGAGACCCGTTGCACTCAAGACCGCTTCTTGTAACGCTTCAGACAGTGTCGGATGCGCTGCAATAAAACCTTCCATTGTATCTACAGTCATTTCGGAGTGCAACATCATGGCCCCCTGTCCGATCAGCTCTGTCGCACGCGGCCCAACAATCGAAAAACCGATGATCTCATTAAATTCCGGATGAACGATCACTTTCACCTTTCCGGTTTGTTCACCTAGAATTAACGCTTTCCCATTTGCGGCGAAAGGAAATTCTCCGATCCGAATATCCCCGTATATCTCTCTGGCCTTTTTCTCTGTCAATCCCACACTGCCGATTTCCGGCCAGGTGTAAATGCATCGCGGGACGACGCGGGGGTTTACCTTCTTTTGCTTGCCACATGCATTCTCGGCAGCCACTTCCCCTTCATGAAAAGCAAAATGAGCCAACTGGATACCGCCGACAACATCGCCGCATGCGTAAATGTGGGGAATGCTTGTCTGCATGTGCTCATTGACTTGAATTCCCTGTTTTGTATAGAGCACTCCGATCTGATCCAGTCCCAATCCTTCCACACGCGGTTTACGTCCAATAGACACCAGTACATAATCGGCTGTAATTTTCGTAATTTCTCCATTCATTGCCAGTGTGACCGATCGTTCATTGCGGTCGATCTCCTGCACACTTGTCGATGTATGAATGAGAACTCCGTCTTTTGCTAATTGTTGATGCAAAATCGCCGCAATATCCGAATCTTCTCCGGGGAGAATCTGGTCTGCCATTTCCACAATGGTCACCTTACTGCCCATCCGGCTGTAAACGCTCGCAAATTCACAACCGATCACACCGCCGCCAACAATCAGCAATGAAGAAGGAACTTCCGGCAGTGCAATCGCATGCCCGTTATGGATCACCCACTCCCCGTCAAACGGAGCAAAAGGCAATGCGATCGGCTCGGCTCCTGTCGCTATAATGAATTGATCTGCTGTAATTTCCTCGATACCATCTTCTGTATGAACCCGGATGAGGTGATCTGTCAAAAAAGAAGCTTTTCCTTTTACCACACGCACCTTATTCTTCTTCATCAAGTACCCGATTCCGAGCACCAGCTTTTTGACCACGTTATTTTTATACTGTTGAACGCTTTTCCAATTCAGGTGCACCTGATCCAGCGGCAAATCGATTCCAAAACGACTCGCGTGTTTGATCCGGTCATACGTTTCCGCACTTTCCAGCAATGACTTGGTCGGCATACATCCTTCATTTAAACAGGTTCCACCCAGTTTGGCTTCTTCGACCAATACGACTTGTTTACCGAGGCGGGCGGCTGTGATAGCCGCAACATACCCAGCCGGTCCGCCTCCGATAATGGTTACTGTACTCACTTTTTCACGCCCTCCTCGCCTATAACAACATGGTGTGCGGCTGTTCGAGATATCGCTTGACAGTTGCGAGAAACTCCGCCGCAGGCGCTCCATCAAGCACACGATGATCAAACGTCAAGCTTAACGGCAATAAACGGCGGCGTTCCAGTGAGTCCCCGATATAAACAGGTGTATCCTGAATCGAACCAACACCCAGGATGCCCGCTTCTGGCGGATTGAGCACAGGTGTGAACAGTTCTACGCCGTACGCTCCCAGGTTTGTGATCGTAAATGTTGAACCTTTCATTTCTTCGGCGCTCAATTGACCATTTCGCGCCTTGTGACTCAACGATTTCATAGCCTGTGACAATTCAATAACTGAACAACGCTCCGCATTTCGGATCACAGGTACGACTAACCCTTTTTCCAAAGCGACTGCAATTCCCAGGTGAACATTTCCATAAGTGTGGATATTGTCTTCAATATAAGCACTATTCATCTGTTTATGCTTAAGCAGGGCCAATACGACTGCACGGGCGATAAAATCGGTTACAGTCAGTTTGACTTCATAACGTTCCTGAACATCAGACAAAACTTGTTTTCTTAGTCTAAGCAGGTCACTCACATCGGCACTCATGCTGATCGTCAGTTGTGCGCTTTGCTGCAAACTTTCAAACATTCGTGTAGCGATTACTTTCCGCATACCACCGACAGGAGTACGTTCAATTGCAGCAGATTCTGGCTTTTCTTGCTCTCCTGTTAAAACGGCTTGTTTCCCGTCTTTGGTTGAAGACGTTTGTGCAGCGCTTTCAATCGCCTTTTCAACATCTTCTTTCGTAATCCGTCCCTGTGGGCCGGTTCCGACAAGAGTCGCTATATCCAATCCGGCGGCTTCCGCCATTTTTCGGGCAACCGGTGAGATTTTCACTTGGCTTTTCTTAGGCGGGGCAACCACTTGGACAGCGGTTTCAGAAGAAGCAGCCACCTGCTCTCCCCCTTTCACGAAGAGCGCCTCTGGCGTTTCAACACTCCCTACCTTCTCACCTTCCACGCCAATATAGCCAATCACTTCTCCAACCGGAACCACTTCTCCGTTTTGAGCCGACATATCCAGGACCACTCCGTCTGCCGGTGACTCTACTTCCATTTCAATTTTCTCGGAACTGATAACAACAACGATATCCCCTTTTTGGACGGAATCGCCGATGTTTTTTTTCCATTCGACGACGGTTCCTACTTTCATCCCCATTCCCAGTTTCGGCATAATTATTTCAGTTGCCATGTCTTTTACACTCCTTTTTCCAGATAAGAGGTGGGGTCTCAACCCACCTCTTTCCATTGCTTGAATACTTCTATGAATACGCTTACGAAACAGCCACGATAGACTCATCACCAAGAAGTTCAGAAACAGCTTGAATCACTTTTTCCGGTGAAGGCAGATAAAGATCCTCAAGATTCGGTGCAAACGGAACCGGCGTATGTGGAGCCGTTATTCTCTTAATCGGTGCATCCAGCGAGTCAAATCCTTTATCTGCTACAAGAGCTGCAATATCGGTTGCCATGCTGCAACGGGGATTCGCTTCGTCAATCACGATGAGGCGATTGGTTTTCTCCACGGAAGAAAGAATAGTATCTTCATCCAGCGGTGACAGCGTACGTGGATCGATGACTTCGACTTGAATCCTTTTTTTCGCAAGCTGTTCCGCCGCAGTCAGAGCGGTGTGTACTTGTTTCCCGATCGCTACGATGGTAAGGTCAGTCCCCTGCCGCTTCACATCCGCTTTCCCAAACGGGATCGTATAATAACCTTCAGGTACTTCCCCTTTCATGTTGTACAATGTCTTATCTTCAAAGAAAATGACCGGATCGTTGTCAGCGATCGAAGCCAGAAGCAAACCTTTCGCATCAGCCGGAGTGGACGGCACAACCACTTTAATGCCGGGCAAATGGGTAAACATCGCATACAAACTCTGTGAATGCTGAGCAGCTGCGCGGAACCCGGCTCCGTGCATGGTTCGGATCGTTACGGGCACTTGCGCCTTGCCGCCAAACATATACCGCAATTTTGCACACTGATTCATAACCTGATCCAAACATGAACCGATAAAATCGTTAAACATTAATTCTGCAATCGGTCTCAATCCCGTGGCAGCCGCTGCCACTGCTGCTCCCACAAAACCGGCTTCACTAATGGGCGTATCTAACACGCGGTCACGCCCAAATTCCTTCACCAATCCTTTGGTTACCCCCAAGACACCGCCCCATGCTTCATCATCTGCCAAATGATCAATTTTTGCCCCTCCGGCTACGTCTTCCCCTAAAAGAATCACATTTTCATCTTCACGCATCGCCAGTTTCATCGCTTCATTAATCGCATCTGCGAAACTCATTTTTCTGGTCATTCTTAACACCTCTACAATTATGAAATTTATTAATAAGACACATAAACATCTGTTAACAGTTCTTCTGCAGATGGCAGCGGACTTTCTTCCGCAAATTTGACAGCGTCTGAAACCGCTTTCTCCACATCGCTGTCAATGTTAGAAAGTTCTTCTTCAGTCAAAAGTTTAGACTCTACCAAGTAAGCACGGAATAGATTGATTGGATCTTTTTCGTTACGATGATATTGTGACTCCTCGCTCGTCTTGTACGTCTGCTGATCCCCTTCAAAGTGACCATAATTACGATAAGTTTTGCACTCGATAAGGGTTGGTCCTTCGCCCCTTCTCGCTCTTTCTACAGCCTCTTGAGCCACCTTGTAAACAGCAACTACGTCCTTTCCGTCTACTACGACACCGGGAATGTTATAAGCAGCCGCCCTTTGTGCAATATCCGTACAACTGGAAGCGTAAGAGAAAGGAGTCGCTTCTGCATATCCATTATTTTCTGCCACGAAAATAACCGGCAATTTCCAAATGGCAGCCAAATTAAGCCCTTCATGGAATGTGCCCTGATTGTTTGCGCCATCCCCAAAAAAGCTAACTGATACAGCATCGTTTTTTTTCAATTTTGCTGTCAGTGCGGAACCACACGCCAGCGGAAAGCCTCCTCCGACAATCCCATTTGCCCCAAGCATACCTTTCTCCAGGTCGGCAATATGCATCGAGCCGCCTTTTCCTTTACATAAACCTGTTGCTTTCCCGTAGATCTCTGCCATCATTCCATTCAAATCGCACTCTTTTGCAATACAATGGCCATGCCCGCGATGCGTGCTGGTAATGCTGTCTTTTTCATTCAAATGCGCGCAAATACCAACGGCTACCGCTTCTTCACCCGCGTACAAATGAACAAATCCGGGTAATTTGCCTTTCGCAAACAGTTCATGCACTTTGTCTTCAAACTTTCTGATTTCCACCATTTTTCGATACATCCAAGTCGCTTTCTCACGGGAGAGCAACTGATTTTTCTTCTGAGCCATTTTCATGACGGACTCCTCCTGACATTCGTTGATCAATTGATACTCTGCATTTCACATTCAGATTTCGTTCAAACGAAGCGATGATCTGCTGTTTGACTATAAACATTTCGGGGGAAAACCCCAGTTCCCGTGCAAGTGACGTCACTCCAAACTTTGCGAGTCCGCAGGGAACAATATTTTGAAAGTGAGTAAGATCAGGGTTTACATTTAACGCCAGACCATGGAATGTCACACCCCGACTGATTCCTATACCAATGGCACAAATTTTGCAGTCTTCCAACCAGACACCGGGATACCCTTCTTTTCGTTGTCCCTCGAGGTTGTACATGGTCAGAACGTCACATATGATCTGTTCCAATAATCGTACGTATCCGATCGGTGTTAACCCGGAGTCACGCAAACGTATAATGGGATATACAACAAGCTGCCCCGGGCCATGATAGGTAATATCCCCTCCCCGGTCACACTTGCAAATACTAAATCCCTGACTCTTAAGAAAATCTTGAGGATATAGCAAGTGATCCCATTTTTGGTCCGAACCCATCGTATAGGTGGGGGGATGCTCAAGCAAGATCAGCGTATCCTCAATCTCTCCTGACTTTCTCTTGGCAACCAGATCCTTTTGCCAACGAAGCGCGATCTCATAATCTAGTTCCTGGCATACATAAGCCCGCAATCCCTTTTCACCTCCTTCTGCCACTTTATCCATCGCAAATCCCGTGCCAACATCGATTTTTTCTTTTTCACCTGAGATCAGGTACAATCATCTTGCATAAAAGAGTAGTTTTTTAGACAAAATGAGACAACTGTCCCGTTTTGTCCCACTTTGTATAAAACAAAAAACCGTATCACGTGTATATGGAAGATAGATTCTTCCCCTCAGCAAACATCCTGAAACACAGAAATGACGGATGTACCGTTTTGATCAGCATGGAAGTCTACCCTCTGTTCAGGGAAGCTCCTCTTTCCGATCAGGCAGCTATGGTTCATCCATCAGCACTTACATTATTTTATTGAGTATAATAGATTGAATATTTGTTATAATGAATGAGAGCATTTTAATAAATATCACTCACAACAAAAGATATCGACAATTTCTATATAAAATAAATTGAACTGAAAAGAAGCAGGAGGGCTGGGTTGCAGATGGCGACTCGCAACTGGATTGGGACGGAGCCGGCGATCCCACACCGTATTTCATCAGAAAAAATCTTACATTACAATATTGATAGACAATCTTCTTCCTGTTCATAGGTAGAAGCAAATTGCCATTCGTCTTCATGAATTGCATGAATAAACTCCATGAAGTTGCCATATACAGCGGCAGTCATGATCAACCCTTTCGAGAACCTTTTGTGCCTACAGGATTAACTCCGACAATCAACAAACTTCTTTCACCCAAATAAATAGAAAATTCACAAAATGATAAACAGGGAAAATAAAACGAAGCCATTTCCGACCAAAAATTCTTTTTCAATTTGAAAAGGAGGTAAATAAATGGTGGATGGTGCAATGTCCAAGAGATTATGGAAACAATTCATTCAGGAAGGGGTATTAGATTCATCCCGAATAAACAAACGAATCATTGAATCTTGGTATCGTTGTCAACATTCAGGTGTAAATCCGCATTCAGGGGAAGGACGGGAGATTCTTACAGGAAAGTCATTTCTTCAGAAAAAGGAAGAAAACTCTGTGTTGCTCGATATTGCATTACCTTATTTGGACAAGCTCAACCAACATATGAAAGGTTCGAGATCAATTGTATTGTTGATTGATCTTCAAGGATATGTATTGGTCATGAAAGGTGATGCGGAGATTTTGGGGAGAGCGAGAAAAATCAATTTTGTAGAAGGAGTCAAATGGACTGAAGATGAAGTTGGAACCAATGCGATTGGTACGGCACTGAGGACAGGTGAACCAATCAATGTAAAAGGGGCAGAGCACTACTCGATTGCGTCTCATGTATGGACATGTTCAGCTGCACCCGTTCGCGATGATCAAGGGAATCTGGTCGGAGTGCTTAATGTCTCCAGTCCTGTTCAGCACTATCATCCTCATACGTTGGCGACGGTTGTATCCACCGCATACGCGATTGAACATCAATGGAGCTTGCGCGAACAGCAAGATCAACTGGAACTCATGCAACGGTCCATCGACTTGTTGCAGACAAATCAACTCATGGCAATCTTTAACAGGCGCAAACAAATGGTTTGTGTGAACCAAGCTTTCCAGTCGGCTGTTCCTGAGTGGTCTAATCTGAATCTGGCGGATTTAAGGGAATACGGATACAGAGAACGTCTTTGTACTCCTTTATATTCTGCCCGGCACAGTCAATTGATCGGGTATTGTATTCAATTCGAAGCACCATCAAAATCAACATCAAGCAAGAAGTTCTACACGAGATCTCTTCATTTTCCCGGTGAAACCGGAATTAGTAAGGTTTTTCAGCAGACATTGCACGAAATTGAACTGGTTGCACACTCCGATGCAGACATTTATATTCATGGCGAAACCGGAACGGGAAAAGAGGTCATTGCTCGTGCGATTCATCAGAATAGTTCCCGCAAGAATGGTCCTTTTATCACCGTAAACTGTGGAGCGATTCCGCCAAGCCTGATGGAAAGCGAATTATTTGGTTACGTGAGGGGAGCTTTCACTGGTGCTCGACGCCACGGACATAAAGGAAAGCTAGAGCAGGCAAATCACGGAACATTATTTCTTGATGAAATCGGGGAGATCCCGCCAGCTATGCAGGTTGCACTTTTGCGTGTGCTACAGGAGCGTGAGGTGATTCCACTCGGTGGAATGAAAGCGATTCCACTTGATATCCGGGTGATTACGGCTACACACCATGACCTTCGGGAACTGGTGCAACAAGGAAATTTTCGCGAAGATTTATTTTATCGTCTTTTTGTTTTTCCGATCAATGTTCCCTCGCTTCGTGAACGCAAGGAAGATATTCCTTATCTGGTTAAATACTATTGTCGTCAGAAAAATTGGCCGGTTGAGATCCCGGACGAAATTATGAATAAATTCATCCAATATGACTGGCCTGGGAACATCCGTGAGCTTTTTAATGCCTTGGAACGCATGCGCATCTTCTGTGGAGATGAGTCACCCGATCTCTCTCATTTACCTCCGTTATTTGCTTCAACAGATCTGTCATCACCCGGGGAACAATCAAATAGTATTGGTGGATCAAACACTCTTACATTGCGAGAACAGATTCAGAAGGAGAAGATCATTCAGGCGTTGCAAAAAACCGGAGGAAACGCTACGCAGGCTGCCCGATTGATGAACATCCCGCGAAGTACATTTTATCGAAGATTACAGAAGTTTAATCTGTAAACTGTGTTACCTAAGAGCGTACCGGAGTTAAGTCCGTATAATTGTGTAAAAATGGTCCTCACAAAAAATAAGTGAGCCATGGTGAAATTCCTCGGTTAGAATAAGCATTGGCAAATATCCCTAATCGGAGAGGGTTTCACAATGGCTCAATATCAGATTACCGTAGATTCGGAGATTTTGCATCACCTGTTTTTGAAAGATTCAAAAGATGATGGAGTGGCCAAATTGCTGGAATCTGTTCTGAACCAGATCTTGAAGGCTCAAGTTACTGAACAACTTTCCGCACTATGGTAAAATAGATGCGGAAAGCGATTGATGAAAAAATGGTAGAAAAAAAAGAGGACCAGAAAATTTCAGCGTATCTTCTAAATTTGAGGCGTCGACTAGTATATAATGCTTGCGTAATTCTACAGGAGGATTTCGTATGCCAGAATTGAACGATCACGTCAAAATAAATGTACCGGCGCGTGCCGATTATATAAGCGTTATTCGTTTGACCGTCTCCGGTCTCGCGTACCAGATGGGCTTTTCTTACAGTGATATTGAGGACATTAAAGCTGCGCTTGCGGAAGCGTGTAACAACATCGTAAGCCGTGCGCACAAAAGCAGGCAAATCGGCGATATGCTAGTAGATTTCTACGTGGAAAAAAATCGGTTACGCATCGTCGTAACGGACGAAGGCACCGCTTTTCACACCCAGAAATTAAAAAAGGAAGTTTCATCTTTTCATAGGAAAAGTCTAGATGAAATCGATATCGGGAGCCTCGGCATTTATCTGATGAAAACATTAATGGATGAAATCGAATACGACACTACGGAGAAGGGGGTTAAAGTTTCACTAACCAAATACCTCAAAAGAGATGGGGTGAGCGAAAGTGAACCAAACGTCCACCAAGAAATCATTCAACCGTGACATCGTCGAACAACTTAGAATCTACCAGGAAACTGGCTCTGAAGAAATATTGACGAAAATCCTTAAAAATTATCAGGCGACCGTAAAGAAGCTTGCTTCAAAAATGGCTCGTGATTTTCATCTGGTGGACGATTTATATCAAGTAGGTATGCTCGCTCTGCTGGGCGCTATCAAAAAGTTTAACAACGAAGTCAGCCAAAATTTCGACGCGTACGCTTTGTCAACTGTCATCGGCAAAATGAAACATTATTTACGCGATAAAACATGGAGCATCCGCGTACCGCGAACGATTAAAGAAATGGGATATCATCTACAAAAAACCATCGATGAGCTTACAGCGGAATTGCAGCGTTCGCCACGCATTAGCGAAATCGCCCAAAGGCTCGGCATCAGCGAAGAAAAAGTGCTGGAGATTATGGAGAATAAAGGAAATATCCATGCACTTTCCCTTGATACACCGATAAAATCCGACAATAATGAGCAGGATTCCCATACATTAATGGATATGATCCCGGATCAAGACCCTGGTTTTTTGGATGTGGATCGTAAAATGGATTTGGCCCAACTGCTCGAACAATTGAACGATCAACAACGCCAAGTAATTCATTACGTATATTACGAAGAATGGTCACAGCGGCAAATCGGCGAGAAGCTGGGTATCTCTCAAATGCAAGTTTCCCGTATCCTCCGCAGGACGCTGCAGCAAATGAGAGAAGCCTATATGAAAAACACGGATGGCTTCCGTTAACGATGACGCTTATCATCGGAAAATGGCGCGCATAAATAATGAGAAGCTCGCTGTGCGTGTCCGCAATGCTTGTAGAAAAAAACGACCGAACCACGCCTGCGAGCTTTTTTCAAAAATAAAGAACCCCCCTCATACGAGGCGGGTTTCCCGTTTCAGGTGATATTAAATTTTTAATTCACCCAAACGGACAAGTTCAACAACTGCTTGAGAACGACCTTTCACATTCAGTTTCTGCATAACGTTACTAATATGATTTCGTACAGTCTTTTCGCTAATGAACAACTGCTGTGCAATTTCTTTTGTCGTCTTGTCTAACACAAGTAGTTCAAATACCTCTCGTTCCCGGTTCGTCAACAACGGCTTTGCTTTCTGTTCGTTACTCAAAAGTGCTACCCCTCCTTGGCCTGGGCTCTCAAGTGCAAGGCTAGGGATACAGTCACCATATTTTATGACCCGGGAAGATAGCTGGTTCGGGGAAACAGGAATTTTGGGCCTGCGACACATTATATTCGTCTCATGTTTCTTTCGTTCATTACCGAATGAAAAAAATTCCCTGTCTACACGGTAATTATTTTCTCTTAGAAAATGAACGAAACTTTCCATTTTCATAATGTAACACAAAAATCGGTACTTTCGGAAACATGGTTCGCAATTCTTCGCTGTATTCGGGTTGCAAAATGAATATCCATCGCGTCCTATGCAGCGACAGCGCGGAAACTCCCACTTCATGTCTGCTTAATTGCCATATGGGAAGCGGAAGTTCCTGGAAAGCCAACACTACATCTCCGAACGCAAAACAGGCTCTAAGACAATCCTGTAACGTGTATTCATTCCGCCAGTATTCAAGCAAATGGATCGGTTCCAGCCCAAACTGTTCAATAAGATGCTGCCGATCCGAGAGTTGTACCGCCGTTTTCTGACCCGCACTTTGCCGCGGAGACAATACAGGATATTGCAGGCGCAAATAACGGAATGGAATTCCATGAAAAAACATGCTTGTTAACCACTCATCTCCATTTGCTCGAAGGCGACAATTTTCTCACGGGCCGCCTGTGGAATCGGGAAACTTTTTCTCGTTTTCTTATTTACCAGAACAATTGTCCCACGCCCGGTCGCGACCAACCGTTTCTCATTTTCCGCCATTAAATAATATTCTAAGTCGAGTGAACGATTCCCCATGCGCGCTACGCGCACGCCCATCTCTAACGTTTCCCGAAAAAAAGCTTCACTGTGGTAATGGCAGGTAATATCAGCGACAACTACCATAAGTTCCGCCTTTTCGTGCAGTATCATCTCACCAAATCCCATGTTGTCAAAGTATTCTACCCTGCCCTGCTCAAAATAAATCAAGTGGCTTGTATTATTTACATGTCCTGACATATCGGTTTCACAAAATCGGATGTGGACTTTAGTCTTAAAGTGAAATTTCGCAAGCCATTCCTCCAAGTTAGGCTGTATGTATTCTGCTCTTGCCATCTTCTCCACTCCCTGCGTTTAATTGGCGTTGTTTTTATTCTTTTATATATTTTAGCAAAATATTCTACCATAGAAGAAGGCAACTCTTATACGATAAAAAAGCTTCCCCGACATGGAGAAGCTTTTGATAATGCCTATTTGGTTAAAACCGGCGGTTCGCTGTCAAAGGCGCATTCTTCAATTTCAAAACCAAGATCTTCAATCATCTCATGATCCAACTGCGTTTTCTGACCATCTGTCGTTAAATAGTCGCCGACAAAAATGGAGTTTGCGGCGTACAATCCCATCGGTTGCAAATGGCGCAGATTTACTTCCCGTCCACCAGAAATGCGTATTTCTTTTGTCGGATTAATATAACGGAAAAGCGCCAGCACTTTCAAGCATTTTAAAGCGCCGATTTTCGGCATGTTTCCCAGAGGAGTACCCGGAATAGCGTTCAAAAAGTTTACTGGTATAGAATCGGCATTTAATTCGCGAAGCGCGTTCGCCATATCGACGATTTCCTCGTCTGTTTCACCCATACCAATAATCACACCCGAACAAGGAGACATGCCCGCTTCCTTCACCGCGTTAATGGTGTTGATTCGATCATCATATGTATGTGTCGACGTAATATTGGCATGGTGACTCGCCGCTGTGTTAATATTGTGATTAAAGCGGTCGACACCTGCTTCCTTCAATCTCCTCGCTTGCTCTGGAGTAATAAGCCCAAGACAAGCACAAATTTTCATATTATGCTGTTCTTTAATCTCCCGCACGGCCTGGATTACATTATCCACTTCCTTGTCGGTCGGACGGCGTCCGCTCATCACGATGCAATATGTACCCGCTTTCGCTTCTTTCGCCTTTCGTGCACCATCTACCAATACATCTTTGGATAATTGCGGATATTTTTCGATTGGTGCGTTTGATACAATTGATTGGGAACAGTACCCACAATCTTCCGGGCACAGCCCACTCTTAGCGTTAATAATCATATTCAACTTTACTTTATTGCCGTAATAATGGCTGCGGATACGGTACGCCCCCTGAAGCAATGACAATACTTCCGTGTCCGGCGCATGCAGAATGCCGAGCGCTTCTTCTTTTGTCAATTCTTTCCCTGCCAGTACTTCCTCCGCCAACGCAATCCAATCCGTCTTCGGCTTCGTATCTAATACAGGTGTCAGCATGGCTCCTCCTCTTTATTGTCAACTTAATTTGAATTATTAGTTAACACTAATTATAAAGAGAAATTGTTTAATATGTCAACCAAACAAGTTATGATAGATAACAAAATAGCACCCTATCTTTGATGATAGGGTGCCGCTGAATTTTCTCCATCCATTAGTTGCGGAAGAAGTTCTTGATAGAATATAGCGTCGTGGCGCGGTTCATTGCCGCAATTGATGTTGTGAGCGGAATGCCTTTCGGGCAGGATTGCACGCAGTTTTGGGAATTACCGCAATCCGTAATTCCACCTTCGCCCATCAGGGCTTCCAGACGCTCTTCTTTGTTCATTTTACCGGTCGGATGTTCATTGAACAATCGAACCTGGGAAATGGCAAACGCGCCAATAAACGGAGACTTATCGTTTACGTTCGGGCAAGCCTCCAAGCACACGCCACAAGTCATGCAGCGAGAGAGCTCATATGCCCATTGGCGATCCACTTCCGGCATACGCGGGCCAGGTCCGAGATCATGCGTACCATCGATCGGAATCCACGCTTTTACCCGTTTCAACGCGTCGAACATGCGGCTTCGGTCTACCGCTAAATCACGCATTACCGGGAATGTTCTCATCGGTTCAAGACGAATCGGCTGTTCCAATTTGTCAACGAGCGCTGTACAAGATTGACGAGGTTTTCCGTTAATGACCATAGAGCATGCGCCGCAAACCTCTTCCAGACAGTTCATCTCCCAAACAACCGGAGCTACTTTTTTACCGTCCACCGTTACAGGATTGCGCTGAATTTCCATCAGACAGCTAATGATGTTCATATTCGGACGGTAAGGGATTTTGAATTCTTGTTTATATGGAGTTCCATCAGGACCATCCTGACGAGTAATAATCAAATGAATCGTTTTTTGTTGTTCGGCCATTTTATTTCACCTCTCTTTTAATGAGCTACTTCTTCTCAGCCACCGTGCTCTTCTTCGAGTAGTCGCGTTTACGAGGCTTAATGAGAGAAATATCAACATCTTCATACGAAATCTTCGGAGCTTTTGTCTCCGGATCGAAGTTCGCCATTGTTGTCTTCAAGAAGTTCTCATCGTCGCGTTCTGGGAATTCCGGCTTATAATGAGCGCCACGACTTTCGTTACGCATAAGCGCACCGATTGTAATTACACGGGCAAGCACAAGCATATTCCACAGCTGACGAGTGAAAGAAGCGCCTGTATTGCTCCACTTCGATGTATCGTTAATATTAATGTTTTGATAGCGCTCCATAAGCTCCTGAATTTTCTCGTCCGTCTTCTTCAATTTGTCATTGTAACGAACAACCGTTACGTTGTCGGTCATCCACTCGCCGAGTTCTCTATGCAGCAGATATGCGTTCTCCGTACCGCTTGTCATGCTTGTAATGCGATCGTACTTCTCCTGCTCTTTCTTCAGCTGAGCATCGAAGAAAGTGGAGGATACGTCTTCAGAGGACTTGTCTAGGCCTTTGATATATTCGATCGCCTTCGGCCCTGCCACCATACCGCCGTATACCGCTGACAGAAGCGAGTTTGCACCCAGACGGTTTGCACCATGCTGTGAATAATCACACTCACCTGCGGCAAACAGCCCCGGAATGTTGGTCATCTGGTTGTAATCAACCCACAGACCGCCCATGGAATAGTGAACAGCAGGGAAAATTTTCATCGGAACTTTACGCGGATCATCACCAACGAACTTCTCGTAAATCTCGATGATTCCCCCTAGCTTAACATCCAGCTCATGCGGATCTTTGTGGGACAGATCAAGATATACCATGTTCTCGCCGTTGATGCCGAGCTTCAGATCAACACAAACATGGAAGATTTCGCGTGTTGCGATGTCACGAGGCACCAAGTTACCATAAGCCGGATATTTTTCTTCAAGGAAATACCAAGGCTTACCATCTTTATAAGTCCAGACACGTCCACCTTCACCACGGGCAGATTCGGACATCAGACGTAGCTTATCGTCTCCCGGGATTGCGGTCGGGTGAATCTGAATGAACTCGCCGTTCGCATATGTTGCACCCTGCTGATAAACAGCAGAAGCAGCCGTACCTGTATTGATAATAGAGTTTGTAGATTTACCGAAGATGATGCCAGGGCCACCTGTCGCAAGGATAACCGCATCGGCTCTGAATGCTTTAATCTCCATGGAGCGGAGGTTCTGTGCCACGATACCGCGACATATGCCTTCGTCATCCTGAACGATGGAGAGGAATTCCCAGCCTTCATATTTCGTAACAAGGCCGTTCACTTCCCAGCGACGCACTTGCTCATCCAACGCATACAGAAGCTGCTGACCGGTTGTCGCACCTGCAAATGCTGTACGGTGATGCTGTGTACCACCAAAACGACGGAAATCAATAAGACCTTCCGACGTACGGTTAAACATAACACCCATGCGGTCAAACATATAAATGATACCAGGTGCCGCTTCACACATCGCCTTTACTGGAGGCTGATTCGCAAGGAAGTCGCCACCGTAAATCGTATCGTCAAAGTGAATCCACGGGGAATCGCCTTCACCTTTTGTATTTACTGCTCCGTTAATACCGCCCTGTGCACAAACAGAGTGAGAGCGTTTTACAGGAACCAGAGAAAACAGCTCAACCGAATAGCCGGCTTCGGAAGCTTTAATGGTTGACATCAAACCCGCGAGACCGCCGCCAACTACGATAATTTTACCTTTATTCATGCTCTAACCCCCTATTTCTGGATCGCTTGTGCTACATCAACGGGATTCGCGAAAGCAAACAGAGCCATTAATCCCATAGCAGACATAAACACGAACACAACCATTGTTACGTAAGTGGAGATACGCTGCGCGCGCGGCCCAACCGTAATGCCCCAGCTTACTGCAAAACTCCACAAACCGTTCGCGAAGTGGAATGTTGCGGACAGAAGACCGACAATATAGAATGCCAACATAACCGGATTAGCCAAAATTTCATTCATCAGGGTAAACAAACCGGTGGCTTCAACCCTGCCAAGCACCATTTGCATTTTTGTTTCCCAAACATGCCATGTAATGAAAATAAGCGTGATAACACCGGTTACACGCTGTAGCATAAACATTACGTTGCGGAAATAACCATAGTTACCTACATTGTTTTTAGCTTGGAAAGCAATATAAAGGCCATAAATACCGTGATACAGAATAGGCAAGAAAATGAAGAGAATTTCAATGAGCGCGAGGAAAGGAAGTCCTTCCATAATCTCTACACGTTCAAGAAAAGCGGATTCACCGCGTGTCGCATAGTAGTTCGTTAATAAATGAACGAATAAGAAACCGCCAATCGGTACAACCCCTAAAAGGGAATGGAGTTTACGGTTAAAAAAATGGCGGTGATTCGTCGTTGCCATTTCACAAATTCCCCCTTTCAAAAGGATCCACTCAGTTTTTTCTAATTTGACACCTTTTTCACAAAATCATTCTGCACCAGCCACTCTCTCTCCAACATCCGAACTATCCTAGAACCCCTACCACTACACTTCTCTTTCTATAATTCCCCCCTTACCCGCTCTACTTTACATGAAGAAAAGCTTCCTGAGGAAGCCTTAAGCAATAAATGAAGACTTTGTGACAAATTCATTTTACTCCTAGTAGGGGGTACCGTCAAGGAAAGCGGTAGACAAATTGTCGAAATTACCCGATAACCACTCCGCATTTATCGGGGCGCGGCAGACTGTGTAAAAGTGCTGGAATAATATTTTTCAATAAATTGTTCTACAAGCGGCCCGATCTTCACAAATTCGACAAGAAACCCATCATGTCCGTATATAGATTCGACGAAATGATATTCCACTTCTTTTCCGGCCGCACGAAGCATTTTCACCACTTCTTCCTGATGATCGGCCGGATACAGCAAATCGTTAGAGATAGCGATTGACAATACGCGGGCCTGAATCCGTTCAAGGGCCGCCTCAATGCCCCCCCGCCCGCGGCCGATATCATGCGAATCCATCGCTTTCAACAGGTAAAGATAACTATTCGCATCAAAGCGGTTAACCAGTTTTTGTCCTTGATAGCGCAGGTAGCTTTCAATATTAAATGTCGAATCAAAATGGGTAACATCGCGCTCATCTTTTAAACGTCGACCGAAACGGTATTCAAACAATTCTGCGGTGCGGTACGTAATCATACCAAGCATTCGCGCGATGGATAAACCGTTCACAGGACCTTTTCCAGGGTAATAATTTCCGTTTTTCCATTCCGGATCGCAAAGGATCGCTTGCCGTCCTACATCGTTATAAGCGATAGCAACAGCGGACAGCCGTGTGGAGGTCGCAATGGGAATAATCAAATGGGCCATCTCTGGATACATGACCGCCCATTCATATACTTGCATCCCCCCCATTGAGCCACCGATAATTGCTAGCAGTTTATTGATACCCAGTTTTCGTACCATTAAATACTGAAGCTTCACCATATCTCGTATCGTTACAACCGGAAAATCAGCGCCATACGGCTGTCCCGTCTCCGGGTTCACAGAAGCTGGGCCGGTCGTCCCTGCACATCCGCCCAGCACGTTAGAGGTGACGACGAAATATTGATTCGTATCGATATAGCGCCCAGGGCCGATTAAGCCTTCCCACCATCCCGGTGTTTTCTCGTCTCCAACGGCGCGCGCATCTCCGGTCAGCGCGTGGCATACAAGAATAGCATTCGTTTTATCCTTATTTAATATTCCGCACGCTTCATACGCGATTTCCACCTGTTTTAACGTTTCTCCACACTCCAGCGTAATCTCGTCAATCACCATCTTTTGCTGCATGCGCCTTCACTCCTTTCTTCTCTTCCTCTGTTTTTTCAAGCGTCGCATTTGTCTATCATATAAAAAACGCCACTTCCAATAAGGAAGAGGCGCTTGTGTCGCATATTACCTCCCCTTATCTTTCAGAGCGCATACCGCTCTGCTGGAATTAGCACCTTGTCCGCAAGCATATGCGGGGTTGCCGGGTTTCATCGGGCCAGTCCCTCCACCTCTCTTGATAAGAGCACTTTCGTATGATTCCATCTTTAATTTTAGGTTAGGTTAGTTCAATACTAAGATTTTTACTGACTAATGTCAATATTGACAACATCTTAATCAAATTTGTAAACTTATTTATAAAAAATGTTAACAAATTATCTCATATTTAAGGAGAGCACAGATGGGAAAAACAAGTTTAAAAATGATGATTCTTTCGGCTTTATTTTGCGCAATTATCGCCGTATGCGCCCAAATTTCAATTACCTTCTTGCCGCCGGTGCCGTTTACAATGCAAAATTTCGCCGTCGCGTTGACTGTGGTGATTCTGGGGCGACGGTACGGTACATTAGCTATTCTGCTTTATATTTTGGTTGGAGCCATCGGCGTACCGGTTTTCGCTAAATTTAACGCAGGTCTTCCCGTTCTAGTCGGACCAACCGGCGGGTATCTCATCGGCTATATCGTTTCCGCCTTTGTTATGGGGACAATGATAGACCGTGGAAAGCTAACTTTCATGAAAGCGTTCATTGTAAATATAGTAGGCCTTGCCATTATCCACGTTGCAGGCGTTATACAACTTAAATTAGTGGGCAGCATGACATGGGATAAAGCAATCGGGATAGACATAACATTCATTCTGCCTGACTTAATCAAAATCATCCTTGCTTCTTACATCGGTATTCAAGTTCGCCGGCGCCTTGCGCTCGCAGGACTGCTTCCAAATTCGCTAAACAACGAAAAAATTGTCGCCTAAACGTGTAAAAAGCTCGCGGGTGCGCCCGCGAGCTTTTCTTATTGCAGCGATTGCTGCACAACATTCACTTGCTGATTCACTGACCAGCCACCAGCAAACACTTAATAAACAACAGCTTTTTCCTTCGTATCCAAGCCAAACACAGTATGCAGATTGCGCACTGCTTTTTCCATGTCTTCGAGCGGTACTACGCATGAGACCTTAATTTCAGAAGTCGAAACCATTTTAACCTCTACTCCGGCTTCAGCAAGGCATGTAAACATTCTCGCTGCTACCCCTGGATTCGTAATCATGCCAGCGCCTACAATCGATACTTTAGCCAGTTCCTTTTCTGCCACCACATAACCGAACTGCAACGTATCCCGTTGCTTATGCAATACATCTAACGTTTTCTTAACTTCATCTCCGCTTACGGAAAACGAGACATTTGTGGTCTCCGCTTCATACGAACTTTGGACAATGATATCAACATTAACATGTTCAGCTGCCAGTACTGCAAACAAGTTTGACAGCGTATCTACCTTTGCCGGCATATCGACTACAGTTATTTTAGCTACATTTTTATCGTAAGCAACTCCGCTAATGACAAGCCCTTGTTCCATATCTGCTTCCTCCTCGATAATGGTTCCTTCCTCTTCACTAAAGCTTGAACGTACAGTAAGGCACACTTGATGCTGCTTTGCACATTCCACCGCCCTCGGATGAAGCACCCCCGCACCAAGCGTTGCCAACTCCAACATTTCATCATAAGAAATGCGGGCCAATTTACGAGCGGAAGACACAATGCGCGGGTCTGCGGTATACACTCCGTCAACATCCGTGTAAATTTCGCACCTATCCGCTTTCAGCACAGCTGCAAGCGCTACCGCTGTCGTATCCGAACCACCGCGTCCGAGCGTGGTGATCTGTCCGCTCTCAGAAATGCCCTGAAACCCGGCAACGATAACGACTTTACCCTGCCCAAGCGCCTGCTGAATAGGCGCTGGATCGATTTCAGTAATCCGCGCCTTTGTATGCACTTCTTCTGTGGAAATACCAGCCTGCCATCCAGTCATGGATACCGCATCCCAGCCCTGAGCATGCAATGCCATCGTCACCAGAGCAGTCGATACTTGCTCCCCTGTCGTAAGCAGCATATCCATCTCACGGGGACTCGGATGATCTATAACTTGTTTTGCCATGTCCACCAGCATATCCGTTGACTTTCCCATCGCCGAGACAACAACGACAACCTGATGCCCGGCTCGGCAAGTCGCTAAAATGCGGCGGGCCACCGCCTGAATACGCTCAATCGTGCCGACGGATGTGCCGCCGTATTTCTGTACTATAAGACTCATCTCTCGCGTCCTCCTATAAGCATTCTTTCTCTGTTTATCTCGCACGCTGAGAAGTTCAGGCGTGACCACGCCGCTTGAAAAATAAAAAAGACAACAGAAAGGCACGTGCCTTAGCTGTTGTCTGTGTCTCGCATAAATAACAGCTAACGCTCACTCCCTTTTCCCCCTGCGAGATAGTGCTCCACCGAACATCCGGGATGATCATCCGGTGACAGTCCTGCACTTATTCAATGCAGGCCCAACAGCAGGCGGCGAGATCCAACCTGCCATTTCGGCGAATTCCCCTTTCCCCTGCCTTCACTGGATTCTCGTTCCTCCAGCAGGATACTCATGGTTTTCGCGCCTCTACCTCACCTTTTAAAGTGAGGCGTTATTGTTTGAATATTTAATTTACATACATAGTAACACACGTCGTCCAGAAGAACAACCTTTTTTCTTCTTTTTCACTCGGGTGCAACCGTCGTTTCCTCTTCACGCAAATGTTGCAAAATCTGACGGGCAAGCTTATCACCTATGCCAATGTTGCGATATTCATCCACCGTTGCTTCACGCATACGCTTGATGGAACCGAAATGTTTCAGCAGCAACTTTTTGCGTTTCTCACCCACACCCGGAATCTCGTCAAGCCTAGATTGGAACATCGTTTTGCCGCGCGTATTGCGATGGAACGTAACTGCGAACCGATGCACTTCGTCCTGAATGCGCTGTAGCAAATAAAATTCGTTGCTATCTCTCTTCAAGTCGACCGGAATCGGTGGGTCCCCTACAAGAAGCTGTGCGGTGCGATGCCTTTCGTCTTTTGCTAGGCCACACACCGGAATATAAAGGCCCAGTTCGTTTTCCAGCACATCGACCGCAGCCGCAATCTGGCCCTTTCCTCCGTCGATAACGACTAAATTAGGCAATGGCAGACCTTCTTTTAGCACGCGGGTGTAACGACGCCGGATCACTTCTTTCATTGTCGCATAATCGTCTGGACCAGCCACGGTTTTCACTTTATACTTACGGTATTCCTTCTTGTCCGGTTTGCCATCTGTGAACACAACCATCGCCGAAACAGGATCGATACCCTGAATGTTCGAATTGTCAAACGCTTCAATACGTTTTGGATATCCGATGCCAAGCAATTCGCCAAGTTTCTGTACCGCCTGCACCGTTCTTGCTTCATCGCGCGCCATGAGCGCAAATTTTTCCTCCAAGGCGATGCGGGCGTTCTCCGTCGCCATGTCTACTAATTGCTTCTTGGGGCCACGTTGCGGTGTCAGCAGCCTGGAGCCGAGCATCTCCTCTAATCCGTCTGTGCCTTTGCTTATTGGAAACAATACTTCTTTTGGGCGCATATGCTCCTGAAAATAAAACTGCGCTACATAAGAAATGAAATCTTCATATTCTTCCCCGTAATAAGGAAATGAGGCCACATTACGCTCAATCATTTTCCCCTGACGAATGTGGAATACCTGTACACTCATCCAGCCTTTATCCGCGTAGTAACCCCAAGCGTCCCGATCCACGTTATCGCTAAACGTAACTTTTTGCTTCTCCATAATCGCTTCAATGTACTGAATCTGATCGCGCAGTTCCTTAGCACGCTCGAATTCAAGCTTTTCTGCTGCTTCTTCCATTTGCTCTGTCAGCTTCTGCTTAACTTCCCTATAATTGCCGTTCAAAAAGCGGGCAATTTGTTCGCTCATTTCCTCATATTGTTGTGGGTCTACTTCATATTCACAGGGAGCGAGGCACTGGCCCATATGGTAATACAGGCATACGCTTTTGGGAATATGCTTGCATTTGCGCAACGGATACAACCGGTCAAGCAGCTTCTTCGTTTCCTGCGCGGCTCCGACATTTGCATACGGCCCGAAATATCTAGCGCCATCTTTCACTACCCTGCGTGTGATTTCAAGACGAGGGTGTTCTTCGTTCGTAATCTTAATATAAGGATACGTTTTATCATCTTTTAGCAATACATTATAACGCGGATTATGCTGTTTAATCAGGTTGCATTCCAGAAGAAGCGCCTCCACCGGCGATGAAGTCACAATATATTCAAAATCAGCAATCTCCTGTACAAGACGCTGCGTTTTTCCGTCATGACTACCCGTAAAGTAAGAACGGACACGGTTTTTTAATATCTTAGCCTTGCCGACGTAGATCACTTCGCCCGCTGCGTTTTTCATTAAGTAACAACCGGGCTTATCAGGCAAGAGACTTAGTTTTTCTTTCAGCGTATTCATAGCAGTCCCCTCCTGATTGTTATGTTATCATAAATATCGCAGGTTCTGGTAACATCCGGCGAACCACGGCCTTTCAGATCATAAATCCCCCGGCTATAACAGATAAGCCGGGGGATTTATGATCTTACAGGTGCTTATTGATTGCGTCAAGCAAGCTTTCTTTCGGCTGGAAGCCGATGATTTTATCAACAACTTGGCCGTCTTTTACGAGAAGAAGGGTTGGGATACTCATCACACCAAAACGTTGCGCGGATTCAGGATTTTCATCGACATTTACTTTTGCGATTTTCACTTTACCGCCGATCTCGTTATCAAGTTCTTCGAGAACAGGCGCAATCATTTTGCAAGGGCCGCACCACGGAGCCCAGAAGTCAACCAATACAGTACCGCCGCTTTCTACTTCGCTTTGGAAAGTATTATCTGTTACATTTACGATTGCCATATATAATGTCCTCCTTATATCTCATTATCGTAACTAACGTACCTGTCCATTTACTTTCGGTATATTGCTGAGATATACCAGTAACAGTATATCACTTTTACTTTAAAATATCCACTTGCGAAACTGCCACAAGATCTCCGCTTCGTTGATTTTTTGTCCAGCGCCGCAACCTGCCAAAGCAAAGGCACAAACGACAAAACAGGCAGGGACAAAAATGACCCTGCCTGTTTTGTCGCGTTATCCGTTTAATTTTGAACAAGAACTTTTTTGAACTCTTCGGTAAGAAGCGGAACAACTTCGAACAGATCGCCTACGATACCATAGTCGGCTACCTGGAAAATTGGTGCTTCCGGGTCTTTGTTAATCGCTACGATAACTTTGGAGTTAGACATACCAGCTAGGTGTTGAATCGCGCCAGAGATACCCGCTGCAATATACAGATCAGGTGTAACAACTTTTCCTGTCTGCCCGATTTGCAGAGAATAGTCGCAATAGCCGGCATCGCATGCACCACGGGACGCGCCTACTGCGCCACCCAGCACTTCTGCTAGTTCCTGAAGCGGCTTAAAACCTTCCGATGATTTGACGCCGCGGCCACCGGATACCACTACTTTTGCTTCGGCCAAATCCACGCCACCCACAGTTTTGCGAACGACTTCTTTTACAATGGTACGCAGATCTTTAATTTCCACGTTGAAATCTACAACTTCTGCCGTCCCGCCAGTTTCTTCCGCCGGGATGTTATTCGGACGCACAGTTGCGAACAGAATGCCAGATACCACTTTCTTTTTCTCAAATGCCTTACCCGCGTAAATCGGACGCGTAAAAATCACTTCACCGTCTTCCACTTGGATGTCGATCACATCAGATACGAGACCAAGACCCAAGCGTGCGGCGATGCGCGGCGCAAGATCTTTGCCGATTGCCGTATGCGGCATCAAAATTACTTCTGGCTGTACTGCATCAATCACCTGACGCAATGCCTGAAAATAAGCGTCTGTCGTATACGTGTCAAGCTCTTTGTTACTAACCACATACACTTTGTTCGCGCCATATTTGCTTAACTCTCCCACGTAATTAACCGCGTCGCTACCGAAAGCGGCCGCCACGATTTCCCCGCCTTCGGAAACGCGCTGTGCCGCTGTCAGCGCTTCAAATGAGACATTACGCAAGCTCCTATCTTTCGCTTCTGCCAATACAAGTACTTTTTTCATAATCGCTCGTCCTCCCTCAACCCTTTAGATTACTTTCGCTTCGTTGCGCAGAAGAGCCACCAATTCTTTTACTTGATCCTGAATATCCCCGTTTAAGACTCGTCCCGCTTCTTTCTTCGGCGGCAGGAATGTTTCCGTTACGGACGTTTTCGCGCTCACATCACCGTCAATGTTTAAATCATCCACCGTTAAACGCTCCATCGGTTTTTTCTTCGCTTTCATAATGCCGGGCAGTGAAGGATACCGCGGTTCGTTTAACCCCTGTTGTGCTGTGACAAGCACCGGCAGCGATACTTCGATAACCTCCATGTCCCCTTCCACATCGCGTTCAATGGTTGCTTTTCCGCCATCAATGTCCAGCTTCGTAATCGTCGTCACCTGAGGAATGCCAAGCTCTTCGGCAAGACGCGGGCCCACCTGGCCGGAGCCGTTATCAACCGCCATATTGCCGCCGAGAATAATGTCATACTCGCGCTCTTTAATTACAGCCGCAAGGATTTTCGCTACACTATATTCATCAAGTTCAAGACCTTGGTCATCAACAATAACCGCTTTGTCTGCGCCCATTGCCAGCGCCGTGCGCAACGCGCTCTCCGCACGTTCCGGCCCCACCGTTACAACGGTAATCTCTCCGCCGTGCTCATCGCGCAGCTTAATCGCTTCTTCCACCGCGTACTCATCGTACGGATTGATGATGAATTCCACGCCATCTTCGCTGATTTTTCCGCTTTCCAACACGATTTTTTCTTCTGTGTCAAACGTTTGCTTCAAGCATACAATAATGTTCATATATATCCTCCTTCGGCTCCAATAATATATAGAGAAGGTTCAGCGTTCTACCTTTTTTAGCAGACGCACGAACAGGTAATGTATAATTATTTGTCGGTGAACTGGGCTTTACGCTTTTCGATGAAGGCATTTACACCCTCTTTCATGTCATCGGAAACAAACAGTTCACCAAATAACTTAGCTTCTTTCTCCATGCCGCTCTCCGGTCCGGTGCAAAGACCGTATGTAACCGCTGTAAGCGCGGCACGGATAGAAATGGCGCTTTTCTGTAGCGCGATAAACTCAGCGAATTTCTTCACTTCATCCATCAATGAAGCAAGCGGAACCGCGCGATTTACCAAGCCTATGCGCTCAGCTTCTTTCCCGTCGATAAATTGGCTCGTCAAAATCAATTCTAACGCCTTCGCTTTGTTGGTCAGACGCGCCAACCTTTGTGTTCCGCCGAATCCCGGAATCAATCCAAGATTTAACTCGGGTAAGCCAAGCTTAGCATCTTCGGCAGCAAATCGCATGTGGCAGGCCATTGCAAGCTCAAGACCTCCGCCCAGAGCGGCACCGTTAATGGCCGCAATGACAGGCTTTTGAAAATTTTCAATACGGTCAAATAGCCTTTGGCCTGTGCGCGCCATTTGCTCCGCTTTTTCCGGATTATCAAAGGCGCCTGTAAATTCTTTAATGTCGGCTCCAGCGACAAAAAACTTCCCTGCTCCGGTTACAACGACAACTTTTATTTCCTCGTTGTTCCCGGCATAATGAAAGGCATCACTCAATCCTGAGAGCGTGGCGGAGCTTAACGTGTTTGCAGGAGGTACATCGATGCTGATATAGGCTACCCTGTTCGCCACTTCAAGCTTTACATTCGTAAACTCCATCTGTTTCTCTCCCTCCATCATCCATGTGTAAATTATGGTATAGCAAAATGTTGCTGAACCACTCCATCATTCGTTATTTTTCTATACATTCACTTATTCATGAATTATAATAATCTTTCGTAAAATAAGCCATTCGGCTGCTTTGTATCATTTCACTGTTTTTCTACTTTTAATCCGTTAATAAATAAGTTGTGAATCGGCTCAACAAGTGATACAAGGTTATATTTCCTGTCGTTCATTACCCAAGACGTAACCGCTTCATCCAGCGTGCCAAAGATCATCTTGCGCGCTACCCGATGCTCCACATTTTCCCGAAATACTCCCTGTTCCTTGCCAAGAAAAATCACTTCATCAATAAGTTTTAGGTATTCCTTAAGCGCCTGATTAATTCCAGCCCGTACCACAGGATCGGACTGGCGCAGTTCAATTTGGGTTACAATGGCCCAGTCGCGATTTTGCGACATTTGCCAAAGATGCATATAAATCAGTTCCCGCAGGCGATCATCGGCTCTTTCCAGCAATTCAATACGCTCGCGCGTCGCCTGAACAAAGGCGCCCATTTTTTCCTTAAATAAAGAAACAAGCACATCGGCTTTGTTGTCAAAATACAGATAAATCGTTCCATCGGCAACGGACGCTTCGCGCGCAATCTTCGATACCTGCGCCTGGTGGTAGCCGTGCTGTGCAATGACTTTTACCGCAGCTTCAATAATATTCTGATATTTCTCTCCTGTTTTCTTCGCCATATAGCTTCCCTCAAATCCAAGATGAATGAGCATTCACTCGAGTTTAGTTTATTCAAAAAAATTAGCATTGTCAATATTTATCGAGGGGAAATGTATGGCTTTTATATATATTTTGACATCTTCTTGTTTTCTCCTTCTTCTCAGAATATTTTTCTTTGCTCAGGAAATACTTAACATGATTTCATCTTGTTGTTACGGAAAGGAGATTGTTATGGCAGCCATTACAAGTGACGAGAATAAAGCGGTTCGCTTCTTTTTCTATTCTTCACTCGCCTGGCTGATTGTCGGAATGATTATCGGCTTGATTCTGGCAATCAAATACGTCTGGCCAGACTTTCTTGTTTGGGGAGCATTCCTGCAAAAGTATCTTTCCTATGGACGCATCCGTCCGGTGCATACGCATATCTTGATCTTCGGTTGGCTGTCGATGGCGTATGTGGCCGGTCTACTCTACGTTATTCCACAACTTACGCGCAAATCGCTGGAACACCCGCGCTTCGTGCGCTCTCTTGGTATTCTATGGAATGTATACATGATATTGGCTATTATTACTCTTTCCATGGGATACACAACCACCATCGAATATGCAGAAACGGTATGGCCGCTCGATCTGCTCCTCATTGTGTTGGTCGCAGGCATCACTTACGCTTGCTTCAAAACCATCGCCAAAAGAAACGAAAAACAATTGTATGTCAGCCTTTGGTATTTTATGGGGTCGTTAATTTGGCTCCCGTTCCTTTATATCATCGGTAACATTGTGACTTACTTTATTTCGGGAGTGCCGCAGGCGCTGGCCGGCTGGTTTTACGGCCATAACATCATCGGACTGTGGTTGACGACCGTAGGAGTTGGCTTTATCTACTATCTGCTTCCTTTACTATCCAAAAATCCGCTCTACAGCCACAAACTCTCGCTGATCGGATTCTGGACCATTGCCACCTTCTACGTGTGGAACGGGCCGCATCATCTGCAAAATGGTCCCATTCCAGCCTGGCTTATGAAAGCCGGTGTTGTCCCGTCCGTACTGCTTATTATTCCAGTATGGACAGTGCTGGCAAACGTATTCGGAACGATGAAAGGAAAGTGGCATGTAATCTCAGAAAACGTACCGTTAAAGTTCGTCGTAACCGGTGCGATTTTCTATCTCATTACCTGTCTACAGGGACCTTTTCAATCACTCATGCAACCAAGCGCCATTCTAAAGTTTACAAACTGGATTATCGGACATGCCCATATGCCGCTGTTTGCCGCCTTCTCTTTCGTACTCTTCGCGTTATTCTATTATGCGCTACCAACGCTGACAGGGCGCAAAATCTACAGCCAGGCGCTCATGAACTGGCACTTCTGGCTTTCCGTCATCGGCTTTCTCATTTTCGCATTTACCACGTGGACCGCAGGTGTCATGCAAGGGTTTGCCTGGGCGGAAGGCAAACAATATGGTGTTCCGTTCCTTGAAGTCGTTATCTCCTTACAACCCTTTTCCATCGCGAGGACAATCGGCGGAGCGCTTATGTTTACCGGTCAGCTTATTTTCATTTATAATGTGCGCCGTTCGCTGAAAGATGGACAACTATTATCACTTGAAGAAAAGTCAAGCTCTACCGCCTAAAAAAGGGAAGGAGAAAAGCGATGAGCGGACAAAGCAAAGAACGATCCATGAAACCTTTTGTTGTCGGCGCCTCCCTCCTGTTTTTTATCGGGGTGGTCGCCACCGTAATCCTCCCGTTCTACGATGAAGTCATGCAACGGGAAAACGCCAACGCCAAAATAAAAAATTATGCAATTCATTCTCCGGAGTACAGGGGTAGGCAAGTGTATATCCGCGAAGGATGTCACGTCTGCCACACCCAGTTTGTCCGGCCGGTTAAAGCCGATTCTTCGCTCGGACCTGTATCCGTGCCAGAAGACTACTACCATGATTACCCGCACCTGCTGGGAACCGTGCGTACCGGGTCAGATTTAACATGGGTAGGCACACGTTGGAATGAACAATGGCACCGTGTCCACCTGCGCAATCCGCGTCAGGTGTTCCCTGGAAGCACGATGCCGAGCTACAATTACCTGTCTGATCAAGATACCGAAGATTTAATCGCTTATCTAATGAGCCTAAAACCAGCGCCTTCCACAGAAGGACGCTAGGAGGTAGAAGCAATGGATGAAGAACGCCACGAAGAAAAGAAAACGACGAATCAAGAACCTCTTGAAGAAGTTGCGGGGATTCGTATGGCGAATGCCCGGGTACCGCGCTTTCTCGTCTTTACGTATATCGCGCTCGCCGTCTGGGCGATTGGTTATTCGGTTCTGGCCCAACCGGTAAACGAGCGCACGGAAGATACAGCTGGCAACAAACCTGTGGATGGAAAAGTCATTGTCCAGCAACACTGTCTCGGTTGTCATCATCTAACGAAAGAACGACTCGTTGGGCCTGGATTGGAGGGAGTAGGAAAGCGCCTTCCCGGCGAAAAACTAACCGAAGTGTTATTAAACGGGCGGGGAGCCATGCCGTCCCTCCCCAATCAGGGATTGGATAGCGAACAGATTAAAGCCGTAGAAAAATATTTACGCACACTGTAAGGAGGAACAACGTGAAACCTCATATTATTGCTGTTTTTAACCTTCCAGAAGAGGCGGAACGTGCCTTTCATGCTCTGCAAGGATACGTAAAAAAAGATGAAATTTCGTTTTTGAGAAAAACGGATAATACCGAGACCAGTACTGGAGACGCGAGCGCTGATCCTATAGTGGACGGCGTTGTCTGGGGCTCTTCTATTGGAGGAGCCGCCGGACTTGCCTTTGGCATGGGTTCCCTTTTTATTCCCGGCATCGGTCCGGTCATCGCGGCAGGCCCGCTTCTTTCTTTACTGGCCGGCGCTGCGTCTGGCGGAGTGATCGGCGGGTTGGCAGATATGGGGGTTAACACATATACATCGGAACGAATCCATACGCACATTGATAAAGGAAAAGTGATTCTTATTACGCAAGTAAGCAAACCCGAATTACGCGGTCCGATTACCCATCTGCTGGAGCAATACGGTGCGGTTGAAATTCACGAAGAGCCCGTCAATGAGAACTAAAAAATAGCCTCCTTCTGACGAAAGGCAGAAGGAGGCTTATGCATCATGCCGATTTTCTGCATTGCTCAAATTGTTCTTCTAGCTTTGCCGATGGTTTTGCGGTCAGCAGGCTAACGACGATAATAGCCAGCAGGCTTGCCGCAAAGCCCGGAATCATCTCATACAGCGCTTTTGAAAGCTCCGGGAAACGGGTCCAGATAATTACGGTGGCAGCACCTGCAATCATACCGGCTAATGCCCCCCACTTGTTCATACGCTTCCAATACAGACTTAGCAAAATTACCGGACCAAACGAAGCACCAAACCCGGCCCACGCATAACCGACAAGTGCCAGAATCGTGCTATTTTTCGTGTACGACAGCGCTAAAGCGATCAGTGCGACCAATAACACGGACAAGCGTCCAATGAAAACAAGTTCTTTGTCCGTTGCAGAACGGCGGAAAAATGTTTTATAAATATCCTCCGTCAGCGAACTGGATGTTACAAGAAGCTGAGAGGAGATCGTGCTCATAACAGCTGCAAGAATCGCCGCCAACAAAAATCCTGTAATAATCGGATGGAACAAAATATGACCAAGTTGAATAAATACGGTTTCCGGGTCTTTCAATTCCAACCCCTTGTTTGAATAGAAAGCGATTCCAAAAAATCCAGTAAACATGGCACCGACAACGGAAAAAATCATCCAGCCCATTCCGATTCTTCTGGCTTTTTTCATTTCTTTTACGGAAGAAATGGCCATAAAGCGGACAATAATATGCGGTTGACCGAAGTAGCCCAATCCCCAAGCGAATAAAGAAACAATACCGAGGAACGTCGTTCCTTGAAATAAGTCAAGCAGCTTCGGATCAACGGAGTGAATTTCAGAAAACGTGCTTCCTATGCCTCCTGTATGGAAAATCGTTACGGCAGGCACAAGAATCAACGCGATAAACATAATCAACCCCTGCACAAAGTCGGTCCAGCTAACTGCAAGAAAACCGCCAAACAACGTATAGGCAACTATAACGCCGCCAACAATCCAGAGTCCGACGTGATAGTCGAGATTAAACGAGTTCTGGAAAAGCACCGCACCTGATACGAGACCGGAAGATACGTAAAATGTGAAAAAGATCATAATAACAAGACCTGATACAAGGCGCAGCATGTTTGACTTGTCATCGAAGCGGTTTTCCAAAAACTCTGGAATCGTAATCGAGTTGTTAGCAATTTCCGTATACGTGCGTAAACGGGGAGCCACATACAACCAGTTAACATACGCGCCAAGCGTAAGTCCGATAACAATCCAGGAAGCGCTGAGTCCCTGGGCGAACATCGCACCGGGAAGTCCCATCATTAACCAGCCGCTCATGTCGGATGCGCCTGCGGAAAGCGCTGTGACCGCTGGCCCCAGCTTCCTTCCGCCAAGCATATAATCCGACAGGTTGGATGTGCGCTTGTACGCGTAATAACCAATACACAACATACCTACCATATACACAATAATAGAAAGTAATAATTGCTTGTCCATTGTTGATCCCCCCGTCGTAATTATTTTTTACGGATGTGCCACCTTTACTTTTATTCTATTTCTATTATTTTGAAACCATGCCTTTTAGCACAAAAGCTACGTTTGCAGGACGTTCCGCCAGGCGGCGCATAAAGTATCCATACCAGTCGTTACCATACGGCACATACACACGCATTTTATATCCCTCCTGAGCAAGCTCAATCTGAGATTGCGTGCGAATTCCATATAGCATTTGGAACTCAAACTGATCGCGTGGAATGTTATATTCTTTTACCAGTTGCTTCGTGTACGAAATAATCTGGTCGTCATGGGAAGCAATCGCCGTATAGCTGCCGTTTAGCAGATGCTTCTTAATAATCTTTTTGTAGTTTTCATCGACATCTTTTTTGTCCGGATAAGCAACCTCTGGCGATTCTTTATACGCGCCTTTTACGAGGCGCAATGAAACCCCTTTCAAATCTTCGATATCTTTTTCTGTACGATACAAATATGCTTGAATTACCGTACCTACATTATCATACTCTTGACGCAGCTCTTTTAGCAAATCCAATGTTTGCTGGCAATGGCCGTAATCTTCCATATCAATGCGGACAAAATTGCCATACTTCTTCGCTGTGTACAAAATGCGGTGCATATTGCGACGGCACAAATCTAGATCAATATCCAGACCAATCTGTGTTAATTTCAATGAGAGGTTGCTGTCCACGCCCGCTTCATGAATCGCTTCCAGCGTTTTTACACAATAGTCTGCTGCTTCAATTGCCTCTTCGCGGCTAAATACAAATTCGCCCAGATGATCAAGCGTACATACAAGGCCTTTATTGTTTAAATCGCGCACTTTATTAATCGCCTCACGAATCGTCTCACCCGCTACGAAACGGCTAGCGCCAAAACGCAACCCCCATTTTTTAGCAGCCTGATTTAATGGTTTATTTTGTGAAAGAAAAAGGAAAAAATTTTTCATTGCTGTTTCTACTATAGCCATAAGGTGTTCCTTCCTTTCTTTTTTCTTCATCTTTGAAATTTTGAGGGAGCCTGGAGCGTCAAGCGACACTCCAGACCTTCTCTGCTATTCCGTTACAGCACTTCAGAAATAAGCTTCGGCTGCGTGAACTGCAACAGGTAGTCCGGGCCGCCCGCCTTGGAATCCGTACCGGACATATTGAAGCCACCGAACGGATGCACGCCAACGATCGCGCCTGTGCATTTACGGTTAATGTACAGGTTGCCCACATGGAACTCAGCACGCGCCCGCGCCATATGTTCACGGTTGCGGGTGAACACCGAACCCGTCAGACCGTATTCCGTATTGTTCGCCACTTCCAGCGCATGGTCGAAGTCGCGCACTTTTGTGAACGCCACAAACGGGCCGAAAATTTCTTCCTGCATGATCCGCGCGTTCGGAGCCACATCCGCGAAGATGGTCGGCTCGATGAAGTACCCTTCATCCCCCGCCGGCTTGCCGCCCAGCACCAGCCGGCCTTCTTGCTTGCCAATTTCCACGTATTCCATCACTTTGTTGAACGCTTTCTCATCGATCACCGGGCCCGTGTAATTGGATGCATCGCGGACATCGCCCACCTTCAGACCTTTCGTGATTTCCACCACACGGTTTAACACGGTCTCATATACATCCTCATGCACAATCGCACGCGAGCATGCGGAACACTTCTGGCCAGAAAAACCAAATGCAGACGCCACAATGTTTTGTGCCGCCAGCTCCAGGTCGGCGTCTTTGTCGACGATGATGGCGTCTTTTCCGCCCATTTCGGCAACAAGGCGCTTCATCCAGATTTGACCCGGCTTCACTTTAGACGAACGTTCATGAATGCGCAGGCCCACCGCGCGAGAACCCGTAAAGCTAATGAAGCGTGTTTTCGGGTGATCAACCAGGTAATCACCAATCACTTCCGGACGGCCTGGCAGGAAGTTGACCACGCCCACCGGAAGACCGGCTTCCACCAGCAGTTCATAAAACTTATAAGCAATCACAGGCGTTTGGCTGGCCGGCTTCAGGATCACGGTATTTCCTGTTACAATCGCGGACGTTGTCATTCCTACCACAATCGCCAGCGCAAAGTTCCACGGCGGAATAATAAAGCCAACGCCAAGCGGAATGTAGTCCAGATGGTTGTCTTCGCCCGGAAGATGGACGAGCGTCTGACGGCCACGGTCTTGCAGTTCGATCATTTGTCGGCCATAGTATTCCATAAAATCGATCGCTTCCGCTGTATCAGCGTCCGCCTCCGCGCGGCTTTTGCCGGCTTCGAGCATCAACCAGGCGGAGAATTCATGCTTTCTGCGGCGCAGGATGGCTGCGGCTTTGAAAAGATACCCCGCACGTTCTTCGGCCGGAACGCGAGACCATGTTTTGAACGTTTCCCATGCTGCGTTCATCGCTTTATCGGCCAGCGCCTGATCGGCAGCGGCTACGCGGCCAATTACCTCATGTTTGGCGGACGGGTTTATCGATACGATTTTGTCTTCGGTCATGATTTCCTCGCCGCCGATCACGAGCGGATAGTCGCGGCCAAGCTCAGCCGATACTTTCTCCAGCGCTTTGTTAATCGCTTTCATATTCTGTTCATCAGCGAAATTGGTAAACGGTTCAGGACGATATGGAATCATCGGAACAACCTCCTGTTGTGTAATCCTTCCAGATTTTATGTTTGATTCAAAATGAGTTCATTCTACTTTTGTTTGTATTGCAACAAGCATGCCAAAATTAAAATTACTTTCTTCATTCAAATTTTTTTCACTTAACTGTTAAATAAGTGTTAAAAAATATACAAATATGTAAATCGAATAGCATTTAATTTAAACAATTATGTAAACCTATTCCCTTTTCCTCCCCGTTCCATTGGAGACAATAACTTTCTTTCTAATTAGCAACCTGTTATACTAAAGTGTACATGTTTTATATGCATCCGATTCAATATATCAACATCCTTTTGTGGTTTGGGAGAAACGCTTCCCACACTACGATACAAATATCTAAATACATATTAAAAAGTGATGTATATAGTTCGGTTTGAAAGAAGGTCACTTTCATGGCAAGAATACTTATTTCAGGGTACTACGGATTTGACAACGCTGGGGACGACACGGTGTTGTACGGAATTATTACATCCCTTACAAAACATATGCCTGACGCGCAGCTTGCCGTCCTATCAAATACGCCGGCTGAAACACAGGCCCTGTTTGGAATCCCAGCATTTAACCGCTGGCGAATGAGCGCGATTATTCAACAATTGAAAAAATCCGATCTTCTTGTCATGGGAGGCGGGAGCCTGTTACAAGATGCAACAAGTCCCCGCAGCGTCATCTATTATCTCGGAATCGTCATGATGGCGAAAATGCTTGGAAAACCAGTCATTTTCTACGCGCAAGGAATCGGACCTATCACGCGGGCCATCAGCAAGCGATTGATCCGTGCGATTGTAAACCGTGTCGACGTCATTACGGTACGTGATGAACAATCGGGAGAAGATTTGAAATCGTTCGGAGTCGTCAAAGCCCCGATATATGTCACAGCGGACCCGGCAGTAACCATTAACCCCAGCCAGGTGGATACATCATTCGGACAAAATATAATTAAAAAGTATAAACCCGGCACTACCAAACCCGTAATGGCTATCTCGGTACGCGCTTGGAAGAATGAGCAACAATATAAAACCGCCATTGCCCGTTTCGCTGATGAAGCGCTGCGCAGGGGATGGGAAGTGTTTTTTCTTCCGATGCAGAATCCTGCCGACTTGGCTCCTTCAGCAGATATTATTAGACTAATGGAGGAACCAGGCGCTGTATTGATTGAAGAAAAAATGAATTTCAAGCAAATTTTTAGCTTTATTGGCGCGTCTCAGTTCGTGCTCGGAATGAGGCTCCACTCGGTCATTTTGGCCGCGGTCATGAACATTCCATTTGCAGGAATTTCTTATGACCCGAAGATGGATCGTTTTGTGCAACGCCTTGGTATGGAATCAGCGGGTCACATTAAGGGTTTGGAATACGAAACTCTGCTGGCTAATGTAGAACCTTTGCTAAATGACTTGACAGGCACACAAGAAAAAATCCGCCGCAATATTGGAGCTCTTATACAGGAAGCGGAGAAAAGTAGCCTCCTTGCCGTGGAACTTCTAAAACGGCGGCACAAGTAAAAATATGTCGAATGCAAGCGCGAAATTTCACTTCTTTTGCCTGTTTACCACTACTTTTGTAAGACGGGCAGGAATCAGCCAAAAAACAAAGAATTCCCCCTTCACATAGCAGTTTACCTGTGAAGGGGGAATTTTTATGAAGAAGTATGACCAGGCCAATGTGCAGATTTTGTTCGACCTGTTTTCCTGGAAAAAACGCGCCGGCGAAATCATTCGCTTCGAAATCACCGCGCGCGGCCGTTATTGGATCATTTCCTTTGTTTCCTGCAGCACGACATCATCCCACGAGCATCGGTTTGCAAGCTTTATAGGCGACAGCCATGATGAACTGTACACCTGGGCGCTTAATCTTCTGACCGAATTTACTTTGACATTTGATAAAAATGCAGCGTCTTTTCCAACCCCTGTCGCAGTGAATATTGAGGCTTCCAACCAAGCTTTTCTGTAGCTTTTGTATTATCCAAATAACTGTTCACAATATCGCCTTCGCGCGGGGCCTTGTATTTAACCGCGAGCGTCGTGCCAAGCACCTCGTTCATAAGTTGAATAAGCTGATTTACGCTTGTTTCCTGATTCGTGCTAATATTGAGGATTTCGTTATCTCCCCCAGCCAGAGCCATAATATTGGCTCTGGCTACGTCTTGTACGTACACAAAATCCCGCGTCTGTTCCCCGTCGCCAAATACAACTAATTCCTGGCCGGCCAGCGCACGGTCCACAAAAATGGATACAACGCCCCCTTCCCCTTTCGGATCCTGTCTTTCCCCGTATACATTCGCATAGCGGAACGCCGTATATGTTAGGCCATACAAATGGCGATATACATCAAGATAAAATTCTGGCACATACTTGGATACACCATACGGCGACAACGGATGTTTCGGATGTGCCTCATCGATCCCCATGTATTGTGGCTCCCCGTATACAGCCGCAGATGATGCGTATACAAATTTTCGAACGCCATACTGACGTGCCGCTTCCAGCAAATTGACCGTACCGACAATATTGGTCATTGCGTCTCCTACCGCATTTTTTACCGATACAGGAACAGAACTTTGCGCCGCCTGGTGAATGACAAAGTCCGGCTTTTCATTTTTAAAAACCTGTTGTATATCCGGTGACGCGATATTCATTTCATAGAATGCAGCCTGAGGGTTAAGCTGCATTTTTTTTCCTGTCGACAAGTCGTCGATGACGCATACCTCATACCCAGCCTCTAACGCCTGATCAACAATATGGGAACCAATAAAACCGGCCCCGCCCGTTATCAACACTTTCATTTTCTATTATCCCCTTTTTCTTTTTACTATTTTTCCAGAAAAACGTCCAATAATTTGTACTGCCAGCGGTTCGCGCATCATAACAAGCGTCGCGAAAAACACGCCTGCTCCCGCCGCAATCAAAAAGATAATATACATTTTTTGAACCCAAACTCCTTGAAACACAAGCAAAGAAGTCGCTGCATACAAACCAACTCCCATTACCGCAGCGGCAACCACCGTTTTCCCTGCCGTCATCCAAAACTCGCGTTGTACAAACGAGCCGATAGACCTGCGCAAAAAGAATGCAAGCAACAGCATGTTGGCTAACGAGCCGAGCGATGTGCCAAGCGCTACCCCTCCATGACTAAGATACGGAATCAACGCAAGGCTAAAAACAACATTGATGATAATACCCACAACGGCAGCGATAACCGTAATTTTCGTGTTTTCCATCGCATAAAATGCGCGGGTCAATAAATCGCGCACCGCCAGGAAAAACAGTCCTATTCCCATATATAACAGCGCCGTAGCCGTCAATTCAATGGACTGCAGATTAAATTCTCCGCGAGGCCCCGTGTAAAAAAGAAGCGAAACCAGTTCGTCCGGAATGATGGCCATCGCGACAGTAACCGGAACCAACAAAATAAACAAATACCGCATCCCTTCGGTAATGGACTGTTTCATCTTGTCTAATTCGCCTTTAGTAAAATATTCAACAAGATAAGGGTATATCGGTAGCGTAAACGCCGCAACAAAAATTGCCATCGGAAGCTGGTAAATCGTATTAGCATATCCAAGCGCCGCCACGCGTCCCGGGCCCAGTCCGGAGGCAAGCACCGGATAAATAAACGTATATACTTGCGTGATCAATGAGCCAAGCATGATTGGAAGAAATCGTTCACCGATTTTCTTCATTTCCTCGTCTTTCCAGCGGAAATCTGGTACAAACGAATACTGCTCTTTTTTGATGGAATATGCCATGGATAAGGCCGCGAACAAGAAGCCGAGCGTCGTGCCAATGGCTACACCATAAATATCGTAAAACGGAACGAACAACAGGTACGCCGCGCACACCACCACAGAGTTCACAACCGTGCTCATCTGTGGAATAAAAAATTGCTGATGCGCGTTCAACGTTGCCTGAAACACGCCAATGAGCGCGATAAATACGGCAGAAGGCCACATCATCTGAAGCATCCTCGTTCCCATTTCCAATTGCTGAGCGCGCTGCTCGGGCGTAATCGCTTCAGAGTTTTGCTGCATAAACGTCATTACCTGCATAATCTCGCGCGAAAATAGCATGCCGAACACCATAATGACAAAGTAAATCAGCGTAGTTACGGTCAACATTTTGCGGAACAGCGCCTGCGCTTCTTCCCGCCTGTTCTCAACCAGCATGCTTTTAACCGAAGGAACGAAAATGGCGTTTAATGCCCCTGGCACGAATAAGAAAATCATCGTTGGAATCGCGAACGCATATCGATAAGCGTCCACCGCGAAGCTGGTGCCAAAATGATAAGCGAGCAACGTTTCGCGAAGCAAGCCGACGACCCGCCCCACAAGCGTGACAATGATAATTACTGCTGCCGAGCGAAGTACGGTTTGTGCCATATGTACATATTCTCCTCACTACCTTCAATCTGTCTTATATCGCTTCCACATAAAAACACGGCTTCTTTCATACTATACCTGAATTGTGAAAAATCAACCCTCTTACATTGAACATCCTGCCACAGATGCGATATAATTGATACGATTTCATCGTTTAGCATGATGTTTTTAGTTGCTCTAGGGTCAGGAAGTGAACAGAGGATGTCCAAAATGAAAATATTGCATGCAATCGGCGGAGGCGAGTTTGGCGGCGCGGAGCAACATATTCTTGAATTGCTTGAAATTCTGTCCAGACACTCGGTCGACCCTGTCGTTGTATGCTTTTATAACGCTACCTTTGCCGAAGAATTGCGCAAACGAAACATTCGCGTTATTGTGCTCGATACATACGGACGTTTTGATTTCCGGTTGGTTAAGGGACTTGTCCGCGTGTTTCAGGAAGAGAAGCCGGACCTTATCCATTCCCATGGCGTTAAGGCAAATTTCTTCTGTCGAATCGCCGCCCGTTCCCTTCCCCGTGTGCCTATTGTCACGACGATTCATAGCGTATTGCGGTATGATTACCCAAATCCGCTGGCTTACTTCCTCGCCTCACGCATGGAACTGTGGACACGCAAATGGAATGATCATTATATCGCTATCTCAAATTCTATCAAGCAATCGCTTGAATCGGACGGTGTGAAGCCAGAAGAAATTACGCTTATCCATCATGGGATTCCGATTGAAGAATTTGCAATCGAAGAAGATGTAGCAACCATCCGCCGCGAACTGGGAATTCCCGAAAACGCGTTCGTGATCGGTACCGTCTCCCGCCTTGTTGCGGTAAAAGGATTAAACGATTTGATGCAGGCATTTATCCTGCTGGCAAAAGACTACCCTCATATTCATTGGCTGGTTATCGGTGACGGTCCGGAAAAAACTGTACTGCAAAACATGGCACGTGAAGCGAACGTGAGCGAACGCGTGCATTTTGCCGGTTTCCGCAAGGATGTGCCGCGCTGTCTGCAAGCGATGGACACTTTTATCAGCCCATCTTATTCTGAAGGTCTGGGCCTTTCGCTTTTGGAAGCGATGGCCGCCAAAAAGCCGGTAATTTCTACCATGGTTGGAGGAATCTCAGACTTTTTGGTTGACTACTTGAACGGATTGGTGATTTCAACGAAAAATCCGGAGGAAATCCGGCAGAATGTTGTGATCTTGATGGAAGACGAAGGACTGCGCACGAAGCTTGCGGAGGCAGGATACAAGACCGTAAAGGAAGAATATACGCTAACGCACATGGCGATGAAAACGAAAGAATTATACCGGAAACTTATCCGCGCAAAATAAACCCGCTTATCAGAGCGGGTTTTTCGTTGATGGAGTAAGAAGGGATGGTAATATCTTCGATTGTTTCTTACAACGACCAGGCTGTTGTGTAAAAGAAGTTTTGTATGATATCCTAGTGAAGGTTATGCTGGATGATTTTTTTTTCATACCAAATAGGAGGAAGCATTCCATGAAAGCAATTGATCAAAAAGGACGAATTTTTGGTGTAATTAACATTTTGGATTTATTTCTTATTTTGCTTTTGATCGCGGCGCTGATTTTCGCTGGATTAAAATTCACAAAAAGCGAAGAAATTGCCATAGGGCCGACAACGCAAAAAGAAGTAACCTATGTCCTCTATAACAGCGCTGAGCACCCGTTTGTCGTCGATCAAATCAAAAAAGGCGACATCATTAAAGATAAAGACAAAGGCTTAAAAATCGGCGAAGTCGTTAACGTTGAGAAAAAGCCCGGAAAAGTGGCGGTTACAACCGCGGATGGCCGCATGGTTATGTCTACCGTCCCAGAAAAGTACTCCGTCTACATCACGGTGAAAACGAAAGCAGCCATCTCCGGTTCAACGGCTGTCGGTGAAGGGGACAATCCCCTGCTTGCGGGCAGCAAATTGACGATCAAAGGCCCACGCTACATGATCGAAACGCTTCTGACCGAAGTAAATTTAGGTGATAAATAATGAATGCGCGCGCTTTTTCTTTTACGTTAAAAGACGCGCTGATTACTCTGTTGCTTATCGCTGCCGCTATTATTATCTCGTTGAAAGCCTCCATGGCCGGTAAACTGATCATACCGTCAAAAGAGATGACCGTTGTACTCCGAATTGAAGGGCAGGAGCCTTCTTTTCATAAGTCAATCAAACCAGGTGACAAAATTTTTCAGAAAGGTCAACTTGAGCCATTCGGAACGGTCGTTGACGTTAAAACGAGGCCTGCGGAAAAATATTTGCCAGACGTCAACGGAAACTATTATTTGCGTTCATTTGACGCAGAAGAGGACGTTTATTTAACGATTAAAGCGCCTGGATTCGTCTCGTTGGACGGAAGACCGATTATTGATAACACATTCTTCCATGCGAATTTGTATTTGCCTGCTCATACAAACCAGGCTGTATTCGCGTCAAGAGTAATCAGCGTAAAATAAGAAGGTGAAAACTTGAAAAAAACGTCTTTTTATGAGTGGCTGACGCATAAAGTTATAGACGGGCTGATAGGGCTGATAGAAACATTCTCAGAAAAAGCGGGACAGCATTCCTTGCTGGCGCGCTTTAAGGCTAAATGTGAAAGCATCCAATGGCAATACGTGTTCTGGACACTATTTATTATGGTGTTCCTGCATGTATATGTTCTTCTTTTCCTAGAGAATATTGTGCTTATCATCGCCCTTGACCTTATTGCGGGAGGCTTGCTGCTTTTCCTTGGGCCAGAGCGAGTATGGCTTATCATCCGGACAAGCATCCCCGGTCGGTTGCTCATGCAATTGTTCGACCCAAATAAGTAGAGAACCGGGAGTTCGATAATAATGACGAAAACACGTCTTCTCATGGCGCTTGTGGCTGGCGTGCTGCTTGCCACAGGCATTGCGCAGTATAAAATAGCAATGGCCGGCGAGTTCGTGTTGATGGGGGCGTTTCTAGCGATTACGCTCTATAGAACGGAGTACGGATTGTATTTATTCGCTCTCTCGCTTCCCATTCTGACATATCGCCCGCTGTTGGCTCTCATTCTATTACTTGTGCTCATATTGTTCGTAACCAAGCAAAATTATGCGCAGATGAAAGCCAATCTAAAAAATCATCTGAATCTAGCTGTATTTTTATTTGTGGCTATTTTGCTTGTCACGGCGCTCACTTCAGTGAACGTTATGGAAAGTTTAACCCAATTTTTACTTTATTATTTTGTAAGTTTCGTGCTTTATTTGCTGCTTGTCATGAAGGTAGATTCGCGGGATGTGCTGTACCGCTTTATCGTCTGCCTGATCATCTCGGCAAGCCTCGTTTCGCTCTATGGTATATACCAATATTTCTTTACGATTGACTATACGAAAGCCGCGTGGATCGATGTAAGCAAAAACGAAGGCGCAAAACGAATTTGGGCTACGTTCGAAAACCCGAACCTATTCGTTCAATATTTGATTATGATTTTGCCGTTCAATTTTGCGCTCATTTTTTATGCGAAAACATGGGGCAACCGTATCTTATTTTCCCTTCAATTTGTACTCATTGCGCTTGCCGCATTCTTAACGTTGTCACGCGGCGGCTGGGTTGCCATGTTCGTAGCTTTAGTGATTGTTGCTACGATGATTAACCGTCGTCTGCTGGTTATAGGCTTAATTGCCGCAGCCATTAGCGTAAACTATTTGCCTGACTCGATTATTGACCGGATTCAAACAATTGTAAAGCCGAAAACCGACTCTTCAAGCGATTTCCGACTGCAAATTTGGAAAGCGGCTGTACCTATGGTTAAAGATTATTGGGTAACCGGGATCGGTTCTGACTTAACGACATTCAAAAAAGTATACGCTGATTACATGATGCCTGGCGTGCGTGCCAACCATCTTCACAATATTTATTTGATGAACTTTGTAACCGGAGGGATTTTGACCATTCTCCTGCTCTTCTATATGTTTTACCAGAGCTTGCGAACCGCGGTCGTTACTTTGTTCATAAATGACAAAAAAGACAGGCTGCTTTCTTATGTCGTCAAAGGGGGGATCGCCGCGGTTATCGCGATTGGCACCGCCGGTTTGACGGAAGATGTTTGGCACCAATACCGTGTAGACTTCATGTTCTGGATCGTACTTGCGATTTTGTCTGCTGCCTATAATTTAGCGCGTGCAAGGGAGGAACAACCGGAAAAATGAGAAAAACAAAGTCAATTGCCGAGATCGGTGTCTATCCCCCCCCAGCCGGGGGGATTTCTGTTCATGTGGAACGTCTGTGCGATACGCTTGAACAGAAGCAAATTCCTTTTATCATCTACGACGGCAATGGAGAAAACGGAGAAAAAAAGCGGGCCGTTGTGCCGATTCCAGAGATTGAAAAATGGGCATGGAAGTACTTGTGGCAAAAAAACGAAGACATCATCCATAATCATTTCTTGCGCTGGCAAATACGCTTTACGCTGTCCCTGTTAAAACTCAAAGGCAAAAAGATCGTTCATACCGTTCACAGTTTGCGCAATGATGGCACACAACTGGGACTTGCGCAAAAGGTAATGGTGTTTCTTACCGGCCTGCTGTCAGATCATTTTGTGGCCGTAAGCGAAGAAGTGAAAGAAAAGCTGCTGGAGCTACGCATTCCAGAACGGAAAATCTCCGTCATTCCGGCGTTCATTCCGCCAACCACTGACCTAGAAAGCGATATAAAAAAAATTCCCGACTATGTGCTGGAAACATTCACTAAATACCCGCAGGTAATTGTTGCAAACGGTGGCGTAGGCAATCTTTATAATGGCGAAGAATTATACGGCCTTGATTTATGCATTGACATGTTTACTAAATTGGCGCGTGAAAATAAGAAGCTGGCGTTCGTATATTGCATCACACATATAGGGGAGCAGGCCTTGCTGGAACAATATACGGAACGTATCGCGGCGCATGGCCTCGAAGAAAGGTTCTTGCTGGTGCAAGAGAAAATCCCGTTCTATCCGCTTATTCAAAAAGCCACACTATTCGTTCGGCCGACCGCGAGTGACGGAGATGCCATATCCCTAAGAGAAGCGATATATCTTGGTACACCAGCGATCGCAAGCGATGTAGTCAAACGCCCGAACGGTGTCATTACATTTGTCAACCGCGATGCAGATGATTTTACAAAAACGTGCCGTGAAGTGCTGTACGCACCACCTACCGATTTGCTTCAGTACAGGCAAGAACAAGAGCGATACGTAGAGCAACTGCTTGATATCTTGCTATAACAACATCCGCCTTTTCTTCCTCGACTTCGTTAATTTTCTACGAGGATGCGTTATCTGTCGATACCGCTTCAGCAAAAGTGGCGACCGCTTTTTCACTTTTACAGAAAATGCTGCCCTTCATCCCACGATGAAAACCGTGGAATGAAGGGCGACGTTGCTCGGGAATCCCTTCATGGGGATGCTTAGAGCAACCATTTCCTATAGAATCAAATTCCATGAGCAGTGCTCATCCTACTGGTCACATGTTCCTGTGGATGTCATGGTATGAGGTTCTGGTAGCGAGCGGAAACGGACTGCGGACGCTAACGACCCAAGAATCCCGCGTCTTCAGCTGTGTGGAGCTTCAATTTATTGCTTTTTCCGTCCGGCTTCGATAAGCAAACGAGCCAGTCTGCGGACACCTTCCTCAAACTCCGCCGGCGACGCGTAAGCGTAAGAAATCCGCAACCGCTCCCTTTCTCCAGGATCATAAATATTTCCCGGGTTTAACAGAACACCCTGCCTGAGCGCAGATTCGAACAACTTTTGAAGCGGCGGTGCTATGAGAAGGCGCAACCAGACGTAGAAACCACCGGCTGGCGCTTCCCAATCGGCCAGCCCTTTCATATATTTTTCAAGAACTGTAAGCGCCATTTCTCGCCGTGTTCTTAACTGTTCACGAATACGTGTAAGATGCTCCCCATATAATCCGCTTGTTAACCATTCTTTTGCCACCCACTGTGACAACGAGCTCGAACCGTAATCGGTTTGCATTTTAATATCGGCCAGCCTCCGAATTACCGGCTCCGGTCCGATAATCCACCCGATTCTCAATCCGGGGCTCAGCGTTTTCGAAAGGCTGCCTATATAAAGGACAAGCCCGTTTTTATCGCGCGCTTTCAACGACGCTGGCGGTTTTTCATCCAACCAAAGTTCCCCGTAAACATCGTCCTCGATAATAGGCAATCGTTCATGTTCACAGGATAGCATAAGCTGCTGCCTTGCTTCTTCCGACATTACTTTTCCGGTCGGATTGTGAAAAGAAGGAATCGTATATAATAAAGCCGCTTCGTGTTTGTGCTTATAATGTGACAAACGCGCTGGAATCATTTCCGGCTTTTTGATTTCCGGGATACCAGCAAGTCTTATCCCTGCCGACTGAAAAACACGCATGGAACAAAGGTAAGAAGGTTTCTCAAGCAAAATGGCTGAGCCGCGAGGCAATAAACCGATCGAAATGAAGTGCAGCGCCTGAAGCGCGCCGGACACGATGAGAATCGCAGAAGGCGAAGCCTGTATGCCAAATAGGCGTACGTGCTGACTCACGGCTTCCCTGAGCTCATATAACCCCAAAGGCTCCTCATATCCCAACGGTCTCATTACTCTCGCCGTTCTTTCCAATACAAGCGCCATCATTTCAGAGGGAAACATGTCCGGCGACATCTCTCCCGTGCCAAGCCGAATCGTTCCTGGGACAAACTCTGCTTCATTGATCCGTTGAATCATGGAAAGATTCGGCCGATGTGCCCCGGCCTCGACGTACGCTCGCCAATCCGGGGGAGCGGAGGCCGCCAGCAGCGTCCATGTATTATTTATAACCCTTGTTCCACTTCCCCTTTTTCCTTCGATTAATCCTTCTGCCGCCAATTCAGCAAACGCGTTCGTTACTGTGCTTCGGTTGACGCCAAACTGCTCCGCCAACGTTCGTTCCGGCGGAATTTTATAACCTATGGGCCACTCTCCACGTGCGATTTTTCCCCTTATATAGTGGATAATTTGCTTGTATAGAGGAACACCGCTTTGTCCATCCGGTTTCCACTCCACATTTTTCATCATGCTCTTCTCCTTCTTCTTCTCGCTGCGGCACACAATTGGCCGGCTCCTGTTTGCTTTCATTGGCTGGAGACACCTTTTGCTTAAGCCTATATAATCAAATTATCATATTTCAAAGGAAGGTGAAGAAAGACGTGTTACAAGCATTCTTACACGGAATGCTTCTAGCGTTTGGGCTCATTCTGCCGCTAGGGGCACAAAATGTTTTCGTATTTACGCAAGGAGCGACCCAGCCTTCGCTTGTGCGAGCATTGCCGGTTATACTGACGGCTTCTCTCTGCGACACTCTTCTGATTGTACTGGCGGTGCTGGGCGTCTCCCTTATCGTGCTTACATTCAGTTGGTTAAAAACACTTCTGTTTGCGGCAGGTATTCTTTTTCTATTGTATATAGGATGGATTACATGGCGAAGTGACAGCCATATAAAAAACGGCGAACAGATAAGTCTGCCGCCGAAAAAACAAATCATGTTCGCCGTCTCCGTATCGCTGTTAAATCCGCACGCCATTCTTGACACGATCGGTGTTATCGGTACAAGTTCACTCGGATATACAGGCGGAGAAAAATGGGCGTTCACTCTTTCTTGTATTCTGATCTCTTACCTCTGGTTTTTCAGCCTAGCCATCGCTGGCCGTATTCTCGGAACGTTTGATAAAACAGGGCGCTGGATGAAAGCGGTAAACCGCATATCCGCGTTGCTCATCTGGGGTGTTGCCTGCTATATGGCTATACAATTGCTTACCATTTAGCCGCAAGCAGCTCTTCCATCAGTTCGCCCAGCATTCGCGCTTGTACTTGACGGTTGTAAATCGCCAGATCCCCGTCTTCGGCGCGCCGCAGAATCTCGCCAGCCCGATCCGCCTGGCAACCAGGGTTTTCTTTCCATTGTTCATACATACGCAAAAACGCCTGCTTAATCTCATCTTTATTGAGCGGGTTTACCACTTCGCCTAAATGAAACTTGCGGATAATCTCCGTCGATTCGCCTTCGACGGACAGCGCCAAAATTGGGTGCCCGATGGCCATGTATTCGTATAGCTTGCCCGGAATGTATACACCGGAACCGGGAGCGGTATCCCCGATCAGCATGAGCACATCGGCCCCTTTCATCATTTCCAGCGCTTTTTTATGCGGAAGATTTCCTTGGATGTCCACGATGTCCTCCAGGCCGAGCCGCCGCACACAATCAATATTATCGCTGTACCCCGGATAATCGAACACCCCGGCAAAGCGCAGCACAATGCTGGCACGATCCACTTTCCCCTCCTGAATAAGTTCAGCAACCGCCTGCAATAAAAGGCGTGGATTCCGCTCTTTATAGAAGATGCCGGGGTATGCAAGCGTAAATTTCCCGTCTTCAGGCGGCGTAGCAATATCCAGGTAATCATTAGGATCGAATCCGTTATGAATAACCTCCATACGCTTGATTTCCTTACCAAACTTCTTCATAAAGTTCTCGGCGAATCCGTGTGTCACTGTCGTAATCGCATCCGCTTCTGCCATAACGCTACGCTCCATCCTTTCTTCCCATGCTTCGCGCCACGCCACCCCGGAACGATGCATGTTCTGTGTCCACGGATCGCGGAAATCAGCAATCCACACAACGCCTGTCTTTCGCTTCAAGCTGCGACCTACCAGATGATTTGTGTACGGCCCGGATGTGGAAAACATGATCGGAATATTATGTTTTTTGATCACTTCTTCCCCCAGCTTCACCGCAAACGGCATCCAGCCAATCATATCATCAGGAATCATTAACGTGTTTTTAATTTTTTTCAGCATCGGCACAACTTTCTGCCTTACCGCCTGCCTCAGTCCTTCGCCCGTTTTAACCGCCGCTGCTTCCTGACTCCTATCGCGTTTTGGAGATTCTTTCTGCGGCGGGCGCATCTTTTGCACCGGATTCCACTCTTGCGCTCGATGTATGATAACGTTCTCCGGAAGCTGACGCAAAAGGGAATCATCCCGTGTTGCATAGTATGTATCATCCACGGTCAGCACGTGTACTTCCCAGCCATCCTCGGCCAGGTATTTTGCCATTTTGAGGGCACGGGGCACTCCGCCGCCGCCAATGGGCGGAAAGAGATACGCCACCAGCAACATTTTTCTGCTCGCCTTCATTCCGAAACATCCTTTCATATAGGAAAAACTCGCGGGCGTTGCCGCTCGTCCTTTTTCCTCAAAAAAGTACGGGCGGGCACGCTCTGCGAGTTTTTTCAGTCAAAATAAAGGAAACCGTGTCTTATACCCCATTTCCTAAATACGAACTAGCACCGCTTTTTCCGCTACGCCGCGTGGCACGCGGTTCTTACTATCTAGAATCACCGGATTATCGTTCATCCACCCGATAAGTTGGTTCCAATCAATGTCGAGAAATTCCTTCTGCGCAGTAACATAAATGAGCGCATCCGCACCCTCTACCGCTTCCTTCAGGCTGGATGCTTTATAATCATACGTTGCTGGTACGGCTGGATCGTACGCCACCACATCCGCACCCGCTTCTTTAAGCAATTGAACGAGGTGGTGCGGCGGGCTAATCCGGTCATCATTCGAAAAATCTTTCATTGCAAGACCCAGCACGGTGATTTTACTTGCGGCCAGCGTTTTGCCTTGCTTGTTCAATTCGGCTTCCGCCATGTCCACCAGAACTTGCGGTACGCTGTCATTAATCTGGCGCGCCATTTCAAGCAGTTTAAGGTCAACCCCCAACTCTTTCGCCTTCGGCAATAGATAATATAAAGCATTCGGCAGGCAGTAGCCGCCGACGCCCGGGCCCGGTGTCAGCAGATTTACGCGGGTATGCGTATTGGCCACACGGATTAATTCAAACGTATCGATACCCGCTTTTTCCGCAAAACGGGCAAACTGCTGCACCATCGCAATATTAACATCACGTTGGACGTTTTCGATTACTTTGGACGTTTCCACAACCTTAATGTCAGAAATCGTAATTTCCGCTTCCGTCACAAACGCCAATACTTCGCGGGCGCGCTGCGTGCTCGCCTCATTCACGCCGCCTAGCGCAAGCGGCATATGGATAAATTCTTCGAATGCCCGCCCTTCCGCAATCCGCTCCGATGCATATGCGAGATAAAAATCCTCACCGGCTACAAGCCCGCTCTTTTCAAGCAACGGCTTGACAACTTCCTCCGTCGTACCCGGAATAACCGTACTGCGGAGAATAACTGTATCCCCTTTTTTCAACACTGCTGCCAGCGATTCGCACGCAGATATCAGGTAATGCATCTGCGGATCGCCATTTTTTACCGGGATACCAACAGTAATGATGTAGTTATTTACTCTAGCAGCCGCTTCTTCATAGCTGGTTGTCGCGATAAATCTTCCAGCCGCAAGCTGATCCTGAAGAATTTGCGCCAGCGATTTACCTTCGAAGTATTCCTGATGGTGGGATTTCCCTCTATTAATTTCTTGCACAAGCACTTCGCTTATATCAATACCTACTACATTCGCCCCTTTGCGGGCATAGCTTAATGACAACGGCAGGCCGATAAAACCTAGGCCGACAACCGCAATATCCAAAGATTTTCCCATGATAATCTCCTCCGACCTCTCGCTATCCAAACATAAACGTAATTATTTTATCACAAACATAAGAAAAGAGCGATCGTTACCTCTCGCCTTTACATCTTCGCTTTATTTATTATTGAAACACCGCAAAATATAGAATGCCGAAAAAAATAAAAAGTAACGCACATAAAGACAAAATCTTGGCCAATCTATCCAGCATCCCGATCCCTCCTACGGCATCGTGTTTGTGTCCACAGACACCCTGCCGTTATATATAGGCAAATTGTCTCATCGCATAATACTTGCACCGATAACATAGGATACGCCTATGGAAATTACCATAGACAATAAGCCAACGGCGCGATTATCAGCTGCAATTTCCTCATCAACTTTGAACATCGGCGTCAAAAACTCAAATACGAAATACGCAACAAGCAACAGCAACGAACCATATGAACTCCATAAAAGCGTATGGCCAATGCCTTCCTTATGCTCAATCGAATACCTAATAATGTTACAGATTCCAAAAATTTTTCCCCCCGTCGCCATAGCGACTGAAACATTGCCGCGTTTAATCTCGTCCCAATCTTTATATTTGGTGACCATCTCAAATACAGCCAAAAAAATAATAACTGCAAGCAAGGCGGCAGCGAAATAAGCGGCAGTCAACACGTAAGAATTAGAGAAAATAACCAACCCTTTCCCTCCTCCACTGTTAAAAGAATAGTGTCTATTCCTTATTATTTATATATCATACGAAAAAAAAAAGCGGCAGTTTCAGCCGCCGCTCTCTCCGCTATTTCAATTCCACAATCGTGGCGCCAAGCCCACCTTCGCCCTGCCCGCCCCAACGGAACGATTTCACAAGCCGATGGTTACGCAAATATTTCTGCACGCCGAGCCCCAGAGCGCCTGTTCCTTTGCCATGAATAATGGACACTTGATTCAATCCGCTGAGCACTGCCTCATCCAGATACTTGTCAATCCGGATAATGGCTTCTTCTACCGTATGGCCGCGCACATCAAGCTCCATGCGTACCGGTTCGCGCGCAGATGTAATGCGCGTAATCTGCTGGGTCGCTTGCGGCCTTGCCGATTTAAGCTTTTCCAAATTATCGGCTTTGACATTCATTTTAACAATACCAATTTGTACCTGGAACTCGTTGTCGCTCACCTTGCCAACAATCTCACCTTTCTGGTTGAACGACAGCACGCGCACTTCATCTCCCACTTCCAACGGCTGCTGATTAAGCGGCACATTCTTCGGCTTCTGCTTTTTCCTTTTGCGCAGCGTGGGCACCGCCTCTTCCAGTCGCTTGCGCGCTTCAATTAGCTTGTGCTCCTTAATATTGGCGTGCTCTTCTCTCGCGAGCCTCCGCAGGTCAAAAATAATCTGCTCTGCTTCTTTGCGCGCTTTCTCCACAGCGGCACGCGCCTCTTCTTCCGCCTGCCGGTATAACTGTTCCTTTTTCTCCTCCAAAATGGCTAACTCGCGGGCAAGCTCCTCGCGCGCAAGCTCCAATTCCGCGCGCAGATGTTCGACCGTGCGCCGTTCCGCCTCCGCTTTACGCTGATTTTCCTCCAGTGAAGCAATCATCGTATCAATTTCAGTTTCTTCCGTTTTCACGAAATCGCGCGCCTGCTGTAAGATTTTTTCCGGCAGGCCAAGCCGAGAGGCGATGGCAAACGCATTGGAACGGCCTGGGATGCCGACAAGCAAACGGTACGTTGGACGCAACGTTACTTCATCAAACTCCACGCTCGCGTTCACAATCTGCGGACGATCATAGGCATACGCTTTCAGTTCGCTGTAATGCGTCGTTGCCACGAGACGGGCGCCGCGCTGATGTACATAATCAATAATCGCCATCGCGAGCGCCGCGCCTTCCGTCGGGTCCGTTCCCGCGCCCAACTCATCGAACAACACGAGGCTGCGATTATTCACATGTTGAAGAATATGCGAAATATTGGTCATATGGCTCGAGAACGTACTTAAGCTTTGCTCAATGCTCTGCTCGTCCCCAATATCAGCATAAACCCCTTCAAAAATCGTCATCTCAGTGCCTTCTTCAGCCGGAATATGAAGTCCCGCCATCGCCATAAGCGAAAACAGGCCGACGGTCTTGAGCGAAACGGTCTTCCCCCCCGTATTCGGGCCGGTAACAACGATGGCTGTATAGCTCTTGCCCAGTTCAATGTCGATCGGAACAACCTGCTCGGCTGGAATAAGCGGATGACGACCTTTCTTAATGCGGAGATAACCTTTATCATTCATCACCGGCTGTATCGCCTTTAGCGCTTGTGCATATGAAGCCTTAGCGAAAATAAAGTCGGCTTCTGCCAAGCATTCCATATTATGCAGCAACACCTCGGCTACTTCCGCTACTTTCGCCGAAAGCGCGCTCAAAATCTTCTCCACTTCACGCGCTTCTTTTAGCTTTAACTCACGCAATTCATTGCTGATATTGACGACAACCTGCGGCTCAATAAACAGTGTCGCACCCGATGAAGATTGGTCGTGAACAATGCCGCCGAACACATGACGGTATTCCTGTTTAACTGGAATAACAAAACGGTCATTACGAATCGTAACGATCGGATCCTGCAACATTTTTTGCGTATTGCTGTTACGGATCATCTGCTCAAGACGCTCACGGATACGTTTTTCGGCGCCGCGAATTTGCCCCCGTATTTGCGAAAGAGCTGAACTCGCCGAATCAACAACTACACCGTTTTCATCGATCGCGCGGTTAATTTCATTTTCCAGGCCTGACAGCCGTTCGACCTGACTTACCAATTCTTTCAAAAGCGGAAGAGATTCTTCTTCTGTAATCGAGGCGATAAATGTTTTTAGGCGTCCGCCACCGTACAGCGTAGACGCGATGTCAAGCAATTCAGTCGTATTAAGCACTCCACCCATGCTCGCTCGTTTACACGCCGAGCGGATATCGCGAATACCGCCGAACGGCACACTTCCACGCAGCCGCAGAACAGTCGTCCCCTCACGTGTCGCTTGTTGGCGACGTTCCACCTCTTCTAGCTCCGCCACAGGAGTTAATTGCTCTATTTTTTCTCTTCCCAGCGAGGAAGAAGCGTAATCCGCAAGCTGCACAATAATTTTATCAAATTCAAGCGTTGACAACGTACGTGCTTCCAACAGAAAACCCCTCTCTACTATAAGTGTGAATAGGGGAGCCTCTTCTTTCTCTCATCCTCTATTCGCAATATGGTGGCTACTTTTCGCCCCTTTGCTATTATATCATTGGCTGCAAGAAGATTTCTCGCTATTACGCTTATCTTCCGGCTTTACTTGTATTTTTTTCTGAAAATGCCAGGACAACCAGCAAAAAACGGCGATTGTCAAAGGATAAAGCATGGACCAGCCCGTAAACGGAAAGACCGCCGCTGTTAGTAAAAAGGAAAGCCAACTAATGCCCATACCTAATCGGCTGTCCCGCAGCAAGCGGATACCGGCCGCGCAACCGCCTAAATAAGTCAGAATAAAGGTTGCGTTCGGCAATTGGATTAATGTCTTCAAAGATATGATTTCTGTGCTATATAATGTCAGCACAAGCGCAAAACATGCGGCTAGAAACAACAGTCCACCCACCGGAGTGCCCTGCCGCGCTGAAAGGCGGCTAAACCATTCCGGCGCCATCCCTTCTTTCGCCAGCGCATAAGCGAGGCGGGAAGCCGCTCCTATATACGCGATAATCGTCGCTGTACAAATAAATATTCCTGTAATTCCCACTACAATAGCTCCGCTCGTTCCAAACAATCGTTCAATAATCAGCACCAGTGAAACAGAAGAAGCGAAGGCACCGTAGCTCCCGGTGCCAACGGTAGCGAACGCGGTAAAAAAATAAAGCAAGCCAACAATCACCGCAGCGACCGATACGCCTTTCACTGCTTCGCGCTGCGGATCCACAAACTCTTCCGATAAATGCGAGACCGCTTCCCAACCGATGAAACACCAAAATAAAAGCGCAGCCGCTTGCCCGACACTTGCCCAGCCATGCGGCATAAACGGCACAAAGTGAGCTTTCTCAATAGAAGGAACGGCACCCACGACAGCAGTCAACAGTACGGAAGCAATTGCCGCCACAACCGCCACCTGTACCATACCTGCCACTTTCATGCCAAGGAAATTGACCAGCAGCGCACACCCCAGCATGATAGCAGCAGTAGCAATCACCGCACCCCGGCTTAGCCCAAATGCCGCCGCCATATATCCGGCGCCTGTCAGAGCAGCTACCGGGGCGCCGATCGGCACCGCCATCAAGAAAAACCATCCGATGAGCGAACCGGTTTTCGGATGAAATGCGCGGCTGACAAAGTACGCGACCCCGCCCGCGTTCGGAAAACGGGCAGACAGCAAGCCCATCACCAGCGCCATCGGCAACACTAACACCGCCATGATTGCCCAGGCTAGCAAAGATGCCGGTCCAGCTATTTCTGCTGCAAGTCCCGGTACCAGTAAAACGCCAGAACCGAGAACCGCTCCGATATAAAGTGCCACCGCTTGCGGCAAGCCAATTGATTTTTTTAACTTTCCTGTCGTTTCCATTTCCTGTTATCTCCTTTTTTCATCATATATCTTGCTTTCTTTACCATCGTAACTGATAATAATATCATCGGTAAAACAGATGATTCTGATGAAAATCTATCAATAAAACCGATGAAAAAAGGAGGAACAATGGAACTCCGTAATCTACATACATTCAAGGTTGTCGCCGAGTTAAAAGGATTTACAAAGGCGGCGGAACTGTTGTCGTACGCGCAATCAAGCGTAACCGCCCAGATTCAATCGCTTGAAGAAGAACTGAAGACCCGTCTGTTCGATCGTCTCGGAAAAAAAGTCATACTAACCACCGCCGGAGAGAAACTTCTTTCCTACGCAACCCAAATCCTTGAACTGCATGACGCTGCCATACAAGCAATTACATCTGACTCCGTCCCGGCTGGAACACTGATCATCGGCGCACCGGAATCGCTCGCCGCTTTTCGGTTGCCGGCCATTATCCGCGAATACACAACCCTTTATCCACAGGTAAAAATTATTCTTAGACCCGGAGTCTGTTGGGAACTGCGGAGCCTAGCGCGCAACGGCGAGCTTGACGTGGTATTCTTGCTGGAGCCGGAAGCGCAGGAAGCCGATCTCTATATTGAGACGCTTGCAACCGAAAAAATGGTAATTATTGCACCGCCGGAACATCCATTGGCTACAGGTAAGAATATTAAAACACCGGAACTAAAAAACGAAACATTTCTGCATACGGAGCCCGGGTGCAGCTATCGCACACTATTCGAAGCACATCTTAACAGTTGTGGCGTGTTTCCCGGTTCTGACCTTGAGTTTTGGAGCATTGAAGCGATTAAGAACTGCGTTATGTCAGGACTCGGTCTCTCATTTCTCCCTTTGATTACAGTCGAAAAAGAAATCATGGAAGGAAAAATAGCTGCGCTCGACTGGGACGACAGCGCCTGCCGCGTAGCCACACAAATGGCGTATCATAAGAAAAAATGGCTGTCTCCCGCATTAAAAGAATTTCTATCGCTTGTAGGTCAGCATGCAAAACGCTGGCGGCAACAAACATAAATGAGCGAACTCAAAATCCGTATTGCCAAACCCCCTGTTTTTTCGTCTAAAAAATAATTCTAAAAAAAGCCGCTGCGAAATGATGTGCCGCAGCGGCTTCCCGTTCTTCTGTTCATTATAATAAATTGGAGGATCGACCCGTAGACAGTGGACTTTGTATCATTTCTTTTATCCATTGGAACAAATCAGAGGAATACGATGTAGCGTATGAAGCGAGCAAAGACCCGTTTATCGTTTCTTGCACAGCCTCTACAGGCAACAGAGAGGCGACGATAAGAAGCACAAACAAAATAAGCCCATTTTTAACAAGGCCGATCACCCCGCCTGCCAGGTTATTAACAACAGAAAGTCCCGGCAGCCGCGCCGCACTATCCAAAAAGCCACCCACAAACCGAACCGCAAGCCCTGTAGCAAGCGCAAGCAAAACAAAGGCCGCAACATTATAAATGGCCTGTTGAATAAATGGGAATCCGGCCACTTCAGAAAATGTACCGTTCACCTCCGCTTTAGCAAACGGAAACCACTCCGCGAGTCGTACTGCAACCGGACGATAACACAAAAATGCGACAAGAAACGAAGCAATCATGCTGACGATGCGTACCAGTTGTCCTACGAGTCCTTGTCTGTACCCTCGCCATCCGCTAAATAACAATACCACGATCAGGACAATATCAAGAATGTTCATGCTGAATCTTACTCCTCGTTCATTTCGTTCTTCTCTTCCCCGTCTCTGTTCTCCCCTTCCTCTTCTTCTGTCTCTTTCGCCGTTTTCTCCAAAAGTTTAATCAGTTCCTCATATTCCATGCGCAAGCGAAAATATTCATCCGCCATATTCAGCGCGGCGAGTACCGCCAGTTTATTCGTATCAAGCCGGGGATTCGCTTCCGAAATCTTCCGCATCTTGTCGTCCACATACCCGGCGATCATCCGCATATGGGAAGAGCTGCTATCTCCTTTCATCGTGTAGTATTGTCCGTATATTTCAACTACCACTCTTTCTTTGTTCTGTCCTGACACAATACGTCCTCCTCACGTCCTTTTCCATAACTATATTCTACACAATAACACAAATAAGGAAAGCTCGGAAAATGAAAAGGGCCACAAAAATGAGAACAAAAAAAGGAGGCAATCGCCTCATGCGTTCCTCCTTTTTATAAATATACAACCGTTCATTGTCTACCCGCGCAATTCGGCGCCGCACTCCTCCGCGAGCGCTCTGACCACTTTGTCATGCACAGCCTGTACTTCCTCATCCGTAAGCGTCTTTTCCGGATCGCGATACGTGCAGGACAGCGCCACGCTTTTCTTATTCACGCCCAGTTTGTCATCCACGTACACGTCGAAGATACGCACAGATTCCAGCCATTCCCCCGCTGTTTCCTCAATGATATTTTGCAGCGTGCCCGCGCTTACATTACGGTCCACAACAACCGCAATATCACGGCTAATAGCCGGGTATTTGGGCAGCGACATCATGCCCTGGTGCATGGTTGCAAGCTCCATCAGCAAATCAGCATCCAGTTGGAAGACGTACGTTTCTCCTACATCGTACTTCTGCTCCGCTACCGGATGCACTTGGCCAAGATATCCCGCCGTTTTTCCCTGCAAAACAACATACGCTGTTCTGCCCGGATGCATGCCAGCCAAATCTTTCGCCGGACGATACTCGATTCCGGTAATGCCGAGACGATTGAAAAGAACATCTAGAATGCCTTTTACCAAATAAAAATCAACCGGTTCAGCTTTTTGCTGCCAGTGCGGCCCGACCCAGTTGCCAGTCAGCAAGCCGGCAAGCGCCAGCTTTTCTTCAGGCAGCTTTGTCAATGTTTCTTCATCAGTCAAAAACACTTTGCCAAGTTCAAACAACGCCAAATCACGCTGTTTACGGTTCATATTATACGCGGCTGTCTCCAGCAAATGCGGCAACAAATTCGTACGCAATACGCTTCGCTCTTCACTCATCGGCATCGCCAGCGGAATTGGCTTCGTTTCCCGATATACAGTCGCAAAGTCGAAAGCGATATCCGGATGGGTAAAAGAATATGTGTTAACTTCATCCAATCCCGCACCGTTAAGGACTTGGCGAATGGTTCGGCGCAGCATCTGCTCACGGGTAAGCAATCCTTGCGTATTGTCACCGTACGGCATCGTAGTCGGAATATGGTCGTATCCGTACAAACGGGCCACCTCTTCAATCAAATCCACTTCGCGCGTAATATCCTGACGGCGTGTCGGAACAGTCACAGTAATCACTTCGCCTTCCGTCTTATACGTGAACGCCAAACGTTCAAAAATCGACGTTACATCCTCCAGGGAGAGGCTGGTACCGAGCAAATCGTTTAGACGAGACAAACGCAATACGATTTTTTTGTCTTCTGGCGCCTCGATGATCTGATCAGACACGCCTCGTGCAACTTGACCGCCTGCCAGTTCCACCATCAAAGCGGCAGCACGATTCAGTGCATATTCCACGCCTTTCGGATCGACTTCTTTTTCGAAGCGCAGGCTCGCTTCGGAGCGAAGGCCAAGTTTACGCGCGGTTTTGCGAATGGAAGAGGCAGCAAAATGGGCGGACTCTAACAAAATTGTGTCCGTTTTGTCCGTCACCTCTGAGTTGGCGCCACCCATTACGCCCGCAATACCGAGCGGTTTAACACCGTCCGTAATCAGCAGCATTTCCTCATCCAGCGTACGTTCTACATCATCTAGCGTTACGATTCCTTCGCCTGGCTTAGCAAGACGAACCACGACGCGCCCGTTCTCCACTTTCGAGTAATCAAATGCATGCAACGGTTGCCCTGTTTCTAGCATAACGTAATTTGTAATGTCTACCACATTGTTAATGGGACGCACTCCAGCTGCCATCAGCCGATTCTGCATCCAGATCGGGGACGGGCCGAGCTTAACACCGGAAACCAAACGCGCCATGTAACGACGGCAATGATCCGGCGCTGTAATTTCCACTTCTACTTTGCCATCAATTGGCTCTCCTGTCTCAGCAACAGCTATGTCCGGAAGTTTTACCTTTCGGCCAAGAATAGCGGCCACTTCGTATGCTACGCCGATCATGCTTAAGCAATCCGAACGGTTCGGCGTCAGGCCAAGTTCCAGAACTACATCATCAAGACCAAGAACCGGTTCTATCGGTTGACCAACTTCCAAATCTTCCGGCAGCACAAGAATCCCTTCCTGGATTTCCTTCGGCATCAGCTTATCATTGATGCCAAGCTCTTTTGCTGAACAAATCATGCCATTTGATTCTACGCCACGCAGCTTCGCTTTTTTAATTTTGAAGTCTCCCGGCAGTTTGGCGCCCACCAAAGCGACAGGTACTTTCTGGCCGGCCGCCACGTTTTTGGCGCCGCAGACGATTTGCAATCGTTCGTCGTCCCCTACGTCCACCTGGCATACGTTCAGCTTATCTGCATCCGGGTGCTTTTCTTTTTCGGCCACGTAACCGACCACCACTTTGCTTACGCCCTTATTTACATATTCGACCGCTTCGACTTCGATGCCGCTGCGGGTTAACTTCTCTGCCAGCTCCTCCGGGGTAACGCCGGAGAGGTCAACATATTGCGCTAACCAATTATACGAAACCTTCATCGTTTTCCATCCTCCTTATACCCGGTTGAATTGCTTCAAGAAGCGTACATCGTTCGTGTAGAAATGACGAATATCGTCAATACCGTACTTTAAAAGCGCGATCCGATCGATTCCCATCCCGAAAGCAAAACCTGTGTATTTCTCGGAGTCGTATCCTGCCATTTCCAGCACGCGCGGATGCACCATGCCCGATCCTAAAATTTCAATCCAGCCCGTATGTTTACATGTCCGGCACCCTTTGCCGCCGCACATGCTACAAGATACATCAACTTCCGCGCTAGGTTCCGTAAACGGGAAAAAACTCGGACGCAGGCGAATTTGCGTATTTTCCCCAAACATCTGACGCGCAAAGCTGAGCAATACTCCTTTTAGATCACTCATGCGCACGTTTTCGCCCACCATTAATCCTTCTACCTGATTAAATACATGGGAGTGGGTCGCATCATCGTCATCACGACGATATACGCGGCCGGGACAAATAATCTTAACCGGAACCTTACCTTTCATTTTTTCCATTGTGCGAACCTGAACCGGCGAGGTATGAGTACGAAGTAATATTTCTTCCGTAATATAGAACGAATCCTGCATATCACGCGCCGGATGGTCTTTCGGTAAATTCAGAGTTTCAAAGTTATAGTAATCGGTTTCGACTTCCGGACCTTCGGCTACTGTAAAGCCCATGCCTAAAAAAATATCCTCGATTTGCTCTGTTACAAGCGTAAGTGGGTGGCGGTTGCCAATATGAACGGTACGCCCTGGCAGTGTTACGTCAATCGTTTCACTTGCCAGCTTCGCTTCCACTTCCGCCCGCTCGGCCGCCTCTCTTTTCTCTTCCAGCTTGCTTTCAATCGCTGCACGTACTTCATTGCCTAACTGTCCGATCACCGGTCGTTCTTCCGGGGATAATTTGCCCATACCACGCAAAATTTCGGTTAACAAACCTTTTTTGCCAAGATATTTTACCCGCAATTCCTGCACCTGCGCGGTTCGCTCGATTTGTTCCAGCTCTTTTAGCGCTTCAGCTTTCAAAGCTTCCAGTCTTTCGCGCACAATATATCCCTCCTTAAAATACACACTGTTTATACGAAAATAAAAAAACTCTCACCCGGTAAGGGGCGAGAGGTCGCGGTACCACCCTTGTTCAAGAACAGGCCAAATCCTGCTCTTATCTCATTGCGCTGATAACGGACAGCTTCCGGCATTCCCCCTACTTTACCATTCAGGGGCCGACTCGGGAGTGAATTCGGTGAATGGCCAATCTCAAGAATGCTTCCAGTCGCGGCATTCTCTCCCTGGGAGCGCCTCTTTCACGTACTTGTCTCCGTCATTGCCTTTCTCAATGATATTTGCTGTAAGAACTATTTTAGGACTGATTATATAGTATGTCCGGCAAATAAGCAAGGGTGCAAAAATTACACTCATGATTTTTTTCCTATCTTAATAGTGATTTTTGTCATATACTATATATATATCTTTTTTAAAAAAAGTATTTATGTATCAGTAAAAGATAGGAAATTTGGAGGGAAGGGAGAAGCACATGAACCGACTAGAAACAATCCTTTATGACAAAAAATTCTCGTGTGCCCACTGCGGACATAACTTTACCAGCAAGAAAACGCGTCTGCGCCGCAGCCATCCTTACAAGCGCGATCCCGACTTCTGCGAATACTATGAAGAGCAGTCGGAAAATCCTATTCTATATCATGTTGTTGTCTGTCCGCGCTGCGGCTACTCATTCAACGACCAGTTCCGCAAAAAAGTGCCACAACAAATCGCACAGCTTATCGAAGAAAAAATCACCGCTAACTGGACGCAGAAAGATTATACAGGCATTCGCACGATTCCGGAGGCGATCGTCACTTACAAACTTGCGATTTTCACAGCCAATGTCTGCAAAGAGCCACATTGTGTTATCGCTGGACTCTGTCTGCGTCTCGCCTGGCTATACCGTTATCTGAAGCATACAGAAAACGAACGCCGCTTCCTCAAGCTTGCCCTAAGCGAGTATGAGGCTTCCTATGAGCGGGGAGACTACGTGAGTACAAGCCTATCCGAAATCCGCTTAACATACCTGATTGGCGAACTACACCGTCAGCTCGACAATTACGCTAAAGCGCTTTACTATTTTTCCAAAGTTGTCGAACATCCGCTTCGGGCAAATGAACCGCAAACGGTACGCATGGCCCGTGATCAGTGGCAAAATATGCGGGAAAAGATGAAGCAGCAGGAAAAAAAAGTAAACAATAAAACGTAAAGAAAGGGGACGCTTCTATTGCCTACGTTGCCTCACTGCCTCATACATAAGAACCGAGCCTGCGATAGCAGCATTTAATGATTCAGCCTTTCCGTAAATCGGAATGATCACGTTCTGATCCGCCAATGCGAGCACCTCATCCGAAACCCCGCTTCCCTCGTTTCCTATAACTAAAATGGCCGCTCCCCTATAAGATACATCAGTGTACGGCTTCGCCTCCCGCAGGCTTGTTCCAATAATCCGCAATTCTGGCTGTTGCTGCTTTGCTCGTTCTATGAACTGCGGCAAAGACTCCCGCCATACTGGAAGATGGAACAGCGAACCCATCGTTGCACGGAGCGTTTTGCTATTATACAGATCGGCGCTTCCCTCTCCGAGAATAACGCCATTAAAACCGGCGGCGTCCGCCGTACGGATAAGCGTGCCGACATTTCCCGGATCCTGCAGCTTGTCCAACGCAAGCCACAATCCGCCATTCTGAAGCATATCAGGTTTGTTCTCCCTTATCTTCGCCACAGCTATAATACCCTGCGGCGTTTTTGTTTCCGCCACCTTTTCCAATACCGGACGCGTGACATAGGTAAGGGAAAGCTGTCTGGCGCGCTGAAAGATAGCAAGCCATTCCGGGATATCCAGCCCTTCTTCAAGCAATATCGCCTCCAGCTGCGCACCCGCAAGGCAAGCTTCCTCCACAAGATGCAAACCTTCCAGCAAAAAAAGGCCTGTTTTTTCCCTTTCTTTGCGCGTATGTAATTTCGCCCACTGCTTTATACGTGGGTTTTGTACCGATGAAATGACTTCCATTTATGAACTCCTATCCATTAGGACTCTTCCTCAAACTTTTTCAAATCGTCGTTATGTCCGATCACGATTAAAACATCGCCCTCTTTAATAGTGTCGGACGCGCTCGGGGCAATGTTAAACGAATTGCCGCTCTTGATTGCCATAACGTTCACACCGAACTTCGCGCGAATATCTAGCTCCTGCAAGCTTTTGCCGTCCATCTTTTCAGGGGCTGCCACTTCAGCGATACTATAATCTTCTGCCAGTTCCACAAAATCAAGTACGTTCGGCGAAACTAAGTTGTGAGCCAACCGTAACCCCATATCTCGTTCCGGGAATACGACGCGGTCTGCGCCTACTTTGTACAACACCTGTCCATGGCGCTCATTCTGAGCTTTAGCTACGATCATTTTAACGCCCATCTCTTTGAGAATAAGCGTGGTTAAAATACTCGCCTGAATGTCCGCTCCAATCGCCACTACAACAACATCAAAGTTGCGGATACCGACTTCACGCAGCGCCTGCTCGTCCGTTGAATCGGCCTGAACCGCATGCGTCGCAATATTAATGTGATCTTGAATGCGCTCCTCGTTTTCGTCAATGACCATGACGTCATATCCCATGTTGTAGAGCGCTTGGGCCACACTGGCGCCAAATCGCCCCATCCCAATTACCGCGTAAGATTGACCCGCCATAAATTCCACCCTTTCTCTAATTCGTCCTTTATTATAACATTCTCCTTCTATTGTTTTCGAGAGGGATGAAAATAAAACATTCCGGTGAAACTACAAAACGAATCTATTTTTATCTCGGTAGGGAGTGTGAATAACATGAATATTTCCGACCTTGATTTGCGTGCAGCGATTATGCATAATATGCATGGTTCTTCTAAGGAGGACGTGCGGCACACGATCGTGGACGCTATCAGCAGCCGTGAGGAAAAGACGCTGCCGGGATTGGGCGTTCTTTTTGAACTGGTATGGCAGCAAGCGAACGAGCAAGAAAAAGAAAAAATGATTGAAGCGATTTACCAACAGGTGCAATGAGAAAAAAGGGGTGTCCCAAGTGATGGGGCACCCTTTCGCGTTAACACATATACGCATAGAAAAGCAATAAGCAATCTATATATTGTATTCTGTTTGGGATTAATCCCCCTTTTGAAACCGCCTCGTTTTGCTTAATATTCCTGACGTTTAATTTTTTCAACAGTGTCTTGATCAAGTTTTTTGATGACTTCAACAATAAGTTTGACCGCATTATCGATATCATCGCGGTGCAGGATAGCAGCATGGCTGTGAATGTAGCGGGTAGCAATACCAATCACGACCGAAGGTACGCCTCTGCCGTTCAAATGCATGCGACCGGCATCTGTGCCACCGCGTGCCATGGCATCATATTGAAACGGGATATTGTGCTCTTCCGCTGTCTCTACAACCAGCTTGCGCAGGCTCGGGTGTCCGATCATAGAGGCATCGTATAGCAAAATCTGTGGCCCTTCACCAATTTTGGACATCGCTTCAGATTCTTTTACTCCTGGCGTATCTCCCGCAATGCCAACATCAACCGCAAACGCGATATCCGGATTTACTGCATAAACGGATGTTTGAGCGCCGCGTAAACCGACTTCTTCTTGAACTGTTCCCACGCCATATACTGTGTTCGGATGATCAACTCCTTGTAGCTGCTGTAGCGTCTGAATCGCCATAGCGATACCAACGCGGTTATCCCATGCTTTTGCCATCATTAACTTCGGATTTTTCATAACGGTGAACGGACAAATCGGAACGACCGTATCACCTGGACGGACGCCGAATTCTTCGGCTTCTTCTTTGCTGGAAGCGCCAATATCAATGAACATATCCTTGATTTCCACTGGTTTTTTGCGCGCTTCCGGCGGCAAAATATGGGGTGGAATCGAGCCAATAACACCTTCAATTATGCCGTTGCGCGTTTGCACAGCAACCCGCTGAGCCAGCATCACCTGTTCCCACCAGCCCCCGAGCGGTTGAAACTTCAGAAATCCTTTGTCCGTTATCATCGTAACCATAAAGCCGACTTCATCCAGGTGTCCGGCTACCATAATCTTTGGCCCCTTGTTTCCTTTACGCGCCAATAAACTTCCCAAGTTATCCGTTGTTACTTCATCCGCATACGTCTCTATATATTTGCGCATCACTTCGCGCACCGCGCGCTCATGACCCGGCACACCCGGTGTTTCAGTCAATTCTTTATACATCGCTAACATTTTGTCTTCCATAATCATTCCTCCATTCCTTCGTTTGCGCATACAATCCAAGCTTTCCCTTTCTTCATCCATATTATCGCACAATTTCAACACATACTAAAAGATAAAGGAGGAATGAAATTGGCAAAACGTGTGTTTTTTAACTTTTTGTATAAAGTTGTGTTATTTCCGGGCGTTCTTTATCTCTTGTCTGTCACTTTTCCTTCTCAGTTAATGTTCGAAAACATCAATCACTGGCTGGACGTTAGCCTGCTGCTGCTTGTCATTGGGCTGATAGCGGATGAAGTTGTGCTCGGCATATACGGTATCTACAAAGCAACACTGCAAGGTACTTTAGCGATAGCAGTTATCGTCTATCTATCCGGTTGGCTATTCCCGCAGAGCAAAATTACGCTACTCGGAGGCGTTATAGCTGGAATTTCCCTCGGAACGGTAGAGCTTATTATGCATAGGTATATCCGCGTCAACCAGAAAAAACATAAACGCAAAAACTCCTAACATCCAGCCTTCTTCTTTCGACAGAACACACAAAAATTTTTCTGCAAAAGAACGAATAATTTAACAAAATTCTGATAGTTATTTAATATACAGAGTTCTCATCTTTCAATTCCTACGCAGAAACGTTCACTGCCAAAAATCAAACGGAAAGAGGGATTGGTATGAACACTCTGTTAAAAATTGCTCTTGTTCTGGTGATTATTGGCGCGCTTAACTGGGGACTCGTAGGCTTTTTTCAATTCGACTTGATAGCTGCAATCTTCGGCGGACAGGGTACAATCATTTCCCGTATCATTTACTCCCTGATAGGACTAAGCGGACTATATACCATTACACTCTTGTTTACGTCTGAAAAAGCGAGGATGTAGATAAACCGCATTGAAATTTCCCCCGTATTTCAAAGGGGCTGTACCAAAAGTCATGAAAAATGACTAATTGGGACAGCCCCTTTGTTGCATTGCTGACGTACTAGTAATTATTTTGTTTCTACTGTCACATTTTAGCATATGTGATTCGTTATATAGGGTGAAGGGGGTGAGCGGTTTGGATGACAATACTCTACGTCAGATTATCGCTGACATATTGGAGGGGAATACCGAAAAGTTCGAGAAAATCATGCAATTATACCAAAAACCGATTTTTCTTTATTGTTATCATATGCTAGGCAATTATGCTGAAGCCGAGGACAGCGGACAAGAAGTATTTTTGAATGCATTTCGCTCTTTGAATAAGTACAACCCGGCTATACCGTTCGGCACTTGGTTGTATAAAATTGCCTATAATCAATGTATTGATGTGATTCGTAAGCGAAAACTTGCAAAATATCTCCCCTTTTTTTATCAGGATGAGAAGGAGAATAAACATGTAGATTTACAGATTGAAGCCAATTATTTTGATGAATACATACAACAGGCGATGTCAAAATTATCGGCAGAAGAGCGGAACTTGTTAATTTTACGTTGTGTTGAGGATAAAAGTTATGAAGAAATTAGCCTTATTCTTAATCAAAACAACGCTACTCTTCGAAAAAAATACGAGCGTTCAGCTGCAAAATTCCGTAAGCACTATGCTCAAGTGAAGGGAGTGAAACCGTATGACATTGGACAAGGATCAGGATTTAAGAGAACTTTTTCATGACCTACAGCTTCCCGATGTTGACTTGACTGGAAAAGTGATGGAGAAGTTGTATGCTGAGCAGAAAAAAAAGGAGCGATTTTTTGTGAAATATAAAGTGAGTGTAATGGTAGTGGCAGGAATGCTTTTGACGGTATCTTCAGCTTTTGCTTTTAGCTATCAGACATTGACCAACAAGCAAGGTAAAGTTGTTTTTGAGGAGAAAACACTGGAAGAGGCAAACTATACCTCGCCTTCATTGGATGAACAACTCCGCGCGCTAAAAGCTAGAGATTTTGCGAACAAGGTGTTAAAAGCGGGGACAGCCGGTGTCTTTTATGTCGTCTCGAACATTCCAGATATGAAAACGTACACCTTAGACAAACCTCTAACCTTTACCGACGTGTCCGCACTCCGCACCAAAATGAAAGGGCAATCGGTCAAAATTTTTGACAGTTTGCCAGGAAAGCACAACTTCGAACATGCAACGGTCTTCTTTACCCCAATTACTGACGTGAATCCTCCTACCCCGAAAGAACAGACGGCTATAGCAGAAAAGCTGCGGAAACAGGCAGAGGAATCGAAACAAGAATATGCGATGCTGCCTGTGGAGATGTCGAAAGATCATTGGCGGATCCTTAGCACATATAAAAAAGGCGGGAGTGCTATACAAGTTGCAATGTCCAGAACAAGTGGAAAAGAGACTTTTCTCGTTCATAAAGAGTGGGGCTCAAAGCGGGAAAAATTTGTTGTAAAGGGAGTAGAAATGATATATACAGACTTCGGTACAGGACACAATATCCAATGGATTTATGACGTTCCAAACAGTACGCATACGATTCGATACCATATCGAAACAGGAAAACAAATAAACAAAAAAGACTTGATTAAAATCGCCGAATCGTATCTGGATTAATCGATTGATGCATACGAAAAGGACCGCTCTGCTATGAACTTAAAAAAGTTAGCTACCTGTCTCTGGAAGTCAGGTGGAACGAAGCGTAAGTTTCCTATTTTTTCTTTGTTTTTTCATCAAAAAGTACAAAAACTCCCTTAGCAGTGTAATTTGCAAGGGAGTTTGTCTTCAGTCTGAGACCTGCCGCTCTTTTTGGCAGGTCTTTTTTACGGTCGTTTCCATGTGGAAAAAGGCGGGCGGCAACGCCCGCGAGATTTTCATACTGTCATTTATTTAACAGATCCCATGTTTACTTCTCGCATCGGAACATAGTAAGTGTCGGGGCGCTCGCGCTCTTCCGGATTATAATAAACGATTAGCAACGTTTCCTCTTCTTTGATTTCACCTGTTTGCAAATATGTGTTCATATTGAACGGTAAAATCTCCAGCATCGTATGTTTATGAAGCAATTTCTCGTCAAGCCCGCGCACCACAAACGCTTCTCCGGCAAGTTCTGGACGCTGGGCGAGCAACTTCATCAAGCGGGAATGTTCCGATTTCCCGACTTCGTATTTCCACCATGTTTTACGTGGTTTATACTTATAATTCATAAAGAAATCGTACTTCATCAAACCTTCGATTATCGGCAGTTTTTCTGTGCCGCGCTCACGCAAAAACATGTGCAAACGAGTGAATAAATCCTCAAGCTGATGCCCAATACGCGCCCAACCTTTTGATTCCCAAAAATTACCGAATTCTTGAAAGAAATCAAACGGCGAAGCAAACTCCCGTTCAATAAGATACAGTAACGTGCGATCCATGCGGTGCGCGTTCCAATATTTTTCTAATACATCTTCTACCCGTTTAATCCGGACAATGTCGGAAAACGGCAGAATACGGTTCTCCAAAATTTCATAAGGCGCATGATCCATATACTTGTATTCATACTTATCCGCATTTAACCGCATTCCCGTGCCGCGCAACATCTTCAAAAACCCAAGCTGCAATTCTTCCGGACGCAACGCAAACACATCATTGAACGTTTTACGGAATGACAGGTAATCTTCTTCCGGCAAACCTGCAATTAAATCAAGGTGCTGAGCAATTTTGCCACTTTCTCGAATCTTGGTCACGGTACGCGCTAACTTGGTGAAATTTTGCCGACGTTTTACAATTTCATTCGTTACGTCATTAGTCGATTGAACACCGATTTCAAAGCGAAAGATACCGGGCGGCGCCTGTTCGGCCAAATAATCGAGCACTTCCGGGCGCATGATATCGGCGGTGATTTCAAACTGGAATACACAGCCGCCATGATTTTCAATTAAAAACTGAAAAATTTCCATCGCGTAGTCACGCTTGATGTTAAACGTCCGGTCAACAAATTTAATCAGCTTTGCGCCGTTTTTAATTAAATGCAGCAAATCTCGTTTTGTCCGCTCAATATCAAAATAGCGCACACCTACTTCAATGCTTGACAGGCAAAATTGGCAAGAAAACGGACATCCCCGGCTTGTTTCAAAATACGTGACACGGTTTTTAAGATTCGGAATGTCTTCTTCAAAATAAAACGGAGACGGAATCCGATTCAAATCGAGCTTTGGACGCGGCGGGTTGATAATAACTTCCTGACCTTTGCGGTATGCAAGCCCATATACGAAATGGTATTTTTGCTCTCCCTGAATTTCTGAAAGCAGGTGGTGGAACGTTTCTTCCCCCTCGCCAACAACAATAAAATCAACTTTCTGTAAGCGATTCATCCAATAGTCGACATCATACGATACTTCCGGTCCGCCAAGCACAATTTTTACATCTGGCATGATCTTTCTCAGCATAGAAATAACTTTAATCGTCTCTTCGATGTTCCAGATATAACAGGAAAAGCCAATTACATCCGGCTGGCGCTGGAATAAATCAGACACGATGTTCATTGCCGGGTCTTTGATCGTATATTCAACGAGCTCCACTTTAAAGTCGTTCTGACAAAATGCCTTCAAATAGCGAAGTGCCAACGAGGTATGGATATATTTCGCGTTCAATGTTGTTATAAGCACATTCATGAATAAGCTCCCTCATCATTCATAAATTTCTGTGTGATAGTATAGCATTTTTTTGCATCCTTTTTCTAATCAATCCGTATAAAAAAGTGAATGGATACTTTTGCAAGAAGAGAGGGACTTGCATGTTACGATTATTGTTGCTGCTAGCCATTATTGCGTTCATTGTCTGGTGGTTTCAATATATATTCAATCCAAAACGCAAACTGGAAAGTGCGCTGGAAAAAAAGCGGACATTTTTTCTGGATGACAGGAACAACGTACGCCGTAACTTCTTGTTAACATATAAAGGAGTTTTATTTGAAGGGGAAAAATATTTAGGAAATACGGAAGATAAGTTTACGGTAACAAAGATTTCTATCTGGTCCAGGCAGCCGGAGCGGCTGCACGGTTTGACGCGGAACGATTTTTTCGAGATCGCAGAGATTATCGCCGAAAGCTATCCGGATGCCGAAATCGAGTGGAAAACACCCATTAAAGAGTTTTTACATGATGAATAAACTTGCTTATTTTTGGCGTGTTGATTAATCAGTTTTAGGAAGACTATAATCACCATAAGGAGGACTTAACAAAAATGATCATTTTTGATCAAACATGGCTTATAAAGATAGCTGCAAAAAAGCGAGAGTATTAGCTGTAACGCTAACCTCTCGCTTTTTTATGCCTCTAAGCCTGCACGTATACTTCGTGCATAGCGGCGATAATTTTATCAGCCATTTCTTTCGTGCTGACGGCTTCTTCTTTACTCTTAGCGATATCGGCCGTGCGCACGCCGGAATTCAGCACCTTGTGCACGGCTTTCTCAACTGCATTCGCCGCCCGCTCCATACCAAACGAATATTTAAGCATCATTGCCGCAGAGAGAATCGTGGCAGTCGGGTTTGCTATTCCTTTTCCGGCGATATCAGGCGCCGAACCGTGCACCGGTTCATACAAGCCGAAGTTACCGTCCGCCAACGAAGCGGATGGCAGCATGCCGATAGAGCCTGTCAGCATGGACGCTTCATCGCTCAAAATATCACCGAACATATTTTCCGTCACAATCGTATCAAACTGCTTCGGCCAGCGGAGCAGTTCCATCGCGCAGGAATCGACGAGCTGATGGCGCAACTCAACATCCGGATAATCGTGCGCAACCCGATCCACCACTTTGCGCCACAGACGGGAAGATTCCAGTACATTCGCTTTATCTACAGACGTAAGCTTTTTACCCCGCAAGCGCGCCACTTCAAACGCACGGCGCACAATCCGTTCGATTTCATATTCGTGGTAGATCAATTCATCGGATGCTACTTCTCCATTCTCCGTTTTATAGCGCTTCTTCTCACCGAAATAGAGTCCGCCGGTCAATTCACGAATCACCATCAAATCAACGCCCCTGACCACTTCTTCTTTCAATGCCGACACTTCCACCATGCAGTCGAGCATGAAAGCCGGACGCAGATTCGCGTACAGGCCAAGCGCCTTGCGAATACCGAGCAGGCCTGTTTCCGGCCGGAGATGCGCCGGGTTGTTATCCCATTTTGGACCGCCTACCGCGCCAAGCAATACAGCGTCAGAACGGCGCGCTTTCTCCAGCGTCTCCTCCGGCAACGGCGTGCCATCTTCATCAATAGCACAACCGCCCAAGCGTGCGTATTCAAACGTAAACGTAACATCTTCCAGCTTTTCTACAGCTTTTAACACATGTATCGCTTGCTCGATAACTTCCGGCCCGATCCCATCGCCAGGCAACACAGTAATAGTAAACGTTTGGCTCATGCTTCGTTCCTTCCTCTCTTACATTACGACTTCCACGGCGTCACCGCGGCGTACAATCAATTTATTCAACGCGCGTAGATACGCTTTGGCGCTCGCTTCCAGCACATCTGTGCTTACACCGCGTCCCTGTACTGTGCAATCCCCCTGGGAAAGGCGTACGTACACTTCGCCAAGCGCATCTTTTCCTTGAGTAATGGATAAAATCTTGTAGTCTTCTAATACTACTTCTTCATTCGTTACGCGATCAATCGCCTTATAAATGGAATCGACGGAGCCGTTGCCGCACGCAGCTTCTTCAAGTACCCGCCCATCTGCGGTACGTACGCGCACACTAGCGGTCGGAACGGAATGGTTGCCGTACGAAAGTTGAATGTTTTCAAGAATATATGTTTCTGGAATATTGGTAATTTTTGCATCTACCAGCGCGATGATATCTTCATCACTGATATCTTTCTTTCGATCGCACAATTCTTTAAAGCGGAAAAATGCGTCATCCAGCTCTTTTTGCGTTAAATGATAACCCAGTTCCTGCAATTTATCTTTGAAAGCATGGCGGCCAGACAGCTTACCAAGCACAAGACGGTTGGATTTGACACCGACACGTTCCGGACGGATAATTTCATAAGTCGTTACTTCTTTCAATACACCGTCCTGGTGAATGCCAGACTCATGCGCAAACGCGTTGGCCCCCACTACCGCTTTGTTGCCCGGTACAATCATACCGGTTAAGCGGCTGACCAGTTTACTTGTGCGCGCGATTTCTTCCAGTTTCAAATTTGTGATCGCCTGATAGAAATCTTTGCGCGTATCAAGCGCCAGCGCCACCTCTTCCAACGCAACGTTCCCCGCGCGTTCACCGATCCCGTTAATCGTGCCTTCCACCTGGGTGGCTCCGGCCTGGATGGCAGCCAGTGTATTGGCAACCGCCATGCCAAGATCGTCATGGCAGTGACAGCTTAACTTCACGTTCTCAATACCGTGTACATTGTTTAATATCTGGGTAAAGATATTGGCATATTCCGCAGGCATCGTGTATCCTACCGTGTCCGGAAGATTGATAATTGTTGCACCTGCATCCACGACCGCCTGCACCACTTCAATCAGGAATGGAATCTCGGTACGAGAAGCGTCTTCGCAGGAAAACTCAACCATATCAAAATATTTCTTTCCATACTTTACCGCTGCCACCGCACGCTCAACAATCTGTTCCTTCGTCATGTTCAATTTATACTTGCGATGAATCGGAGACGTAGCAATAAATGTATGCAAGCATGCGGATTCGGCATCACGCAATGCCTCCCACGCTTTGTCAATATCTTTCTCCGACGCGCGGGACAAGCTAACAATCGTCGAGTTCTTCACCCGTTTGGCAATTTCACGAATAGCCTGTAAATCTCCTGGGGAGGCAGCGGCAAACCCTGCCTCAATCCGGCTTACCCCCAGGCGCTCCAGTTGCAAAGCAATTTCCAGTTTTTCTGCGGCGCTTAAGTTGACCCCTGGGGACTGTTCACCGTCCCGCAGGGTGGTATCAAAAACTTCGATTGTACGCATGCCCTATGGCCACCTCCACAATTTTTATTGAGCTTATTTCTTAATCCAAGCCATCATTTCGCGCAGCTGTTTGCCAACCTGCTCGATTTGATGCTCTTTCTCAATGCGGCGACGTGCGCTGAATGCGGCGCGGCCAGACTGGTTCTCCAGAATCCAGTTTTTCGCAAACGTACCGTTTTGAATTTCTTTCAATACTTTCTTCATTTCTTTCTTCGTTTCTTCCGTAATAATGCGCTGACCTACGCTGTAATCGCCGAACTCAGCTGTATCGCTGATTGAGTAGCGCATGTATTCCAGACCACCCTCGTACATAAGGTCAACGATAAGTTTGAGTTCATGCAAACACTCGAAGTATGCGATTTCCGGGGCATATCCTGCTTCCACGAGCGTTTCAAATCCCGCTTTTACAAGTTCGGCTGTACCTCCACAAAGCACCGCTTGCTCGCCGAACAGGTCTGTTTCTGTCTCTTCACGGAATGTTGTCTCTATAACCCCGGCACGCGTGCAGCCGATACCGCTCGCATACGCAAGACCAAGCTCTTTCGCTTTACCTGTACCGTCTTGATATACTGCCAGAAGTCCCGGAACGCCGAATCCTTCCATGTATACCCGGCGAACCATGTGGCCCGGGCTCTTCGGAGCTACCATTACTACATCCACACCGGCTGGAGCGACGATTTGCTGGAAGTGGATATTAAAGCCATGCGAGAAAAAGAGTGCGGCACCTTCTTTCAAATTTGGCTCAATTTGCTCTTTATATACTTTTGCCTGCATTTCGTCCGGCAGAAGAATCATAATCAAATCGGCGCGGGAAGCCGCTTCATCAACAGTGTAAACCTCAAAGCCATCGTTCTCCGCTTGTTCCCAAGAACGGCCTTTGCGAAGACCGATCATAACTTTCATGCCGCTGTCGCGCAGGTTTTGCGCTTGCGCGTGTCCCTGGCTTCCATATCCGATAATGGCAATCGTTTTGCCTTTCAAAATTTCTTGATTTGCGTCTTTTTCATAATACATCTTAATCATCGAATCTTCCTCCCAAATTATGTGTAATATTTTTATATATAAATAGATTGATAGCGATCCATTATGCTTTTGCCAAGATAGCTCCGCGGCTAATCGCAGTAATTCCGGTGCGGGACAACTCTTTAATTCCGTACGGTGTTAACAGATCAATTAACGCATCAACCTTTTCAGAACTACCCGTTACCTCAATCACAAGGGACGATACCCCCACATCGACAATATTTGCGCGAAACGGCTCAATAATACCATTAATCTCAGAACGCGTGGCCGCTGTCGTCCCCACTTTAATCAGCGCAAGCTCGCGAGCTACCATAGGGCCACTACTCAGATGCTGCACTTTTAAGACGTCAATTAATTTATGAAATTGCTTCATAATCTGTTCGATTGTTTTTTCATCACCGCGCGTTACGATAATCATGCGTGACAGGCCCGGTTCTTCCGATTGGCCAACCGTAATGCTGTCGATATTGAAGCCGCGCTGACCCATTAAACTGGCTACCCGGGTCAAAACCCCCGGCTGGTCGTTTACGAGAATTGAGATCGTATGTTTCTGTTCCATGTTACTCTTCATCTCCCAGCACCATTTGATCAAGTGTGTTTCCGGCTGCTACCATCGGATAGACGTTTTCTTCCGGCTCTACCACAAATTCCACAAGAACAGGCCCTTTTGTATTCATGGCTTCCTGCCACACCCGCTCCGCTTCTTCTTCCGTTGACGCTCGCAAGCCTTTAATGCCGTACGCGTCAGCCAACTTCACAAAATCAACGCTCGTGCTCAAATCAATCTGGCTGTAACGATGCTCATAGAACAGCTCCTGCCATTGACGTACCATGCCAAGGCATTTGTTATTGATGATGACAATTTTGATCGGCAAATTATGGTTTGCAACAACCGCCAGTTCTTGCTGGTTCATCTGAAAGCCACCGTCGCCGCTTACCGAAATAACCGTCTTATTCGGATGGGCGAACTGCGCACCGATGGCCGCCGGGAATCCGAATCCCATCGTGCCAAGTCCTCCAGAAGAGATAATCGAGCGCTGGCCGCTGAACTTGAAAAACTGAGCCACCCACATCTGATGCTGCCCAACGTCAGTCGTTACAATCGCGTCGCCGCCTGTGGATTCGTACATAATTTCGATGGCTCGTTGCGGTTTCAACATCCCTGTCGGACTTGGTTTATACGAGTACGGATGTTGCGCGTTCCAAGCATGAATCTGTTCCACCCAGGCATCGCTGTCGGCCCGCTCTACCTTCGGAAGAGCAGCAAGCAACACATTTTTCACGTCACCAACAATCGGGATATACGTTTCAACGTTTTTGCCGATTTCCGCCGGGTCAATGTCCACGTGAACAATTTTGGCATTAGGTGCGAATTCCTTCGTCCGTCCCATCGTAATCCGATCATCGAAACGCGCGCCTAGGTTAATCAATAAATCCGTGTTAAGCAATGCCATATTGGAAGCGTAAGAACCGTGCATCCCCGGCATGCCCGGACAGAGACGGTGCGTTCCTGGGAAGCCGGCCAGCCCCATAAAAGTTGGAATAACCGGAATATTAGCTTTTTCTGCGAATTCTAATAATTCTTTTTCCGCCCCAGCGGCAATGATACCTCCGCCAGCCAGAATCACCGGTTTTTTCGCTTCAGAAATGGCATGGAGCATGCGCTCGATCTGTAAACTGTTCGGTTTAACAGTAGGATTATAGGTGCGAAGCTTTACCGTTTCCGGATAATAGAACGGAGCCTTCGCATTGCTTACATCTTTTGGAATATCAATGAGTACAGGGCCCGGACGTCCAGTAGTCGCGATATGGAACGCTTCTTTCACAATGCGCGGCAAGTCTTTGACATCTCGAACAAAGTAGTTATGCTTCGTAATCGGAAGTGTAATGCCCGTGATGTTCGCCTCCTGAAACGCGTCTGTGCCGATAAGATGCTGGGCAACGTTTCCCGTAATGCAAACGAGCGGTACCGAGTCCATATACGCGGTGGCGATTCCCGTTACCAGATTGGTAGCTCCCGGACCGGAAGTAGCGATGACGACACCCGGCTTTCCGGTTGCACGCGCATAGCCATCAGCCGCGTGAATAGCTCCCTGCTCATGGCGCGTCAAAATATGTTTCAGGTGACTCGAATAGAGCGAATCGTAAATCGGAAGGACAGCGCCGCCCGGGTATCCAAAAACATACTTCACACCTTCCAACAGAAGACAGCGCAGTAACATATCGGAACCCGTCATTACTTCTCCCATTTCGATAGGCGGCAACGAAGCTTTTTGATTCTCAATCATCGCCGTATCTGTGCTCATGATAGTTCCTCCTTTAAGACTTTCTCTCTCCATTGTTAAAATAATCTAAAAATTTATGCTGGACAGAGTACAACTTTATGCCTCCGCCCGTCATACCAGAAAAAAGAGTAAAAAAGAAAACCCTTTCACCCCCCTGACTCTCCTTGAGCGTCAGTCTGGGGCGAAAGAGTTTCGCGGTACCACCCAAAATTCATTGCCGCCTCACGGTCGGCAACCTCGGCGAGTCAGCGTTCGTCCGCCGACTCTAACACGTAACGCGTGTTCCACGGCCCATCCCTACTGGAATCGCTTCGTTCAGGATAGCAACTCAGGGGTGAGATATATACAGCATTCTTATCCGGCTTCCACCATCCCGGACTCTCTAGGAAGAAGAGGCCATATACGTGTCCCCGTCAACGTTATTCTTCATTATTCTTTCAATTTTCAATCTGAAGAACTATTAATCATTTATGATATTACATGCAATTATAGACAGGGATGAAAAATGTGTCAAGCCAAAAATTTAAGAAACTTTATAAACTTTTTTAAACGACTAAACTGCTGATTCCATGGAATGTTCGGCTTTTAGAATTTTACCTTCCGTCTCCTGTCTGCCCATTCCGTTTAAAATAATATTCAACACGATAGCGGTAAGACTTCCCGTTACAATCCCACTTTCCATTACCAAGCGCACGCTTTCCGGAAGCTGGGAAAATATCGCTGGCGAAATAGATACCCCCAGGCCAAGGCCTACAGATGTGGCAATAATAAACATATTCTCGATCCGCTGGAAATTTACGCGCGACAACTGACGAACGCCAGAAGCCATTACCATCCCAAACATCGGAATCATGGCTCCTCCAAGAACAGGGTTAGGAATCACTGTCGTCAGCGCCGCTACTTTCGGTAGAAGACCAAGAATCATAATAATGATGCAGGCAGCGATCACTACGCTTCTCGCTTTTACTCCGGTCAAAGCAACCAGTCCTACGTTTTGTGAATAGGTTGTATACGGAAACGCTTGAAAGATACCGCCGATAACCTGAGTGATTCCTTCTGCCCGTAACCCGCGTTTAATGTCATTCCCGTCAATTTTCTTGTCGCATACTTCAGCAAGCGCAAAGAAAACGCCCGTCGATTCAATCATACTCACAATTCCTACCAGAACCATACTGATAATAGCGGATACATGGAAAGTAGGCATACCAAAACGGAAAGGTTCAACCATGTGGAACCAGTCGGCTTTTTTTACGGTTGAAAAATCTACAAGACCCATAAACGAAGCGACTGACGTACCGATCACTAACGAAAGCAATACGGAAATTGACTTTAAATATCCTGTGAAAAAGCGATTCATCAACACGATAGATAAAAGCGTGATACCCGCCAAAAACAGGTTGGTTAAGCTGGCGAACTCCGGTGTGTTCGGTTGTCCGACAATGTTGCCCATAGCTGCCCCAATCAGCGATGCTCCAATGATAATCACCACAGACCCCGTTACCACAGGCGGAAAAAATTTGATGATTTTATCCATAAACTGAGCCAGAATCATAACGATTACGCCAGCGGCGATAATGGCCCCGTATATAGCCGTAATTCCCTGCAATTTACCGATAGCGATCATCGGTCCTACTGCCTGAAAAGCACACCCCATCATAATAGGAAGCTTAATTCCAAAATATTTTCCGCCAACAACCTGGAACAGAGAAGCAATCCCACAAGCAAACAAATCAATAGAAATAAGATATGCGATTTGTTCGGGCGTCATACCAATCGCCGGTCCGACAATTAGCGGAACGACAACCGCTCCTGCATACATGGCTAGTACATGCTGAAAACCAAGCGTTCCTATCTCCCAAAGCCCTAACTTTTTCTCCAAGAGAATTCCTCCTAAAAATCGCAAGTATGAAAAAACCTTTAAACACTTGAACCGTTCCTCAGCTTTGATGCTTTACGCATTCCTCAGCAAACTGCACTTCCCCGCCTGCAAACGTGGCGATACGGGCCAGCGATTCGACACGGAATCCGCTCTCACGCAGACGCTTTCCGCCGTCCTGGAACGCTTTCTCAATCACAATGCCGATCCCTACAACTTCGCTGCCAGCCTGTTCTACGATGCGGGCAAGTCCCATGGCCGCCTCCCCGTTTGCAAGAAAATCGTCGATGATTAGAATTTTTTCACCTGCTCCAAGAAACTTTTTCAGCACGGTTACCTCGTTTGTTTCGTTCTTCGTAAAAGAATGAACTTGCGTCACATACGCTTCTTCATTCATTAACGCCGACTTTTTCTTGCGAGCGAATACCACCTTCACATTCAGCTTCAACGCTGCGGTCAGCGCGGCCGCAATCCCTGAAGATTCGATAGTAAGAACCTTGGTCACCCCTGTATCCGCGAACCGACGGGCGAATTCTTCCCCGATTGCCATCATAAGCTCCGGGTCAATCTGGTGGTTCAAAAATGAATCAACCTTAAGCACTTTGTCGTTCAGTACATGTCCCTCTTGACGGATTTTCTCTTTGAGCAACTCCATGTGTATCCTCCCTTGCGTCATGCGTAAAAAAAATCGGAGGTCTGTTTTCGCTCGCAGGGAGCGAAAACAGACCTCCGGATCCTAAAATTGCCTGATCACCTGATCAGACCACAATCCATCTCATAAGATCAGTCATGCTTTCACCCGTAGTCAGATTGTTTACGGCAATCTGGTAGAGACTTGCGAGCCATATTCCCGCGATTATACGAGCGTCGTTAATGTTCGTTTTTTGCTGACGGAGTCATTATACATAATCCGCATGAAAAAATAAAGTCCGGATTTACAAAAAATCCGAACTTTTTTTTAGATATTTATTGAATCATTCGCTTTCTTTTCTTATTTTACCGCAAAAATCAGAACTTACTGCGATTTTGCAGATTCCGCGCGGCGCAGCGCCAGGATCGCCAGTGTGCGCACCATAGCTCCTGTGCCGCCCGCAGGGGACAAGTCGCTTGCCTTATCCGCCCATGCAGTACCCGCAATATCAAGGTGCACCCATGGCGTATCTTCCGCAAATTCACCAACAAACAGCCCTGCCGTGATCGTACCAGCATTGCGTCCACCCGTATTCTTCAAATCAGCAATCTCGCTTTTGATTTGTTCTTTGTACGGCTTATAGCCAGGAAGTCTCCAGAGCCGTTCACCAGCTTCGCCAGCCGCTTCCATTACTTCTTCCATCAACGCTTCGTCATTCGTCAGTGCGGCCGTCGTACACGTGCCAAGCGCAATAAGAGCCGCTCCCGTTAGTGTAGCAAGATCAATCAAATAATCCGCACCCATTTTTCGTGCATAGCTCATACCATCGGCAAGAATGAGCCGACCTTCCGCATCCGTGTTGAGAATTTCCACCGTTTTACCGCTCATTGTCGTAATAACATCACCTGGCTTTAACGCGGAACCGCTGGGCATGTTCTCTGTCGTCGGAATCACAGCAGCGATATTGATGGCTGGTTTTAGCGTACCAATGGCTTCCATTGCACCAAGCACAGAAGCCGCTCCCCCCATGTCACCTTTCATTTCTTCCATGCCTTGTCCCGGCTTCAAGGAAATACCGCCGGAATCGAACGTGATTCCTTTGCCGACAAGTCCCAGCACATTCTCCCACTTTTCCGTTCCGCGATACTTAATGGCAATTAACTTCGGCGGTTCAACCGAACCTTGGCTTACGCCCAGCAACCCGCCCATGCCATATACCTCCATGTCGGCTTTATCGAGGATTTCCACTTCCATACCATGGCGCTCAGCGATTTCTTTTGCTTTTTCCGCAAGCACAGTGGGCGTCAAATAATTGCCGGGCATATTCACAAGATCGCGCGCCAGGTTCGTGCCGCGTGCCAGCGCTTCGGCAATATACGCCCCTTCCTTAGCATCGTCAATGTTCTCTTCCGGGCACAGCACAGTCATTTCTTCAAGGGAGGGCCTGTCTTCCGCTTCTTTGTGATAGCCAGGAAAACGGTAATTGGCAAGTAGTGCTCCCTCCACAATCGCATGTGTCGCGTCATATGCGCCAAGCATCTGTGCCTCACCATCCAGCACAAATACAATCCTGGTTACTTGTGCTTTCAGCGCCTCCTTTACGGCGCGCGCCGCAACTTCACGCAAATCTTCAAACGTCAATTCGTCTTTCTTTCCAAGACCGATGGTCATAATGCGGCGTATGCCCAGCTTTCCAAACGTATGTATGAACTGTACGCTTTTTTGCTTGCCGTTGATTTCCCCGTCCACAAACAATGCAGACAGCGCTCCTCCCATTTTTTCATCAGCTTCTTTTAAAGAGACAGGTAGCACGGTTTGACCTTCAAAAATCCCGACGATAGCACATTGAGCAGAAAAATCTTGCAACTTTCCACTTTTCACTTCTATTTTCATCGCTTTGCACCTCCAATGAAAATTTTATCAATAAATGTAGCAAAAGAAAACGAACGAACAAAGTCACCTGAAGAATTTTTCTCCATAGCAAATGATTTATTCCTCTATTCGTTATAAAATAATAAAAGAGCTTTGAGGAAAGGAAGAAGCCAATGTCCGATTTATTATCCAATTTTCCGCTTTGGTCCGCCCTGCTTGCCATTGGCATCGCGCAGGGAATCAAAGTGCCGATTACCTACTTTGCTATCCGCAAATGGGATTGGAAACTATTGTTTAGCACAGGGGGAATGCCCAGTTCCCATTCGGCGGCCGTCACCGCGCTCACAACCGCCGTAGGATTAATCGAAGGGTTCGGCTCTACATTATTTGCGATTTCTGTTATTTTTTCCATCATTATCATGTTCGATGCAGCTGGCGTGCGCCGACACGCAGGCACCCATGCCGCCGTTCTCAATATTCTGGTCGAGGATTTCAACCAGTTGATCGAGGAACTAAAAACCATGCGTGTGAAGCCCCGCCGCGAACGCGCAAAAAAATTAAAAGAGCTGCTGGGTCATCAACCAAGCGAAGTGCTGGTAGGAGGCTGGCTCGGTATTGTGCAATCTACCCTTTTGTATTACTTGCTTGACTTGTGAAGCGCGGCCTTCTAAGACCATGTATAACACGAAAGACAGGCCGCGCTTGGCCTGTCCTTTTTATGGTATAGGTAAAGATGTTTTTCTCATTGTTTTTTCGCTTCATTTTTGCTCATTTGATTGAGCCTCGCAAACACTTCCTCATCCACTTTGCCGTTTCCACGCTCGATTACATATACGTCCAGTTGCTTTTTCCCCCACTTTTTATATACATCTTCTTTGCTGTCAAAATACAGATCAATTTTGTTTCCTTTAATGGCGGAGCCAATATCCGCAACTACACCGTAGCCATAGCCCGGTATATAAAGGATCGTTCCGAGCGGAAATACGTTTAAATCAGCAGCAATCGTTGAGAATATGTCGCGCCGTGCTTTTACGCCGGAATATGTAATCCCATACGCAGGATGGCCAACATCCTTACCGGTCGATTCAGGGCCGGGAGAATATCCGGTTGCTACTACATTAACCTTCGGGTACTTTGAAAGCATAGCCAGCGTTTCGACCGTTTCCCCCCGATGCACGAACGGAAAACGTTCAACTTCCTGCGGCTTCTCTGCGCGTTTCTCCAAGGATGTGTTTTGCTTCAGCGGTGCTGCTTCTTGATGCGCCTTTGTTCCTTCCACGGCCGGAACAACAGGTTTCGGCTCTGTTTCTCCCAGCAAAATGTACAGGCCGAGAATGATACAAACAAGCGCGATGAAAAGGTAGGTTAGAGAGCCTTTCACGCTTTTAACGATAATATCCATGAATTACTAGCCTCCTCTTCTACTCATCATCTCCCGACCATCCCCGACTTATACATCCAGACAAGAACAAACAGAGCTTGAATTTTCCTGCTAAAATTCGGGAAAACCTTCGTTCTTCACATAAGAAAAACCGGGCATGCGCCCGGTCCTTTTTACTTCTTAACATCTTCAAGCCTATAAAAATGTCTAAATAGGTATGTAAATTTTTTTAACAAATACCGATATATAACATGTATATATTTTACAATAAACAAAAGAAAGGAGTTAAATAACTCTAATAAAGACGAAATCAGTGACTGGATGAAAAAATAATTAAAGAATTAACCAATACTTTAATCAAAAAAATAGAGGAAAATAAAAAGAAGAAGGAGGAATCCATGTCTATTAGTATTGGAGAAAATCGAGCAGCATTTGCTGCCTATACGAAGTTAACACTTGTTTCTCGCTTCCAGAACCAAATAAACGGCATTCAGCCTAACACTCAGTCCAAAACATCTATGGGATTCCCTGAGTTTATGGAGCGTCTACGAAAGAATGAAGTCGTTAACGAAAAATATGCTCGTACAATCCTTAATAAACAGCGAGAAGATAGTCTTATTAATAGTCGTTATAACGGGAATCCCCAATTCGAAAGCGAAAAATTATCCTTTATTGAGAAAGCCTATAATTTAGGTATTGTAGATGAATACGGTACTTTAATCAATACAAGGTTATAAAAATGATGCATTAAGAAAAAGCGAGTGCGAACGCGGCACTCGCTTTTTCCCTAGACCCTTCATGCGTTCCAGCTCCACGGCGCGTCCGCACCTTTCGGAACAGCCAGAAGCCTGCGGGTTAGAAGTACAAACGAGTACCAGGGAAACAGAACTTCTATGAAGGAGTCAAAGCTACAGGGGGAGAAAGAGTTTCCCTTTCTCTCAGAACATGCGGTATCCTTTCATCCGCAGCGTTTTAATCGTCCAGCCGCTGGCAATAGCACCTACTAGTCCAGAAGTCAACATCACATAGTCTACCATATGCGGGGTGCGATCATTCATAATCAAATACACCAGCACGCCGATTGCAATGCCCGAATAAAGAAATGCTGGCATCCATGTAGTCTTTATCAGCATGTTTAAAATAAACCCTATTCCAAAAAGCAATACGATAAAAAGTGGTATCCCAATAATAAATTGTGCAATATTCATCCAATCTCACCCCTATCCTTGTTCCTGGATTTAAGTGTACTTGATTCGGACAAGGAGGGTCAATCTTCTGTCACGCTTCATTACATCTGATTTTATTTTGTCTTTGTTGCCACTCTGGCCTGAGGTTCTCTTGTTTCTCTCCATTTCCCTCCGCCACATGCTGGACAATCAATTGTACCGCCTGTAGCCAATTGAAAGTATCCGACTCCTTCACAATATATACAATGCTCCTGGCATACTTTTTTGCTCATGCATATTCCTCCAAACACATATTTTCTAAATATCTATATTTTCGGAATATTATAACCAAACTCTTCTCTTCTGTAAAGAAAAAAAGCCTTCATAACGAAGGCTTCCCAGTTCTCATCCTACAGCTGTTCTTCATCATTTTTGGCACGCGTCACAATCGGATCGAGATATTCTCGGTTACCGCGCTGACGTCCTTTTTCCTGAAGCCGCTCAATAGCGGGCTCAATCAGAATTTCCAGCTCGCGCTGAATCGTGTAAGCTAAGTCGTGCCGATTTTGCGATTCAAGGTATTTGCCCACTTCGAATAATTTTTCATAGCGCAAACGTTCTTCTTCCGTCAGCAACGCGCGCACCTGCACGCTTGCGTGTCTCACGGTCGCACACCTCTTACAGTTTCACTTTCTTTAGCACAAGCGATAATCCACCCAGAATGTAGAGAGAGCGGTTGTCAATAATTTTCTTCATTAGCGCAGCTGTGCTGCCATACAATTTCTTATCCCCTACAAGTCCGATAGCTTCGCCTTTACCAAGGGAAGCAACTGTACCTTTAATATGCGGCACGAATGGTTTCATTTGACCACCGCGTACAAGGGCCAGCAGGTTTTGTGCCAAGTTCTCCCCTTGCTGAATCGCGATTTGTGCAGTCGGTGGATACGGACGGTTCGTTTCTTCGTTAATAATTAAAGCTCCGTCTCCCACGATGAATACTTCGTCATGTCCCGGCGCACGGAGATACGGATCGACTTTTACGCGGCCACGCATCGTTTCGAACCCTGCTTTTTCAATGATGGAATTACCGCGTACACCACCTGTCCATACAACCGTACTTGACTTAATCTCTTCTCCGTCAGCAAGCACAACACCTTCCGGAGTACATTCTTTAATCGGTGTATTGATTTTGAATGTAACACCTTTACGAGACAGCACTTCCATCGCATAATTTACCAGTTCAGGATCAAAACCTGGAAGCACAGTCGGTGCCGCTTCAATGTTGTAAATTTTAACAAGCGACGGATCTACGTCGAATTCTTTGCACAGTTCAGGGACGCGGTCGGACAATTCACCAACGAACTCAATGCCTGTAAAACCCGCACCGCCGACGATGAATGTCAGCAATTCTGGACGTTTTTCCATTTTGTATTTCGCAAAACAATATTCAATATGTTCGCGAATCTGGCGCACGCTATTAATGCTGCGAATGCTGAACGCGTGCTCTTTTAACCCTTGGATGCCAAACGTTTCCGGTTCGCTTCCTAAGCCAATAACGAGATAATCATAAGCCAGTTCTTCCCCGGACTCGAGCAGAACTTTCTTTTCGTCCTTTTTAATCTCAGTCACGGTGCCTTTTTTGAATCGAACTTTACGAGTATCAAGCAAATCTTCGATGCCTATGCGGCATTGATCCGGATCTTTCGTTCCGGCTGCCGGCTCATGAAGCCATGTGGTAAAATAGTGATAGTCATGCTTATTCACCAGCAAAACGTCAGCTTCGTTGTAATTCATTTGCTTTTGCAGGCGAACGGCCGTCATTAACCCGCCATATCCTGCGCCCAGAATTAAAATTTTTGGTGTGCTCATTTTTTTCACTTCCACTTTCCTTATTAGTAGTTATACTCCATAAAACATTGTGCTTTTTTTCACTATATTGCCCTATAAAAAAGGGCACATGCGTGTCATTCGCCATCTTAATTTTATTCACATTTTTATCATAAATCGGTTTTTACCTTTTTTCAAGTGAAAATATGCACAATAGGTGCTTGCTTACGTTTTTCATTTTAAAACGAATATTTACACTTAATCAACCATAAATTATTCGTATTTTTTACTTTGCGTCAGCATTCTTTTTCTTTTCATTATTTTCTGTCGCCGTTATAATAGAGAAGAATTTATATGGCTTCTAAAATTTCCGGAGGTGTAGAAAATGGGTCTCACAAGGGATGAAAAGGTATACGATATTACAGTGGTTGGCGGGGGGCCAGCAGGCTTGTTTACGGCTTTTTATGCAGGCATGCGGCAGTGCAGCTGCAAAATCATCGAAAGCATGCCTCAGTTAGGCGGGCAACTTTCCGCTCTATATCCCGAAAAATTCATCTATGACGTAGCCGGCTTCCCTAAAATCCGGGCTCAGGAATTAATTGATCGCTTGAAAGAGCAGGTAGCACATTTCGAAACAGAAGTTTGCCTTGAAGAAAAAGTAATCAATGTAGAGAAGAAAGAAAACATCTTTGAAATTACGACTGAAAAAGGTCTTCACTATTCGCGCACCGTAATTATTACCGCAGGCGTCGGCGCGTTCGAACCGCGCAAATTAGAACTTCCAAACGCAGATAAATTTGAAAAAGCGAACCTTCATTACTTTGTCGACGATTTAAATAAATTCGCCGGGCAAAACGTAATTGTGTTCGGCGGTGGAGACTCCGCCGTAGACTGGGCGCTCATGCTTGAGCCAATCGCCAAAAAAGTAACGATTGTCCACCGCCGTGATAAGTTCCGCGCCCACGAACACAGCGTGGAAAATCTAATGAAATCGAAAGTGAATGTCATGACCCCTTATGAGCCGTACGCGCTCGAAGGCGAAGACAAGATCGAAAAAGTTGTGCTCCGTAATAACCAAACAGAAGAGCTGATTACGGAAGAAGTGGACGCTGTTATCGTGAATTTCGGTTTCATCTCTTCGCTCGGCCCAATTAAAAATTGGGGACTGGAATTGGACAGAGGCTCCATCGTCGTTAACTCTAAAATGGAAACAAATATTCCCGGCATTTATGCGGCAGGGGATGTTACAACATACCCAGGTAAAATTAAACTGATTGCCGTGGGCTTCGGCGAAGCACCAACCGCGGTAAACAACGCAAAATCATACATGGATCCGGACGCGAAAGTACAGCCGATGCACAGTTCCAGCATGAAAATGTAATGTATCATTCATCATGACCATGAGAAAAACTCGCAGGCGTTGCCGCTTATCCTTTTCCCACACAGAAAAAGGAAATCTTTGGCACACACTTCGCGAGTTTTTCGTCTTATTGACTCCTTTTTCTATGCATAGATAGCCACACACCCGTAAAACTTAATCAAAAAAGGGATGTGAGCATGATGACGCGCAGTGCCATTTATACGGTTTATATGTTGCTGCTTATCGCTGTTACCATCGGAATTCCTTTTATGCTGTATTACGGAAGCAACGACCCCATAGCCGGGTTCATCGCCGCCATCCTTTCATTTGGCGTCTTAGCCAGTTACGCTATTTACGGTCACTTGCTCAACCGCAGAAACTAGCAAAAGGAGGAAGCCTCCATGTCTATGTGTCCAATTTGCAACGGAATGGAACACCCGCAATATTCCTGTCCTTCCTGTGACCATCAAATGGAGGACGCGGGTAAGCTTGAATCATTCTACGGCCCATACAGCCCTTACCAAGAGTGGGGAGATGTGGCGATGACGAACGGCTACCTGGATCAAATGGCGGAAGAATGTATGCATATTTTTAGCTGTTCGCATTGCGGCTTACAAACCACAAAAGCGATCAAGGAAATTGCACCCCTCTGACACTTCTGGCCTCAGTACGTTGACAATCTCACCTTTTCTTTACACTTCCGTTAATTTTGTATCCAAGAGCTGCGGTCGTAAAGCATAAGCCCGGATATATCTTCCAGGCTTATGCTTCTTTCCCTATTTTTTTACCGCCTCTTTATATCGCTTGCTTACATCATCCCAATTTACAACATTCCACCAGGCTTTGATATATTCCGCTCGCTTATTGTTATACTTTAGATAGTATGCGTGCTCCCATACATCCAACACGAGCAGCGGAATCACGCCTTGCTGGGTTAAATTTTGATGTTTTTCCGCCTGCAAAATTTCGAGCCTTCCAGCCTCTGGGCTCCATACCAGCAGGGCCCAGCCGGAACCTTCCACCTTTTCTGCGGCTGCCGAAAAATGAGCCTTAAATTTTTCAAAACTACCGAATGTCTTATTTATCTCTTCCGCCAACTCCCCTTTTGGCACCCCACCCCCCTTTGGCTTCATATTGTTCCAAAAGATCGTATGAAGATAATGACCTGAGCCGTTGAATGCAGCTTCGCGCTCCCAATGTTTAATAAGCGCGTAGTCTCCTGTCTCACGCGCTTTCTGCATTTCTTTTTCCGCCTTGTTTAGCCCGTCCACATACGATTTATGGTGGATGTCATGGTGCAGCCTCATCGTTTTTTCGTCAATATACGGTTCCAGTGCATTGTATGCGTAGGGAAGCGGCGGCAGCTTATGTTCACCGATAGGCACCGTTTTTGTTGCCATTTGCTCAGACACCGGCACAGTCGACGATTGGGCATTTGTGGTCGCATACGCGATTCCGGTGAGAAGTACCGCCCCGGCGACTGTACCATATAAAATTTTTCGCATGATTGCTTTATCCCTCCAATCTTGCTTGTCCATTCTCTTCAATCTGCTTTTGTATATGCAGTCCTTGATATTTCGACAGCCATTCTACGATGCGAAAATAAAAGTCATTATAGTATGTCAATATATCAAGTAAGATATATATAGTATGGGTATGGCGTAAAAAGTTATACGCCAAAATTTCTATAAAATATAAATCACAACTTGATATATATATTGTTTCGTTATCCCTTTTTTCCTTTCCATTATATACAAAAATATCCATAAAGAAGACGTTTGCGAATTTATTATACAGAATATTTAGATAACTATACATATAATCATGGTAGTAAAAGTGCAGGAGGGAGAAAACACATAAGAAAAACGCCCCCAACATACCCGAAAATACGTCAAGAGGCGCCATATATATACGTCTTTTATTCTAATATAGAGGTAAGTACGTAACCTCCACGCCATAAATAAACGTGCATCGTCTGACTGGCTAACGTGCCGAAAAGCATTAACATTCGCTTGGGCTTCCCGCTTCGTCTCGCGTGCGGAACGAAGAACCGCAACCGCAGGAAGCAACCGCATTCGGGTTATCGATCGTGAACCCGCCGCCCATCATCGATTCTTTGTAGTCAATCGTCACACCATCCAAGAAACGAAGATTGTCTTTGTTCACAACAACTTTTACACCATGTGCTTCAAAGAATACATCGCCTTCCTGCTCTTCATCATCGAGACCCATACCATAAGAAAAACCGCTACAGCCACCGGGCCTTACACCGAGGCGCAGAAACAGTTTATCGTTATTTTCATCAGCAATCATTTCTTTAATTTTTCTGCCTGCATTTTCCGTAAGGTTAATCATTATGATCCCTCCTTATGGGTATCGTAGCGTATCGCATCATACCCTCTGTATTTACAGTATACTAGAAATTACCGCTTGGCTCAAGGATAGTAACATTATTATATAAAAATGTTTACTAACCTAAAATAAGTTCTCTGGAACCCTCTTATCTTGTTCAATTACCGAATCCGCTCTATAATGAAAGAATGGTTTTGGATTAACATGCTTATGAAGAACATCATTCACGCGGCCGATTCCACTTCGGCCCACATGACGCCTTTATCAATATGAATGAAGAAGATAGGCCGTATTCCAGTAAAACATGATACACTGTATTATGTTTCGCACGTGTTTGATTAGTTTTACCTGAGGGGGAAAAATTATGACTATACTTACAAAAAACTTCGTCCAGGATGAAGCACTGCTGCCGATTATGGAAAAAGTGGAAGCAGGAGAACGGCTGACGCTTGAAGACGGAATGACGTTGTATCGTTCCAACGATTTGCTGACCATCGGACAGATGGCCAATCAGGTAAATCTTCGCAAAAATGACAATAAAGTATATTTTATCGAAAACATGTACATCAACCCGACTAACGTTTGTGAAGCGCACTGTAAATTCTGTGCCTTTCGTCGGGATCCGGGCGAAGAAGGCGCCTACACAATGAACGAGGAAGAACTGCTTGCATACGTAGAAAAACGTTACACACCTACAATGCGCGAATTCCATATCGTCGGCGGACACAATCACACCGTACCGTTCGAGTATTATTTGGACACGGTTCGTACGCTGAAGAAACATTATCCGAACGTGACCATCAAAGCATACACGGCAGCGGAAATTGTATTTTTTGCAAAAATCTCAGGTCTAACAGAAGAAGAAGTGCTAAAAGAGCTCATGAAAGCCGGATTGGATACGATGCCAGGCGGCGGTGCAGAAATCCTCACAGAAGAATACCGACTAAAAATGAGTCCGGAAAAAGCAAGTACCGACGAATGGTTAAATGTGCACCGCATCGCGCACAACCTGGGACTAAAAACGCATGCTACCATGCTGTACGGTTCTATCGAGAAATTGGAGGAACGCCTTATTCATATGATTCGCGTGCGCGAACTACAGGATGAAACAAAAGGATTCATGGTATTCATCCCATTGGCCGTGCAACCGAAAAAAGCGACCGCTTCTATCAAGCGCCGCACGTCCGCATTTGACGATATGAAAACGATGGCTATCAGCCGCCTGATGCTGGACAATTTTCCGCATATTAAAGCTTATTTCATTAACATTGGAACCCAATTAACCCAGATGGCACTAAACTTCGGCTCTTCCGATGTTCACGGCACGCTTGTGGAGGAACGCATCAGCCATGCAGCTGGCGCATTGACACAAACAGGATTGACGCGCGATGAATTGATTTGGCTCGTTAAAGGCGCAGGCAAGCAGCCGGTTGAACGCGATACGTTTTACAATATTATTAAGGAGTATTAAGCATAAGAAAAACACCAGCAAATCTGAAATAGTTGCTGGTGTTTTTTTGGAACTCATTCTCTCTCCCGTATCAAACATTCTGCTATTATTAAAATTTATCTATTCTATCTTTATAAGACGCCAATTGTTGTTCTCTGCCCATCCATCTATCCAACAACGGCAATACGTAAGTATCTAAACCGTAGTGGCCTGCATTCCGCCCGGCTACCAGGATAAATGTAGTAAAAAGAACCATTTGCGGATTAATGCTAGTTGTGCCGCTGAACAAAAACGCAAAGTTCATAATGATTCCCATCAGTCCGGCGAAAGTAGTAAACAACCCAAGCAGTAAAGCAACACCTACAAGAAATTCCCCCCAGGGAATAAGGAAGTCGAACAGCCCAGAATTCGGTAAAGCAACCGATTTGATAAAACTTGCCCACCATCCTTGCACCGCAGGATGCTCACCCGTTGCTTTAGCAACAGCCCCCTTCAAAAAGCCTGCGCTCTGAAAGCCTCCGGTAATTTTCTCCCAGCCGCTCACCAGCCATGTATAACCTAACCATATGCGCAGTAACAGCATCGCGCCTGCCGCAACTCTACTTTCCCTAAGCCATTGGACTACCATAACTTTCTCTCTCCTTTTCGGTATGGCCTAATGTGTATATTTTTTCAATGTCTCTGTTTAGTTCATTTTTATTATACATAATTTACTATCTCTATGCACCTTTATTATGTAAAATTTCATATTTATGTCATAAAAAAGTATGACTTTCTTAACTAATAAAAAAGACTGAATATAACAAAAGTCCTTTTTGTCATATTCAGCCTTAGCAATTAAAATCCAAGTTTTTTCCAGGCTTCGTCTTCTTCCTGCAACTTCTTAATATGGTCTTTAATCGCCGCAAGCAATTCCTGTGCGTCTTTGCCTGCAATCAATTTTCCATTTACAAGCGCATACGGCTGGACAAAGCACTGGCCACAGTTACCGAGACAGCCATATTCCAACACATCCACTTCATTTTCCTCTTCCAGAACTTTTTTCACCGTCTCAGAACCAAGGGATAAATTGCTTACGCAAAACTCGACCATAGGTCTCATGATGAATCATCCTACCTTCATATTTTCAATGGCCTGTTGAATATCTTTTAACTTTGGATTCCCTTCACCTATGACTTTACCGTTCAATACAACGAGCGGATACCAAAATTCTTCAGCATGAATACGCGCGGCAAACTCCGCTTCCATCCCTTCCAGCGGCTGGTCGATATCGACATAACGCACTCTGACTTCGTTCCCGTATTTGCGTTCAAGGGCGGCCTGCAACCACTCAGCCGTATCTTTCGCCGAAGGCAAATTCACACAACTGGCACACAACTGCTCCGCTCCAAAAACAAGAATTTCCATAAGCTTCTCCTTACGCTAGGGCGTGTTCTAGATCTTCAATTAAGTCTTCCACATCTTCGATACCGACGGAAATGCGGATTAAGCCGTCCGTAATGCCAAGTTCAGCGCGACGCTCCGCTGGAATGGAAGCGTGCGTCATTTGTGCGGGTACAGAAATTAGACTTTCCACTGCACCAAGACTTTCTGCCAGCGTAAAGATTTTCACCCGAGACAATACCTGGTTGGCGCGTTCCAAACTGCCTACATCAAATGACATCATGCCGCCGAAGCCGCGCGCCTGCTTCACTGCGATATCATGGCCTGGATGATCTTTTAAACCCGGATAGTACACTTTTTTGATGTCTCCACGCTGAGTCAGCCATTCTGCAATGCGTCTTGCGTTCGCTTCATGTTCTTCCATACGCACGCCCAGCGTTTTCATGCCACGCAACAAAATATAAGAATCCTGAGGCCCAAGCACGGCACCGACAGAATTTTGTACAAAATGCAGACGTTCACCTAATTTTTCGTCTTTCACAACCGCAAGACCTGCGACAACGTCGCTATGTCCGCCAAGATATTTTGTCGCACTGTGGAATACAATATCCGCGCCAAGTGCAAGCGGATTCTGCCAATACGGTGTCATGAACGTGTTATCCACGATCAAAAGCAACCCGTTTTCTTTTGTGATTTCGGCTACCGCCGCGATATCGGTTACTTTCAGAAGCGGGTTGCTTGGCGATTCTAGCATGACCGCTCTCGTATTCGGCTTTATCGCCGCTTTCACGGCTTCCACATCGCTTGTATCCACAAATGTGGTCTCTACACCAAAGCGGTTAAACACTTTGCTTAGTACGCGATACGTTCCACCGTATACGTCATCTCCTACAATGAAATGATCGCCCGCGTCAAACAACATCACAATCGAAGAAAGTGTCGCCATGCCGGAAGCAAACGCGAAGCCGCGTACACCGCCTTCAATATCGGCAATATACTTCTCCACCGCATAGCGGGTTGGATTGCCTGTACGCGAATATTCATATCCTTTGTGTTTGCCGACACCTTCCTGTTTATACGTACTAACCTGGTAAATCGGAACGTTAACTGCCCCGGTTAAAGGATCGCCGTCTACGCCGCCGTGGATCAACTTTGTTTTCATTCTCATCGTCTACATCCCTCCCTGATAAATCTTCTGACTCAAATAACGCTCACTGCTGTCAGCAAAAATGGTAACAATGTTTGTTCCCGGTTTCGCCTGCTCCGCTTCTTTCAGGGCAGCATGCATCGCTGCTCCTGCCGAACTGCCCACGAGCATTCCCTCTTTTGCGGCCAATTCTTTAACCCGACGGAATGCATCTACATCGTCAACCGTGTGAATAGCATCAAAATAACTTGTGTCCATAAACTCCGGCAAAAATTCCATACCGATTCCTTCCGTCTTGTGCGGTCCCGGCTTGCCGCCGTTTAAAATCGAGCCTTCCGGTTCCACAATCACCGTCTTAATATCCGGATTTTTTTCTTTCAAATAACGGGCCGTTCCCATAAACGTACCACCGGAACCAGCTCCCGCCACAAAGACATTCACCTTGCCATCCATCTGGCGCCAAATTTCCGGCCCGGTTGTTTTATAGTGAGCTGCGGGATTAGCGGGATTGCCAAACTGTTGCGGACAGAAAGCGCCCGCAATTTCCTGCTCAAGCTGCTTCGCTTTTTCGATTGCACCCTTCATTCCTTTTTCTGTTGGTGTATTGATCACTTCTGCACCGAGAGCCCGCATCAGTTCCTGCTTCTCCAAAGAAAATTTTTCCGGCACAACAAAAATCACGCGGTAGCCTGTACCTACTGCGGCCAGCGCCAGACCAATCCCCGTATTGCCGGCCGTCGGCTCGATAATCGTGCCGCCTGGTTTCAGTGCGCCTCGCTCTTCCGCGTCACGGATTAATTCAACGCCAAGCCGGTCTTTTACGCTGCCACCGGGATTGAAGTACTCCAGCTTCGCGAATAGGCGCACACCTTCCGGCAAATCAAACGAAGTAATTTCCACAATCGGAGTGTTACCGATAAGTTCTTTTATATTACGGTAAACCTGCATAAGTTTCTTCCTTTCAAAGCAAAATGATGATGTCTTATAAGCTATCATATTATAACATATTTTATAGGTTCTCTATAACCAAGTAAACAACTATGCTTTATGAATTATAAACGGTGATCATACACATCTTGGGAAAAACCATAGATTTCTTAACAAAAGGGTAATATAATATTAATATGTTGGAAAGGAGTGATTGCTTCATGACGGATACAAGCAAATTCGAACAAGTTCAAGAAGTTTTAGATAAACTGCGTCCGTTCTTGCAGCGTGACGGCGGTGACTGCGAACTGGTTGATGTAACAGAAGACGGCGTAGTTCAGCTTCGTCTGCATGGCGCGTGCGGCAGCTGCCCAAGCTCAACCATCACGCTGAAAGCAGGCATCGAACGTGCGTTGATCGAAGAAGTGGAAGGGATTACAGAAGTGCAACAAGTATTCTAATCGTGTAGAAACCGGAAGCCAGGCGCTTCCGGTTTTTTACGCCTTAATTCGGCTCATAAGAAAAGACAAAAACGCCTGATTGGCCTTGGAAAGGTAAGCGTTTTTGTTCCAGGCAATGCCCAGGTTTAAAAATACAGGCGGATCTAGCGAGACCGGCACCAAATGCGGATCATCAACAATCACCATACGCAAGAATAAAGTAATGCCAAGCTGCTTTGCCACTAAAGACTTGATAAGCGGAATTTGGTTTGTCTCAAACGTTACATTAAGCGGCGAGCCGGACATCCGGCCAGCCCGAGCAATAATTTCTCGCTGAAAATACCCCTCCTTGAACAAAACGAGCGGTTCATGGGCCAATTCCTCATACGTTACGGAAAGCCTGCGAGCAAACGGATGGGAAGCGGGCACGCACGCGACCATCTCCTCCTTTAAGAACGGAAGCACTTCAAGCTCGTCCGCGCTCATATCTTCAAGTACCACCCCCATATCTATCTCACCTTGTGTGATCATTTGCTGGATTTTGACCGTTCCTTGTTCATATACCGTAATCTGCAAATCAGGATACTGTTTTTTAAAATCAATGATCAATCCCGGAAAATAATATGAACCGACCATTGACGGTAGACCGACGCGCACCTCTCCCTTTTTAAGGCCACGCATTTCTTCCATTTCTGCTTTTGCGCGCGTCATCTGCTCAAGAATAAGTTCAGCATGCTTTAAAAATGCCTCACCTTCCGCAGTCAGCGATACTTTACGTTCGGCACGGTTAAACAAAAGCAAACCAAGTTCTTCTTCCAACTTTTTTATGCTTTTGCTTATGGCAGGCTGAGCTACCAGCAATTCTTCCGCCGCTCTCGTAAAACTTCTATGCTTTGCTACCTCCACAAAAAATTCCAATTGCCGTATTTCCATGGTTCACTCCATAACTAAAAGTTATCAATATGATAAAAATAATATATTTTATTTATTTTTAATCGCATGCTACCATCATGTCAAGAAAACTTTTTGTGAAAGAAGATGATGAACGATGATCAAAGCGGGAACAAAACCATTCTGGCGGGCGTCAGCAGCGCTCAGCATCGCTTCTTTTCTCGTGTTCGCCAATATTTATTTTCCACAACCTCTTCTCCCGCTATTTACTAAGGAATTTCATATCTCTCCGCTCATGTCGAGCCTGTCGGTATCGCTGACGATCTTCGCGCTGGCTATCTCGTTATTGTTCTATGGCCCACTTTCCGACGCAATTGGCAGAAAAAATATTATGTTCGTTACCATGCTCTGCGTAACGATCATTACGCTGCTCACCGCGTTCATGCCAAACTTTAAAACACTGCTTTGGCTCCGTATACTCCAAGGCTTTTTCCTAGCGGGACTTCCGGCAATTGCCGTTGCCTACATCGGAGAAGAATTTGATCAAAAAGCGCTCGCCGTCGCCATCGGTATTTACATTAGCGGAAACACCGTGGGCGGCCTGTCCGGCCGCTTAATCAGCGGTTTTATCACCGATTGGGCCGGGTGGCAATGGGCGTTCATTGTTATGAGTATTATCAGCCTTATCTGCTTGCTTGCGTTCGGTTGGCTTCTGCCCCGTTCGCAGCATTTTCAACCGAAACCACTCGCCTGGAAAAACGCGCTGCATGATTTGGGCCACCATTTAAAAAACCGCATGTTGCGTTACGCATATCTTATCGGTGGCCTGCATTTCCTCATTTTTATGGGGGAATATACTTACATTACCTATCTGCTTAGCGGCGCTCCATATTATTTGCCCGCCTCCGTTCTCGGCATGTTGTTCCTAACCTATCTCGCGGGCACAGTCAGTTCCACACTATCCGGCAAAGCGGCGCGCATCATTCCACAATCGCTATGTATCGGAATCGGGATCACCTGCATGGCGCTCGGCATTGCACTCACACTTCTGCACAGCTTATGGATGATTGCATGCGGACTTCTTTTAAACAGTTTCGGATTTTTCTTTGCTCACTCGGCGTCCAGTTCCTGGGTAAGCCGCCATGCAACGTTTGCCAAAGCAAGCGCAGCCAGCCTGTATTTGCTAGCATACTATTTCGGTGGAAGCCTCGGCGGCTTCTATCTCGGCTTTTTCTATAGATGGTTAGGCTGGAGCGGTGTCGTGCTTGGTGCTATTCTGGTTCTGCTGCTTACCGGTTGGTACATGTGGCAAATGTATCGCATCGAACACCGGAAACAACTGAGGAAGCATATTGTTCGTAGGCTATTTTATTTTTGCTTCTCCAAATACGCCCGGCACAACGGAAAAATGTTATCCTGAATAAACGGGCTCATATCTTTTTGAAACGGCATCAGCGACAACGGAAACACGGAACGCTCCAACGTTTCGAAGCCTTCCGGAATTTCGCCCCATTCCTTTACCATGCCTGTGTAAATGTTTTTCACCGCCTTTTTCGCTCCCGGGCCGCTGTCGATTATGTATTGTCCAATCCAATGCAGACTCTCCGCTTCCACCCCAGTTTCCTCCAATAGCTCACGACGGGCGGCCTCTTCCGGCTTTTCCCCTGGCTCCACTTTTCCTCCCGGCATTTCCCAGCCGCGGCATTTATGGCGGGTCAATACAATTTCCTGTCTATCCTCACCAGCAAACGCCAAAACAAGCACATGCCCCGCATTCGGCACAAAGCACTCCTGTTCAAACGTAAGAGAAATAAACTGGCCGCTTCGATCATAAAAATAATACATCATCATCTCCACCACACTTTCCGGCTTTCTACCACTTTCTTTCATTAATAACCTTAATATACAATGAAATAGAGGCTAATAAAACATTCCAAGCAGGAAGGGATGGTTTTTTGAAACGCAATCGTACGGCCCTTATCACTGGAAGCGCTAAAGGTCTTGGTGTCCGCATCGCCCATGAACTCGCTGCGGAAGGCATGGATATCGCACTTAACTATCGCACAAGTGCAGAAGAGGCAAACAAGCTACGGGAAGAGCTCATACAACGATACGATGTCAATACGCTGTTAATTCAAGGAGACGTCAGCCGGTCCGAAGATGCTGAGCAAATGGTAAAAACAGTCATAGAAGCATGGAACCGCCTTGATATTCTCGTTCTCAACGCCGGCCCATACATAAAGGAACGCAAAAAACTCGCCGACTATAAAATCGGAGAATGGGACCAGATGATTCACGGAAACCTGTCAAGCGCATTTTATTTATGTCGAGCCGCCATTCCACATATGCGCCGCAACAGGTGGGGACGGATTATCACCATCGGATTTGAAAAAGCGCAAACCGCTCCGGGCTGGATGTACCGCTCGGCGTTCGCCGCGGCAAAAACCGGGCTCGTATCGCTGACGCGCACGATTGCACTTGAAGAAGCAGAGTACGGAATTACAGCCAATATGGTATGCCCGGGTGACATCGTGGGCGAAGCCAAAGAAAAATACATCACCGATGTGCGCGGTCTGAGCGATCCAGGCACGCCGGTCGGACGCCCCGGAACCGGCGAAGACATTGCACGGGCTATCACGTTTTTCTGCAGTGAATATTCCGATTTTATTACTGGAACTGTGCTGGAAGTTACTGGAGGTAAAGATGTGCTTAATAAATACAAATTGGAGCGGGAAAAGTAAATAAGCACCAGTTTTTCAACCAGCCCCCTTAATAAGGATGTGAAGCAAATGAGCAATATGGAACATGCCGTTCATGATAAAAAAGTGCGGGAAACTGCCTATCGTTTGCTAAAAGAGCGCGGAGTAACAATGGAGCATCTTGTAGAACTAGTTATGTTCTTGCAGAAAGACTACTTTTCAGACTTAACAACTGAAATGTGCGAATACAACATTAGGAAAGTGCTAGAAAAACGGGAAATCCAGAACGCGATTATCACCGGTATCCAGCTCGACATTCTTGCAGAAAAAGGACTGCTTATGGAACCGCTACAGGAAATGCTCGCCCATGATGAAGGGCTGTACGGCATCGACGAAATTCTGGCCCTTTCCATCGTGAATGTTTACGGAAGTATTGGATTTACCAATTATGGGTACGTAGACAAAGTGAAACCCGGCATTCTTAAAAAATTAAACAAAACAGAAAAAGAAAAAGGAGAGGTGCATACATTTCTGGACGATATTGTCGGGGCAATTGCCGCCGCAGCATCCAGTCGACTTGCACACAGCCGCTTCGGCACAAAATAAAAAAAACTTGCGAGGCATTTGCCTGCAAGCTTTTCTCAACTTATATTATTTTCCAGTCAGCCAGCGTATGCGCTGTATACGTTGGCTTCACTGCCGCATGCTCTACGTCTACCTCCTGACTGAACCCGCTGTATACAAGCAGCGTGTCGACACCACTTTTCGCTCCAGCGGCGATATCAGTCTCCAGATTATCACCTATAAGCAACGCTTCATCCGCGCGTAATCCCAGCTTTTCAAGCGCCAGCCGGATTATCGTCTCTTCCGGTTTGCCAACGTATATCGGCTCTGTCTGTGTCGCGTACGCAATGGATGCGGTTAACGCTCCATTACCAGGTACAAATCCTTCTTCCGTCGGGATCGCCCGGTCACAGTTGGTGGACAAAAAGCGGGCGCCGTTATAAATGGCCAACGTAGCCTGCTTCATTTTTTCATAAGTAAACTGCCGGTCGATGCCAACAACAACATATGAAGCAGGAGCTTTCTCTACGATTTCATAGCCTGCCTCCGCAAGCGCCGTCTTAAGTCCTGTCTCACCGATCGCCAGCACCGTAACGTTTTTTTCTGTTTCGGATTCGCGTGCCATTTGTCTGATGATTGCCGCCACCGCCATACTCGAAGTAAAAAAGTCCTCCGGAGAAGCTTCAACCCCCATGTTTTGCAAGCGCTCTGTCAACTGTTCCGGTGTTAGTGACGAATTATTCGTTACGTAAAGATAAGGAATCCGTTTTTCTTTTAATGTCCGGATAAAAGAAACAGCTTCAGGAATCACTGTACCGCCCCGATAAACCGTTCCATCCAAATCAAGCAAATAGCCCTTGTAATTTCGCCTGTTCATCCTGTCTCTCCCCACTTTCTCTTCCTTCGTCAAATGCTTTATCTTTTTATCGATCATATCACAAAACAGGAGCAGAAAAAGCGGGTACCAGATTGTTTATGCTTTTCATCGTTATGCTTCAAGAGAAAAAACAGTTGCACAAATGCTGGTTGAGGATATAATTATTGATATTCATTCATGTCTACTCACATCTGCACTTCCGAGCAGTTACTAGCTCGCGACTTTCGCCGCGAGTCATTGACAGCTGTAAAGGAGAAAATATTAAGGGGGGAATTGCTTGTCATGTCTGGCTATCGTACACTTACTGAACAAGAAGCTGTTGAATACGCGCGTAACATCCCGAATTTATTTCCAGAAGACGCCAGGCTCGTAAGCCGGGAAATCGGCGACGGCAACTTAAACTATGTGTTTCACATCAAAGATGAAAGACCTTCCGGCAAAAGCGTTATTTTCAAACAAGCGCTTCCGTATGTTCGAGTTATCGGTGATTCCTGGCCGCTCACGCTCGAACGAGCGCGCATCGAAAGCGAAGCGCTTATTTTGGAAGATCAGCTTTGCCCGAGTTCCGTGCCAAAAGTATACCATCATGATACCGAACTCGCCCTGATTGTAATGGAAGACCTTTCTGTCTATCAAATCATGCGGAAAGGATTGGTGGAAAAAAAGCGGTACCCGAACTTTCCGAAGCAAATCGGAACCTTCTTGGCACGTACGCTGTTCCTGACTTCTGACCTGGCGATGTCACCGCTTGAAAAAAAGCAAAAAGCGGCTTCTTTCACTAACCCCGAACTGTGTAATATCACAGAAAATTTCGTATTTACGTATCCGTTCCATGATCATCCTTCCAATGCCTACAATCCGCTGATTGCAAACGTGGTGCAACGCATCTGGAACAACAATGAGCTAAAGCTTGAAATTGCGAAATTAAAAGAAGGATTTATGACGCGCGGACAAGCTCTCTTGCACGGCGATTTGCATACCGGCAGCATTATGGTAACGGAAGAAGATACCAAGGTCATCGACCCAGAATTCGCCTACTACGGCCCAATGGGCTTCGATATCGGCGCGGTAATCGCTAACCTGCTGCTTAACTACGCGGCACATGAGGGTCATACACCGGACCTACAGGAACGTGAATCTTATCAAACGTATCTGCTGGAAACCATCATGGAGATCTGGAACGTATTTGAAAACGAATTCCGCGCGCTCTGGAATGAGAAAGCACAAGAACCATACGCGAAAGTTCCGGGCTATCAGGATAGCTACCTGCAAAATATACTGCAAGATACAGCGGGTTACGCGGGATGCAAGATGATGCGCCGCGTGATTGGACTTGCACATGTGTCCGATCTTGAGAGCATCACCGATCCAAAGCTGCGCGCCAAAGGAGAAACACTGGCGCTTACTATCGGTCAGGAACTCGTACTCCAACGCAAAACAATGACCAGCATCAAAGACATAGTAAACGTTGTAGTCGCTGCTACACAGAACTAAATGAAAAAGCGAGACGCAAGCCGCCTTCTGTATCGCTCTATCGAAAGGTACAGAAGGCGGCTTTGTTGTCTCGTATCTTTTTGCTTTGGTTGGTGTGGATCATTTCTCTACAAAAAATCAACCAAGCACAATAAAGAAGAGGCGTATCTATTAACAAACTGAGCAGCTTACATTCAAATGATTACAGAAAAAAATCACAAATAATTATATAACACGTATTGACAATGATTGTTCTGTTATAATACAATAAAACCAAGAATAAATTCAGAATAGAAAAATAAATGGAGGGATAAAAAATGACAAGAGATCTTGAATTTTACAAAAATTTACCGCAAAAACAGTGCCGTGAATGTGGTGAAGTAATTGAAGAGCAAGCAGAATCTTACATCTATGAGTGTGAGCGTTGTTTTAGTCATAAACATGAATAAAAAGGTGATTGAATGGAGCTAGAAGACGTGAAATACCCTGCTTATTCTTGTTTTCAGAAATAAGCAGGGTATTGTCGTTCTATTATGATTCAGCTTTGTCTTCTTTTTTGGAAATGATATACACACAATTATCTCCGCCAGTCGCTATACATTCTTCCTGCTTGACTTCGGCGTTTAGCACATTCTCAAATAACATTTTTTCGCAATTACACGCGTATGTGTACTCCTTGGCAACAGATGAAATCGGACAATTCGATTCGACAAAGATGTATTTTCCTGTTTTTTCGTCCTTTTTCAATTCCACCATGTATCCTTTTTCATCCTGCATTTTCGCCAATGCTTCCAGCTTCTTCTCAAAATCGCTGTCGGAAGGTACGATGTCACGGTACAAATTCTCCTGACGCTGCTGGCGGAGCTTAAATAAAGCCTCAACCATTCCCGCACCCTGAAGTTCCTTGATATCATTCAGGAATTCTAGCGCCAAATCCTGATAGTTCTTTGGGAACATGTTATCGGCTTCTTCTGACAGGGAGTATACGTTTGTCGGACGTCCCATCGCCTGGCGAAGCAGGCGCGACTCAATCAGGTTATCACGTTCCAACGTATTCAAATGACGGCGCACGGCCATTTCGGTAATGCCCAATTCCTGAGCCATATCCCCTACTGTCATCGATCCTTTAATTTTCAACATATGCAAAATCTGGTTGCGGGTAGAAGAGGATTTGTCTTTGTTCATATTCTTTCACCTTCCTCCCCTATATTGTACCCGATTTAATGAAACAAGTAAATTTCTATACAATATAATATAAAAACTATACTAATAATGCTATTAAACTATTACAATTCACGTGCCAAGTAATCGCGTACACGCGCCGGAAATTGCTGAAGCTGGGGGGAATGGGTACGCAAAAGGGTGTACACCTCTTGACGATCCACTGTCGTATAGTGAGTAATCAACTTCTTGCGCATATTAACCACCGATTTCAACGCAGCCGCCATCTCACTGTCAATCACCTTTTCATCTTCAAGAATGTCAACAATGTCTTCATAGCTACCGGGATCACGCATGATAAAACCATCGATCAAATAGTTTCCTACGTCAGCTATCGTCTCCAAGGCAACATGAAGCGCACGTTCCAACGCTAGGTTGGTCAGCATGTCCTCAGCGGCGCTTTCCTCATGCTTGAGCACAGGTATAACTTTTTCAAGAACCCGTTCCAAATAGGATAAATGCTCCTCGATTTTTTCCACGTTAACCTGGTACATATTTATGCTCCACTCCTCATTGTTTTTTCTTCTTGTTCTTTATCTTTGAGGTAATAATCGTAATTGCAAACGTAAGGACAAGCAGGGTAAAAATGACAACCCCCTGCATGATATTTTCCATTTCCATTCCTGTCACCTCTTGCTTCCTCAGCTCTCTTGTTACAGTATACCATGACTTAGGAAAGATACACATATGGGGTATGATAAAAAACAAATAGCAAAACAACAAAAGATATGTATATAATATCCAAGAAAGTTTTTATTAAGATGGGAGGCAAAAATATGTCACAACATGGAGATTGGACTTTTCTTTATGACCATAAGGAAGAGACTACGACACGATATGTAAGCTTTATCGGGGAAGAAGGGCGCTACGATATCGCAATTATTAAAACGAAAAACTTCTACGGCAAAAGCCTGGTATTAAATATTCTTACTCACCGGATGGCCATTCTCGGTCAAAAAGATCTAGACGAGCCAGGTTATCTGGAAGAAGCCTTCAATATGACAGAAGAGGAAGCCAACGAGCTGCGGGAATTTTTGCGTTTAAGCATCTAATTTTCCTAGAATAAATTATGAGACGTTGGCATGATACTACCTTTATCCTTTATTTTATGAAGGAGGGGGTTTTCTTGTCTGCCAAAGAACCACTATCTGAGAAAAAAGAAGAAATGTTTGAACCTCTAAAAACGGAAGCGAGCGTGATCCATACACATTACCCGGAGGAATTCCCGGAAGGATCTTATGGCACCGCCGCGTTCTCCCATCCTTTCCTCGGTAAAGAATCCTGGGACACCGGCGAAAAAGCTGAATCTGCGTTCACATACGAAAACCGTTCCTTCCACGAAGGCATTCCGCGCCAAGATCCGGGCGCGCACCCGACGCATGATAATCCGGGCGAGAATGAAGAGCCGATGCTCGAGTAAAAACAAATAAAAAAACTCACGGGCGTTTCCGCCCGTCCTTTTTTGCAACGGAGAAACGGCTAACAAAAAAGCGGAGCGCCGCATCGACGATCCGCTTGTTCCTTATTCTTATTGTACTGTCATTTTTTCCTTGCCTTCCTTCAGTTTGCGGCGAGAGCGCGCACGACGTCTTGCTTCGCGTCGCTTCCCTTCTTTGCCTTTGGTCGTTTTTCCTTCCAGCCTCTCTGCCGATTCTTCCCCTTCCGGATCATCAATTTCTTCCACTTCTGGCAGATGATCTGCTTGCTTTACTTTTTTCAACAGAAAATACGCGCATCCAAAATTGCAATACTCCATAATATACTCGTCGAAAAAGCTAATTCGCGCGTCAAAGGGCGCTTTACGGTTTGTGTCTTCAAAAAAACCTTTCAACCGAAGCTGACCGTATCCCCAGTCGCCCACGATATAGTCGAACTTACTTAAAATGTCACTATACCGTTCTCTGAACGCTTCCTGGTTGAACCCGTTTTTATTTTCCTCAATTAGCTCGTAGACCTGATCCTGGACCCGTATCACTTCAGTTGCCTCCTCTCGGGCCATCAGTAATATGCATGGTGGCGCGCGTCTCCTATTTTACCACAATTTTTGGCGTTGCACACAAAATTCCCACGAAAACTCCCCAATCCTGCGGGCAACCTACAGGATAGGAGGTGGTACAATGAAAAAAATCTTATCCGTACTTTCTGTAGTAGGTCTTGCTGTTTCGCTGGCCGCTTGCTCTCCGGCAGCGGATAATACGCGCACAAACCAATACCGCCCACTAAGCGTTGGCCCTAACAACCCGCCCGGTACGATCTACCGTTACCACAATGTAGGGGACGGCCGCTACGATACGTACCGTAACGGTATCATTAAAGATCAAACAAATTACCGCCCGGGTGTACTGCGCGATTCAAGGGACAGAATGCTTCGCACACAAGGCCTGAATGATATGGGAATTAATAACAATGGGCAGCGCGTATACAGTACGGGTAAATACGGTACGAATACCATTGTAGGTAACAATGCATATCCGTATTCCATTTACAGACCAGACACGAAAAACTATAACGTGGGAACCCGTAGCAACCAGCCGACCATCGGCTTCGTCCACCTCGGCGACAACCAAGCCGGTAATGGCCGTACGTATAACGGTATGGGCGTGCAAAATTACAACGCACCAAACGGTAATACCTTGTATCAGGGTATACAAGCTAACTATGATACAGCTACACCAAACGTATACGTTGACCGCCAAATGCTGGCTTCCGCCGTCGCCAAGGTCGCCAAACAAATACCCGGTGTAAAGCGAGCGACTGTGCTTACGACTGATAACCAAATTTTTGTGGGCTGCGATACATCCGGTCTAAGTCCATCTGCTGCGCAAACAATACTGGAAAAAGTACAAAAAGGTTGCGAAAACGTATCTCCACGTTATTATAAAGTGTACACAACGAACGATCAAAACACCATCGACAAAGTATACAAAAACGCGATGCAAATGGGCACAAAAACCGATCAGGAGTTCGAACAAATGATTGGTCATAAAGCCAATTCCATGCATAACCTCTCCACAAATACCGAAAGCAATAAATCCAGCAGCAGCAAATCTGGAAAACCAATGCGTACGCATCATATGAAGAAATAACGCAACATAAGCCCTTCCGCATCCTGCGGCAGGGCTTGTTACATTGCTTCCGATTCACAATGCTTTAGCAGCCGACTCTACCTGTTCGTGCGCATGGTATGAACTGCGTACCAATGGGCCGGACTCTACATGCTTGAAACCTCGCTTCATTCCTTCGTCTTTTAACTGTGCAAACTCGTCCGGATGATAAAACTTCTTCACTGGCAGATGTTTCGGCGTCGGCTGAAGATATTGTCCGATAGTCAATATATCTACATCCACACGTCGCAAATCGTCCATCGTTTTCAGAATTTCCTCCATTGTTTCCCCAACACCGATCATAATGCTTGACTTTGTTGGAATATCCGGTTGGAACTCTTTTGCCTTAGCCAGAAGTTCCAGCGTGCGGTTATATTTCGCTTTCGAGCGAACACGATCTGATAGACGTTCTACCGTTTCAATATTATGGTTTAAAATATCCGGTCTGGCATCCATAACAACTTTCAATGCATCCCAATTGCCAAGAAAGTCTGGAATCAACACTTCCACACTGCAGAGTGGCATACGTTTTCGGATCGCTTTAATCGTCTCAGCAAAAATAGACGCTCCGCCATCTTTCAAGTCATCGCGGGCTACAGACGTGACGACCACATGTCTCAACCCCATCTGTTCTGTCGCTTCCGCCACGCGTTCCGGCTCAGCCAAATCAAGCTCCGTCGGAAGCCCCGTTTTTACGGCGCAAAACCGACAAGCACGAGTACACAAATCACCAAGGATCATAAACGTTGCGGTCCGATTGGCCCAACATTCATATATATTCGGACAGCGCGCTTCTTCACAAACTGTATGCAACGTTTTGCCGCGCATCATTCGTTTGAGCTCTTTGAAGTTTTCACCCGTATTTAGTTTAATTTTTAGCCATTCTGGCTTTCGTTCTGACATGAAGCGCTCATCTCCATTCTCTTATCAAGTTCCTCTTCCCTATTGTAAAAAAGCCCAAGCACTAAAGCAATCCAAACCTGCTTCCAATGGGTTTTATTGTCATATTCTTCCCGTTCCTCCCGTTATAAAATCAGTGCCTTTGCACACACTAAGGCCAAGATATAAACACGTTATCACGGGAGGGCCATATGTGGTGTAAAAGAGCATTTCTACTTATTATCGTCTGCATCCTTTGCCTTATTCCTGCCCCCGTATGGGCTGCTTCTCACGGTTCTGCGGAGGCAGAAGCACGTGAAAGGCAACTGCTGTTTGAGCATATGCAAGCCATCACCGGCGTGCCTTGGTATTATCTGGCCGCCGTCGACCAATATGAGCGCAGTATTCACAAACATGTGAAAAAGAAGGAAAAAAATGTCTCACCTGAAGCAAAGCAGCGTAAACTCGGCATCGTTTTTTCTCCTGAAATCTGGAGCGGTTTTCTGAATCCAAATCCGGAGGATACATCTCCGTCGACCATCTCATTTTTCGGCGGTCTTGGCAAAGACGGAGACGGAGATGGCAAAGCAGACCGAAACAATGATCTTGATGTCGCATATACCATGGCCAGTTACCTAACGGAGTTCGGCTTCACAGAGGATGATATTCGCATCGCACTTTGGCAATATTACACACGCGACAAAAACGTCGAGATCATTTCCAATCTCGCCACTATCTACCAGTACTACAACACACTGCATCTGACCGGCAGCGCTTTTCCAGTGCCGCTTCATTATAATTACAGCTACCGTAGCACCTGGGGTGATCCGCGCGGTTGGGGCGGACGGCGCATCCACGAAGGAACCGATATTTTCGCTGGGTACGGTACCCCCGTACGCGCTACCAAGCACGGTATTATCGAAACAATGGGCTGGAATCCATACGGAGGCTGGCGCATAGGAATAAGGGATGTGGACGCCCTTTACCATTATTACGCCCATCTCAATGGCTTTAACAAAAAATTCAAAGTAGGTGATGTGGTCAAACCGGGAGACGTTATCGGTTATGTCGGTAGTTCAGGATACGGCAAGCCCGGTACATCCGGCAAGTTCCCGCCGCATTTGCATTACGGTGTCTACCGGGATAATGGCAAAACCGAATATTCTTACGATCCATATCCAATGCTAAAACGCTGGGAGAAGGAAGAATACAAAAACAAAAAGAAAAAGAAAAAATAAAGGGAAAAGGAGGAAGTGACGATGCGCAAATATTTTCCACTATGGTTCCTCTTTTCCCTATTATTTTACACAATCCTTATCTGTCCTGCTTCTGCCTTAGAAGATGAAGTGCATATCGAAATTAACAAAACAACCAACCGCCTGACCATTTTTCTGAACGATGTACCAGTGTATGTGTTTTCAGTCGCGACGGGCAAAAACAAAAATTTAACACCTGAAGGCGAATTCAAAATCGTGACAAAAGTAGAAAACCCGTGGTATCTGCCAAAGAACGTGCCTGGCGGCAGTCCACAAAACCCGTTGGGTACAAGATGGCTCGGGCTCAACATACAAAACACCGGCGGGTATAAATACGGGATTCATGGGACGAATAATCCTGCTAGCATCGGCCATCATGTCAGCCAAGGCTGCATCCGCATGCAGAATAAGGATGTCGAATGGCTGTACAGCAACATTCCAATCGGAACCCGAGTCATTATCAAAAGTAATACGCCCTAGCCAAACTCCGAAAAAAATCTGCCCTGCCAGTAAACGCAGGGCAGATTTTTTACTGTTTGTGGCAGAAATATACAAAGGCTGGGAGAAAATTTAATGGTACATATTGAATGGAAATATGATTAAACTTTCGTTTTAAATGCTTGCGCATCTGCAACGAAAACTGGAACATGATGAAATCGCCGCCTGGCTTTAGATGGCTGTGAACCATATCCAGCAACTGTTCGATTTGTTGAGCCGAAAACCAAGAAACAGGCAAGGCCGATACAATACAATCAAGGTGCTCTATGTTTCGTTCCTGCATTACTTCAGGAAGATTAAAGGCATCCGTGTATATCCGCAGATGTGGAAATTGCTCCTGTAAATGCCGATTCAGGTTTTCCTCGTTTTCAAATACGAGCAGCGATTCAATGGACGGACATTTTCCATCCAGCGCCTTTGTCAGCACCCCTGTACCCGCGCCTAGTTCTGCAACGATCCGCGGCTTCCTTTCATTAATATGGCTCGTAATATGTTTCACGAGGAACGGGGAACTCGGAATAATGCTGGCCACTTGGAGAGGGGAGCGCAGAAAGCTTTTAAGAAAAAGAACTTTATCCATATTCTTTCTTCATCCTTTGCCCCAAATTTATTTATATCATAATGTAACAAAACGAAAAAAAGTTGAATTATGCAAGCTCATAGACATCTGTATACTTTTTCTCCAAATAAGCGATTAAATAAGTGGCATTGATTCCTTCGCCGGTCGCTTCTCTGATTATTTTTGCCGGAAGCAACATTTTACCGTGGCGGTGCACTTTCTCCTTCATCCAGCGCGTAATGATGCCAAACTCACCCTGGCGCACTGCTTCCCTGTAATCTGGAATATCCCGGGAAAGCGCTGCTTCCAATTGTGCCGCGTAAATATTGCCCAGTGAATAGGTAGGAAAATATCCGAAATCTCCCCCTGACCAGTGTACATCCTGTAGCACGCCTTGTGCGTCATTAGGAGGCGTAATGCCTAGGTAGTCGCTCATTTTTTCCGCCCATGCTCCAGGCAAGTCAGCCACCCGTAAATCACCGGTAATCAGCGCCTTCTCCAGTTCATAACGCAGCATAATATGTAAATTGTATGTCAACTCGTCGGCTTCAATCCGTATAAGCGACGGTTGTACCTGATTGACCGCTCGGTATACCGCATTCACAGAAACGCCGGCGAATGGCCCCGGGAACATGGCGGCCGCTTCCGAATAAAAGCAACTCCAAAACGCTTCGCTGCGCCCTATTATATTTTCCCAAAAACGGGATTGCGATTCATGGATACCCATGGATGCACCTTCCCAAAGCAATGTCCCGGCCAATTCAGGCGCAATGTTCTGCTCGTATATCGCATGTCCGACCTCGTGGATAGAACTATACAACGCCATTTGCAAGTCATGCTCGTAGATCTTCGTCGTGATCCGCACATCCCCAAGATTAAGTCCGGTCGAGAATGGATGGGCGCTTTCATCGAGCCGTCCAGCAGTAAAATCGTAACCGATTTTTTGCAATACAAACTTGCTGAACTCACGCTGAGCCTGGGCCGGGTAATGCTTCCGCAAGAAGGAAGTATCCGAAGGCTTGCCGTTCGCCTGAATTCTTTCCAACAATTCCACCGATTTTTTTCGCAAATCAGCAAACAACGGATCGATCATTTCAACTGTAACTCCCGGTTCATAACGATCCAGAAGCGTATTGTACCGATGACCTTCATATCCCCAAATATCAATGAATTGGTTTAGATGATCAATGATCTGCTCCAGATACGGCTGAAACGCCACAAAATCGTTGTTTCGCTTTGCTTCTTCCCAGATAGCCTGCGCCTTCGCCGTCAGCACCGTATACGCTTGAAACAAATCCGCCGGAATGCTTTTATTTTTGTCGTATTCCTTTTTTAGCTCTCGCACCATTGCCTGTGTTACCGGGTCCAATGCTTCATACGTATCTGTATCGGAAAGGTTATCCAGCATCTCGCCCATTTCCGGAGCAATGCCAAGTTTAAAAAGCTCTGTGGACAGCATCCCGATAACTTCCGCCCGTTGTTCTTTACCGCGCACAGGAGCGCACGTCATTACATCCCAACTCAATACTGCGACCGCTTCTTTATAGTCAGCCATCTTTCGCACATACGTGCGAAACTTGTTCGTCATCTCCGCCTTGTTCTGCGCCATAGTTATCCATTCCTCCCTGCCTGTTTTCTACTTATCATTATAGTAGGAAAAAGCCGTCAATCATATGACTGACGGCGTAAAAAACGGCTACAAAATAAATTTGCGAACCAGTCCATGCAATTCATCCGCCATTTTCGCCAATGAAGTAGAAGAAGCAGAAATCTCCTGCATAAACGCCAGCTGTTCTTCTGTTGCCGCGAACACGGTCTGAATGTCACCAGAGTTTGCGTCAATAATGCGTGACATCATTTCTACCGTAGCCGCAACCTCTTTGGTGCCGTTCGCCACTTCTTCCACCGCCGCCAGTACTTTCTGAAATTCGGTGGCCGATTCCGCAACAGACTTCTGGATTTGCGCAAATAATTGGCCAGCTTCATCTACAACCCGCATTCCATGTTCTACTTCTTGAGTGCCGGTGGTCATCGATTGGACAGCAGCTGCTGTTTCCTGTTGGATGGAATGAATAAGGGATGCAATTTTGCCGGCTGATTCCGTGGACTGCTCAGCCAATTTACGCACTTCATCAGCTACCACCGCAAATCCGCGGCCATGCTCACCAGCACGCGCCGCTTCAATGGCGGCATTCAACGCAAGCAAATTCGTTTGGTTTGAAAGCGTTGTAATCACTTCTATAATTTTCCCAATTTCTTGTGAACGCTGACTAAGTCCCTGCACCATTCCGGCTAAGCCCCGTACTGTCGCATCGATGGACTGCATCTGGCCCACTACCTGCTGAATCACCTGATTTCCTTTTATTGACATATCGTTTGCCTGAAGCGCCACAGCATTTACCGCTTGCACACGAGAAGCCATTTCCCGGGCATTCACAGACATTTCGTTAATCGTTCGTGCAGTTTTCTCTATCCCTTCCACCTGACGTTCTGAGCCGGCGGCTACTTCTTGCATCACCGAAGTAATTTGTTCGGTCGCCTGATTTGTCTGATCAGCGCTTGCGTTTAGTTGTTGGGATGAAGCGGCGAGCTGTTCTGATTTCTCGTGCGCTTCGCGGATCATTGCGGACAACGAATCCGCCATATAATTGAAGCTTTCGCCTAATTCGCCGAATTCATCGTTTGTATGTACCTGAATCCGTTCACGCAAATCCCCTTCGCTAATCCGATGAGCGATTTCTTTTATACTTCTCAGCGGTACCATAATAGAACGAATAACAAAGTAGCTTCGTAAAATTCCGTATAGTAGTGCAGCAATCAACACAATAAGCATAACAACGAAAATTGGGCTCGCTTCACTCTTCGCTTCATCCACACTTATCACACCGGCAAGTTTCCAACCTGTTAATTGATTCGTCGTAAAAAAGACATGGCTTTCCTGACCTTCCACCTCGTATTCAAAATCCCCGGAATGTGAAGCAAAAATAGGTTCAACCCCAGCAAAGTCAGCCTTTTCACCCGCTTTGTGTACCGGATGAGAAACAACTTTTTTCGCCTGATCCAGAATAAATGCGTAACCCTCTCTACCAATTTTAATCTGTTTAATATTGTCAGATAACGCTTTCAAATTTACATCTAGACCCACTACACCTCCTCCCTGTTGCAATGCAACAGAAATAGTGACGACGATATCCTTTGTTCCTGTATCTACATACGGTTCTGTAATAAACACTTTCCCGGGACTGTTCATTGCTTGCTTATACCAAATGCTGGTGCGGGGATCATATCCATCTGGAAGATCAAAAGGTGTAACTAGCATTTGTCCGTTTTTTAAGCCTACAAACGTGTGCAACATCTCAGGATGGAGCGACTGAAATGTTTTAATACTCTGCAACATTTGCGCTTGGTTTTCTCCAGATGTTCTCTCAAGCGTGGCGGCCAGATACTCAGCCTCCTTTATCGCAGGCTCTATCGTTCGGGTAATAAATTTATCCATTAATTCTATATTTTCTTTTGCACTGCGTACAATTTGTTCATTTACTTTCCGTTCTGCTGTCTTATAAGCGGTTATGCCAAGGACAAGCGTTGGAAGAAGCAAAAGGACGGCAAAAGCATAGATTAATTTGTTTTTAATTGTTTTTCGCACTTTTTTCATCACACTCTCCCCTATCTTCTATTTGGTAAATTCGTTTCATAATTTTATTTTTATCTAGGAATTAAGTTATCGGATTTTTTGTCTATAAATTTAGTCTTTTATAAGTTTTTTCTAACAAAGAAAAAAAGCCGCCTAAATAAGGCGGCAGAGAAAAAGGGGGAGAATATAGGGAGACACTTATTCCTATAACTACTTTTTATTCTTCCCCTTTTTACCCAGTTATAAACCTACCCCATTACGCTTTTTCGTTTTTTCATACGTAAGAATATTTTTGCAAGATGAGTTTGCTCGATTCATACGCACTGTGAAACGACAGTTCTGACAATTGCCCTTTGCCTTCGCACCAATCGCCCGCAAAGAATACATTTCGGTAATCCGGCAAATAAAGCGGCATCGGTTTCTGGGTCATCGTCCACTTAATCTCCTGCGCAGCGGCGCGCTTGGATACGCGTGGCACCACCAGCTGTTCACGCCAGCCGGCGAAGTGTTTATCATAAAGCGCTTCGATTTTTTCGTGATATTCCTGAATTTTTTCTTTATCTTTCAGATCTTCTTCTGTTAGGTATGCAATAGCCTGTAGTAATTGGCCGCCTTCCGGCACACATGTTTCGTCATAGTGTGAAATGTCGGTGATAAACATTTTATTCTTCTTATCGTAAATGTACGTGTATGGCACATCGATCCGCTTTGCTAAACCGACATCGTACACATATACATAACTCGGCTCATAGCTTGAGTATTGCTTAATAAAATGTTCGATTTTTGTACCTACTACAATTTTCTCCAGCTCTTTCGGCGGAATGCAAAACAGGAACTCATGGCCTCTGAACATCCCTTGTGTTGTCTGTACAGCTATCACGCGATCATTCTCTGCCTCCACCGCTTCCGCCTTTGCCTTCGTAATAATGGTACCACCATTTTCTTCGATAACGCGAACAAACTCATTAATAAGCGCTTGCCAGCCGCCGCCAATGTATGCAACTGGCTTGTTGGTTGTAAACAGGCGCTGATAATAATTAAAGAATACATCGGACGGAATTCGTTCCGGTTCCCGGGTAAAGAAGTTAGAGGAAGCAAGAGTTAACATCATATCCTTGACGTCAGGACTAATTTCTTTTTCCTCCATCCACTTTGCAATGGAGAGGTGCGGATGTCCTTTCTCCATATGCAGCATCGTTTTGAAAATTTCAAACGTGAATTTGATTTTACCCATGCTGTTCAATACGCAAGTGCTGAACAAACCTTGAATATTGGCAGGCACATCCGTTAATCTGTCACCGATGTCATATTTCGCCTTGTTGGGCTGAAAATCTCTCCAGTCGATGTGAATAGCTAACTCTTTCTCAAATTTGCGGAGCACGGAAGTATCGCGGCCATAAATCGCATGTGCACCAAAGTTAAACGCGAAGCCTTTAATTTTTAGCGTGACGGCCCTTCCACCAAGGTTACCGCGTTCTAATACAACAACTTTCTTTCCCTTCTTGGACAAATAAGCTGCGGCCGATAAGCCGGCCAATCCACCGCCTACAATAACAGCATCATAGTAGGTTGTTTCATGTGCTTCCATGTTGTTAACATCTCCCACTGTATGAGTTGATTTTACCCTAGATTGGTGTTGTTTTTATATTACCACCCAAGTACGTCATTTTACCTTCTTCAGATTAATTAGACAATAGCCTTTATATTATCAAATATGCTTTCGATGAAATAAAAAGCTGGAAATGTAAACACCCCAAAACCCGGTGGGCCCACAAAGAAGTCCTACGGTCTTTCCGCAGGACTTTTCCATATTTTTATGCACGGATTTCGTCGTAAATGAGCGGAGGAGCACTAACTGCATCTGGTGTAATTCTGTACGCATCCTCAATCATTCTCTTTACGTCGGCTATGTCTTCGCGATTGCTGTGAATCGCCACAAGCGGTTCACCTTTCTGTACGGTGTCGCCAACCTTTTTCCGCAGCACCGCGCCAACAGCCAAATCAATAGCTGAATCTTTGGTTGTACGACCTGCGCCGAGCAACATTGCTGCTGTGCCGATCCGGTCCGCCTGAATGGAAGCGATATAACCCTCTGCCGGCGCTGCCACTTCGAATACATATTTTGCTGTCGGCAATCTGGATGGATCATCGATAACTGAAGCATCTCCACCTTGAGCAGACAAAAATGTTTTAAACTTTTCAAGTGCCTGACCGTTCGCAATCGCTTCTTTTAATCTCTCTCTCGCTTCTTCCGGGCTTTGCGCTTTTCCTCCAAGATATACCATATAGCTGCCCAGCGTCAGGCAAAGCTCTTCCAAATCTTTTGGTCCATGGCCACGCAACGTATCAATTGCCTCTTTTACTTCCAGGGCATTGCCCACCGCATAACCTAACGGCTGGCTCATATCCGAAATGATCGCCATCGTCTGACGACCCACACGATTCCCGATATCCACCATCGCCCGCGCAAGTTCGCGCGCCTGTTCTAGCTCTTTCATAAGCGCACCGCTACCCGTCTTTACATCAAGGACGATAGCATCAGCGCCAGACGCGATTTTTTTGCTCATAATAGAACTTGCGATAAGCGAGAGCGAATTTACCGTCGCGGTAACATCACGCAATGCGTATAATTTTTTGTCCGCAGGAGTTAAGTTGCCGCTCTGTCCCACAACAGCGACTTTATTTTTGTTGACAAGCTCATTAAACTGTTGATTATCAATTTCTACATGAAATCCCGGAACTGATTCCAGCTTATCAATGGTGCCGCCAGTATGACCAAGACCACGCCCGGACATTTTGGCCACCGGCACGCCAAGCGAAGCTACCAGCGGGGCAAGAACAAGCGTCGTTGTATCCCCTACGCCGCCGGTGCTATGCTTATCCACCTTGATCCCCTCGATCGCTGACAAATCAATCTGATCGCCCGATTCCACCATCGCCATTGTTAAATGCGCTCGCTCCTCTTGTGTCATATCACGGAAGAAAATCACCATCGCTAGGGCAGACATCTGGTAATCAGGAATGTCGCCTTTCGTATAACCTTGAATAATAAAATCAATTTCCGCTTTGCTTAATTCTTTTCCGTCCCGCTTCTTTTCGATTAAATCAACCATCCTCATACGACAGACCTCCCTTTACTTTTCTTTACACAAGCATACCAGCCATTGCCGCACTTAACAGTGAAGCGAGCATACCGGCCGCCACGGCCCGCAGCCCGAGACGCGCAATATCCTGCCTCCGGTTCGGCGCTAGGCTTCCGAGCCCGCCCAAAAGGATCGCCATGGAGGACAGATTGGCAAAGCCGCAGAGCGCAAAACTGACAATCGCTACCGTTTTCGGTGTAAGATTCTTAATTTGCGGAGCGAAATCAGTATAGGCTACAAACTCGTTTAATACAAGCTTCTCACCAATAAAGCCTCCGGCCATGATCGCCTCAGACCATGGCACACCGACCGCAAATGCAAGAGGGGCAAAAATAAATCCGAGAATCTTCTGCAAAGATAATCCTTCGTAATGAAACCAGCCACCGATAATGCCCAATCCCCCGTTAATGAGAGCGATAAGCGCAATAAAAGCAAGCAGCATAGCTCCAATATTAAGCGCAAGGTGCAAACCGACGCTTGCGCCGCGCGCAGCAGCGTCAATAACGTTAACCGATTCCGAGTCCTCATCCATTTTGAACTCCAATTTGCTTCCCGGAGCGGTTTCCGGTATTTTCGTCTCCGGCACGAAAATTTTTGCAATCACAAGGCCGGCCGGTGCCGCCATAAAGCTGGCTGCCAGTAAATATTCCAATGGCACGCCAAGCAGCGAGTAGCCCACAAGCACAGAACCCGCCACCGAGGCCAGTCCACCGGTCATCACCGCAAACAATTCCGAATTGGTCATTGTCGCGATGTAGGGACGAACAACAAGCGGTGCCTCCGTCTGTCCGACAAAAATGTTTGCGGCAGCGGACATTGATTCCGCTTTACTCGTTCCAAGCAGCCACGACAACGCACCTCCGATAATTCGAATAATCAATTGCATAATGCCGAGATAATAAAGCACGGAAATCAGAGCGGAAAAAAAGATAACAACGGTTAATACCTGGAATGCAAATACGAAAGTAATTCCGGATTGGGGCGTATATAAACCGCCAAATAAGAATTTAACTCCTTCATTTGCGTAACCCGTAATTTCTGTAACGATCATCGTTAATTTTTCCAGCCACTTTTTCCCTGTTTCCCATTTCAGGACGATAAATGCAAATACTAGTTGAATCGCCAAACCACCCAGCACGGGCCTCAGTTTAATCGACTTTTTGTTATTAGAAAATAAGAATGCGATCCCGAGCACAACAAGAATCCCCAAGAGTCCCCATAACATGTTCACGCTATCCCACCTCTTCATTTATGTAATTTTATTGAATGAGCATTCATTCTTCTCAACATACTACATATGCTTTCTTTTGCCTAGTTTTCTATGCCAGCCTTGCCGCTTTCTCTTTATCCTTCCTTTTTATGCTGTCTGTTTATTCATCTTCTGTTTCCACTCTTACAACCAGCTGTGAAATCGCTTACATCCTTCTTTTCTATTTTACAATATATCACAATACTTTGTTCGATAGAATTATCTTAATTACCCATTTTATTCCTAATCATAAAGACAAAAAAAAATCCACTGCCGTTCTTGCAGTGGAAAAATAAGGGGGAGAAAGAGAGAGAGAAAAATTTTTAAAGCTAATAATTATATTATTCCCAAAAATGATTTTGGCTAAACCTATGCATCCACTATTTCTGAATTTCTATGCTATTGGTTTGTACAGGAGGCACGATACTGGGTGGTTGTACGCCCGGAATTTCGCTTCCTGTCGGCCGTCCTTTGCCGTCATAGTAAAATTGGGGCACATTTCCGACGATAAGCGCGTTTGAAACTGGGATTTCCATTTTTACAATCGCCGGCTGCGTTGCAAAAGGAATTACAATTTTTACCTTTGTCTGGATAATAATAACAACTGTAATCAATACCATGTTAATGCCTGCTTCTTTCATTCTCGGTTCCAATTCGACATGCACGCTTCCGAATGGTACAAGCGTAAGTGGCAAGTCGGGGCCTAGTTGTGCCAACAAATTGCTCTTCAGCGCCTGACCTAGCGGAAGTGTCTGCGGCACCTCTTCTAAGTTTTTCAACGCATGGGTCACATTTTCCATCGTGTCCAACGCAATACGCGTATATTCATTATGGTTAAAAATGGCGGCCTGGATTTTTCCCTCTTTATCTTCCTTTAGCTGCACAAGTTCTTTAAAGTTAACATCTTTAATTATTTTTTGACCGATAGCATCATGAATCACTTTGGTCGCTAGTTGCTCCGTCCGGATGCGGGCGATTTCACGAATGGCCGGCTCTATATTTTTCTCTATATAGTAGAATGTTTGAAAAGTAAGACCCAAAAAAATCAGGAGGGAAATTAAAAACATATATTTCGAAGGGATCGGGGAACGAACGTTTCTTCCGCGCCATCTCTTCCTTCCCATGTTTCCACCCCCTTGCTGCAATATATGCCCAAAGCCGGCAGTCTAGGACTAAAAGACATTCTATCCAGCACCGCTTTTACCAAAGTGGAGCGAACAGAATAGCTTCTTTGTGGAAAGCGGGAGCAAACAAAAAGCCTGAAAGCACCGCTTTCAGGCCGGAAGAAGTATAACGCCACAAAATATACCAATATTACTTTAGTTTACCATAGAGATATGCGCGCGCTTGTTCAATCAACACAGCCGCTTCTGCGCGTGTAATATATTTAGCTCCACGGAAGGTGTTATCCGTATATCCTTTCATCACTTTCTTGTCTACCAGAGCAGAGACGCTGCCGACCGCCCACACCGGTATTTGATTAAAATCATCAAGCTTTTGCGCGGTGTCGACTTTTGTCACATCCAGTTCTAGCAGACGTGCCATCATAACTGCCGCCTCAAAACGTGTAATGGGCTTATTCGGTGCAAACTTGCCCTGATATCCGGTGACATAACCTGCTTGATAAGCGGAAGCAACTTGCTGATAGAACCATTGATACTTATGCACATCGCTAAAATCAACAATTGCATTTTCATTGAACTTGCCAAACGCCTTGTTGGCCATTGTTACAAATTCTGCGCGGGACACTTGTTTGCCTGGTCTAAACGTTCCGTCTTTATAACCGGACACAATCCCTTCTGCTACTAATTTATCCACTGCGGGTTTCGCCCAGTAAAAGTTGTCGAAGTCTTTGAAGTTGGCCGCGGAAGCTACAGAAACCACACTTAGTGACAAACCCATAGCCAACGCTAGCTTGGTAAATTTTCGTTTCATGATGAAAACCCACCTTTCCCTTACTATTTTCATATAAATAAAGCCTGCTTACGCCGCTTTATTTCTACCAGTAATTTTTTATGTTATCACCATCCAATCTAACGTATCCTGATGGCCTTCGGAAGTTAGCAAACCAGTAAATATATGGTTCCCACTTAATTATTTTCTTCGAGCTAAATAACGTGTTTATGGGGGGCATCCGTAAAAAATTAAAAAACCCCCAACCGTCCTTATGGCAGTTAGGAGTTAATAGCAAGATGTATGTAAATAAATACTCCGCTTATTTCAAGATGCGCTTCGCGCCTACATAACGTTTTCCCCAGTAATATTTATCATTAATATCATTAATAGCAACACCACGGCCGCTGGAAGAATGAATAAATTTCCCGTCTCCAATATACATACCCGCATGTGTTACAGGAGCACGACGGGACGTCTTGAAAAATACCAAATCACCCGTACGTAACTGAGAACGAGAAACCGGTGTTCCTCTCTGATACATAGCAGCTGCCGTACGCGGCAAAGAAATCTTTTCTCTTTTGAAGAGATAATTCAAAAATCCGGAACAGTCAAAACCACTTTTGGTGGTTCCCCCCCACTTATAAGGCGTTCCTATTAAACTTTTTGCTATCTCCACAAGAGAATTTTCGGCTGCGGAAGCTGTACGGGTACCTATAGGCGCAAACAAAGCGCTAAGAGCGATTGTCCCAGAAATCGCAAATATCATAATTTTCTTTTTTTTCATAGCCTAGTTTTACTCCCTTCATGCCTACGAGGTTAGTTGACGGGTTAAGAGGAGAAGGTCTCTTTCCGCTTGCACGGATCCACCCCAAAAATAAATTGTCCCCCGTTCCACGTTACTGTGGATTCGGCAAGTAAAATTTTCTATATAATAGGCCACCTCTTATAATTAAGGAAATCTTTTTCTTTCTATCTCTTTCCACTAACAACGTTTACAGTTTATCGAATTATATCGAAAAAGAGAAGAATTAGAAGAAAAAGTTCACAATTTAGACACATTTTGTTGAATTTTTTTGCAACCTATCGAAATATATCTGTATATTAAGCTGATGTTTACTCGATATGAAAGGAAACGGGGCAAGCAACACGCTGCCACGGTCTATCCGGTATGCCTATCATGTTTGCGCCGTCTCTAGCATAGCAAAATGCGAAGGCTTTCTCTTCATGTTTTCCCCTCCCTTTCCCTCTCGCTCCTGCTCTTTCGATTCACTTTACGCAAACAAAAACCCCTGCTTCCTCTTGGTTAGAAGACACGTTTTCTGACAAAACCATATATATAATGAAAGGACATTCTATCGAGATTATCGTAAAATTACGGTAAAGCATTCTCAAAAAGGAGATGAGCATATGAAAGCTCCCTCGCGAACTGACGTTTCTCCCGCCCTTTGGACCCGGGATTTTATATTGACAACCGTATCGAACCTATTTCTGTTTACCAGCTTTCAAATGTTAATCCCAACGCTTCCTGTATATGTGGAGCAAAGCGGTGGCAACGAATTCTCTATTGGGCTTGTTATCGGGATTTTTACCGTATTCGCTCTGCTTGCTCGCCCGTTCGCCGGAAAAGCACTTGACACGCTCGGCAGGAGAAAAGTAATGGCTATCGGTCTGCTTATTTTCATTCTTTCGGTGGCAGGTTACTACTGGACAACAACCGTATTTCTTATTTTAAGTCTGCGAGTCATTCATGGCATCGGATGGGGAATTGCTACCACCTCCTTTGGAACGGTCGTCTCTGACATTATTCCGGCGCAACGACGTGGAGAAGGCATGGGATACTATGGCCTTTCTTCTACGCTGGCGATGGCGCTTGCACCGCTGTTTGGCATCTGGCTTGTAGAAAAAACCGGCTTCGGAATGCTGTTTTTTGTTTCTACATTGCTTGCTGTGATAAGCTTTCTGCTTTCCCAGATCATTCGCTATCCAGATGTTTCTGTTTTCGTTCCTTCTCCGGAGCCAAAACATCGTAACCGACTCGATGAATGGTTAGAGGTAAAGGCGCTATTTCCTTCATTTCTTGCAATAATGCTCGGGCTTACATATGGCGGGATTGTTACCTTTATTACGCTGTTCGGCAAAGAAGCAGGAATTACAAACGTAGGATGGTTCTTTCTGACTCACGCTCTCATGGTTATGATCGTCCGTCCTGTGGCGGGCAAACTGTTTGATCGGCGTGGACACGTATGGATCCTGCTGCCAGGGGCATTCTTCACAGCTGTAGGATTGCTGTTTTTATCTTATTCCAATAATTTGTTGTCACTTATTCTTGCTTCTGTATTCTACGGCATCGGGTTTGGCGCTATTCAGCCGACCTTACAGGCGTGGACGATTAACAGGGTGGCACCCAACCGGCGTGGCGCCGCCAACGGCACGTTCTTCTCCGGATTTGATCTGGGAATCGGCGCGGGTGCTATGCTGCTCGGCACCATAGCAACGGCAACCAGCTACGCGGTCATGTATCGTATTTCGATTGTATTCATGGGACTGTATCTTATAACATATTCGCTTTATCTGGCTAAGAGTGCAAAAAAAAGCGCCTAGGTTCTCATGTTAAGCAACTTATCCATTCACCTCTTCTTCCCGGGCTTGATTGATTTTTTGCGCGATTTTTCCTTTTGTACTGCAACAAAGCCGTTAAAAAGTGGAAAAGAGCACACAACTATCTTGTGTCTTAAGCGACCAAGATGTTTTGTGTGCTCCGCTTAGAGAACAGCTTTGCGATCGAGTTTACTTTTTAAGCAATTAAGCAACAGAAAGAAGGGAAAGTTCGTGAATAGCGAACGGACAAAACATGTAGCCCAACGCCCTAAGCGCTTTTTTATTTCTTCAAATGCCGATCCATCTCAAATCCAGGCAAAGAATGTTCCATATCATGGAAAATACGTTCAAGTTGAAAGGCCACGCTGCGAATTTCATCCTGTGCGTATTCTTCCTTACGCAGCGTCACGAAATGGGCCAGTCCGTACATGTTTGCATAAAACGGCAATCGGCGCGCGTTAGCGTTCAAGACAACATATGGCGCGATGCCAATTAAGCCGTTCTCCACCAATTCATTGTACAATCGGTGCGACTCTGCCCGCATAGTCAGCAATGTATTGATGATGCGCTCCGCTTCTGGCGTGCCGGATGCTTCCACTGCTTCTTGTGGAAGAATCAAGCCGTAACGCGTATCCGGAAGTTGAAGTGAAAAGTCGAACGCACGATGCCGGATAATCTGGTGATGACAGCCTTCGGAGCATGTCACCGCCACACGCTTACCAAATGCGCGCATGATGGCGGGAAGTTCGCTGAATCGGTTCATCTTTGCCAGATCGCCCAGCACCATATCATCCGAGCGTGTAAACGCAAGCGCTGCGGCGTCTTTCGTCACTTCCACAAACGGGCCGTTATACACCGGCAATGTTTCCGGTTCCTGCACACGACGCTGATAAAACTCTGCCATATAAGAGCAAAGATACGGCGTCGCTTCCGTATGGCTGATAAGCGAAGGCAGCACTTCGGTCGTATGCTTGCGAATTTTCTGCGCTATCTCCACCACTTCGCTGCTATACCCTTCATGTGATAGCATTTCCGCAATCGCGTCGGAAATAGCACGAGCATTGCCGGTGACAGCTACGTTTGATTTAGTGGCCAGAGGCAGCACATTGCGCGCATTTTCATACGCAAGCTTTTCTACAGCACTGTCTTTCATGCCAGGGTGTTTTGCTTTAAGCAAGGCAAAGAAAAGCGGAACAAGCTCTTCATATTTCCGAAAGCATTCTTTGCCAAAGGTGATATAGTGTTCCTTTAATTCTGGATGCTGATCCAATTCCCGCGGAACAACGAAGTCCTGCGGCTTCTGGTAGCGAAGGCTAAATTCCGTAAAAGATAGCCATTTCGCCGCCTGCACCGTTTCTAGAATTTCTGTAAACCAGCGAGATACACCTTCAATGCAGAATTGGGCAAAAGCATGCTCTTTAATGCTGGAATGACCGTAATCAACCCCCCACTTCTTCATGAAACCACCAGCATGTGCCGCCGATTCTTTAAACATCGAAATCATGTCAACATCCGGCAAATGCAGCATATCTTCTTTAATTAAATCGTACAAATTATCACGGAAGCTGCGCGGACTGCGGCTTACTTTCGCAAAAACAGTGCCGACAACTTCGGTCGGCACATTCTTAATCGCGTATACGTTATCTTCCGTACTTGTGACATAGTTCTCTAACTTCATATTTTGTTTCACCTCATCCTATAGCTACAAAATTGTATCACATTGCACAATCATCAGCGTTGATTCCCTAGCAAGATCAATCTCGTAGTATGGCTCCGCGCTGCTTCCATCCGGATTTTTAAGAATTCGTACAACCGGACGCCCCGGCAAATCCCGGTTATAATCTACCACAACGCCTGTAGCTCCGTTGCTCAGCGTCACTGCAAGCCCAACTGGGTAAATCGCTACTGTTTTGTGGAATGCTTCAACAACCTTCTTCTCGAACTGGGTTCCAGAACCTGTGTAAATTATCTCCATAGCCTTATGAGGAAGCATCGCACTGCGGTAGACTCTGTTGGCTGTCAAAGCGTCAAACACATCACATACGGCCAACAAGCGGGCATATTTATGAATGTTGTCCCCTTTTAACCCGCGCGGATAGCCTGTTCCATCCATCCGCTCATGATGCTGGTACGCGCAATGCGCGCTCAATAGCGGAATTCCCTGCTGATGGCGCAAATATTCAAATCCATATTCCGCATGTTTTTTCACCTGAAAAAATTCCTGATCCGTAAGCTTACCCGGTTTATACAAAATTTCGCGCGGAACCATTAGCTTTCCGATATCATGCAGCATTGCTCCCATACCGAGTTCGAGTAATTCTTTATCATTATAACCTAATTCTAACCCAACAGCAGTAGCGTAAATGGTTACATTTAAAGAATGGGCATAAACATAATGATCCTGTATGTACATATGACTCAAAAGTCCCATCGCCCTATGGTTATGCTTCAAATCACTAAGAATCGCTTCAAATGCGGTACGAAATGCGGCAAGTGTGCCGGGGGACAGGCGCGCCTTCCACTTCTGTTCCGCATGAATAATCTCATTAAATCCGCGATAAATCATTTTCGCCGCTATTTGCCTCGTTTCAGCCGAAACCGCTTCGTTCCTTTCAACATCCGCAGTTGCTTCATCGTGTATGTATAATGCATAAATTCCTTTTTGTTCTAACCTTTGAATCATACTGCCTGTCAGTATCATGTCGGTATTGAGCAATATAGTTCCCTGATCTGTGCAAATCGGCTGCGCCAATCTCATGCCTGGCCGGCAATGACGAATCGAGATTAATCTCATACTTCTTAACTCCCTATTACTATCTAGTCTCTTTTTCTCATTATACCTATCCAAAGGTAGGAAATATATTGTATAAATGACCTAAAAAAAGCTTTCCTATAGGAAAGCTTTTTTACATCATTGCAAGTATCGCGTCTTTTCCTTTCATTCCCGGAACAATTCCCTGTTCAGCCGCCGCCGTAGTCACCGATTCAAGGGGCGCCTCTAACAATTGCTCAATAGTCCTCACGTCCAGCGCGCGGCCCGCAATAATTCCCCTGCTTGCCAGTCGTTCATTCAACAGGGCAATATCAAGTGCGCCACACATAATATATCCTTTTTCTGTCGTTATGATTAACAAATTCGTTTTCGGAAGCTGGACGGAGACCGCTGTGACCTGATGGCCATTCAACAGCAAAGGCCTCATCTCAATCATAACATTTTTTTCCTCCTTGTGCCTTTTCCTTTCCCTTAATACAATATGTCATCAGCCCAAGGAGAGTGACTCATTAATGATATCTTTGCTGTCTCAACGGTTCTGGACGAACGTCTCCTACACCTTCCTCGGCCATTTTCATTCGCAGCATTTCCATTAAATAAAGGCCAAGCATCTGATAAATTTCTGTTTCCTGCATCTCCTGAATCCACTGCAACAATTCTTCTTTGCTCTGCCCGTGAAGAAGACTCATTACAATAGCCGGAACGTCTTCTTCCTCTCCTACCAGTTTGTCGCGATAAAGGTTGTAGATATTATCGACTAACTTCATGAATGAAACTACCCCTTTCCTATCTGTCCGCCGGTACAGGCAGTTCTTTTTCTATATGCACATGACTTCGTACTTGATAAACTGATACACTTTTGCCGTTCATTGTCGTAGTATAAATATGGAAACATCAAACAAGATGTATATAGTATTCCCTGTTTACTCAGCATACCAATGCCTGTTCAACGATTTTTCCAGCGCTTCTTTCGTACGTAATTGCTTCTCCAGAACATCGCGCAAAAACTCAGGGAGATAAAATTTCGTTCCCAATCCTTTTTGGAAAGTAGGAAAAACAATCCCAAAAGTAAACATATCAATTGTTCCAACAGAATACAACTGTTTTTTCCGTAACGGGCGTCCTTGTACCTCTACTCGAACGATTCTTCGGCCTACCGGTGCCAAAGGATTGTAGTAAATATCGGCCCCATCCACACACAAACATCCAAGCACTTTGCCTCGGAATCCAAATCCCTGGATTTGTTTTTTTATAATTTCCTCATTTAGGGACTCTTCCAATATGTCCAGCAATTGCTCGCCTGTCAGTTTCATCCGGCAAGGATTAATCGGATGCGGACAAAGTGAAAGAATATCCTTACGGGTTATATTTCCCTTCTCAAGGGAAAACAAAAGTGTACCTGAATTGACAATTCCGATTTCTGCATCGACCCAAGAACGCAGTCCAGCCGCAAGCAAATTCCCCAGCGGTGATTCTTCTTCCCATGATACAGGAAGATCGTATTCTAAACGAGCAACGACCTCTCCCATAACCTGCTCAGCATGCCTTCTGTGCCTATCAACAATCCGTTCCACTTTCCCGTCCGGTTTGTATAGGTGAGTGGGTAAACAACGGGCCTCAAGTTTACAAATCGTTTTTTTTAGCTTGTCATATGTAATCGTGACATGTCCTATATTCTGCCCGAACTTACCTGTCTGGCAAACAAGCGTATGGTTTATCCGTTCCCCTTCTGCAAGGTACGTATGTGTGTGGGCGCCCAGAATAACATCGATTCCATCAATATTACGGGCCATTTCCACGTCCCATTGATAGCCGACATGAGACAGCACAATAATGATATCAACATAAGGCCGAATGCTAGCCACCTGTTCGGCGACGACACGCGTGGGATCAAGCGTGATAAATCCTAATAGCTTATACACTTCGGGAAAAGAAGCGGTAACTCCAATCCAGCCAACCGTAAAATCACCGTACTTTGTAATCGTATAGGATCGTAAAAAAGGTGGAGGCTGTTTCGTTTTTGCATCCAGCAGGTTAGCACAGATGACAGAAAAAGCCGCGTTCCGATACAATTCATTAAACTTCGGTCTCGGAAATGTAAGTCCTTCATTGTTGCCGATGGTAACAAAATCATACCTGGTCTCATTCAATACGTCCACATTGACCTGTCCCCAGGTGGCTTCTGTTTGTAGCCGCATCCTGTCCATGTGGTCGCCCAAATCTACCGTAACGACGGGGTACCCTTGCTTTTGTAGTTCAAGCCGGAGCTGTTTCAAGCCTGTTGCGATGCGTGCCATCTCTTCAAAATGGCTGTGCAAATCATTCGTGTGCAATATATGCAAGGTGTTTTTTTTGTTTAGCCCCATACACTTCCCCCTTACACCAGTCCTTGCCAAAGCATGCGAACAGCGATCAGCAACAATACAAAACGAAGAATACGCTCAAGCCATTTTCCAGAAAGCTTGCGCGACAAGCGGCTTCCGAGATTTCCGCCAAGCCAGGCGCCAGGTGCGGTGGCAATAACTGCGCTCCATACAATATGTCCAAGCGTAATATGCGTTACGCTACCTACAAGCGAAGAAAGCAAAATGACAAACATGGATGTCGCCGCAGCCACATGAGGCGGAAAACGGAACAGCACAAGTAAAAACGGCACAAGCAATGCTCCCCCACCAATGCCAAATACACTGGATAGAATGCCGACCAAAAAAGCGATGCCGATAGCAAGAGGTTTAGAATATCCATATGTATATACATGACCACTTATATCCGTGTATGTTCTTGTTGTTTTCCAGTGCCCATTTTTGGGCCGCAGTTTCGAACGGTACGTTAAGATGAACAACATCAACAACATGAACAGTCCATAATATATGTTAAAAGATTCTTTATCAAAAAAAGCGGATAACCAGGCTCCAATAACAGCGCCAGGCGCGCTTCCGAAAAAAAACAAAAGAGCGCTTGAAAAATCAATCAGCTTCTGTTTAGCGTAGCTGATGCTGGAAGATAAAGCTGTAATAATAATTAGTATCAGCGAAGTGCCGATCGCTAGTTGCGGCGTAATCTCGGGTGCCCCCGGAACAAGTTCCGACAAATAAAACAATGCCGGTACAAGAATAATTCCTCCGCCAAGCCCAAGCAAACTTCCGAACGTACCCGCTACCACCCCGACTAGCGTCAAGACTAACCATCCCATTTCTCAATCCACTCCACTCTTCATTACCTTCTTCTACGTCTGTGCTTTTTATTATCATATCACATAAAAAACTCCCAAACGAATCGTTTGGGAGTTTTTCTTCACAACACTCACGCCGATTAACCGATCGAGCCTTCCATTTCGAATGGGATGCCACAAACCCGTATACTTCCGCTCCTGGAATCCCTTCTTTCAACGCATGAGCGGCTGCCTCCTGTCATCATAACGCATTCAGTTTCAATAATAAACTAACCGACACGCAGCCAGGCATCGCTGTTTCAAGGAACTATTTGCTCTAACATTTCATGTAATACACACGCTTCCCTTTTGTTACATATTAACATGTAGCAAGGATGGTAAAAAATATTTCTATTTCATTAAGAAATCACATTTTATAGAATCTATAACCAGGAAGTTTGGTATCCTTAGTATGGTAGACATAATCGGGGTTAACTTCAATGGTAAAACCTTCTCTCAAACTGCCTGTAATTGTTCCCTCAGTGATATATTTACCGATTGACCCTCCCGATTGTGGATATCCTGAAACTACAATCCAATCGCCACAATTTTTGCATTTAAAGAATGTACCTGTGAATATATAGTCTCCAGTATTCTCATCTTTAACAACTGCTGTTCCTTTGGCTGCCATTCTATGAATACCATCACCATATGGGCAATCTCCCTCCTCAGCATGAGCATGATAACCTTGCCCTAACAAAAACACAGAAAATATCACAGAAAAAACAAAGGTAGACAATAGAATTTTTTTCAATTTCATAATTACCACTTTCCTTCCTTTGAATTTTTAACATATAACTAATGGAAAGCTACGTAGCTATTCAATCTTAAATCAGGTACCTATCTATAAATTTAATATATTAAGAAAATAAGATCAAATATATTTTTACATATGATACAAAAAATGATCAATTTATAATAAATTGTAAATCTTTTATGTAAATACTATAAAAAAATCCACGTCACCCAAACAAACAGCAAGGTTCATAGCTATTTGCATGCTATTGTTTGTTTCCAGCTTCTTTTCTTTCAGATAAATAAAAAACCTCCCGGATTTTCCGAGAGGCTTATGACAAGTCCCAATACCTTGCGTATCACATACTATGCAATGTGGAGAGTTTTATTGTAGGTTTCTTCCATTTCATTGTTGCTCTGCCATTTGTACAAGACGCTTCGTAATCTCCCCACCTACAGAACCGTTTTGATGTGATGTTGTATCCGTCCCTAATACCACACCAAATTCAGCAGCGATTCATATTTCATTTGGTCTAGGGCGGCTCTTGCCTGTGGAGCCAGTAATTGTACGTGATGATTAAAAACGACGCATTAGCGCTGATGATTTCAATTTATCAAACACTATCATTAACGCTCAAACCACTCATAGAATATGACAATTACACATTTCATTCATCAAATAAAATCATAGAAAGTCAGTTCATTTAGGCACAAATTAGGCATAAGACTTCTTTGAAATCTAATTGTTTAAGTTAACGTTTTCTTATTTTAACTATCCAACTTAGTGTAGCCTATCCACCAATCTGTATTTTAAAAAAGAAAGAGGCTTTTAAAGAGACTCTTCCTTTTTCTAAGAACGTCGAAGGCATTTATATTTTTTTAAACCATAGTCGGAAAAATATTCTTAAATGCAAAAAATACAATTAATGTAACTGCTACCTGTCCCATAATAAGAGTTGCATACATTGCTCTTTTTTTCTTATCACTATTTTTTCTTTATTTTCAAAATACTTTGTTAATAAATATTCAGTTGCAAAACAAGTAAAGTTAGCTATAAATAAAAATAATAAAGTAATATATAAACTATTTTCGTAATTTTTAAAAGAAGTTGAAAATAGTATAATAGTTATCCCCAAAAACACATAAGAAAAAGAAAATTTTTTAAAGAAATTCACTATACCACTCCTTTATTAACAGAGTAAACTTGCTAAGTAATATACAGTAGCAATAATGAACGGGATACCAGCAGATAATCCGCCACTAATACCAAGTAAAGCATCTGTAGCTGCATAAGCTGCATAAGAGCCACTGTAAATTAATCCAATAGCACCTAATACATCACTACAAGAAATTGCTTTAGTTGATATTACATTTGGATCAGGATATTTTCCAGATTGTATATCTTCATATTGACCTTTCACTTCATTTTAAAAATCATTCATTACACCTTCGTCATTCTCATTAACCATTATATCATTATAGTTATCAATATTTTTCTGAAATTCATCAATATCCAATGGATAGTCCAATTCTTTAAGACCTTTATCTAACTTTTCAGGAGCAACTATTTCCATTAGTATATTACCGTTTTCATCTTCATCAGTTTTCAAGTAATCAATCGCGAGTACAGCCACTTGAAAATCTTTTTCATTCCATAATTCACCTACTTCTTTTGCGTGGACAGATACTTGTCCATTAATAGAAAGTGTGAAAACGAAAGCCATTAATAATAATCCAATTTTCTTAAAGTATTTTATCATGTTCTGATTCTCTTTTTTTCGTATTGTCCCTTGTCAAAATAATTGAACAAACTAAAAATCAAATTCAAAACTTTTAAAATATCTTATAAGAAGCACTTCTTGAATAGAAGATAGCATACAATTTTTGGATAGTCTATATAAAATCTATAAAAAATTTAATTTTATTAAAAATTATTAATATTAAATTTTAAATGTTAATTTTAAAGTTGTATCCATTCCCTAATTTATCTACCAATTTTTGCAGGAAGATAGGATGGATGCAATCCTAGTAGATACTGAATACAATGGAAAATACTTGCAAAAATTTGAATTATTTTCAGAAAGTTATTATGCAGTGTTTCCTTTGAATCACAGATTTAATAATCAAAAAACAGTGAGGCTTGAAGAACTATGTAAAGAGCCACTCATTATTCATCAAAGTCCTTGTGACACGAGGAAACATATTATTAAACAAATGGATTCCTTAGGTCAAAAACCAAACATTTTAAATGAATTAGATTTCAGTGACTTTATTCTCGGGTCTGTTTCATCTGGAATGGGGGTAACCATAGTACCTGAACTAATTGCCAACAATATCGGACATTTGAATTTATCAGCTTTACCAATCACTAATTTTGGGAGAAACAGAACTATATCACTACTTTCTAAAAATAAACGATTAGGTTTAAAGTTGCATCAAACCTTAACTAAAAATTACAATTAAGAACAAGAAAAGGGTTATATGGCTTTTTAACGGCACAGCATAACCCTCATATTATTATTTATTTGTGAGCGATTATAATTCATCCTACATATACAAATCCTATTGTCTATTCAGAACCTTCTTTAATTTTAACATTTTGGTTTTGATTAAGCACTAGTGAAAATGCTAAAAATAGGATTCCAAGAACAATGAATAAAGAAGTTGAATTTAGGAAATTAACTCCTACAATACCAGCCCCTATTGCCATGCCACAATATCGAACGAAATTAAATAAACCTAACGCTAATCCTCTTTCGTTTGTATATTGATTACTAATCATAGTTGAAAATAATGGTGATGAAAATCCTAATAAAACTCCATAAATAAATAAAACGATACTAAGTATAATGATATTTTTTTCAAGAATAATACCAAATAAAATAATAAGAATTGGCATTAGAAACAAAGTTACATGATATAATTTTTCTAAATCGAATTTTCTCTGTAACTTTTTAAATAGAACACTACCTAAGATCATACTTACCGTTAAAGGTAAATATAATAATCCAATAATCTGTAAAGAGACTTGATAATGGTCATGCAATAAAACAGGTAAATATGTCAGTATTGAAAAATAAATCAGGAAAGTCAAAAAACCAACTCCAATGACATTCATTCCTTTTTTATTTGACCACAAAATTTTATATCTTTGATACATATGACGTTCTTTTCTATCATCAACTGTTTGTTGACCATTCAGTGTTGGAAGTTGATACCCTAGAAAAATCAATAATATCATCGAAATAATGAATAAAAATAAGAATACACCCGAGTAACCATAGTATTGCCCGATGAAACCTCCTAATATTGGTGCAAGTGCTGGGGCTAACGTTAATAGGATTTGGTATGTTCCCATTGCATCCCCTCGTTCTTCCCCTTCAAATAAAATCGCAATCACATTCACTGCGATTAACGGGATCATCGCTGTACCAATCGCTTGAAACATTCGTGCGATAAAAAATACAACGAAATTTGTTGTGAATGCACAGAATAAAATAGAGATACTTGTTAATATGAGACTAAACACTAGTAGTTTCTTCTGGTTTTTTGTATCAATGAACGTTCCTAAAATTACTTGCATGATTGCAGTAATAAAAATAAAACCACTAACCGTTAAATTCACCCAAAAAATTGTAGTTTCGAAAGTGTCTCGGATGAGAGGTATCATGGGTGAATAAATGTTTTGGTTTAAGGAAGCAAAAAAAGCAGAGATACTTAATAAAAGAAGAATAATTTTATTTTTTCGTTGATTACTCTCACTCAATTTCCTCTCTCCTCCTACTTAAGAACTTCATCTTTCAAATGACTTGTAAGAGTATTTAAAAAGATAATAATTGTCTCAAGTTGTTCTTTCGTAAAAGAATTTAGAAGCGACAAGTATTGATCTTCAGCTTCTTTATGCAATCTATCATGAATTGAAGCCATTATTTCTCCTTTTTCAGTTAAAACATAAAAAATTTCCTTTTTGTTTCCCTCATTTTGTCTTTCATCAATAATACGATGCTCCAATAGTTTTTTGATTGCCTTAGTAACCGCTGGTTTAGATACATTAAGTTCCTTAGCCAAATTTGTATTATTCATTCCGTGTTCTTTAAGAAGTGCAACGATATGAAATTGCGTGAGTGTCCAAGAAACGCCAAACAATACATTTCTCTTATTGCTTGATTCAGCCTTTCTAATAGATTCCCTTGTAGTGATTAATTCTTGTAATGCTTTTAAAACTTTCTTTTTAGTACTTTCCATTTATACATCTCTCCTTTGTTAACTGGTTAACAATATCATAAAGGAGTTTTTTATTGATGTCAAGAAATCTAAAAAGGCTTCTGTATTATTCAGTTTTTATAATACAGATACTAATTTGACTATACCGAAGCATAAATCAGACAAAAAAATTGTCACAAAAGTTGTTGTGACAAGGATGTAAGTCAATTATCGGATTTAACCTCCTACTTCTAGTTGATACACTATATAAAAAAACTATAAAGCTTCGTAAATACAAGTAAATTAGATACTGTAACAATTAAGCAAGAGAGCAAGGTATATTTTACTCGCTTTCTTGCTTGAGTTCTTTTTTCAACAAAACTAATTCTGATAAATGACCTTTTAACTTTTCTTCAAAAAAAATAGCTTTATACAAATCTCCGCCATTTTTGATTTTTGATATTCCTTCAATAACTTCTTCTATTACTTCCATAACACCTTGCAACTCAAATTCTCGTTCTGAATATACATCAAATACCGACAGACTTGTATCAATATAATCATCTATCGTTAAATTCTTTTCACCTTTACGATCTGCTCCCCAACCCATACGCTGATATTCCGTACCACCATCTACAAAAATTGCACCGCATTGACAACTTTTAAAATCATGCGTATATTTTGATGAAATCACATCGTCACATATTTTTCAGCGAATTCGATTGACGATTACTTTAGCTACCATTTCTTTCCCTCCTACATCTCATGATTATATCCTTCTAACATTCTATCAAACTCTGCAATATGACGCTCATTTTGATAGTCATGATATGTCTTTCGCATTGTCTTGTTTAAAAGAAACATTGCTTGTCGTAGCTCACTCCCTTTTGTAAGTGGATTAAAATAATAATAATACTTTCCATTTCTGATTCCACTTGTTCTTTTTTTAGGACGCTCCACTTCTTTTTGATACTCTCTCATTTGTGTAAGCACTGCATTTCCCATACGCTCATAAAGTTCATCCAGCTTATTTTCTTTATAGGAAGAATCACTACCTTCGCCGTATAAACGCTTATTTACTGCTACTTGTTCGTCTAATAATGTTTCTAGTTCCTCCATCTCTTCCGCATGATATGTTTCCAAATACAGTGTAGAGAGTTGGTCAATATAAGGATGTGCCTTATTGACGGACTGGTAGCCATAAAACCATTCTTTCCTATCATTTGGCAATTTATCTATCGCTTTTAAAAATAAGTCTTGCATTTGTTTATGTTGACGTAAATCAAACACTTTTAATTCCTTTGCATTATCACGAATTAGTCCGTCAATCTTTTTAAAAGAAGCATTCCTGTAATGAATGAAAATGCGCTTGGATAAAAAAAGTACCTCCTGTTAACATACAGAGTGTCACCGGCCGTGACCTCGAAATAGCAGAGGAGGTACTCATCATGAATTATAGCCAAAACCAACGCATTTCTCAAATTACAGAATCGACCTTGATTGTAGGCGTAGATATCGCGAAGCACAAACACGTAGCACGCGCACAAAATGACCGTGGGCTTATGTACGGGAAAGCTTTTTCCTTTTTAAGCACGCGCCAGGGATTTGAAGCATTTTGTCACTGGATGAAAAGCTTGATGACAGAACACGAAAAAACAGAGGTCATTGTGGGAATGGAGCCAACGGGACATTATTGGATGACCTTAGCGGCTTTCTTACGAAGCCGCAGGATTCCGGTTGTGGTCGTCAATCCGATGCATGTGAAAAAGTCAAAAGAGCTGGATGATAATTCACCGACCAAGAACGATCCAAAAGATGCACGCGTGATTGCACAGCTCGTCAAAGATGGACGGTACTCTGCACCTTATTTCCCGACCGGTGTCTATGCCGAGCTACGGGAAGCTGTCAAAATACGAGACCACCTCTCAAACGAGCTTCAACGTATTCAAGCCAAGGTGCATAACTGGCTAGATCGCTATTTTCCAGAATTCTTAACGGTGTTTACAAGCTGGGAAGGCAAAGCGGCATTGGAGACGCTCAAACGTTTTCCACTGCCTCAAGATATCATCCAGATAGGCACATCCGGCATTTTGACCACATGGCAGGAAAGCATCGCAAGAGGCTTACGCCCGAGACGAGCCCACGAGCTTGTAGAACAGGCGAGACATTCTGTTGGCCTACGTGAAGGCACAAAGATGGCAAGGCTCGAACTGCGAACATTGCTTACAACCTACGAAGTAACGCAACAACAGCTTGAACAAGTGATGAAGGAAATCGAAGATTTACTAAACGACATTCCCGGTGTACAGCACATTCTTACGATTCCGGGTATGGGAATCGCCACGGTTGCCGGCTTTTTCGCAGAGGTTGGCGACTTGTCCAGATACCAGCACCCTCGTCAACTTCAAAAGCTGGCTGGTCTGAACCTTAAAGAAAACCGCTCAGGAAAGCACCGAGGGAAAACCCGAATTACCAAACGAGGACGACCACAGCTTCGCGCACTTCTCTACAAAGTGATCCGACCCTTGGTCGCCAAAAACCAGGCATTCAAGGCGCTGCATGTGTATGATACGACCCGACAGCAGAATCCGCTCCGCAAGCAGCAGTCGTTGATTGCCCTGTGCTGTCGTCTGCTTCGGATTATGTTTGTGCTGGCACGTAAAGAAGTCGATTTTGACATGAACAAGATGATGAAAGCTACGCCTTTATGTAGTCAGATCTTGCCTCTCACTGCATAAATCTTTTAGTTGTTTCTTTTTGGCATACGTTCTTATTCGATACCTTGATTAAAAACGAAGCACGGAGAAGCCGGAATGATTTTCACCATGCGGGCACTGACCCTGAAAAGGAGCATCTCTGGCCTCCACCTCATGGACAGGTTGAACGAAGGAAAGTAGGGACAGCAGATCCTGAGAGACATGGGAGGGTACACCACCATGAGTCTTGTGGAGATCCAATGTGCAACCATATTTTTCAAAAAGGCGATAGATCTCTGATAGGCTACGTCCTCCACTTCCAACATTTTTAAAAGTTTCAAATGTCTAACTGAGACTTCGTTTATAAAAATCAAGATATCATAAGAATACGTGAGTATTCGTAAGAAAAACTTTAATTCATAGAGGGAGGTGTACGATCTAAAATTTGATTCGCAACAGTTGAACGCATCGCTTTTAAACTGCTTTTTTTACGCTTTCCACGATATTGTAAAAGATGCAGTCCACACTGGAGAACGCATCTCCTCTTTTTCAATCATTGCAGCCATCGCTTTACGTACCACATCTTTCATTTTCACTTCATTTAACCAATGCGTTTTTGAATCATATAGCCCTTGTTCTTCTAACCAATCATTGTCAAAGCTAACTACATCTTGCCACATTGGAGAACCTTTTTGTTCGGCTTCACTATACAACTTCGCAATCTCTTTCTTACGATCCGTTGAAATATAATCATTGAATTCATCGAAAAGTTGTCCGTTCTTCTCTTCATCTCCCATGTAGTCCATGTAACGAAAATATACTCCTTCTTTTTTATTTTCCATTGATGATTTCTCTTTTATTTTTGCATCTTCACTGTTAATGACATACTATATTGTCCATAACTTGACGGCGTTTGTTGTCCGAGCTTTGACGGAAATCTTGTCCAAATCTTATTTGAAAGAAAGGGAGAATCATGACAATTCTCCCTCAACCACCCGTTTGACCATATGTTCATCTATGATGCGATGCCCGTTCTGTGCTCCATAAAGTAAACAGTGCGTGCACAGCTTGTTAATCAGCCTTGCGGCTCCTCCAGAAAAACGATGTATTTCATCGATCGCTCCATCAGAGAATATTTGCTGACTAACTCCGGCATATTGAAGATGCTTTGTTACATACTCGCCTACCTGCGCACGATCAAAGTGGCCCAGCCTGCATTGGATATCGATCCTCTGCCGAATTGCGGTAAAATACTGTAAACGAAGGCGATCCACAAATCGACGAATCGTGGTTGTTTTGCCTGTACCACAATCACCTGTTAATACCGCAAACAAATAATGGTTACCCGATACTACCTTCCATTTCAAACTGGATAAGACGGTTCATTTCTACCGCATATTCCATCGGCAGCTCTTTTGTGAACGGTTCAATGAAGCCCATGATGATCATCTGGGTTGCTTCGTCTTCTTTCAAACCACGGCTCATCAGATAGAAGAGTTGCTCTTCGCTCACTTTGGAAACGGTCGCTTCATGCTCTAACGTAATATTATTATTTAAAATTTCGTTGTACGGAATCGTATCAGAAGTGGAAAGTTTATCGAGAATGATCGTGTCACACTTTACGTTTGATTTAGAACCTTCGGATTTGCGTCCAAAGCTTGCAAGACCACGATATGTGACTTTACCTCCCTGCTTGCTGATACTCTTCGATACAATTGTCGAACTGCACTCTGGCGCCAAGTGAATCATCTTTGCGCCTGCATCCTGATGCTGCCCTTTACCCGCTACCGCAATAGAAATCACAACGCCTTTGGCACGCGGCCCTTTCATCACAACAGCCGGGTATTTCATTGTCAGCTTGCTTCCAATATTGCCATCAATCCACTCCATTGTTGCATCTTCTTCCGCAACCGCGCGCTTCGTAACGAGATTGTATACGTTATTGGACCAGTTCTGAATCGTTGTATAACGGCAACGTGCACCTTTCTTAACAATGATTTCAACGACTGCGCTATGCAACGAGTCGGTGCTGTAAATCGGTGCCGTACAGCCTTCCACATAGTGAACAAAGCTACCTTCATCCGCAATAATTAACGTACGCTCAAACTGACCCATGTTTTCGGAGTTAATGCGGAAGTACGCTTGCAGCGGTGTTTCACATTTTACGCCTTTTGGAACATAAATGAAGCTTCCGCCTGACCATACCGCGCTGTTCAGTGCCGCAAATTTATTGTCCGTCGGTGGAATCACCGTGCTAAAGTATTCTTTGACAATTTCCGGATATTCCCGCACAGCTGTATCCATATCACAGAAAATAACACCCATTTCTTCGAGCTCTTTCTGCATATTATGGTATACCACTTCAGATTCGTATTGTGCGGATACGCCAGCCAAAAATTTCTGTTCAGCTTCCGGGATACCAAGGCGATCGAATGTATTCTTGATTTCTTCCGGCACTTCGCTCCAGTCACGCCCTTTTTTCTCGGACGGCTTGACGTAATAGGTGATACTGTTAAAGTCGAGTTCCGTCAAATCTCCGCCCCACATCGGCATCGGCATACTTTCGAAGATTTCCAGAGCTTTCAAACGGAAATCCAGCATCCATTTCTCTTCACCTTTAATACGAGAAATCTCCTCAACGATTTCTCTTGTCAAACCTTTTTTTGCACGGAAAACTGAAATATCTTTATCATGAAACCCATATTTATATTCTGAGGACAGCTCAGGTGCTTTTTTACTCATTTCCATCTCCTCCTTGCTAAGACGTGTTACGCCTGCTTTTAATTTGGTTGCTCACGGAGTCCTTTTTCCATCGCTTTCCATGCAAGAGTCGCACACTTAATACGGGCTGGAAACTTGCTTACGCCTTGCAACGCTTCAATATCGCCTAAATCCGCGTCTTCGATCTCTTCTTCTGTAGCCTCACCTTTCATCATACGGGAGAAAAGGTCGGCCATTTTTAACGCTTCTTCGACTGTCAAACCTTTGATGGCTTCCGTCATCATCGAAGCGGAAGACATACTAATCGAACAACCTTCCCCGGTAAACCGGGCGTCAGTCACTTTTCCATCTTCTATTTTCATCTGCAATTGAATGCGGTCGCCGCAGGTCGGATTGTTCATATTAACCGTCAATGCACCATCTTCAAACTCACCACGGTTACGCGGTTTTTGGTAATGATCCATGATGACTCTACGGTACAAATCATCCAGAGAAGACATTGCCGAAATACTCCTTTGTTTTAATAAGTCCTTGTACCAATGCGTCTATATCCTCTTCCGTGTTGTAAAGGTAAAAGCTAGCACGCGCCGTGGACGAAACATTCAACCATTTCATAAGCGGCTGACAGCAATGGTGCCCCGCGCGAATCGCGATACCTTCCGCATCCAATACAGTAGCGATATCGTGCGGATGAGCCTCTTCCATCGTAAACGTAACAAGGCCGCTCCGCTGTTTCGGACCATAAATCTTCAACCCTTTAATTTCGCTTAACCGCTCCATCGCATAGTCCACCAGTTTTTTCTCGTGCTCACGAATTTCGTCTATTCCAATCGACTCAATGAAGTCAATCGCCGCGCCAAGACCAATGGCGCCTGCAATAATCGGTGTGCCGCCTTCGAATTTCCAAGGAAGTTCTTTCCATGTAGAATCATATAATTCTACAAAGTCGATCATTTCGCCGCCGTATTCTATCGGCTCCATTTTTTCTAAGAGATAACGCTTACCGTACAGAACGCCAATGCCTGTCGCACCCGCCATCTTATGACCGGAGAAAGCAAAGAAGTCACAATCCAAATCCTGTACGTCAACTTTCAAGTGTGGTGCCGCCTGTGCGCCGTCTACTACCATAACCCCGCCGTAACGATGCACGATTTTAGCGACTTCTTTTATTGGATTAATAGAACCAAGCACATTGGACACATATCCCATCGCTACAAGCTTCGTCTTTGGCGTAATCGTTTGTTCTGCGGCCTCCACGGTAATGGAGCCATCTTCCGCCAATGGAATAAACTTCAAGGTCGCACCGGTCTTCTTAGCTATTTGCTGCCACGGGATAAAATTACTGTGATGCTCTGCTTGCGTAATCACAATTTCATCGCCTTCACCGATAAAATTGCGGGCGTATCCCTGAGCAACAAAGTTTAAAGATGTGGTGGTGCCGCGTGTGAAAATAACTTCTGCTGTTTCTTTAGCATTAATAAATTTGCGTACTTTCTCGCGCGCTCCTTCGTATTTGTCCGTTGCAAGCGTTCCGAGGGTATGAACGCCGCGGTGAACGTTGGAGTTGTATTCGCGGTAATAGCGGTCAATCGCCTCAATAACTTGAATTGGCTTCTGTGAAGTCGCTGCACTATCAAGGTACACAAGTCGATGGCCGTTTACCTTTTGGTTGAGGATTGGAAAGAGCTTGCGAATTTCTTTCGCGTTCATGATGACAGCTTCCCTTCAATCATTGCACTTAAGCGTTTTTGCATACCCTCGATTGGCAAATGATCCAGTACCGGAGCTAGGAACCCGTTAATAATTAAGCGTTCTGCTTCCTGGCGCTTCACCCCGCGCGACATCATATAATATACCTGAAGCGGGCTTACCGGCCCAACAGATGCAGCGTGTCCCGCCATGACATCATCTTCATCGATCAACAAAATCGGATTTGCGTCTCCGCGCGCACGTTCACCGACCATCAGGATATTTTCCGCCTGTTCACCGTTTGCCTTCTGTGCGCCTTTCTTTATTTCCGTAATGCCGTTGAAAATCGCTGTCGCTTCATCCAACATAACTCCACGCGCAAGAATATTGCTTTCCGTATGAGTACCGACATGCACTACGCGGGATACAAAGTTTTCTTTCTGACCGCCGCTCGCCATCGCCACGGATTTTATGTCTGTAGAAGAACCGTTGCCTTTCAAAATCGTTGTCGTGTTGGCCACGGTATTTCCGTGATTCATATCTCCCAGCAACCATTCGATCCGCGCATCGTTCGCCGTAATTCCGCGGCGGTGTGTATAATCTGTTACCTGCTCTGCCAAAGAACGCAGAGAAGCATACTGTACTTTTGCGCCACCTTCCGCGAAGATTTCCACCATGCCATTGACAACAACCGGGCGGGTATAGTTTGCCCCTATTACGTTTTCAACAACCGTAACCTTGCTATTTACGTCAGCCACGATCAATGTATGTGGTAAAAGGGCTACATCTTCATCCGTACCCCACACAATAAGCTGTAGCGGTTCGTTAACTTCCACATTTTTCGGCACGTATACAAAAAATCCGCCACCCCACAGCGCCTGATGCAGCGCGGTTACTTTGTGCCTCTCAATGCCGCTCTGGAATAAGTATTTTTTCACGAGCTCACCATGTTGACGAGCAGCTTGCTCCAGTGGCATGAACAACACGCCCTGCTCTTTTAACGCAGCGCTCAGCTCCACATATACGACGCTGGAGTGCTTCTGCACCATGACATTCCCGTTGTCTGGCGCCAGTGCGTCTTTTGCTTCCTGCGGCAATTCATCTAGCGAAGCAAGTGCCGCTTCTTCTTTATAAGGAACGAACTCATCCATATTCCATTTGTCAATTTTCGTTTTCTCTAGCTTGGGCAGAGGCAATTGCTGATAACCATTAATCCCTTCCTGGCGAAGCCGCGTCAGCCATTCTGGCTCGCCCTGAAAACGAGCAATCGCTTCCTGGTCGAATCGCACATTCGTTTGTACGCTCATTACTATGCTTCCTCCTAACCTACGCTTCTGCGCCTACTGTTTCGTCCTTAATGCCAAGCTCCTCTTTAATCCAATCATATCCTTTTTCTTCAAGCTTGAGAGCCAATTCCGGTCCACCGGACTTCACAATCCGTCCCTGCATCATTACGTGAACGAAATCCGGTTTAATGTAATTCAGCAAACGCTGGTAGTGCGTAATCATCAATACGCCCATTTCCGATCCACGCAGTTCATTCACACCGCGAGCAACAATTTTCAGCGCGTCAATATCAAGGCCGGAGTCGATTTCGTCAAGAATAGCAATGCTCGGCTTCAGCATCATCATCTGAAGGATCTCGTTACGCTTCTTCTCACCGCCAGAAAAGCCTTCATTTACATAACGATGGGAGAAGGACTGATCCATCTCTAAAATTTCCATTTGCTTTTCCATTTGACGAATGAATTTAATGAGCGAAATTTCTTTACCTTCTTCCTGGCGCGCATTTAAAGCGCTACGCAAGAAGTCAGCGTTTGTTACACCGCTGATTTCACTCGGATACTGCATCGCGAGGAACAGCCCTTTACGTGCACGCTCATCAACCTCCATCTCCAGCACGTCTTCGCCATTCAATGTAATGGAACCACCAGTAACTTCGTACTTGGGATGTCCCATAATCGCGGAAGCTAGCGTCGATTTACCCGTACCGTTCGGGCCCATAATCGCGTGCACTTCACCGCCCTTAATTTCCAGGTTTAAGCCCTTTAGAATCTGTTTATCTTCGATTGCAACAGATAGATCTTTTATTTGCAAATGCGGTGTTCCTGCCATGAATTTTTCCCTCCAATTAGCTCTTATCGACTTCAAACATGACGTAAAATAGTCGCGTATAATAAACGATTTGTCTTCAATCTTCTTATATAATATAGTATATCATAGTTGGAAATCAAGGAAAGACCTATATACATACTTTTTAAACAAATTTGTTTAAAAAGTACCTTTATCTCTATTCCATTAGAGTATCCAATTTCCAAAGAATTTATTGGAAAAAAGAAAGCAACCCCACGATTTGCTGTATCGTTCTTTTTTCATTTTTTACAATTCTCAGGAGAAAAGGCCGGCTTTCCTAGCGCGTGAGGCAATAAATTCCGCTTTACGCGCGAATTGAAGTAACGGTTTTTCTCCAGCTCCTTTTATCGTTACATAAGCAGACTGCCCATTTCCCTCTTTTACCTGAATGGACACACTGTGACGCTGATAATGCACCTTGATAATATCGCCTGCATGAATGCTAACAAACGGAAATCCTTGCGAAGCAAACCCTATAAAAATGCTTTTGCTGTACACAATGATATCCATTTCTGTGGCGTGCACGTTATCATTATGGATAACTTCCTTTACTTTTCCTCGCCAGATAGGTACATCAAAATATTCCGGACCAATGACAGCCAGATCACTTTTATTTTCCTTTTTGCCTATTAGCGCATAAAACGCTAGGATAAACAGCAAAAAAGAAATTGACATCGCGGCGCTAATATAGAATAGAATCTCTTTCATACCCATTTCTTCCCTTCATAAAAGAACCTAAGAGCCTTCGCCTACAAGTGATATATTTCCAATCTTATCACTTTTCTTGCTTTCCACCATACGCGAACATGATTTTGAAACTTTCCTTTTGCTCCCTATAGCCATCTCCTGAAAATCCAGTGTTATTCATCAAAATTTTTTGTATAATATTAGTAACTAAAATCGTGAAAACGGGGTGATATAATGGAGTTTTTCTGCCCTCCATGTCGGAAAGTTATCGATGATTCCCATCCCCTTTGCGATCAGGCACAAGCATGGTTTTACGAAGCGAGCGGCAAAAGATTGTGGCGCATTCGCCGGTTAAATGAATACGCGTATCAGTACGTGACAGATGAAGAATATAGTCGTCTATGCGCCGAGAGGCCAATCATTCTTTCTGAGGCACGAAGTTGGGAGGACTTTGATTGCAGTTCTTATACGGGAATCGATTCACGCGGCGAACGTACCTCTATTTTTGATTGAATGACTAAAATGCATAGCGTTAAAAAAGAACCGGTGCCATGCGACACCGGTTCTTTGCCCAAATTTTTTGTTGTTTAACGCTAATCATTTTCCTCCGCTTTTTTTCCGGACGACGGCTTCTTATTTTCTTCCGATTCGTTAATTGGAGGACGCGCAAAGTTTTGCTTGTTCTTTTGCTTTTCGCGTTCTTCTTTATATTTTTCGTTTCGTTCTTTTTCTTCCTCTTTAATTGCGCGTCCTCCCTGCTGATATTGCTGTTGTAGTTGACCGTATTCAGAATAGTAGCGTTCATCTTCTTTCGTCCGATTTGCTTCTCTTTTCGTTTGCTGTTCGGCTTTCCGCTTCGTTTCGGCCGCAATGATTTTTGGCACGCCTTTTGTCTTATCCCTTTTTTCTTCTTCAGTCAATATATGCTGGCGTTTTCCAGCAGACGATTCTTCTTCCCGCTGAACGACTGTCGTCTCATGTTTTTTCTTTTCTTCTTTGGTGGCGTTAGCTTTATGGTTCGTCGCCATCCGTTGTTTTACATTTGAAGCAACGGGTTTGGTTACTTGAGCTGGTCGCCGCGCTTCCGGTTTTGCCGCCATTTTTTCCTTCGAATACTGAATGATGTTTGGAATATTTTCAAAGCCTCCGATAGCGGAAGATACTTCGCTAATGCTCAACGTCTGAATTTCCTTTTCACTAATCTTTTTATTTACTCGCTTCATGGAATCATAGAGCGTGTATTTTCCCGGGGAAATACCCAGCTTTTGCGCCTGCTTGCGCATTTCTTTCGTACTTTCCATTAAAGTGATGGTAAGCTCTCCCGCGCTGTTGCTGACAAGATGCGGTATTTCTTTTTTCATAAGCTGCAATAATTCCCGCGAAGCCTCCGGATTTTTCAACCCTACAGGTACAATAAGCACATCGTGGTTATTTTTTAAAAACCCGTGTACGCGCGCGTCCGTGAGAATATCTTTCGTTACTTCCAATAAAGGACGCTTTTCCCATTTAATATTCTTCAATATGCTTTCCGCATCCTGATTAAGTGCTGTGACGCTCGTTACTACATAGTTTTTATCAATTTCAAGTTCAAAGCTTGGATTAATATCAATGGAAACGGCCGCGTAAGCAGAAGCAAAAACCATATTCCATAACGGCAGTGCAGTAATGAATAAAAGCAAACAAGCCGCCGCTACATATGTCCAGCCCTTCCAGCTGCGCTTGGCCCGTTGCGATGCTTTTTCTGCTTTGACCGTGCGTGTAAATTCCACCTCATCCCCTTCTGTAAGAGGTTTGTCCACAGGAGGGATTTTACAAAACTCCCCGTCGGACGTCATGACAATAAGATACTGATTCTGTATCTCCAGTACGATGCCCTTCCTTTTCACGCGCAAGCTTCTCCTTTCCCTCTGTATCATCCACCTGAATGTAGGAGCGCAAATATTGATAGTTCTCAATAAAAATGAGTGTAATCGCCACAATATAATTTCGATTTCTTTCTACCGTCTTGCGTGAGAAAGAAATAAACTGCAGAAGATATTTGACAGGAATTTTCTTTTTCTCCAAAAATGCTTCGCGCAGCTTCTTGTTATCCGCGATCATCCGGGCGATGTGAATCATATTTTTTCGGGCATCTGCATGCCTTGGAGTGTATTCAGGAAGCTCTTCCAGCTCAATGTCGAATTCACGCAAACGTTCGCGATAATGCAAAATTTCTTCTCGCCGCATCTCCGCGTCCTGCTTTGCTTGATGCTGTTCAATCGCCGCCTGCACATCCCAGACATTATACTCGGGTGATTCGGGGTCTGCTGTCTCATCTAACGAAACAAATAAAGCCCGTTGCTTGTTTTTACGAATAAAATCTATGACACGCCTGCGTATCACAAGATCAGCAAACGAGAGAAAGCTGCTTCCTTTATCGCTTGAATACTGTGATATCGCTTCGTTAAACGCTTCAAGTCCAACGCTGAATTCTTCATCATGGGTTTGGTGAATATATCGCTTGCACACTTTTGATACCGTCGTTCCGATAAAAGGACGGTACTGCTGAAGCAATTCATTGCGCAACGCATCTTCGCCCTGGTGTATTCTTTCAATCATTTGATGAAGGTGTTCAGTCTCTTGCACCTGCAACAACTTTTCTCTTCGGCGCCACTTTCCTAGGAAAAGTGTAAGTAACAAAGACATTCACCTCGCTTCATATGTATTCGCGCCTTCTTGCTATTTTCAGGGGGGACGCACCCGTATTTATAAACTTATGACATATATAAACAAAAGAAAAGCCGCCTGTTTCTCTATTACAGCAGAGATTCTCCGGCGACCGAACATAAAATACTCTTTTTTTCAATCTCTAGCTTGAGCTAAGGCAGCGTTTTGTTGCTTTGTGCTTCCCAACGGATCAGGCGTTTGCTTAGTTTATTTAAACGACGCTTCAATTCATTGCTCCATTCTTCATCATCCAATTGTTTGGCAACAGACATCAAATCAAGCGCATTATCAATCTGACTGCGAAGAATATAAGAGATGTTGCCGTCGTCGATCGAAACGCAATTCTCAAAAATTCTCTCTACATGCTCTCCGGTCACATATTCGCGAAAGTCGACTTCGGGAGCTAAATCGGCCTGGGCGTATTCAGACAATATATCATACTCTTCCTCGATCTCAGGGTGAACATCAATACGATTGCATACAGGGCAGTACAAAATCGGGACGTTATGAATTTGCGTCTTAACATGACGCAAACTACCAAGTGCTCCAATCATACTGGCTCCACAACAAAAGCTCATCCGGACTCCTCCTTTATCATCTATAGCAGCTACGCAACAACGTACAACTTCTATTGTAATGGTGTATATTTTGTTTTCCCATGCGTAAAATAATGGAACTTCCCTGAAAAAACTGCCTGCATTGCAATGGCTGAATTTTCTCACCTTTTTTCTATTATTCTACCACAAAACCCTCTAACCTTACATGAGAAAAACTTGTAGGCGTTATCGATCCTTCTCTCTCCCCATGCCACATGCTCTACATGAGACGGGCAACGTTTGGCACACGCCTTGCCAGTGTTTCCTCGTTTACAAATGAAAAGATTCCTCATAAAAAGTAGATATGTCTGAAAGACTATAAAAAAAGGGGAGCGGAAATTTCCGCTCCGAGCTTAAACGCTTTCGCTTAACACCATCCCATGTCACAATTATCAACATAGCTGGAAGGATGGACAGTGTCCGCCGAGTCAATGCGAAAAATTCTTTGCTGCTCTACCATGTATCCGGCATTCATCGTACAGGAGGCCGCGTCAAACGGAATGTGTCCGATTTCTCGGCCATTCAGTGTCAGGACAATGCAATCCTCCGTCACTTCGCCACGCACTTGCTTCGTAACATCAATACGATTTACATCTGGCTGCTGTGACATCACAATCCCTCCCGATTTACACAAGAATACTTATAGTATGCCTAAGGAAGATATTTTTTACTCGTTTCTCAAACATAAGAAAAACTTGTGGGCGTTAACCGCTCGTTCTCCGTTCCATACGCTCCACAAGTTTTCGCAATGAATGGTTTGCTTTTTCAAAGCCCTCTAATTTTATACAAAAACATCCTTCTTCTTGTGCTCCTTTTGTACAGTGACAATGTCGTTTAAAAATTGAACGATTCAAGTTATATATCCCTCTAGTTTCCATTTCATGTATAATAAACAGGAAATTTCGATATTCGTTTATTTAAAATTCGGACAGTGTAGTCAAACGAACTGAAGTAAAAGTAGCATGAATGAATTAACCTTAGTTGATACAGGCTATACCAATTTTTTGCCTTTAATTGAAAAGGAGATTTTAAAAATTGGATATGACATGAAGAATTTAAAGAATATCATTATTACACACTGTGATGATGATCACATCGGTTCTTTATACGATTTCAAGGAAAAATATCCTTCAGTTACTATTATAGCTAGTGAAGTGGAAGCGAAATTCATTAGTGGTGAAGCGAAATCTGAGAGATTAGTTCAAGCTGAGGAAATGCTAAATAATATGCCTGAGGAAGAAAAAGAGTTTGGAAATTGGTTTATACAGCAATTAAAAATTTTAAGACATGTTTCAGTTGATGAAACAGTCCATGATGGCCAATGGATTTTACATAATAAATGCAAAATTGTTGCAACACCAGGGCATACATCAGGCCATATTTCATTATATTTTCCTGAATTAAGCAGTGTCATTACAGGAGATGCAGCAGTTAGAGAGGGGAATGAATTAGTGATAGCGAATCCACATTTTGTTTAGATATTGAGAAAGCAAATCAGTCTTTGAATCGTTTAAAAAACCTTAAAGCTAAAGATTATTATTGCTATCATGGTGGAAAATTAACATTATAATTGGGAAGCTATTATTCATTTTTCCACTTTCAAACTTAAACAACTTTATTCGTTCATTTTTGAAGCAATCATTCTTCCAAAACTTCACTTTTAAATAACTTTAAAAGCCTTCCGAACATTTGATGCTGGAAGGCTCCTGTATTTTAAAGATGAAGATGAAATGACTGTATTGTTTCTTTACACCTTTGACTTTCGACTCGGCAATTCTTTATTCCTTCACCATTTCTTCATAAGCCGCCGCATCCATCAGCTTATTCAACTCGCTTGTATCGGACATCTCAACAACAATTATCCACGCTTTTTCATACGGTGATTCATTCACGAGTTCCGGAGAATCTTCCAGTTCACCATTCACTTCTACCACTTTTCCGCTTACTGGCGCATACAGTTCAGATACAGTTTTTACGGACTCTACGCTGCCGAACGGCTCATCCTGTTTCACTTCATCGCCTACAGACGGAAGTTCGACAAACACGATATCTCCCAGTTCGGATTGCGCAAAATCAGTAATTCCTACGTACGCCTTATTTCCCTCGACGCGTACCCATTCATGCTCTTCGCTATACTTTAAATTCATCGGCAAATTCATCTCGATCGAATCCTCCCTGTTATTCTTTCCGGACTATTTCTCCGTTTCTTCTGGAGTGAGCACACGGTCCAAGCGCTTTTCAAGCATTTTTAGCCCTTTTTCGCCCGCCTGATAATGGCGCAACTTCAAATCTGCATCAAACAAATAGTACGCCGGCACATACTGATTTTTGTAGGCGTCAACCAGCTTATAGCTGTTATCAATCGCGACAGGATGTGTTAGCTGGTACTTCTTAATCGCTTCCTTCACAGGCTCAATTTCCATATCCTTTTCCGAACGTGGCATGTGGATACTAACGACGCGCAAGCCCTGTTCTGCGTAGCGATCGCGCCATTCGTTCAATTGTGGTAATGCTTCCTTGCATGTATGGCAGCTAATCGACCAATAATGAACAAGCACTGGCGCTCCTTTCAGGTCTTCCTTTTTCACTTCGCCATTAACCCATTCGGTAATCCCTTCAAATTCAGGCATTTCCTCACGCAGTTTCATGCAACGCGCCTCCTTAATATAATAATTTCTTCCACTTCTACCCCCCGTCCGGTCAATATGCGCGAAACGGAGAAAATTGTAAAAAAAGGACCTAACACTTTTGCAAAAGTTAGGTCCTTTTCCGTACAAGCGAACAACGATTACTTCGCTTCCAAGTGAGCTTGACCCGGACGCCAGTTTGCAGGGCACAAACCACCAGATTGGAAAGCTTGCAGCACGCGGAGTGTTTCGTCTACGCTGCGTCCAACATCCAAGTTATGAATTGCGGAATACATCAATGTGCCTTCCGGATCGATGATGAATAGACCGCGCAACGCAACACCCTTCTCTTCAATAAGCACACCATAGTCACGGGATACTTTATGAGTAATATCGGAAGCGATCGGGAAGTTCAGTTTGCCCAGACCGTTTTCTTCACGCGGCGTGTTAATCCATGCACGGTGAGAGAACTTGCTGTCTGTGCTGACTGCCAGCAGTTCCGTATCCAGTTCTTTGAATTGCTCATATGCGTCGCTCATTGCAGTGATTTCCGTCGGGCATACAAAAGTAAAGTCCAGCGGATAGAAGAACATTACCAGCCATTTGCCTTTGTAGTCAGACAGCTTTGCAGTCCCGAAGTTCTCACCGTCACCCAGAGCTGTTTCCATTTCAAAATCTGGAGCTGGTAAACCTACTAAGCGTTCTGCCATATGTAACTACCTCCTAATATTTATTCTAATCCGGGCAAGCCCGGAATAGTAAATGTTACCTTATCTCTTTACATAATAGCAAGCCAAATGATAATAGTCAATACAAGATTGTAATTATTCTAATTAAGATAGTTCAACTTTTTTCAAAATGAGCCTTATGATGGTCAGCACACATCATATAACATACACCGTTTAGGAAGAAAGTATTCCTGATTTCTTAATACGCAGAATCACTTCCTTTAAAACGTCAACAGGTTTTACCAGCGCAATGCGAACATACCCTTCCCCTTCAGCACCGAACGCATTGCCAGGAATCACCACGACCCCCGCCTTTTCCAACAAGGCAAAAGCAAACGTCTCGGAAGTCCACCCGTCAGGAACACGCGCCCAGACAAACATGGTCGCCTGCGGCTTCGGTATTGTCCATCCGTTGTCCCGAAGTCCGTCCAGCAGCACATCACGCCGTTTCTTATAAATGGCAGCATTGTAGTTTTTTCCTGGATTTGCAATATCGTACTCCATCGCCGCTACTGCCGCTTCCTGTACGGCGAGAAACACCCCATAATCAATATTGGACTTAATGATGGCAAGCGGGCGAATAATATCCCTGTTACCTACAAGATAACCAACACGGCAACCAGCCATATTAAAGCTTTTGGACAGGGAGTTAAATTCGACTCCCACCTCTTTCGCTCCCGGCGTCATTAGGAAGCTCGGTGGACGGTATCCGTCAAACGCAAGCTCCGAATACGCCAAATCGTGCGCAACGATTAACTGGTTTTCCTTAGCAAACGAAACGACTTCTGCAAAAAATCCATCTTTTGCGATAGCGGTCACCGGATTGTTCGGATAATTGAGCACCATCAGTTTAGCGCGCTTTTTCACATCATCCGGAATTTTCGAAAAATCAGGTAGAAAATCGTTCTCTTCACGCAATGGCATCGGATAAATCTCGCCGCCCGCAAGCGCTACACTTGCAAAATAAATCGGATAGCCTGGGTCCGGAACCAATACGATATCTCCTGGGTCGACCCATGCCTGAGCCAAATGAGCCAGCCCATCCTGTGAGCCCATAAGCGATAGCACTTCATGTTCAGGGTCCAATTCTACGCTGAAACGATGCTGATACCAACGCACAACCGTTTTCCGAAATGCAGGTGAGCCCTCCGAAGTCGGATAACCATAATTCCCCACATTCTGTACCGCGTGGGTTAACGCTTCGATAACAAAGGGAGGTGGCGGCTGATCGGGACTGCCAATACCAAGGTCAATAACCCGAACACCGCGCGCCTCTACCTCTTTTTTGCGCCGGTTCATTTCCGTGAAGATAGCCGACGTCAGCCCCTGAAGACGGCGCGAAGGCCGAATAGTAAGCAACCTTTCCATACGCGCCTCCCTTATTTCCACGCTTGCTCCATTTCGTCTTCTTTAAATCCGACCGTCACTTTACCATTTCCAATGATAAGCGGACGCTTGATAAGCTTCCCATCAGAGGCGAGCAAATCCAGCATTTCTTCTTCTGACATATCCTTTAATCGGTCTTTTAGGCCCCGTTCACGATAAGATTGCCCGCTTGTATTAAAGAATTTCCTGAGATCGAGTCCGCTCTGCTGCCAATATGTACGAAGCTGCTCCTTGGTCGGTGGCTCATCCACAATCGGAATTTCGCGGTATGTGATCCCGTTTTCGTCCATCCATTTTTTCGCTTTACGGCATGTGCCACATTTATTATATAAGTAAGCTGTAACTTCCGTCATCCTGATCCTCCTTTTTCTATAGCATAGCATAAGAAAAACCATGTGCGGAAGGTGCTAGAAACAAATTGCAGGTCAACTGGATCTTTCCAGCAAAATCTGAGGAAGGTGCAAATTCGGGTGAGTAATAACCAATGGTTTCACGCCATATACACCTGCCAGCAAATTGGCTTCTATTATCTCTTCCACACCGCCATATTGCGTAATTTTTCCGTTCTCCATAAGCAGCAGGCAGTCACAGTACTGGGCGGCCAAATTTAAATCGTGCAGCACAAGCACCGCGGTGCCTCCCGTTTCTTGCCGCCATTCGCGTACCACATCCAAAATTCCAATCTGATGGCCAATATCAAGATACGTCGTCGGCTCATCCAAAAGCAAAACTTCTGGCTCTTGCGCCAGCGCGCAGGCAATAGCGGCGCGCTGGCGTTCTCCGCCGCTCAACTTTTCAAGCGGCTGATCAGCCAGCCCCGTAAGTCCTGTTCGCATGAGCGCACGCTGTATAGCTTCCGCATCTCGTGCTACATTGCTCCGGAACAAGCGATGATACGGGTATCTTCCCATCGCGACCGCTTCCCTGACGGTAATCGGCAGCGGGGGAAATCCTTCCTGGCTTACGACCGCCATTTTGCGTGCCAGCATCTTAGGAGAGTAGGCGGAGATCTCCCTGCCATCCACTGTTACCATTCCTGAAGAGGGGACAAGCAGGCGCGATATTACTTTTATCAACGTCGATTTGCCCGAGCCGTTCGGCCCGATAATGCCCAATATTTTACCTTTCTCAACGCAGAAATGAATATCGTGCAAAATTTCGTGCTGTCCGATCCGCAGGCTTATATCGCACACTTCGATCATGTTCACCTATGCTTGCCTCCTTGTGCTTCATTCATGATACCACAAACCACGCCGTCGCTTACGCAACAAATACCCGAAGAAAGGCGCGCCCAAAAATGCGGTAATAACACCGATCGGAAGCTCTTGCGGCTCCATAATCGTCCGCGCCGCCGTATCGGCAATCATTAATAAAATCGCGCCCGCAATCGCTGATACCGGCAAAAGCACCCGATGATCCGAACCAACGAGCGATCGCATAATGTGCGGCACTACCAATCCAACAAAACCAATAACGCCGGAAACCGCTACCGCCGCTCCTGCGGTAAGGGAGGCCGCAAGCAATACGATAAGACGTGTTCGCTCTACATTCATCCCCAAATGGTGCGCTTTTTGTTCACCGAGCGTCAGTAAATTCAACTCTCTCGCAAAAAGGAAAATTACGAGCGCCCCGCCTAGGACATACGGAACAATCACCATGCCAGAAGACCAATCGCTTAATGTCAAGCTTCCCATTAACCAGTACAAAATTGTTTGCATCTTTTCTCCAGACATCGACATAACTAGAGATAGACCTGCGCCAAGAAACGCCTGCACCACCACGCCCGCTAGCAGAAGTGTTTCCGGTTGGACTTTTCCACCGATATAAGCAAGACGATACACTACCAACAATGTACCCACACCGCAAATAAAGGCAATAAGCGGCAGTGTCCACCGGCCGGCAAACAAAAGCTCCTGCCCGAATAAAATAAAAGAAGCTGCTCCGAGCGAAGCGCCGGAAGACACTCCCAGCACATAAGGATCGGCAAGCGGATTGCGCAAAACACCTTGGTAAGCAACACCGGATACTGCAAGCGCCGCCCCGACCAAAACGCCCACCAAAATGCGGGGCATCCGAATATTCCATACGATAATCTCCGCCGAATTTGACCACTCTTTTGTAAATTCCGGCATAAACGGTACGTGCGAAAGAATAATTTTCCAAACCGTGCTGAAAGATAATCTAGCGCTGCCTAGCGAAACGCTGGCCACCATCACAACAAGAAGCACAAGAAGAAGGGGAAGCAGCCACAATCCTAGCTTCTTCCCCCAGCCCAATTGACCTTCTTTCAATTGCATCATTCCTTATTTATGAAATAGTTCCGGGTGCAAATATTGCGCAATCTCTTTTAGCCCTTGCGTAATACGTGGTGCCGGTCGATTTACTACGTCCGAATCAAGCGAATACACCTGGCCGTTTCGTACCGCTTTTACTTGCTGCCATTTCGGCCGTTGCTTGATTTTAACGGACGCGTCCTTGTTATAGTAACCGTATGTGTTTAGAATTACATCCGGGTTACGCTGTAGCACTTTCTCCTCCGATAGTTGCTTCCAGCCATCCAAATCAGCCGCAATATTGTTGCCCCCGGCCATCGTCACCATATCGTGCATAAATGTGCCTTTTCCTGCCGTAAATAAAGAAGGATCAACCTCAATCCAGACATTCGGGCGCTTGTCTACGGGAATGTTTTTTACTTTTTCCTGAACTTCCCGCACATCATCTTTCATGCGCTTAATGACCTCAGCTGCTTTCACCTCATTGCCGGTGACTTTTCCTATCATTTCAATGGAATCATAAATCTCGTCAAATGTTTTCGCCCCCATTACTACGACTGGAAGACCGGTTTTGCGAAGCGCCTCAATCGCTTCCCCATTTCCTGTATCTGCCAGGATAAGATCTGGCTCCAGCGATACGACTTTCTCAATGTTGACTTTCAGGTCTCCAACTTTTTCTTTTGTCTTTACTTCTTCCGGATAATTATCATAATTAGATACACCTACCACTTTATCGCCCGCGCCTACGGCATAAGCGATTTCGGTAGCGCTCGGCATAACGGACACAATCCGTTCCGGTTTCTTTTCTAGTTTGACTTCCGTCCCTGTTTTGTCTGTAATACTCAGTGGAAACGCTCCCGCCTGCGCTTGCTGTTTCTTCTGTCCGGCAGAATCATTGCCTGAACTGTCGGACGCATTGTTACCACATGCGGCCAGCACAACCAGCAACATAATAGCTATCATGATCGATACACATTTTTTCATCTGCTTCTCCGCACCCCTTTCTGTACATCTATCCCTATTTATTTGTTCCTTACCATAGGTGATTATAGGCGGTTGTATCCCTTTTTACAAGGTGGTCGATATTCTCTCCGGATTACCGCTCATATAGCGTAACCGCATTTCGCAGCTTCTTGGATACATATAATGCCTGATCGGCGTGTTTCTTCAATTCTTCCGCATTTTTGGCAGACACAGGGTATGTATCAATACCAATACTAAGCGAAGCAGGTATCTTCATCTTGTTAATAACAGGAGGATACAGCCGTAAATGCTGCTGCATGGCCTTCGCTTTTTTCCGCGCTGTTTCTCCGTCTGCGCCTAACGCCAGCACAATAAATTCATCTCCTGCATACCGATATGCTTCTTCGCGTGGACCAAGACAATAGTTGATGGATTCAGCTACACGATGCAACAGCAAATCCCCAGCATGGTGACCGTACGTATCATTTATTTCTTTCAAATTATCTGAATCAATCATTAGCAGGGAAAGCGGCTCACCGCGCAGATTCGCCTGACGAATTTTATCATGCAAATCAACCTGAAACGCGCGACGGTTTTTTAAGCCGGTAAGTTCATCCTTAATAGCAAGCTCCATCATTCGTTCATATAATTCTGTATTTTCAATCGCACTGGCCACCTGTGTACCAATAATACGCAAAAGCTCCTCATGCTCTTTTTTATAAGCGAACTCGCGATAGCTTTGCGCCGTAATGACCCCTTTCATCTTTCCTCGCAAAACCATCGGCACAAAAATGAGGGTTTTTGTATCCTGAGCGGGATTTCCCCAACAAATTTCCTCCTTTCTCTCCTGTTTTGCCCCTGCATGAATATGAATAGAACGGCCCGTTTTCAGCACTTCGGAAACAATCCCCTGACCGAACGGAATCGTCCAACTTTCATAGCGAATACCGTTATCGATAGCAAACGGAATGTAAATATTTTCTTCCCCCTTGCGGTAAAAAGCGATGAAGAATGCGTCCACATCCATTACGCGAGATACCAGCTCAAACGCTTTTTGATAAATTCTCTCTTTGTCAAACGTCTGGGTAAATGTCTGTTGCAAATCATGTAGAATTTTTAGATGCTCTGACATCCAGCTTAAATTTTCAAGCTTTCCCTGTACCCTGGCCAACCGCTCAATCATCCTGTAGTGTAACTCTTTCACCTCTTCCGGCACATTCGCGTCTTCAACCTTTCCCTTCATTCTAGAAAAATCTGCATGAGTCACTGTTTCTTCCTGCAACCATTGTAAAAGTTCGGCGTAATCATCAAGCATCCACACATGAAACAAAAGCGCACGCTGCTTTTCTTCTTCCATGGTTCTCTCCCCACTATCTCCTAGATTAAGCATGCTAGACAAACAAAGAAAGAAGCAGACGGCTTTTCTATCTGCCTCCTGCTCCTCCTTCTTATCTCAAGACTATCCGCTTATTTCCACCTGATATCCATAGTATTTACGTATATTTAACACACCATTCTCAAAAAGCAAATACTGTCCTTTCATTCCAATTAGCCGATCTTCGATTACAGGTTGCTTGTCTAGGTTATATGGTTTTACCTTCTGGACCTGTTCCAAAATTGGATATATAAAGTTCATCCATTCATCTTCTTCAATCATGTACTGTTTGTACTCTTCCGGAAAATATTCATATATTTTCTCGCGCAACCCAATCAGATCAACCGGCTCCACTTCACCTTTCAGCATTTTGCGCCAATCGGTTTTATCTGCCAGATACTGTGTAAGATATGCTTCCAATTCGCCTGCGATTTTCCGCGTAGGCACCTCAGCGATTGCGATCGCCTGCACCGCTCCCTGATCTACCCAACGTTTCTTTTCATTATTTTTTCTGGTCAATCCTACTTTAACGCCGCTGCTCACAGCCAGATAGACGTAATGGGGAACCATGCAGTGCGCCACTCCCCACTCAGAATCTCGACACGTTCCCAAGTGGTAATGGCACTCATGCGGTTTTACGATACACAAATCATTTTCCGGCAACTTGACAAAGCAGGGATAGCAATATCCGTTATTGTACGTCTTCTTTATGCTTCGTCCGCAATGTACACACTTTATATTGTCCAGAAACTCAACACGGATGCTTCTGCCGATCCATCCGTTCATCAGCACTTTCGCTTCATTAAGCTTCAATATATACTGTACTGGATTTTCATATTTGTGAACAAATCCTTGCAAAAAACCTGTATGTTTCACAATATTTGTCTGTTCGATATTAATGTGCCTCCTCGGAAATATCGATGACTTTGCGCAGAAACGCACGCGTGCGTTCATTCTTCGGATTCGTAAATACGTCTTCCGGCTTGCCCTCTTCTATAATAACACCCTGATCCATAAAGATGACACGATCGCACACATCGCGTGCAAACCCCATTTCATGGGTAACCACTACCATCGTCATCCCTTCTTGGGCCAGCTCTTTCATAACCGCCAGCACCTCGCCTACCAATTCAGGGTCAAGTGCCGAAGTCGGCTCATCAAACAACATCACTTTTGGATTCATCGCCAGTGCCCTTGCAATCGCTACACGCTGCATTTGCCCCCCTGACAATTTCTCCGGATAAACCTCTGCTTTGTCACGCAGGCCGACTTTTTCAAGAAGATGCAACGCTTTTTCACGCGCTTTGTCAGGATTTTCTTTCAACACTTTCAACGGGGCAAGCATCACATTTTCCAGTACAGTTTTATGCGGAAACAGGTTAAAGCGTTGGAATACCATGCCCACTTCTATGCGCACCCGGTTCATATCAACTTTCGGATCGGACAAATCATGCCCGTTAACGATAATCTGGCCGCTCGTTAATTCTTCCAATCCGTTCAAGCAGCGCAAAAACGTACTTTTCCCCGAACCGGACGGGCCAATCACGCTGACGACTTCCTTCTCATTAATGACGCAGTCGATGCCTTTCAATACTTCCAATGAACCATAATATTTATGCAAATCTTTAACTTGAATAATCATGCTCCCGTCCCCTTTCCAACTGCCCTCCATCCTTTTTATTTTAAGAAAAAAAGGCTAATTTGTAAAACGGATTAACGATGTTTTTTCTTCCTGTTTGGTTCTCTGGAAAAAGAATCCTAAACCTATGAAAAGCAAGAACATACTACCAAGAAAATAAAACATGCTGCCCGGAGACACATATTGAATGCCGAGCCCGCCCAGATTCGGGCCAATAATGCTTCCTACGCTAAAATTAATGGAAGCGATGACGTTGGCTGCTGGCAGATACGCTTTCGGCACAAGGTCAGCCACATAAGCAAGGCCAAGGGAATAAAATGAACCGACCAGACCTCCTGCCGCAATAAACGCAAACAATATGCCCCATACATTATTGCCGAATAGCGGAACAGACAAAAAGGCCAGCCCACCTGCGAATCCGGCCAGCATAAGCACTTGCTTTCGCCCTTTGCGGTCGCTCCATAATCCGAGCGGAATCTGCAAAATCAAGCTTCCAATACCGAAAGCAGGCAAAAGCACTGACACCCAGCTTTCGCTGATCCCCATCCGCAGCCCATACACCGGAAAGTTGCTGTTCATGGACGATTCCATATACCCATAAAGAAGAGCCGGAAAAAGCGCGAACCAAGCGATTCGTATTGCCCCGATATAACGGCTTTTGGCAGGTGCATTCTTTTCTTCCCGTACCGGATATTCGTGCGGCATCTTGAGCAAAAGCAAAAGCGCAAGACCAAAACAGCCGCCGATCACAGCGAAAGGCACCCACACACCGAATGACATCAGATTGATGCCCAAAGGTCCGATACTAAATCCAATCGCATACGCCATTCCGTAAATAGAAATATTGCGCCCTCGTTTCTCAGCCGGGCTTGTAGATGTAATCCACAGCTGTGACGAATAATGCAGCGCACTGTCTCCCATTCCGACCAACATACGCAACGCAAACCAAAAGACAAGATTTTTCCAGAGGGGAAATAATAGCGTCGCCGCCATAACAAGCATAATTCCCAGTATGATGACCCTTTTATAGCCGAATTTACGCACTGGCTTTTCAATAACCAGCATGATAAGGAACATCCCGATATACAAGGCAACGGCATTCAAACCGTTCATGCCGGATGATACTCCTGATTTTTCCAAAAGAATCGTTAGGAGTGGAAGCAGTAACCCTTGGCTCAAGCCAGCAATGAGCACTACAAAGATTAAAAGCAAAAAACGGTATGATGACGAAGCGGTTCGCACTTTCTTCACTCCCCTTCCTAAAAATAATAATGCTTGTCGGCAAACGGCTCCATGCGCATTTGTACCAACAAGCTTACAATCCAACATCTATTGTACTGTACAAAAAGAAAAAAGGCGACGAATTAATTCGACGCCTTTCCTTCTTCCAAACTATCCACATGATTAGCAGGCCCCTGCTTTCGTCGACGCAACCAGCTAACGACAAGGAGCAATGCAGGCAAAAGCAACATAAAAATAGGGGCAGTCACCACGCGAATATCATTATGATACAAAGTAACATCATTTACATCATTAATAAAAATTTGTGATAGGCCAATAATCAGAAAACAGAGTGGCAACACAAGCGGATTGACACTTTTCGCTCCGGTAAGATGTGCCACTCCATGGACGAGCGTATAGAAAATAACGATAAATCTCATCAATATCATCATGATAAAGATTCCAAGGAGCAAAATATCAATCCGCTCGATAAACTCCCCAATCTTAACAAAGCGAATCGCTGTAATGTACGGATATGTGTTAGCCTGCGCTGTTCCCGGTCCAAGCACCCCAACGGTGATAATGATCTTATAGGCAATGTAGAGACCGCCCAGCACAAGCGCAATGACCGGAGAAAAAAATCGCTTATTCGATCTTTTCGTGTAAGGAAGAATACTCATGAAAAAAATAATCTCTCCAAGCGGAAGAACGTAATGCAGATACGATGCATACAAAATCTCGCCCGGTGGATGATCCAAAAACGGTAGCACATTCTCCAGCCTAAACTGACCGATCAGCAGCATATTGATAAAAACAAGCAAGATGAAATAAAAAGGAAACGCCATCTCTACGAATCGGCCAATTCCTTCTATTCCTTGGTATACCGCATACGCTGCTACGATAACCATGCTAATAATGTATACACCAACCGGCAATTCAGGAGTTAATGTCGATACGACGAATTCGGCGACACTTCGAGACAGAATGGAGCAAACCTCCACTGCAAAACAGATATACAACAAACTTACCAATTTTCCCGGCCATTTCCCGAGGATGTCTTCCGCGTATTCAAACAGTATCTTTCCAGGATGCCGCTTTTGCAGTTGTGCAAGCAAATAAAAGGTAAGGATGCTGGGCAAAATGGCAAACAAACTGGCAATTGCCCCATCCTGGCCCGCCATTATGGGGTTCTCCGAGCTTGTCATATAAATGACAATCAGGATAAACAATTGACTGGAAGAAATTCGACCTTTTTCATACATATTTTTCACCGCCTTTTACATCTCAATGCCAAAAATTGCAGGGAACACTCTGTGAGCAATCGGTCCAGTGATACTGTGTAAATAGCGAATAGGATAGCCAACGCCCCAGTTGAACATAAAGACTAACACAAAATAACTAGCTATAACGCTGAGCACCACAAAAACAAACAAATCTTTCCATTCTTTATCTTTGCTGAACTGCCTTACTTTAACCACGAAATATACGACAAACAAAAGACAAGCCAGAATCAAGATCATGACTGTTCACCTTTTTTTACCTGATTAATTAGCCCGGTACGGAACGTATTCCATGTAATGGATACATGAACAGGAATATTCGGATAAATAGTATCCCACTCCTTTCGATGCTCATGCCAGTACCGTTTATGCTGACGGTGAATCAAACTATTAAATTCAAAAATGTCGACCTTTTTCTCTTTCTGCATTTTATGAAGCAGAGTGCGAATGTCACGTTGTATTCTTTCTTCCAATCGTTTTTTCAGCTTGGCCACCGTCACCTCCTTGTTAAAATCGGGTGAAGCGCCCGACTCTAAAACGGTAGCATCCAAGCTTAATTGCACATCAATTTTGGGAACTCCATTTGTTATGCTGCTTTTTTTCCTGTCTTTTATCTTAATCTGTACCGCGGTACTTCGTCTGTTGCTCCCCGCTTCGTTTAGCGGAACAGAAAAGACTATTTCCGGCTCCTGCTGTATCGTTTTATTAAGAAAATGAAGCGTCCGAACCTCCTCTCTGGATAAATCCGTTACCAGTGTTTGATTACGAATTACGGAAGCGCCGGTAATCGCTATAATTTGTTTTTCCTTATCTTTGGAAAGATACTTGTGAACACGACCGGTGACAAATCCTTCGTACGGACTCGCATAGCTGTTAATGAGTTCACGTAGCATCACAACTGCCGTTCGGCCCCATTCCGCCTGATTGTTAATAATTCCGACCAGTTCCTCTCCCATTGTACTCTCGCCATTTGGCTCTGCTGTTACGATATCCTCCGCCGTTCCATTGGCGACAAGAATCCAGCTGGAATAACGAATTTCCCGATTTCGCGCAAAGAAATCCACCACTTCTTTCAGTACTTTCTGTTTTACTAACGTCTCCCCTAATATGATGACCTTACTGTGAAACCAGACAAGCTTTCCGGATGTTTGAGCACGCAAGTTTTTTGAAGCTTCCATAATGGTGTCTCCTGTTGCTCTTGCCGTATATGCGCTCTCTGGCGAAATGGCGACATTTTTTTCCTTCGCCGGTTTAAGAGACTGGATAGACAGAATAAATTTTTTATGCTTCGGATCATAATCTACCCCCGTGATCATTACGACATTTAACTGGTTTAATTCCCGGACAGCAATGCCGCCCGCTACTGTGCCACATCCCTGAAGAAAGGGGACGAACAAAAGGAAAAAGAAAGCAAATGAAAGCAGTTTTTTCTTCATTCATGCGTTCCCCCTTCCTGCTCCGGAGGATTAGAAGCTACATCCATTCTCTTCAGGTCCTTTTTCTGCAAATAATTTGGCCGCGATTTTCGTAGTGAAAATGGCAAAACGAGCAGTTCGCTTATCCATGACCTAGGATGCGCCGGGGCAACCGGGGACATATACGGTACGCCAAACGTACGCAGCGAACACATGTGAATACCGAGCGCGACAAGCGCAATCGAAATGCCGTATATCCCCAGGCTCGCTGCAACAATCATCATCGGGAAACGCAGCAGGCGGGTAACCATAGCCAGATTAAAAGCAGGAATAGTAAAAGAAGCAATCCCTGTAAAAGCTACGACAATGACCATTGCCTGTGAAATGATCCCCGCTTCTACGGCCGCCTGCCCTACAACAAGCGCGCCTACTATACTGACCGCCGAACCGACCGGACGCGGCAGGCGCACACCCGCTTCCCGCAGTATCTCGAACGAAATCTCCATAATTAACGCTTCAATTAACGCCGGAAACGGCACACCGACTCTAGCTGAAATAACCGTTAATAAAAGCGGGGTGGGGATAAGCTCCTGATGAAATGTAGTAATAGCAACATAAAGGGACGGGCCTAGTAGCGCGGTAAGAAACGTAATGATCCGCAATAGACGAACCGCGCTGGGAAAGTAAAAACGCTGATAGTAATCCTCGCTAGCCTGCAAGAAATCATAGAAAACAGCCGGTATCAGCAGCACAAATGGCGTACCATCAACAATGACGGCTACCCGTCCTTCCGCCAGTCCCGATACTACTTTATCCGGTCGTTCAGTGGAAAGAATTTGTGGAAACGGCGAGTAGACACTATCCTGAATTAACTCTTCGAGCTCGGCGCTCTCCAGAAGAACATCCAGATCGATTTCTTTCAATCGTTTCCGCAACGTATTAAGGACATCTTCTTCTACAAGATCGCAAATATACATAAAGCAGACCACTGTTCGGCTACGATGGCCGATTTTAATCACTTCCGACTTCAAATCCGGCGTGCGTAACCGCTTGCGAATCAACCCTGTATTATCCTGTAGCTTCTCGGTAAAACCTTCGCGCGGGCCCCGCACCAGCTGTTCAGCCTCTGGTTCGGAAACAGAACGGGTTGGGAGGTTCGGCGTAACCACCGCGACCGCATACGGCATATAATCGACATGAACGACAGCACAGCCGGCGGTAATCATCTCAATCATCGTTTTTAAATTATCAACCGGCATCAATTTTTTTGCCGTAATCACCTGATCTTCCACATGACCGAGAAACGACTCCGGGCCCATTTCTAACAATGGCCGGATCACATGCTGGTCAAGAATCATTTCATTGACCAAGTCATCCAGAAAAAATACTGCCCCTTCCGGCATTCTTGCGTCATTTTTTGCGTTTGGAAATGTTAATAGATGCGTGACAAACACGTCCACATCTTTAAATATCGCTTGCAGCCGCGCGGCATTCACCGCTGTCATCGGATCAATGCCAATCTCTTCGAGCCTCTTCTGTTCTTTCACATCTTCTTTTGCCTGTCCCTGCGCAATTTCTTCTAACGTTTTTGCTTTTTTCGGCTTTTTAAATTTCCCCATTTTTGTCACCCGTTTCTTTGCAGAATCTTTAGGTAGGTTGTGTAGAAACAGGGAAAATATACAGTCTGCATTTTTTTTCATATCACTTGACAATTGTGTAAAGGGTCTGCGATAATAAATTTCAAATCCAATGGTATAAAGATACGAACGTGTTGATGGGGATTAGTAGGGCATACGCCTGCGTTCAGAGAGCAAATCATACCGCTGCAAGATTTGCCGTACGGCCTGCCTGAACCCACCCCGGAGCGCCAGGGATGAACCTGGCCAGGGTCCTCTCCCTGTTACCAAAGAGGTAAGCGGGCATGCGGCCAATGCCGCATCGCCAATAAAGGTGGTACCGCGGAAGCAATTTGCCTTTCGTCCTTTTGCAAAGGAACGAAAGGCATTTTTTTGTTAGATGGTCATGCAATGTCTGCGTGTTTTTCTTGTGATGAAGTATTTCTGAGAATAAAGGTGGAGTACAAGGATGGATGCCAAAAGAAAACATCGTGTTGTTGTGAAAATCGGAAGCAGCTCACTGACAAACCCGACAGGCGGATTGTCCCGTCAAAAGCTGGAAGAGCATGTCTCCGCACTAGCGGCGCTGCGCCGGGCGGGTCACGAGGTCATTCTCGTATCGTCCGGAGCTGTTGCGACCGGATTTACGCAGCTTGGGTATCCATCACGACCTGTTACGCTGGAAGGCAAACAGGCGGCTGCAGCGGTCGGCCAGGGACTATTAATCCAGGCATATAATGATTCATTGCGGACATACGGGCTTTCAGGGGCGCAAATTTTGCTTACGCGCGACGATTTTTCCAAACGTCATCGCTACCAAAACACCCATAATGCATTGAACGAGTTACTGAAACGAGGGATTCTCCCGATTATTAATGAAAATGACTGCGTAGCCGTCGATGAGCTTACATTCGGGGACAATGATATGCTTTCCGCGCTTGTGGCCGGCTTTTTGCGAGCGGATGATTTAATCATTTTGACTGATACGGACGGATTGTATGACGCTGACCCGCGCACAAATCCGCAGGCGAAAAAATTTACGCTCATTGAAGAGATTACTCCCGAGATTGAGGCCATTGCCGGAGGAACCGGCAGCCGCGTCGGCACTGGAGGCATGCGTTCGAAAATTAACGCTGCGAAATTTGCGCTTTCGCTAGGTATCCATGTTTTTATCGGTACAGGCAAAGGCGCAGGCAAACTGCTTGACATCTTGGCAGGAAAAGGGGAAGGCACATATTTTCGCAACGACATGAGAGCGCCTCTTAAAGCGCGTAAACAATGGATCGCTTTTCACGCAGAAAGCGACGGACGCATCGTAATTGATAAGGGAGCAGCCCGGGCGTTGCTCTACGAAGGAAAAAGCCTGCTACCTTCCGGAATTGTTAGGGTATGCGGGGATTTTTCAGCCGGCCAAGTCGTGGAAGTAACCGATTTATCCGGCCGCTTGCTCGGGAAAGGGGAAGTCAACTACTCTGCGGCACAACTTGAACAGGTAAAAGGTGAATCCACTGCTGTTTGTCGCGAACAACTGGGCGTTCTCCGCGTAGAAGCAGTACACCGGGATAACTGGGTGACGTTATATATCAATGAGAATAAAGAGGAACATAAGGAGGAGATTATGCAATGACACTGCTCGACAAGGCAAAACTGGCAAAACAGGCGGCAGCGCAAATGGTTACGCTGACCACCGAAGAAAAAAATCAGGCGTTGCTCGCAATGGCAGACGCGCTTGAAAACAACATGGCGCGCATTCTTGCAGCGAATGAAAAAGATATAGCGTCCGCCAAAGAAGCAGGCGTAACAGGCGCACTTATCGATCGCCTAATGTTGACGGAAATCCGCGTCCACGACATGTCAGAAGGACTGCGTCAAGTTGTCGAGTTGCCAGATCCTATCGGCGAAGTGATGGATTCGTGGGAAAGGCCGAATGGTTTGCGTATTACTAAAGTGCGCGTGCCGCTCGGTGTCATTGGCATGATTTATGAAGCACGTCCGAATGTAACCGTGGACGCAACCGGACTTTGCCTGAAATCCGGCAATGCGGTCATTCTGCGGGGCAGTTCTTCCGCACTTCATTCTAATCGGATACTCGTCACCATCCTGCGTGAAGCACTCCTGAGCACTCGCGTTCCGCAAGAGGCGGTACAATTGCTTGAAGAAGGCACACGCGAAGAAGTGAATCAGATGCTGAAAATGAACGATTATCTCGATGTTCTCATTCCGCGCGGTGGCGCGGGCCTTATCCGCTCGGTCGTAGAAAACGCCTCGGTTCCGGTGCTGGAAACAGGCGCAGGCAACTGTCATATATACGTTGACGAATCGGCAAAACCCGATATGACGCATGCCATCGTAATAAATGCAAAAACGCAGCGCCCGGCCGTATGCAACGCCGCCGAAACGCTGCTTGTTCACGAAGCTTGGGCCAAGAAACACCTCCCGGCTTTGTTGAGCGCACTAAAAGAGAAAAACGTCGAGCTCCGCGGCTGCGAACGCGTACGCGAATTGGCAAAGAATGTGGAGATCATTCCAGCAACGGAAGAAGATTGGCGCACGGAATATCTGGATTACACGATGGCAATCACCGTGGTTGAATCGGTCGACAGCGCCATTGAACATATTAACCGATACAGCACAAAGCACTCGGAAGCAATTATAACCGAATCGGAAGCAAGCGCGCGTAAGTTCCTCACTCGTGTGGATTCCGCCGCGGTTTACCATAATGCCTCCACCCGTTTTACAGATGGATTTGAGTTCGGCTTCGGGGCGGAAATCGGCATCAGCACACAGAAACTGCATGCACGCGGACCAATGGGCCTGCCGGCTCTTACTTCTTCCAAGTATGTCATCTATGGCACGGGACAAATTCGATAAAGGGGAGAATGCAATGTCTAGCCTTAAGGATAAAACCATTTGCTTTCTTGGCGCTGGATCTATGGCGGAAGCAATGATTTCAGGATTGGTAAACAAAAATCTCCTTCCTTCCAAGCAGATCTGTGCACTAAACCGCAGCAATAGCACCCGCATCCGGGAATTAGCGACGCGCTATGGAATTTCTATATTAAGAAAAGAAGAAGCGATTAGAACAGCGGATATTATCATCCTCGCTGTCAAACCGAAAGATATTGACGCAGCGATCGCAGAGATTCAATCATTCACCCGGCCGAAACAACTTTTTATTTCTGTACTGGCCGGCATCTCCACGGATTATATTTCGCACCTGCTTGGCCACCAAGCCCCGGTTATCCGAACAATGCCAAATACTTCAGCGGCGGTCGGTTTGTCCGCTACAGCGATCGCTTCCGGCGCGTTCGCTACGGAAAAGGATATGGAACTTGCCATGCAAATTTTTCAAGCGATCGGTATTGTAGAAACAGTAAAAGAAAAAGACCTGCACGCCGTAACCGGTCTTTCCGGAAGCGGTCCAGCTTATGTATACTATTTGGTAGAAGCAATGGAAGCGGCCGGACGTGAAATCGGCCTTGCACCGGAAGTAGCCCGCCGCCTGATTCTGCAGACGATCATCGGCGCAGCGCATATGCTCCGCGACCGCCAAGAAGAACCGGCACTGTTACGCAAACAAGTGACCAGTCCGAATGGTACGACCGCAGCAGGGATTGCCGTGCTCGAAGAACGCGGCTTCCAGGAAGCGATGCTTGCCTGCATCAAACGCGCGGCCGAACGCTCAGCTGAAATGGGAAAACAATCAGTGTCTGCCTCCTAACAGTTGCTTCGAATTCGGCAAAGGAGACACGTAGTATGGATGTTTACGCATTGTACGGCCCAAGCGGAACAGGAAAAAGCTCAAGCGCCCTCGAGCTGGCGCATAAACATAAAATCAGTGCCATTATTGATGATGGCCTGCTTATTTATAAAGGGCGCAAAGTTGCAGGCACATCTGCCAAATACGAGCGCACAACGGTGCAGGCCGTCAAACGAGCGATTTTTTTCTATAAAGACCACGCGCAGGAAGTGCGAAAAGCGATCCATGAATACGAAATCGAGCGGATTCTCTTGCTCGGCACCTCACGCAAAATGGTAAACCGAATCGCGGACGCGCTTGAACTAGGGCCAATTTCCAAATATATCGCCATTGAAGATATCCGCTCTTCCAGCGAAATTAAGGCAGCGCTTTATACCCGGCGCACCGCCGGCAAACACGTCATCCCAATTCCTTACATTCAGGTGGAACAAGATTTCTTCCGCCGCCTGATCGCGCGCGGTAAAAAATTTTTTTCCGCCAAAAAAGAAGTAATAGGAGAAACGACAATCGTACAGCCGGATTTCGGTGGTGGACGCGTCCATGTCACGGAACATGTTTTGCGTAAGCTGATCACATTAAGTTGCCGCGATATGCAGGAAGTAACAAACATGACCAAAATTCATGTCATGCTAAACGATCTGCCTTTCGTCTCACTGGAAGTTCACCTAAACGTGCCGCGCGGAACTCCCTTAAGACAGGTGGCGCAGGAAATACACCACCGCATCTATGATGCTTACGTCCGGCATCTGAACCTCGAACTTGACACCATCAATATCACGATTGGCAAACTTACAATGCCCGACGCGTGAATGCGTCGGTTTTTTTTGTGCAAAATATGCATGTATAAATCCATATAATGAAAGGAGTTTATTCCGTGCAACAACAGCAACAAACACCCGGACAAATGCAGCAGGCAATAATGATGACACCGCCAGCAGTCATGACGACAAAAGACGTACTCTATGTCAAAGATCAAATGAGCTGGCTGCTTGTCGCTATGAAAAAGTGTAGTCACTATGCGCAAGAATGTGCCGATCCACAAATCAAGCAAATCATTGACCGCGCAGGCCAAATGCATCAACGCCATTACAATACGCTGCTTCAGCACTGCCAGAACAACAATAATAGCGCTATGGGCAATATACCGACCAATATGTCTGCACAATGATTAAGGAGGGATATTATGCAAAATAACCAAATCGCAAATCCGACCGCACCATTGCAAGGCGGCCAAATACAGCAAAGCCCGCAAATGACTGACCGCGACCGTCTAAACGATATCCTTGCAACTCAAAAATATCTGACCGACAATTTTAACATTGCGGTGCGCGAAGCAAGCCATGATGCACTGCACCGCGATATACTGACTTGCCTGACTGAAACGCACCAGTGCGCGCGTGATATTTTCAACCTGATGTTCCAGCAAGGTTGGTATAAGCTTGAAGCGGAAGAGCAACAGAAACTGGATCAGACATACCAACAGTTTAACGGTTATACCTCCCAATTCCCGTACACAGGACAAACTCAATGAGAAAAAGCTCGCGGGCTTATCCCCGCGAGCTTTTCTTTTCCAGATAAGCGGTTAACGATCCGAGTCTTACCTGCCAATACAGGTTTCAAACTTTTTATTAAGGGACTTGTGATATACTACTAATCAAGTATAAAAAACAGGTGAACCATAGGTAGAAAGAGGTTATAAACGCATGAAACGTTACAGCGAAATGACAAGAGAGGAATTGCAGGCGGAAATGCAGCGCCTGCGCGCGGAAAGTATGCGAAAATACCAGGCCGGATACATTTCTGAAGCATCGGTGCTCGAATCTAAATTTTTCATGGCCCGCTCTTATCTGCTTAACCCGGATCATTTTATGAGCGGACAGGAGTATGGGGTTATCGGATACGATGAACCGTTTTTTGTACGCTACTTAAACGGTGTAATGGCATGGGGGCATTTCCGCTCATCCACCGAAGAGCGTGCGTTCCCAATCGGCCGTCTCGAAGAATTAACACCGTTCTGCGGAAGCGGAAGCTGCGGTTGTTAATCCCGTCGCCATTCGTTTTTTAACAGGCTATAAATATAGTGATCAACATAACGGTTATACAGCCACTCTCCCTGGCGGATTCTGCCTTCTCTTATAAAGCCGAGCCGCTCCGGTATGGCGCGGCTCTTCCGATTTTCCACCGCACAACGAATTTCCACCCGATTTAATCCCAATTCGTCAAATGCGTATGTAATTAATCTTTTCACAGCAGCGGTCATAATGCCCTGACCTTCCATCCCTTCCGCAAGCCAGTACCCGATGCTTGTATGATGATTCATCCAATCAATGTGGTGCAGATTGATGACACCGATAATTCTGCCCTCGTATCGAATCATATAAGTCACACCATTTTTCATTTGCTGGAGTTGCCTGCTTGCCGCAATAAAAGCCTCTGTGTCAGACACGCTTTGATTTGCGTCTACCCAGCCGAGAAACCTTCGCAAATGTTCCCGATTGGCATCTACCAGCGCGTATAATTCGGCCGCGTCCTTATGTTCAATTTCCCTCAGTGTAATACGCTCATTCACCTTTAGTTCCATCATCCATCTACCTCCCCTTTATTTTAAAGCAAGTATATCCTATTTTTCCAATGGTTTCATGAAGGAAATGTTACCATTCTCCCCATACTATTGTTAGCTGTCCATCTTCCTTTATAAGGAGAAAATATTATGCATCGATATATGTTTCATATGATTTGCACACTTCTAACGCTGACGTTCATCATTCATGCATTTCTTTCCATCCCGAACGTAAAAACACAAAGCCGATCAATAATCGAACAAATGCTGACACCTGCCAATCTTCCCGCAACAACCGGTCATAAAAAGCATCCAGACGGTAAGATAAATCCGCGTGGGACGCAAACGATCATTATTAGTAAAAATGGCTTTGTACCTAACCGGATTGTATGTAAGCAAGGCGATACTGTTTCTTTTATCATCTATAACCTAGATGATAAAACGCATAATATTGTGTTGGCAAATTATCATATCTTCTCTCCTGATTTACGCAAAGGGGAGACAGCCAAAATCGAGTTTACTGCCGTCAAAAAAGGCACGTTTGCTTTCATCTCAAACGTGCCCGGTTATCCGGAAATAGGATATAGAGGCATACTGGAAGTCAAATGAAGAAACCTCGCAGAGCTGTTGATGAACGAAAATTTAGGATGGTTCACTTCAATAATAAAGTGAAAAGCGATATCTTCTCCTCAATCATTTACTATTGCAACTCTTTCCACAGCCCAGATACCGGTCGATCCCTGGCGCACAGGCTGGTACAATTCAATCAGAAACAGACAAGGCCCGTGCTGTGCCTGTACAAGTGCATAATTCAATCCTAAACTGTAATCCATATAATATCTCTGGAAACGAAAAACATCTGTGGGAGCAAACCCTAGCTTCTCAATTCCTATCTGGCGCGCCGTTTGTACCGGGTTCAAGCGCCAAGGGTTCTCTCCGTTATCGGCTAACTGTTGAATCATAAGAAGGTCTTCTGAAATTGATACCTGCCCTTGCTTCACTCCCATACACGGATCCTGCTGCTGTTGCCGCCTTCCAAACAAACGTATCTTTCTCATTCCTACATCACCTTTTTTGACCAGTGTATGCGGAAAAAGCGGCAGAGTGTGTATCACGCTCCATTTCCAAACCGGGTCCGGATTTTCACTTTACAACTAAAACAAGCCGCTGATGCACATCGGTTCCCGCTTCAATAAAGCTCTCTTCATCCGTTCCAATTCCTTTCCGCGAATTTCATAAAAAATAGAGAAGGCAAACCTACACAGGTTTGCCTCACAGATTTGCCTCTTCATTATCGTTTGTACGCCGGCAGGATTTTCTTCATATTAACCGTCCGCTTTTTCTCCCATGTTTCCGGCTTTGTTTCATCATACTGCTCCAAAAACGCGATGACTTCCTTGGTTAGCGGCGTCGGTGTAGAAGCACCTGACGTCACTGCTACCTTCTTCTTGCCTTTGAGCCATTCAAGGTTAAGTTCGCCCAAATCAGCGATACGGTATGCGGGCACACCCGCAATCTCTTCTGCTACCTGCGCCAGCCGATTCGAATTATTGCTGCGCGGATCACCAACAACAATAAGCAAATCAGCTTCACCCGCCTGTTCAGCTACCGCTTCCTGACGTACCTGTGTCGCCAAGCAAATCTCGTTATGAACTTCACAGTGCGGATACTTTTGAATGACTTTGTTCATGATATGCTTAATATCCCACTGACTCATCGTCGTCTGATTGGTAACAATTAACTTCTCAGACGGCACGTCAAGCTTGTCGATATCTTCTTCTCTCTCGATTAGATGAACACGGCCAGGCGCAACACCCAATGCTCCTTCCGGCTCTGGGTGTCCTTTCTTACCGATATAAATAACATGGTAACCTTGTGCGACTTTTTCCCGGATTAAATCGTGCGTCTTCGTCACATCCGGGCAGGTCGCGTCCACCACGGTTAACCCTTTTTCTCGGGCGCGCTCCTTCACTTGAGGCGATACACCGTGTGCGGTGAAAATTACCGTACCTTTATCTATTCTCTCAAGCATCTCCATCCGGTTTGGACCGTCCAAAGTGATGATGCCTTGCTCTTCAAACGCCTTCACCACATGGCTGTTATGCACGATCATGCCAAGAATATAAATCGGTCTTGGAAAATCAAAGTTTTGCGCCGTTTTCTGCGCCAGTACCATGGCATCCACGACGCCGTAGCAATAGCCGCGGGGCGAGATTTTGATAACTTCCATGTTGTGTTGCCTCCCCACTCTCGATTCAGGTAGCTTCCTATAATAGCTGCCGTCTTTTATTATAACTCAAGCGGCAGCGCCAGCGCACCCCATTCCCGCAATTCCAGCGAGCGAGCACCTTCGACGACAACCGGATCATTCTTCGCAAGTTCCATCGCTTCTTCGTATGTATCCGCAATATAAATCACCATGCCGCCCTTCCCATCAGTAAACGGGCCTGCGGCCATTATTTTCCCTTCATGGTACAATTTATTGATATACGCGAGGTGGGCCGGACGGTATTGAGCATTCTTTTCCTGATCGATAATGGGCAAAAATGCGACATATTTCATTTTGATTATCCCCTTTTCCTCATAAAATTCCATGCAAAAAAGGGGCGTCCGCTCGTCCAACCCCTTTTTCAAGCTTGTCTTTAAGCTTACATCTTAAGGCACCGCAAATCCAGTCGCCACAATTAAAACGTCGGCAAAAATGCAAACTGCCAACGCGATCGCCGTAAATACCATCCCAAACTTATTTTTCTGCTTCGTTACGTTCCGAAGACCCCACGCAACAAAAAATGTAAAGATGAACATAAGAATGTTCATCAACATGCCCCTCAACTCCTCCCATATAAAGCTGAAGTTATTATTCCCCAAACACTTTTTATTTTACCAAAGTTAAACAATGACTGGCAAATAAAGTTTTCGTATTTTCACTCAATTCTTCCGGAGAAAGCGGGCAAGAAGCGCCGCTATTCGTCGTCTTCTTCAGGTTCTGTTTCCTGATCGATTTCAATATACACAAGATCGCCTGGCTTCCATTCCGCCTGGCCGTTTGTAAGGTTTGTGATCAATTGTTTGAGCGGTTCTTCTTCCCCTTCCTCTTCACCTACCGTCACTATCACTTTATCAAGATACTGAATGCCGACGATTTGAAAACCGCGCGCATTCAATTCATTTTCCACTTTGCCAAGAAACGTATAATCAAATGAAAAGTGATGCTCACGCGTTAAAATACGCTCCACGACACCAGCCGCATGCACGCCAGCGCTTGCCGATTTACCATATGCGCGGATAAGTCCTCCAGCACCGAGCTTAATGCCGCCGAAGTATCGAGTCACAACAATAGCTGTATCCTTCAGCCCTTTTTTCTTAATCACTTCCAAAATCGGTTTGCCTGCCGTGCCGCTTGGTTCCCCATCATCATCCATTTTCTGATGCTGGTCATGCTCACCCACAATATATGCCGAGCAATTATGCGTAGCATCCCAGTGTTTTTTCTTGATTTCCTGAATAAAAGCAATCGCTTCTTCCTGCGTCTCTACCCGCCGTACGTAGCTAATAAAGCGGGAACGGTTTATCTCAATCTCAGTCTGGCCGCCTTCCGGCTTTACCGTTAAATACCGCTGCAACATCCAACTACAACTTCCTTTCCGGTTTATCCATTTTCTATCCGTAGGACGGTATATTTTTGGTAAAGAAGAATCGGGTCAAACATAGACCCATTTTGATTTTAGAGGATATAATAAGATAAATACATAATATCACAGATAAGGTTGGTGTACGATGACGTGGATTTTGTTTAGCGCCGTAATACCGGCACCTCTTCTGCTTGTCGCTGCCCCAGAAGAAGCGGGAGTTTCTTTCTGGCGGACGATTGAGCCTTATCTTACCTTTTTATTTTCATTGTCCGTATTCTTAATTGCATGCGTAATCGTGCTGGAAAACCGCAATCCTTCCCGCACCGTGGCTTGGCTTATTGTTTTGAACTTTCTTCCAGTTGTCGGTTTTATTTTTTATATTTTACTGGGCAGGAACGTACGCAAGCGCAAATTATTCCGTAATAAGTTCATTAGCAACGCGGAAGTCCTCAAAAAACTGGAAACCGTCCCAGCAGGTATGCTGGATGAAAACGATTTCTGGGACTATCCGCACCTTGCTTCCAAACGTCGGCTCCTTAATTTAATGATGAATGTCGCCGAATCACCATTTACATTAAATAACCGAAGCAAGATTCTTACCAATGGCGATGAGACGTTCCGCCAGATGATTCAGGATATGTCTGAGGCGAAAGACCATATTCATTTCCAATTTTATATTATCCGGCATGATACAACAGGTCAGCAATTCAAACAAGTACTTATAGACAAGGCACGTGAAGGGGTCAAGGTAAGAGTCATTTATGACGGGGTCGGCAGCGTGCACTTGGATAAAAAATATATCGCCGAACTCAGGGAAGCAGGCGTGGAAGTCGTCACGTTCTTCCCGGTTATCCTGCCCTTTCTCAGCAACAAGCTCAACTACCGTAACCACCGTAAAATTATCGTGATCGACGGAAAAATTGGATTTGTAGGCGGCCTGAACATCGGGGACGAATATCTCGGTAAAGATACCCGTTTTGGCTTCTGGCGCGATTCTCACGTACGCCTTGAAGGAGAATCGGTGTATCTGCTACAAAACATCTTCCTGAAAGATTGGTTCTTTGTCACGAATGAAAATATTAACGACGACCGCTATTTTCCACCGCTTACGGAATCACCGGGCGAAGAGTTGATCCAGATCGCCGCGAGTGGCCCCGATTCAGACTGGGAGTCAATCTGGCAGATGTATTTTTCCATTATCGCAACAGCACAAGAAAAAATCTACATTACATCGCCCTATTTTATCCCGGACGATTCTATTAGTATGGCGCTTAAAACAGCAGCGTTAAGCGGTCTTGATGTTCGCATTCTCCTGCCGAGTCGACCGGATCATCATACGGTATTTTGGGCTTCACGCTCGTATTTCCAGGAACTTTTGGAAGCGGGAGTGCGTTTCTACTTGTACCAGCCCGGGTTTGTACATGCCAAAATCCTGCTCGTCGATGGCGTAGTCGCTTCCATCGGAACGGCAAATATGGATATTCGCAGTTTTCAGCATAATTTTGAAGTTAATGCTATCATTTATAATAGCAATTCCGTCTATAAGCTGGAGGAAGACTTCCTTAGAGATCTGGTGGACAGCAAAGAGCTTACGCTCGCAGAATACAACCAACGCCCCTGGCACCACCGTGTGCTTGAATCGGTGGCGCGGCTTCTGTCGCCACTTTTATAAACACGGAAAAGAGCGGGTGATTTGCCCGCTCTTTTTTGCGCTTTTTATCGTGCAAGCGAATAGTCGCCCATCTTATCCTGCTGTATATTTTCTATTGGCAAAATTTCGTACCGATTCTTATTCTGGTATTTATGAATTTTAATAAGCTTCTTTTCTTCTAAACTCTTAATTTTTCTTTCTACCGTGTTCTTGTTCATATTGCACATCGCGGCAATTTTACGGATGGACGGCATCCATTTGCCTTCACTTCGCTGTACGATTTGCAACAGGAACACATAAATCATAAACTCAAACGGATCAAGGCCCAACGAGAATAAATCATTTGGCGAATGAAACATCTCATTTATTATATCCATCGTTCCACCTCTCTTTACCCGCATTTGCTATCTTTATTATTTCTGATTTGTATTCGTGATTTCAAGTTTTTTAATATTTCTATATACATTTTCTTGCTTCTTCACTCTTCCCTCAAACCACGAAAGATAGCAATATATCAGGCTATATTTATATATAAAGTGCCAGAGAGACGTATTCTTCAACAATCTATGATTTATGAAACATACCTTTATTTAAACGCTACATTCACCTGATAGCCCACCGGCTTGTAAATCTGCTGCAACACGCGCACCGCTCTGTCTTCTGCCGTTCGCAGCACGCCGCTACCTACCGCCTCCTGACGAAGTTTATCCTGTGCCCGAATCAAGAATTCCCGCTGCTCTTCGGGCGTCATCTTTTCCCGGAAAATCCCTTCATCCGTAAATACTTTCACCTTATTGATGTCAATATTTGGAGCCTGTAGAAAATCCGCCCGCGGCAAAGTGATCGTAATCTGTTTGTTCGTCTCGTCAATTCTGATGTCGGACGGTGTAACCTTTTTCAAATCGATGCCAACCAATATCTTAGCCGGGACGTCAATGTGGAAAAAGCGCTTTGTACCCGGAAGTTCTATGTTATAAAACCGATAAGCGTCCTCTCCTTCCAGGGTCGTCATCATCACCACTTCCGCCGTAGTTAAATATGATAGCTCCTGAATTTCCTGCACTACCGTTTGGCTAGTAACCCGCGAAGCGCCAAACATCCCGCTTCCCGCCCAAATGCCGCTTCCGATAATTATACAACCGAGAACAAAAAAAGCTACGATCTTCTTCCACTTATTCAGCCACTGCAACAAAGGGAACTTCAGACGGAAGCGCCCCTTTTGCTCAGGCTCTTTCTCCGCATATGGCAACCGATAGACAGTTGCCCCCCCACGCTCATTGACTGAATCGCGCGTCCGCTGTAAAATTTCGTCCTTGTTGTTCACCGCTTCTTCCTCCCAATATAGATACAACTTATGATAGAGTCTACACCAAACTCAATGCTTAACTTGAAAAGTAAAACAAGAGTATCCGCATCTTGATTCCCCCATGCGCACAATATAATCAATCTTGTCAAGGATATGTTTTAGTGTTGGGCTGAATGCCAAAAGCGATGTATATAAAACCTCTTCTATAAATAATTGGACGTCAAAACAACGAAAAAGTCGCTGAATAAAACAGGCGACTTTTTGTGTATGATCATAGTACGAATAAATTGTCATATGGTTTCTATAATACTATACATCGTCGAAAAAAGAAGGGGCTGCTATATACTATACAACAACGCGACGAACAGTATGCTACCCAGACAAGCAAGCAAAAAGAAAAACGCTGTCCAATGCATGATGGCGACCGTTTCTTTTATATCTTCCGGAGCAATCGGACGTTCAGGATCACCCATTTTCGCCCGATGCGAAGGAACACCCTGGTAATAGTTTGTTCCTCCGAGCTGAATGCCGAGCGCACCGGCAACACCCGCTTCCGTAAAACCGCTATTCAAACTCGGGTGGAGCCTCGCATCACGCAAAATGACGACCGCGCACTTCCGCCAGTTCAGGCGCAGCACCCAACTAACCAATATAAGCGTAAGAGCTGCGAGCCGGGCCGGGATATAATTGGCGATATCGTCGAAACGAGCCGACGCCCACCCGAGATTGTAGTATTTTTCGTTTTTATATCCAACCATCGAATCAAGTGTATTGGCCGCACGGTACGCCATGGCGAGCGGTGCTCCTCCAATAGCAGCGTAAAATAACGGGGACAAAATGGCGTCCACAATATTTTCAGCCACTGTTTCCACCGCTCCTCGCGAAATCTCCCGCTCGTTTAAGGAATGTGTGTCCCGTCCTACCACCATTGCAAGCGCCTTTCGCGCTTCCTTGATTTTATCTTCTTTCAGCAAGCGATAAATTCCCATTCCTGCTTCCGCCAGCCCTTTGGTGGCGATCGTCGTCGAAATCAACCATGCCTCCACCGCCCACGCCAGCCATGGATGAACCAAGCGTAGCAATTCAAGCAGCATCCAGATGAGCAAAAAGCTACCGCCGACAAGCACAACCGGAAACAAAACACCCGCCTGCTTCAACTGTTCTTCCCGTGGAAACAGACGACGGATATAATTTTCCAGCCAAACAATTACGCGGCCCATATATACGACCGGATGAGTCAACCAACGCGGATCGCCAACAATGCGGTCGATAATATAGGCGGCAAGCAGAACTAACGCACGCGCCAGCATCAAGGTTCCTCCTGTGTTGCAATCGCTTCGTATACAGCCTGATACACAAGCCGACCCACGGTATTACCTATCGTTGTCGCCGTACCGGCAAACTGATGCGGCGCCCCGTACCGTATATTCTGACTTACAGCAAACACGACCGAATCGGTCGTTGTTCCGGTCGCAATATTCCCTTGCTCATCGATTATACCCAAATCCTGCAAAGCGGCTGCTTTGGCTTCCGTAGCCGTAATAATGCTGTTTACCATGGCGGCAGACGTCAAATGCGCGTCCAACAGTAAAAAAATATTAATCGTGCCGCACTGATAGGCGGAAAACGTGCGGCGTGCTTTCCCCGCACGCGCACCGTTACTTGTTCCTGCCGTAGCACAGCAAATCATCCGGAAACGGTCTCCTTCTTCTTCCGTCACCGCGGCATGGGTCAACTTGGCTGCGGTCTGCAAGCCGATTGTCGATTCCGGGGGATACCCCCACGCCACCAATTGGTTCTGCGTCATCTGCGCCGGATCTTCACAGCGATATGTAAGCGGTACTTTCCAGTTTACAAAATGGGTGGCCTTTGACAGCCCTCCCCCCCAGAGCGCACTGCTCAGCACAGTGAGCGGTTCAAAAGATCGCAAAAGAATATGATCTTCCTTATATTCAAGCGAAATATCAGTCCATATGGAAGATACGTACGATACGGAAGAACGAAACGGCTGGCTCATACCACAATCCCCTTCTGGCTTCTTGCGACGGAAAACGTATAAACGGTACGGGGCCAGCCTTTCATTTTCTTCTGCAACATATCTACCTTTCTTTCGCACGAGGAAGAACTCGCATCCAGCAGAATTCCAGCAAGTGTTCCGCTGTGTGCCACCACTACGCCAAGGCCGCCCGCTTCACGGCAAAGCGCTTTCAATTCTTCAAAGTCCGGATGCGCGAGACGTTTTTGGTGCATTTCTGCGCTGCGCGTCGCCACATATCCGATAAGCTCGCTATCCCCCTCACGAAAAGCTTCCTGAAGTTTCTGCAAAAGCCTATCATATTCTTTTTCTTCCTGGCACGTATATACAGCCAAGCGCTTGTTAAACGATACAGTATCCACCTTCCCACCGCGGTCCACGCCAATAATCCGCAGCGGAGGAAGATATCCCAAGCTCGTAATCACCCGGCCATGATGATGTTGATAGGCAACCACTTCGTCGTACATAATCCCATCAGTCGGTTCAATTTGCACAAGTAATGAAGAAATATGCTGAGGCAAAAGACACAGCTTATATGCTTTGGATACCGCCCGACAAGCCGCTACCATATCAGCCGTACTTGTGGCGAATCCTTTGCTCTCAGGCAGCGTTTTCTCCAATAACAATGTTCCATGAAGCGAAATCTTGCATTCATTCATCAAGCGCCGCAAAACGCGATATACTTTGACTTTTTGCGGCGAAGTCATCAACTCACCTGAAGTAGCCGGATAAAATGTTGCGTTTACATAGCTTTCAATCGGCAAGGAAACGAGAAAAGGGACGCCTTCTCTCTGTCCCTGCAGCAACTCGCCAAATGTGTGACATGCTGTGCCTGTAATAGCTTTCATGATTTTCTCCTCTTTTCCCATCCGTCTATCTTTTCTGTTTTCTTTCTATAATGATCGTGCAATCCAGGTTTGTCCACACTTCTCAGCGATAAAAAATTCGCCGGGGCCGAGATTTTTCACAGACCAGAAACAAGCCGGGGTTTCCATGATCCAAGTGGCAAGAAACCAGCGAATCGGACCACCATGGCTTACCAGCACCGCGATTTCCCTCGGATGCATCCGCTCTTGTAAGGCTAACAGCCAGCGATCTACCCGTTTTCCGAGCTCCTGTAAACTTTCACCTTCAGGAGGTGTAATAGTATACGGATCATTATACCATTCTTTAGCCAATTGTTTATCCCTTTGCATAATCTCTTCGTACGTCTTCCGATCCCACTTTCCAAAATCTAATTCGCGCAATTCTTTAGCAACAAATGGATAGAGACCGTGAACGCGCGCGATAACCTCGGCCGTTTCCCGGCACCGTAGCAAATCGCTCGTATAAATAAAATCAATTCGTTCCCCGCTGAGCCTCTCGGCCACAACTTCCGCCTGCCTTCGTCCGCGCGCGGTCAGCGGAGCATCGTAATGGCCAAGATAACGACGCTCCCGATTTTCCTGCGTTTCGCCATGCCGTACCCAAATCCATCTCATGCGCAAAACCTCCCGGCGATGACAATGCATACGAGAGTCACCGCTTCCGCCCATTCCACCTGGGCTCCGTAGCAATCGCCCGTAAGACCTCCAAGCCTTCGCGCCACCATGCGCAAAAACAGCCAGTCACATACTGCCACAACAAAAGACACGAGCAATCCGGCTATGCCATACAACGCGAAAGCAAAACCGACAGCCAGTAGAAAACCAGAGGCGACCCGCCATTCGGTAAGCCCACCGCGCAGGCCTGTACCCAATCCTTTTTCAGTTATGTACGGCCAGAACCAAATGGCGGCCGTAAGCCCAGTACGCGCCAACAACGGCGGAAGAATCAACCAGACAAGTAACCCCGAAGCGATAATCTCATAAAGCGCCGCCACCTTCACCATAAATAAAAGAATCGCGGCTGTCACTCCCATCGCACCGACGCGGCTGTCTTTCATAATAGCAAAAACCCTTTCTCTGTCACGGTAACTACCTAACCCGTCCGCCAGATCCATCCATCCGTCCAAATGCAAAGCGCCTGTGCTATAGACCCAGCCGACCAATACGATGACAGCGGCCACTGGGACGGGCAATAGCCAGAAAGCAACAAACGCCGCTCCGCACAACAATATTCCCAAAAGCAAGCCAACCGCCGGATAAAACGCGACGCTACGCTGCCAATCTTTCATATCATCCGTCAGTCTCGGAACCGGAATGCGCGTCAAAAAAGCGACTGCATGAAAAAAAGCGTTCATATCCGCTCCCCCTTAATCTTGCACGGAATACCGGATATAACAGCGTATACCTCGTCCGCTTCCGCAGCAATCCGCTGATTGGCCCAACCCAGCATATCTTGAAACCACCGGCCTAACCGCGACATTGCCACACCTCCCAGACCGGCTTCACTCGAGACAACGATCATCGTTCCCTGGTATTGACGCACACCAGAAAGCCAGCGCTCAATCTTCCCTTTGATTTCTTCTGTCGCAGCCCCATCACGCCAGCGCCCCTCCGGAAACGTAAGCAGCAAATTGCTGAGCCATGTGGATACACAATCGAAAAGCACGACCTCATAACCGCTATACTCAGAAACAAAAGCATCGGCGTCATACGGATGTTCGGCCACTTCCCATGAAGCAGGTCGACGTTCACGGTGCAAGGCAATCCGCTGTTCCATTTCTTTGTCGGTGGCAACGCCTGTCGCAACGTATAGTACGGACACATCCTTCTCTTTAGCCAGCTGCTCCGCGAACGCACTTTTGCCAGAGCGAACGCCTCCGGTAACAAACACGATGCTCAAAATCCTCTCCCCCTTTTATCCAGAACTTCTGTAAGTGCCGCAAGCAACCGAGCATTGTCTTTGCGATCACGCACGGCAACTCGGAAATCATGCGGCGTCAGTCCCGGATACATCGCACAGCTGCGAATGAGGATGCCGCGCTGGCCCAACTTTTGCTGCAATACCTGCGCCGTCATCGTTTCAGGCAAACGAACCAACAGAAAATTTGCTTGCCCTGGCCACACATAAAAACCAAACCGCTTCGCAAGATTTTCGCTTAGATACTGGCGCTCTCTAGCAATAAGCGCGCGCGTTTCACTTTCATATGCGCCTGTCCGACAGCACGCTTCACCCGCAGCTAGCGCCAAACGGTTCACGCTCCAAGGAACTTGCTTCTCCCGCATCCGCTGAATAACCGCAGGATGGGCAACTGCAAATCCCAGGCGCAAACCAGGAATCGCGTAAAACTTGGTCAGCGACCGCAGCAAGATGACATGCGGATACGCCTGTAGTTCCGGGAGAAGCGTGGGTTGGGCCCCTTCAGGCAAGAAGTCAATAAACGCTTCATCGAGCGCCAGATAGGTTCCACTTTCTTCTGCCCAGATCGCTAACTGATGCAGCTCTTCTTTTCCATACATCAGTCCTGTCGGATTGTTTGGATGCCCGATAAATAGCACATCCACCGCCTTCAGCAACGAACGTAAATCCTCCAGTGAAGGCAAAAAACCCTGTTCCTCCCTGCCAGTGCAACCGATAACCGAAGCGCCAAACCGGCGGGCCAACTGCTCATACTCAACAAACGAAGGATAAATCACACCGACTGTCTTCGGTGCAAGCGAAAGCAGCAGAAGCGCCATGCATTCGGCTGCCCCATTGCCTGCGAGCAACATTTCTTCCGTCACTTGATACTTTTCCGCAAGCGCTCGCATGAACAAGCGATGCGCCGGATCAGGATAATGAACAATATTTTGCATCTCACGCTCCACTGCTTCCAATACGACGGGCGGGGGGCCAAGCGGGTTAATATTGGCACTAAAGTCCAGCAACTTCTCCGGAGTTACTCCAAACAAAGCGGAGGCTGTCAGCAAATCGCCGCCGTGCCCAAACTGTTCAAGGTACGCCATCAAAACTCAATCCCCTGTACGGCCGGAATCCCTTCATCATAGTAATGCTTGATCGGCTTCATTTCAGTGACTAAATCGGCTTTGTCTAGCACTTCTGGTTTCGCGTTCCGGCCGGTAATCACCATGTGCATGCCGTACGGCCGCTTCTCCATAAGTTCCAGAACTTCTGCAAGCGGCAATACATCATCAATAGGAAACGTATGAATAGCGAGCGCGTTATTTAACTCGTCCAAGATCACGACATCATATTTGCCGTTCATCACTTTTTCTTTCGTGAACGCCCAGGCTGATTTTAACGCTTCCCGGTGTTCTTCAGGTGTCTTTAGCCACGTAAAGCCAACGCCTTTCTGATACATCTCAATACCGAGCTTGTCAAATATAATTTTCTCGCCATATGTTCGCTCCGGCGATTTGATAAACTGAATCACCAGTACCCGTTTGCCGCGTCCCGCCGCCCGAACCGCCAAGCCGAGCGCCGCTGTTGTCTTCCCTTTCCCATCTCCCGTATAAACAAGCACAAGTCCGCGTTTTTTATCCGGTTGAGCCATTACGTATTCCCCCATTGATTGTGATAGATTAACGTATCAAGATCTAGTCTTTTCTCCCATTTCTCTGTTTCCAAAATGGGAGCTTCCGGATACTGTTCTGTATAGCCCAGCGATAGAAGTGCCACCGGTTCTATGTGCGGTGGAATGCCAAGAATATCACGAACATCATTTTTTTTGTAGAAGCTTACCCAGCCCATTGCGATCCCTTCGGCGCATGAAGCAAGCCACATGTTCTGAATGGCACACGCCGTGGACATGATGTCCGTCTCCGGAATGGAATTGCGACCAAGTACATGGGAGCCACCTCGCGTCGGATCACACGTAACACAGATGGTAAGCGGCGCTTCCTGTAACCCCTCCACTTTCAGCTTAAGAAATTTCTCAGCCCGCTCCCCTTCATAATGAATAGCAAGGGCTTTCCGTTCTTTTTCCACCGCCCAAGCCAGACGCGCTTTCACTGTGGGAGACGTAATCAGGATATAATTCCACGGCTGCATAAAGCCAACGGACGGCCCGTGGTGCGCCGCCTCCAAAATTCGTCGCACCGCGTCTTCCGGTAAAGGATCCGGTAGAAACGAGCGAACGTCACGGCGTGTTTCGATCACTTTATATACGGCCTTTTTCTCCTGCTCTGTAAACATACTCTCTCCCCTTCCCTTTCTTCAAACCTTCCGACTTTCTATTGCCATAATTTCTTTAAATCTACGCCAGAGAGCAGCCGCATCTCCTTCCCTTGCATCGCGCAGGAATTGTTCATCCAAAAGCCGTTTGAACAATCGCTGACGCACGGACGGTTGCTCTACTTGTTGCAAAATAACCGCACGGCTCTCAGCAAGAAAATCGGTATACAGTTCATACGCTTCATCGTATGTTTCCGTCAACTCCCCAATGATTTTGGACGCGAGCCCTGGACTTGCCCCTTCTGTAGCTGCGGCCAGAAGTAAACGTCCACGCCTTAGCTGCGCCGGTACAGTAAACATGCTCAAATCAGGTCTGTCTGCGATCGTAATCAGCTGTCCCGGCCCCAGCGCCCTATATACAGCCAGATTAATCTCCGGCTGGTTTGTCGCGGCGAATACAAGGAATGCACCCGCAATATCAGAAGGCTCAAATGTTTTCGCACACCAGACAATGCGCCCGGATTCCGCCAGCTCTTTTAGGGTCCAAGTTACTGTAGGACTTACCACCGTTACGGCAGCGGCCGCCTCAAGCAGAGCCAGCACTTTGCGCTCCGCTACGTTGCCGCCGCCCACAATAACGCACGGTTTGTCCTTTAGTTTCAATAATACAGGATATGAACGGTCGGCCATCCGCCACACCTCCTTGTTCCACTTATTTGACCGGAAGCGAAAGATTCATGATTTCGTACAATTTTTTCATATCCAGATGTTGACGCACAAGCGCAGCCAGCGCCGCATAGCTCCCCTCCCTTCGCTCCGATTCGGTTTGCACTTCGGTGTCGACCAGCTTCATGCCTTTGCGCATCCGAATGTCGTTAAGCCATGCCCTTGTAAACGCGCGGTTGTGAAACACACCGTGTAAATATGTCCCCCACACCCTTTCGTCATCGCTAATCGCACCATCCATATGCCCGTCCGCAATTTGCAACAAAGGCCGTCCTCCCGCTTCCCTTTCTGTCCGACCGAGATGGATTTCATATCCTTCTACCGTCTGACCGGAGGCGAAAGATGCGCCTGCAACGTTTCCATGAACACGTACCGTTCGTTTTCCCGCGCGGAATGTCGTATGAATCGGCAAAAGCCCAAGCCCTTCGCTTTCCAGATGGTTCGACTCCACTCCGTCCGGATCAAGCAGCTTTTTGCCAAGCATTTGATACCCGCCGCAAATTCCGACTACATGGGTTCCGCTTTGTGCTGCTTCGCAGATTAAATCAGCAAGTCCTGTTTGCTTAAGCCAGAGCAAGTCATCCGTCGTATTTTTTGTTCCTGGCAAAATCACAATGTCCGGGTGATTCCATTCCGCCGCTGAACCAATCAAACGCACTCTCACTCCCGGTTCATCATATAGCGGATCAAGATCTGTGAAATTAGAAATGCGCGGCAAACGGATAAATGCCACATCAAGCGATTCGCCGGTTTCATCCCGCTTTTTCAGCTTTAAATTCGACAGCGCAAGCGAATCTTCCGCTTCAATACCTGTATCGGCGTACGGAATCACGCCAAGCACCGGAATACCCGTATATTCCTCCAGCCAATCCAATCCAGGTTTCAATAGAGAGAATTTTCCGCGAAATTTATTGATGATAAACCCTTTTACCCGCGCCCGTTCCGATTCATCCAGTAGCGCAAGCGTGCCGACCAGCGAAGCGAACACACCGCCCCGATCGATATCCGCCACCAACAAAACCGGCGCATCGGCCAGTTCCGCTACTTTCATATTGGCAATATCTCGATCTTTCAAATTAATTTCCGCCGGGCTGCCTGCACCTTCGATAACAAGCACCTCATATTCCGCTGCAAGCCGGTCAAGCGATTCGCGCAGAATAGGCAGCGCCCTGGGCACATAATCTTCCCGATACGCAGCTGCGCCCATGTCCGCGTAGTGCTCGCCCCGTACGATCACTTCGGCAATCATGTCTTTCTTGGGCTTCAGAAGAATCGGATTCATGTCAGCCGTCGCTTCGATCCGGCACGCTTCCGCCTGCACGCCCTGCGCCCGTCCAATCTCTTTGCCATCGCGCGTAATGTAAGAATTTAAAGCCATATTTTGTGATTTAAAAGGCGCCACTTTCCAGCCGTCCTCATAAAAGATGCGGCAAAGCGCGGTGCATAACACGCTTTTGCCAACATCAGATGAAGTTCCCTGCAGCATGATCGCTTTCATCTACGATTCCTCCTTATGATTGCGTACGAACAGAGTCAGGTTCAGGATTTTTGCGCGGCAACCAGAACCCGACAAGCAAGGAAGCCACCGCTAATACACACAACACAACAAACACATGGTGCAGCCCATACGCCAACCCTTCCCGCATGATGTCAAGCATCTGCGCCGGAATCATCTGCACTGCTTCCGGATTAAACAATTGGTTCATATCCGTCCCGGCCGCTAACCCGTGCCCTTTCGTATAGCGATCCAGCGCCGCATTAAACAATGTGCCGAACACCGCGATGCCAAACGTTTGTCCGAGCGTGCGGACGAACGAATTGGAGGCAGTGGCCGCACCACGTAAACTCCAATTCACTGAAGATTGAACAACAACGGTAAACACGGTAACCGAAAGGCCAAATCCAAGTCCTGCAAAAAACATAATCGCGATAAGCGCAAACTGTGACGTATCCATCCCGACGGACGCAAGCCAGAGCGAAGCAAAGATAAGGATGGCAAGTCCCAGCAATGACGTATTGCGTGTACCGATACGAAGCATCAAACGTCCGCTCAAGATCGCACCCAGCGGCCAACCGATGGACATCGGAGTTAATGCCAATCCTGAACTGGTTGCTCCTTCTCCATATACACCTTGAATCCACATCGGTAAATAGGCGTTTATCGCAATCAACACGGCGCTAATAATGAAAGAGACCAGATTGGAAACGGAAATACTGCGGATGGTCAACAGTTGCAGCGGCAGCATCGGTTCCGGCGACCTGATCTCAATCCACACGAATACAGCCAGGAACAAGGCCGCGGTCATAAATAGAACAAAAATAACCGAAGACGTCCAGGCATACTGCTGCCCGCCGGTCAAGAATGCGTACAACAACGCTGACATCCCGATGGTAAACGTAACTGCGCCCGCATAGTCGATATGTTGTTTCTTTTTCTCGAACGATTCATGCAAATATAGCCACAACATAATAACAGCCACAATGCCAAACGGCACATTAATAAAGAAAATCCAGTGCCACGATAAAACATCAACGAAAAATCCGCCCACCAGCGGCCCAACAATGCCGGAAATTCCCCAAATTGAGCTAAACCATCCCTGAATTTTGGCTCGCTCTTCAAATGAATAAATATCACCGATAATCGTGAACGTCACCGGCAGTACCGCCCCGGCTCCAATCCCCTGAATAGCGCGGAATAAAATCAGTTGCTCCATCGACTGCGCCAATCCACATAGCATCGAACCAAGTAAAAAGAAGGCGGTACCAATCGTAAAAATAACTTTGCGCCCGAATAAATCTGCCAGCTTGCCGTAAATCGGAGTTGTAACGGACGTTGTCAGCAAATATACCGCAAACACCCAACTCGTAAGCGTAATCCCCCCTAAATCACTTACGATTCTAGGTATCGCAGTACTGACGATCGTCACTTCAATAGCGGCCAGAAATGTTGCAACCAACATTGCGATTGTTACATTTCTTCTGTTTGTTTTCATATGTTCTCTCCTTCACCTTTGCTTTTACCCCCGCTATTGAAGGCGAGGGATTCTGCCTAGGTAGTATAAAGCTTCCAGCATAAAAGTCAATCGTCCGACTTACTGATACGTTCATTCTCCTGGATAAAACCCCCGCTGTGGAGGACAGCGGGGGTTGTTGATTCTTATAAGCCTAAATCAGCAAACGTTGCCATTTCATTCAACATAGCAAGCGATGCTTCCAGCAATGGGAACAAAAGCACTGCACCTGAGCCTTCGCCTAAACGCATGCGCAAATATAACGCTGGAGTCAGTTCCAAATATTCAAGCGCCGCCCGATGGGCTGGTTCTTCTGATAGATGCGATGCGAATAGATACGGGAGCACAGCCGGGCATATTTCATACGCAATCAGTGCGGCTGCGCCCGCGATCACCCCATCGACAAGAACAGCCATTCGATTGGCTGCAGCCCCTAAAGTCAATCCCACCAATCCGGCAATTTCCAGCCCGCCGACCCGCGCCAGCACATCAATCGGCTCCAGTTTGGCACGCCAATTCTTTTCAATTCCATTTATATGAAGTGCCCGCTCAATAATAGCCTCCTTGACCTTCCGCTTCTCTTCATCAATGCCTGTCCCTTTGCCTGTCAGCTCAGTTACAGAACGGCCGGTTACGGCAGCTGTCAAAGCAGTGCTCGGGGTTGTATTTCCGATTCCCATATCGCCTAAGGCCACCGCCTGATACCCCTCTCTGGCCAGTTCCACAGCGATCCGGATGCCGACTTCAATGGCGGCTACGGCTTCCTCCCGGCTCATTGCTGCCCCCTGCGCCATGTTGTTCGTGCCTGCCCTTACTTTTTCTGCTCTCACGCCCGGAGATGTTTTCGCCTTGCTTCCAACATCGACGACGATCACCTCCGCTCCCATCCGGCGCGAGAACACATTAATCGCAGCACCTCCCCGCGCAAAGTTATCCATCATCAATCCGGTTACCTCCGGCGGAAACGCGCTCACTCCTTCTTCGACCACACCATGATCGCCGCACATGACTACCACCGCTTTTTTACGCAACGTCGGCGCTTCTGTCCGTTGAATGCCAGCCAAGCGGATCACCATTTCCTCCAAGACTCCCAAACTTCCTGGCGGTTTGGTTAAGTTATCCACTTTTTTTTGCACCGCTCCCATCATCTGTTCATCCGGCTGGACGATACGACTCAATATGTCCGCGAGCGTAATCTTGGTTGTTTGTTTCACCTTCTCATCCCCATCCTTTTCTCTACCGTTTCAAGAAAATGGTAAGGACGCAGGAAAACAAAGCGCTGGTCACCATGATGAATAAAAAAGCCCAGGTCAAAGAAGACCTGGACTTGCCACATCCGGTTCAATGCTACCTGTTCCTCGAGTAGTCCGCTGCAATAGGCAGGTCTCCTGGCTCCCGGATCAATACCATGTGCCAACAGCCTTCCCAGACGAATCGCCCAGTGACTGTCAGCGGCTCCCCGGCTACAGTGGCGGGCCCGCGTGTTTTCTTCCCTATTCTCCCCGAAAATGGGGCACCTATTGCGTCCTATACACATTTACAAACAGCATACACCGGTTTGTTTATTTTTTCAATACTTGATAGATTCTCGCGATTGCCCAATCCAAATCCTCTTTAGAAATAATGAGCGGAGGCGCAAAGCGAATCGTTGTTTCATGCGTTTCTTTACACAGCAGACCAAGATCTTTCAACGCTTCGCAATATGGACGGGCTTTCTCTGTCAGCTCTACGCCAATAAACAGACCACGGCCGCGTACTTCTTTGATGATTGGATTTTCAATTTGCAATAATTTCTCTTTAAAGTATTCGCCCATTTCCAGCGAACGCTGCACAAGGTTTTCTTCTTCCAATACTTCAAGCGCTGCGATGGCCACGGCGCAGCCCAGCGGATTTCCGCCAAACGTGGAGCCGTGAGAACCCGGTTCGAAGACGCCGAGAATTTCTTTATCCGCAGCCACAGCAGAAATCGGGAACACACCGCCGCCAAGCGCTTTCCCCATAATATACATGTCCGGCTTTACATCTTCCCATTCGCAAGCGAACAGTTTACCTGTACGACCAAATCCGGTTTGAATTTCGTCTGCTACAAAAAGTACGTTATTTTGCTTACAAATTTCACGTGCTTGCTTTAGGAAACCTTCTGGCGGCATCACGATACCCGCTTCGCCTTGAATCGGCTCCGTAAGGAATGCGGCCGTATTAGGCGTAATCGCTTGTTTTAATGCCTCGATGTCACCGTACGGAATGATTTTGAAGCCTGGCGTAAACGGCCCGAATCCACGCTTATAGCTTTCATCGGAAGAGAAAGACGTAATGGTCGTCGTACGACCATGGAAGTTGCCTTCACATACAATAATTTCCGCCTTGTTTTCCGGGATTTTCTTTACATCGTATGCCCAGCGGCGCACTGCTTTAATTGCTGTTTCTACCGCTTCCGCGCCTGTATTCATCGGCAGAATCATGTCTTTTCCGGTCAGCTTGGAAAGCTTTTCGTAGAACTCGCCCAGTTTGTCATTATGAAATGCACGGGAAGTAAGCGTAACTTTATCCGCCTGTTCCTTGAGCGCCTGAATAATTTTCGGATGACGATGGCCTTGGTTGAGCGCCGAATAAGCGCTCAACATATCCATATATTTGTTGCCTTCCGGATCTTCTACCCATACGCCTTCCGCTTTAGAAATAACGATCGGTAGCGGATGATAGTTATTAGCACCGTATTTCTCGGTTTTTTCGATAATGCTTTGTGTTTTGCTCATAGAAGTCGCACCGTTCATGGTTATTCTCCCCTCTATAATAAAAATTACAATACTTCAGAAATAAGCTTCGGCTGCGTGAACTGCAACAGGTAGTCCGGGCCGCCCGCCTTGGAATCCGTACCGGACATATTGAAGCCACCGAACGGATGCACGCCAACGATCGCGCCTGTGCATTTACGGTTAATGTACAGGTTGCCCACATGGAACTCAGCACGCGCCCGCGCCATATGTTCACGGTTGCGGGTGAACACCGAACCCGTCAGACCGTATTCCGTATTGTTCGCCACTTCCAGCGCATGGTCGAAGTCGCGCACTTTTGTGAACGCCACAAACGGGCCGAAAATTTCTTCCTGCATGATCCGCGCGTTCGGAGCCACATCCGCGAAGATGGTCGGCTCGATGAAGTACCCTTCATCCCCCGCCGGCTTGCCGCCCAGCACCAGCCGGCCTTCTTGCTTGCCAATTTCCACGTATTCCATCACTTTGTTGAACGCTTTCTCATCGATCACCGGGCCCGTGTAATTGGATGCATCGCGGACATCGCCCACCTTCAGACCTTTCGTGATTTCCACCACACGGTTTAACACGGTCTCATATACATCCTCATGCACAATCGCACGCGAGCATGCGGAACACTTCTGGCCAGAAAAACCAAATGCAGACGCCACAATGTTTTGTGCCGCCAGCTCCAGGTCGGCGTCTTTGTCGACGATGATGGCGTCTTTTCCGCCCATTTCGGCAACAAGGCGCTTCATCCAGATTTGACCCGGCTTCACTTTAGACGAACGTTCATGAATGCGCAGGCCCACCGCGCGAGAACCCGTAAAGCTAATGAAGCGTGTTTTCGGGTGGTCAACCAGGTAATCACCAATCACTTCCGGACGGCCTGGCAGGAAGTTGACCACGCCCGCCGGAAGACCGGCTTCCACCAGCAGTTCATAAAACTTATAAGCAATCACAGGCGTTTGGCTGGCCGGCTTCAGGATCACGGTATTTCCTGTTACAATCGCGGACGTTGTCATTCCTACCACAATCGCCAGCGCAAAGTTCCACGGCGGAATAATAAAGCCAACGCCAAGCGGAATGTAGTCCAGATGGTTGTCTTCGCCCGGAAGATGGACGAGCGTCTGACGGCCACGGTCTTGCAGTTCGATCATTTGTCGGCCATAGTATTCCATAAAATCGATCGCTTCCGCTGTATCAGCGTCCGCCTCCGCGCGGCTTTTGCCGGCTTCGAGCATCAACCAGGCGGAGAATTCATGCTTTCTGCGGCGCAGGATGGCTGCGGCTTTGAAAAGATACCCCGCACGTTCTTCGGCCGGAACGCGAGACCATGTTTTGAACGTTTCCCATGCTGCGTTCATCGCTTTATCGGCCAGCGCCTGATCGGCAGCGGCTACGCGGCCAATTACCTCATGTTTGGCGGACGGGTTTATCGATACGATTTTGTCTTCGGTCATGATTTCCTCGCCGCCGATCACGAGCGGATAGTCGCGGCCAAGCTCAGCCGATACTTTCTCCAGCGCTTTGTTAATCGCTTTCATATTCTGTTCATCAGCGAAATTGGTAAACGGTTCAGGACGATATGGAATCATCGGAACAACCTCCTGTTAACATTCATTTTCTATATCATTAATTACGTATTTATGCAATTTACATGCCAAATTCATGAAAGCGTAGTTCCACTCATTTTGTAATAAAATCCTATCAGCCATTATTAAAAATATTTTGCAGCAAAATAAATTAGCACTATATACGCAAAATATTTTTGCGATTTTATTTATCTTCATCAATTTGAATTTGTCAAAAAACTACCTGTCATGTATCATGAAAAAACAAAACCATCATAAATGTAAAGAAAGGGCGAAAGAGATGTTTAAAACAGGAAAGTATGAAGCATCCCGCGAACAAAATTACGAGCTAGTCGGCAAGCAACTTAAAGCGCTCATCGAAAATGAACCCAACCGTATCGCTAATCTGGCGAACGCGGCCGCCCTATTGAATCAGTTTCTCAAGCGTATTAACTGGGTCGGTTTTTATTTATATGAGGAAAATGAACTTGTGTTAGGGCCTTTTCAAGGGCTGCCGGCCTGCGTACGCATCCCGCTCGGCAAAGGCGTATGCGGCACAGCCGCCAGCGAACGCCAAACGCTATGCGTAGAAGACGTAAATAAATTTCCGGGTCACATCGCTTGCGACGCCGCCTCCCAGTCTGAAATTGTTGTACCAATGATCAAGGACGGCCAATTAATCGGCGTTCTCGATATCGACAGTCCGGAGAAAAACCGCTTTGACGAAATCGATCAACGAGGACTCGAAGCGTTTGTTCGAATTCTTTGCGAACATCTGTAATAAAAATAGCCGCCGGATGTAACCCGGACGGCTGTTTTTATTTTTCCTCTCTCTCGGCAATACACCGTTTCATCCATTCGATATTTTGTTGAAGAGATGCTATACGCTCGTCCTTTGTCCTTTCTTCTTCGCCATCCGGAGTCTTCGCTTTATCCGCTTCGTACAATCCCGGCATTTCCGCGCCCCGACCCAAGCGACGCTGCGCTTCATACGATTCAGCAATTTGTGGAGTATCAAGCGGATCCCACGCTTTTACATCCCCCAGCGTTCCTTCTTTCTTTATTTCTTCCCCTTTATTATCCTGAGCCATATGCCGTGCCTCCTTCATCGCTTCTCTGATTATCCTTTACCATCTATCTCCAGATCATAAAAAAGTTTTCTTACTGCATTTGATCTTTAAACACCGCGAGCGCACGTCGCACAAGAGAAAGCTGGGAAAACGCCGCCCCTCCCCTTAGCGCAGCGGTTACCTGAAGCGCCTCGTAAATTTCCTGTTCCGTCGCGCCTTTATGCAGTGCCTCCATTGTATGATACAAAATACAATATTCATCTTGAGAAGCTAGGCTAACCCCTAGCGCAATCAATTGCTTCTCCTTCTGTGAAAGGCTTCCTTCCGCAAACGACACCCCTGTGAATTCATTATAAGCTTGCGTAAACTCCGGGCTCATCTGCTGAAAAACGCCAACGCTTTCCTTATAATCACGAATCGCCTGCAAGCACTGATTCATTTCGCTTCACTCCATCCGTCTGTTTTTCATCAAACACCCCATAGTATGCTCCAATTAGATTTTTCTTATTGCGAATATGCATACAACCAACTTTCCTTTCCATTTAATAACAAAAAGCAAAATTTTCAACAAATTCATATGATATTTTTTGCAATTGCAAAATTAATTAGCACTATCTATATATCTGACTTGATGGTTTACGATTTATTTTGCGGTAAGAAAAAAGGAAGCGGAGATAAGAAAAAAGAAGATGACAAAACAAAAAGAAAAATATAAAAGGGCATCTATAATATGGCACTAATTTTGCAACAATAGAATAAATAAACAACAAAATGAAAAGTTAAACAAAGGGGGGCTTCAATTTGAACAATATTCAACAACGGGACATTCCATTCGGACTAGCTATTATTCCTCTGCTCGTTATGATTGGCTCTATGGCTGTAACCATTATCAAGTTTGAAGGCAGTCCTCATATTCCGCTTATTTTGGGTGCTGTTGTATCCGCTTTTATCGCATGGCGTCTTGGACATAAATGGGAAGAAATTGAAAGCGGTATCTATCACGGTATTCGTCTTGCACTTCCTGCAATCGTTATTATCATAATGGTAGGTGTCATTATCGGCGCATGGATTGGCGGTGGCGTGGTGGCAACTATGGTATATTACGGACTAAAATTAATTACACCGTCCTTCTTCCTTGTGTCTATTACACTCATTACGGCGATCGTTTCTTTAGCTATCGGAAGTTCCTGGTCTACGATGGGAACGATCGGGGTTGCAGGCATGGGAATTGGTATTAGCATGGGGATTCCGGCCCCAATGGTGGCGGGTGCTATTATCTCAGGCTCTTATTTCGGCGATAAAATGTCGCCACTGTCGGATACTACGAACCTCGCATCCGGTATTTCCGGTTCCAACTTGTTCGAACATATTCGCCATATGCTCTATTCGACGATTCCTGGCTTACTTATCGCACTTATCGCTTACTGGTTTCTAGGGCGCCAGTTTGCTTCCACTTCTATGAACAGTCAGGAAATTATAAGCATCATGTCTGAACTACAAAACCAGTTCGTCATTAGCCCATGGCTGCTTTTCATCCCACTGGTCGTTATTCTGCTCGTCGCCCGCAGAGTCCCGGCGCTTCCAGCCCTTATCGTCGGCATCATTCTCGGTTTCTTTGCCCACATTTTCGTGCAGGGTGGTAGCGTTAACGAAGCGGTTAACACACTGTATAAAGGATTTACCATTAAGTCTGAAAATAAATTAATCAACGAACTGTTCAACCGCGGCGGCATCGAAGCGATGATGTACACCGTATCACTTACGATCGTGGCCATGATGTTTGGTGGCGTACTCGAAAAAACAGGCATGCTAAAATCAATTGTCGACAAAATTCTACTTATCGCGAAAACAGGAAAACAATTGGTCGTAACCACCGTTCTTTCTTCTTTCTTCACGAACATAGTAGCGGCAGAACAGTATATTTCGCTTGTCGTGCCAGGCCGTATGTATGCGAAAGTATACCGTGAGAAAAAGCTGCATCCGAAAAACCTGTCGCGCGCGCTCGAAGACGGTGGTACGCTGACATCACCCTTTGTACCATGGAATACATGTGGAGTATTTATCCTTTCCACATTAGGCGTTCACTCGTTCGCTTACGCTCCATATGCAATTATTAACTATGTAGTTCCGATTATTTCTATAATTTTTGCAATAACTGGCTTTACCATCGTAAAATTAACCGACACCGAAGCCAAAAAAATGGAGCGGTTTGAACAGGAAGAACAGGTCGAAAACGTGTAAACAAAACATAAAAAACGGGTTAGACTGGGAGGGAGCCCCGGTCTAACCCTAGACTATTGACAAATGCATTTCCTTCGTCCCCTCTATATATGCGCATCAAAAGAAGACATACCTGATGATTACGGAAGCATCCAGGTCAGATAGTAGGCTTGGACATAAGTAATCACTCCTATAATCACGACAAACAACAAACTATGTTTAACCGTAAAGCGGAACAAATCAGACTCTTTCCCAACTAATCCTACCGCGGCGCATGCGACCGCGATCGACTGCGGTGAAATCATCTTTCCTGTTACACCGCCCGTTGTATTCGCCGCCACCAAAAGCGTCTCATTCACGCCGATTTGCTGCGCGGTTACATTCTGCAAACTACAGAATAACGCATTACTGGACGTGTCAGAACCAGTAAGGAATACTCCAAGCCAGCCAAGAAATGGCGAGAAGAACGGGAACACGCTGCCCGTGGTCGCCAATACGAGGGCAAGCGTGGAAGAGAGCCCGGAATAATTGGCAACAAATGCAAATGCTAGCACCATACCAATAGAGAAAATCGGCTTCTTTAACTCGGACAGTGTTTCTTTAAACGTGGCCCATCCTTCGCTCGGCTTCATCCTCAGCACAAACATTGTAATCAGGGCTGCAAATAAAATGGATGTGCCGGTTGCCGACAAAATATCGAATTTGAACACCGCTTCATATGGTACCGACTTCGTTACAATCGGTTCAGCCTTAATGACCAACTTATCTAAATAAGGTACGTTTATTTTGAATACTAAAGCTTCCAACGGGCCGCCTTTGCCGAATAAATCTTTAAACGGTTTTAAACTCCAGACGGTTACCATAATCGTCAAAATAATGAACGGGGACCACGCTTTAAATATTTGACCGGATGTGTACCCCTTTTCAACACTCGTCGCCGCAAATTCGTCAGCAGCTATGCCTGCTTTATCAAAACGAAAAACACGTTTGGGCTGCCATACTTTTAAAAACAGCGAAAGCGATACAAGGCTCACCAGAGCGGAAGTGATGTCCGGAAGTTCCGGACCGATAAAATTTGCCGTGAAATATTGAGTAATTGCAAATGAACCTCCCGCCACAAGTATGGCTGGCCACGTTTCACGCACACCGCGCAAACCATCCATAATGATAACGATCCAAAACGGAACAATAACAGATAAGAACGGTAACTGCCGGCCCGCTACCTGACCGATTTGAAAAGCGTCAATACTCGTCACCTGGCCGGCAACTGTAATCGGAATCCCCATCGCGCCAAACGCTACTGGCGCCGTATTGGCAATCAAGCATAATCCTGCGGCATACAAGGGATTAAACCCAAGCCCAACGAGCAACGCAGCGGTAATTGCTACAGGCGCTCCAAATCCAGCCGCCCCTTCCAAAAATGCGCCGAACGAAAACCCGACAAGCAACATTTGTAAGCGCTGGTCTTTCGTAATTGAAAGAACCGATGCCCGAATGATATCAAATTGTCCGGTCTTTACGGTTAATTTGTACAAAAAGACAGCGGTTACAATTATCCATGCGATAGGCCATAACCCGTAAGCAAAACCATATCCTGCGGCAGCCAACGCCATAGAAACTGGCATCTTGTAAACCACAATTGCAATAACAAGGGAAATCAGCACGGTAAGCACGCCCACAGTATGTCCCTTCATGCGGAAGACAGACAATGCAAGGAAGAAAAATACGATCGGAATAACTGCCACGACCGCTGACAATCCGAGACTTCCCAGCGGCGCATACACTTGTGTCCATGTCTGCATTCGTTACACCTCTTCTACCCTTAATTTTGTTTTTATATGGTCAGCCTTGGCGGCTTGTACCTATTTATATATCTTTCTATATTAATCAGGTGATCTGATAGGTAAGGGTGAAAAATACATCATATCATCTGACTTTATTCTTTAGAAGAAAAGAGCTATTCCAGCATCTTTTCCTCCACTCCTCGCAGATGATACAGCATCACTTCGGCCGCCTCAGCACTGTTTTGCGCCCGTATCGCTTCATAAATTCTTGCGTGTTCCTTGTATAGCTTTTCTGGAACACCGTTGGTGCGATACAATTCCAAACGACTTGCGTACAGCGAACGCTCTATCGCCTCAGAAATCGACATCATGATAGTAGAAAGCGTCTGATTGTGCGAGGCCTGAACTACCGCATAGTGAAACTTCCAATCCGCCGCATCTCCGAGTATTCCCTGCGCGAGCGCCTGCTCCATCTCAGCTAGCGCTTCCTCGATTCGCTTAAGATCTTCCTTCGTCCGACGTTCCGCTGCCAGCCGCGCAGTACCGCTCTCGATGATTTTACGCACTTCTAAAAGTTCAATAATTTCCTGCTTTGTCGCCGGTCTCAGCGCTTCAAACGCAGAGATAACTTCTTCGGGATCATGACGGGTAACGAATGTTCCTTCACCCTGCTTCATTGTAATTAAGCCAAGGGTCTTGAGCGAACTCAGGGCTTCTCTTACTGTGGATTGCCCAACACCGAGCGTTTCCCCCAGCTCCCTGAGCGATGGGAGTTTGGCCCCCGGTTCATACTTACCAGAGATAATTTGTTCTTTAAGATAGTCAGCAACCTCTTCATACGTTTTACGTACTTTAAATTTTGACAACGCTTACAAGCCACACCCTTTCCCATCAGGTCATCTGATATGTGATAACGATCAAATCGTACTATACTTTTCAGTCTTTTGTCAATATTCGATTTAGAACATAAAAAGGAAGCAGGGGCAAATTCGTTTCTGCTTCCTAATTCTTAGTATTGATTATCAAAAATGCTTCCAATGTTTACATGGAAACCACATCTTTATCTTCATACACTTTCATATCCACATCATTTTTCTGCAGTTTTTTCTTTACGCATAGATTGTAATAAAGATAGCAAAGGAGCATAAAAGGAATACCGCAATATAACGCCATACGCTGTTCAGGAATAAAAATAAGACTAAGCAGCGCAATCGCATTAAGAGAAAACGCCAAGATAGGAACTATCGGATAAAGTGGCGTTCGAAATTTCAGATCGCGAATATCCCCGCCAGCTTGAAGAAAACGCTTTCTGAAGATGAACTGTGAAGCAGCGATTGCCATCCAAGCCAGAATGGCCGTCATTCCGGAAATAGAAAGAAGCCAGTTATACACAGTTCCTTCCGCGAATACGCTTGTCAAAAGCGACAAGCCCGCAACCCCTAAGCTTATGATCAGCGCGTTCAACGGAATTCCTTTAGCTGTCACTCTTGCTAACGCCGGACTTGCCATACCGTTCCGCGACAAAGCCCAAAGCATCCGCGTCGTCGTATACAATCCAGAATTCGCTACAGACAACAAGGCTGTTAAAACGACAAAATTCATCAGATCAGCCGCATACGGAATTCCGATCTTGTCAAAAACAACCACGAATGGACTTTCAACAACGCCCGCCTCTTTCCATGGAATAAGCCCCGCAAGTACAACGATTGCCGCTACGAAGAAAACAATCGTACGCCATACCGTATTTCTAATCGCTTTTGGAATCGTTTTATCTGGACTTTCACTTTCGCCGGAGGCAATCCCGATTAATTCTGTTCCCTGAAACGAGAAGTTGACAGTTACCATGGTTAACAATACAGCTAATACCCCGTGCGGAAACAGTCCACCGTCACTAAAGAAGTTGCTAAACATAGGAGCCGTTTCGCTTCCTTTCATATCAATCAAACCAAACATAGCGGCTCCACCAAGAATGATAAACATGAGAATCGCTACCACTTTAATACCGGCAAACCAAAATTCCGTTTCCGCAAAACTCCGTGCAGAAAACGCATTCAATAAAAACAACATCGTACCAAATACTACACACCAGACCCATACTGAAACATCCGGAAACCACCTTTTCATCAAAATGCCTGAGGACGTAAGCTCAAGTCCAACTGTTGTCGCCCAGCCCAGCCAATACATCCATCCGATCGTGAACCCGGTTCCAGGCCCAATAAAACGAGTAGCATAATCCTGGAACGAACCCGCTACAGGCATTGCTACCGCAAGTTCTCCTAAACATAACATAACCAAATACATAACAAAACCGCCAACCAGATAAGCCAACACGGCTCCCCCCGGTCCTGCCTGGTTAAGGGTAAAACCTGAGCCGAGAAACAATCCCGTTCCGATAACGCCGCCAAGGGCTATCATAAATAAATGTCTGCTTTTCATTGAACGCTGTAATTGATTGTTTTCGTGATTAAAGCTCGCCATACTGCTCCTCGCTTTCTTTGTTGCTTACCTTTTATATGGCCCATATAAAAAGCAAAAGACATACCACTTTTTTTCGCCCTTTCTCTATCTAAACAGAAAATGACTTAAAAACAAATCCAACTGAATAACTATTCACAATAAAAATTAAGAAAAAATATTTTCGGAAAATACAAAATTATATTATACTTATTACTTCTTTGCTTTTTCAAAATGAAGCTCACAAATGATACCGATGGAATTTTTATGTTATTCACAAATTATTCATTTTCTATTTTTATCCAAATGTTTTTTCTCTGAAAATGGGTATGAACCGTGCGCAAAAATATTTTTCATTTTGTGCAAAATATTTTCAAAGTCGAAAAATTATTTTGCATGTCCATGTCGATTTATCAAGTCAACTGTGATGGTTAATCAACACCCTTGCTTTTCTCCAACATAAAAAACCGCTTACGAATCAAGCGGCTTTTTATGTTAAGATACTATCTTCATCCAATGTCCGTTGTAACCTCAAATATTCAAAGCACATTGCGATACGCCACGGAACAATCATACCGAATGCTAGAATGAAGAATAGGCCGGCTGTTTCCGTTACACTTATATACATACCAACATATGACTTCAGCGCCAGCCGCAGCGCAACCAACCCGAAAAGAATAAAAATAAACGCTTTGGAACGCTTCAGATAAATGTCATTACCAACTACCTCAAATCGTGATGTCATAATTAACGGGTATGACAACAGCGTTCCCACGAAAAACGCAAGCAACGCATAGCTTATATGCACATGCATGGGCGGATACAAAAACATTGTGAAACCTGTGCTCATAAAAAAGGGCGGTAAAATGATTTTCCTAAGCGAAGCCGGCTTTTTCGACACTCTCATACGAATCATAAACACCACCGTTGCCATAAGCAATCCTATAGCTGTACTTATAATCGTCATACTCACAGGTATCATCCCTTTCCAAGTAATTCCTCACCCACTGCATAGTATATTGCTTACCTTTTTTTATTATACAAAACTAATTAGGTAAATTAAATGTTATATTTACCTAATCATAAAGCAAGCTGCAACCTTCCGGATTGCAGCTTTTCTTCCTGCCTTCTATTCATAGCTCTGTTCGTTCTGTTCAGATTGGTCAACATCGACCAAATTATTGCGCTGAACTGGCGTTTCGAACGTCAATGTTTCATCCACGACTCCGCCACCTTCATCCATCATACGATCCATACCTTCAGCTACGTCCTCCAGAAACGACATGTCCTTTTTCTCGCGCGGATCGATATGTTGCTTCATTTTACATCCTCCTCAAAGAAGTTTATCCTACAGTTTTTAGGATAGAAAAATCGATCCTGTTTATACATCTCCTTGTCCCTCATATCTCAAAGTGAATGGCGCATACTAAAAGAAGCGTAAAAATCTGGATAAAAAAGGAGGACGCTGCTTATGACTACCAGCCAGACGCTGCGCGAAATGTGCCGCGCACGCCTTGACAGCGGCCAGTACTATTATCGTTTACAAACGCTTGAAGAAAAAGGAATAGGAAATGTTTCAGCGCTGCCATTTTCCATCAAAGTTCTGCTGGAATCAGCGCTCCGCACAATGGACAACAGGGCCATTACAGAAGAACACATAAGACGTATCGCCAATTGGAATCCTGCGCCCAAACCGGAAGAAATGTTTGAAATTCCTTTTATACCAGCGCGCGTCATTCTACAAGACTTCACAGGCGTTCCTGCTGTAGTGGACTTAGCTTCCATGAGAGATGCGGTCTCCCGTCTAGGGCTTGCTCCGGAAAAAATCAATCCGCTCATCCCTGTTGACCTCGTAATTGACCACTCTGTGCAAGTGGATCAGGCAGGCTCCAATACTGCGCTCAATTTCAATATGCAAAAAGAATTCGAGCGCAACCATGAGCGCTACAAATTCCTGCGCTGGGCTACCCAAGCATTTACGAACTTCCGGGCTGTCCCCCCGTCTGTCGGCATCGTTCATCAGGTAAATCTGGAATATCTAGCTTCCGTTGTCACGCAGAAAGAAAAGGAAAACGGCGTGGAAGCATTCCCGGACTCACTGGTGGGAACCGACTCACACACCACAATGATTAACGGGCTTGGGGTTCTTGGCTGGGGTGTCGGAGGCATCGAAGCAGAAGCGGCAATGCTCGGCCAACCGCTTTACTTCCTTCTGCCTCAGGTTGTCGGCTTCGAGCTAACAGGAAAACTGCCGGAAGGAGCAACCGCTACCGACCTAGCGCTTACCGTAACCAACATCCTCCGCAAAAAAGGAGTTGTCGGTAAATTCGTCGAGTTTTTTGGTAGCGGCTTAAGCTCCATGACGCTGGAAGACAGGGCAACGATCGCTAACATGGCTCCAGAATACGGAGCTACGGTGGGTTACTTCCCGATCGACGAGCAGACGCTGCAATATCTGCGCACAACCGGACGTTCCGAGGAACAAATCACTTTAGTGGAGAACTATACGAAAGCCCAGGGACTATTTCGGACAAATAACATGCAAAACCCAGCCTATTCAGAAGTGATCTCGCTCGATTTAAGCACTGTAGTGCCTACGCTGGCCGGGCCAAAACGCCCGCAAGATCGTATTGATCTAACGAATATGAAAGAAGAATTTCACAAAGTGCTACGCCAGCCTATTAAAGAAGGCGGTTTCGGCCTGTCCAACGAAAAAATCGAACAAGAAGTCATGGTTACGTATCCGGATGGTACCAAAGCTCCGCTCCGAACCGGTTCCGTTGTTATCGCAGCCATTACGAGCTGTACCAACACGTCCAATCCTTCCGTGATGATCGGCGCTGGACTTCTAGCAAAGAAAGCGGTGGAAAAAGGATTGCGCCGCAATCCGAATGTCAAAGCCAGCCTCGCTCCTGGTTCGCGTGTCGTAACCCAGTATCTCGACGATGCTGGGCTCACTCCATATCTTGACCAGCTTGGCTTCAATACGGTCGGCTACGGATGCACCACCTGCATCGGCAACAGTGGTCCGCTCATTCCAGAGGTGGCCAAAGCCATTGCCGAAAACGACATGACTGTTACATCCGTACTTAGCGGAAACCGGAATTTTGAAGGCCGGATTCATCCGCTCGTTAAAGCAAACTATCTGGCCTCACCTCCGCTTGTCGTCGCCTATGCGTTGGCCGGCACATTCGACATTGATTTATATAACGATCCGATTGGACATAACGACAGCGGGGAGCCTGTATACTTGCGCGATATTTGGCCAAGTGAAGAAGAAGTACGACAAATTATGTCTTCCATTATCACGCCGGAGATGTACCGTGAAAAATATAACAACGTGCATGCGTTCAACAAGCAATGGAACGAAATCCCCGTCTCTACCGATCAGATTTATAACTGGGACAAAGACTCTACGTACATCCAGTCACCGCCTTTCTTTACAGACTTCTCGCTTGAAGTCCCCGATATTAAACCGATTGCGGGCGCTCGCCTGCTGGCGCTGCTTGGAGACTCAGTGACAACCGACCATATTTCTCCAGCCGGTGCCATCAAGCCAGATAGCCCGGCAGGACAATACCTGCAAGAAAAAGGCGTGGAAGTACGTGATTTCAACTCGTACGGCTCACGGCGCGGAAATCATGAGGTAATGATGCGGGGAACGTTCGCCAACATCCGCATCCGCAACCAGCTCGCTCCGGGAACCGAAGGCGGAGTTACTACGTACTTCCCGACAGGTGAAGTGATGTCCATTTATGACGCAGCGATGAAATACCAAGCCGATGGCACGCCGCTTATAATTATCGCAGGCCAAGAATACGGAACAGGAAGTTCACGAGACTGGGCTGCCAAAGGTACGCTGTTGCTCGGCGTGAAAGCTGTCATCGCTGAAAGCTTTGAGCGGATTCACCGCACCAACCTCGTTTGTATGGGCGTACTACCGCTTCAATTCCCGGAAGGTAAGGGAGCAAGCGAATTGGGCATTACCGGAGAAGAAACGTTTGCGATTCCGAACCTGAATAATAACATCAAACCAAGACAGACAATTGAAATACAAGCGACCCGCCCGGACGGCAGCACATTTACGTTTAGCTGTATGATGCGTCTTGATACGGAAGTGGAAATTGATTATTATAAGCATCATGGTATTCTCCAGATGGTGTTGCGCAAGCTGATTGGCGGCACGGAAGACACTGTGCCTTCCCCATCTTGAGGATCGCTTATTAACATCGTCCTAACAAAAACAATTTCCAAATCTACTAGCTAAAAAAACGAGTGCGAACGCTGCACTCGTTTTTCTCTGCTGACTTATCACGTAAATAGTTCCCAAACTCCACAAGCAACTCACGTGATATCCACTGATGTTTTGTCAAAGGTGCTAGACTCATCGCATAAGGTACACCATCAATTAACTCCCACTTTTTATCATCCGACCAATTCAAATAATCATGATAGGTGTATTTATGTTCTAGATCATGCATCGGCAAACTTATATTCGCTCACCTGCCACTACTTTTCTTTTATTGTAACATATTGGAATTTACTGTGAAAAATCTTCGAGTCAAACGCAAAGAAGCTGTACGGCATTTCGCGCTGTACAGCTTCTTTTTTCTACCTATGTTATACTTCGTTATTTCTAATCACTTTATCGATCGTCGCGCCGCCCAGGCAAGTATCCCCATCATAGAAGACAACCGCCTGTCCCGGCGTAATCGCACGCTGCGGCTCATCAAAAATAACTTCACAGCAATTGTTCGGCTTCAGGTGCACAGTTACGCCTTGATCTGGCTGACGATAGCGGAATTTCGCCGTGCAGCGGAACGTTTCCGGCTTCTGGCGGTCACTCACCCAGTGAACGTCTGTCGCTTCCAGACCGTCGCTGTACAGCATTTCGTGGTCGCCGCCCTGTGCTACGTACAAAATATTGTTCTTTACGTCCTTATCCACGACAAACCAGGGTTCCCCCGTTCCAGAGCCTCCACCGATGCCTAACCCCTGACGTTGGCCAAGCGTATAATACATCAGCCCGTCGTGATAGCCTTTCAGCTCACCGTCCACGGAACGAATTTCACCCGGATTTGCTGGAAGATAGGAACTAAGGAACTCTTTAAAATTACGCTCGCCGATAAAGCAAATACCTGTGCTGTCCTTCTTCTTCGCCGTCACCAGTCCCGCTTTTAGAGCAATTTCACGTACTTCCGTTTTATGCATAGCCCCAAGCGGAAACATCGTTTTCGACAACTGAGCCTGTCCAAGCTGATTCAGAAAATAGGTCTGGTCTTTCTTCGGATCCACACCGCGCAGCAAACGGTACTCCCCGTCATGATAGTCCACACGTGCATAGTGGCCGGTCGCCACATAATCCGCACCTAAGTCCATCGCGTGCTCAAGAAATGCTTTGAATTTAATTTCTTTGTTGCACATTACGTCCGGGTTCGGCGTACGGCCTTTTTTGTACTCATCTAGAAAATACGTGAAAACCTTATCCCAGTATTCTTTCTCAAAATTTACAGTGTAGTACGGAATACCGATTTGCCCGCAAACCCGGCGCACGTCTTCATAGTCCTCTTCTGCTGTGCAATAACCGAATTCATCGGTATCGTCCCAGTTTTTCATGAAGATGCCAATGACATCATATCCCTGCTGTTTAAGCAGCAAGGCGGCGACAGAAGAATCTACGCCACCTGACATCCCCACAACAACCCTGGTGTTTTCAGGTGATTTGTTCATCTATGATCAACTTCCTTATCATTTTGATTCATAAGCAAAAAGATCGTTTGCTCCAGTGTCTATTATGATAACAAATTCACCTTTCCAAAAACAACACAAAGAAAAAGTTACCTACCCAGTTGCTTCAATACATATTCTATCGCATGATTCAACGCGACCGCCGCTTCAAGCCTCGTCATTTTATCAAATGGACGAAAATTTCCCTGGCCATCTCCACGCATAATGCCGCGTTCAAACAGCTTATCGACGCTGGCCGCAGCCCACTCCATGCCAGGCGTAATGTCTTTATAGTACTTGCTGATCACCTGCGGTTGATTAGGGGACGGATTGTCAACGAGCGGTGATGAGAAAATCCCCATTGCCTTGGCCGCGCCGCGCGCAATCGCTTCCGCTATGCTGTCAATAAAAGTTCGGTTCCTTAATAACGTCGCGTCTTCATCCCGGTCGATAAACCCACATTCCAGAAGAATCGCCGGCATATTGGTAAGACGCAACACGGCAAAATTGGCCGTTTTCTTTCCTCTGTCTGGCAGACCTGCTTTTTCAAACGCTTCCGCCACTTCACGGTGCATGATATTTTGGCGCCTTCCTGCTTCTTCGTCAGCCATCCCCGTCATCACATAGCTTTCAAACCCGGAACCGCCACCCGCATTAATATGAATCGAAACAAAATAGGCTGCCTGTGCGTTATTAGCAAACTCGGCCCGCGCGTTTAGATCAGCGTGTTTATCCGTGCTAAACGTTCTGTCTCCGGCTCTGGTAAGCCGCACATCGGCTCCGTACTGGCGAAGAAAATAAGATGCGCGCTGTGCGATAGCCAGCGTTACATCTTTTTCTTGCAACCCGTTTCCAACTGCCCCTGGATCCAGTCCTCCATGCCCCGGATCAATCACAATCACTTTGGCCATATAATTCCCCTTTCTTTACTGTCTTCGCTCCTTATCGCCTCACCTTTTATGGTTCAAGGAACGAACTATACCATTTTTTAAAAGCTAAAATCCTTCTCCATATATAGTATGTGGATAAACTATAAACGAAATAGGTATATAAACAACCTTTTACTTAAACAACGGGCTATGGAGACCCTCTATTTCCAATTCAAAAGAAAGCTTCATGCAAAAATGTCTTCCTATTTCTTTATCCTATCCTGTAAAGGCTTTCAGGGAATAGCAATTATAACAGCATTCCAACTTTTTGCCTTCACTGTTTTTAGGATCTAAAAACGATACGCGTACTTTACGCCCTTTAAACAATTGGATAGAATTGCTACAATTATTATGGAATTCCGTATACTTAGCACGGTTTCGCTTCCCGCTCTCGGCAGCATAAGATTTGACGCCTCTGCTCTTTTTTGAGAAAGTTGATGACAGCAAGTCTCTGTTTGAGGGACAAACTGTTAACAATACGGAACTTTCCAATGCCAGACTAAGCATGATTGAAGATAAAGGAGCCGAAAATTGCAAACCTAAAAAATTACATGAAGTGGAGTAGAAAAGATGGCGACCATTCGCAAAACTTTTTTCTGGATTTTGATTCTTGCTATCGCAGTGTTTCTGATTCCTTATGCGCTACCATTCATCCTCGCGCTATTCACCGCGATTTTTCTAGAACCAATTGTTAAGTTTTTTATGCGTTCGCTAAACGCAAATCGACTGATTGCCGTTACACTGACGTTTCTGTTGTTTTTTGCGATATTCGGACTGGGTGGATACCGTCTGGGCTCCATCCTTGTGGTACAAACCGTAGAATTGGCGGGGAAACTTCCTGAGCTCTCCTCTAAAGTGATGGAATTTCTGGAGCATTATATGTGGAAATGGGAAGCATATGCTATCTCCCTTCCGTTTGATACCACTAATACCATTCAGGATGTGATACAGGCGCTAAAAACGTCGGCGACAAATGCCGCAACTGCCATCACAAAAGTGGTGCTGAGCGGCGTGGCTGCCATTCCCGGCTTTTTCATCGTGGCCATTATTTATCTCGTGGCACTGTTTTTAATCAGTCTTGACCTTCCTCGCCTGCACCGCAATTTCTTGAATTTATTTACCGACTCGGCACGAGAAAAAGTCGAGCTGGTGATGAACCAGTTATTCCGCGCAACGGTCGGCTTTTTGCGCGCACAGGTCATTTTAAGCCTGCTCACATACATACTCGCGCTTATCGGATTAATGATTCTGGGCGTAAAATACGCGCTCCTGCTTTCGCTTATTATTGTCATCGTGGATCTTTTGCCGATCCTCGGTACCGGTTCTTTCTTAGTACCATGGGCGATATACAGCTTTGCAGTCGGCAATTCGCGCCTTGCCATCGGCCTGGTTATTCTGTTCGTGGCCATTACGATCATCCGCCGGATCATCGAGCCAAAAGTTCTGGGTTCAAGTTTAGGTATCAGCGCCTTGGCGGCGCTTATCAGCCTATACGTCGGATTCCAACTGCTTGGCTTCATCGGGCTCATCCTCGGCCCCGCCCTCATCATTGTCTTTGAATCGCTGCGCAAAGCCGGGTTCCTTAAGTTTAAAATCGATTTTTAAAAAGCAAAAGCGCCTGCCGGACACAGGCGCCTTTGCTTTCTTTTTATTACTTCTCCGTTTTTTCAAAATAAACAGGATTATACTTCTCGATAATCGGCTTGATTTTTTCAAGATCGATACCTTCGTTGGCCGCCGCTTCTTTATTGATGCCAAGCTTCAATTCTTTCGGGAAACCGACAGGCAAATCGCCCGCTTTGGCTTCACCTTTCAATACTTTCACCGCCATCAAACCCGTTTGGTAACCAAGGTCTTTATAATCGGCGCCGAAGCCGGCAAATCCGCCATTGCGCACGGAATCCATTTCACCGGTAAATAGCGGAATTTTATGCTTCTCGGCTACCTGGACAATCGTTTTTAACGCGGCGACCGCCGTATTGTCTTTCGGCACATAAATAACGTCCGCTTTGCCAACCAGCGATTCTGCCGCCTGTTTTACTTCCGTCGTATTGCTCGCATTTACTTCCACAGCCTGCATTCCATTTTTCGTTAGCGCTTTTTTTGCATTCTCCACGTTTACAACGGAGTTAGCCTCGCCAGAATTATAAATAATGCCTACTTTTTTAGCATCCGGCTTCAGTTCCTTAATAAGTTGGATAAGTTTATGAATCGTCTCGGGATGAGTATCGGAATAGCCAGTTATGTTTTTGCCCGGCTTCTCCAAACTATCCACCAATTTGGCGCTTAGCGGATCAGTAATGGCCGTGAAAAATACCGGGATGTCCGTGCCCTGCGTCGCTTTGACCATTGCCTGTGCGCTCGGTGTAGAAATCGCCAGAATAGCATCTTTTTTATCGGCCGCAAACTTCTGCGCAATGGAGGCTACGGTGCTCGGATCGCCCTGCGCGGATTGATAATCAATGTCCGCATCCGCAAACCCGTTTTCTTTCAATGCTTTAATGAATCCTTCCCGCGCCGCATCCAGCGCCGGATGCTCAATCACCTGGGTAATCCCAATTTTGACCTTTTCTTTTGCCGGGCTGGCTGTCTCTCCACCGGATTCAGACTGCTGCTTATCCGACGACGCCGGTGCGCCACACGCGGCCAATGCGAAACATACAAGTAGCATCCATACTCCCAGCGCGTGTACTCTCTGTTTCATACCTAGGCTCCCCCTTTTTGATTTTTTTATATTTTTAGATAATTTATTATACACTAACTCTGTATTACTTTAAAATACGAAAATCTTGCCTGGATTTAAAATGTTATTCGGGTCAAGTGCACGCTTTACCGCATACATAACATCCAGCGCATTTCCGTGCTCCATTCGCTGATATTTCGCCTTGCCAAGTCCTACGCCGTGCTCGCCTGTGCAGGTACCACCGCGACTTAGTGCATAGCGCACAATCTCGGCGTTAACCGCTTCCGCCTGCTGCATTTCCTCTGGTTGATCCGGATCTATCATTAGCAAGGAATGAAAATTTCCGTCGCCTACATGGCCGACAATACCGCCTACCATCCCTGTTTTCTCCAGCAACCCGCGCGCGTGTTCAATCGCGCCCGCCAGTTCGGATAGGGGCAGACATACATCCGTTGTTATCGCCTTTTTACCCGGATATCCATGAAGAAACGCATATGCGAGATGATGACGCGCTTCCCAGAGCGCCGCCTGCCTGAGCGAATCCGTCTCAAACACAAAGCCCCCGCACCCATTTTCCTCCGCCAATTCTCTTGCAAACGCCAGATCGTGTTTCAATCCAGCCTCATTACCATGAAATTCAAAGAAAAGCGTCGCGCATTCCGGATAGTCGGTTCCTTTGTACATGTTCACCTGCCGCACCGATTGTCCGTCCACTAACTCCATACGCGCCACAGGAATCGCCGCTCCCATGATGGCGCACGCTGTCCTCACCGCGTCGCCGACGGTTGGAAAACTGGCCCTCGCCGTCACCGACATTTCCGGAATACCATATAGACGAAGCGTAATCTCTGTGAATACGCCCAACGTTCCTTCAGAACCAACAAACAGCCCATTCAAATGGTAACCGGAAGACGATTTAGCAGCCATGCTACCGGTACGTATCATTGTGCCATCAGCCAGCACTACTTCCATATCGCGCACTTGATCTCTCATAATACCGTATCGTACCGCTGTTGTTCCGCTTGCGTTGGTAGCGGCCATGCCGCCGATCGTCGCATCCGCCCCCGGGTCAACAGAAAAGAACAGCCCGTATTTCTTCAGTTCCTTATTTAACTGCATCCTAGTTACCCCCGGTTGTACGCGAACGAGAAAATCTTGTGGCCGTACTTCAACAATCTTATTCATCATTTGAAAACTAAGCGAAATCCCACCCTGCTGTGGAATAACCTGCCCTTCTAATCCCGAACCGATCCCGAACGGCACGACCGGTACCCGGTTCTCATTGGCCCATTTCAAAATGCGGCTTACTTCTTCTGTCGTCTTCGGAAAAATCACCGCGTCAGGCAACTTGGGCGTATGATAGGATTCATCCTTGCTATGCTGCGCGAGCATCGTCGGATTGGCAGTGACTCTCTCCGGCTCTACTATCTCTTTTAACGCTTCTACAATATTCACTTCATTCTCTCCTTTTTTCTAGTTTACGCCATCTGCATCCAGGCTCTCTCGTTGCGCCATGTCACATCAACTTTCGTGCCAAAGAAACGGGATAAGTTTTCAGACGTCATCAAACTTTCGGTTCTGCCCGCTCCATATACTTGTCCTTCTTTCAATAACAGCACATGCTGGAACACCGGAACAATTTCTTCGATATGATGAGAAACATAAATCATCGTTGGTCCCCCCGGTCGGCTGCCCATTTCCTGTACCCGATCCAATAATTGCTCACGCGCAAAAATATCCAGTCCCGTGGCAGGTTCATCAAGAATCAACAGAGCCGGAGATGCCATCAGCGCCCGCGCGATTAACACGCGCTGCTTCTCCCCTTGAGATAAACTCTCGTACACGCGTTTCTCCATACCACGGCACCCCATCTGTTCGAGCAAATGATACGCCTTCTCATAGTCTTCTTCTTGTGGCTTTTCATATAAAAGCCCCATAGAAGCTACTTTACCACTCAATACGATATTTTCTACCGTTTCGTTTTTATATAACTTTTCCTGCATAGAAGAGCTGACCCAGCCAATCAACTGACGAAGTTTACGCAAATCGTATTCACCGAACTTTTTGCCGAGCACGCGAATCTCGCCTTTAGTCGGCCACATGTAGCCGTTGATAATGTTCAGCAAAGAAGTCTTTCCGGAACCGTTTAATCCCATGATGACCCAGTGCTCTCCAGGTTTTACCGACCATGTAATATCTCTCAATATGTATTTATTTTCCCGCTTCCAACTCACATTTTTAATCTCGATAACCATTTCTTGTCTCCTTTCTGTATACATCACTTTTGCTTTTTTGGATCTTCTTTTGTGTCACTTATCATCATCTCATCATCTATTATAACTAAACAATAGCCCCAAATGGTGAGAATTGTCGGAATTCAAATGCACATTTTATTTCACGGTAAAACATGATATGCTAAGGCAAAAATAGAAAAAAAAGGGGGGGAGACGTGTGTCTGACCAACCAGACCAACCAGCACGGCTGAAGTGTTCTGTCTGCGGATTTTCACTGCAATGGTGGCTCGGCAAGTGGAAATGTATAAATTGCGGACAATGGAATGGCTGTTGAGGAAACCCAGCCAGCAAGCCCGCAGGTCTGTGGAAAGAAGAATCATAAAAAGGAGCGTACCCCATATGAAACAAATCATCAAATGGTTCTTAAATGGACTGCTTATCGTGGCGCCAATCGGCGTGACGCTTTATCTTCTAGTTTATCTTTTCAAATTGGTAGACAGCCTGGGGAAGCGGATTCTGCTTTCCATGAATTTGCCTTCGATTACCGGATTAGGAATTATTATTACGCTTGTCCTTATTGTGCTTATCGGATGTTTAAGCCAGCTCTGGTTAAGCCGTAAGCTACTTGCATGGACAGAACGATTGATCACGCGTTTTCCAGGGCTGAAGACAATATACAGCATGGTTAAAGATACAATAGAATCTCTCATCGGGGAAAAACGTTCTTTTTCGCAGGTTGTGCTCATCACACACGAAGACGGCGGAAAGCGAATCGGATTCCTTACCGCCGAAAACGTAACTGCTTTTCATTTACATACATCTTATGTGGCGGTATATGTGCCGCACGCCCTCCAAATAAGCGGCGAACTCCGACTCTACCCGCGCGATCGAATCGAATGTATAGATACTTCGGTGGAAGAAGCCATGCGCTTCTGCCTAACTGCCGGCGTCACTGCAAAAAAAGAGGGAGGAAAGCTTCGCGATTAAACCCGCGCACCTTTTCTTCCTTTTTCTTTTTGGTCAGTGTGTTTCAATACTCTGCTCTGCCGTAGGGCCTTTTCGTTCTTTGTCCGTGCTGCTGAAGCTGTTGACCGCCAGATTGACAGCGATAAACAAGATAATAACAAGCCAGAACCACCAACGTCTCCAAAAAGGCTTCACCACCGAATGTCACCTCTCACGAAAAATTCAATCATCTATAGCCTAACAAATTTTTTAGAAAAAACAAAATAGAAGTAAACTCCTGTTCAATGATAAAAAATGTAAGACTCTTCACCTATCCTCCTTTTCAAGAAAACACTACGTAAAACCGTTTTATGTTACTGCGAAAAAAGGTAATGTAAAAATAAAAACACATATTATAAAAGGGGGAAAAATGTTATGTCTCGTGTGGATCGTATAGAAAGAAAAGTATCCGCAAGAACATCTATCAGCCTTAGCTTGTTTTTTTGCTCTTTGGTTTTATCACTTGTCTCATTTTTTTCTTCTTTTACCTCATATATTAAGCTGCTGGTGATTTTGCAATGGCTCACCACGCTCACCGGACTAACGCTGGCCGCGACAACGGTCAGACCCGCCAAAAAACATCTGGCGCATAATTCGTTTTTCCTACAACTATCAATTACGACCATTATGCTTGGGTGCTTCGACCTTCTCTGGATTAGCTTTATGTCCTATATCCTGTCTATTCTGAGATGAGAAGAAAAAACTCGCGGGCAAACACCTCGCGAGCTTTTCCTCTCCACTAAAACAAATTCCCCTTAACAGGAGGAAATTTCAGTCTATTAACAAATATACCTCTTCCTCAGCAGAGGGTTATTTTTTTCCTATCATCAACCAAACATATCGGTTCAACTGCCGAGCAGAAAAACGTAAACCTACATCTTCAAAAGCTTCCTTTACCGTGGATAACAACGGATAATATTCTGTTTGCAAATCATTCAATAACGTAAGCGCTCCTTGACTTCTTACTCGTTCATGAATAGCGTCTCTAGCCTCTTCATCCGCATATGCCGTATCCGCAAATACAATCATACCTTTCTCTGTCAAGCGATCGGCTAGTTCTTGGATCGCCCGCGCTTTTTGAGCATCCGTCAAATGATGGAACGCATATGTACTGACAATACCATCTACCTTTCCGATCTCTTCCGGAATGGAAAGAAAATGGCCGTCAGCAACGGTAAAATGCGGCAGCTTTCGCGCTGCAATCCTTCGCATATCCGGCGAAGGATCTACTCCATACACATCCCACTCTTTTTCGAGAAGATGTGCCGTTAAATTCCCTGTTCCGACTCCGATTTCCAGTACGCGACTTCCAGCCGGAAGGTTAAGTTCCTCGACCACTGTCCGCAAAATCTGCTCATATCCTTGAAAGACCTCAGCATATTCATCCTTTTTTTCAAATACCGTTTTGTCATACTGATCTGCCCATTGTTCAAACACATGGTTGAACTGTACTTCACACTCTTTCATCGCTTCCGACTCCCTTTTTTAATTTACTATATGCTTCATTAAGCAAAAAGTCAATTATTCCAATTAATTTAATCTATTTAATTCATCATTTTTAAATAAGGAAGAGCCTGTTTAGCTAAAACTTCCCTATTTCTTTTCCCTTTCCTTAACACATGCCCTCTTAGCCGATATCCCTATCTTTCTGTTCCCACATACCCATTCATGTATGTTCTCCCAGTACCGCTGTAATTTAAAACGTATATATCGCTTTAAATCAATAAAGCAACATATATTTTCCTTCTGAAGTGCAAGCAGGAAAAATTACCGATGTGCTAATCGCATAATATCACTTCGATGCGGAATTTTAAGACTAGGAATCACCAAAATTAACCTCAGGAGGCGATACATATGCAAAAAACTCAAGTAGCACCGGAAGCTCCTTTCATCACAAGAGCCCAAAAAAGCGACAATACGAATCAGCCGGTTGCTCCGCAAGCCAGAGCGGCGCTGGAACAGATGAAGCATGAAATCGTCGCCAAGCTTGGTATCACGCTTGGACCAGATGCTACTGCCCGCCAAAATGGCTACGTCGGTGGAGAAATTACCAAGCGTCTTGTGCGGATAGCGGAGCAACAGCTTAGCAAGGGCATCCATTAAACGTTCACATAAGTGAAAGTTACGCGATTCTTTGCTTGGAGCCGGATCTCATCTCTTCGCTAAAATAAAGAAGCGTTCTCACTTTGTTGGAGTAACATACGAAGGCACACTATTGGCACACAAGCACAAAAAAAGACTGTCCTTTTGGACAGTCTTCATCTTTTGCAACCCCAGTAACATCGAGGGTTTCAAATTGATGCCCCCACGCGGAATCGAACCACGAACTGACCATTACGAGTGGCCTGTTATACCGTTTAACTATAGGGGCAAATTCACTTTCTTCTATGCATGCAACCTTTATTGGCTGAGCATATCAACAAAGCTTTATTAAATTATCAACACAAATCATTTTATAAAAAAGGCATCCAGCAGTCAAGCATTTTTTATCAAAATTAGCAGTAAAGGAAGCAAACAGAAAAAGGGCAACCACCCGGTTGCCTTTTTCATGTTTGCTTTTTTTGATTAAACGGCTACGGTTCCGTTGTTCAGTACTTCATTTACATCCACATACGTATAACCAAGCGCTTCAGCTACCGCTTTGTATGTTACTTTGCCGTCCACCACATTAATGCCGCGAGCAAGGGCGCGGTTTTCCAATGCCGCTTTCACATATCCTTTATCCGCGATTTGCAGCGCATACGGTACCGTTACGTTAGTCAGCGCCATCGTGGAAGTTCGTGCTACAGCACCAGGCATATTCGCTACTGCGTAATGTACCACTCCATGCTTTACATATGTCGGATCGCTGTGTGTTGTCACACGATCGATGGTTTCGATAGACCCACCTTGGTCGATCGCTACGTCAACGATTACAGATCCCGGTTCCATCGCTTTCACCATGTCTTCCGTTACCAGACGCGGAGCGCGTGCGCCCGGAATAAGAACCGCGCCAATAAGCAAGTCCGCTTCTTTTACCGCTTTTGCAATATTATAACGGTTGGACATTAACGTCTGCACACGCCCCTGGAAAATTTCATCCAGATAACGCAGACGATCCGCATTAATGTCTAGCAATGTTACTTTCGCACCCATACCAAGGGCAATTTTCGCCGCATTCGTGCCTACAGTACCGCCGCCAACAATCGTTACGCGTCCGGCCTCCACACCTGGTACACCTGCCAGCAGTACGCCTTTGCCACCGTGGGATTTCTCTAGGAATTGCGCCCCAATTTGCACAGCCATACGTCCGGCCACTTCGCTCATCGGCGTCAGCAAAGGCAGCGCGCCATTATCCAGTTGAATGGTTTCGTATGCAATTGCCGTTACTTTCTTTTCAACCAGCGCCTTGGTCAGCTCCGGCTCCGGGGCAAGGTGTAAATAAGTGAAAAGTACAAGGCCTTCGCGGAAATACGGATACTCTTCCGGCAGCGGCTCCTTTACTTTCATAACCATGTCAGCGGCCCACGCTTCTTTAGCGGTCGCAACAATTTTCGCACCTTCTTTTACATATTCCTCGTCTGTGAAACCGCTACCAAGACCGGCATTCTTTTCAATTAGCACTTCATGTCCCGCGTGCACAAACGCTGCCACCCCGGCAGGAGTAATAGCTACCCTGTTCTCGTTATTTTTTATCTCTTTTGGTACGCCAATAATCATGTTGATAAACCTCCTCTTTATTGGTAAAAAAACGGCTACCTATGCTTTTAGGCTATGTGTTCGTGCATGTTTATCTGTTTCTTTCATTTTATGCTTTTTTTATGAATTTTTCTTTGTCTTAAAGCTTAAAATCATTCGTTTTTATTTGTGGATTTCCACAAATGATTTTTCATTAACGTGAATCCCCTTATTTATAGACTATCCAGCTATCAAAAAAGAATCCCTCAAAATTGAAGGATTCTTTTTAGGGATTATACTTTCTAAGCTTTACATCAAGAAATAGCATAATATGATCGTTTGGATCGTCTAAGTCAATGCCGCCCACCTCACCAATCCGTTTCAGCCGGTATCCGAGCGTGTTAGGATGAATGTGCAATTGGTTAGCCGTCTGATTTACTTTCCCTGAATTATCAAGAAACGCTTCCAATGTCTCCAGAAGATTGCTCTGATTTTCCTGATCGTATTTAAGCAGACGCTCCAGCTTCGGGTTTCGGTACTTCATCTCCCGGTTCCACTGCTTTAGCTTGGGAAACAAACGGTATATACCGAGTTCATGATATCCTTCCACCGCCTCTAACTCGTCGGGTAAGGCTTTTTTTATCTGCATCACTTCAAGCGCCTGCTGATAGCTAATCCATATTTCTCCCGGGTCTTTCACCGGCTCGCCATAAGCTGCGATCATATTTTCGCCACCGAAACGGCGCGTTAATCTTTTTCGCAGTTGATGAATAAATGCTTTGCTTGCGTTTTCCGCCTGATCCTGCTCCCATTCGTCCAATCCGGCCAATACAATTAACTGGCGGCCATCAAATGTCCATAGCGGCAAATAGCGGAATGAAAAAAAATCCCTCAGATTAGCAAGCAAATATGCCAGTTCTTTTTGCACATCGCTCCATACTTCATCCGAACAACGCGCTTCCCATACGAGCACAACAAGAACAGAAGGAAGAGTAAGCCGAAGCTGGGCCGCCATTTTTTCGATATCGACCGCTTCGCCGCTATTCGCGCCACGCGAAAGCAGTTGCCAGAAAAATTGGTTTCGTTTCTCTTCCTGCTTGGCGTGTCGATCCTTCCTATGCAACAGGCGGGGCAAAGCGAGACGAGCCGCCCTCTTCAGCACAGCAAAGTCTTTTTCTTCAAGCGGACGTACCGCTTCCTGCACCCAGATATACCCGAATACTTCATGACCGCGCCGGATAGAAATAGCTACTCGGTTATCAAGCCCCACTTCCCGGACGGCTGGCACACGTACCGGCTCATCACTATGCATTAACGCCTGAATAATGCCGTCTTTCCAAAAACGAATCAGCACTTCTTCCGGCACTTTACGTTTCATAATGGTTTGAATGCGCACCGGATCTATGGCGCCTCCGTGCGTACTGTATGCGACCACATGATGATTCATGTCTTCGATCGTAATCGGATTGCCAACACGTTCCGTAATCATATCGGCCAGTTCCATTAAATCCGAAAATTCTTCAAACGGCTCCATCCTTTTCCCCCTTCTCCCTATTTATCATCATAAAACATATGTGTACATAAGAAAACACACAGGCATGCTGCTTGTCCTTTTTCTGCTCAGAAGAAAGTACATATCGTTTTATTATGGTAAAGAAATGTATGATCCTTAATATTTTCTGCAACCGTCAAATGCCCCGTTCCGTTTTTCTGAAGAAATGCGCAAAAAAACCTCCTATCGCCTGATAAGAGGTTTTTGCTTTTAATCCTCAAGCAAATTGTTAATATCTTTGACAATCTGTTCGTTATCCATACTGCTACCCATTTTGTAAATGGCACGAATGTTCTTATTGCCATCAAGCAGAAACAATTCATTGGAATGTACAAAGATGCCATTGCCCTGATCTTCGGCGAATATTTTAAAACCATCAAGCACCCGTTTAGTCTGCTCCGGCGTTCCACGCAGAAACAACCAGCCGTCAGGCTTAATGTTCCGTATCGCCGTATACTGTTGCAAAACTTGTTCTGTATCCCGCTTCGGATCGAACGTAATTGTCATCAACAATACTTTATCCTGGAGGACTCCCTGTTCCTTCAGCTTTTGCTGCACCCGAATTAAATTAAAGTTCGTTGCCTGACACACATCCGGACAATGAGTATAGTGGAAAGAAACAAGGCGCACTTTGCCATCGGAATCACGCAATGAGACCCGATTTCCATACATGTCTGACATGGTGAAGGAAGGCGCCCGGTCAAGAACCGGGAGTTTGTTTGAACCCCACCATATTTGATAGACAATAATGAGAAGAATCGTCACAACGAGCGCCCCTGTCAGCACGATAAACCAATGGCGCCTCAAAGCTGAAGACATGGCTCCTCAACTCCTTCTCCCCTATCTTACTCTCTGGTCGTCAATTTCGAGAGGTACATGAAGCCAAAGAATAAGGCGATCGGAAACAACATATATCCTAACGCGTACAAAATCATGCCCATGTGAATCCCCCTCCCGTCATTACTTGCCAAACTGTGATAGCTTGATACCGCACCACTCGGCAAACTGGCCAATCTCGATTAAATCACACTGGATGAAAACGAAAAGTCCCATAATTACCGTATACATCCAGACAGCTGTCGCACCCGGAATAAAACGGTTCAAAGACTTTTCCTGGTTCCGCATCTTGAAGTAAAACGCACGGAGATAGAGCACGATGCAGATAAGAACAAGGATTTCCATTATCGATTGCACAATCAAATGCGCCGTCCAAGCTGCCGGACCAAGCGCCCGGTAGCTCTGGATGAGGGACCAGTCAATTACGCAGTAGCCGATCGCTGCAATTGTCGCAAGAGCATAAAGGATAAACGCTACCCCATCCTTGCGATTTTTGTAGCTAATACCTGCAACAAGCGTCAACACTCCCAATGCCAACAGCAGAAGAACGTTATAATTAACAAGATCCTGTACGCCTGTCGGCAACGTAATATTAAAAACGTCCGGCGACCACCCTCGAAGGTATACATTCGATACAATAAATACGGCGAACATGAACGTAAAGGAAATCAACCCGAGCCATATACCTAACAGGCCATTATCTTTTATGCCCTTTTTTGGTATCTGCTCTTCCTGAGAATGCACAGCCATGCTCATACCTCCTTCACCCCGCTTAGTAAAGTGGAATTACACGCGGTCAATCAAAATAAATACCGTAAACATTACCAAATACACCAGCGAGTAAATAAACGATTTACGAGCGAATTTAATATCATCCTTTGTAAAAAATCCCATCATATTTACGATAACATAGCCGATGCCAAGCACAGTCATACCAATCAGATAAACCATACCGACCTCGCCCAGCGCATAAAGCATAACGGAGACGAGCACAAGAAAAGCTGTATAACGAAGAATATAGCGTTTTGTCACCGCGAACCCGTGGACAGCCGGCAGCATTTGAAATCCTGCAACGCGATATTCATCGGCACGGCGCATCGCCAAGGCTAAGAAGTGCGGACACTGCCAGATAAATAGAATTCCGAACAACATCCAGGCTGTCAGGTCAATCATACCGGAGATCGCCGCATAGCCCATCATCGGAGGCATCGCTCCGGACACGCTGCCTATGAGCGTATTTAATGTCGTTGTGCGCTTTGTCCACATCGTGTACACCACAACATAGAAAAATAGGCCCACAAGACCGAGCACAGCGGTCAACGTATTAACCAGCAACAGAACAATTGAACCGAGAATGCCGAAAATAATGCCCATCATAAGAACGGATTGCGGATTCAAACGCCCATCCGGCAGCGCCCTCTTTTTCGTGCGCTCCATAAACTGGTCAAGATCGCGGTCAATAAAATTATTTAAACATGTTCCAGACATAATGATAAGCGCCGAGCCTAGCATGGCCATTAGCATTGTACCTAAAGGCAGAGGGCCATCAGCAGCAAGCCAAACCCCCACAAAAAAAGTCATTAAATTTGAAACGACAATGCCGGGCTTCGTCACCGATACATAATCGCGCCATTCACCTTTTACTCCAGACGTAACGCTTGATTCGATGGAGCGATTCGCCGGATTTTCACATACGTTTTTTTCAGAAATAGGGGTACCCATTTCAAAACCTCCCTGAATATAGTCACGTTAGCCAATAACTAGGACAAATTTTTTACTGCCACGTTACCGCGAACAACACTTTCTTTTTGATTGTCGCGATCAAGCAGATCGACGCCCAATTTGGCCTGAACCATCATAAATACGCATGAAGCCATCATCAATACACCAAGTGCCAGATGAATGACATCGGAGATAACCGCTAATTTCATCGCCATCGTCAAATATCCAGCGGCTACCTGCAACACAAGTAATGCGGCCAGAACCAGCGCCTGTCCGGTCAAGGCTTTCCGCAAACGCGCATGAAAGAACAACCAGACGGTTATGATAACTACAAGCGCTGTAGCAAATACATGCACATACATAAGAGCAGCGGCAATTTGCGGTGTGGAGATCACCTCATTAAGCAGTGTGACTTCGCCTTTTACCCAGACGGCTCCAGCGTCGCTGTGCTTAATAAACGCGCCCAGCACAAACTCGGCGTACACGGCAATCGTTGCTATCAGGGTTGGTTTGAACAGGGATTGAATTTGCTTGTTCTGATGAAATGCGCCCTGCTTTCTGCGATGATGTGCCAGCGTCACACCTGTAAGAGCGACAAACGTCGCGAACAGGAGCGTGGCGACGCTCGTATCCATCGTCGTGAAGCCGGGCGGCAGTTTTTCTAAGACATTAATGCCGCCCAACACAGCAGCCATCATCAGCAGCACGAAAGAAAGAATGACCAGTTTCATCGCAATGGGGCTTTCCTTCCGTTTGCGCCACCCTGCGTACAAATTTGCAAGCACTAAGAGCCCCACACCAGTGGATAGCATGCGATGCGTATATTCTATGATGATTTTCCCCTCTAACGGCGGGATAATGTGTCCGTTGCACAACGGCCAGTCGGAACACGCCAGCCCGGCGTCGAATCCTACAACAAGAGCTCCAGCAATTAGCAGCAGGAAGATGGCGATTGTCGTTACGAAAGGTAAGCGATATCCCATTGTTACATCCCTCTTCTCCTACGCTCCAAACGATTTCTTGGACGTATATTTTTCCTCCACTTCACCAAATTCATACGGCGCAGCGGTTACATAAGGCATTTCAATAAAGTTGTGTTCCGGTGGCGGCGAAGATACCGTCCACTCGAGTGTTTGTGCCCCCCACGGATTGGCGGGAGCTTTTGCTCCAATTCTAAGAGATACAATAATTGTAACCACCATCATAATTGCTGCTATACCAATAAGATACGAACCGAATGTCGCTATTTGGTTGGCCACCTGCATTCCGGCTGCCGGGTCATACTGGAAAACACGACGCGGCATACCCATCATGCCGATATAGTGCATCGGGAAAAATGTCAGGTTTGTGCCGATAAAATAGAGCCAGAATACAGTTTTACCAAGCTTCTCGTTGTACATACGGCCGGTTATCTTCGGGAACCAGTAGAAGATACCGCCGAGCACCGCCATCATACTTCCTCCAAACAATACGTAATGGAAATGAGCCACAACAAAATATGAGTCGTGCATGTGTATATCAATCGGTACCGCTGCGAGGTAAATACCGCTCAGTCCGCCGATAGTGAACAGTCCCATGAAGCCAAGGGTCACAAATAGCATCGGCGTAGTGAATACGTTCGATCCCCGCCACAATGTTGCAAGCCAGTTGAAAATTTTAATTGCTGACGGAACCGCGATAATCATCGAAGTTACCATGAATGGCACCCCGGTTGCCAGCGGCATGCCGGCTACAAACATGTGGTGCGCCCAAACCAAAAAGCCGAGGAATCCGATCGCAATGGAAGAGTAGGCGATCGCATGATAACCGAAAATCGGCTTGCGCGCAAATACTGGAATAATCTCCGATACGATTCCCATCGCCGGAAGTACCATAATGTACACGGCCGGATGGGAGTAGAACCAGAATAGGTGCTGATACAGCATCGGATCACCTCCGGCCGCCGCATCGTAGAAATGCGTGCCGAAATGGCGGTCAAACAACAGCGTCGTGATAGCCCCAGCAAGCGCAGGCGTACCAAACAGCTGAATAAATGCCGTAACGAGCGAAGACCATACATACAAAGGCAGACGGTTAAATGTCATGCCCGGTGCCCGCATATTAAACACTGTAACAATAATGTTTATCGCACCAAGAATAGAGGAAAGCCCTAAAATATGGACACCCGTTACCCAGATATCAAGCCCCAGTCCTGGAGATTCGATACTATATGGCGGATACGCGGTCCAACCGATATCTGGCATTCCGAAATAAAAACTGCTGAGGAAAACCACGCCACCTAGCACATAGAGCCAGAAGGCCAGGTTGTTCATCCGCGGAAACGCCATATCGTGCGCACCTACCATAATCGGTATCAGGTAGTTACCAAACGCAGCTGTAAGCATCGGAATCATAAACAAAAAAATCATGATAGAGCCGTGCATGGTGAACATCTGGTTGAATGTATCAGCCTGCGGCACCACATCCGGCATCCCGGGCGTCAATAGCTCTGTCCGGATAACGAGAGCGGCTGCTCCCCCGAGGAAGAAGAAAAGTAAGCCCACAACGCCGTACATAATTCCGATTTTCTTATGGTCAACAGTAAGCAACCAATCTCTGACAAACGACGGTTTTCTCGCTGCGGCAGTGGCAGTAGCACCCATACGATTCACTCCTCCCTATTTCAAGGTTTTAATGTATTCAGCAATTGCCTTCGCTTCTTCTTCTGTTACCTGCTGCGACGGCATTGGTGCAGAATAACCTTGCGGAGTTTTCGCTGCAGGGTTCATAATAGATTCGATGATATATTTCTCATCATATTTTACCGTGCTTCCGTCAGACAGCTTTATGTCTTTACCAAACATACCGCCCCATCCCGGGCCGACAAGCTTCGTTTGGTCAACAGCATGACAGCTTAAACAGCCTTTCTGCTCAGCCAGCGCTTTGCCTTCGCCGCCCGAGCCGCCTGCGGAGCCACCGCCGGCTTTACCGCCGGATTGCACAAACTTATTAAATTCATCGGCACTTACCACATGAAGTTTTGCAAGCATCATTGAGTGCATTGTTCCGCAATACTCGGCGCATACGATAGGGTATTCGCCTTTTTCCGTTGGACCAGACCAGAACTGAGTTTGGCGTCCAGGTACCGCGTCCTGCTTTATCCGCATCGCCGGAATCCAAAAGCTGTGCAAAATATCTCCGGATGTAATCTTGAATAGGACGTTTTTATCTTCCGGAATGACGAGATTGTTTGTCGTCTTGAACCCTTCCGGGTACTCAAAGTCCCATCTCCATTTGTAACCGGTGACATTAATGGTGTATACATCTTTCGGTGGAGTCTGAATTGCGTAAGTCATCTTAGAACTAAACACGCCAATAGCAACAAGAATCAACGCTGGAACCAAAGTCCAAATGATTTCCATTTTCGTGTTCCCGTGCAACGCAACTCCCTGTTTGTCCGGTCGTTTCCTTCGGTAACGAACAAGGAAGATGAACAAAAGCATTTCAACCAGGACAAAGATGAAGACGGCAATAGATGTGATAAACCAGAACAAGGAATCTACCTGCTTTGCCATGTCATTAATGGCCGGGGGAAACAACCAACTGAAGTCCACACAATACACTCCTTTCTTTACTATCATTTGCCCTTCATACAAATGAAATTTTTAGTATCAGAAAAGGCGTTCACATGGTAAATACCATCTAAATCGTATCAAGTTTTGACCCGTTTGTATAGTGTTTTGAGAATATGCGGAGCTCGGTAAATTTATGTATGAAAGCAGGGAAAAACCTTGATAGAAGTGAAAAAAGTAAAGACGTGGTTTTGTCTTTACTTTTACCCAAATTTCATATATTTGACACATTTTTCAGCAGTTTGATAATTTTATTTTACGACAACGACGAATGAGTTCCAAACCGTCAATATTCTTGCGTTTTGGGTCTGATCACCGCTACTATTTCACAATGGTAATAAACTCATAAAGAATTCTTGCCGTCAGCCCCCATATGATTCTCCCGTCATATTGATAAAAAAATTCAGGCAGACGACTGCTGCGCCATTTGTAGTTTTTACCCTGGGGAATAAGTTCAAAAGGAAAATTTTCCTCCGGTTTTACCGCCAGGTGAATATAGTGTACATCCGGTTCTTTTTCCAAGAAGAAATCAAGTGGAACATAGAATATTTCTTCTACTTCATTCTTATTCGGCGAAATTTTCCGATAGTCATGAATTTTACCGATAAATGAATAAATGGACGAAGAATACGGGGGAATGAGAATACCAAGCGTCTCAATAACCTGGATATCTTCTCGCACAAGCCCCAGCTCTTCGCATGTCTCCCGAACAGCGGCATCTTGTTCGCTTACATCGCCATCCTCAATTTTTCCGCCCGGAAAGCAAATCTCCCCGGGCTGGCGTTTTAGCGTTCGGGCGCGAACTTCGAATAGTACGTGCAGCTTTCCATCTTTTTCGACCAGCGGAATCATCACCGCCGCGCGCATCAGCGGAGCGAAACCAAATAGATTAAATGAACGCTGGCTTATCCGGCTCTGAATTTGTTCGATCATCCGCGTTTCCACCACTCCTTCCATACTTTCATAAGATAACAGTTTTGTTGATTTCTATATGGGCGTCCCATAATATTTTCGCAAGGTACTCGTATGGGGTACGCGCAATTTCAGTATAGCTTCTGCGAGTGTATAAATGATACGCATTCGGAAACTCGTTCCTGAGCTGGGAGCGCAATTTCCTTCCGGAAGAGTCTTCGTCTACAAAAATGTAGATGTCGGCATCGCCCGCCTGGTGATAGATATCCTCCAATTTCTTGCTGCTTAACGTGCCGTGTGTACAAATAATTTCCACAGGTTCTGCGATGATTTTCTCCAGACGTTTCTTATCCGTCTTCCCTTCCACGATAATAACCTTATTTACGATCAATGCTCATCACCTCGCAGCGATTATGCCGGCTTATTTTGTTTTTCACTCTATACCTTTATTATATGGCTATTTCGTCCGTTAGTAAAAACGAAAGCTTTCTCCACCCATTTCGGAAATTCCTTCCATTTATCACGTGAATATGGTTCTCTTCTTCTCCTTTGTCTATAGATTCTGTGTTTCGCGAAACCTCATGCTTTGAAAAATTGCTCCCTGTGTACTAAGCTAAAGATACAGATCTTTGCCAGAGTTACAGACTGTATTCTATACACAGAAAGGATGAATAAAAAATGAATCAGTCATACCGCACTTATCTGGAAAAAAACAGGGATGCACATCTGAGCGAATTAAGGGAATTCTTAAGCATACCAAGCATTAGCGCGCTGTCGGCCCACAAATCTGATATCAAACGAACCGCCGAATGGCTTGTTAATGCATTGCAGGCGGCGGGGCTTGAAAACGTGCAAATAATTTCGACCGAAGGCAATCCGATCGTATATGCCGACTGGATGCATGCCGAAAACGATGTCACCGCACTTATTTACGGCCATTATGATGTACAGCCAGTTGATCCGCTTGAATTATGGCAGACACCGCCATTCGAACCGGACATCCGGGACGGAAAGATTTACGCACGGGGAGCTACCGATGATAAAGGTCAGGTATTTATGCACATTAAAGCAGTGGAAGCGCTGCTAAAAACGGAAGGAAAGCTACCGGTCAATGTTAAATTCTGCATTGAAGGAGAGGAAGAAGTCGGCAGCCCAAATTTGGAACCGTTTGTGGAAAAACATAAGGACATGCTTGCGGCGGATGTACTTGTCATCTCCGATACCCCTATGCTGGAGAAAGGCAAACCGGCGATTTGCTACGGATTGCGCGGCTTATGCGCCATGCAAATTGATGTAAAAGGCGCGAATGGTGACCTGCACTCCGGTATATATGGTGGCGGTATAGCCAATCCGCTTCACGCACTGTCCGAAATTCTCGCTTCGTTCCATGATAAAAACGGCAAAGTTGCTATCGAAGGATTCTATGATAAAGTAAAACCTCTAACGAAAGAAGAGAGACAGGCGTTTCGCGATTTGAAGTACGATGAGGAAGCGCTCAAAAAGGAACTGGGCGTAAACGAGCTATATGGTGAGGAGGGATTCAATTTTCTTGAGCGAACATGGGCGCGCCCAACGCTCGAGATCAACGGTATGTATGGCGGCTTTCAGGGCGAAGGTATTAAAACGGTGCTCCCGTCCGAGGCACACGCCAAAATCTCCTGCCGACTGGTGGCGGATCAAGATCCAGCAGAAATCCAAGACTTAATTGAACGGCACGTACATAAACATACGCCGCCGGGCGTGCAAGTTTCGCTCACCCGAATGGATAGCGGCCGTCCGTTCCAGATGCCATATAATCATCCTGTTATTCAGGCGGCAATGCGCGCCTATGAAAAAGCGTACAACGCCACACCCGCTCTAACCCGAATGGGCGGTTCCATCCCAATTGTTGAAGGGTTCAGCCGACTTCTCAACATTCCGGTTGTACTGATGGGCTTCGGATTGCCCGGTGAGAATTTCCATGCACCAAACGAACACTTCCATCTGGAGAATTTCGACAAGGGCATGATCACCATCTGCGAATACTGGGGCGAGCTTTCGCAAATAAAACAATAAGAAAAAAGGGGCTGGCTCATGATTTTTGAGCCAGCCTCTTTCGGTAATATGATTTAGAGGAAGTATATATCGCTTTTCCACTTTATAGCAACATATCTTTTCTGAATCTTTATGATCATTATTTTGCCCGCACGCGCGACAAGCCCATGGCTTCTTCCACCTTGTTAAGCGTCTCGTCGGCTACGCGCTTCGCTTTTTCCGCGCCTTCATCCAGCACGCGATCCAATTCCGGGGAGTCGATTAACTCCGCATAGCGGGCCTGAATCGGCCGCAGCGTTTCAACTACGACTTCGGCAAGATCCGTTTTGAATGCTCCATACCCCTTGCCTTTATATAACGCTTCGATTTCCTCCATCGTCTTGCCAGAACATGCCGAATAAATCGTCATCAAGTTGGAAATGGCCGGTTTATTGGCTTTATCAAAATGCACGCTATTATCGGAGTCGGTTTGCGCCCGTTTAATTTTCTTAACAATGGCACTTTCATCGTCCAGCATCGAAATAAATGCGTTTTGATTCGGGTCGGATTTACTCATTTTTCTGGTCGCATCCTGCAACGACATAATTCTAGCCCCAAATTCCGGAACCCGAATGTCAGGGATTTTAAATAATTCACCGTAACGCTGATTAAAACGTTCGGCCAAATCTCTGGTGAGTTCGATATGCTGTTTCTGATCCTCGCCGACAGGGACGAAATCCGTGCGATAAAGCAAAATGTCGGCAGCCATCAGCGGCGGGTACGCCAGCAATCCTCCGGGGATCGCTTCACCGCGGTCACGCGCTTTATCTTTATATTGTGTCATCCGTTCTAATTCACCCACATATGCGGTACACTGCATAATCCATCCCAGCTTCGCATGGGCAGGCACTTCCGACTGGATAAATAGCGTTACTTTCTCCGGCTCCAATCCGACGGCAAGATATAGCGCGGCAAGAGTCCGAATGTTTTTCCGTAATTGTTCAGGGTCCTGCGGCACGGTAATTGCATGCTGGTTAACGATACAAAAATAACAATTGTAGTCATGCTGAAGTTCAACGAATTGGCGCATGGCGCCAAGGTAATTTCCGAGCGTAATGACGCCGCTCGGCTGAATCCCGGAAAAGATGGTTTGCATCTTTACCACTCCTTTACAACATTTTATAAATAAAAAAGGCCCATCCGTCCGCTAAAGGGACGAATAGACCGTGGTGCCACCCTTATTATTTCGACATTTGTCGAAATCACTCATACCCGTACGACAGTTCAAGCTGTGATACGGTGTCCATTGTATCGTACGGACATACGCCAAAGCCTACTTGAGCCGTTCGTTCGGTTTGGTGCTCGGAAGTCCATTCAGCATTCGTCCGGCGCTGATTCACACCACCCATCAGCTCTCTGCAACCCTTCGATATGCCTACTCTTCTTCCTCATCGCATTTGCATATTAATTTTCTTCATTATTTTACACTTCACTGAACTATATGTAAAGACTCCGTATCCGTTTAATCCGTGCCTGTTCCAATCAATCTGTACATGCGTATATAAATAAATCATATTTGAAGTCACATTTTTGCGTGAGTGGTTTCAATTCCTCATAGGTAAGCTATAAACCCATTTTACATGAAAACATACATAGGGAAAACCCTTGCGGCATAACACTTTTTTCAGCTTTCACAACAAAGCACAAAAACACGCTATATTATATGTCATTATTTACATAATATCGCCAACCTCAATGTTTCTGCGTATTTAAACCAAAACAAAATGTCGTCGATCCCCTACCATTTTTGCAAGATTAGAGGTCGACGACATAGACGATGACAGTGATTCATTTGAACACTCTCACCACTTAAAAGCTTACGATTTTTGAAGCGGGGAATAAATCCAAAATAGGCGTTTAGTTTTGTCGTGAGCGTGAGAGAATACATTTTGTTCCACTAATTATTACGACGAATAACGGAAGAAAAAAATAAGTATAACCATTAAAAAACCAATTGTTTATAAATGGACCAAGTGGGGTAATTCTGCTAACCCTTGTATTAGGATAATACGGATTTCCTAACTCAACTCGTTTTTCCTAAACATAGCAATACTCACCAATCATTGCACAGACAAGAGCAAACAGAGAAAACAAAGTGTAAATTACGATCTTATTTTTACTATTTTTACTAAAAAATAGGAAAAAGTAGTATACAGTAGAATGGAGAAGTAAACATACAAGGGAACTGTAGGTATCATAAATAGCAAGGCAGGATTACCATTTCCACCAGTCATATGCGGTTCAAATGTAGAAATATTAATTATATAAAAGAATCCACCTATTATAATTCCCAGAATAAGTAAAATCATGATTTGTTTTTTCTTCATCAAAAACAACTCCTCCTACATCCTGTCTTCCTTCCAACGATCAAATCGATAAACTCCTCCACCTCCGCTTTGCTTAGAGGTGAGGCTTCTAAAAATTTTAAAAGTCAAACAATTCTCTCAGTAGAGCGATATATTTTTCTTATTTTTTTCGTGATAGACTAAGTTAATAAGCTCATCACTTAAAGTGCATATCGTCTGGATTTTATGTGAGGGTAGAGGGACAAAACCGATTTTACGTAAATCTTGTTGCAAAGATTCGGGCAGTTCATAAAAATAGTCTTCAAACCAATCGTTTTCGGACGTTTCTGCATATAGACAAAACGCTTCCCCATAACATTGCCATAACAAACTCATATATTCTTTTGACTCTAACAAACGGGCTGCTTTTTTTTCGTATAATAGGTCTTGAATAGGAGAGAGCCCGAACTCAAACGAAAATCCCTGTTTTCGCAAATAACTCCGAAAACGCTTTAAAATAGCGGGAATCTCTGACCATTGTCCATTCAAAGTAAAAGGACAAGCAGTTTTAAATGCCGCAAAATGGCGCTCTAATTTTTGAATAGAAGGAATGAGATCAATGAGATCATTGGTTGAAAGTGAGCCTTGCGTCAAAAATAAATATAAAAAAGCTGCTTCTGTCCATGCTCCCAGCGCGGCATGCGTAGCAGAATACATATTGCCTTGATTCATACAGTGTAGAGCCCAATTTTTTCTTTCCTCTACAATGCCCAAAACTTGTTCGCTTATTCGTTTTGTCCCTTTTGCGGAAGAAAAATACTGTATCGCCCAATTCTTAATTTTTTTAAACTCCCCATCACTATCGTAAATAATGCAAATTTCTTGTAAAAACCTGTAATCCCACGGATTGTCTATGATATTTTTTTGTTTCGGGAATTCGCTGCAATGTTCAATTTCTAATTGGATAATTTCATCTTTGTACATAACATTTTTTGCGTCGGTCAACGAAATATCATCCGTATAAATAACAAGGTCCAAATCGCTGTATTGATCCGCTTCCCCTCTGCCCGTTGAGCCGCCTACACTAGCATACACCACATTGAATGGTACTTCGCTTACAAATTCTTGCGCCAAACGAATGAGTTGCTGACTTCGGCTGGTCAATTTTATTCCTCCTCATATAAAAGATAGCTACATAAAGTCTTTTTAGTTTATGACTTATATACATCGTCTTTGATGTTTCGACATTTGGATGGTGGGAGAAGGATAGGAAGAGGAGAGAGAGGAAGCGTTGATGGGCCCTGCCCACAGTCCAGAAGAAAGGGAATGGCAAACATCTGCCCTTATTCTTTTACACAGGGGGCTTCTCCTTTCTTTTCTCTGGATGTTCTTTCCTCTTCCTTCCAACTACACAAGGATGTCCATGTATCAAGTGTGATTTATATAGAGTAAAATTCGCAGATATGTCCCCCATCAATAACAAAAAAGTCTATCCCGCTATTATTTTAAGGGGATAGACCTACATTTTCTATTTTATTGTCCGAAAAAATTTTTTATTGAGCTTTATTTTTACGCCAGAAATGCTTTTCCCACTTGCTTTTGCATTGCGGAGTCGCAAAAGGAAGGATGTATTGCTCCACCAATTCCTTTATGGCCCTCTCTGAGATTAGGTTATAGTAGCAAAAGTAATATCGCTTATTATGGATCGTTTGAACCGCCAAATCGGGAAATATGATCCCGCCGAGCCGTCCTTGATTCCAGCCGAATGAGACTTCATTGATTTCCGATATCGGCACCTTCTTCTTACGGTCCATCAGGTATCCATCGCGGACTTCGATCAGAACCGGATTTTTTCTCCTTATAATCATCAGAATCCTCAAAAGTATACCGCCAAAGAGAAGAAAGGCCATAATCCCGATAATGAGCCCGATCAGTCCTTTAATAATGCCAAGCTCAGGAAGAAAATAAAAGATAAGGAGACTTACAGCAACCATAATTCCCGGCAAGACGGTCATGCAACCGGCATCCATATTGGTGTACACAACCTGAACCCCATGGTCTGTCTTCTTTAAATATTTCATAATAGAAAACTCCTCTGCTACGTGTAAATTCCTAGATGTCACTATACCGACTTCAATGCTGCGGTAACGGCATGGCTTGTTTTTTTCATGAGGACGGCCAAACTGGACAGATTACACTTCCTGACTTCATACCGCCCTTTCTCCGGTCTGGTTATGATCCAAGTATCCCTCTCTCCGTTCACTACGAAGATAATATCCAACAATACCGGCTCTCGATTCTTGTCATACTCCAAAAACAGAATATTGTCCATCATCCCTTTATTCTTTACCATATCACTCGCAAATGCCTGGATGTTTTCAGTGTCTCCCCCCATGGTTCGGACATAATCGGCTACACGATCCGAATTTTCATCGATGAGTGTTAGCATCGATTCGAATTCCGATTGGTTTAATGGCAGCACAACCCCTTCATCCTTCCCTTGGATTGATACCCCCAAATAGCTGCCGATGGTGGCATAGGATTCTTCCGGAGAAATCGTACGAAAAACATGCACCTGTCCTTCATAGCGGAGCGAATGCTCGTACGTTCCTTCCTCAGAGAAATGTACAGACATTGTATCCTGATATCCATCATCCAAGAACTTGGAAGCTTTCAATGTAAACGATGAACCGTTTAAGCAGGAAATAATACGGGCAATTTCCTTTTTCAGGGTAAAGCGCCGCTGTTCATATATAAGGTAATCTTTGGACAGGAGAGAGCGGCAGGCAGCCTGAAAGATAAGGTTCATCTGTTCATCCGACAAATCCTGGAAATAGACTTGCTTCAGTCCCAATCCCTGTTCAAACAGTCCCTCACTGTAAAAGCAATAGATAAGTTCTTCAACGCTCAATGTTACTGTCATGTGCTATCCCTCCTTATGTGAAAGAGAATTTTTTAGAGAAGAATTCTCCCGCATTTTTCAGCAATTGGTCGGCTGTATCCTTTACTTCCTTGAATCCCGCCTTGATGCCTTCTTCCGCTTTCTTCATTCCTTTTCCGACCGCTCTCAGGCCGTCCCCGACCTTTTCAATGCCGGCATGTATCTCATCTTTTAAATGGAGCGCCGCTTCGTCTACCCAGGCCGGTGTATGCTTCGCGATTTTATCGCCGACTATACTGCCGATAAATCCGCCGGCAGCGGCGCCGACAACAGTTCCCACACCCGGTAGGATCATAGAACCAATCGCGCCTCCAATAACACCACCGACCCCTGCGGTAGCCGTTTTTACTCCCGTATTATATACGGCCCGACCCACTGCTTTTGCGTTCTCACGTTTTAATACCGCTTCGTTGTTTCCATATTCTTTGTAATTATTCAGGATGTTCATGCCCAATCCGATTGATTCCTCAACCCCTGACGCTATGAAGGCGGTCACAAAGTTGGTTTTCAAAAACCCTTTGCTTGCTTTGAGCAAATCGCCGGCATGGCTTTTCACCGCACCGAATGCACCTTTGAACGTATCGGCATTTCTGGCTGCCTCCCGTAATCTAGCCAAACCGCTATCGAACGAAGCAACATGGCCTGGGAAGAAACCCACTCCGGCCCTGTACATAACTTGTCTGAGTGGCTTATCCATATATCGCACAAGGTATTTCGGCCCAAGCAGATATCTGGCCACCGTGCGCAACTTCGAGTTATCGATAGCCCTCGTCAAGTGTGCATACCTAGAAAGATAGCGAACCCGCCATGCCCCATTTGCGAACTCAAACCTCGTCAGACCGGTTAGAGCAAAAGCAACGCCAAAGAGCGAATGCCCGGCCGCTTGTAACACCCCATTCCAATAGCCGTGCAATTCAAACAAGTTTCCAATGACATTATCCTCCTCCTCGAGGCGGTCAACGGTGGAGCGAATGTAAATCTCGTTCTCAGAGAGCTGATTTATCAGACGCTCGCCTGACCCTTTCGTAAAATCATTTGCGACTACGCCTGTTATGCAATTTATATAGCGCGGGTCCCCGTACGATATATCGGACAATAACTGTTGCATCTGTTCGTTCAATTCATTGGTGAGATTCTCCAGGACAGAAATTTCCCGGACAAAATCGTCTGCCATCGTGCGCCCTTTATTTATATCCATTGAAATCTCGTTTGCCATTGCACTGCTCCTTTCTTTTGCAAACTACAGATTATCCCTTTTGTTGCTGTTTCGCCAATTCCTTTTTGAGCTCTTCAATCCGGACTGCGGCCTTTTCCAATTCATCACTTGTGATTTGCAAGTCCCGTACATAACGCTGAAATGCCTGGATCGTCTCCTGGTAATCAGAATTAAATCGTTCCCTTCGCTTGCCTTTCCACTCCGCTCCGTTCCACTCGACTGTACCTTTTATTCTTCCTTGAATTTCCATAACCTGATTAGCGGCCTGACGATAACGATTGGCTAATGCCAATACTCGGTGAGAGTCCATTGTTATCCTCCAATCTTCATGTTTTTTGGTTGCTTTCATCTAGCATGCTTTTCGCGCGTTCCTTTATCTCAACATCGACTCCAGGTGTCTGTGCCAGTGTTCTAAAATAACGGGCGGCTTGTTTAGGATTCTCATTTCGTATCGCGTTGGCCTGCTCAAACAGCGTGCGACTTTTTTCTTTTAATAGAGGTTCTACCAATTTCTGCAAATTTGAATGTTGCCAGGCAGAACTTAAATCTTGAACAGCCTGTTCAAGATTTGACTGATTCATCGCTTTTCTATAGTCGTCGATCGCTTTTTGCAGGAAAGTCGCTTGCTGTGCATACTCATAAGGTACGCCGTTTGCGCTGGTAATACTTCTATATATCGCCAGCTGAGTATCCAGATCTTTTTCTTTTGCTTCTTTTAACATCTGTTCGACCGCCCGCTTTATCACCCTGTCGTTCAAATCACTTTTATCGTATAAACGTTTGGATTCACTAGCATAATACAGAGCTTCTGCATACTTTTCAGCGCTTAACAAACCTTCTGCTTTTTTCGCATATGCGAAGGCTTTTTTTCGATTGGTAGCGGTATGAGCAATCGTCTTATCAATACTCGCTCTTGTACTTAAAATTTCATAAGCCTGCTCTTCCGCATCTGGCTCAAATTCCTCCGCGGCTTCGAGCAATTTCTCCGCTAATCTGTGCAATTCTTCCCTCGCTTCCGGAGCATGATTACCGTTTTCAACAGCTTCAGCAGCCAGAATGACAGCCTTACTTATATCCGTTTGTGAAACTTCCTTCACCTGCAATAGCAAATCCTTTTTTTGTGTGCGTAATTCCTCGGCAACATCTGGCGCATACTGGCTTGCAATCTGATATTTGTTCAGTGCCTCCACCACGCTGCTAGAATTTCGGGCATCTTGATCAGCGGACTTCATTAAATTACGGTCAGCATTCCCATATTCACTCGGGTTCAGCGACTTATTCGCCTGTTCATTGTACTTACCAATAAAATAAACAATATGTTTGGCATCCTTAGAATGGCGTTCCTTATCAGCTGCATATGCATTGATTTCCTCATCCACATACTTCATGAACATATTTTTTTGGATTTCTTCTTGCAAGCTCTGAATTTCCGGCTGATTTATCTTTAGTGAATGAATGAGCTGTAAATTTGCCTGCCCCTGGTAAGAAAGTGAGGGACTTGCATAGGCCTCCCCTTTAAGACGATCCGCTGATTCTACAAGCCATTTCATGATGGTATTATAGCGTTTATCATCCGTTCTAACATTTTGTCCATAATAAACAACATTGTAGGAATCATTCATTATGACATAGTCATAAATGCTATTATATAAAGAGCCAGGTACTAACACAGGGCCACTATCAATAGCGTCGTCTTTACTATTATTGTCTGTCTTCTGATCGCCTACATTTTCCGACCGATTTTGCTCATTGTTTAAATCCCCGTCTGTTGTTTCTTCCTCACCTGATAGCAAGTCATCAACTGGTAAAAGGGGAATATCTTCAATGAGTAACGGCGGCTCTGGCAAAATGATATCACTCTGATCCACTGCCAGGCCTGCAATCGGAGCTCCCTTATTAGAGCTATCTACTAGATAAACCGCATCGTCATAAACTTCCCAATCCACATCATTTTTTAGGGAAAAAGCAAGCAAAGCTTCCTCCTTTTCCAACGATGAGCGAATCTTTTTCCCAGACTCTTCCGCACTGTGCTTGACAGGTACTTCTATCCGTTTGCCCCTATTTTCCTTAAACTGGTTAATAGCTGTATTCTTCACCTGATTGTCGTCAGTATTGAGACGAATCGCTTCCCCTGGCTTTTTTTCCTTACTTTTCGTGTTTGCATGTTCAGCCCGCTTGCCGCTTACAGGTGCGTCATGCTGACTCCACTGATAAGTAGCGACTCCGCCAGCAGCGACCAGCAAACTAAGTGAAACAGGCAGGACGACCTGCCGAGCTTTTGCACTATTTTTGTCTTGCTGATTTTCAGGTGCCAACTGTACTCCCCCTCACTTCATCCTACTTATATCAACTTTTTGGCTTTCATCTCTTTCATACGCTCTTTTGCAATCGCTGCTTCCGACGGATTTTGGTTCAATTGCACCACTTTTTGCAGCATAGTCAACGCTTCTTTATACTTCTTCTCCTTCAATTTAAACAGGCCATAAACGAAATAGGCATGCCCGCTATTCGGGTACTCTTTTAACACTTGCTTGTAGATACTTTCGGCCTTAACCTTTTGATTAAGCTTGTCATATAAAATGCCTATGTTGAGGAGAATCTCCTCATTCCGGATGCCCAAATCTATAATCTGGTTATAAGAGATTAACGATTGCTGAAAAAGATTGATATATCTCCGATTTCCTTTAGCCTCATAGTAAAGCCCATAATCATAATATGCCTGTCCTAATCGGTTTAAATAGTCAATGTTAGTAAAATCCTCTTTTAATAATTCATTCATTAAAGAAATAGCTTCTTCATACGTCCTTGCCTTCGTTGTGTCATCGACCTGGTTCGTTTTATTTTTTTTAATATAGAGATCGACTAGGTTTTTGATGTACCGCTCATTGCCTTTATGTAAAGCCACAGCATTCTTAAACTCTTCGATTGCTTCGCTATCTTTCCCCTGCAATTCAAAGAGCTCTCCCTTCAAATTAGCAATAAAAGCTTTAGAAACTGAATCACCAGCTTTCAGCTGATGTACCATATTGTTCGCCTTTGCATACTGATTGGTGCGGGCGTAAGAGACAACCAGATCGCGGATTACATCTTGCTCATAAATGCTTTTCTCCCCTTTTCTTGCTTTCTCAAAATATGGAATAGCATTCGAGAAGTCATTCAGCAAAAAATAGGCGCGACCTATTAAATAGTGAGCTTCTTGATTTTTTTCGGACAGCTTCTTCTCATAGAATAAATCTTCCAAATACCGGATCGCCTGTTCATGATAACCTCTGCTGATATAAATCGTTGCCATTTTGGTATATAAATCTTCGGTTGGCTTCTGATCCATCGCTTTTCGGATGAATCCTTCCGCTTCAATATAGTTCTGTCTGGTAAAAGCTTCCGTTCCCTTCTGGATCAGTTCCCGCCATTTCTTTTCTGCTGTATAGTTATAAAGCCAGATGAGCAGGCCACCAATTAGGAAGGCACAGCTAAGAGATAACAACAGCTTCCATCTTTTCACCGAGAACTGCCACACACGTTCCATAAGGAAAGGCCCTTGTTTTTTTGTTTTACCGGAAAAATTCGGAACACAGGCCGGGGCTTCTGGCTTTTTTTGTTTTTCATCAAGTATTTTTTGCAAGGCGGCTTCAGTGGTTATCACTTGCTGCCTGGCCCGGATTTTCTCTCTCAGTTCTTCTACGATAATTTCTAACTCTTCTTTTGTAGCAAAATCAATGGAAGGAAGCCGGGCTCCTCTTGCATAGAACAATAGCGCCTTCTCCCATTCTTCCAGCTTCTCCATCTGGTTGGCCGCTTCAAGATAATCCGCCAGATCCCACCTCTGTGGTTCCATGTTTACTTTTCCCTCAGAGAGCAGCAATTTAATTTCTTCCACGACCGCTTTCTTCTCAGGGAAGTGCGAAACAATATAACGATACTCTCTTTGAGCGGCAACTTTGTTGCCAAGTCCTTCAAACGTTGAAGCAATGTCTAACAGGGACTCTACGCTCAAGAGAGAGGAGGTAGGCTGTTTTTTTGCCTGAAAAAATGCCTGCTTTCGATTGATAACCACTTCTTTTATCGACCGGGGAAAAACAGAAAACCATTCAGCAAACGAAGGACATTCCTTTAAGTTTCGGCTTTCCCACGCCCGTGTAAAAAACTCCGCCGCCGCTTCTCCAAGCGTGTCTTGAACAACTCCCTTTATTTTCCGGTAACGTTCCGATTTTTTTTGCATTTCTTCAGCTGCAAAATAGCTCATATCATCGGCTTTTTCTATCCGGATGCTGTCATGATGCCACGCTATCATTTCTGCCAGCAGCACAGCGCCTGCAAAGCGGTCGGCATTCGCCGTCCACACTCCATCCCGCACATAATCCGCAGCATAACCAGGCGATCCTCCCGGCAGAACAGGCGGCTTCCTTACATCAGGTGCATATAGCTCTTCAATATCTACCAGTTCAATATCAGCAAAAGAATGATCTACTTTCTCTTTGCTCAAGTAGGGAATAAGAACGTTGCTTGATGAAAGATCACAGTGAGCAAGACCTGCTTCTTCCATCTCCTTCATGATATAAGCAAACGTGCACGCGATTTGTAAGCATTCTTCACGAGTAAGAGCCCTTTCCTCCAGTAGGATATCTGCCCAGGTTGGTCCTTCGATCCAAGGCATAAGAACAGAGTACTGCAAATCTTCATATTGACTGACGAGCTTCTCATGACTCTGCTGTTCAATAACGGAGCGCAAGCAAGCGGAAAGACCATATCCTCCTGCATATTTTTGGAATTTTTTCGCCAACTCTATCTGACGCTCACTTTTGAATCGTTCCCTAAACACTTTAAAAGCCACATAGCGGTGGAGAGTTCTCGCCTGTTCATCAACCAGTTGATAAACAGTCCCCTGTCTCCCCTCTTGCCCGTATGGGATATCAATCCCCTCTACCGCTGGATGTTTGGAGAAGGTATATTTTCTGCCAAACAAACGAATCGTTTCTCCAACTTCCGGCTGAAAATTCATACTTATGAACCCCTGTTCTAAAACTTTCACAATGTACAAAAGACCAGTCAGCTGTTATGACTAGTCTTTTTTCTACTCTTTTATACTTCATACTAAAATATGATTATTGAGCATCTGCCTGACGGAAACGCGTAGCAATAGCACGAAGTTCCTGATCAATAGAATCAAGAAGTTGAACGTAAGCTTCCATATGACGGCGAGATTGTTCGAACTGATCGAAGAAACGCTTCTTCGTTGCACCATCCCACTTGCCTTCTAAAGATTGAAGTGCTTGATAGAGCTGGTTGGTTTGCTGGCGGCTTGCATCTGATCCGTTTCTAAACTGCTGGGCAATTCCTTCTAACTCTTCCGGCGTAACAAGAATTCTCATTGACATTGGCTTACACTTCCTTTCTTTTCTTTGGACAAAGTCAATATATTACAAATTTTCCGTATCGTACAGTCCTGTAATCATTATCATTCCCAGGAACTACTATATTTGTATAATGAAAAGTTAATCGCTACTTTCTCACCATGTATTTTTATCTATTATTTACCTTTTCATAAGGCCTAGCAATTTTTACTTTCATATGTTTCCCCTTAATCACAAAGCCGTCACCGGCCGGCAGCTCTTTATCTGTTTCCGCATGAGGAAGCCTCATATTAAAAAAGTATAAATCACTGTTTAAAGTTGAACCCAGCAAAAATCCAACAAACTTCTTCTTAATGTTAATAAACCATGCTTCATGCAAATAGCTGTTCATGCTTGCCAGTAATCCAGCCATGATAAAATGAATATTTTTTTGCCGTGCTTCTTTTGTCAGCTTTTCAAGATCGTTCTTTATTTCAAAATCCATGTTCATTTGCTGCATGAAGTTTTCTACATCGTCAATAATAATGACGATCGGATTGTACATGCCCTCTTCCTCATTATTTCCCCAGCCAAAGATTGAACTTGTTTGCTTTCTTTCCTCGGTAATAGCTACTACTTCTTGCAGGAGCTTTTTCGCTTCTAGGAGGTTTGTGGCGTATCCTTTGACCTGAGGCAAATGAGCAAGGTTCATAATTCCTGTACGCTTCGGCTCTAATTCAATAAAGAAGATATCAATTTCATCAGCAGCGTATTGGTGCTCCATAGACAATATCAAAGTCTGTAAAAGGGACGTTTTACCCGATTCTACACGCCCTGTTACCAGAACATGATCGACTTCCTCCAGACGAATGGATTGCAGAGCCAGCTCTTCAGTATCAATCCCGTATGGAAGCTCCCTCGTTGCCTGCGGCGGAAATTGATCCATCAGTTGTTCTAATCTGATTTCCTTCGGTAACATCGCAATTTCTTTCGCTGGTTTCCCCTTCCATTCCTCCTGCATTTTGCTGGCCCAGTGCCGGAGGAAGGCAGTCCTTTCCCATTCATTCGATCCATCGTATGGCAGCATACACTGAAACACATACGGCGGGTTATGCCCTTTTACAAAACCGCGTCCCTCCGGAAGGTTTGACACAGTAAAGCCGGGTCTTCCTACTGCAAAGTAGTAATCGGTCTGATCCGCAAGTTCGAAGGAAACGGCCGAAGCAAAAGTATTGCGGTATCGATCATACATATCACTTGTCTGGTGGGCTGTCGCCATCACAATAATGCCGTATGCTGCCCCCTCCCGCAACAGTACCTCAAGCTGTTCATTTTCATTTATAAAATTTGTCCGAAACTGCTGGTATCCGTCAATAATCAGCATAAGGGCCGGTAAACGTTGATTAGTAACGGTACGGTAATTTTGGAGCGAGCTTACCCCTTCATTGGAAAACAACTCTTTACGCAATGCCAGTTCTTTTAGCAAAAAGCGGAAGAGCCTCCGCATCTTTTCTGTCTCTTCTTCATGCACCACTCCGCCTACATGAGGGAATCTGGCCAACTCTTTCATCTGACGGCTAAAATCAATAATATATACATGCAAATCAGCAGGTGCAAGATCGAAAAACAATGAAAGCAGCGTAGACTGAATAAACGTGGTCTTCCCGGAGCCTGGCATACCATAAGCAATAAGATGCCCTTCGCTCAAATCGAGCCGCAGAGGATACTGGGCTTGATTGCTTATATCATCAACGATTCCTACTGTCGGCTGGAGCCATTTCTCCACGCTGCTCCAGTCTGCCGGTGTCCAGTTATCAATGTCAATCATCTGCGAAATTGGCAACTGTTCAGGAAGAGGCTCCAGCCATGGTCCTGGAAGCGGATGAATCGCATGCTTTTGCGCTTCTTCTTTTATATAATCAATGAGCACTTGGATTTCCTTGCGCTTATTGTTCTCATCCGCTTTTACGGCTTTTTTCCGCACTATGGAGCCGTCTAGCTTAACCTCCGCAATTTCAATGTGCTCTGCCTCTGTTTCTTCTTTAGGACAATAATCCGCGCCGCTCCAGGCAGATTGGAAGTATTCGAGCACTTCATTGTTACCAACTTGGAAATAGGCCCGTCCAGGGACATTGATGGTAGAAGCATTTGGGATTTGAATCATTTCACGACTATCGCTGTCATCCTGAACACGCAGGCAAATGCGAAAACGGGAGTTACTCCATATTTTTTCATCCACAACTCCCGCCGGCTTTTGTGTGGCCAGCAGCAAATGAACTCCCAGCGTACGACCAATCGCCGCTATGCTGATTAATTCATCCATAAATTCGGGCTGATCCTTTTTTAATTGTGCAAATTCATCAATAATGATAAAAAGATGCGGCAGCGGCTCTTTAAAACGCCATTCCGAGCGGAAATATTCATCAATATGCTGTATGTTGCCCGCCATGTTAAATATCTTCTGCCTTCTTTCCAGCTCTGCCCGCAAAGAGACTTTGGCACGATTAATCAGATTCGGGTTCTCCAGATTAGTAATGGTCGCCACTACATGCGGTAGGCCCTGAAAAGTATTTGACATTCCTCCACCCTTATAGTCAATAAGCATAAAAACCAGTTCATGCGGATGATAGGTAACCGCCAGCGACAAAATAATAGATTGAATCACTTCACTCTTACCGGATCCAGTAGTACCAGCCATCAATCCGTGCGGCCCATGGCCGTTTCTTTCGATTTTGTCATGAATGTTTAACTCAACGACCTTTCCCCCTTCACGTACGCCTATCGGAACAGGAAGCGTAAGCGGGTAGCGGTTTTGTTCCCATCTGGAGATCACATCCAGTTCTTCTACCCGATTCACCCCATACATCTCAAGAAAGGTAAGAACCCGGGGAATGACTCCAGCAGTTGACTGCTTTACCCGCAGCGGAGCGAGAGCACGGGCCATCTCCTTCGCTTCCGGTAAAGTAAACCGATCGAGTGCAACTTTTTCCTGACCAGTAAACGATCGAGTCTGATCATCGGCTGAAAAAGTTTCATAAAGACGAGCGATACCGTCCTTTACCTCGATAATAACTTCACATTCCATCGGCAGGCTTTCTTTCCTGGATGACATAAGAAATGCGCAGGCTCCCACCGTATCGCCTTCCTTGAGAATTAAGGGCAATAGGGCATCATTCTCAAACAGGGAAAGGCTGGGCAAAAAGAATACATATTCAGGAACATCATACTCTTTGTTCTTTTCTCCCCCTTTTTTGAGTTTTCGAAAGTTTAATGTGCTATAAAGTTTTTCGGACAACGCCCGCGCCATATGTTGTCCTTCCGCTATATACCGGGATTCACGTTCGTTGTCCCATATATGCGGAAGCCATCTCATCCAGTTCCATTCCTCTTTTTCCTGCTCAGAGTAAACGCAGACAAGCTTGACTTCTTCAGGAGAATGGTGAGTAACAAGCTGCAGGGTCAGCACGCGTGCCAGTTCTAAAATATCCTTTCGCTCCCCTACCAAACCAACCACTCTTTTTTCCCGCAGCGAAATCGAAACAGGTACGTTCGTCAGCTCACTATAATCGGCGCCCAGCTTCTGCGCCTTTGCAATTAAAGGATGGATGTCATAACCATCCTGTGTCGGAAGCTGAATCGTAATGACGAAAGGACGCATGCCGAGTCCAATTCGCAAATGAAGAAAATCCTCCGAATCTGTCGCACGCTCCCACAATGAGCTTTGCCGTTCGTAAATTCTACGGACGCATTCTTCCGGATTCGGATCTTTTTCTCGTAAAAATTTAGTTTGCTGCTCACGAATTTTTTCTATCTCTTTTCTATGATTCTCTAACTGTGCGAGATATTCTTCATGAAGTTGCACTACCTCTTCGCGATGCTTTTTCTTTCTTCTAAAGTACAAAATGATAGTGGCAATGTAAGAACCTAACATCGGGATGCTCATGGCCAGCATGAAGATGGCATAGGCAGCACTGTTATACATCGTTTTAGACAGATAATACATAATCCCTACCGTGGCAATGGTTAGGAAAATAGGAATAATCATCGTTTCAAAAGAAAACCTCGGCTCCATCGGCTCCGACTTTGGCCGATGAACCATAATTTTTCCTGTCGGTAGCGCAAGCTTTACCCGCGGTGATCGTGTAAAGTATGGTGATTTCCTCATATCTTCTCCTCTTCTGTTTCCCTTCTTTACTCAATAATCTTCCATACGTAATCAAGCTGCTCTACTTCATCAGCTTCGGTAGTTGTTTCCTGATTGCTAGGATACATCTTTTCGTATGCACTCTCCGTTGGTAGGGTGGAAGCTGGCTCTTTGCTGAAACGCAAAAACGCGCCGTCCCAAATCCCGGCGCGTTCCAGCGATTGCTGTTTTTCGAGCCGGAACCAATGCTTTTGGTCAAACGAATATTCCAGATCGTGTATTCCTTGTGTCCAATCATATTCATATCCGAGCCATTCATTTAAGGCGATAACCAGCTTCTCGCTCTCCACCTGATTTGGCAGGCGTAAATCGCTCTCCTGATGATGATGAATAAAGGTAACAATAATTTCTTCCACGTTTTTCACTCCTTTTTCTACCAGGCAACATCCAAAAAGGAAATATCGTCACTTGTAGGGGAAGAAAAACTTTGGCACATCATCTCCTGAAGACGGTCAGTAGATGGAAGAACATCAAGAGAATCGAGTACAAAAAAGCCGTCAGAGTACAGCGTCAAACGATCTAATGGCCGGTTTACTTCTCTTGATGTCATGACATTCACCCCACCATGAATCAACCCGTTCTTCGTTGACCAGCGCTGCTGTGTATTCACGGAAAAGCCAGAACAATGGGTGATTTCCGTCCATCCGTCCCACAGTCGGATACGCAAATCACCCGACCAGGCCAAAAAGACATGGGCTTGATTGGACCATTCCTCCAAAATATCGACTCTGCCGCAGACAAACATCGTTTCACTTCCATTTCTCCTTTTTTCTTCCAGCACATCTCTCAGTAGCGGAGAAAGCGGACGAGGCAGCTCATGCTTTTCTACAACTTCTGTCGCTTCGTTAATTAACTGCTCCAAATATCTATCCAGCGCTGCTGTCATATCGTTTTTTTGCTGAATCTCTTCTTTTGGGATTCCACAAAGCCACTCTATTAGCTTGGTGGCTAAAAACTGTGCTGCTATATTTCCGCAAAAGGATAAGCTTACCCCGTCACAAAGCACAAAAGTAAACTTTTTGTTCTCTACACGAAAAACCAAATAATCCTGGCCCAGGTCATTAGCCTCCTGTGTCTCGCCGGCACGAGCATAACCATAACGAAACGAAAATGGCTCCTGATAAATATGGGTAATGGGTGTTTCCAGCTTTTGATCACTTGTAAATGAAAACATGTGACACCTCTCTTTATTACCGAACCGGGGTCGCAGCGGACATTTGAAAGCCCAGCGACACAAGGTCAGCATTCGTACCCGGAAGCAGCATTAATGCCCCAGGCTCAATTCTATATCCTGTTTCCATCATCATCTCCCGATAACTTTCAGGCAGCGGGCTGGAAAGCCTTTTCAGCTTCTCTCCATACTCATCATCGAGCAGGGTATCCGGCATGATTCCTGCCCACTTTTTTGAATTTTCAATAGGGGTTTTCAGGATTTCATCGGAAATGAAAATGTTTTCGACTAATACATTTCCGTCCGGGATTTTGATATCCATAATTCGCTTTACAATCGGCTCAGGGTCTTCCCCGGTAAAAGCGCCATCCGTCATGTGACAGATAAGGGGAGCCGGACAGTCCCTGAGGTTCGGCAATTCCTGATGAAGCATCTTCTCAGCTACAGCAAACGCTTTGGCTGTGTTCGTCAACCGCTGGGTCTGTACGTTTTCCAGCGGTCTCATTCGTGCCACTTCATCAATCCCTTTCACTCCTCCCAAAACGTCAAACACGTTATCACTATACGCGAGAATTGATAGCTTATAACGCGGACTAAGCCGACTCCCCTTTGTGGAACGAAAAACCATTTGTCGGATTGCAGCGTTCAACGCTGTCGTTACAACATCCATCCTCCTCTTTTTTTCTCCCCCGGCATCCATCAACAGATTCATCGATGCACTAATATCCAGCAGGTAAATAATATATGCCGGGGTTTGTTGTGTTGCTTGAATTTGATAGCTCATTCTACGCAACTCCTATTAATCTGAATCTATCGCCAAAAACGCTATACATGTTTTAGTAAATCTTGTATATTGTGCTTTCTCCATTTTAAGTAAGAACTTATAAGAAGTGTAGGGACTGGATGTCCATTCCTATACTCGTTTTGACCTATTATTAAGAATGAATTCAGCTTGATACCGTCTCAATATCATCATCATAAACCAAAATAAAAAGCCGGCCATCCTGAACATACAGGAAACCGGCTTTTCAAAACGGTTGTTAAAGTAATGCACAAATTACTTCTGCAACACAACCCGTGATCTGTCCCGTATATACCGGGTTAACTCCACTGTCATCTCATAGTAGAAAAACGGTGTAATCAGATAAATGCCTTTAAAGTACTCCATTGCGATATCTACCAGCTCACGGGCGATCGCTACCCCTTCACGGCGCGCTTCTTCCCCCGGTTCATACCGGCGCATGCGGGTGCGCGCCTCGTCTGATAGCCTAATACCCGGTACTTCGTTATGCAAAAATTCGGCATTGCGCGAACTGGTCAGCGGCATAATACCGATAAAAATCGGGATATCGAGATGCCTGGTTCCTTCATAAATCCGCTCAATGCTCTCCCGGTCATACAACGGCTGGGTCATAATAAAATCCGCGCCCGCTTCCACTTTCTTTTCCAGCCGGCGCAGCGCGGCGTCAAACTGGCGCACATGCGGATTAAATGCAGCACCGACCACGAAATTCGCCCGCTGCTTCAACGGCTTCCCTGAGAAAGAATATCCCTCGTTCAACTGTTTAATCATCCGAATTAAATCAAATGATGAAACATCGAACACGGAGCTTGCTCCCGGCAGATCGCCGAAACGGGCCGGATCTCCTGTAACAACAAGCACCTGGTTAATACCGAGCGCATGCAAACCCATTAGATGCGATTGCTGGCCGATCAGGTTGCGGTCGCGACAGGCAATGTGCAACAGTGGCTCAGCGCCGAATTTCGCCTTCATAATCGAACCAAGAGCCATATTGCTCATCCGCGTCGTCGCCAGCGAATTGTCAGCGAGCGTAATCGCGTCCGCCCCAGCGTCCTGCAATGCCGCCGTGCCCCGTAAAAACTTTTCTGTATCTAAATCGCGTGGCGGGTCTAACTCAACAATCACCGTATGCCGATGCGCCACCGTTTCCACAATTCCCTGTTTCCGGGCCGGAGGATCGATGCGAATCAGCGGCTCCGCTTCTTCTTGCGTGTCTACAACAGGATTCACGCGCGGCAACGGCTCTCGTTCCGCCAGCACCTGCGCCATTACCCGGATATGTTCCGGTGTTGTTCCACAACAGCCCCCAATCAAGCGTGCGCCCTGAGCACGGAAACGAAGCGCGTTTTCCCCGAAATATTGTGGCACAGACGCGTATGAATACTGGCCATCTGACATAGCCAACCGCCCGGCGTTCGGAAAGACGGACAGCGGCGTGTCCTCCGGAACCACTGCATTTTCAATCGAACGTAAGATTTCCGCCGGTCCAAGCCGGCAGTTTAACCCGACAACATCCGCGCCCGCTTTTTTCAACTCGGCAAACGCCCGAGTTAGCGTGTGACCATCTCGCGTCCGTCCGACCTCAATCGTGGCCAGTTGAGCCACGATCGGCACATCGGTTAACGGACGAATCACATCCAGCGCCAGCAGCAATTCATCCAGATCAAGAAATGTTTCCAGCAAAATCGCATCCACACCGCCCATTAAAAGCGCCGCTGCCTGCTCCTCAAATTGTTCGCGATAATTTTGCATACGCACATCTCGCACACGTCCTGCGTTAATAGAGCCGATACCCCCGACCACATACGCGTCATCTTTAACCGCTTCTCGCGCCACCTGCACTGCCACCCGATTGATCCGTGTCACTTTGTCCTGCAAACCATGGCGCGCCAGCGCGTCCCGGTGCGCTCCGTATGTGTTAGTTTGAATAAATCGTGCGCCCGCCTCATAATACGAGCGGTGAACCGCGCGAATAAGCTCTGGATTGGATAAATTCAATTCCTCATAACACACGCCAATCGGAATGCCCAATTGGTACAGCCAGGTCGCCATCGCGCCGTCCCCGATAAGCAAATGATCCTTAAGGTATGTTTTCAAGCTTTCTTTTGGCATGGTCATCCTCTCCCCTTTCCTTTGTTTATTCATCAGCATTAAAATAACGGGCTTCCGGGTGAGAGAACACCATGGCCGAGACGGAAGCTTCCGGTTCCATCATGCAACCGTCCGTCAATTGAACACCGATGTCTTCCGGACGTAACAAATCAAACAGCAACTTTTGATCTTCCAAATCCGGGCATGCCGGATAGCCGAAGGAAACGCGGAGCCCCTGATAACGGGCACCGAAACGCTCCTGCATCGTCATATTAGCCGGGTCCGGAAAGCCCCACACGTCGCGCAAAATATGATGCAAACGTTCCGCGAACGCTTCCGCCAGCTCCAGCGCCAGTGCCTGTAAAACATGAGAGCGGAGATAATCGCCTTTCTCTTTCCACTCTTCCGCCTTCTCGCGAATCCCTTCGCCGGCGGTGACTACAAGAAATGCCACATAATCCATGACGCCGCTCTCTGTCGGTTTAACGAAATCAGCCAAACAAAGGTACGGTGCCTTTTTCTGCCGTGGGAATCGGAATGTTTTCAGCACGTTGCTGGAATCATTCGGGTCGTAAATATGGATTTCTTCGCCTTTCGACTGCGCCGGGAAAAAACGGTATACGCCCTGCGCTTTTATGAGCCCGGTTTTTTTCGCTTCCGCCAATAATTCGTCGACAATTTGTTTTACTTCCACTGTCTTCGGGTCACCTTCCGCCAGCAGCTTCTCCACATTGCCGCGGACGCCAAGATGCTTACCAAGCAACATGCGCAAGTTTACGTACGGTTGCAGGTGCGTAAGTGGATAGTCGCGCAATACGTGGCGCTCGAAATCCGGCGGAATAAATACCGGCGCATTCACGCTGACATCCGAACGCTTGGGCGCGCTGATGTCCACCATGACTTCTTTCACTTCCGTCGTCGCAGCCACCTGCTCCTGTCCTTTCGCCTTGGCCGCTTTTTCCAGAACAGCATACTCCTTTGGATTCATGAGCTTATTGGCCAGTTCCAATCCGTTCATCGCGTCTTTAGAATACAGCACAAGACCATCGTACTCAGGCGCAATCCGAGTCTCGGTGAACTTCCGCGTCAGCGCCGCGCCACCGACAAGAATCGGAACATTGATACCGGCTGTTTTTAGGTCTTGCGCGGTTGTCACCATCTGTTGCGCTGACTTCACCAGCAGTCCGGACAGTCCGATAATATCAGGCATCTCCTGACGGCAGGCTTCAATCAGCCGTTCCGGCGGCACTTTAATTCCCAGATTGACGATTTTATAGCCATTGTTGCCGAGAATAATTTCGACCAGGTTTTTTCCAATGTCATGCACATCACCTTTTACTGTTGCGAGCAACACCGTTCCCTTGGTGGACGTCTCTGTTTTTTCCATAAACGGCTCCAAATACGCCACCGCCGCCTTCATTACTTCCGCGCTCTGCAACACTTCGGCGACAATAAGCTGGTTATCATTGAACAAGCGCCCTACTTCATCCATGCCGTTCATCAGCGGCCCATTAATAATATCCAGTGGGGCATACTTTTTCAGCGCCTCTTCCAAATCCGGAATCAATCCTTCTTTCGTTCCTTCCACTACATAACGTGCCAGTCGTTCTTCCAGCGTCAGGTTAGACTTTTCCTCGTTCTTTTCCACTTTTTTCGCGCGGTAAAAATCCGTAAACTTCGCCAGCGACTCATCTGTTGTCTCGAACAGTAACGCTTCCGCCAGCTCACGCTCTTCTTCCGGAATGGAAGCGAAGCGCTGCAATTTCTCCGTGTTGACGATAGCATAATCAAGTCCCGCTTTCGTGCAGTGATATAAATACACGGCGTTCAGTACTTCCCGACCCGCGGGCGGCAAGCCGAATGACACATTGCTTACGCCCAGAATGGTCTGGCATTCCGGATATTTTTCTTTAATCAGGCGAATACCTTCAATCGTCTCGCGCGCAGAACCGATGTATGCTTCATCGCCCGTGCCAACTGGAAACACGAGCGGATCGAAAATTAAATCCCGCGGGTTCAGGCCATATTTATTTACCAGTAGATGATACGAACGCTCGGCTACTTCCAGCTTGCGGTCACGCGACACTGCCATTCCTTTCTCATCGATCGTGCCAACGACCACCGCTCCGCCAAACTTCTTCAATAAAGGCGCTACTTCAGCGAAACGTTCTTCACCGTCTTCCAGATTGATAGAGTTAATAATTGCTTTTCCCTGGGAATACTTCAGCGCCAAAGCGACAACTTTAGGGTCTGTGGAATCGATCATGAGCGGAACCTTAACTTTACGTACAACAAATTTCAAAAAAGCCTCCATATCGGCCGCTTCATCGCGATCCGGATCGGCCAGACAGATATCAATAACATGCGCGCCCCGCTTTACCTGTGCACGAGCAATTTCTGAAGCTTCTTCATACTTCCCTTCTTTGATCAAATCGCGAAATTTCTTCGAGCCGATTACATTCGTCCGTTCTCCCACAAAAAGCGGGCGATTGTCCTGTTCCAGATATACAGGTTCAATGCCGGAAACCGCGTGCGTGCTTAGTCCCTGCGGTCTGCGCGGTTGATAATCTTTGAGCGCTTCCGCGATGGCACGAATATGATCAGGCGTCGTGCCACAACAGCCACCCGCCACGTTAATCCAACCTTGCTCGGCGAATCCGGCCAATTTGGTCGCCAACGCCTGCGGGGACTCGTGGTAATGCCCGTTCTCGTCCGGAAGGCCAGCATTTGGATAACAGCTGACCGCGCAATTCGCCATGGCGGATAACGTTCGAATATGATCACGCATAAATTCCGGGCCTGTCGCGCAATTCAATCCAATAGACACGGGTTGCAAATGCTCTAAAGAAATATAAAAAGCCTCAATATTCTGACCAGCAAGCGTAGTACCCATCGGCTCAATTGTGCCTGAAATCATAATAGGGAGCTTACGTCCCGCCGCTTCGAACGCCCGCTGTACGCCAATACCGCCCGCTTTTACATTCAACGTATCTTGAACCGTCTCCAGCAGTAGCACATCCACCCCGCCTTCAATCAAAGCCAGCGCCTGCTCATAGTATGCTTCCACCAGTTCTTCAAAGGTTACACCGCCGGTAACGGATAAGGTTTTAGTGGTCGGCCCGATCGAGCCGGCGGCATAACGAGGCCATTCCAGCGTAGAGTATTTATCTGCCGCCTCCCGTGCCAGCCGAGCTGCTGCCAGGTTAATTTCCCGGGCACAGTGCTGTAAATCGTACTCCGCAAGCACAATGGATGTGGCGCCAAATGTGTTGGTCTCAATGATGTCCGCTCCTGCTTCCAAATAAGTTTCGTGAATGTTACGAATCACGTCCGGGCGCGTTAGGTTCAGTATTTCATTGCATCCTTCATACTGCTCACCGCCAAAGTCTTCCGGCCCGAGCCCCGCCTGTTGCAGCATCGTGCCCATCGCTCCATCAATAATCAAAATTTTTTTCTGAAGTTGATTTTCAAGTGCCGGTTTCGTTTTTACTGCTGTCACTCCGCTCATCATCATCGTCCCCTTTTCTGACACAAATTCGCTCACGTACAAAATAAAAAAGACCTCCTGAAAGAAGGGAGGTCTCTGCATCTTCATCAAAACGCGAAATCCTTATCTTTCAGGAAACGAATCCTGCTGGAATTGGCACCGTGTATATAATATACCGGTTGCCGGGCGTCATTGGGCCAGTCCCTCAGCCTACTCTGGATAAGAATCGTTTTTATTTTCACTTTTCTAACTAACTTTTAACTAATTATTAATCAATATCTGAAAAGAGTCAATAGAAATTTTTATACATCTCGTGATTTCTTTCATAACGTACGTGTAATCACAATATTAGTATGGGTTTTTAGATCAATTTCATACGGAGCCTTTACTACCGTACCATCACGTTCTTGCACAATCCGAACGATTGGTCTATGCACAGCATTCGGATGAACATGAGATACGACCCCAATTTGTCCTGTATTCAATACGACGGTAGACGCTATAGGATAGGCGGCAATATGTTTTACGAACAATTTCACCAATTCTAGGTCAAACAGGGTATTTCCGGAAGCAAACAAGTATTCCAGCGCTTCATTAGGTGTATAATGCTGACGATGTGAGCGATGGGAAGTAAGCGCATCATACACATCGGCTATACCGACAATTTGCGCGTATTCATGAATTTGATCTTTCTCCAGTTTGCGCGGATAACCGGACCCGTTATACCGTTCATGATGTTGCAGCGCACAATGAGCGGAAAGAAGGGACATATCGTACTGGTAACGCAAAATATTAAATCCGTCTTCTGTATGGTTTTCAATATACGCCCGCTCTTCCTCAGTTAGCATCGTCTTCTTATTCCACAGATCCTTCGGTAACATAATCATACCTATGTCGAACAGCAACGCTCCCACGCCAAGATCCATGAGCTGCTCCCGATTGTACCCTTTGGCCAACCCAATAATTCCAGCCAGTACCGCCACATTGACCGAATGATGAAACAGGTAACCACCCAGCGAATGAAGATTTACAAGATTTACCATAATATCCTTTCTTCCGCTTAAATCTCCTAGTATGTTGCCAAAAACATTCCGGAATACCTTGCCCATATCTGGCATCGCTATCCGTCCTGTTACCTTTGGTTGATCCATAAGCCCTGTCATCATTTTGTATACAGTCTCCACCGCTTTTTTGCGCGTCGTATCACTGAGCACATCCTCCGGTACAATATCGTCCGTATGCTCATCTTCAATATATACCGTATCTATGCCTAGCGCTTTTAACCGGTCAATGTAACGTTGGCTTAATTCAAGTCCGGCGGCCAACAACACCTGTCCTGCTTCCGATAAAATTGTCTTTGCAATTTTATCCCCCGGTTTTACAGAACGAATATGCACTTTTTTCACGAACAAACCCTACTTTCTTAATTTTCATAGGTATTTATGCTTATTTTTGTTCTGATTAAATTTTATCACAGGAAAATGGTTTTAAGATAATAGATTTATGAAAACGCATAAATTTTTTTGAGCTTGATGATATTCGTTCTATACGCTCTTCCTGGAAGAAAGCAACGACGAGCAAGCCGCAAATTCTTCCTACAAACAGCTAAAAAAAGAAGGAAAAAGCATTCGTTTTTTCCTGCTTTTTCCTTCACCCGATTGTTTATCATCTTTTTCTACTTTCTCTTAATATCTCACTACATTGACTGACGCTTATGTCTATTGCTTTCATGTCAGAGTTATAACTCATAGCTATGTGGTTTTCTATTTATCCACCCTCATATTACTCTGTGATGATTGCAGTAAATCTTTAACCGCTCCTACACTTCCCATAAGGCCGGTAGCCTCATATGGAATAAACACTTTATTGTCGCTTTCAGCCAATTTTTCTAAGGCTTCAATATAGCGTAGCGCAATCACGCTATCGTCGGCCTTCACTTCTTTCAAAGCAGAGAACACTTCATAAATTTGCTTTTTCTGGGCTGCAGCAACCAATTCAATCGCTTTCGCTTCCCCTTCTGCACGGCGAATGCGGGATTCCATTTCCCCTTCTGCTTCAAGGATTTGTTTTTGCTTATTTCCTTCCGCGTTCTTGATGGCGGATTCGCGATCCCCTTCCGCTTTCAGGATTTTTGCCCGTTTCTCACGTTCTGCTGTCATTTCTTGCTTCATCGCTTCTTCAATATCGTGAGGAGGAATAATTTCTTTCATTTCTACGCGCTCGACTTTTACTCCCCAGTTATTCGTTGCTTCATCCATTTTGATTTGCAGCGCTGCATTAATTTTATCCCGGGAGTTTAGCGTCTCATCAAGGTTCATATTTCCGATCTCATTACGCAGCGCAGTCACTGCAAGGTTAGCAATTCCTTCTTTTAATCCGTTAATTTCATATGTTGCTGCTTTCGCATCAGTAATTCGGTAATAAATGAGTGTATCAATCTTCATTGTTACATTATCTTTTGTAATTACCGGTTGCGGCATGGAGTTAATGATTTGTGTTCTCATATCCCAACGGGCTACTACACGATCTAAAATCGGCACGATAAAATACAGGCCGGATCCCAATTCCCGCTGAAATTTACCAAGACGCTCAACAATACGCACTTCTGACTGACGAACAAGTTGAACGGATGAAAAAGCAAGGGAAACGACAACACCAATAATAATGATAGCAAACAATACCGGAAACAAATTCTCTACTATCATTTTTCTCCCTCTCCTTCCTTTTATTTATTGTTTATCTACAAACAAAGTAACTCCTTGAACCTCATAAATAACGACCGTTTCCCCTTCAGTAAACGTTTGGTTTCCGACGCTGGCCGCTGTCCATGATTGTCCTCCATACTTAACGATTCCTTTTTCAGTTGGAGAAATTGTCTTTGTAACGATCGCCTTATTTCCGATCATCGCATCCACATTAGTACGAATAACATCGTCATTCACTCCAAACCTGTCTATAAGAACTTCCCTTCCTAATATAATGCCAATGATAGAAGCGATGAGCATAACGGTCACTTGTATCACTAAGTTCGGGGTAAAAATGGCGACGATCCCTGCTAGACCTGCCCCTAATGCAAAGAAAAGGGCCACAAATCCTGATAAAGTAAATTCAGCAATAAGGAGTCCAAATGCAAGAAGAAACCACATCATCCATACTGATAATTGACTTACCAGCCACTCCATTTCCCACCCTCCTTCCAGCTCCGTTACTTACATGTACGTAATTTTTTTACAAAAGTTTCATTAATTCAAAAAATAAGGACCTGGAATGTTGCCGTTCGCATTTCGTACACCGATCCAGCTACCCAAAAGCAACGAAATCAAATGAATATTCAAAACCTGCGCTGTTATACCATAGCTACACGTAAGAAAAAAAACTGAATATTGACCTTTGATAATCCGCGCAATAATATTCTATTGTTCATCAAATTCAGCAAGATTGACATCATAAGCCAATGTCTTTTGCTGTGACGAATATGTAATGGTCACGGCTGTGTTTTTTACATCTGCCGAGCACAGCGTGACAAGCACTTCTCCTTTCTCTTCATTTGCCTCACGATATCGATCAAGCAGCCAGCTCAGTGCCGCTTCCGTCAGCGGTAGGCCGGCCAATTCTCCATTCGCCGTCGGTACATGCAATAACTTCTTGTTATCCACAAAACCGCGCGTCGTATCCAGCAGCACTTCCACCTGCAATGGAGTCAGGTTCAACCGATACGTCTGTTCCATGTTTGCCTCCTCGTTTCTGTTTGAGTGTGCTTTCCGTTTTCATTTTAGCATAGACCCCATTCGTTTGGCCGCCACCATAACATAGGGCAAATTTTCCATCATCCGCTCAAGCGTCAGGCGATTCGAAGGTCCTGATACAGATAGTGCCGCTACCAGTTCACCTCTTCTGTTAAACAACGGCACCGCCACCGCTGCCGCTCCTTTCTCCCGTTCCTCATAGCTTGTGGCATATCCTCTCTTCCTGATCTCCTCCAATTGCTCCATATAAGCTTTTTTATCAATCGAAGAAGGCCAGGATGGATCCGCCAGGACTTTCTGTTGAACTTCAGGGGAAGAATAGGCAACCAACACTTTGCTAGAAGCGCCGACCGAAAGTGGCAAATGTGCCCCAATAGGAGCCACCCGACGGATCGTTTCGTTGCTTTCTACCGCCTGCACGCGGATTCGTTCATTCTCGTTGCGAACATATAGGCTGATCGTCTCACCAACCTGATCACGCAACCTAATCATTTCAGGCAACAAAATCTTGGCCGGATCATCTTCCTGCGGCAAATTAGCCGACAGCTGCCAGATGCGGAATCCCAGTTGATATTTTTCCGTATCAAGGTTACGCGTCAAAAACCCTTTATTCTCCAATGAACCTAATAGGCGGTATACCGTACTTTTGTTAAGTTCGACTTTGCGGGCAATTTCCGTAAGCGTCAGTTCTTTTTCATCAATAAAACAAAGCAATATATCAAGGGCGCGGTCAGCCGCCCGCACCGTCATCTTATTTTCGGAAGCATCCATCCTGTTCACCTTCCTGCTAAAGTTTCATTTGACGAAACCGTGTTGCAATATATGACATTATACCTTATTGCCCGTTCCCTCGTAAACTATGAGCCCGTTTCAAAAAAAAATCGAAAAATATAGTGTACGTTTACGAAAAAAAGAAGTATAATGTTATCGGAAACAGAAACTCAGTTTCATTCAGTGAAACACAAGACAAATCTTATGAAGGAGGTTATTAACTTGGCAAAGAAAGATGCTTACTCTGTGCGTTCGACTTTGCAAGTAGGCAACAAGAAATACGCCTACTATTCCCTTAAAGCGTTAGAAGACCAAGGGCTTGGTCCGATTTCAAAACTTCCTTTTTCTATAAAGGTTCTTCTTGAAGCGGCTGTCCGCCAATTCGACGGCGTAGCCATTACGGAAGAACACGTAAAAAAACTGGCAACTTGGACAGAAGAGCGCGACCCAAATCAGGAAGTTCCGTTCACTCCTGCGCGTATTGTTTTGCAGGACTTCACCGGCGTACCGGCAGTGGTTGACCTCGCTGCAATGCGTCTGGCAATGAAAGAAATGGGTGGCGATCCTGAACGCATTAATCCGCTCGTTCCGGTTGATCTCGTTATCGACCACTCCGTAATGGTAGACGACTTCGGAAACCCGGAAGCGCTGGAAAACAACATGAAACTTGAATTCGAACGCAACGCTGAGCGTTACCGCTTCTTGCGCTGGGCACAAACCGCATTCAACAACTTCCGTGCGGTTCCTCCGGCAACCGGTATCGTTCACCAAGTAAACCTTGAATATCTTGCGTCTGTAGCTGCTACAAAAGAAGTGGACGGCGAAGTAGAAGTCTTCCCGGATTCTCTCGTAGGTACAGACTCCCATACAACCATGATCAATGGTCTCGGCGTAGTAGGCTGGGGCGTCGGTGGTATCGAAGCAGAAGCGGGCATGCTTGGTCAGCCGCTGTACTTCGTAACACCTGAAGTTGTCGGTTTCAAGCTGACAGGAAGCCTAGCTGAAGGCGCAACAGCTACCGACCTGGCGCTGACTATTGTTAACATTCTGCGCAAAAAAGGAGTAGTCGGCAAATTTGTTGAGTTCTACGGCCCTGGCTTAAGCAACATCAGCCTGGCAGACCGGGCAACCGTTGCGAACATGGCCCCTGAGTACGGCGCAACAATGGGCTTCTTCCCAGTGGATGAAGAAACGCTTAATTTCCTGCGTTCCACTGGCCGCAGCGAAGAGCAAGTCGCGCTGGTTGAAGCGTATTACAAAGAGCAAGGGCTTTTCCGTACGGATGACACTCCGGATCCGGTATTCTCTGAAACGCTTGAACTCGACCTCGGCTCTATCGTCCCGACCCTTGCCGGCCCGAAACGTCCACAAGACCGCATTGAACTGACAGCAATGAAAGAAGCGTTCAACAATGCGCTGCGTACACCAATTGACAAAGGCGGCTTCGGTCTGGACGACAAACAAATCGAAAAGAAAGTTACGATTACACATAAAAACGGCAAAACTTCTGAACTCAGTACAGGCGCGGTTGTGATTGCGGCTATTACAAGCTGTACGAACACATCCAACCCGAGCGTAATGCTGGGTGCAGGTCTTGTAGCAAAGAAAGCTGTTGAGAAAGGGCTTGTAAAACCTGAATACGTAAAAACAAGCTTAACACCTGGTTCCCGTGTTGTTACGAAGTATCTTGAAAAAGCAGGGCTCCTGCCATACCTTGAAAAAGTTGGTTTCTACATCGCAGGTTACGGTTGTGCAACCTGTATCGGTAACAGCGGCCCGCTGCCGGAAGAAGTTAGCAACGCCATCGCGGAAAATGACCTAACAGTAGCCGCTGTGCTTTCCGGTAACCGTAACTTCGAAGGCCGGGTGCATGCCCAAGTAAAAGCGAACTACCTCGCTTCTCCGCCGCTTGTTGTGGCATACGCGCTCGCAGGTACGGTTGACATCGATTTGTCTGCTGAACCGATCGGAACGGGCAAAGACGGTCAGCCGGTATATCTGAAGGATATTTGGCCGACAAATGACGAAATCAAGGAAGCGATTCATTCCGCTGTTCAACCGGAAATGTTTGAAGAAGAATACAGCAACGTATTTAAAGCAAATCCGCGTTGGAACGAAATCGAATATCCGGAAGGACAACTGTATGAGTGGGATGAAAACTCCACGTACATCGCGCATCCGCCGTTCTTCTCCGGCTTGAGTTCCGAAGCGGGCGAAATCAAAGAAATCGTGGGCGCACGAGCGCTTGCCTTCCTTGGCGACTCCGTAACGACGGACCATATCTCGCCTGCCGGTAACATCGCTCCAACAAGCCCGGCTGGTATCTATCTGTCTGAACGCGGCGTAGAGCGCAAAGATTTCAACTCTTACGGTTCCCGTCGCGGTAACCATGAAGTAATGATGCGCGGTACATTCGCAAACATCCGTATCCGCAACAAAATGGCACCGGGCACCGAAGGCGGCGTAACAACGTACCTGCCGACCGGTGAAGTTATGCCGATCTACGATGCCGCTATGAAATATAAGGAATCCGGCACTCCGCTGGTTGTTATCGCGGGCAAAGAGTACGGTACCGGAAGCTCCCGTGACTGGGCTGCCAAAGGAACATTCTTGCTTGGCGTAAAAGCGGTAATCGCGGAAAGCTTCGAGCGTATACACCGCAGCAACCTGGTAGGCATGGGCGTACTGCCGCTGCAATTCGCGGAAGGCACAAACGCGGAAACACTAGGTATCACAGGTACGGAAACATTCGATATTACTGATCTGAATGATAACATTAAACCGGGTCAGATCATTAAAGTAACAGCAACCCGCCAAGACGGCTCAACATTCGAGTTTGATGTACGCGTACGTCTGGACAGTGCGGTTGACATCGAATACTACCGCAACGGTGGTATCCTGCAAACCGTTCTGCGTCAAATCGCAAAAGAAGCAAAAGCTGAAGTATAATTCCGTCCATCTACAAAAGAGGAGGGTTCTTCCCCTCTTCTTTTTTTTATGGAAAACCCATCAGTTCAAAAAAATTGTATAAAAAATATGTTACTGGATATATATTGTGATTAAAATCATTTATATAATCCTTTTATCAATTCTGATGAAAAAAGGAGGGAAAATATGCTTACAGTCTCAGACTTCTATCGTATAACAGAGCAGCAGTTACTCTACAATCAAAACAAGAGTCTTTTTTACACGTTAACAAATGGCAGAACGGGATTGAACGCTTCCGAAGAAACGACCAGGTTATTCAAAAGAAACCTGAAAGAAGTCGCGCAATTTATAAGAGCGACAAAGTCAGAGGGTACATATCAACAATTGCTAGAGGATATTGCAGACAAAGTTATCAGATTATTTATACAAGCGAATCAATATTTGGATTTTAATCATGAAGATCACCGTAAGCTTCAAAAAATCTATGGGGATTTATTTGAACAAATTTATGTTATAGGTAATCAAAAAGAGCAAATGTCTAATAAAGAAGTGGAGTGTTTGTTTCATTTACATTACCAAAATTTGAAAATTTTCTTATTAGAATCGAACGGGACTGAAATCTTTAAAAAGTATAAAGAAAGTCCCTATTTGTTCACAATAAAATGCGCTGAATATACTCCTGAGTTCCAAATGAAATTATTAAACATTCATTTAGATACAATTAAGCAACCCGTCTTAGATATCGGTTGCGGTTCACAAGCAAATTTAGTCCGTTTCCTCAGAAAGAACGGGATTGAAGCGTTTGGAATAGATAGAAATGTACATACAATGAATTACTTATATAAAGCGAACTGGCTTGAATACACTTTTACACCAAATACTTGGGGGACTGTTATTTCTCATATGGCTTTTTCAAACCAGTTTATGCATCATCATTTAAGAGTCCACGGAAAGTTTGAATTATACGCAAAAAAGTATATGGAAATTCTAGAATCGCTAAAAATTGAAGGAAGTTTTATTTACGCGCCAGGTCTTCCGTTTATGGAAGAATTATTAGTATCATTAAACAAAGCATACGTTGTAGCGACTCAAGAAATAGACACCCAAAATTTGTCGAATAACAAAACATCATTTTCTAATGTAAACAGAAAACATGTTACTAAAGTCATTCGAGTAACATGAGGCAACGGATGCACCATGAAAATTTGGGATGCCAGAAGTAGCCGTTTGATTGCAGCTTGATGACGATGTGGGGTTCCCCCTTTATGATAGGCAACCCCATCTTTTTACTTTTTATCTTTATTCTCAAGCATGTCATCAATTTGTTTGAACAGCTTTGCAATCGCTTGATCATCGAAATTTTTCTTTGCTTTAAATGTCTCAAGCATCCCGTAAATCTCTTTGCCAAGCGAATCGTCGTTCGGATCCGCCGGGAGATCGGTCGGATCAAACCATACGTACGGATCTACATTGCTGCCGCGGAGATATTTTTGCTTCCATTCTGTAGGATACGTATAATCCTGCTCTCCGAAAACAATCGCCAGCACATCGTCCGTGCTTACGGGCAACAAATGATCGAATACATCTTCAACTCCGCCCTCCATGATGTTCAAATGACGCTGCGTATAACGGACATAATGTTCTCCCGTCGTACGATCCTTCACCAAAACATATGTTTCGTATTCCTCTTTCCTAAGCTCCTGTACATTTTCCAGTCGCTCTTCAAGTTCTTCCGACATAATGACTTTCTTAGCGCGCAAAGACGTGCTCATCTTTCCCTGTCCTTTCCTTTATCTTCTTTAATACGATATCATAAAATAGTGGTTAGCTTCTAGTTTGAACGATATGTACATAAGGAGGAAGTCACATGAAAGCAGTGCTTGTTGAAGAAAAAACGCGGCGTCTTTATATCGGGGAAGCTGAAGATCCTGTTCCGAAAGAAGACGAACTGCTCGTCAGCGTATATGCCACCGCACTGAACCGTGCCGATCTCGTACAAAAACGTGGTCTCTATCCCCCGCCTCCAGGTACAACGGACATCCTGGGACTGGAAATGGCCGGAGTTGTTGAAAAAGTGGGAAAACATGTAACTGGCTGGAAGCCGGGAGATCGTGTGTGTTCGCTTTTGCCTGGCGGCGGTTATGCGGAAAAAGTGGTCATTCCCGCCGAAATGGCCATCCGTATTCCGGATTCTTTCTCTTTTGAAGAGGCGGCCGCCATTCCGGAAGTATTTTTAACCGCCTATCTTAACTTATTCTGGCTGGGTGGCCTTAAGGCGGGGCATACCGTGCTGATTCACGCGGGTGCAAGTGGCGTTGGCACAGCCGCCATCCAGCTTGTACGGGAAGCAGGAGCAATTTCTATTGTCACTGCTGGGACAGAAACAAAGCGAACAACATGCCTGGAGCTAGGGGCCAGTCTCGCGCTCGATTATAAAGCCGGCCCTTTCGCACCAGCAGTGAAAGAAGCGACAAATGGCAAAGGCGTCAATATTATTCTTGACTTTATCGGTGCGCCGTACTGGGAACAAAACCTTTCCTCTCTCGCCATAGACGGGCGCCTCATTATCATTGGTATCATGGGCGGTAGCAAAGTGCCAGCACTCGATCTCGGACAACTCCTGCGCCGGCGCCTGCAAGTCATCGGAACCGCGCTCCGCTCCCGTTCAGTCGCGGATAAAATCGCGCTCACAAAAGAATTCACATCGTTCGCTATGCCGCGCTTCCAAGACGGCCGCTTAAAACCGATCATCGATTCTGTCTGGGATTGGGAGCAGGCGCAAGAAGCGCACGAGTATATGGAAAGCAACAAAAACACCGGAAAAATCGTTTTACAAATCAAAAAGTAGTGGAATACCACATACAAGGTACAAACAAAAGCGCTTCGGTTATTGTGCCGAAACGCTTTTGCCTGCTGTCGTTGTCGACCTCGATTATACTGTTTCTTTCGTGCGCTTGTCCCGTGGAATTTTGCGGGCGACACCTGTCTTAATGGCCGCATCCACTACGGCATCCCGCACTTTCTTTACAACTTTTTCATTAAATACGCTTGGGATAATGTATTGCTCGTTCAATTCTTCATCGCTGATAATCGATGCAATAGCGTGCGCCGCCGCGACTTTCATCTCTTCGTTAATGTCTGTCGCGCGGCAATCAAAAGCACCACGGAAAACGCCCGGGAAGCAAAGCACGTTATTAATTTGGTTCGGATAATCAGAACGCCCGGTCGCAAGTACACGTACGACGCCTGCTGCTTCTTCCGGATCAATCTCCGGCTGCGGGTTGGCCATAGCAAACACAATCGGATCTTTTGCCATTGTCTGTACCATCTCTTTGGTAAGAATGTTACCACGCGATACCCCAATAAATACATCCGCACCTACGAGCGCATCCGCCAATTGTCCCTGCATATTATCAGGATTTGTCATTTGCGCGATCTCTTCCCACACAGGGTTCTCATAAGAAACGGAGCGGGACAAAATACCATCGCGGTCTACGCCAATAACCTGCTTGGCGCCAGCGTTGAGCAAAATCTTCGTGCACGCTACACCTGCTGCTCCCATGCCTGTTACAACAATTTTTACGTTTTCAATATCTTTGCCAACGATTTTCAGCGCGTTTAATAGGCCGGCCAGAATGACAACCGCCGTACCATGCTGGTCATCATGAAATACCGGAATATCCAGGCGCTCGCGCAGCGCTTTTTCGATTTCAAAGCAACGCGGCGCGGAGATATCTTCCAGATTAATTCCGCCAAATGCTGGTGCCATGCGGGCGATCGTTTCGATAATTTCATTCGTGTCTTTCGTATCAAGGCAAATCGGGAATCCATCCACGTTTGCCAATTGTTTAAACAGCATCGCTTTTCCTTCCATTACCGGCATCGCCGCATAAGGGCCAATGTCACCAAGACCGAGAACGGCGGTACCGTCGCTTACAATCGCTACCGTATTGCGCTTAATGGTCAGCTTGTACGCTTTATACGGATCTTCTGCAATCGCTTCACACACGTTCGCCACACCCGGCGTATATACGCGGGACAGATCTTCCCGGTTTTGAATGGGGATCTTCGGTTTTATTTCGATTTTACCACCGATATGGCTCAAAAACGTCCGATCCGATACGCTTACAATTTTCACGCCAGGCAACATCTCGATACTTTTGATGACTTCGCTCACCTGAGCTCTGCTTTTCGTATTAATTGTATAGTCACGCACCGTATCTTCATTGGACGAGTGAACAACGTCCATTGCCACAATGTCGCCGTTCGCTTTGCTTACCGCTGTCGCAATATCCACGAAGTTTACCTTGCGCGCATCCATTTCCAGGCGCAAAATAATACTCGTTCCTAAAGATGTAAATGGCTTCATAGTCTCCTCCTTTTCCCGCCAATGCTGAAAAATGACGAGATTGTGAACAATAATACAACAGTTTATTTTAACCTTAAATCTCGGAAAAAGAAAAGACCGGAAGCATTTTTGCAAAATTCGTACCGTACTTTATCTTATGTCTCCACGGTTATAAATCGGATTCATACCCGCTTCCTCCGCTCCGTTTGCCAGTGAATGCAAACTATTTATAATGGAAGTAAGCCGGACAAGATGCTGCTGTACTTGCTCCGGTGACTGTGTCTTTTCTTTTAGGCTTGTCGCACATTCGATCAACTGATCGGCAAGCCTATGCGCCAGCGTAATATCAAATGGCTGATACATACTTTTCACCTCACGTTACGGTTCTCTCTTTTAGTATGAAGGAAAAAAACAAAAGCATACCCTTTCCTTAAGCGGAAAAGCTAACAATAGTGCTGTTACTTCTCGCTTGGCTGCGACAAAAACGGTACAATATATAGCACAATAGCGGGGCAATCCTACGTGATGTAATCATAAAAGGCGATCCATCCAGATGCAGAACTTTTCGTCTTTAGTCGTTTAACTTCTTAAACCAAGATGGTATAATGCAATGAGAAACAAACAGCTCATTGCATTTTTATTCTTTGAAACAGGCAAGAAGGGAGAGAAAGCATTCATGAAAGAAATGAACGCTCAGCAAATTATCGAATTTATCCAAAAAAGTGAAAAGAAAACTCCGGTTAAAGTACATATTAAAGGTAATATTGATGGAATCGACTTCGGGGCAAATACTAAATCTTTCATTACAGGCAATGTAGGCGTACTGTTCGGTGACTGGAAAGACATCCAGCCGGCACTTGAAGCTAACAAAGACAAAATCGAGGACTACGTAGTGGAAAACGACCGCCGCAATTCCGCCATTCCTCTACTTGATATGAAAAACATCCAAGCGCGCATTGAACCGGGCGCGATTATTCGTGATCAAGTAGAAATCGGCAACAACGCCGTAATCATGATGGGCGCCATGATTAACATCGGCGCGGTTATCGGCGAAGGAACAATGATTGACATGAACGCTGTTGTCGGCGGCCGCGGCACCATCGGAAAGAATTGCCATATCGGTGCCGGCGCAGTCATCGCAGGTGTGATCGAGCCGCCATCCGCAACACCAGTTGTTATTGAAGATGATGTCGTTGTCGGTGCGAATGCTGTAATTCTTGAAGGTGTACGTGTCGGAAAAGGCGCAGTTGTTGCGGCTGGCGCAGTCGTCATTGAAGACGTGCCGCCATACACGGTGGTAGGCGGCACACCGGCGCGCGTCATCAAACAGATTGATGAAAAAACAAAGGCAAAAACAGAGATCAAACAAGAACTTCGCCAGCTGTAATGTACCCATGAGGTAGCAGTAGGAGGTGAGAGGAACATCACCATGAACGCGCAGCCCTTCATTGCGATTCGCCGTGAACTTCACAAGATCCCGGAACCGGGATTTGCGGAGTTTAAAACCCAACGCTTTTTGCTAGACTATTTGGCCACACTTCCACAGGAACGAATGGAAATTAAAACATGGCGCACTGGCATTCTCATCAAGGTAAAAGGGGCAAATCCTACTAAACGACTTGGATACAGGGCCGATATGGACGGGTTGCCCATCCCAGAAGAAACATCCTATGCATTCAAGTCTACACATCCGGGCTATATGCACGCCTGCGGCCACGATATGCACATGGCTATTGCGCTTGGTGTACTGACATACTTTGTGGAAAATCAGGTGAAAGACGATTTAATTTTTATTTTTCAACCTGCGGAAGAAGGCCCGGGAGGCGCGCAGCCGATGCTCGCAAGCGAAGAATTCAATGAATGGCGCCCGGATGCTATTTTTGCCCTGCACATCGCGCCAGAATATCCGGTGGGTACGATAGCGCTAAAACCGGGCATCCTGTTCGCCAATACATCCGAGCTGTTCATCGATTTATACGGCAAGGGCGGTCATGCGGCGTTCCCGCATACAGCCAACGATATGGTCATTGCGGCGGCCCATCTGGCAACCCAACTGCAAAGCATCGTCTCCCGCAATATTGATCCGCTCGACTCCGCAGTTGTTACAATCGGAAAAATCGAAGGTGGCACAAAACAAAACATTATCGCTGAGAAAGCCCGCCTTGAAGGAACGATCCGCACCCTTTCAATGGAATCAATGCAAAAAGTAAAGTCGCGCATCGAAGCGCTCGTCCGCGGTACAGAAGCTGGCTTTGAATGCCAAGCTGCGATTGACTATGGAGCGAACTACTGCCAGGTATACAATGATGAAACGCTGACCCACGAGTTTATGAACTGGGTAAAAGATACGGATGTCGCCGCCCTTATCGAATGTAAAACTGCGATGACCGGTGAGGACTTCGGCTACTTCCTCGCCGAAATTCCAGGTTTTCTCTTCTGGCTCGGTGTCGATACGCCATACGGACTGCACCACGCGAAAATCGAGCCGAATGAAAGTGCGATTGAAGTCGCCATTCGCGTGCTTACACAATATCTTTCGTGGAAAGCTTCGTAAAAGTCATCAAATCCAATAAAAATAGAGCGGCACTTTTTGTCCGCTCTATTTTCGCGTTAATATTTATTATCAGGTGTCAATACTTTATGATATAATAATACTGCTTGTTTGAGATAAGAAAAAAAGCGGGTGAAACCAAACAATGGAATACAATGAATTTAAAGAGATTGTGCTGGGACGGCGAAGCGTCCGGAAGTTTACAGAACAGCCCGTTAGCGCGGAGCAAGTGAAAGAACTGATTGACTGCGCCAGATACGCGCCAAGCGATACCAACTCACAAACATGGGAATTTATCGCGATTTTAGATAAACAAAAGATTCAAGAAATTTCCGATATGACATGGGAAGAATTGCATAAAATTGCGAATGAAGCACAAAAACGAGGGCTGCAGAAGGAAGGTCGCTTGCTGACAAGATCGTTCGGGCCATACGCCACCGCATTTACCGGTGCGCCTGCGCTCATTGTTTGCTTGGCTACGCCTTATACTTCCAAGTTCCGAGACAAAATTTTTGAGCCGCTTGGAATGATCTCATCCTCCGTATGGGAAGAAGAAGGAATTAAAAGCAGTTGCCTTGCGGCGCAGAATCTCATGCTTGCCGCTCACGCGATGGGAATGGCAACTTGCCCAATGACAGGCCCTGTATTGCTAGCTCAAGAGCGGTTGCGTGACTATTTACAAATCGGGTCAGAAAAACAAATTAACATGGTTATCGCGCTTGGATATCCGGCCGAAACTCCGGCGAAATTGCCGCGCAAACCAGTGGAAGAGATTTTACATATTATATGAACAAGCAACGGCAGAAAAGCCGCTTCGCGGCTTCCTGTCGTTTTTCTGTTTTTAGTGTTCGCCCTTGCTCTATACAATAAAACAGGAGGCTTTTTCTCATGGGCGTTTCTTCCCATAATACCATTCTGCTTTTTGACGGAGTATGCAATCTCTGCAATCAGGCGGTAAAGTTTATCATTCCACGCGATCCGCAGAGAAACTTTCGTTTCGCTTCCTTACAATCGAATACAGGCCAGCGCTTACTGCAACAATACGGTCTGCCTAGCGATACACTCAACAGTGTCATACTGCTAGACAATGGCAAAGCATATACCAAATCATCCGCAGCGCTCCGTGTGGCACGTAAACTAGGCGGAATTTGGTCCCTGTTGTATGTATTCATCATGGTTCCCCGTCCGCTTCGAGATATAATATATAATTGGGTTGCTCGCAATCGCTATCGCTGGTTTGGAAAGCTAGAAACATGTATGCTACCGCCCCCGGACATAGGCGAGCGCTTTCTGAAATAAAAGTTAAAGCATGAGAAGAAGCCCCGAATTTGTTCCGGGGCTTCCGTTTTCCATGTATGATTATTCGTCTCCACCGTCAAACATATCACCGAAGAAGTCACCGAAACCGCCTCCGTCGTCCCCGCCGTCAAACGCGCTTTCGATTGCGTCTCCCCCTCCTACACCGTCCATCACTTCATCCATAATCTCAGACAAAATCATACCGCCAAGCAAACCGGCAGCAAAGCCGCCCATCGCCCCGGCAAAGCCACCATGACGGTGGTGATGATGGTCATGTTCCATCATTGAGCGTTGATGGAGATACGCGTGCGGATTGTCTACCATTTCTTCCATCACACCGCGCAAATAGTCTGCCACACTTGCAGGATCAGCAAGCAGCTCGTTGGAAAGCGCAACTTCGTGTTTGATTTCCACCTCATGTCCAAAGGAAGGCAGATCCAATTCAAGCAACAGGCGGATTTGCTCCTCTTCGATAGCAGCGATAAACTCTACTTCTTTTACCCTGTCCCGCAAAAATGTGGTCGGGAAAAACTCAAACTCCTGTGCGTAGCCGTTGAACTTGCGGGAATCATGTTTTTCGCGAAAGCCTAACTGCTCAAAAGCAGCAATAATGTTTTGGAAGCGCTGCGGCGGATTAACGCGAATGTAGTCGCGGTCCTGATTGTCTACCCCCGCTGCAATATCGAGATTGGTCACAAAATAATATGCTACCGTATGGCTTGAAATCAGCAGATCTTTCGGCAATTCATACCGAAACGGAAACACCTTTCTTTCTTCCGCCCCAATATTAAAATTGCAGGCAAACGGAATGGTAGCGATAGCCTGCCTGTATTCGTTTTGCTTCGTGCGAATGGCCATCATAAACTGAACGTCGATTTTTTTTATGTATTGTTCGACGGCACCACCCTGAATCACAAGCTCTCCTTCGACTGTATCGCCAAGTATAAACTCGCTATTGCGAAGTACCAGATCTACTCTGGCCGACCCGAATCCCAGCTTCGCCATCATCTTTTTGAACATCTCAACGACTCCCTTCCTTACCGAATGATTCTAACTATCCTGAGATTTTATGCAAAAAATACCTGGCTATAATTGTTATCCGTTATACAGCATAACCTTATTCTTCTATCCGTGTATGCTATACGTGGCAACATTATAAAAGTTTCAGCTATTTTTCCACTTTGCGATCCGGAAATGCTTCCTTAATGTTCTTCCATACGCCGCGCTCCGCTTCCCGCGCTTCCGTTTGCCATTCGCGGATCTGGTCGACGTATTTTACATTCGGCGGAAACGTCGCCAGGCGCGCCAGACCACTTCTAACAAGCGTACCATTGAAAAATTCCCCTTTACCGTCTTTCACATCAAGATATACATAACGCAGCCACCGTCCGTACCGATCCGTGGACTGGACATCTTTTTCAAGCCAAACTTCCTTGCCTTCTAGACGCCTCGTCGTATATTGCTTTGCTTCTTCTCCGAGATATCCTTTCGGCCGGTTTGGTGCTTTCGATTCCGGCGTATCAACAAGAATCAACCGTATCTTCCGTTCTTTTCCCTTCACATTTACCACAAATGTGTCCCCATCCACGACTCTAACCACTTTTGCCTTCTGCAGTTGCTGCTCGTTAACATTTACGACTGCCTTTGTTTCTTGAAAACTGTCCTGGGAACCTGTGCTACAGGCAGCAAGTATCCATACGCAAATAAACCATATGATAGACAAGCTCGCCTTTCTTCCCATGTCTCATCCACTCCACTTCATTTTTGTTCTAGATATGTTTTCCAGATAGAAAAAACTCGCGGACAAATGCTTCGCAAGTTTTTCCTAATCATCAAGATAAAAACCAGCCTATCGACATAGACTGGTTTTTATCTTAGTCATATTTTCTATTTTACAACACGACGGGCAGTTACATAATACTTTTTATACCAAGAACTGTTCAAACTGCTGATCGTAACATTATATTTCGTGTTGGCCATATGCAGAATTTTTCCACTCCCGATATATATACCAACATGAGTAATATCCCATTTGTTTTTCTTAGTGCTAAAAAATACTAAATCTCCTTTTTTTAGCTGGTTTTTTGGAACGTATGAGCCAAGCTTTACCTGTTTGTCATCATCCAGCGTATTTATGTTAATTCCGTTCTTTTTGAATATATAATAAATAAAACCGGAACAATCCATATATTTTCCAGGCACATAGGCATGTCTGTACTTTGCTTTGCCAATCAGGCCTTTGCCAGTATTGATAATATTGTCAATCACACGACTTTCGTTACTGATATTCAAAGTACTTCCGTATTTTGCAGAAATATCTGCAGCTTCTGCCTGCATGGGTGCAGCCATTCCCCCAAGCAAAATTCCTGCTGTTAATAGACTTGCTGTTACTGCTTTGAAATTTTTTTTCATGATTCCCTCTCTTATCTGCCGACGAGGTTAGCTGACGGGTTCGGTCGAAAGACGCCCGACCGCGCATGCGCGGTTTCACCCCAAATCATTGGTTCCCCCGTTCCAACGTGTATCAAAATTGGATTAGGCATATGTTTTGTTTCATGTATACCATAACGTACATAGAATACGATTTCATTATAATAAATGTGGATATGAAGCCTCTTTTTGTAATTAATTTCATATACTTACATCATATATAGACGGTCAGATAAGCCTTTCAATAGGCGAACTCAAACCAATAAAAAAACAAATAGACGGCCCGATTCTGAGCCGTCTGTTCGCTTTCTTTATTTGATTTTATGTTGAGTGACTACAGAAGGAGAGTCTGTAATGGTGTTTCTAACTGCCTATCCAGTATAATTGCAATAATAAGAATAACAAAAAAAAATACTGGCTAATTTCATGTAGTTTTTCGGATCTCTGTTTCGCATAACGGAAACAATTGCTAACGTCCCAAATAAAATGAGTCCCGCAAACCCTATAAGTTCCATTAACGCCCACATAAAAATGAAGCCTCCTTTATATGTTCAACCACTTCATCCTGAGAAGCTCCGCATATTCATTAAGATAAGAGTAACATAAGTTCCTGAAAAGACAAAAAGAAAGAAGCATCAAGTATATCATGGCAAAAACAAAAGAAGGTTATCCAGTCTAAAACAGTAGGAACAACCCTATTGTTTATATCTTACTGCTAAATGTCAGCCATACGAAAAACCCCTGCACAGGGGTTTTTCGCTAACCAAATTATCCATTCAAATCATCTGCTCAGACAATTGCTGCTCTCCCTCTTTTTCTTCCCCAAAATGCACAGTCCAGGTAATCACTTTTCCGGCAACAATAACCGCCAGAATCGTATAAAAAAGTTTATCTAAAGGCAAAAAGAATGAAGATAAACCTAATACGATTAAGTCTAAAATGAGAAACACGGTTCCTATCGATATACCGGTACCTTTACTGATAAAAAGACAGAGCAAATCCTCTCCACCCGTTGTTCCGCCATAGCGCAGGACAAGTCCGGCACCATAACCGGTGATAATCCCCGAAAGAACGGAAGCCAGCACCATCATATGGCTAAAATCAAAAATCAACGGTGAATACAATTCGCACAACTCATAAAATAAGGAAAAAGCAAACGTGCCTAGAGCCGTCTTTAAGATAAACTGCGGACTTTTTTTGAAAAGAATCAGGATGAAAAACGGGAGATCAAATAGAAGTATTGTGATTGCAGGTGAAAAGTCAAATACGTACTTAAGCAGAAGAGAAAGACCGACAAAACCACCTTCTAATAAATTGTTTTGGAAATTAATGTGGTAATAGCCAAAAGCCAAAATAAACGTTCCTAACAAAATCATCAAAACCGAGCGAATACTTTGTTTCCTCATATAAGAAGCCTCTTTCCGTAGTAGTGTAATAACAACTAACTACGGCAGAGGTTCTATACGATTGTTTTGTTCGCATAATCTCCCATCCGTAGTTAGTTGTTTTGACCTATGTTCATAACAACCTGACTACGGCGCTAAATATATGAGAGATCAAACCGCTTCCATATCTGCCTGGCAGGCAACATGGTTTCGAACCCTTTCTTTATAAATTTATTTTGATAATTTGATTATATCATATTTATACAAATCATGGCTAATAAAAATAACCAGGTTCTGTTACCAAGATACAAATCATAAAAAGTGTTAAAAAGAGCTGTACCATCTATTCGGTACAGCTTTTTTATCGTATTTTCCCTTGCTTAAGGAATAACACCCGATTTCCAAGCTTCTTCGCCTCTTCTTCATCGTGTGTAACAAGCAGCACGGGAATCCTCCACATACGATGTAATTCCAGAAGCTCATTCTGACATTGCAAACGCGTGTCCTTATCCAGCGCGGAAAAAGGTTCATCCAGAAGCAACAACTCTGGCTCTGTCGCCAGCGCCCGTGCCAGCGCTGTCCGTTGTTTTTCTCCACCGGAAATTTGATGAGGATATTTGGGCAAAAGATGTGAAATCTTAAGGACATCCAACAATTTCTCGATTAAAGCGCGCTTCTTATGATCACGTTTATTTCTTACTCCATACAAAATATTTTTCTCCACGGTCATATGCGGAAAAAGGGCATAATCCTGGAACAAATACCCGATCCGTCGCGCTCTTGTAGGTAACGGCTTGGCCTTTCTGTCAAAAAACACCAAACCATTGAGCTGAATCAGCCCGGCATCAGGCTGAACAATTCCAGCGATGCTATTTAAAATCGTGGTTTTTCCAGAGCCGGAAGGACCGAATAAAATAATAATTTCATCTTCAGCTTCAAATTGAACATCCAGAAGAAAGTGCGGTAACTTTTTGCATATCTCAACGCTTAACATCTTTCATTCACCCTCTTTGCTTTCGGCGAAACGGCGCAGATTCCTGCGGCTCCACCAATTGAGCCACATCATCGTACTAAATCCGAGCGCCACAATCACGATCACCCAATACGTAGCTTTCTCTATTTGCCCTGCTTCTACCGCAAAATAGATCGCCAGCGGAATGGTGTCCGTTTTTCCCGGAATATATCCGGCAAGCATGAGCGTCGCTCCAAATTCTCCAAGCCCGCGAGCAAAAGCAAGCACCAATCCTGCCAATATTCCGGGCCATGCCAGAGGAAACGAAACCGTCCAAAACACTCGCCATTCCGATGCCCCCATCGTGCGCGCGGCTTGTTCCAGTTTTTTATCCAAAGATTGAAAAGCGGCGGCAGAAGACTGATACATCAAAGGGAAAGAAACGACCACAGAAGCAATCACCGCCCCGATCCATGTAAACACAATTTGTACATCGAACCATTCCAACAGCCAGCGACCTACCCATCCGTTCTTTCCAAATAAGATAAGAAGCCCGAATCCGACAACGGTGGGCGGCAGGACAAGCGGTAACAGGAATAGTGATTCGATCACACTTTTTCCTGGAAAATTCTTACGAGCAAGCACAAACGCAATCAATACTCCGGTTATAAAGACGATAAGCGTAGATATCCCGGCCACTTTTAAAGACAAAAACAGCGGCCCCATTGTCATGTCAGCCATAAAGTATCAACCTTGTTTATTTAAATCCATATTTTTCTAATATTTCTTTGCCTTTTTTACTCGCCAGATATTTCAAAAATGCCTTAGCCTGGTCAGCATGTTGCGTGTTCGCCGTTACCGCGCCAGGATAGACAATCGGCTTGTGCCATTCCGATTTGGCGATAGCCAGCACTTTCACTTTTTTGGAAATTCTAGCATCGCTTGCATACACCACTCCAACATCTGCATTACCCGATTCTACATACGTAAGCACTTGACGTACATCTTTTCCTAATACAAGCTTGTCCTGTAACTTGTTCCACAATCCAATATTTTCCAATGTTTCTTTTGTATATCTTCCCGCCGGAACACTCTCTGGCTCCCCAACAGCCAGTTGTTTTATGTGTTCAGGTGACAATTTGTCAAATGAATCAATATGTAAAGAACTGTCCTTTGGTGCCACTAACACAAGCTCATTTGCGGCAAAATCGACACGCGTATCTGCTGCAATCAAGTTTTTATCCTGTAATGTATCCATATCTTTTTTGCTGGCGGATAAAAAAGCATCGATCGGGGCTCCCTGTTCAATTTGCTTGGCAAGCCTGCCTGAGCTTCCAAACGTATATGTTACAATAGTATTGGGATTTTCCTTCTCAAAAGCGGCTTTTATTTCCTTTAGGGCATCTGTCAAACTCGCCGCCGCAGAAATAGTAAGTTCAACTTTTTCAGCAGGTGCGGACAACTCTTCGCTCTTGGAAGATGAGCCACTGTTCGTGCACCCTGCTAAAACAAACAATAATAATACTAACAACAACGATAAAACCTGCTTCAATATACGCCTCTCCTTTATTTTATTTTTATATAAATCACGTTTGATCTATCGACATTCTCTCGTGATTGAAGGAGAGAGAAAATAAGTCGAAATATCAAAAGCGATATATCCAATTATATCTAATTATAAATAAATATAAATAGTTATAAATAATAGGGTTGAATTTAAGTTACAAAATTGGATGGTGGAAACATGAGTAATATCTCTTATACAACCGAAGAAATCGCTAATATCCTAAAAGTATCCAAATTAACTGTATACGATCTGATTAAAAAGGGGGAAATTCGGGCCTATCGCGTCGGAAGGCAAATGCGTGTCGATGCTCAAGATCTGGAAACCTATAAAGCAAAGGCAAAAGGCGAAATCTATCCCCCGCCCCATTCGTCCCAACCGACTTCTTCTCTCGTTTCCGAAAAAAATACTGCTTTGCACTCTCCATCGCCTAGTCGCCCGATCATCATTAGCGGTCAGGATTTAAGCCTTGATATACTCGTAAAGCATTTAGAAAAACGTTCTTCCCTGTATCGTCCCTTGCGTTCGTACACAGGTAGCCTGAACGGTCTTATTTCCATGTATAAGGGAGAGGCGGATATTGTCAGCACCCACCTGTGGGACGGAGATACGGGAGAGTATAATATTCCGTACATCAAAAAACTTCTGGTCGGCCACCGCTTTCTCGTAGTAAACCTCGTGTCACGTTGGGCTGGATTTTACGTAAAAAAGGGGAATCCGAAACAAATTCAAACCTGGGAAGATTTAACCAGGCCGACAATAAAAATTGTCAACCGTGAAAAAGGGTCAGGTATTCGCGTGCTGCTTGACGAACAATTGCGGCTCCGTCAAATCATCGGCCAGAACATTAAGGGGTATACAGTGGAAGAATCTAGCCATTTAGGGGTTGCAGGAGCTATCGCCAACGGCGACGCCGACGTGGGAATCGGCAGTGAAAAAGCGGCTTCTATTGTAGGGGTGGACTTCGTTCCGCTAATTAAAGAACGTTATGACCTTGTCATTTTAAAAACTCCAGAAAACGAACCGTTCATCGAAATACTATGTGATACTTTACATTCTCCTTCGTTTAAAAATGACATGAAAGCAATCGGAGGGTATGAGCTATCGGAAACAGGAAAAATCATATACGAAACAATATAAATACACAGTTATGAAATAAAGGAGAGAGAAAAGCAGCGTATCTTTTTTCGGACTGAACTCTTTTCTTCTCTCCTATCCAAAGATATTTCATTAAACACTTAATAGAGCTTGTTTATAACTACTTCGCAAGATTAGCAAACAAATCATCTACCACGCGGTTAGCTGCCTGATAGCCCAGACCACTTAACCATGTCTCATCGGACACCCGGTATACTTTATTTTCTTTTACTGCTTTGAATTGTTTCCATGTAGGATTGGACATAATTTTGCTTGTTAAAAGATTTTCTTCGTCACGTGTAAACCAGAAGATAGCATCCCCCTCCATGTCCGCAACGCGTTCTTCGTTAAGCTTTACGCTGAATTCATTTTTATCCTGTGCGGCAGGGCGCGGAAGACCGGCATCTTGAATAATGCTGCCGCTAAAATTATCTCTTAAATAAACAGTGACATTATCTTTGCGTGGGCGCAAAATAGAGACATGAGTTTTTGTGAGACGATCACCCATCTTTACTTTGAACTCTTCAATACGGTTATTGTAATCATTCAACAATTTTTCTGCCTCTTTCGTTTTACCTAACGCTTCCGCCTGCAACTTAAGATTTTCTTTCCATGTAGCCCCCAATGTCTCAACAAACACAGTTGGAGCAATTTGACTTAGCTTCTCATAAATCGCTTCGTGCGTATCTTTTGAACCTAGAATCAAATCAGGTTGCAAAGCAGCGATCGTCTCCAAGTTCGGCTGATTAATGGTTCCCACCTTTTCGATTCCTTCTACTCCTTTGAGATACGACGGGAACGGATGATCCGCGAACACCGTAGCCGCCCCCACAGGCTTTACTCCCAATGCCAACACATTGTCCAACGCGCCATTATCAAGCGTAACGACCCGTTCTGGTTTCTTCGTCAATTTGGTTTCTCCCATAGCATGCTTAATCACCTGCTCAGAAGAGCCGGAAGATTCAGCTTTTTCTGGAGCTGATGCTGTCTGACCGCCGCATGCCGTCATCAATAGTACAATGGCTATCAGCCAAATACATAAAAAATAATATGAACGCTTTTTCCTTGCCATTTACAGGTTCCTCCCTTAAAATAAGAATTGTCAAATTTATAATTGATATAAATTATCATTTTCAGTTAAAGGGTATACTATTTTGTCTTTTTCTGTCAATCCAAATTTTACATGGAGGGTATTGTGAGCTTGTTTGCCCGTATATTTCCCGGTTTTCGGTTTACCTTTTTTCTTCTTCTGCTGCTTGTTTGCTTTTTCGCAAGCATCGTATACGGAACAAAGCCGATTTCCTATCCGACTATTTATTCGTCCTTTGTTGCCTTCAACAATGACTCCGAAGATCATGTAATTATTCAAGCTGTGCGCTTACCCCGCGCGCTCATCGCTCTGGCGGTCGGCGCCTGTCTGGGCGTAAGCGGAGCGATCATGCAAGCATTAACAAGAAATCCGCTGGCTTCTCCCGAACTGCTAGGCATGAATCACGGCGCAGCGTTGGGAGTGGTGAGCAGCCTTCTTTTTTTTCCTGCTTCTTCAACACTAAACCATATTTGGTTTGCTTTTCTAGGGGCAGGCCTTGCAGCATGCCTGGTCTATATCTTCAGCACCATCGGCAAAAATGGTATGACACCGGTAAAGCTTACACTTGCTGGCGCATCTTTAACCACTCTGCTTGTCTCGATCACACAGGCTCTTTTAATTTTAAGCGAGCGCTCCTTTGACGAGATGCGTTTCTGGCTGGCAGGTTCGGTGTCCGGGCGCAGTATCGAGCTATTTTTAGATATTCTTCCTTTTATGCTTTTCGGGCTTATTATTGCTTTATTTATCGCAAAAAAAATCGAAGTGCTCGTTTTTGGCGAAGAGATCGCTACCGGCCTGGGCCAGAGAACGGCATGGGTTAAAGTCACAGCTATGTTTGCTGTCGTGTTGCTGGCTGGCAGCGCTGTTTCCATCGCGGGCCCGATTAGCTTTATCGGCTTGGCGGTTCCTCACCTAGCGCGTTCGTTGGCAGGGGCGAATTTCCGCTGGATTTTCATCTATTCGGCAGTATTGGGCGCGACATTGCTGCTGCTGGCTGACACCGCCGCGCGATTCGTTATTTATCCGCAGGATCTCCCTGTCGGAATTATGACAGCTATACTCGGAGCACCCTTTTTTATTTATATCGTCCGAAAAAAGGATTGGAAGCTATGAACCGTACGACAAATTTTCATTTTTTAAGAACCGCATTCTTCCCCATAATAAGCAGTCGGTATTTGCTTGTTTTGCTCGTTCTGCTTCTATGCAACCTGGTGGTTGCTTGGATTACGATTGGGATCGGCGAGTTCCGTATCCCGTTTGCGGATGTGATAAAAACGCTGGCAGGATACGGCGAAAAAAAATATGAATTTGTCATCTACACACTGCGCCTGCCCCGTACGCTGGTTGCTTTTCTTGTGGGAATAGGACTTGCTGTTTCTGGAACCATTCTTCAGGCATTAACCCGGAATCCGCTGGCTTCTCCCAGCGTGATCGGACTTAATGCTGGAGCTGGCCTAGGAGCGTCCATTATGATTATCCTCTTTCCTGCTGTGTCTATCTTTTTCGTCCCATTCGCTGCCTTTGCCGGCGCTTTCATTGCCGGAGCGCTTGTCTACCTTCTCGCTTGGAAAAATGGAGACTCACCGCTGCGTCTTGTACTTATCGGGATCGGAATTGCCGCCATCGCCCAAGCATTTATCTTGCTGATCCAGACCCACGGCAAGATTCAATTGGTAACGAAAGCAACCATCTGGCTGGTCGGCAGCGTGTACGCGCGGGGATGGGAACATGTTTGGTCCTTATTCCCTTGGATTTTCCTTCTCTTCTGTGTGACGTTTGGCCTCGCGCGCCACTTGGATATCCTTCAGCTCGGCGACGACATTGCCCGTGGGGTGGGAAGCAGAGTGGAGTGGCAGCGGGGATGGCTATTGCTTATAAGCATTGCTCTTGCAGGGGCATCTGTTGCCGCTGCCGGTGTTATTAGCTTCGTTGGGCTTATGGCGCCCCATATTTCCCGTCGTCTCGTTGGCTCATCACATAGGGTTCTCCTAATTACAGCAGCGTTAGTTGGCGGACTGCTCGTTATGCTATCCGATTTGATCGGCAAAACTCTGTTCGCGCCGATTGAAATTCCTTGCGGGATTGTCACTGCCATCATCGGCGTCCCCTACTTAATATACTTGTTGATTCGGGAGCAAAAATAGCATTCTGCTCTAGATATTGGAAAATGTTCCTCTTCTTCCTAGGCTTTCGTTCATTTTCTACAAAGAAGCATGATCTGTCTGCATCGCTTCGACAAAAGCAGCGGCCGCAAAACATCTGGCAACTCAAAGATAGAGATGATTGCGGCCGCTTTCTTGCTTTTGCCTTCAGCGCTACGTAGAAGAAAATCAAAAGGCATATGTTTATCCTACGTGAACCTCTCTCCAATAAATTGGAGAGCTTCTCGCTTCATCGAGCCGACTATTGTCGCACTCTCCACGAAGGCTAGTTCCTAGCCTAGCGTGTCTTACGACACGTTTTGTAGTTGTTGTACTGCCCGTTTGAGAATGTTTTTGGCGGCATTTACATCACGGTCACATTCAAATCCACAAGAAGGGCAATGATGTGTCCGTACAGCCAATGTTTTCTTTACGATTTCATCACAGCTTGAGCATTGTTGACTTGTGTTTCGTGGATCAACCAGAACAACACGCTTACCAGCACTTTCAGCCTTGTAAGTGGTGAACTGTACAAGTTGATTCCACCCTGCATCTGCAATACTCTTTGCAAGATGATGATTTTTCACCATGTTTGTGATTTTCAAGTCTTCAAAGGCGATCAAATCATAGCGATTGACCAATTGACGCGAAATCTGATGAGCATTATTTCTGCGCTGATTCGCAATGTACTCATGCTTCTTGGCGAGGAGTGCCACAGCCTTTTTACGGCGGTTTGACCCTTTCTTTCGCCTTGATACGATACGCTGTAACTTTTTGAGTTGTCGCTCGCTTTTACGCAAATACTTGGGGACATGATAAAAATCACCATCCGATGTGATCGCCAGATGCTGTAAGCCCAAATCTACACCGATCTTTTTCCCTGTTGATTGCGTTTTTGTTTCCATTTCACAGGACAAACAAACATAATATCGTCCATTTTTAGCGATGACTGTGCACGTTTTGATTATACCTTGCACTTGACGATGTAGTTTGATTCGAACGGTTCCAACTTTGGACAGCGTGATGTACTTTCCTTCGAGTGAAAATCCTGATTGCGGATACGTGAAACTGTGATAGCGATTCATCCCTTTGAAGCGAGGAACTCCTGCTTTTTCGCCACGCTTCAACCGTCTGAAAAAGGCTTGATACGCTTTATCCAGACGTTCGACTACGTTTTGTAAGACTTGCGAATGAACATCCTTATACTCTTCACACACCTTTTTCAGCGCAGGTAACTCTTTCTTTTGGGAATAGAACGTCAGGGATACACCACACTTTTTATACGCCGTAATTCGCTGTTCAAGCAAGGCGTTATAGAGCCATCGGCAATACATGAGCGTTTCGTTTATTCTTTCTCGCTGTTCTTTGGTTGGCTCAATACGAAACTTATACGTTCGTAGCATTACGAATCTCCTTTTTTCTGATTTTCGATATAATTGCGAATTACATCTTCTGAGATCGAACCAATGGTTTCGATGTAAAAGCTACTGTTCCAAAGATGACCGCCCCATAATCTTTTTTTCAGTTGTGGAAATTTCAAAAACAGTTTACGGGCAGAAATTCCTTTCAGCATTTTCACAATATACGAGGGGGGGATCTTTGGATGAGCAGAAGCAAAAACGTGAATGTGGTCTTGTTCGCCGACTTCCATCATGACGACTTCAAACTCTTTTTCCTGTGCGATTTCTTGAAAAAGGTCTTTCAAGTAGCCTTCTATCTCGGAAGTGAGTACTTTTCTTCGGTATTTTACAGACCAAACGATGTGATAATTAACATTGTAGACACAGGTTCGAGCATGTTTTATGGTAGATTTTTTCATACATATAGTATAGCACAAAAAGCTGTTTAACATGTATTATATTGAGCGTTTTCAATTACATATAGTCAGTGAAAATAACAAAAAATTTGCCCTTGTAATCCCCGCAAGGGGGATTCGGGCAAAGCGGACTCTCATCTCTTCTCTAAAGAGGCAGAGGATTCCCGTCCGCAATCCTAAATCCTGATTAATCAACATCTTTACGGTACAAAGGGTTCCTGGCCTGCTGAATGCGCAATTCCGTATCAGGAAAGAGCCTTCTCTTAGTTAACTGCTCGACTCCAATCGTTGGGGCAAAAAAATTAAAGAGGGAAAAACGTTCTTTATGCTCCAAAAAACGTCGTTGATATGTTTCAATGATTCCGCGCACAAGCAACCAGAATTTCGTTTCATTGAATGCAAAATACTCCTCCATAAACAAAGCAAGTTCACCTATATTAATGAAGAAAAAGGCATCATGAACAAAATCACGCACAGTCTCCGGATCGTCCGTCTCAATGAAAGAGTTCCGGTTCACTCTGGCATGATATTCAGGGGGATGCAATAAAGCCGGGCACGTTTTTGCATCGACTACATGCGTCCTCGAAAAACGAATACCGTCATGAAAGTCTTTCAGAACCACGCGAGTCGGCATTCCCTGTTTGTGTAAGAGCACCATGTTTTGTGCATGAGACTCAAGAGCAATCCCATGAACATAAAGAAAATGAATAATTGGCAGAATGCTTGTAGTAAGCAATCGCGTTAACCATTGCTCTGCTCCGTATCTGTCTATCCATGAAGAAATGAATGGCCGATTGTCCAGATCAACAGAACACAACGCGTTAAACGGAATCGCTTCTTCATCACTATCCATAAAGTTCTGTAAACTTTCGCGCCAAATACAACTGAGAACCCCGTACGTTTTCTCCTGGAGATAATCCGCGAGCGGCACCGGATCATAGGAGATACCCATTACTTCGCCAAGCAGCACAAGACGCAATTCATCTTGTAAAAAGGGATCATTCTTTACGATATGCTTTAGCCAATCAGAAATAACAGGAGCGTTCTCTACTGTATGCGGAGCAAGAACACGACTTGTCGACGTATTGATAATACTTAATGAAAGTTTAAGATATGCCTTCTGCCGTGAAGTACAATTGGCTAAAGTACGAATGGACTGCTGCGGAATATATTCCTCTTTCGAGCATCCGAGAAGAAGAATATCATTTCGTCGTATATCTTCAAGAAAAACGGACACAATGATGGTTTTCCACTGCCACGGATGAACAGGCAAAAATAAATACTCTCTCGGATCATTGCCGGTTGCCTTTACCTTTTCAGTAAAAGCATAAACTTGTTCCTCCCCAAGCTCATCATCTAAAAAACGCTTATATTGCAGATGCTTGGCGATGGAGAACCGAGCCTTCCCTCTTCGTACAGCTAGCCAAAGAGGGCGAAACGGCTTTTGAAATTCAGGGCCATACATGTAGTTGTCAACATAATTAAATCCAATCCTTGATTTATAACTTGGATGATACGGATGGCCATCCATTATGTTTCCTTCCAGCTCATCATAAGAACGTTCCCGAAGCATAACCTGAGCCTGAGAACGATAGTATTGCGCTAACGTATCCTTTAACAATGTTTGTTCCAGCTCATGAATAAAATTTGCAAGCCTCGTTTCATCGGCGCCGATTTGTCCAGAAACCTCAAGAAGAAACTGGGTAATTGATTCGGCTTCTCTCTCTTCTCCATGCGCCTGACGAAGAATCGGTTGATTGCTCAAGCGTATACGGCCAAAAGTAGAATGTTGCTTTCCACGGCACAAATAAACAGTCGGTTCCCCTGTTTGACTTATCCCTCTCAAATAATAAATCTGCTCTTTTGTATCTTCTACAACCTCGGGCTGGATAATCCCTTCAAAGAATAAGGATTCTACTAACTGGCGAAAAATTCGCCGGCGCACATTTACATATTGCGGTGATGAGAGCGCCTCTTGCACCACAAGCGCCTGCTCTTCCAGCAAAACATCTACATCAAATGTTTCATTCTTTGTCTCGATCATGCTTTCACCTCCTTACGAATTTCTGTTAGCTTTGTTTGAAACATATAAAGAGGATTTTTTACGGCATGTACTCGAACCCCTGTATCGTCAAATAGACGACGTTTCGTCAACTGTTCTACTTCAATCGTTTTCGTAAACAAATCAAACAGGTAAAATCGTTCTCGCAAATGTGAAAAACGCTGTTGATACCCCGCGATGACGTCAGCTACCATCTCCCAAAAATCTTGTTCCGATAAACGATAGTGCTTTTTTAAAAACAAAGCAAACTCAGACAAATTAATGAAAAAGAAGGCATCATGCAGAAAATCTTTAATTTCTGACGGATCCTCTTTCTCGATAAAAGAATTACGATTGATTCGCGGATGGTTTGCAGATGGATACTCGATTTGTGGATAACCAATTGATGTAGACATAACAGCAGGCGAGTAGCGAATGCCATCATGAAAATCTTTGAGCGCAATTCTCTCAGGTATACCCTCCCGCATAATTAAAATCATATTTTGAGCATGTGATTCCATCGCTACACCATGTGCATATAAGAGATGAATAAGAGGTAAAACCGATATCTCAAACATCCGCTTTAGCCACTTACGAAGCCCTGCCTGTTGAATCCAGGAGTCGATGAACGGCCGCTTGTCCGCATTCAAATGGCAGAGAGCGTTGAATGGAATTGCAGTTTCACCTGGCTCCAAGTATTTATATAAACTTTCGCGCCAGATCGCCCCCAGGACGCCATAAACCTTTTGCTCCATGACATCGACAAGCCCTTGATGATGATAAGAAACGCCCATCACTTCTTTGAGCAAAACCAGTCGCAATTCCTCACGCAAATACGAATCACTTTCCATAATCTTCCCTAACCAATCAGAAATCCTCGCGGCATTGATAATCGTATGCTGACCCAGGATACGACTGGTCGAAGTATTCGTAATGCTTAACGGTAGCTTCACATATGACTTGGTACGCGAAGAAGCATTCGCTAATGTACGGATAGACTGTTGCGGGCGATATTCGTCCGTTCCTTCCCCTAAGCAGATCATCCGTTTACTCTGAATTTGCTCGAAAAATTCGTGCATAATTACGTGTCTCCACTGCCATGGGTGAACAGGTACAATCACATAATCTTCCGGCCTTTTTCCATGGCCTTGAATCACTTTCATAAACTTTTCATAATCCGCACCTAATTCCTGCTGGATAAAAGAAGCATAATCCAACGTATGAGAAACAGAAAGCCTCGCTTCCTCTCGCTGGATGGCTACCCATACGAGTGTTAGACGCGGTTTAAACTCCGGTCCAAATTCTGTATGATCCTTCAATGTAAAGCCAATCCTGGATTTATAGCACGGATGATATAGATGCCCATCCATAATATCTCCTTCCAGCTCATCGTAATCTACCACTTGTTCAGCTGGCTGTTCCCGTTTATAGCATTGCGCTATCGTATCCTTAAGCAAGGTTTGATTAATTTCATCTATAAATAAAGAAAGCTTGGCTTCTGACGCATGAATAAACGGAGCAATCTCATATAAAAAAGTAGTCAAAGACTCTGCCTCTTTTTCTTCTCCATGTATGACCCGTTTTACCGGATCAGATGATAAACAAATCCGCTCAAAACTAAATGTACGGGTAGCACGAAAATGATACTCTACTCTATTGTCCTCCCTGTCACGACCGGGCAGTATCAGTACATCTCCCCCTTTCCCTGACCGTTGTTCCGGGTGAATCATCCCTTCATAAATCAGGGATTGTATTAATTGCCGAAAAATTCTTCGTCTTACCATAACAAATGGTTCTGAATCTAAAAAGGAAAGCAGGATATCATTCATTCTTTTCACCTCAAGTGAATATTGCGCCATAATCCTGTCTTATACTTCGCAAAGATAAACGGCTTCCGCATACAATCGCAACGCGCGCGCCCACTGTTCTTTCTTTTGCTCCCACTCCGCTTGATTCAATGAACCAGCCATCAAATAAGAAAGCGGAATATTTAGATTCAATAACCTGCCATTCACGACGACGCGGGTAACTCCCGCCGGCATGACGGCTCCAGAAAGAACAATGCTTTCAATCTCTTGCAGAGTGTAAGCGGGATAACAAAGCCGTACCATTCCCTTTTCTACATGGTACTCATGACCGGATATAATACGTTTGATGCTATAATCTTTTCTATATGCGTTTACAATAAGGTGCCAAATCGCCAGCCTCGTCAATGGACTCGATTCCGCTGCGCCCTCATACACATAATATTTGTTTGTATCTGTCACAACCTGAACAATAGGAGCGCTTTTTACCCGTTCCGTTTGCCAGCGGATAGAAGGATGGTTTTTCAACTGTTCTAGCCATTCTCCCATAGGAATGACGTGATCCCACGACCCAATTTGAATTTCCTCACGCTCTATAATCTGTACGGCGATCCGCTTGCAGCCGAGATTTTGCAACGCATTTGTGCGATGCGCGCCGTCCAAGATCAAGTAGCGCCCATCTGACATTTGCATGGCCAGCGGTGGATGTCGGAGTACGCCATCAGTGGAAATAGCGGCACATGTTTGAGCAAGACGGGTATGTTCATGCTCCTCATGCAGGCAAATTTTCTTTATATCAATTAACCGCAACGATGATAAAATATCATCCACGATCGCTCCTTCCTCCTTCATACAAATAAATATGCTCCGGATGAGGGTGGCTCAGAAAATCATGATGGGAAATGGCCCAACCGTAAGCACCCGTATATTTAAACAAAACGACATCTCCAATTCTCACTTGTTCTATTTTCACATCTTTCGCCATCACATCTTTCGGCGTACATAGCTGACCGACAATTGTAATATCACTTTGCTGTAATCCATACCGCTCAAAAGGATAGTTCCAGATATCAATAGGTATAACTTCAAAAGGATGACTATGCTGCCACGAAACCGGTAGCCGGAAATGATGAGTTCCGCCACGCACGATCGCGTAATTCTTTCCATGATTCTTCTTAATATCAAGCACTTCTGTCGCATAGTAACCGGCAGAAGCGGTCAGATAACGGCCACACTCGAACAATACTGTCATCTCCGGCAAGGAATACTGTTCAAGCACGGGAGAAAGCTCTTCGACAAAATGCTCCCATGCGAATTGCCGGTGCAAATCAGCATAATTTACGCCAATTCCGCCGCCGACGTTCAAATAACGAATAGATTGTCCAAATTGCTTTGCCCACGCAGATACGAGCTGACAATAGTAGGTCACCAGTTGTACATGTTGGGCAGCATCCAAATTGTTCGATAGCGAATGAAAATGAAATCCTTCAACGGTAATATGATCTAATTGCTTTGCTAAAGAAATCGCCTCCGGAACCATTGCTTCATCAATTCCAAATTGGGTGGGGCGCCCCCCCATTGCTAACGTTGCATTCGGTAGAGGGCCGCGCAAATTCACGCGTAATAAAACAGGAATCACCGCTCCGTATTTTTCTGCCAAGTAGTTTACTCTCTTTAGTTCATGCAGACTTTCCACATGAATAAGGCTTACCCGATGCTCAATCGCTCCGGCGATCTCCTCGTCTGTCTTACCCGGGCCTCCAAAAATAATTGGAACATTCTCATCAATGGCACGAACTTTCTTTATTTCACCGAGAGACGCCACTTCAAAACCATGGACAATCGGCGCCAGCGCTTTAAGAATTTCCGCTTCTGAATTCGCCTTAATCGCATAGAAAAGCCGGCACGTTGTGGGTAACGTTTCAACGCATTTTGCAACATGCTCCCGCAAAGCGGAAAGATCATAAATATAGGCGCAAAAAGGGGTATGCTGTTCTTTTTTCCTGGATTTGATGTAATCGATAATATGATTCATCGCGTTCTCCTTATAGCTATGCCTGTTCTATAAATGTAGTTTCGTTCCGACATCGTTAGCTATCGCTTTCCTGTAAATTTCCGCCGCGCTGGCAATGTCCTCAACAGCCATTCCCATAGGATTCAGAATGATAATCTCATCTTCCGCTTCACGTCCCGGCTTTTTCCCAATCAAAACTTCGCCAAGCTCTGCGTGCAACTGTTCACGCGAAAAGCGCCCTTCAAGCACAAGTTGATGAATTACCTTTTTCTCGCGATTCGCTTGATCCCAATCGTCGACCACTACTTTATCCGCGCGCAAGAATACCTCTTTATGCAAATCCATAATCGAAATATTGCTTACAAAGGTGCCTTTATTAAGCCACTCGAACGGAATGTATGGCTCCGCTGCAACCGTCGCGGTCACTAGCACTTCCGCTTGCCGAACAGCGTTTTCTGCCATTTCTGCTACCTGTACCGTCACATGCGGAAACGTTTCCCGCAATTCAGCCGCAAGCCGGTTCGCGGCTTGATCATTTACATCGAAGAGATATACATTCCGAATCGCGGCAAACTGCTCTAACAGAGAAGTAAGTTGCATTCTAGCGATTACACCGCAACCAATGCTCGAAACCTTTGTAAATTCCGGTTTGGCCAAATGCTGAGCTCCGATCACAGTAACAGCCGCCGTGCGCATCCCGCTAATTAAGCTTGCCTCCAATATGGCAATCGGATAATTGCTTTCCGGATCATTGAGAATAATTAAACCGCTTGCCCGTTCGATCCCTCGCCTGCTGGGATTATCATGCTTACTCCCGATCCACTTTAATCCGCTCATAGAAACATCTCCGCCCACATAGGCAGGCATCGCAATAATTCGATCCGCAATGTGGCCGTTTTTTTCATCTGTACGCAAATAAGGTTTAAGAGGCTGAACAAAATCTTTCTGCGCATGCAATTCAAGCGCACGCCTCACCGCGCGTACATAAGGATGGGATGTATTCCCACCCAGTGCTATAATATCTTGCTTGCTTAAATATAAAATAGATTGCTGTTGATTCATGGAAAAATCCCCTTTTTTCAAATTAATTTACTTATAAATACTTATAAAAGATTAGATGGACACCTGCAGCCTTAGAAGCTTTTGTACCCATTCTTCGTTATACACGCTGTCCAAATAACGTTCGCCGCGGTCAGGAAATACGGTAACAACTCTTGTCGAGGGCGACAGCGTAGGCAATAGCTTTCCTAATGCGGCTACAATTGAACCGGATGATCCGCCGGCAAGAATCCCTTCTCGCTCTAAAAGAGCCAGGCAGCCAGTGACAGATTCACGGTCATCTACATGAATGACCTGATCAATTTCATCCGGGGAAAATAGCTCCGGCACGCGACTTGCGCCAATTCCTGGAAGCTCACGCGGCAAAGACGGTGTGCCAAAGATCACCGAACCGACCGCATCTACAGCTACTACTTTGACTTGTGGAAAAGCCTCGCGAACCCTGCGTGAAATTCCAAGTATACTTCCCGTGGTGCTTACTGCGCAGACCAGATAATCAATCGGACCATCTATTTGTTTTACAATCTCACTGCCTGCTCCATGATAATGTGCCTGCCAATTCAAAGGATTCGCATATTGATTGATCCAATACGCGTTCGGTATGGTCTGTACAAGTTCTCTAACCCGCCGAATCCTCGTTTGCAAGTATCCTCCCTGCTCATCAGGTTCTTGAACCATGTCAATGTTTGCGCCCAAATAAGTAAGAATCCGAAGATTTGTTTTTGTTATTTTCGGATCAACGACGCAGGTAAACTTCAAACCGTACCGCTTCGCTGCAATGGCAAGCCCAATGCCCAAATTTCCCGATGTGCTCTCAATAAGATGGGTATGCTGGTTGATGGTGCCATCACATAATCCTTGTTCAATAATATAGCGGGCCGGCCGATCTTTCATGCTTCCCCCTGGATTCATCAGCTCCAGCTTGGCATATAAAGAAACACCTGAATCAGGAAAAAGCGACCTTAATCTTACCAGCGGCGTGTTTCCCACGCAATCCATAATAGAGTCTGCAACACGTATAGATGTACTTACCAATTGAGAAGTATACTTTTGCATTACGAGCATCTCCCCTCCAGGAAAGAGATATGGTTTTAAGAAAAGTGATAATGATAATCTATATCACTTATTGAGTATTATTATTGATAATCATTCTCATGTCAATGATTAGAAAAAATTTTAAATTATTTGTAATGTGCCTTATTTCTGATTGACAATGATTATCAATACTGTTAATATGTACACATTAATTGATAATGATTGTCATTTTCTTTTATGGAGGGGTGTGATGAAAGGTAAATGGATTCTGCCTTATGGAAAACCAATGTTCGAATTCTATGGAGCGGACGTTTTCTGGTTAGTACAGGCTTAACCGGAATTAGTCCATTTATCCCCTTTTTTATGGAATCACTCAGTCATGGTGATACAGAAAATAGGCTGCTTTGGAGCGGTTTGGCTCTCGCTGCCCCTGCCCTATCTTACGCCATCATGACACCCCTGTGGGGCAAAGTAAGCGACAGATGGAGCCGGAAATGGATGGTGGTTCGCGCCCTATCCGGCTTAGCATTAAGCATGTTCTTCATGGGGATTGCACAAACTCCCTTCCAATTCTTTCTGTTTCGTTTGTGTCAAGGAGCCTTCGGTGGAATTTCTGACGCAAGCAGCGCTTTCATCGGCGCTGAAACTCCAAAAAATCGCCAAGGATATACGTTGGGAAAAATGGAAAATGCCTCAGCGCTTGGCCTTCTACTAGGCCCATTTCTCGGAGGCATACTTGTGGAATTTTGGGGCTGTCGTCCATTGCTTTTGCTAATGGGTCTCTTAACGGGTTGCTGTGCAATCATAGCGGCTATCTTCCTTACCGAAACCCGATCCCAGACGAAAGCAGAATCCATACACAATAGTATATGGAAAACTTTTGCTTCCCTCTATCAACACCGTGCCGTGCGAGCATTCATTCTGGCCGGAATTCTAGTAAAAGTGGCTGATTTCGCTACCTTTGCGATTTTTACTCCTTATGTAGAACAAATGATCCAATCATCAGCAACAGCTATCTGGGCGGGAATTCTTCTAGCTATGACTTCATTCGGGGAACTGGTTGGCGCACCATGGTGGGGAAAGAAAAATGATTGTCAACGTATTGAGTATACTTTCATCTGGGCTGCCTTTTTTTGCTCTGTTTGCATGCTTATTCAGACGTACACTTTGAGTTTGCAATGGCTTCTTATTGTCCGCTTTCTGCAAGGCTTTTCTTACAGTGCACTCCTGCAATCTGTCATGTTATATGTGCTGCGAACATCTGATATGGACAATCAGGGCGTACGAATCGGCGCAACCAACAGCCTTCTCATGATCGGCCAAATCACCGGTCCCTTCCTCGGATCGTTCCTGGGTAGCCACATCGGCTTCCCGTTTGTCTTTCTTGTCATGGGAATCGTATTGGCATTCACTTCTATGATTATCTGGTATTCTTCTCTACTTTCAAGCAACCGGAATCTTAATGTCCATCACAAACTCTAAAACGCTTTTAATGATTCAAAGAAAGGAGCATAAGTATGACTGCGATTGCCGGACATGTAAACAAAGAAGAGGAAACGATGATGAAACTGACGGAAAAAGAAATGCTCAAGCGAATTTTGAACGCGTATCTTCGCGAAACAGGCAATCATGATCCAAGGGATCAGCAAGCGGTGCAAACTCTCTCTCTTCCGGTTCACACGGAAACCGCCATGAAAATTTTTTTGCCACACACAAAAAATACAATTCTCGGGACACTTACCTATTGGTCCGCTGGCGGCCATCATGCATATGGAGATACGTTCTTTCAAGAAACAGAGACAGGAAAAAAGACCCTGTCCTTTGAACAAATTGTTCTTTTCATTATGCAAGAAGTCTCTATTTCAGAACCCGATAAGACGTTGCGGCAACAGAAACAGGAAGAATTGATACGTATGATTAAAAACAGCTTAAAAAATATGCGTATATACAGTCAGCAGACAACAACAAGAGAAGGGCTTGCCACGGCCCGCTTCGATTTTCGATACTCGGAACAATCGCTCTACTACGGGCATCCGTTTCATCCTACACCCAAAAGTTCAGAAGGCTTTACAGCAGAAGACTTGCGGAAATACGCGCCTGAAATGGGCGCCGCTTTTCCCCTGCACTATTTTGCCCTTTCTCCCGAACTCATTATAGAAGGATGGGTCAATAAGCAAGAAGAAGAAACAGACCCTTTTATTCCAGAAGCAATCGCAACGCAAGCCCGTCAACAGCTAAACACCGAATATGAATCGTATGTATTGCTTCCATGCCATCCATGGCAAGCTATGTATCTTCTCACGCAGCCGCTGGTTAAAAAATTAATAGAAGAAAAACAACTGATCGATCTTGGTCCATTAGGTAAGAACGTATATCCTACTTCCTCCGTTCGTACGGTCTGGTCGCCAGAGCATCAATGCTTCTACAAGCTATCTCTACATATACGCGTGACAAATTTTATTAGAGAAAATACCCGCGAACAATTATACCGGACACTGGATGCGGCCAAGGTCGTGCATTGTGTGAAAGACCGTTATAATTCTGAGAATTTCACCATCTTATTGGAAAACGGATTTCGGACGGTATCAATTCCGTATGCAACCCATGCGGAAAACGAGCAAATTATGGCAAGCTTCTCCGCTATTCTGCGCGAAGCACCCGCAGAGTGCCAGGAAGAAAATACACCTTATGTCATTGCTTCTTTATTCGAGGTACCTCCTAAAGAAAAAGAACCGGCCTTATTCTATGCGATTCGTAGACAGAATGAGAAGCGCGAGTTACCTAACTTGTTTGAATGGCTAAAACAATATTTATCTATTTCTTTGCAGCCGATTTTACAGCTATTCGCTGAAACAGGGATCAGCCTTGAGGCGCACGTGCAAAATTCCATGCTTCGGCTAAAAGATGGTTTTCCATCCAAATTTTACGTTCGTGATTTAGAAGGGATTAGCGTAGACCGCGAACAAGCGAAAAAGCAAAATTGGGTTGATACGATTATTTCTGCTGCTAGTCCCGTTTTATATAGCAACGAACAAGCATGGTTCCGTCTAAAGTATTACTTTTTCGTTAATCATCTGGGGCACCTTGTTCATACGCTCGCCCGCTATAGTCATCAAGATGAGTATTTATTCTGGCAAACGGTGCGGGAATTCTTACAGTCGATGAAAATAACCACTGCTTCACCGCAGCTACAATCATTAATTGATGATCTGCTGCACAGCGACACTCTTCCGGCAAAGGCTAATTTATTCAGCTGCTTTCAAAAACGGGGTGAAAATCCGTTGTATATGGACATTCCAAATCCTATATTTACATGCGCGCTATAGCTCCACATATTAAGAAAGAAACAGGACTATCCATACTCACCACATAAAAACATGCAGTGAAAAATACACCTTTCCTTCCTTCGCGCCTTTTTATCTTTCTATTCTGTACCAAACCAGGCAAAAGCGAAAAAGCGGCCGCCAAAACATCGCAACCGCTTTTTCGCTCTTGTCGTGAAGGTATGGAGATGTTAAGCCGAACAAATTTGTAAATAAAAAGCTACACCCCCCTCTTCATTCCTCGCCCAGACTTTCGCCTGATGAAGATCGGCGATGCGCCTGACAATCGCCAAACCAAGCCCAAATTGTCCTTTCTTTCCTTTATAAAAAGGATGAAAAATGGCTTCCAGAGCATCTTGGGAAATCTTCTCTCCATCATTCCAGATTCGCAAGGTTATATATGTCTGTTCCTGCTTTTTTTCTTTTTGCGCTGAAATTATAATTTGTTTCGACGCATAACGAATTTGATTGTCCAAAATGTTCTCTAGCGCCACTTGCAACTGCTCCCGGTTTCCTTGCACCACCACGGGGATCAACTGCATCTTCCATTCAAGTTCCACACGCTGAAAACGCAAACGATTTACCACTTCATGAACCAACTCTGCCATATCGACAGGCTGAAAAACCTGCTCCTGATCAGATAAATAATCAAGTTTTGTTAAATACAGCAAATTTTTTATTTGCTTTTCTAGACGCTCCGCTTCTCCTTCAATCACATTCATTGTACCGTGCAAATCTCCTTTTGGATAAATTCCGTCCTGCACGGCTTGTATATAACTGCGAATGACCATAACCGGCGTTTTCAATTCATGGGAAACATGCTGCAGGAAAGAGCGCTGGGCTTCATCTTGCTGAATAAGTTTTTTCCGCATTCTCTCAACCGATTGCGCTAACTTTCCGATTTCGTCCTTTCTATCCAAAAGCAAAGGTTCCGACCAATCCATATCTGCGATGCGTTTTACATGTTTTTCAATCTTGATTAGTGGGCGTGATAAATATTTCGCTAGCCAAAAGGAAAAAGGAAAACTTATTACCAACACAAATCCTAAAACTCCGATTAACTGTTGAAAAAGCGATTGAATGATCCGGTTTTCATATTCTTCCCATACATAAGAGAAAAGATAAACATCCTGTCCATCGACTTCTCCCTTGCGAATTACATAAAAAATCTTTTCACCCGCTATGTTTCCTACATACCTTTGCGAATCACTCTCTTGCTCAAACGCTTCCCTTTTTACCTCCTGCAAAAAGGACAAAGGAAGATCAGTCGGAGAAACGATGACTACTCTATCCCCTAACAAAAAAACATGCTTGACTACTCGAATATTTTCAAGCTTCTGTCGTGCCCCGGGCGGAATGTTTTCCATGTCATGTATCCAAAGCAAATTTTGAGCATCCTCAATTCTCGTATAAATCTCCTGGGTTAAAAAAGGACGAACAGTTAATGGAACCAGCAAAACGACAAGCAAGGCCAACGCTACCATAAAACCGGTAAAGACGAGCCAAATTTGTACGGCTAAGGATTTATTTTTCATTGCTTTACAACCCTATACCCATATCCGTATATTGTCTCGATACGCAAGTCAGGCATTTTTTTGCGAATACGCCTTACAATGTCATCCACTACTCGATCCGTACCAAAATAGTCTTCTCCCCATACATACTTTAAAATCTGCTCCCGTGAAAATGCTTGGCCCTGATTTTTCGCAAACAAAAGTAAAAAATCGAATTCTTTGGATGTCAATTCGATGATCTGCTGATGATGCATAACCATTCTTTTCGACTCGTCTATCGAATACGGGGGCAGGGAAATTACACAGGTGGAAACAGAAGCTTTCCCGTATACACGCTCCAATAATTTACGTGTACGAATGACCAGCTCACGCGGCAAAAAAGGTTTAGCCAAATAGTCATCGCTTCCCATCTCCAACCCAATGACTCGATCCAGTTCTGCATCCCGGGCGGAAATAAAAATCACCGGAACCTCAGGGGAATCCGCTTTAATTTCCCGAATGAGCTGATAGCCGTCAATATCCGGCAACATAATGTCCAAAATCCATAAGTCGGGCCGATGATGGATGGCCTGCCTTGCTTCTTCCCCGGTTAGAAAAGAAACAACATCCCATCCTTCTTTCCGCAAATAAGAAACAAGCAATTGATTTACATTCTCCTCATCCTCAACCAAATAAATACGAAATGGCATGGTTTCACCCCCGTGACAAACAATTTTTATGGATTAAACATACCGAAAAAAGGGGATGATATGCAACATATGAGAAAAACTCGCAGACGTAAGCGCTCGTTCTTTTTCCGTAAACATTGCAAATACGACGAACAGAAAAAACCGGGGATAGACTCCCCGGTTCCGGTGGTTTCTTTACGGCATGTTTCGTTTTGTAAGTACAATATTGACGCTATGCAGCTTTCCGTCGCGATAGAACGTTACTTTCACTGTATCCCCAACTCGCTTCTGGAATAAATACTTGCGTAATTGTACCGAATTCTCAATTTTTTGATCATCGAGCTGCACAATGACATCATACTGCTTTAATCCCGCCTTCTCGGCAGGGCTGAACTGTTCTACATCTTTCACAACAACTCCGCTCTCCACATCGGCAGGCAATTGCAGCGGGTCTTGCCATGCCTCTGTCGGTACAGCCTGCAAATCGACCGGCGTAATGCCCAACTTCGGACGCTGCACAGACTTGTGCGCAATCAAATCATCAATAATTTTACTCGCGTCATCGATCGGAATGGCAAAGCCTAGTCCTTCCACTCCTGTCTTCGCAATTTTAGAGCTATTGATCCCGATCACCTGACCGGAAATATTCACGAGTGGGCCACCGCTATTTCCCGGATTGATCGCCGCATCCGTTTGCAGAACATTCGTTTCAAAATCTTGCTCCCCATCTCCATCCAGGTCAACCGGTATCGTTCTTTCCGTTGAACTGATAATTCCCTGAGTAACTGTGCGGGAGAATGTCATACCAAGAGGGTTCCCAATGGCAATCGCCGGTTCACCCACCTTAACTGCAGATGAATGACCGAATTCCGCAACCTGTTGAACTTTCGAGCCATCAATTTCAAGGACAGCCAGATCAGTCCACGGATCCGTACCTATAACTTTAGCATCAATGTTTTTCTTACCATTCGCAAGAGATACCTGAACTTTCTGCGCTCCTTCGATTACATGATTATTCGTTACAACATATGCTTTATCTCCAGCCTTGCGAAATACGATCCCTGAGCCGGTTCCTGCTTCCCCACGCGCAACTTGTCCAAAAATATTCGTTGTTTCTTGAATATTAATCACACCGACGACCGCATTTTCCACTTTCTTAACCGCATCGACAACAGCCGAATTAACGTTTACAGAATAATTGGCTATCTCACCGCCGGATGGTGCACTGGATGGTGCCACATTCCAACCTGGGAGATAGCCTGATTTTAGCAGCGTCGGCATCATCATTAACACAAGCAAACCACCCATAATCGCTGAAACAAAAGCAATAAAAACCAGCGAGGATCCTTCTCTTCTTTCTTTCTTAAGCTGACTGGAAAAACTATCATCATAATAGCCCATAGCATGACTCCTTTCTCCACTGCATTTTGCCTAATCGTTTCTATAGCTTCAGAATCGTTTTTATATCTGTTGATCAGTAATTGGTTCTTAATATCTTTTACTGTAAATAAAAAATGCGGAACAAATATCAAGGAATTGTGGGAAATTGTCAAAACATAGTCAACAAAAAAGAGGCCTACTCTCCGTTCACGATGGATGTATCTTAATACAACCTGTGTGAAACGGGAATAACCTCAACAGTTCCTGCGGTTGGCTAGCTTACGCTAACAATCTCATACTTTTTCGGCTCATGCTCGTTTGCATTCCATGTTGTCGCAAAATGGCCTGATACTCGTTCGATGCATACTGGCTCCCTTGATCCGAGTTGTTTCTATAAAATGTTTTTTAACATCGATTGCACCACCGGGTTTTGCAAAAGTTTTATAATCTGGGCAAGGTCTACATTGTCAAGTAAATTTCCCAGGCTGCTTTTTTCTGTGTCTGCTGTTTGGCTACTCTTCGGGGCGGTTTCCGGGGCAGTTTGAACTTCCGCGTTGCTCTTATCGCGCCGCTTTCTTGGTTGTCTATTGTTTCTTTTGGCTAGATACTTTTTAACCTCTGCTAGTTCTACCAGGATATTTTCAAGTTTTTCTCTATTATCCTTTGTCTCCATAATATGAGCTTCAATGTTATACAACGTATTTTCAAGTTTTTCCCTGTCATCTTTTGTCTCGATTATGTTACCTTCTATTTTACGCAGCGTATTTTTAATTCCTAATAATCGCTGGTTGATGACATGCAGCTCTTTTCTCCGGTTTGGACTGCCCTTCTTCACGACAAAACACCTCCTTTTTCTTTTGTACTGCTGGGTCCCATACTCATTGTATGTTAAAAAAGGCATAATAGAGATAAGGCATGTACCTAGTTTATAAACGTACAAAAGGAGAAAGAGGAAAGAACACGAGAAAAGTCCAGGCCATTGTTTTTGTATGGAATATGATTTGACGTTCATTTCTACATAGGAACTTTAGATTTTATTACTGTCCAATCCTATTACTTTATGTAAAAACCCACTTTTGAGCGTACAAAAATGAGGGAACGTATGATTTTTCAGTAATAGCATCTGTTAGATTTTGTTATCCTTTATTTCTTAAAGGTTGTCCTTCCTGCACGGTGAATAGGGGGATTCTTCATTCATATCCCCCGTTCGTTTTCACCCGCACAAGAAAGGCTCACGAGAAGAATAAAAAAACAAACATGAAATTAATTTCGTGTTATTCACGTGATTCCCGTCGTTCTCTGCGTCGTTCTTTGCGTGGTTCACGCTGTTCCTTCGCTGATTTACGTGTTTCCCGCTGTTCTTCACGTCGTTCACGCCGTCCTTTGGCTGATTTACGTGTTTCCCGCTGTTCTTCATCTTCACATCGTTTCCTACCAAAAAGACCCATTCTCTTCCCCCCTTTTCACATGGCATCTAATTCCATACTATGTGGAGTAAGAGCAATGGTTATATTAGTATCTCGCTTTATATGCATAATGTGAAAATTGGGCGCATAGAAGATAACGCCCGATAATTAGAGGTACTTTTTTTATCCAAGCACATTTTCATTTATTACAGAAAATACCGTCTGAAAGCCCACGGTTTGAATCGTGGGGTGAAAGACAGCGTTGCTCGATAATCCCTTCATGGGATTGCTTAGAGCAACAATTTTTTATCTTTAATTGTTGCAGTATGACTATTAAACTGGTACGATCCATAATATGGAACAAGAATATCGAAGAACGAAAACAACTGTATCTTTAATTAACTATCATTTTGTTTTCTGCCCACGTTATCGAAGAAAAGTGTTAGTGAACAGAGTGGAAGAGCGATTCAAGCAGTTAGTAGAAGAAATTTGCCAAGAGAATGATTGGATCATTCTTGCTATGGAAGTGATGCCTGATCATTGCCATTTGTTCTTGAATTGTCTTCCCTCTGATTCTCCATCAGATATTATGGCAAGAGTGAAAGGAGTGACTTCCAGACGATTAAGACAGGAATTTAAACACCTGTCTCATCTGCCAAGTCTTTGGACACGCTCTTTCTTCGTTAGTACAGCAGGGAATGTATCAAGTGAAACAATCAAACGCTATGTGGAATCTCAAAAGAAAAGGGGGTGAATCGATGCCAACGATCACACTAAGGCTAGAACTACACAAACCGACTCAAGTCAAACAGGAAATGTACCAACGAATGACAGAATTGAACACAGAATTTGCTAATTGGCTATTGCATCATCCTGAATTAAACAAAGCAACGAGCAAGATATTTAAAGACTTTTCGTCACAAAAGTTTCCTTCTGCTATCGTTAATCAGACTATTCGAGAAGTAAAGTCCCAAAAGAAAAATCAGAAGGCAAAGACGTTTAGAAAACTATGGTGTTGCTTTAATAATCAAAACTTAAAAGTAGAAAAGAAAGGAGATTTCTACACGGTTGCTTTTCCAACATTAGAGAAAATAATAGGTGTACCCGTTGTAGCACGTCCATATCAACAAGCATGGCTTAATCGAATCATTAACGGAACGGCAAAACAAGGAGCGGCTAAACTGTATAAGAAAAAGAAAAAATGGTACTTAGCCATTCCAATCACTTTTGAAGTAGAACAACGGAAAGAAACTAAAGTCATGGGAGTTGATCTAGGACTGAGATACATAGCTGTCGCCAGTGTTGGAACAAAATCATTATTCTTCAAAGGAAACCAAGTTGCTTTTATTCGTAGATGTTTTGCGGCTAGACGAAGAAAGCTAGGTAAACTGAAAAAACTTTCCGCCATCAAAAAATCAAAAGATAAAGAGTCTCGTTGGATGAAAGATCAGAACCATAAAATCAGCCGTCAAATCGTAGATTTCGCATTGACCAACGGTGTTGGTATCATTCGAATGGAAGATTTGACGGATATTCGAAATAGGGCAAAGTCTAAAAAAGAAGCTGGTAGAAACCTTCATTCATGGGCTTTCTATCAGCTACAGAAAATGATTAAGTACAAAGCAGAAATGGTAGGTATCCGCTTTGAATTAGTTAAACCAGACTACACTAGTCAAACTTGTAAATGCGGTTATAGGGATAGGGCAAACCGAAACGGTATACACTTCAAGTGCAAAAAATGCGGATACACCATACATGCGGATCTAAATGGAGCAATCAATATCGCAAAGGCCATTTCTGGGTTAGTAGCCTAGCGTACTGGTAACAGGTACGCCGCCCGTGTGGGTACACTCTAACCACATGGGACGGGGTGATGACACACCCTCGAACTTGGGCGTTGTCCAAAACGGAAACGGACTGCGGACGCTAACGAACCAAGAATCCCACGGCTTCAGCCGTTTGGAGTGTCAAATAAGAGATGCATGAGATGATGGGCACGTAGTTAGACAAGTGTTAAGGTTTATAATCTAATCTTCTAATTGTTTCTGCTATTACTCGATGACCTTTATAGTTTGGGTGCTTACCATCAATAAATAACAGTGTATTTTCATGATGTAAAAAGGCTGCATATACAGGGGCAATCTTTGTATAGGAGTCGGCTGCTTTATGGAGAATTCGATTTAGTTTTTTCACCGACTGCCGAGCCAGAGGGAATTCAGGCAGCGGATTATAAAGTTCGATATAGAAGATCATATAAGAGGTAGTGGAGGATTTTTTTATGTTTTTAATACTTTGATCAATGGAAAGGAAATTACGTTGAAAATTTTGAAGCGCTATTTCTACTGTTTTTTTATTCTTCGTTTTATCATAAACACGACCTGCCTGAATTAAATCGTTTCCACCAATGGAACATGTGATGATATCTGCTGTCTTTATGGCTTTGAAAAAGGTGATGTCATTTCTGATCCTGTGCAACAATTCTTGACTTGTCCAGCCGGGCCGCCCTAAATTACGAAAAATGACACGTGTTTTCCAATCTTTTTCTATAAAATCTCGATACTGGTGAGCATATCCATAATTAAACCAAGCTCCAATCCCTGCGGTAATAGAGTCTCCTATGGCTGTGTAATGTAGAGGTGATAACACCTTCCTCATTTCTCTTTGCCTCTTCCCTTATGATTTTATTTAAACTAATGATAGGAGAATGGGTGATTTTCTATTCGGTATATATTTCGTTCCTACCTTCATTTAAAATCCATCGGAGAATTGAGATGTGCTTCATATGAAAGATAAAGGGAGATGAAAGTGAAATTGTATATCGGCGTACTTTTTCACTTTTACCATCATTTTTTGTTCGGAAATTATTTAGCTTCGCATTTTTTTCTTAATGTCATTAATCTGTTCCATATTAACTCCGCTTTTTAGAAGCATAGATAGCAAGGAAAGAGAGCCTCCACCTTTAGAAAAACTTCTAAACTGCTGAACATATTTGTTAAGTTCAGCCTCTGAAAACGTCTTTCCATGTACTTTTCCAGCAGCTTTTATTGCTTTTTTTATCGTTTTTTCATCGTTCCATTTGTCTTTTGGAATCTTCTTAACAATTTCAATAATAGCATTTATATTCATCCAAGTACTCACCCCTATCTTGTAAGATACTATATTGTATTGTTAAAAGTTTTGATATGTAACGAGGCAATAGCATACATTTTGAATTTCACTGTCCTAAAAATGTTAAATGTAGTATTTTTTTTGCTTGTTTACTAATGGATACAGCAAGATTTTGTTTACATCCCTTCTCTTCTTCCATAAAATAGGGCAAAAATTTAGGTATCTCCCTTCTCCTATTACATCCCCATTCACTCAATTTTTCATATACTGGTACTACCATGTAGAAAGAGGAGGCTGATTTATGGCAAAACGTTATCTGATTCATGTAAAAGCCAATATGAATCAAGCTCGTAAAGTCTGTATGAAGCAGAATGGGATTGAGATTTTGTACTGCCACAAGCATTTCCCCTTCATCGTTGCTAATGTTGAAAACATCAAATTTTTTAGTAAGCATCCCGCTTTTTCCCTTATTGAGGAGGACATTCAAATCCGGGTACACCGGGCCGCCCCCTCTACCTTCAATCCGTCTGCATCTCCCATTCCCTGGAACATTCAGGCCGTTCATGCACCGGACGCCTGGCCCAAAAGTACAGGGAAGGGCGTTCGTGTAGGCGTACTGGATACCGGCATTGCCTCCTCGCATCCGGCTCTGCGCGGCCGTGTTGCTGGAGGATATAATATCATTGGACAAAGTCGCAATTTTGCAGACGATAACGGACACGGCACTCATGTAGCTGGTATCATTGCCGCTAACGGTCGAGCCGGTGGCCTTTATGGAGTTGCTCCAGAAGCGCAGCTCTATGGGATTAAAGTGATGGATCGGGACGGCAACGGGAGAATTAGTGATGTAATCAGGGGCATCGAATGGGCGATGGATAACCATATACAAGTGCTGAATATGAGCCTTGGAGACCGTAACTATAACGCCGCCCTGGAATACGCCACACGAAAAGCTCACCAGAAGGGAATGATTTTGGTTGCATCGGCAGGAAACGATGGGGAACGCAGCGGACTTGTAGATTATCCTGCACGTTTTCCATGGGTCATCTCAGTCGGAGCGGTTGATCAGGAGATGAAGCGGGCTTCCTTTTCGAGCACAAGAGGCCCGGTGGACATGATGGCACCTGGTGTAGACATAAGAAGCAGCTGGAAAAGCGGATATAGGACGGAGAGCGGTACCTCAATGTCAGCCGCGCATGTTAGCGGTGGAGCGGCTCTCGTGCTTAGCCGCCATCCTGAGCTGAATGGCGCTAAGGCTGAAAGTTATTTAAAGCGCCTAAACAAGCGAAGTAGAGTACGGAAGGGATACGGACATGGGCTCCTGAATCTCTCTCCCCTTTCAGAATAAGACTCTACATTAGCGATAAAAAACGCTACGGAAACCAATCCATAGCGTTTTTTTATTCAACAGGAATGCTGTTCCGTTTATACCAGAAGTCTATGTCCGTCTCGTCAATGCTTCGTAGTGGAATGAACACCGTTATAAACATATCGACAACTGGACGTATGCCTACATTTGATGCTTTCTTTTTTGAGGATATCATCCATTGTTTTCGTCCATTCGGCGAAAGGAATGTGATACCAAATCTGGACGATTATTCGGGCACTTAACTAAGACAAGACGTTGTATTTCCTCATATCCTATAGTGAATTTATCAAGAAAGGAGAAATCAAAGAATGCCTACTCTTCGTCGAACATTAACAAAAAACATAGGGAAATGGACGGTAATTAATACAAAGGCTGGTGCCCTTCACGTAAAGATTGAAAGCGTAAATAACAAAGGCGCTATTGTATTACTGCCGGACCATTATACGGTTAATGATCCTTCCGTTAAACTCCTGGAGAAGAACGTGAACACAAAAGCAGAAGATGTTCATACGGCACAAAGATTTTTTAGACGCAGACGACGTTTTTTCTTCCGTCGGTTTTTCTTCCCATTCAGCTTTTTCTTATTCCCGTTCTTGTTCATTTAAGGGGGGCTGTTGTTTCTTATCTGCCATGGATGACTCTACATCCATGGTTTTTTGTTTTGCGATAAACGAGGACAGCGTGCGTGATGGATGACAAAAAGGTTGTCTTTACTGGCAGTCTTTTATGACTTGAGCTCCTTCCCTTGTGAAAACAGACGCTCTTATCAATGACTTGGCACATGCACACACAATAATCACCAAAAGAATAAAGAAAGTAAGAAGGATTGAAAATTCGCTAAAGAAGCCATCACAAAGTCCTCTTCTCTTCTTGTTTAGGTTTAGGTGAAGACATAATTCATGCTATTCAGGTAGGTATGGACGAGTGTTAGGCGAATGCCTCTCTTTAAGAGAAACAAATACCCCTGTGAAGAAATAGGAATCATTTTTGTGGTCTGATATCCCCGTTATGTAAAAAAGGATAACTTTTAATCGCTCAAAAGTGATCCGAGGATTTGAGTTTTCTGGAAATGATATCGGGGTAATTCTCCTACTGTTTCTTAGGAGATTCCCCTGCTGCTATATAACGAACAGGGGAATCCTTTCCTACCTATTAGTCACATGCACACGCAATAATGACCAAGAGGATAAAGAGAACAAGGATAACACCAATTTCCTCTCTGTCACCAAAAAAGCCCATGTGATCACCTCCCATGTTCAATGAATTGAACGCTATACTGCATACTACGTAGATAAGTACAGACGAGTGTTAGGTCACCGTCTTTTTTCAAGGTTTCAGGCTTGTCACTTACAAATAATGAAAAAAGCCAATCTGATAATAAATACAGATTGACTTTTTTTGAATAAGCTTTTAATTTCTATGCCTGTTTTTACTTGTCCGTTCCTATGTCTCGGTCATTATTCGTGGCTTTTGAAAATTCGGTTGGCATCATTCGATATTTACATAACTTTTTTCTTTTTGTTAAAGCAATAACCTTGATAATTGAACCTCTCATAGCTAAAGCCACGAGATTCTTGGCTAGTCCGCTCTACCGAGCAGAATTAGTACATGATGTACCCCAAGCTATCCCCGCAGTTCCTGCGGTTCCTGCAATTATGCAGATAGTCGTCTTTTGCCTTCGGCAAGAATATTCAAACTTGCGTTTACATCGCGGTCATGGGAAGTATTGCATTCCGGGCATTCCCATTGTCGCAAGGTAAGATTTTTAACTTCTTTGTTTTGGTATCCGCAACATGAACAGATCTGAGAGGAAGCAAATTTTGCCTACGACAACAACAGTGCGACCATACCACTTTGCTTTGTATTCAAGCATCGTTCTGAATTGATACCAAGACACCTCGCTAATCGCTTTGGCAAGTTTATGATTCTTCATCATATTAGACACTTGCAAATCTTCAATCGCAATCATGTCGTGGTTTTTGACAATATGCGTTGAAATCTTTTGCAAGTAGTCTTCTCGAGCATTTGCAATACGTTCATGGATTCGGGCAACCTTCATCCGTTGCTTATTCCAATTTGAAGAACCTTTCATACGTCTAGAAAGAATGCGTTGAGCGCGTTTGAGTTTTTGCTCCATACTCCGTAGAAATTTTGGATTCTCGAACACTTCACCTGTCGAAAGAACAGCAAATTCTTTGAGGCCAACATCAATTCCAACTTCGCTGTTTGTTTTCGGCAATGGTTGTACATCGTTTTCAACCAAGATAGAGACAAAGTACTTACCAGAAGGATTGCGTCTAATCGTAGCATGTAAAATCCGACCTTCCACTTCTCTTGATTTCGCAAAACGAACAAGCCCAAGCTTCGGAAGTTTAATTTTGTTTTCTACAATCGCAATGTTTCCGTTGGTGTGTTTCGTTGTATAAGACTGAACCTTATTCTTTTTGCTTTTGAAACGTGGTGCATCGTTCTGTTTCTTGAAAAATCGTGAGTAAGCATCGGCAAGATTTTTTACTGACGACTGAATGGCGATGCTGTCCACTTCTTTTAGCCAAGGTAATTTTTTTCAGATTCGGCAATTCAGAACAACAGGCTCCATATGACAACCCTTTGCCTGTTGCTTTGTACGTTTCGTTCCACTTTGCTAAGAAGTAGTTAAACACAAATCGACTACATCCCATCGTTTTAGCGATTAAGACTTCTTGTTCTTTGTTTGGATAGATACGGAATTTGTATGCTTTATTGACTACCATTGTCTTTTCACCTCACTTTCTGATTTTGAATGTATTGTCGTATCTGCGTTTCTGTATGTTCGCTAGCCGTTGCCACAAAGTAGGATGGATTCCAAAGATCCCCTCCCCATAGTTTCTTTTTTAACTGGGGAAACTCTTTAAATAGCAACCTTGCTGAAACTCCTTTTAACGTTTTGATAATATTTGGAATTAAGTGTTGTAGATTACAATAAAGCTATAGAGAGCTTAAAAGCTTTTTGTTGATTTATTAATTTCTATTTAATCTTCGATTCATCAGCTTCTTCCAAATATCCCGGAATACTTGAACTACCTCTTTTTTTATCCGTGAACCTCTCTCCAATAAATTGGAGAGCTTCTCGCTTCATCGAGCCGACTATTGTCGCACTCTCCACGAAGGCTAGTTCCTAGCCTAGCGTGTCTTACGACACGTTTTGTAGTTGTTGTACTGCCCGTTTGAGAATGTTTTTGGCGGCATTTACATCACGGTCACATTCAAATCCACAAGAAGGGCAACGATGTGTCCGTACAGCCAATGTTTTCTTTACGATTTCATCACAGCTTGAGCATTGTTGACTTGTGTTTCGTGGATCAACCAGAACAACACGCTTACCAGCACTTTCAGCCTTGTAAGTGGTGAACTGCACAAGTTGATTCCACCCTGCGTCTGCAATACTCTTTGCAAGATGATGATTTTTCACCATGTTTGTGATTTTCAAGTCTTCAAAGGCGATCAAATCATAGCGATTGACCAATTGACGCGAAATCTGATGAGCATTATTTCTGCGCTGATTCGCAATGTACTCATGCTTCTTGGCGAGGAGTGCCACAGCCTTTTTACGGCGGTTTGACCCTTTCTTTCGCCTTGATACGATACGCTGTAACTTTTTGAGTTGTCGCTCGCTTTTACGCAAATACTTGGGGACATGATAAAAATCACCATCCGATGTGATCGCCAGATGCTGTAAGCCCAAATCTACACCGATCTTTTTCCCTGTTGATTGCGTTTTTGTTTCCATTTCACAGGACAAACAAACATAATATCGTCCATTTTTAGCGATGACTGTGCACGTTTTGATTATACCTTGCACTTGACGATGTAGTTTGATTCGAACGGTTCCAACTTTGGACAGCGTGATGTACTTTCCTTCGAGTGAAAATCCTGATTGCGGATACGTGAAACTGTGATAGCGATTCATCCCTTTGAAGCGAGGAAATCCTGCTTTTTCGCCACGCTTCAACCGTCTGAAAAAGGCTTGATACGCTTTATCCAGACGTTCGACTACGTTTTGTAAGACTTGCGAATGAACATCCTTATACTCTTCACACACCTTTTTCAGCGCAGGTAACTCTTTCTTTTGGGAATAGAACGTCAGGGATACACCACACTTTTTATACGCCGTAATTCGCTGTTCAAGCAAGGCGTTATAGAGCCATCGGCAATACATGAGCGTTTCGTTTATTCTTTCTCGCTGTTCTTTGGTTGGCTCAATACGAAACTTATACGTTCGTAGCATTACGAATCTCCTTTTTTCTGATTTTCGATATAATTGCGAATTACATCTTCTGAGATCGAACCAATGGTTTCGATGTAAAAGCTACTGTTCCAAAGATGACCGCCCCATAATCTTTTTTTCAGTTGTGGAAATTTCAAAAACAGTTTACGAGCAGAAATTCCTTTCAGCATTTTCACAATATACGAGGGGGGGATCTTTGGATGAGCAGAAGCAAAAACGTGAATGTGGTCTTGTTCGCCGACTTCCATCATGACGACTTCAAACTCTTTTTCCTGTGCGATTTCTTGAAAAAGGTCTTTCAAGTAGCCTTCTATCTCGGAAGTGAGTACTTTTCTTCGGTATTTTACAGACCAAACGATGTGATAATTAACATTGTAGACACAGGTTCGAGCATGTTTTATGGTAGATTTTTTCATACATATAGTATAGCACAAAAAGCTGTTTAACATGTATTATATTGAGCGTTTTCAATTACATATAGTCAGTGAAAATAACAAAAAATTTGCCCTTGTAATCCCCGCAAGGGGGATTACAAGGGCAAAGCGGACTCTCATCTCTCCTCTAAAGAGGCAGAGGATTCCCGTCCGCAATCCTAAAATAAAATAAAGCATAAAGTTTCCAAACGGAAATTTTATGCTTTATGTCACATAATTACTAATAAAAACTCCACACTATGTATGGTGGAGGCGGTGGGAATCGAACCCACGTCCGAAGACTCCGACCACATGAGCTTCTCCGAGCGCAGTCACCTGTGAGCATTTCACCTACCAGGCTGCCAGATGACCCACTACCCGATAGGCTAGTCTGATTGTTCTCTTCCCTCGGCTGCAGACGGAAGCCTTGGGCGTAGCCCGCTAAGGTTGGCCCTTAGTCACCCCACACGGGCGATGGAGCGATAAGGGTTAGCCGCAATTAGGCAGCTAAAGCGTAAGATTCTTTTTTAGCGTTTATATTTACGCTTGCGTTGTTGACGGTTTCGCAACCCACCGGCTCGCTACTCATGCTCGAACCATCCCCGTCGAATCCAGAACGCCCCCGTGAAAAAGGGTCGCTCCTGGGAAGCAGAGCAATCATAACTTATCGCTATCAAATGCTATAATGAGTATAGCATATCTCAATATATAAAGCAACATGTATGCCAAAAAATTCCTGAAATTATCTGTTTCGGGCACGTAACGCGCGTTGCATTTCCCGTTGTGCGTCGCGTTGTTTTATCGATTCGCGCTTATCGTATTTCTTCTTGCCTTTTGCCAGCCCGATTTCCACTTTACAAAACCCACGTTTGAGATACAGACGCAAAGGAATTAAAGAATAGCCTTCCATTTTCGTCTGACCGAGCAACTTGTTAATCTCGGAACGATGCAAAAGCAACTTGCGCGTACGAAGCGGATCATGGTTGTAACGGTTACCCTGCTCGTATTCGCTAATATGCACATTATACAGCCACGCTTCTCCATTTCTAATCCGCGCGAAACCGTCTCGCAAGTTTACTCGCCCTTTGCGAATGGATTTAATTTCCGTTCCGGTAAGGGCAATCCCCGCTTCATACGTTTCTTCAATAAAATAATCGTGACGCGCTTTTTTGTTTTGCGCCAACACCTTGATTCCTTCGTTACTCATCGCCCAAACCTTCCTCCACCAGCATTTTCTCGTATTTATACATAGTACCACAAAAACTGTCTTTTGAAAAAGTCATATGGACGGTCGACACACCGCGCAACCACATGCTCCTTCTGAAAGAAATGGGCGGCGAGATACGTCCTACAAGCTTTTGATTGCTTGCAATGCCTAGGAAGAAGAAACGTATTTGTTAATCTTCCCGTTTACGCACTCCTACTTCTTCTTCTTTTTCTTTTTTATGGATTTCGGGACGCTGGTTTTCTTCTTTTTCTTCTTCTCTATAAATTCCATCCAGAACGGATTTTCCTTGCCCTGGGCAGGCTTTCCTTTGCCCCGGTGTTTGCGTTCGCTGCCTGTAGCGGTGATGACTTTTACTTTGTCTTTCCCGCCGCGGCCTGGCGATTTGCTTCTTTTCAGTCCTACGACCTCAAAATCAATCGTATGTTCGTCTACATCCACGTTTACAACTCGCACACGCACTTCATCCCCGATGCGGAACATGCGTCCGGTTCGCTGACCGATCAACGCATATTGCTTTTCATGAAAATCATAATAATCATCTGTAAGGTAGCTAATATGTACCATGCCTTCGATCGTATTCGGCAATTCAACGAACATACCGAACGAAGCAACGCTGCTGACGATGCCATCAAATTCTTCGCCCATGTGCTGCAACATGTATTCCGCTTTCTTCAAATCATCCGTCTCCCGCTCAGCGTCCACCGCATTGCGCTCGCGCTCGGACGACTGTTCTGCAATGGAAGGCATCTTCATATGCCATTCTGCAATGCGCTCCGGCGTAAATCCGCCCAGCTTCAGCGATTCACGAATCATGCGGTGCACAACTAAGTCCGGATAACGGCGAATCGGCGAAGTAAAATGAGTATAAAACTCAGCCGCCAGACCAAAATGACCGCGGTTTTCCGCGTCGTATTTCGCCTGTTTCATAGAACGCAACATCACCTTGGAAATGATCGTTTCTTCCGGCGTATCTTTGGCCTGGTCAAGCAATGTTTGAAGCGCACGCGGATGGATATTATTGGCTTTTCCGCGTACAAAATAACCGAAGTTGGTCACAAATTCAAGGAATGTTTGCAGACGATCTGCGTCCGGTTCCTCGTGAACCCGGTAAATAAACGGCACATTCATCCAGTGGAAATGCTCGGCTACCGTCTCATTCGCCTTCAACATAAACTCTTCAATTATCCGCTCAGCAATTGTCCGGTCACGCAGTCGCACTTCCGTCGGATTTCCCTCCGGATCTACCAGAATTTTTGCTTCCCCGAAATCAAAGTCGATCGCGCCACGCTCCATACGATAGCGACGCAGGCGCAGCGCAAGCTCTTTCATCGCTTCAAAATGCGGGATCAATTCCTTGTATCGTTCCTTTAATTCTTGATCATCTTCCTCAAGAATCTTATACACATCAGAGTAGGTCATTCTTTCGTTTGTGCGGATGACGCTTTCGTATATTTCATAGGTAACCACATTTCCTTCGTCGTCAATTTCCATATCGCATGTTAACGTAAGCCGATCCACCTTCGGGTTTAAGCTACAAATACCGTTCGACAGTCGATGCGGCAGCATAGGAATGACGCGGTCAACCAAATATACGCTCGTACCCCGGCGGAACGCTTCCATATCCAGCTCAGAATTTTCTTTCACATAATAGCTTACATCAGCAATATGAACACCAAGACGATAGTTCCCGTTTTCGAGAATCTCCACTGACACCGCATCATCCAAGTCTTTGGCATCCGCGCCGTCAATCGTGACCATAACCCGATCACGCAGGTCGCGCCGTCCCTTCATTTCCTCTTCGCTAATCGTATCCGGCACAGCTTCCGCTTCCCGCATAACCGCTTCCGGAAACGCTTCAGGGAGCCCGTACTTGCGAATAATAGAAAGAATATCGACACCTGGATCATTTTTGTGCCCTAGAATTTCAATGACTCTTCCTTCCGGGTTCCCTCGCCCGGTCTCCGGATAACGCACGATTTCCACAACGACTTTGTGTCCATCTACCGCACCCATGGATTCGCCTTTCGGAATGAAAATATCTTTCGTAATCCGCTTATCATCCGTCATCACAAAACCGTAGTGTTTTTCATCCTGATAGGTGCCAACCACCGTATGATTGGCCCGTTCTACAATCCGTACAATCTCGCCTTCCAATCGCGGTCCCCTCGTATTTTGGTTCAGACGCGCCAGCACTACATCCCCATTCATCGCACCATTCATATCGTTGGCATGAATATAAATGTCAGGCATGCCCTCTTCTTCTGGCAGTACAAACCCGAATCCTTTGGCGTGCGCCTGCAGGCGACCGCGGATCAGGTTCATTTTCTCCGGTACACCGTAACGATTCGTGCGCGTGCGAATAATCTGTCCGGTATCTTCAAGGTGGTTTAGCGTTTTGATAAATTCTTTAAAATCACTGGCCGACGTAACGCCCAGCGCTTCTTCCAACTCATGAACCGTCATGGGACGAGTCGCTCGTTCGCGCATAAACTGTAAAATATCTGCTTCTATTGCCACATCCATCCTCTCCTTTACTTAAGATAAACGTTCCTCTTCATTCTTTGTTCAAAATCTTTTGCAAAAAATCAGACACGCTCTGAAAAACACGCTCCCGCTCTTTATCCAGTGTAATAATATGTCCGGATTTATGGTAATGTTTTATTTCTTTATATTTTGAACCAATATGGGAATAAATATAATCCCCGCTCACTGGCTCGATCGTCTCGTCGTTCGTCGACTGAATCACAAGTGTCGGAGCCGTTACCCTTCTCAACTCTTTTTTCACCAGCATCATAAATTCCCAAAGGCTAGCGATGCAGACAACCGGACTTCTTTCATAAGGGAATAATTCGGATTCAATATGCGCTTCTTTCGCTTCGGAACGAGGAATATAGGGGCGTACATAGTGGACGTACTTAGCCCAGCGAATCCGTTTGTCCCGTACATCAACCGGAGCATTTAACGAAACAACGGCCTGCAAAGGACGATAATACGAAAGCCTAAGCGCGAGAAGCCCTCCCATGGACAAACCGGCTACCACAATCTGCCTGCATCCTTCCCGAACAAGTCGTTCATATCCGTCTACCGCGCTTTGCCACCAGTCCGGCCAACGTGTTTTTGCCATCTGCTCGGGTGTGGTTCCATGCCCAGCCAAAAGCGGGGCGTAAACCGTATAACCAAAACGCTGGAAATAGCGTCCCATCGGCTGCATTTCGGCGGTACTTCCAGTAAATCCATGCAACAAAAGCAATCCTGCCTCACCGCCCGGATATAAGAATGTTTCCGGAGAACGGGGTTTAGCTTTCACTTTTTATCTCTCCTTCATGCTCGTGATGACCTGGATCTAAAAAATTATCAATAAGCGAAAGCAATTGTTCCTGTTCGCAATCATGACAAATAATATGTTTCGATTCAGGGAGAATATGCAGGTACTTCTCCTCAGAACGAATGGTGCTGTATATATACTCGGCGCTGCGCGGCTCTACCAGATCATCCTTCCCCCCCTGGATAATGAGAGTGGGAACAGTAACATGCGGAAGCTCCTGTTTCAATATTTTGACCAAATGACGAAAGTGAATCACTGCACGCGGCGGCGTGGAAGTCGCTTTACGCAAATATCGGCGATACACCTCCTTCGCGTCAGCGCCCGTTGTAAAATGTTGTTTGATAATATTGGCCGCGTCTTTAAAAAGCTGGCGCGGGTTAATATAAAACAGGCTGGCGCTCAGCAGCACCAGTTTATCGACTGGATAACGAGCTGCAAGATGGGCCGCGATAAGTCCTCCCATAGAAAAACCCACCACATAAACGCTGCGACACGTCAAGAGCATATCCTGTAGCACTTCTTCAGCGGAACGAATCCAATCCTGCCATGTGACCTGCCGCAACGACAATTCGTGACCATCATGCCCTGCCAACACCGGCGCTTCAATCCGCCAGCCGCGGCCTTCAAAATGCCGGGCGATCGGTTCTACTTCGTACGGACTTCCAGTAAAACCATGAATTAACAAGCACCCAATCATGCTTATCGTCCTCCCCTGTAGATAAAGAAAAACAGCAAGTATGCTACTTGCTGTTTCCCCCTGTATCATGTTACCTGTCCACTTATTCCCAATATGCAGACTAACGCAAAAAATACGCGACCACAATCGCAAGAATCATAAACAATGTTGCCAATATTACGGTTAATTTATTCAACAAGGCGTCAATGCCCCGCGCTTTCGCTTTACCTATAATCTGTTCAGCCCCACCCGCAATCGAACCGGACAAACCGGCGCTTTTTCCAGATTGAAGCAACACGACCGCGATAAGCAAAATCGAGATAACTACAAGTAAAACCTTTAAGAATACTGTCATTCTTCTTCCTCCCAAAAACGGAGCAATCCATTTTATAATTGTTTATCATTTCATAATGTACCATAAAGGAATGCCGTCTTCAAGGCTTGCCTTTGTTCTGCGCGCGACAAGCAGGACAAACACCCTCAAGCATCACCCGTGACTCTATCGGGGAAAACTCTTCTTCAACTTCCGGCGTTACTTGTAGTGAAATCTTATCAGGACTTATGTCGATCAGCTTATCGCATTTTATACAGTGAAAGTGATGATGCGCTTCTTCAGTAATTTCAAAACGGGAACGCTCATCTTGATAATGTTCATGTACAACACCAAGCTCTTTTAACGATTTTAGCGTATTATAAACAGTGGTAAACGACAGGGTCGGAAAGTCATCGCGCATGAAATGATATATCTCTTCTGCCGTCGGATGGTTCAGGCGCATAAGAACATTGATAATCGCCAAACGCTGCACGGTCACCCGTCCGCCCCGTTCCTTAATGCGGGCAATGACCGTGTCGATGATATTCGAGTTCATCGTCCGCTCCTCCTTTATTTTTTATTATAATATACTATCTGTAAAAAATCATTACAAATAGACAATTCTGAAGATCATATAATTAAGAAAAACCAAAAAAACCTGTCACCGTCCTCCCCACAGGGAAATCCGGATGACAGGTCTCTTTTATTACGCGTTAATACCGATTATTTCTTGAGATTGTAAAACGCTGCACGGCCGGCATACTTACTAATATACGCTAATTCGTCTTCGATGCGAAGCAACTGGTTGTATTTCGCTACGCGGTCTGTGCGGGAAGGCGCGCCAGTTTTGATTTGACCAGCGTTTGTAGCCACGGCGATATCGGCGATGATGGAATCTTCCGTCTCGCCGGAACGATGGGAGATAACTGCCGTATAGCCTGCGCGCTTCGCCATTTCGATCGCGTCGAACGTTTCGGTCAACGTACCGATTTGGTTTACCTTAATCAAAATAGAGTTGGCTGTCCCCTGTTCAATACCTTGAGACAAACGATTTGTATTCGTTACGAACAAGTCGTCGCCGACCAGCTGTACACGATCGCCCAGACGTTGTGTCAGCTTGTTCCAGCCATCCCAGTCGTCTTCAGCCAGACCATCTTCGATCGAGATGATCGGATATTTGTTAACAAGCATCTCCAAATAGTCGATCATTTCATCCGTCGTTTTTGTAATGCCTTCGCCAGCCAACTCATACTTGCCGTCTTTGTACACCTCAGTGGAAGCGACATCCAGCGCCAGCATAATGTCTTCACCTGGTTTATAACCCGCTTTTTCAATAGCGGCGATGATAGTTTGTAGCGCTTCTTCGTTTGAAGACAAGTTAGGAGCGAAACCGCCCTCATCGCCTACAGCTGTATTCAATCCCTTTTCTTTTAACACAGCTTTCAGATTATGAAATACTTCCGCGCCCATACGCAATGCATGCGCAAAATTATCTGCGCCCACAGGCATAATCATAAATTCTTGAATATCCACATTGTTGTCCGCGTGTGCGCCGCCATTCAAAATATTCATCATCGGCACCGGCAAGGTCTTAGCATTAAACCCGCCCAAGTATGCATACAGCGGAACGCCCAACGCATCGGCTGCGGCACGCGCCACTGCCATGGATACGCCCAAAATAGCATTTGCGCCTAATTTGCCTTTGTTGTCTGTGCCGTCAAGCTCAATCAGCAGGTTGTCAATATCCACTTGAGCCAGTGCGTCAAAGCCCTCAAGTTCAGGAGCAATGATATTGTTTACGTTATCTACTGCTTTTAATACGCCCTTACCAAGATAACGCGTTTTCTCACCATCACGCAACTCTACAGCTTCATGCGCACCGGTGGAAGCGCCGGATGGAACCATCGCACGGCCCATCGCACCGGATTCAAGATACACTTCGACTTCTACCGTCGGGTTACCACGGGAGTCCAACACTTCACGTGCGTAAATATCTGAAATAATGGTCATTTGTTTCATCTCCTTCAATGTATGTATATCTTAATATAAAGGTTTTCCCGTCATTTCTTTAGGTTGTTCAATACCCAATAATTTTAAAATGGTCGGCGAAATATCGGCAAGAACGCCGCCTTCACGCAATTCCACGCCTTTTTTCGTCAGGATAAATGGTACCGGATACGTGCTGTGCGAAGTCACCGGATTGCCTTCCTCATCCAGCATCAAATCCGCGTTGCCGTGATCGGCAGTCACAAGCGCTACCCCGCCTTTTGCAAGGACGGCTTCCACAACCCTGCCCATGCATTCGTCCACGGTTTCGACCGCTTTAATAGTCGGCTCCATCATGCCAGAGTGACCAACCATATCACAGTTGGCAAAGTTCAAAATAATGACATCATGCGTATCCGCCTCAATCTCCTTCAAAAGGGCTTCGGTCACTTCATACGCGCTCATCTCCGGCTTTAAATCGTATGTCGCCACTTTTGGCGAGTTAATCAAAATTCGCTTTTCACCTTCGAACTCGGCTTCGCGCCCACCGCTGAAGAAGAATGTAACATGTGGGTATTTCTCCGTCTCAGCGATACGCAATTGGCGCAGATTATGCTGCGACAGTACTTCGCCCAGCGTATTATCCAGATCAGTCGGCTTGTAGGCCACATAACCGCCCACCGTCTCGCTGAATTTTGTCATGCAGACGTAGAACAAATTCTTCGGTCGCTTGTCACCACGATCAAATCCGCGAAAATCTTCGTTGGTAAAGACTTGCGACAGCTGAATGGCCCGATCCGGGCGGAAATTAAAGAAAATCACACTGTCATTGTCTTTCACTGTCGCCACTGGCGTACCGTCAGCATTAGTAATAACGGTTGGCATGACAAATTCATCGTATACGCTTCGCTCATAAGATTCTTGCACCGCTTCAATCGGATCGGTATATTTCGGACCTTCCGCATATACCATAGCACGGTATGATTTCTCCGTACGCTCCCAGCGTCTATCGCGATCCATTGCGTAATAGCGCCCTTGTACCGTCGCAATGCGGCCTACGCCGTATTCTTTGATTTTGTCCTGAAGCTGCTGGATATACATCACTGCGCTGTCAGGGGCCACATCGCGTCCATCCAGGAACGCATGAATATAAACGCGATCCAAATTTTCTTGTTTCGCCATTCTCAATAATGCAAACAGGTGCTCAATATGACTGTGTACGCCGCCATCTGACACAAGACCGTACAGATGCAGGTCGGTGTTATTCTCTTTGGCGTGTTGAATAGCTTTCAATAATGTTTCATTTTTGAAAAATTGTCCTTCTTGAATATCTTTCGTTACGCGTGTTAAATCCTGATACACGACACGACCTGCGCCAAGATTAAGGTGTCCGACTTCCGAGTTTCCCATTTGTCCTTCCGGAAGCCCGACCGCAAGGCCACTTGCACCAAGCAATGTATGTGGATATTCATTCCAGTATTTATCAAAGTTTGGAGTGTTCGCCTGCTTGATAGCGTTTCCGTACTCCTCTTCCCTGTATCCGAACCCGTCCATAATGATAAGCGCTACTGGTTTCGGTCGATTCATATTCCTCATTGCCTCCTAACCGCTTCTACCAATTGCAGGAATGAATCCGGAGCTAGACTTGCGCCTCCAACGAGCGCGCCATCAATATCCGGCTGTTCCAAATAGGCCATAATGTTGTCAGGCTTTACCGAGCCCCCATACTGAATGCGTACTTGCGAGGCGACTTGACTGTCAAACGCATCCTCTACCATGCTGCGGATAAAAGCGATCACTTCCTGTGCGTCTTCTGCTGAAGAAGATTTGCCGGTGCCAATCGCCCAAACCGGTTCATACGCGATGACAAGTTGCTTCGCCTGTTCGCTCGACAGTCCTTCAACCGCACGGATAACCTGATCGCGCACCAGTTCCTTCGTTTTTCCGCTTTCGCGCTGTTCCAAGTTTTCCCCAACGCAAACAATAGGAAGTAAACCATGGGCAAACGCGGCTTTTGCTTTCCGGTTTACCGTCTCATCCGTTTCAGCAAAATATTCCCGGCGCTCTGAATGCCCGATAATCACATACTTCACTCCAATTTCGACAAGCATACCAGGACTTATTTCTCCGGTATAAGCACCGGACTCTTCCCAGTGAACATTCTGCGCCCCGATTGCGGCCGGATAATTGTGCAATTCTTCCACCAGCGCGGCCAATGCAGTGAACGGAGCGCAAATAACCGTTTCCACTTTTCCTCCCGGCAGAAAAGAGCGTACCGCACGGGCGAAATCGCGCGCCTCCTGTATCGTTTTATGCATTTTCCAGTTCCCAGCAATAATAGGGGTTCTTTGCATGAGTGTGTCAACTCCTTACTTATCAGCCAGCACAGCTACGCCCGGAAGTTCTTTGCCTTCCATGAATTCAAGCGAAGCTCCGCCGCCTGTTGAAATATGAGTCATCGCTTCCGTCACGCCCGCCTTTTCTACCGCGGCCACAGAATCACCGCCGCCAATAATCGTCGTTCCGTTCACTTCTTTCAGCGCGCGGGCGATCGCGTTTGTTCCTTCCGCGAACGTATTCATTTCGAATACACCCATCGGGCCGTTCCATACGACCGTCTTGGATCCGAGAATTGCTTCTCTGTAGCGTTCTATCGTTTTCGGTCCGATATCAAGCGCCTGCCATCCCTCCGGAATCGCGTCTACATCTACGATTTTCGTGTTAGCATCGTTTGCGAATGCATCCGCTACTACAACATCGACCGGAATCAGAAATGTAACGCCCTTTTGCTCAGCCTGCTCCATGAAAGACTTCGCAAGCTCTACTTTTTCTTCTTCAAGAAGCGAGCTTCCGACATCGTACCCTTTTGCTTTAATAAATGTGTTGGATAGGCCGCCACCTACAATTAAATTATCTACTTTCTCCAGTAAGTTTTCAATGACGCCGATCTTATCCTTCACTTTCGCCCCGCCGATAATCGCGGTAAACGGGCGTTCCGGCTGGGAAATCGCTTTGCCTAAGAATTCAATCTCTTTTTCCATGAGAAAACCGGCTACACCTTCAATGTAATTGGCGACGCCTGCTGTCGAAGCGTGTGCACGGTGCGCCGTGCCGAATGCGTCATTGACAAATAAATCTGCCAGCGATGCAAATTGCCTGGACAGTTCTTCGTCATTTTTCTCTTCGCCCGGATGAAAGCGAACGTTCTCAAGCAGCATAACTTCACCGTCATTCAAATTTTCGGCTTCCGCTTTCACAGCCTCGCTATAAACCTCATCCATTTTTTTAACCGGCTGGCCAAGCAGTTGAGACAGGCGCTCTGCCACAGCGTTTAAACGCAATTCTTCCACTACTTTTCCTTTCGGGCGGCCGAGATGGCTTGCCATAATAATGCGTGCGCCGTTTTGCACAAGGTACTCAATCGTCGGCAATGCCGCACGAATTCTTGTATCATCCGTAATCCTTCCCTCTTCCATCGGAACATTGAAATCAAAACGGCAGAACACACGCTTCCCTCTTACATCAACGTCGCGAACGGACTTCTTATTCATATACAGTACCCTCCTCTTTTCCATCAAACCCAATGATATCTGTATATTTTTCGCTATTTATCTTTTCTTAGCCGTTAAGAAAAAAGGAGGAGAATATCCACCTATTCCCTCCCCCTTTTCATAACCGATTATATTTTAGCCGCTAGGCACCTTTTTTTGCAACACAATTCACAAAATCAAACATACTTTTTATCTTTTAAAATCCTTTTTGGGCAACATAATTCACTAAATCAACCACACGGTTTGAATAGCCCCATTCATTGTCATACCAAGATACTACTTTGACCATATTGTCCTCGATTACCATCGTGGACAACGCGTCGATGATGGAAGAGCGTGGATCACCGTTGTAATCACGCGACACGAGCGGCTCTTCAGAATAACCAAGGATACCTTCCAGTTCGTTTTCGGAAGCGGCTTTCAGCGCTTGATTCACTTCTTCCACTGTTACATTTTTATCAAGCTCAGCCACAAGGTCTACTACAGATACGTTCGGAGTGGGCACACGCATCGCAAAACCATTTAATTTGCCTTTCAGTTCAGGCAACACAAGCGCAACGGCACGCGCGGCGCCAGTCGTTGTCGGAATGATGGACATGCCGGCAGCGCGGGCACGGCGCATATCTTTATGCGGCAAATCAAGAATTTGCTGATCGTTTGTGTAAGAATGTACTGTAGTCATTAGACCGCGTCGAATGCCGAACTTTCTGTGCAATACTTTCGCGAGCGGAGCCAAACAGTTCGTAGTGCAAGACGCATTAGAGATTACATGATGTTTTTCCGGATCGTATGTTCCTTCATTTACACCCAGCACAATGGTAATATCCTCGTTTTTCGCAGGGGCGGAAATTATGACTTTTTTCGCGCCGGCTTCTAGGTGCTTTGCTGCATCTTCACGCTTTGTAAAGCGGCCGGTCGATTCTACAACAATATCCACGCCCCACTCTTTCCACGGCAACTTTGCCGGATCACGTTCAGCGGATACTTTTATGCTATGATCACCGATAACAATAGCATTATCTTCTGCCCGTACATTCTGATGATACGTTCCATGCACGGAATCGTACTTAAAAAGATGAGCTAACGTTGCAGCATCTGTTAAGTCATTAATCCCTACAACTTCCACTTCAGGGTTTTGCAAGGCTACCCGCAATACGTTACGTCCAATGCGTCCAAAACCATTAATCCCTATTTTCACCATACTTTATCCTCCTTGTCATATTTCAAGCGCCTTCTAAAGAAAACGCTTATTCCTCTTTTCCCAAAAGAATAAACATCTCTCTCGCTGCCGCCTCATCGGTAACAAGCAAATAATTGCTGCGCTTTCTTATATACGACAGAATCGCTTTTGCCTTACTTTTACCGCCAGCGATCGCAAGCACCGTATCCAGTTTGTTCACATTCTCCATCCGCATGCCTACAGTGTTCATGCGGTACACCATCTCACCTGGGCCATTAAAATAATATCCGAACACTTCGGATACAGCCTTTCGTTCTTTTAGTATACGAACAATTTCTTCATCCAAACCGCGCCGGCGCGCCATTTCTTCTGCTGCTCCAATCCCATGCACAAGAATGCTTGCCCTGTGAATTAAATCAAGTACGTCTGAAATCACGGGATCGCGCTGTACATTCTGGAGCGTCTCCTGCTGTATAATATCTGGCAAATAAAGCAAACGATAGGAAGCTCCCAGATTGCGCGCCATTTGTGCGGTTACAGTATTCGACTCCAACTCCACCTCTTCGCCCAGTGCGCCGCGCGCAGGAACAAGAATAACATTTTCAGTGTGGGTAGGTTGCACATGGCGGGCCACCCGCGCCATCGTACTTCCTCCCGCGACCGCTACAATCTTATCGTCATCAAGAAGGCGAATCAGTTCTTGCGCAGCCTGTCGGGCCAGATCATCTTTAACCCAATCGCTTTCATCCGCATCGCCAGGCACGATAACAACTTGGCGTACCGCTAAACGATGCGCCGCCGCCATTTCCAGTTGGTTGATTCCGCCTACTTCTTTCCAGAATGACTGAAACCCTTCAATCATGCTTTCGCCATCCGGAGTTACAAACATGCCGGCACGGTTCAAATCAATTAAACGTTGCTCGCGAAGAAATTCCACTTCACGCCGGATTATCCTTTCCGTGCTCTGCATGACTTCGGCAAGCGCACGCCTTCCGACCGGCTGCAAAAGCCGAATTTGACGTAAAATTTTGTATCGGTTCTCAACGATGACCATTGCCTCGGGGGCCATCCGTTGAAGCAGAGAAGGCCAATTCGTCTCTATCACGCTTTCCACCTTTAGATTATAGGGACAAAAAATGTCCCTAATAGATATTTTTCGTCCCACAAATGTTATAAAAGAATGCCTGTCAATGCACAGGCATTTTTTATTCAACTTCATTTTATCAAAACTTTCCTTCTCTTTCAAGCATGCTTTGTGGAACGAAGTGCCAGTTCCCGACGTAACCATAACTCCGTTACTTTGGAAACAAAGACCTTTTCCCCGTTGATATGTACCACAGGGATCAACTGGCCATATGTTTCTTCGAGAGCCGGATTATCTGCAATGTCCACCATCTCAAGTTCGATGGGATAATCTCTCGCCACTCGCTCAACCTTCTCTTTTGCCTTATCACATCTTTCGCAGCCTTCTCTCGTGTAAATCTTAATGCGAAAAGGTGTTTCCATCCCCATATCCCTTACTCCTTTGCCAGCAAACGCTCCCATCGCCAGAAGCGAAGAAATTCTGGCGCAAGATTTGTTAAAAACGCTTTCTTTTCGATGAAGAATCAATATTCATCTCTTCGCGGTATTTTGCCACGGTACGACGTGAGATTTCAATTCCTTCCTTCACGAGAATATCGGTAATCTTCTGGTCAGAGAGCGGCTTTTTCTTGTCTTCTGCGTCAATCAAAGCCTTGATTTTTTCTTTAATACTGAGAACAGAAGAAGCTGCTCCTCCATCCACCCTGTTCAGGCCAGTGGTAAAGAAATACTTTAGCTCGAACAGCCCGCGCGGCGTTTGCACATATTTGTTGCTGGTTGCGCGGCTGATGGTCGACTCATGCAGTCCGACCTTCTCCGCGATGTCGCGCAACGTCATCGGTTTCAGTCCGGACGGCCCTTTTTCGAAAAAGTCTCGCTGCTCTTCAACAATGGCCTGTGTGACTTTGTACAATGTCATGCGCCGTTGCTCGATGCTACGAATCAACCAAAGTGCGGAATTTAGCTTATCCTGGATATAGCGCTGCACTGTGTCTACTTCATCTTTTTGCAGCATCCGCTGATAAAAGCGGTTAATCGTCAAATTCGGGGTGCTGCTTTCATTAACCATGACCACATACTCATCTTCGACTTTCTCTACCGTTACGTCCGGCACGATATAACGGGGTGTCCCCTGAGCGAATTCCGCACCTGGGCGCGGATTCAACGTGCGCAAATAGTCTGCCGCCTGCTGTACCTCTTGCGGTGTAACCTTCAGGGAAGAAGCAATTTTCTGATAGCGCTTTTCTGCCAAATCTTCAAGATGGTGTTCTACGATAGCCATTGCCAGCGTATTCTCTTCCGGCTTTGCCTTTAACTGAAGCAATAAACATTCCGCAAGTGAGCGCGCACCTATACCAACAGGTTCCAACGTTTGCAAAAGCGAGATCATTTCTTCAATCTTTTCGACATTCGTATTAAGAATGTCCGCTGCCTCCGCCTCTGAAATCGTTAAGTAACCGCTTTCATTAAGGTTACCAATTAAAAAATTCAAAATCCGTTTTTCGACTGGCGTCACATCTTTAAGCATTGCCACTTGCTCAAGCAAGTTCTCCTCCAGCGTAGTTCCGCCTGCCGAAATAAAATTAAACGGATCATAGTCCTGTGCTGTTCCCATACTTTTTTGGTAATACGTCTCGTCTCCTGTTGCATTGGCACGAGCATAATCTTTCCAATCAATATCATCATGATTATTTTTCTTTTTCTCTATAGCTATGTCCGTCGTCGTTAGTTCCCGGTGCCGTTCCGACATGTCAAGAATCGGGTTCTCTGTAACCTGTTGCCGCAGGAATTCAAGCAAATCGACAGCCGAGTACTGAAGAATGGTTATTGCCTGACGCAACTCAGGCGTCATGACTAACTTCAACGTCTGTTGCTGATACAAACCGAACCCCATTTGCATCTGGCATCACCTTCTTTTCTGTGAAACTTTTTCTCTTATTCATTATTATATAACAATTCTCAACAAATTTCGCTAGCAAAAATCCTGCCAATTACAAAAATGGGGCGCGGGGCATATTTCCTCTTTATCTTCCTTACTTATATGGCAATTATGTTGACTGCTTCATAACATAAGTATACAAAGAAAAAGAGCGCAAAGCTTTGCGCTCCCGCTCTTTTAGATATTTCATCACGTTCTCGGATGTTTTTCGTTCTTTATTATTTGCCACTCTTCTTTGCAACCATATCGTGGTTGCTCTGTGCCGTTCAATGAAGCGAACGCTTATAAGCACAAGAACGATCACAACCCTCTTTTTGGCATGCCATCATTTGCTCCAGGCTACACTCCAGATGGCTGACAGAGCGTTTCGCAAACACGATCGGGACGTTCCGTTTCTTGGCGTCCGCTTTTACCCGTTTAGCCAAGTTATGGTTTATGTAATCGGTAAATACAATCACTCCCTTGACCATTTGCGGCAATGAATAGGCTTGGTCCTTTTTCTTTCTTCCTGAAACATGAATCAATTCCCCATCCAGTTTCTCTTCTAGTAAAGCATTAATATTTCCAAGTCGATCCGCTCCAATTACAACGTACGCCATCTTCTGTCCCTCCTCCTGTTATGAACACTTCTGTTTTTTTTATCATAATATATTTGATAAAGATTATCAATATCAATTAAGTTTATTTAAGGAAAAAACGAGACGGCTCCCCTTTGCCGTCTCGTCTTATTATCTTCCGCTGTTATAAATGCTCTTTAAAGAATTTCGTTGTAACATCAAGTGCTTCAAGAAACTGCGGAGTATCCTCTTTATGTGGATGCACCATATTGAACGTATGCCCAGCACCTTCTATCCAATGAAGCGTTGCGTTTTTTGCATGCTTTTTCAGACTGTATGCTCCTTTGACAAGATGGTCGAAATCTTCTCGCCCCTGCACGATAAGCAGCGGTATGTCAAGATGAGCCACGCAATTGAGTAAGTCATACTGGCGAGCGTTCACTTCAATATCGTCCAGTACCACTTTTTCAATTGGCATCTGCTGGCCTGTTCTTCCGTTAATGACATAACCTACTCCTTTTTCTTCCACTTGTTTTCGCACTTCAGGGCCAAAAATATCAACATGAGCGATCCCGTTCCATGTCACAATAACCTGCACATTCTCCGGATGAGCAGACGCATATAAAATCGTATCACCGCCACCTTTGCTGTGGCCCATGATGCCTATACGGCGCGGGTTCATATGCTCGGCTAGCGGAAGCGTACCCCGCTTCACCTGCTGAACGAGAAAATCAAGATCGTTCAGTTCCTGTTGATACGTATTACGCCCAAATTTTTCAAGCTCGGTAAAATTCACCAGATCCTTGCCTATACCGTTTCCAGAAAAGTTAAACGTAATGGCGACAAATCCCTGAGCGGCGAAATACTCGCCCATACGCGGGAACATCCCCCAGTCTTTAAATCCTTTAAAGCCATGACAAATAATAACAACCGGCTTTTTGTCAAATTCTTTTGTTTCATCGCTGATAAAAACATCGCCGCGAATCGTTAAATTTTCTTCCCGTATCAGCGTAAACGATTGTTTCAACGCGCTCTCCTCCCACATTTCGCTTTCTGAATAGTTAAGCGAAGTTATCTGGAGCGATTTCCGGAGCGGTAAAAGCAGGTGGCGTGCTTACTTCCTTAATATCGAGCACATGCCGATTATACACGATAAGCTGTCTCCCTTCTTCCGCCGTTTCGAAGACGAAAGCACGATTTTTCAGAGTATAAAGAATATGACCGACCACACACACCAACTCTCCGTCCAAATCGCTATATGTTAATTGTATCATTTTTCCAATATATTTATCATATTGCATCATAAATATAACTCCTTTCAAGATGTATAACTTGAAACTATGATATGAATTTGTTGTATAAACATCACCTTCCATCTATCCTGCTCTCTCATAAATAAACACAAACAGATACATATGCAAAATTTTATTTATTATCACACATTTTATTATAATATGTCTCCTTTTCGACAAAAGTTCCCTAAAGATTACACAAATCCCCCCTTACATTCAATCGTGTTCTACCCTTCAGAATCCCCTCAAACTTTCCCCTCTTCCCGTAAACTCGGTTGCCAGCGGCATTTCCTTCTAAACTGAAATATTTATAAATCATCCGTTTATGTTGATTAAATTCCAGAAAAAAAGCATATAACTGAAGAGAAGAGTATAGTACCAAGGTTTTTATTTGACCTTTTTTGACCTTTATTGTACTATATATTTATAGAATGAAGAGAGGAGGAAGTACCAGTGAACTTAATTCCTACAGTTATCGAGCAGACGAATCGTGGTGAAAGAGCATATGATATTTATTCTCGTCTTTTGAAAGACCGGATTATTTTCCTTGGCACTCCAATCAACGATCAGGTAGCGAATAGCGTCGTGGCCCAGCTTCTCTTCTTGGCCGCTGAAGACCCTGATAAAGATATTAGCCTGTATATTAATAGCCCAGGTGGTTCCATTACCGCCGGCATGGCGATTTATGACACCATGCAATACATTAAACCAGATGTATCTACCATCTGCGTGGGAATGGCAGCTTCTATGGGCGCCTTCCTTCTCACAGCTGGTGCTCCGGGCAAACGCTTCGCCCTCCCGAATAGTGAAGTGATGATTCATCAACCACTAGGCGGCGCGCAAGGTCAGGCTTCTGACATTCAGATCGCCGCTACCCGCATCCTGAAGATGCGCGATCGTTTGAACCAAATTATCTCCGAGCGTTCTGGCCAACCGCTGGAGCGTGTAGAAAAGGATACAGATCGCGACTTCTTCATGTCTGCCGAAGAGGCAAAGGAATATGGTCTCATCGACGATGTTATCGACAGCATCGGAAAGAAAGAGCCTAACCTATCCTAAATATAAGGTAAGGAAAAAAGCCAGAAGCATCTCCTGACAAGATGCTTCTGGCTTTTTTCAGTCAAACTTTATACTATTCTTCACGTTGTACCATCTGCACAAGGCTTTTCACTGCTTCTTCCGCATCAGAACCTTCGGCACTAATGGTGATTTCTGCGCCACTTCCAACCGCAAGACTCATTACGCCCATAATGCTCTTCGCATTTACCTTTTTATTATCCCGTTCGATAAATATGTCTGCAGCGTAACGGTTTGCTTCCTGAACGAAAAAAGCAGCGGGTCGTGCTTGAAGTCCTGTTTTTAATTTAACTACAACGCTTTGCTGAGCGTGCATAGTATGATTCCTCACCCTCTATCAAACTGAATTTGTTTTATTATACCATGATCACTGAGGTTATTCTTATAGTTTTGCTTCATTTTCTCTTAATTTAGCTGCGATTTCATTAATTTTTCGTAAACGATGGTTAATACCGGATTTGCTTACTTTGCCACTCGGAACCATTTCGCCCAATTCGGCCAGGTTCATATCCCGATATTTAAGGCGGAGTTCTGCCACTTCGCGCAGCCTGTCCGGCAAATTTTCAATACCAATATACTTATCAATAAGCATAATATTTTCAATTTGCTGCATAGCTGCCGCCACCGTTTTGTTTAAATTCGCCATATCGCAATTGTTTAATCGGTTCGCGGAGTTTTTCATTTCCTTGACAATGCGCACGTCTTCAAAGAAAAACAGTGCTTGTTGCGCTTCAATAATACGTAAGAAGTCGGCGATTTTTTCGCCCTCTTTAATATACATAATATACCCTTTTTTCCGCTCAATACTCCGCGCGTTCAATCCGAAATAATTCGCCAGCTTAACCAAATCTTCGCAATGCTCTTGATGAGCCGAAAAAATCTCAAGATGGTAGCTCGACGCTTCCGGATGATTCACCGAACCTCCGGCTAAAAAAGCGCCGCGTAAATATGCACGTTTACAACACTCATGTTTTATAATGTCGGGTGAAATACCGTAGTGAAACGTGCCGTCGACCATAATGCCGAGTTCTTCGAGAATCTCCCGCGCTCGCTGCGGAATCCGGACGATATAAACATTGTTTTTTTTCAGTCTCATCTTTTTTCGAACTAACAACTCCGCATGAATATGAAACATCTTTTTGACAAGCGAATAAATGCGGCGCGCAATCGCCGCATTTTCTGTAGATACATCAAGCACAAAGCGCTTTCCGCCAAACTGCAACGAACCATTCATTCGGATTAAAGCGGTCAGCTCCGCTCTGTTGCAACAATCATAACCTTCCAATTGTGTTAATTCTTTCTTCGCTTGTGCAGCAAAAGACATGCCGCCACCACCTCATTTCTTCACACCGATTACGTTCATAATAATTTTGCTGAGCTTAGCAGCATTATGGCGCAAAAATTTGTCGTATACAAGCAGATTGTCGGCGATAACGCGGTATCCTTTGGCAGTCAGCTTTTCTTCCGAGTAAATGACCGGTGCGGCACCCTTCTCCGCGTACATGGCCAGTACTTCATCACTAATTTTTCCATTATTCACAATAATATACTGGAATAAAGAATTGCCGACATGATCATGAATCGCCTGAATATGATCCTCCGCTGTATAGCCATCCGTTTCTCCTGGCTGAGTCATTACATTGCAAATGTAAGCCTTTATGGCTCGGCTTTCACGGATAGCTTCCACAATTCCCGGCACCAGTAAATTTGGCAATACGCTCGTATACAAGCTACCAGGTCCAATAATAATCGCATCCGCCTCCTTTAGCGCCTGAATCGCCTCCGGAAGCGGTTTTGCGCCTTCATCAATAAATACGCGTTTAATTCGCTTCCCTGCTTTGGGAATAATGGATTCACCAGATACAACCGTTCCGTCCTGCATTTCGGCGTGAAGCACAATGGAATGGTTAGCAGTCGGAAGTACCCGGCCACGCACTGCAAGCACTTTGCTTAGTTGTTCAATTGCGCTTACAAAATCGCCTCCGCTAATTTCGGTAAGCGCCGCGATGAGCAGATTACCGATTGAATGTCCGGCGAGTCCGTTTCCATTCACGAATCGATGCTGCAGTAAACTTTCCAGCAATGGCTCCGTATCCGCCAGCGCGATTAACACATTCCGTACATCTCCTGGCGGAGGCATTCTGAGTTCAGAGCGCAGCCGGCCCGAGCTTCCTCCATCATCCGCCACCGTCACAATAGCGGTAATATCAACCGGTTGATTTTTTAAGCCGCGGAGCAGAACGGGCAGTCCTGTTCCTCCCCCAATCACTACTACACGGGGTTTTTCTTTATGTTTTTTCATTCTACACCTCTATGAGCGACCTCTCTCTATATCCCGATGATTTACACGGACATTATATTGATCCTGGTAACGCTGGCCCAAGTACTCGGCAATAGCCACAGAACGGTGCTTGCCCCCGGTACATCCTATGCCGATGACAAGCTGGCTTTTTCCTTCTTGCTGGTAGTGCGGAAGCGTAAAGTCAAGAAAATCGGTCAATTTCGTCAAAAAATCTTGCGAAACATCCCACTTAAACACGTAATCCGATACTTCCGCATATTTTCCTGTTTTCGGCCGCAACGTTTCCACATAGTGCGGGTTAGGCAAAAAACGAACATCGAATACGAGATCGGCATCGATTGGAATCCCAAATTTAAAACCAAAAGACTGGATAATGATCGTCAAATTCCGGCTTATCTGGCTAAAAATTTGGCTTATTTTTTCCTTCAATAATACAGGTTTTAAATATGTTGTATCAATAACCAAATTTGCAAGCCCTTTAATCTCTTCTAACAGGCGACGTTCTGCTTGGATGCCGTCCAGCGGCAAACCATTCGGCGCAAGCGGGTGGTTACGACGCGTTTCTTTATAGCGCTGCACAAGCGTCTGGTCACTTGCATCCAAAAAGATGATTTGATATGTTATATTCTCCATTTCCTGAATACGTTCTAACGATTCAGCAAGCGCATCGAAAAATTCCCGTCCGCGCAGATCGATAACAAGAGCCACCTTCTGGATACGGCCACCGGATTGATCAATCAGCTCGGCGAATTTCGGAAGGAGCACCGGCGGCAAATTATCAACACAAAAAAAACCTAAATCCTCCAGCCTTTGAATGGCTACCGTTTTTCCCGCACCAGACATGCCAGTAATAATCAGCAAGTTGATCTCATGCCCTTTCACTTGTTTTTCCATTCTGCTATTCACATCCTACCCACAAGTTATCCTTTACTGTATAGTCGCCTTTTTCTTTAAGTGAACTACCCGCCACCTACGCTTCATTTAGAGGTGGGGCTTCTAAGGTAATCGTACCTAACGGTACGAAATTTACTTAGCTATCAAGCCTGTTCCATGCTCTATTTATAGTTATGCTAACAGTCGCAATCCTTCATTTTTGATATTGGTAGCAGCATTCCAGTCCCTGTTTGCCACAAAACCACATTCACAGCGAAAGGTGCGCTCAGACAGAGATAGAGATTCCTTTACTTGACCGCAACAAGAGCATGTTTTGGATGATGGAAACCACTTATCTATTTTGATAAGCTTCTTTCCTTGATCCTCTAACTTATATTGGAGAAATGTCGTAAACATCCCCCATGCATTGTCCGCAACGCTTTTGCCGAAATTCAGGGCTTGTGACATTCCTTTCATGTTGAGGTCTTCGATAACCACGCAGTCATACCGTTTCGCTAATTTATGTGATTCCTTATGAAGAAAGTCCTTACGTTGGTTTGCAATCTTTTCGTGTAGCTTCGCTACCTTCAATCGTTGTCTGTTCCAACGATTAGACCCTTTCTTCCTGCGTGACAAGACATGCTGTTCCTTGGCTAATTTTTCCAAGGCTTGGCAATAGAAACGAGGGTAATTGGCTGTCTTACCTTCTTCGCTATCGACAAATAAGCCATTCATAGAAAAATCTAAACCAACAACAGCTTTTATTTCTTTTTGCACAGGTTGATGTTCATATTCTGTAAGAATAGAAACATAGTATTTTCCTGTTTTTGTTCGAGAAACGGTGCATGACTTGATAACGTGATGGGATGGAATATCTCGATGTTGTTTGATTTTGACAAGTTTGAGTTTCGGTAATTTGATATAGCCATCCAACAGCATGATGTTTCCGTTGACTACATTCGTTGTATAGGACTGTCTCGCCTTACGGCTTTTGAACTTAGGAAATTCAGCACGACCAAAGAAAAAGTTTTGGTATGCCTTTTGCAAATTGAGTTGAGCATTTGCTAACGCAAGGCTATCGACTTCTTTGAGCCATGCAAACTCCTCTTTGTACTTAGCAGGAGTGGGGAATTTTTGCTTTTTCAAGGCTTCTTTGTCATCCTTGAATTGTTCATATGTTTCCTTCCATTCAGCCAACATTTTATTGTAGACGAAGCGGACACAACCGAAGGTTTTTGCAAGAAGTTGTTCTTGTTCTTGCGTTGGGTACAGACGAAATTTATATGCTTTGTTTGCCATATCGAATCACCTCACTTCATCCCTTGATTTTCTATATACTGCTTTATCACTTCAATGGGCGCACCACCCGTTGTAAGCAAGCAAAAGCTTCTTGACCAAAAATACTCTTTCCAAAGTTTTCTTTTTACTTGTGGAAAATGCTTTTTGATAAGTCGAGAACTTGCGCTTTTATAAGCGTTGATGAACTTTGACATTTCAGTATTTGGATGTGCTTTGAACAAAATATGCACATGGTCAATATCATGATTCCATTCAACTAAGGAAATATTATAATTTTCACCCAATCGAACAACCATATCTTTCACATAGTCAGATATGGTATCGTCAATCACTTTTCTACGATATTTCACGACCAGAACAAGATGATAATATAATGAGAACATCGAATGATTATTATTAATTTCATTGATACAACAGCCTTTTATTTATCTAAGACTGATTATATCACAACAAAATAAAGAACCAACTTTAGGCTACGCCTAACCGAAATTCATCTCCCACTTTCACTGGTGACGAAAGCACCTTCACGTTTAGAAGTGGGAGACTTCTCTCGGAGGAAAACTAAAACATATCCTATCCGGTAAGACAAAATAGAAACGCTGCATGTTGTGCTAAGAAAAATTCACAGGTAAACGCGTTACCAGTTTTTCCTCCCCACAAAAAAAGAACGCAGACTCGTCCGTCTGCGCCAAGGGTTCTTAATTATAAAAGGGGTCAATTAATTATCTTCAATATATACCTATTATGTTTCAACAACGTTACAACGCTATTAAAAATTTATGACCGTTTGTCAATGGCTTACTTTAGACTCTTCGTGCAGCTTTTCGTTCAATTCTTCCACATAATGTTGGGCAGACAGGGCCGCATCAGCGCCGTCGCCTGTCGCAGTTACGACCTGGCGTAGCGTTTTTTCGCGTACATCGCCGGCAGCGAAAATACCTGGTACCCGTGTTGCCATGCGCTCATCGGTTTCGATATATCCCGCTTCGTTGGTAATACCCAGGTTTTTCACCGCGCTAGAAAGCGGATCCATACCTACGTAGATGAAGACACCGTCCGTTTTGAATTCAGTTTCTTCACCCGTTTTCTTATTATGCAGCAACACGGATTTGACAGTTCCATCACCGCGGATTTCTTTTACTTCCGTATCCCAGATAAACTGGATTTTTTCGTTTTCAAACGCGCGTTTCTGCAGAATTTTTTGCGCGCGAAGCTGGTCGCGGCGGTGAATGATCGTCACCTTTGTCGCAAAACGCGTGAGGAAGACCCCTTCTTCTACTGCGGAATCACCGCCGCCGACAACGACAAGCTCTTTTCCGCGGAAGAATGCGCCGTCACATACCGCGCAATATGAAACGCCGCGGCCGGAGAATTCTTTCTCGCCCGGAACGCCCAGTTCACGGTGTTCTGCTCCGGTTGCTACAATAACAGACTTCGCTTTAAATTCTTTGTCTCCCACTTTCACTACTTTATACGGATAACCGTCTACAATCTCCTTAATGTCGCCGTATTGATATTCAGCTCCAAATTTTTTTGCATGTTCAAACATTTTAGTGGAAAGATCCGGACCAAGGATCGATTCAAAGCCAGGATAGTTTTCAATTTCTTCGGTATTTGCCATCTGCCCGCCTGGAATTCCTCGCTCAATCATCAATGTACTCATGTTGGCACGAGAAGTATACACGGCAGCTGTCATGCCTGCAGGACCCGCTCCAGCAATAATAACGTCATAAATTTTTTCTTGGCTCATGCTTCCTACCTCCTAGTTACCTATATCTTACCTCAACAGTAGAGGAGATACTCGCCTTCATCGAAAAAATTCGATTTAAAATCTTTATTTATAATAACTCTAAATAAATAAATTGTCTATAATGCGTCACTTTCGATGTTTTGATCTTCTTATCATCCTCATAATATATACAAATACACCCCGGTATGTACCGGGGTCTTTACAGAATTTTGTCTCTCTCTATTTAAGGCAATGTACATACAGCGGTGATTAACTTATAATTACGCGCCAAGGAAGCAGCAGAGACACCGTAGCGAGCCGCGACTTCTTCTTGCGTGATCGCGTAATTGTACCGCCGAGCAATGACGTATTCTAACGACGCGGCCCATGCTTCTTTTTTACGAATCGTCGGCACGTTCGGATATGTTTTTCCGATATAATCTATCCACAGCATTTGGGCTTCCTGCTGTTCCAGCACGTCATACCTGTCCTGCATATGAACACGCAAGCACTCGGCAACTTCCTGCCACTTTTCCGTCCAAACAGGTACTATTGATCGCAACCGAAAATCAATAATTCTTGTCTGCTGATTAATAATGGCCTTGTATGGTTGTTCCGCTCCCATTTTACGAAGAACGAAAATGACTAATTTTTTCAAATAGTCGTCTTCCACCGGATTCATTAAGAATCCCCGCAGCGCTTCTTCTACTTCACTGTCCGCAATATAAGCGAACGCTTGAATAACTTGAAATTTCGTATCGCGATCGCCAAAGCGAAGCGCCCAGAGAAGCGAAGAGCGAAGCAACGGATTCCGCTTCCACTCCTGGTTAATTTCATCAGACGACGTCTCTATACTTCCAAACGGAAACGTATCATGAAATGGAAGCTGATAATGGTACGAAGCTTCCGAAATCGCTTGACCGCCGATCTTACGCTGTTGTATCTGCCTTAAATAATAAGGTGCCACCTTTTCGGACGGATCAATGCGCTCGACTTTTTTCCATAAAGATTCGGCCTCGCCTATCCTTCCCGTATTGTAAGCGGCTACTGCAGTATAATGCAGTATATATAAGTCGCCCTGTCCTGTGCGGGGAACCATCTTGCGGAACAGAAAGTAAGCCGCTTCGTCTTCGCCCAGAATCCCAAGAGTGGTCGCTAGTTTGTATGCGAGATCAAAATGATAAGGTATGATCTTTTTTAGAACAGCTAATAATTGTTCCAGCTTTTCCTGATTGCGCAAATGAGAATAAAAAACGGCTAGATTGCACAGGCCATGAATATTGCATGGATCCTCTTCCAACACCTGCTGAACGGTTTCCATTGCTTTTTCAAACCGTCCCATATAGTAATAACAAAGCGCTAAATTATTGCGTGCCGCAATAAAGTCAGGATGCCCTTTAATGATCGAAAGCAATAAGCGAGCCGCTTCGTTAAACCGTCCCTCTTCCAGCAAACGGCGCGCGCGATCATGTTGAAACACAACTTCAAGGCTGGTATCACTTTCTGATTGACGAGGTCTATCCTGTAAATGAAATTCGATATATTCCCGTAAGTCTTCCGCTTCTTCCGCATAAATCGGTTCAGGAAAACTTTGTAAATATTTCAAGATATATTGTTCAGCCAGTTCGAATTCCATCATATTGGCATAGTTGCTGGCAAGATAAAAATAACATTCATCAAGTGAGGGGTCGACTTCGTCGAGCACATGCCAAAGAATCCGATTGGACTCTTCATATTTGCCGAGTTCAGCCAATATGCCAGCCATACTGCAATAATAATCTGGATTGTTCGGCTCAATTTCAACCGCCTTTCGCAAATAGCGAAGAGCTTTTTGAAAATTAAGCTTATCAAGATAGCGCATTGCCCACTCGTAATAGAAATCTGCATCCATATGAATCGGAACAATTTTGCCCTTCTTTTTCGGCGCATATTGCTGCTTGGCCATATGTCCCTCCAAATTTATCTTCCTTATTGTTTAAGTATACCACACTTAAGATAGCCTTCTCTATAGAACAAACGCCCGGAGCAAACGAATGGTTTTTTGTACCTCCTTAGAAAACAAAAAACACCACTCCCCTTAAAAGATAGGGGGAGCAGTGCTTCCGTTCAAAAATGCCGCAAAAAAAGTCAAATTTTTTTTGCGGCATTTGCTATGCTAAATTTAGCAGCAAGGGGATGAGAAAATGGTTTACGATACAGAAATTCAAAAAGCGATCAAATTTATAGAAGATCATTTACAAGAGGAGTTGTCTCTAGAATGCGTTTCTGGCGAGGTCGGATTTTCGATGTACCATTTCCATCGAATTTTTCAAAAAGAAGTAGGGATGACGGTCGCGGATTATATACGAAGAAGAATTACGAACGCTGCCAGTATGTTGCTTTATACAAAAGAACGTATTCTGGATATCGCTCACCTGCATCGCTTCGAATCACAAGATCAATTCGCTACTATGATGCCATCATTTAAAGCAAATAAATACAAAGGGAAGCGCCTCAAATTATCGGCCTTTATTAAAACAGAAACTGTTGAAGGGTTTTGTGGATTATGGAGGAGAGTTGACAACGCCTCCGATGATATTCTCCAATTTGATAATATGTCAAACCGCCCGATTACGAAAACAACGAATTGGAACCGTTACTCAATTGTATTAGATGTACCTGAAAATAGTGCGACGATTTCTTTCGGTGTTTTACTTAACGGTAAAGGGCATGTTTGAATCGAGCACGTTACGTTTGAGGAAGTAGATGAAAATGTACCAACTACAAATTTAGAATTTTGCAGTCATCTTTTAGATGAACCAGTCAATTTATCGTTTGAAGAGGAATTTAAGCGTATCTTGTAGCAAAGGAGCCAAAAAAAGGATGAAAAAAATAAAATTGTTTTTCTTTATCGTGGGGGTCAACAAACTCCTTATAAATAAAAGAGGCTGTCTCAAAGTCATGGGGACAGCCTCTTTTCTAAAATTTATTATCCCTTGATTACTTCTTATTGCATTACCTCGCGTGACGTTTCTCCAATTCTTGAAGTACCGCATCAAACGGCAGTTTCTGCTCACGAAGCAGCACAAGCAAATGAAACAGTAAATCGGCCGCTTCATATCGCAGTTCATCATGACTGCGGTTTTTCGCCGCGATAATCACTTCGCTCGCTTCTTCGCCAACCTTCTTCAAAATCTTGTCCACACCTTCCGTGAACAGGTATGTTGTGTAAGAACCTTCCGGCATTTCCGCTTCACGAGTCGCAATTAACGTTTCCAGACGGTTAATGATAGCAAAACGATTCTTGACTTCCTTCTCATCAGCAGGCGAATTTTCGGCTACACCTGCTTCTTCGCCAAGCAGAGAATCGCTAAAACAGGAATACACGTTTTTATGACAGGCGGGACCCGCAGGAATCACTTTGACAACCAGCGCGTCACTGTCGCAATCATACAACACGTCCACCACTTTCTGCACATTCCCTGACGTAGCCCCCTTGTGCCACAACTCCTGGCGCGAACGGCTGAAGAACCATGTCTCCCTTGTTTCCAGTGTCTTCTGTAGCGACTCTTTGTTCATATAGGCGAGCGTAAGCACTTCTTTGCTCTGCGCGTCCTGCACAATCGCCGGGATTAAACCACGATCGTCAAACTTAACATGATTTATGTTCATGTACTACCGTCTCCTCTACCAAACGTATCTCGATGTCTCTCTCGCACAGATACTGTTTTACTTCTTTAATGGAGGTTTCTTTGTAGTGAAAAATGGAAGCAGCGAGCGCCGCATCCGCTTTTCCTTTCACGAATGCGTCGTAAAAATGCTGCTTTGCTCCGGCGCCACCCGAAGCAATGACAGGGATACGAACCGCTTCAGATACTGCGCGCGTAAGCTCCAGTGCGAAACCATCCTTTTGTCCGTCACAATCCATACTAGTTAACAAAATTTCCCCTGCACCCAATTCTTCGACCTGTTTCGCCCATTCTACCGCGTCAATACCGGTTGCTTGGCGCCCACCGTGCGTATACACTTCCCAGCCATCGCCATCCTCACGCGCTTTAGCGTCAATTGCCACTACAATGCATTGACTCCCGAATATCTCTGCACCTTCGCGCACCAGTTCCGGACGCTTAACCGCCGCCGTATTAACAGAAACTTTGTCGGCTCCGGCACGAAGCAAACGACGCATATCGTCCACCGTATTAATGCCGCCCCCTACTGTAAACGGGATGGTTACATTTGCAGCCGTATTCTCAACAACCCCCACCATCGTCTCTCGCCCTTCATGTGAAGCTGAAATGTCAAGAAAAACAAGTTCGTCCGCTCCTTCTTCACTGTAACGCCTTGCCAGTTCCACCGGATCACCCGCATCACGCAGATTCACAAAGCTGACGCCTTTGACGACGCGCCCTTCTTTTACATCCAAGCAAGGAATAATTCGTTTCGCGAGCATTTAGACTACCTCCCCGATCCGTTTCAGTGCCTGCGGCAATTGTACTCGCTCCGTATATAATGCTTTACCGACGATGGCGCCCCCCACACCATCCTTTGCATAACGAGCCAATTCAAGCAGATCTTCCTCTCGGCTCACGCCTCCGGACGCGATCACATTCTTCCCGGTTGCACGCGCCAGTCGTACAATTGCTTCTGTATTCGGCCCCTCAAGCGTACCATCGCGGGAAATATCTGTATAAATAAAGGTTGCTGCCCCTTTAGCTATAAGCGCTTTGGCCAATTCTTCTGCCATCACTTCTGATGTCTTCAACCAACCGTGTGTCGCCACATAACCGTCTCTGGCATCAATGCCAATCGCCACTTTGTCACCGTACCTGGTTAGTACTTGCTCAGTAAACGGCTCATCCTGAATCGCTGCCGTACCAAGAATCACCCGGCTCACACCGCCTGCAATATACTGCTCGACGTCTTCCATGCGCCTCAATCCCCCGCCGACTTGCACCGGAACATCAAGCTTGCGGGCAATTTCTAATACGATTTCGTCATTTATCGGTTTACCTGCTTTTGCGCCATCTAGATCAACTAGATGAATCCATTCTGCTCCCTGGGCCGCCCACTGCTTTGCTATCTCAACCGGCGAATCGCCATACACCGTTTCTTTATTGTAATCGCCTTGCAGCAAGCGCACGCACTTGCCACCCCGAATATCAATCGCCGGATAAATAATGAAATCCATCTCCCCACTCCCTCTCTGTTGCCTGCTTACTTTACACGCGCTGTTTTGCACATCTTCGTGAAATTCTCAAGCAGTTTCATGCCAACCGCTCCGCTTTTTTCCGGATGAAACTGCATGCCATACACGTTTCCTTTTCCGACTACTGCAGGTACTTCCTGATAATAATCCGCTGTCGCGAGCAGAACAGAACGGTTCTCCTTCGTCGGCTGCAGAAAATATGAATGCACGAAATAGACATATCCTTCGGGTACGCCTGCAAAAATCGGGTTAGCCTGCAAAAATGTAAGCTTGTTCCAGCCCATATGCGGAATTTTATAATCGCCCTGAAAACGTTCCACGCGTCCCGGCAGAATGCCAAGTCCTTCATGCTCGCCGTGCTCGGTGCTCATGTCAAATAGCAGTTGCATACCGAGGCAAATGCCAAGCAACGGCTTGCCATTCGCCGCCAGATCACGAATCGGCTCCACGAGACCGCGCTCCCGCAAATTTTTCATCGCGTCACCAAAGGCCCCCACTCCTGGAAGAATGGCGCCTTCCGCATGCGAAAGAGCTTCTACGTCCGACACAAATTCATACCTGTAGCCAAGACGTTCTATCGCTTTGCTAACGCTATGCAAATTGCCCATGCCATAATCAATGATTGCAATCACTATAACATCCCCTTCGTCGACGGAACACCTTTTACCCGCGGATCAATCGCTGTTGCTTCATCCAACGCGCGACCGAGCGCCTTAAACACCGCTTCAATCATATGGTGCGTATTGTGTCCGTAATGCACAATAATATGCAGCGTAATGCGCGCTTCAAGCGCCAGCTTCCAGAAAAATTCATGAAAAAGCTCCACCTGGAAATTGCCAACATTGGTAGACGGAAACTGAGCGCGGTATTCCAAATGCGGACGGTTACTAATGTCGACAATCACCTGGCCAAGCGCCTCATCCATTGGCACAAACACGCTGCTATAGCGTTTGATGCCTTTTTTATCGCCCAGTGCTTCGCGAAACGCCTGACCAAGGCAAATCGCAATATCTTCCACCGTGTGATGGTAGTCGATTTCAATATCCCCTTTAGCGTCCACCATTAAATCGAAATGACCGTGCTTCGTAAACAAATCAAGCATATGTTCAAGAAACGGGACACCGGTTTTAAGTTCCGTCTCCCCTTCTCCATCTATATTAAAAGAAAGTTTAATATCCGTTTCGTTTGTTTTTCGTTCAATTGCTGCCCGACGCATAGCTGTTACTCCCCCTATTCTCCTTCATTATCCAATCGCATCTGGATCGCCCGCGCGTGCGCTTCCAGTCCCTCCTGGCGAGCCAGCGCTACAATCTTACGACCGTTCGCCAGCAAATCCTCCCGGCTATAAGCAATTATGCTTGATTTTTTGAGAAAATCATCCACGTTCAACGGCGAAGAAAAACGCGCCGTTCCATTTGTCGGCAATACGTGGTTCGGTCCTGCAAAGTAATCGCCGACCGGTTCAGAGCTATACGCTCCCAGAAAAATCGCACCGGCATTCCTGACTTTTCCGATGTATGCCATAGGATCTTTCACCATCAGTTCCAGATGCTCCGGAGCGAGTCGGTTGACAACCTCCAGTCCTTGTTCCAGGCTTTCCACCACGCAAATCGCACCGTAATCCCGAATGGACGCTTCCGCAATCTCTCTGCGCGGAAGTTCGGCCAATTGCCGCTCCACTTCCTGTCGTACCGCTTCCGCTAGCTGCGGACAAGCGGTCACAAGGACGGCGGAAGCCATTGTATCGTGTTCAGCCTGGGACAATAAGTCGGCCGCCACATATGCCGGATTCGCTGTTTCATCCGCCAGCACGACAATCTCGCTCGGCCCCGCCACCATGTCGATATCCACGAGACCAAATACCTCGCGCTTGGCCAGCGCAACATAAATATTGCCCGGACCGACGATTTTATCTACCGGTTTGATCGTTTCCGTTCCGTATGTTAAAGCGGCAATCGCCTGAGCGCCACCCACTTTGTATACTTCCTTAACGCCCAGTTCATACGCCGTAACCAGCACGCCTGGATTTATCTTGCCATCTTTACCGGGTGGAGTTACCATCGCGATTTCCTCTACACCAGCCACCTGTGCCGGAATCGCGTTCATCAGTACGGATGATGGATACGCGGCCGTACCACCCGGCACATACAGACCGACACGGGCAAGAGGCCGAATCAACTGTCCAAGCATCGTGCCGGATTCTTTTGTAGTTAACCAAGACTGACGCATTTGGCGGCTATGATAATCGCGAATATTGGTGGCCGCTTCGCGTACAGCCTCACGTACTTCCGGGCGGATTTGCCGAACCGCCTGGACAAATTCTTCTTCCGTTACTTTCATTGTGTCCAATTTGATGCGGTCAAATTGCTCGGTAAAGCGGATTACCGCCGCATCTCCTTCCGTTTTTACCGCCTTGAGAATTTTCAGCACCGTGGCCCGCTGCGCCTCTGTCCCCGTCTCCACATCGCGTTGGGTGGAAAAATCAGCCGCATCGACGATCTTGATCATGAATTAACTCTCCTCCACTATTGAAGCAAATTTCTCATATATATAGTCGACCGCTTCGCTCTTCATCCGATAGCTCACCCGGTTTGCGATTAAGCGGGTTGTAATCGGCATGATTTCTTCAAGTTCAACAAGCCCGTTTTCTTTCAGCGTACGCCCGGTCGATACAATATCAACAATCCTCTCCGCTAATCCGATAAGCGGTGCCAATTCGATAGAGCCATTCAGCTTAATCACTTCCACCTGCTGCCCCTGTTCACGAAAATATTTAGACGCCACTCGCGGGTACTTGGTGGCAACTCGGGGTGTACCGCCGGACGGCTTCCAGTCCGGTAACCCGGCGACCGCAAGGCGGCAACGGCTGATTTTTAAATCAAGCAGCTCATACACATCGCGCCCTTCCTCCAGAAGCACATCTTTTCCAACAACTCCGATATCAGCCACACCATACTCAACGTATGTCGGCACATCCGTCGGCTTGGCGAGAATAAATTCTAAATTCGCTTCCGGTACCGGAACAATAAGCTTGCGCGAATCATCAAACTCCGGAGGAAGAGAAACGCCGGCTTTGCGCAACAATTCTGCCGCTTCTTCGAAAATCCGGCCTTTCGGCATGGCTATAACCAATTTTTCTTCTGTTTTTACCGCCACGATGCTTCCTCCTCCGTCAGATCAATAACTTCTGCATATTGCGAAAAATCAAGGGCCGCAAGCTCTTCTTTCCGCTGTGCAATGACTACTGCACTGTTTTCCTCGCGCAACTTCCGCGCCCTCTCCAGCGCTTCCATACGCTGTTCCGCACTATATAAAATCAGGAATTTGCTCGGCTGTTCCGGCTGATAGTCCACCGCCTCCAGCAGGCTATCCATCTGCACCGCAAATCCGGTTGCAGGACACGGACGACCAAAGCGCGCCATCAGTCCGTCATAGCGGCCACCCGTGCAAATCGCAAACCCCTGATTGGCGGCATAGCCTTCAAAAAGAATACCTGTATAATAGTCCAAGTTGCGCAGCAAATTCAAATCGAGCAGGACATATTTTTCAACCTGATACGCCTCAAGCGCTTCCCACAATTGTCTTAAATTAGTAACAGCCTTGCGTGCCTGCCCGTTCACTGTGATAGATTCCGCCCTGTCGATCAGTTCCTTGCCGCCGCGCAGTTTCAGCAGTTCATAAAGCCGCGCTGCGTTTTCCCGCGAAAGATGCAACCCCTGTACATAATGACGGAAGCCTACATAATCGCGGTGATACAAAAATTCTTTCAGCCTTTCGCGGTCTTCCATTCTTTGGACAATCTCCTCAAGCAGACCTTCAAGAAAACCGATATGACCCACCGCAATTTTAAACACTTTCACCCCTGCCGCTTTTAGAACAGATACAGCGAGCGCAATCGCTTCGGCATCCGCATCAACGGATGCTGAGCCGATATATTCAATTCCGAGTTGTGTAAACTCCGCATTACGCCCCGCTTCGTTTCTCTGCGCACGAAACACGTTCGCGGAATACATCAACCGCAACGGAAGCGGTTCTTCTTTCAAAAGCGAAGATGCGACCCTAGCAATAGGCGCCGTCATGTCCGGACGCAGAACGACGGTTTTGCCTTCGCTGTCCAGCAATTTAAACAATCTGTTATCGAGCGTTGCACTTGCTTCTCCGACCGTGTCGTAATATTCAAGCGTTGGGGTGCTAATTTCCTGGTATCCCCATTGTTTCATACAGGCTTTTACTCGCTTTTCCAGCCAGCGCTGTTTTTCGAGGAGATCGGGAAGGATATCCCGCATTCCCAGCGGTTTTTCAAATCCTAACGGCTTTGACATCCTGGCTTCTACTCCTTTTCTCTATCCTTTAGTTTGGTAGCGAACTAAAGGATTTCTCGTTGAGAGTAGTCTACCATTCATTGATTTATCCGTCAATACAAAAAAGCGAACCGGATCTTTCCGATTCGCTTTTTGCTGGCTAATGCGCCTTGCTTAAAAAATATATAAAATAGCAAATAATTTCATTCAACACTCTGTATAATTATTCGGATATTTAAGCGCTTGACATGGAGCCTCTGCGGGCATGATTTCTTGCAAAGGGTCAAGCTATATTAGGGTTGGCAACGCAAAGAAATCTATTATGTCCTTCACTCTATGCAAAGTTTTAAATATACAAAAAATTATGCATAACCTTAATTGCCAAACAAAACCATGATGTTATCCATTTTCTCAAAATCCTTCTAATCGCTATTTTTAGTTCAGCTGCATCAAGATACAAACTCATTCAAAGCATTTCTAAAACACTTTAATGTTTTTTTCAGCCCACCCATTTTTTACATTTTGCAATAACGTCAGACGTTTTTTGTCTCATTAAAATATCGTAAATATTAAATTGTGACCATGACACTTCGCTAATGGCTTTGGCAAGATTATGATTTTTCAACATGTTCGATACCGACAAATCTTCCATCCCGATAATGTCGTGGTTTTTGACAATTTCGGTGGAAATTTTGTATAAGTAATCATTCCTTGCATTTTTAATTTTTTCATGAATACGAGCAACTTTTATTTTAGCTTTATACCAGTTTGAACCACCTTCTTTTCGTCTGCTCATAATCCGTTGGGCTTTCGCCAATTTTTCTTCTAATCTACGGAAAAATTTTGGATTTAAGTAAGTCGTTCCGTCTGACAAAATAGCAAAATCTTTCAGTCCCACATCAATACCGATAGCAGAATTAGTTTTAGGTAACTCGGAGACTTCTGTTTCAGTCGCTATAGATACAAAATATTTACCTGATGGATTTCTTCTAATCGTTGCACTTAAAATGCGTCCTTCTACTTCTCGGCTTTTTGCAAAACGAACAAGACCTAATTTTGGGAGTTTAATGTAATTGCCTTCTATAGAAATGTTTCCATTGGTATATTTTGTTGTATAAGACTGAACAGGATTCTTTTTAGATTTAAAGCGAGGATAATTTCCTTGCTTTTTGTAATATCTATCGAAAGCATTCGCTAGATTTTCAACAGACTTTTGCAAAGCAATGCTATCTACTTCTTTCAGAAAGGTATATTGTTTCTTAGTCTTTTTGTTTTTGTTGTGCTAAAAAATGATTGAAGACAAAGCGTGAACAGCCAAACGTTTTATTGATTAGTTCTTCCTGTTGTTTGTTTGGATAGATGCGGAATTTATATGCTTTGTTGACTAGCATTGAGTATCACCTCCTTATGCTCTCGAACAGTCGGACAATCGAGATGGCAAGTAGCCATCCCTTGTCCGAAGGCGATTCATCCCCCACCTACTCACTGGGCTACGCTCTTCACGTTTCTTGAGGTGGGGGGCTTCTCGCCTAAGTTAAGATAAATTAAATTTCAAAACAAATTAAATAAACTTAACTAAAATGTCATTATTTTTTTAATTTTATAATTTTTATTACTCTATATAAAATTATACCTATATAACATATTACTAATATAATTTGATAAATTATTGGAAAATCTTTTTTCGCATTAAAATATGCAAAATAAAATAAACCTACAGTTAAAATTAATATAGTAATAATTTCCTTTTTTAACATTTTTATACTCCTTTAAATATACATTTTCTTCAATTTTTAGTATAATTTAATATAAAATGAAAATAAATAATTATTATGTAAAAAAGAGGAAAAAATATGAAAAAATTTTTCGTTTATTCATTATCTAGCGCTTTATTAGCAGGTAGTATTTTATCTGGAGCAGGTGCGGTATCAGCTGCCACTCAAGAAGAATTCCCAGCGGAAAATATCACTGTAAATCAATCAGTAAGCTTGGGAGAATTAATTTCTACTGGTAAAATTAAAAATGCAACCTTAAAAAATAGAATCTATTCAGTTACTTACGAAAAAGATCAACAAGAATATAAAGTTGAATATAACGGAAATACTGGTTTAGTAACTATAAATGGAGCAATCCAAGAAGGTTTTACATTTGAATATAATCCACAATTAGCCCTTAATTCTCAAAAATCTGTTGAATCTACAAATACTGTTAGCATAAATGCTGCAGCAGCTAAATCCGGATATTCATATGTCGGAACTTTAAAAGGTCACACAGATACAGCTAAAAATGCTTATAGCTTGGCTGTTCAGTTATCTTTATTGATTCCTGGGACTGGATGGGGAATTAATGCAGTAAAAGTTTTACTATTATATACTGACTACGATTTAAATGAGAAAATTCCTTCTAAGTACTATAAATATGATTTATATCAAAAAGGTTTCATGACTAATAATTGGTATCAATATAGCGTAACAACTTTATATGAAGACAAAAACTATAAAATAAAAAGCGGTGAATCTTGGACAAGTAATCCACAAAAAATTGATTTACCAAACAGCTAACAAGATAATTAATTCAAAAGTTTAAAATGACAAATAAGCTAGCTTCTTTTAGAAGAATATAGGACATTGTCTGCCCATTTTAATGAAAATTTGCCTTTAAAAGCGACATATTTAATTTTCCGAAAAACCCATTTATATCAATGGTTTGAGATGGATTTGGGGTGTTGCATATTTGCAACACCTCTCTATTAATCTCTTAAAAAATTACTTTCCTTCCAAAATGATTAACGTACTATTTTCAACTTTTTTATAAAAATTCATCTACATCATCTGTACGCACATTAATATAATGTTGCATAATCGTTTGATACGACTTATGTCCAGACTGTTTTGTGATTGTTGGAATGTCAGCTCCCTTTTGATACATTGAAGTAATTTTTGTTTTTCGAAAAGTGTATGGCGCAAACCCCAGCCAACTACGAATCGCTTGATTATAACTGATTTCTGAAATTTGTCTACTCGTATAATTCCCCCATTTATCGGCTGCCCCCACAAAATAATCATCTGGCTGCAGCTCAAACACTTGAATATACTTCTTCACGGCTTGCACACACTCAAGCGTTAGACGTTTTTCTTTCATCTCTCCCTGTTTCTTCATCATGACATTGACTGTACGATTCTCCAGATCAAAATCGCTTATTTTTAATCGGACCATTTAGGAAGGTCGATTTGCTGTAATCAAGTTCACTAAACAAATAGCTCTCTTTCGGATATCGCTCTTTTTATCCGTGTCATATCGATCAATCAATCGCAACACATCGCTTTGTTGCTCAGCCCGTTTTCCCTTCATTGGTTTGAGACGTAAAAATTCCTCTTCATTATATAACTGACGTAACAACTTAATTTGATTGGCCTGGTCTGGTGACATAGTTAATCCATACTCATTTGTAAGCCAATATTTAGTACCGGCTAAACGTCGATTAAAGGTCGATAACTTCACACGTTTCTTTACAATTAATTCATGCAAATACAACTCCAACGAGTCGAAATCCAGTGGTAAAAGGTTCTGATCACAAAATTTCGCGAATGCTTTAAAATCCGGTTTATACATGCGTAGTTGTTTATGGCTGACGAATGATACGCATAGGATTGCCGCCGACGAAGGCGCCTGGAGGAACATCCTGATTAACGAGCGTAGCCGCGGATACAACCGCTCCATCCCCGATGGTCACGCCTGGAAGAATCGTCGAATTTGCGCCAATCATCACACCTGAGCCGATTTTTACATTTCCCAAACGGTATTCGTCAATTAAATATTCATGGGCCAGAATTGTCGTATTATAACCAATAATCGTATTGGAGCCAATAGAAATCCGCTCTGGAAACATCGTATCAATCATCACCATTAACGCAACCGCCGTATTCTCGCCAATCCTCATCCCGAGAAACGTGCGATACATCCAGTTTTTTAGCGGCAGCCATGGGATATAGCGAGCCAGTTGTACAACAATAAAGCATTTTACCACTTTCCAAAAACTTACCGTTTTGTACATCTGCCAGAGCGAGTTTGGCCCCTGAACCGGATAGCGTTCGGTTTTCCGCTTCGCCATCTTCCACCTCTTACCATTGTCGAATTGGTTTTTTCACAATCTGGATCAGCTCCGTCATGTCACTCAACAAATAAGTCGGGTTAAAAGACGACAGAAAGGATGCGCCTTTCATGCTCCAGGCTACACCGGCGGAAGCAATGCCGGCGTTTTGTGCCGCCTGAATGTCATATTGGCTGTCTCCCACCATCAGCGTCCTGGCCGGATCGGCCTTCAAATTTTGCATCGCTTTCTGTATAGGCTCCGGATGTGGTTTATGGTTCTTGGTATCCTGGTAGCAAATCACGGTATCCATATATTTATCAAGCCCAAACAGACGTAAGCCCATCTCTGCCGTTTTGCGCTGTTTGGTAGTTACGATTCCCATTTTGATGCCCATTTCAGCAAGTTCTCCTACCGTCTCAAGCACGTTCGGAAACTCTTCCACCAGCTCATCATGTACGCGTTCATTATGTTCGCGATACACCTGTACCAATTCTTCCGCCCGCTCCGGATCGAATAATGCCATCTGATCGTACAACGGCTTGCCCATATGCGGAATGAGATCCTCCCGCGTATACTTACCGGGATAAAACTTTTCAAGCGTGTACATAAACGATGTGAGGATTAAGTTATTCGTATCGATTAAAGTTCCATCAAGATCAAATAAAACATATTCATATTGATACATCAATACACCTCGTTCCCTTCAAACCAAAATTCCGTTCTATGCTTCACCGTATCTTTTGGTAGCATATCCCATTTTTCGCAATACCACCATCATAATGAGTGCAAATGCGATGAGAAGCAGACTTATAACCTGAGCCATGCGCAGCGTTTCCGTCAACATTAAACTATCCGTACGCATTCCTTCCACAAAAAAGCGTCCGATAGAATACCAGATAACGTAAGTAAGGAACAGATCTCCTCGCTTTAACGGTAACAAGCGCCGGATGGTGATTAAAAGAATGAACCCGAGAAGATTCCAGAGCGATTCATACAAAAATGTCGGATGATAATACGAATATGTATTCGTCACCGGATCAAAAATGTACATCTGATTAATAATAAACTGCGGCAAATGCAAGTTCTGCAAGAATTCGAGACTCACCGGCCCCCCGTGCGCTTCCTGATTTATAAAATTGCCCCAGCGCCCGATGGCTTGTCCGATAATCAAACTCGGCGCAACCACGTCCACCAGCCGCCAGAATGAAATTTTTTTGATGCGTGAATAAATATACGCTGTCAATATAGAAGCAATAAGCGCGCCGTGGATCGCAATGCCGCCGTGCCAGACGGCGATAATTTCCTCCGGGTGGGAACGATAATACTCATCCCAACGAAAAATCACGTAGTAAATACGCGCACCAATAATAGCAGCAGGCACCGCATACATCACAACGTCCATAATCGTTTCCGGATCCATGCCAACCTGTTTCGCTTCACGCAGCGCCAGTAGCAAGCCGACCAGCGCAGCCGTCCCCAGAATAATTCCGTACCAGTGTACGGATAACGGGCCCAGTTGAAATGCAATCGGATCAATCGCCTTCGTCATGTTGTGTTATGCCTCCTCGAATTCAAATATCTTCTACTGCTTCCTCGATCGTATCTGTCAGCTTCTTGCTGAACACAACCGCGGCGTTGTAGCCCATACGCTTCAAGCGGAAGTTCATGGCCGCCACTTCTACGATAACAGCTAGGTTGCGGCCCGGGCGCACCGGAATCGTAATCTGCGGCACTTCCGCGTCCATAATCTTTAGTTTTTCCTCATCAAGACCGAGGCGATCATATACTTTCTGCGGATCCCAAATTTCCAAACGAATAACAAGTGAGATTCGTTTGTAATTGCGAACAGCCCCGGCACCGAATAAGGTCATGACGTTAATGATCCCCAGCCCGCGAATTTCCAGCAGATGCTGGATCAGCTCCGGCGCGCTGCCAATCAACTGATTCTCCTGTGTCTGCCGGATTTCCACCGCATCGTCCGCGACAAGACGATGGCCGCGCTTGACAAGCTCCAGTGCAGTTTCACTTTTTCCAATCGCGCTTTGTCCTACCAACAAAACGCCGACCCCGTATACATCGACCAATACCCCGTGCATTGTGGTCGTTGGAGCAAGCCGTCCTTCCAGATATGTAGTCAGCTTACTGGATAACTTGGTAGTTGGAAGCGACGAAATCAACACCGGAATGCTGCGAGCCTCCGATTGACGAATCATCTCTTCCGGCACTTCGCAGCCATGTGCTATGCATATGCAAGGCGTTTTCTCATCAAGCAACTTGTTAATCCGCTCTTCTCGTTCAGCTTCACCAAGCGTTACAAAAAAGCCCAGTTCCGTTTTGCCAAGAAGTTGTATGCGCTCAGCCGCATAAAAATTAAAATACCCCGCCATTTCAAGGCCAGGACGGCTAATATCGCTTACCGTAATCTCGCGCCGCAACCCCGCTTTTCCGCTCACTACCTTCAGCTGAAAGTGATTCACAATGTCGCGCACCTGGGTTTTCTTCAAGAAGCTCCACCCTTTCCCTACATCATAATATTTTAATTGTATCATACAGCCATTATGAATTTGAAAATACGAGTCAAAAAACGGGACGACCAAACAGCACACACATCCCTTTTCCGAAAAAACATACGTGAGATGGAAAAGCAATGAAAACGTTTGGCGTCCCGTTCTTTATGGATTGCCGTATCTCCTTTATGGCTGCATCTGCAAACGTGCTTCAGAGCGCTTGCGGTCACGCTCCAAAATCGGCGCCAGGAATTGTCCGGTGTACGATTCTTCAACCTTGACGACCTCTTCCGGCGTGCCTTCTGCGACAATCATCCCACCGCGGCTACCACCTTCCGGCCCAAGATCGATAATATAGTCGGCCGTTTTAATGACGTCCAGATTGTGCTCAATCACAAGCACGCTGTCACCGGCATCCACCAGGCGCTGCAACACTTTCAACAGGCGGTCAATATCATCAATATGAAGGCCTGTCGTCGGTTCATCCAAAATGTACAGCGTCTTGCCGTTACTGCGGCGGTACAACTCTGAAGCCAGCTTCACGCGCTGGGCTTCCCCGCCCGACAGCGTGGTGGCCGGCTGACCAAGCTTAATATAGCCAAGTCCCACATCATACAACGTTTGCAATTTGCGTTGAATGCGCGGAATGTTTTTAAAGAACTCCAGTGCATCCTCTACCGTCATTTCCAAAACATCAGCAATATTTTTGCCTTTGTAGCGCACTTCCAGCGTCTCGCGATTGTACCGTTTGCCATGACATACTTCACACGGCACGTATACATCTGGCAAAAAATGCATTTCGATCTTGATAATGCCGTCGCCGCGGCATGCTTCGCACCGGCCGCCTTTTACATTGAAACTAAACCGACCCTTTTGGTAGCCACGCACCTTCGCTTCATTCGTCTGCGCGAACAGATCGCGAATATCATCAAACACTCCGGTGTATGTAGCCGGATTGGAGCGCGGCGTCCGCCCGATCGGAGACTGGTCGATGTCAATCACTTTATCCAGGTGTTCAAGCCCTTCCAGCTTGCGGTATGCGCCCGGTTTTTGCTTTGATTTGTGCAATTCGCGGGCCAGCGCTTTATGCAAAATTTCATTAATAAGCGTCGATTTGCCCGAACCGGACACTCCGGTTACACACGTAAACACGCCGAGCGGCACTTTCAAATTCACATTGCGCAGGTTGTTTTCCTTCGCCCCGAGCACTTTAATCCATTTGCCGTTCGGCTTGCGACGCTCCAGCGGCACCGGGATGAATTTTCGGCCGCTCAAGTACTGACCTGTTAGCGAATGTTCATCATTCATCACTTCCTGAGGCGTACCCTGCGCCACAACCCGTCCGCCGTGGATGCCAGCCCCCGGCCCAATGTCAATAATATAATCAGCTGCCAGCATTGTATCCTCGTCATGTTCAACGACGATCAACGTGTTGCCTAAATCGCGCATATGTTCAAGCGTCTTGATCAGGCGGGCGTTATCGCGCTGGTGCAGACCAATGCTCGGCTCATCAAGAATATATAGTACACCCATCAGACTGGAACCGATCTGCGTCGCCAGACGAATGCGCTGAGCTTCTCCGCCTGACAACGTGCCAGCGGAACGACTCATCGTTAAATAATCAAGACCGACATCGATTAAGAACTGCAGGCGCGCTTTAATCTCTTTCAAAATCAGGCGGGCAATCTGCATTTCTTTTTCCGTCAGCTTGAGGTTATCGAAAAACATGTAGGCGTCGGCAACGGACAAATCGGTAACGTATGCGATGTTTTTCCCGTTGATCAGCACGGACAATACTTCCGGACGAAGACGGTGCCCTTTGCACGCCGGGCATTTTTTCTGACTCATATACATCTCCAACTGCTGGCGCACATGGTCAGATCCCGTTTCACGATAGCGCCGTTGTACGTTGTTCACGACTCCTTCAAACGTCATATACGTATCGCGCACCGTTGGGCTAAAATCGCTCTTGTAGCGAAAATGTATTTGTTCGTTACCGCTCCCGTACAACAGCACATGCTGCTGCTCTTCCGTCAGTTCTTCGAACGGCTTGTCCATATCGATGTTATAATGTTTGGCCACACAGGTCAAAATCTGCTCATAATAATTAGAAGTAGCGCTGTTCCATGGCTCCAACGCGCCTTCGTTAATGCTTTTGGACGGGTCCGGTACAACTAAATCCGGATCGACTTCTAGCTGACTGCCCAAACCGTCACATTTGGAGCAGGCACCGAACGGACTGTTGAATGAGAACATACGCGGTTCCAAATCCGGCATGCTAAACCCGCATATCGGGCATGCGAGATTCTGACTGAACAGCAGTTCTTCCTGTCCGATAATATCCACCAATACCCGTCCTTCGGCAAGGCGCAACGCTGTCTCCAACGAATCGGCAAGACGGCTCTGGATGCCTTCTTTTACTACAATCCGGTCAACGACCACTTCAATCGAGTGCTTCTTATTTTTCTCTAGCTTGATCTCTTCCGATAGATCGCGCACTTCTCCATCAATGCGAACGCGCACATAACCCTGGGTACGAATTTCATTAAGCAGCTTCACATGCTCGCCTTTACGTCCCTGCACAAGTGGCGCGAGGATTTGCAGGCGCGTTTTTTCCGGATAAGCGAGAATACGATCTACCATCTGCTCCACGGTTTGCGCCGTAATCTCCACGCCGTGTTCCGGGCAATACGGCCGCCCAATGCGGGCAAAAAGAAGACGGAGATAATCGTAAATCTCCGTGACCGTTCCCACGGTAGATCGCGGATTGCGGCTCGTCGTCTTCTGATCAATGGAAATAGCCGGTGACAAGCCGTCGATAGAGTCCACATCTGGTTTGTCCATCTGCCCAAGGAACTGGCGCGCATACGCGGAAAGGGATTCGACATAGCGCCGTTGTCCTTCCGCGTAAATCGTGTCAAACGCCAGCGAAGATTTGCCTGAACCGGACAGCCCAGTCAATACAACGAACTTGTCGCGTGGAATCGTGACGTCTATATTTTTTAGATTATGGGCGCGTGCGCCCTTGATGACAATATTTTCGCGGCTCATCTGTTCTTTCATCCCTCCGCTTTTAACTCAAGAATTAAATCGCGCAATTCAGCGGCGCGCTCAAAATTCAACGCGCGCGCTGCCTCTTTCATTTCGGCTTCAAGACGCGCAATAACGTCCTTCTTCTCCTTCTTGCTCAGCTTGCTGTACGCTTTCTGCGGCAAATATTCTTCCTGTTCCTCCGCTACCTTTGTCGCTTCAATCACATCGCGCACCGCTTTACGAACGGTCTGCGGCGTAATGCCATGCTCTTCGTTATACGCAATCTGTTTTTTGCGGCGGCGGTACGTCTCTTCCACCGCACGCTCAATCGATTGCGTCATTTTGTCAGCATACATAATGACGTGACCATTGGCGTTGCGCGCGGCCCGGCCAATCGTCTGAATCAAGGAGCGCTCATTGCGCAAGAATCCTTCTTTATCGGCGTCGAGAATGGCCACTAGCGAAACTTCTGGTATATCCAATCCTTCCCGCAGAAGATTGATTCCAATCAGTACATCGAACACTCCCAGACGCAAATCGCGGATAATCTGCATCCGTTCAATCGTTTTAATATCCGAGTGTAAATAGCGAACTTTGACTCCGACTTCTTTCAAGTAATCCGTTAAATCTTCGGCCATCTTCTTTGTAAGCGTCGTGATAAGTACGCGCTCATTCTTCACGATGCGCTCGTTAATCTCGCCTAGCAAGTCGTCGATCTGACCTTTGGTCGGGCGAATATCAATCGTCGGATCAAGCAGCCCGGTTGGACGAATCACCTGTTCCACTACGTCCGGCGCTTTCTCAAGTTCATACGGCCCAGGCGTCGCTGATACATAAATAATCTGATGGATATGTTTCTCGAATTCTTCGAATGTCAACGGGCGGTTGTCTGCGGCGGACGGCAGGCGGAATCCGTGTTCGATTAGCATATCCTTACGTGCTTTATCTCCATTGTACATGCCGCGGATTTGCGGCAATGTAATATGCGACTCGTCCACCATAATGAGAAAATCGTCGGGAAAGTAATCAAGCAGCGTATACGGCGTCGCCCCCGGGGGCAATCCGTTCAGGTGGCGCGAATAATTCTCCACGCCGGAGCAATAGCCCATTTCCTGCAACATCTCAATATCGTAGCGGGTTCGTTGTTCAAGGCGCTGCGCTTCCAAAAGCTTTCCTTTCCCTTTCAGGTAGGCAAGCCGTTCTTCCAGTTCTTCCTCAATACTTTTGATGGCCCGCCGCAGACGCTCCGGGCCGGTCACATAGTGAGAAGCCGGAAAAATCGCCACATGCTCGCGCTCATGCAGCACCGCTCCGGTTAACGTATCAATCTCAGTGATACGCTCAATCTCGTCACCGAAAAACTCAACGCGAATCGCATGTTCACTGTTGGAAGCCGGGAAAATTTCCACGACATCGCCGCGTACCCGGAACGTGCCACGCGTGAAATTGACGTCATTCCGGTTGTACTGAATATCTATCAGCCTGCGCAGCACCTCATCCCGGCTTTTTTCCATGCCGCGACGCAAGGAAAGAAGCATAGCGCCGTATTCCTGCGGCGAACCTAAACCATAAATACAGGACACACTGGCAACAATGATGACATCATTGCGCTCGAACAAGGCGCTGGTGGCCGAGTGGCGCAGTTTATCGATTTCCTCATTGATGCTGGCATCCTTCTCAATGTACGTATCCGACTGTGGAATATATGCTTCCGGCTGGTAATAGTCGTAATAGCTTACGAAATACTCAACTGCGTTGTTCGGGAAAAATTCTTTGAACTCGCTAGCAAGTTGCGCCGCAAGCGTCTTGTTGTGCGCAATGACAAGCGTCGGCTTATTAACTTTACTGATCACCTGAGCCATCGTAAATGTTTTCCCCGTTCCTGTAGCCCCAAGCAAAGTCTGATGTTTTTTACCGTTCACAATTCCTTCCGTCAGCTTCGCAATGGCGGTCGGCTGGTCCCCTTTCGGTTCGTAATCGGAGACAAGCTCGAACTTTTTGTTGAGCTTTTCCAAAGTTTCACCATTCCTTCTATTAAAATGCTGCCATTAATTATATCACATTATATTTACGAAAAAGGGGGTTCCAGAAATTTTTTTCGAACTAATGTTCCGATCAAATTTGTAAAGAATAAGAGCAACCCTCTCCTTCTCCCCAAGCGCTTTTGCCTTTTTCGCTTCATACGCAAAAATACGCAAAAGAGGCAACCCAGCAACGGGGAAAAAGAGAGGGCTGTCATCCCTACTCCGTCAAACTAATTCCTTTAAGCCAGCGATAACCAATGTACGTTCCGGCGAAGCCGCTGGCAACGCCTAATAAAATAACCGGCAAAGGCTGCTTCGGACCATCGAAGACAGCCATCATGATGCCAAGGGTCACAATGGCGCCTACCCATATATTAAGTGCCACACGCGAAATCACCGCCGCGAGAAGAAGCGGAACGAGTAAGGCAAGCACGTATTTTATGATCATAATGTTACATCCTTTCCCTGTTCAAAGGGGACTTCATACGATTCATTGTTGCGGCGCGTCCGGACTTTGCGGAATAAACCGAATAATCGGTTGTACCCTCCCTGTTCAACATATTCGTCCGTTTCTACATCAGGCGCCAAGATAAGCCCCAGTTGATGGTGATCACCCTGATATACAGAACGCTGAACATACTTAATATGTCCTTCCCTGTTCATTACTTCCATTTTACAGAAAGCCGATTGCCGCTGCAATGCCAGATAAATCGCCGCTTTATTGTTAATTTCGCGTCCGTTAATACGCAAAATTACATCGCCAGTAATAATTTCCATCTCATCCGCCGGACTTCCCGGCACAACAGCCAATACCCGGACACCTTTTTTCAATTGCACATATAGCGGAGTATACAATCGACGCTGCCATTTCCCGTAAATACGAAACGCCTCATGCCCAAGCAGGGAAAGCAGACCTCCGAATACAGCGACAGGAAGCCAATACACGCCCGCCCAGGCCAGCACAAACAGCAAAATCCCGAATAGCATGATTCGTCTGCCCGCCTGTTTCGCTTTCTCCTGCGGTGTAGACAATACCGCCAAATCAGCATATCCGATTACGGTTGGGATCGGCAATAAACTCAATGCCGCTGCTCCCGCGTAAAAAAGCGGCCACCAGCCGGATGCATCTATAGCATAAGTGCCGCCCGGAACACCTGATACAAACAACACAGCCGGGATCATCCAATATTTTTGAATCACATATGCACCAACTACCCGTCCGCGCTGGCTTTTGATCAGTACAGGAGAGAATCCTTGTTTCGGCGTCAATTGCACAAGCAACCCTTCAGCAATATGCAGTAAAGCGACCAGTGCCAAAACGCCTGGAATATTCACTGCCCGCAGCCATAGAAGCAATTGGCCAAGCCATCCATCCGCACCATCAGGCGGAACCAATCTTGCCAAAACCGACACAATCGCTAAAAAACCGCCGCTGTATGCGAATGATAAAAAGCGAATGTTTATCAAAGCAAAAAGGATGCTTATCCCCCATAACAGCACAACATCATAATAGGAAAGAGCGATTCCGAAGAGAAGCAGAAGCGCGGAAACACCCACGCCCGCAAGCGCACCCAGCAGAAGCGAGCGGAGGAGCTCTCCCGGCGCCGAAGTCAAACGCACATGAAACAGCTTGCGCTCCTGAACAACCTGTTTATGATAGTGCCAAAACAAAAGCAAAGCAAATATATACAAAGCAGGACTTAATAAAAACTTCGGAATCTGTATCAGTACATCCAGCAAGAATCCTGACCAATCACCCATTTCCCATCCTCCGATTTAAAAAATCGAGCCAACATATGCCAGTGTCCTTTGAAACCAATCATCCTGTAAGAAAAACCACTTCTATTATAGTAAAGAAAAAGCCACGACATAAAGGCCGTGGTTCTATAATTCTACAAACGGTAGGGCGAACCCTCCCTGATTTCTAATTTGTCTGTTGGGATAATACTTCGATGGCCGCCTGTAGTTGCAAATCGTTTTTCGGGTCTCGAATGCGTTTTATCAACTCTTCCTGCATCAAACCTGCCGTTTTTTTATCTACCTTGCCGGTCATCGGCAGCTGGTGCAGATTTTGGAAGATTTTAACCGCTGCTTCCGTGCGAGCGTCAAAATACCCGTCCATGCGACCCGGCGCCTGTCCAAGTCCTTTGAGAATTAATTGCAAATTCTTCACATCAGAGCTTGTCATATCGCGCTTCAGTTCCACACCATCCGGTAACAGAACCGCTTTGAAATAATCAGGTTGCTCAATTTTCACATCCGGTATTACGCCTTTTTTGTGAATCCAGGTACCGTCCGGTGTCAACCATTTGGCTACCGTGATTTTCAATTGGCTGTCATCTTCGAGCGGCATCGTGTTCTGCACGGTTCCTTTGCCAAATGTATTCGTGCCGACGACTTTATATCCGCTGCTTTGCAGCGCGGCAGCCAGGATTTCTGAAGCGCTGGCACTTCCCTTGTCCGTCAGCACAACGATCGGATATGCAGCTTTTCCTTTCTCGGAACGAAACACTTCCTTTTTACCATCACTATATTGAATTTGTAAAATAATCCCCTTATCCGGCACAAGCAAATTTCCAATCTCCACAACAGAATCCAGCAAGCCGCCCGGATTGCCGCGCACATCAACAATCAAGCCATCGATTCCTTTTTCTTCAAGCTTTTGCAATTCATTAGCAAAGTGTTTAGCCGTATCCTGTGAGAACTGGGTAATCTCCAGCTTGCCGAACGTTTTGCCATCACGCTGAATCGTTTCGCTGTAAACCGTCTCAATCGGGATATCATCACGGATAACCACGATACGCAACGGTTCGGATAAACCTGGACGCATGATTTCAAGCTCCGCCTTCGTTCCTTTTGGCCCGCGGATATGCATCACCGCGTCACTTAAGCTCATCCCTTGCAAGCTTTTGCCGTTAACTTTCAAAATTTGATCTTCTGGACGAAGGCCCGCTTTCTCAGCAGGGGAACCTTTGATCGGAGAAACGATGGTTACCCGGTCATTCTTCAGTGTTACTTCCGCACCGATACCTTCAAACGTTGATTGCAAAGACGAATTAAAGTCTTTCGTTTCTTTCTGATTCATATAATCGGAGAACGGATCATCGAGCGTCTTCACCATCCCCTCGATGGCGCCATCAATCAGCTTGGCTTTATCCTGCTTCTCCAATGCTGTATTTTCGATTAACTGATAAGCTTCGTACACTTTTGCGAAATCGGGATTTTGCGGTACTGCCTGTCCCGACGCCGCCTGTCCCTCAGGCACGCGGGTGCCGTTCTGACCGAAACCCTGTCCAAAAAATTTGGCCGCCGCTAAGGTAACAATGCTGGTGGAAACGACGACAAGAAGAAGCATCACAAAAAGCGTACGGCGTTTTACATACAATATAAAAACACCACCTTTGATCAATCCGATTTACCACCTAGTATATGACAGATATATCAGGGATATATCTGTTATTGCCAAATTATCGCAAATATGACATCGGATCGACTTTCTGACCATTACGAATGACTGTAAAGTGCAAATGCGGGCCGGTAGCACGCCCCGTAGAACCGACTTCCGCAATCTTTTGGCCCGCCTTTACCTCCTGCCCCTCAGACACGACAATTCCACCATGACGGATGTGGGCATACAATGTGCTTAAGCCGTTTCCATGATAAATAATAACAGTATTGCCATACCCATTCATATAACCTGTGGAAGCTACCACACCATCCGCAGCCGCATAAATCGGCGTTCCCTGCGGAGCAGCCAAATCGGTGCCATCGTGGAACTTACGGGTATGAAGAATCGGGTGAATACGATAGCCAAAAGAAGAAGACATGCGAGCACCGGAAACAGGCCAAACGAACTGCCCACCGGAATGAACGGGCGGCAGAGACCAGCTTCCGGCATCAGAAGAAGAGGCACGGCGAGCCTCTTCTTCTGCCCGACGTTTCTCTTCGATCTTCTGCTGTAGCTGATTGACAAGCTCAAGCGACGCATGCTCCTGTTCCTCCTGGATTTCTAGCAATTCGCCCTCTTTTGCTATCAACTCTTTCAGAATACGCTCCCGCTCCTGTTTCTGCTCTTCAAGCTGCGCGGCCAGCTGCTGGGCTTCTGCCTGCATTCTCTTTAAATTCTGCAATTCTGTTTCGATTTGTTTCTTTTTCTCCGCAATAATGTCACGGTCGCGCTTATTGTCTTCAAGAATCGTCACGTCCTGTTCAACAATCGACTTCACAGCATCCAATCTTTCAAGAAAGTCACTGAAATCCTGGGAGCCCAGCAAAACTTCCAGATAAGAGATGTCCCCTGCTTCATAAATAGCGGATACGCGTGTTTTTAGCAATTTGTCGCGCTTCTCTACTCGGATAATGGCTTCTTGAAGCTGCTTGGCCGCTTGCTTCAGTTCAGCAGTTGTTTTCTCGATCTCTTTGTTTAACTCGTCGATTTTCGCCTGGGTTTCATTCATCTTCAAATCAATGCTCATGATATCTTCTTTGGTCGACTGTTGCTGTGCTTGGATACTACTAATTTGCTGTTTGATTGAGCTTACTCTATTCTTTGCTATCTGACTCTCTCGCTTAATTCTATCAATTTCCTTTTGAACATTCGCGACTTCATTAGCCTGGCTGACCGCCGGAGTCATTCCCGTAAAAAGAATGGTAGCCGCCAGCGGAATCAGGAACTTCTTCGCCATCTTTTCCTCCTCATAATTCTTGATTTTTTATATATGTAAAAACCGTCGCACGGACATTAAGCTTCCCCAGATACCAATAAAAGCGCCGATTCCAAGCAACACAAGCGAAACTTCCAGCATAAGCGGATATATCGGCAAAAGATGCAAAAAATAAAGCGCAAGCTGTTGCTCCACAAAATCTAGCAAAGAGGCGTATCCTACACTTAAGACAATGATCGGCACAATAGCGCCAATGATCCCCATAAGTGCTCCTTCCACAAAAAACGGCCACCGGATAAAGCCGTTGGTCGCGCCAACAAGCTTCATAATCTCGATTTCCCGGCGCCGTGCTATAATGGTTAATTTAATCGTATTGGCAATCAAAAACATTGCCGTAAACGCAAGGGCAATAATAAATGCCACGATGACAAAGCGAATCACATCCGTTACGGCGAACAGCTTCTTCGTCGTTTGCTCAGCATAGTTAACCTTCTTCACACCGTCGATCGCTTCGATTTTCTGAGCCAAGGCTCCGGTTTGCTGCGGTGTTTTCGCTTTGACAATAAAGGTGTCCGGCAAAGGATTTTCTTTCTCCAGTCCGTTCAAATAGTCACGTTTATCGCCAAAACTTTCTTTCAAGTTCTTCAGCCCTTCTTCTTTTGAAACAAACCTCACCTCGGCGGCGTCAGGCAGCTTCTTAAGCGCGCCTTCCACCTTCTTCACCGTTGCATCGTCAGCTGTTACGTCGAGTGAAACACGAATCTCGACCTGTTTCTCCACGGTCTGGACAAGGTGCTGAATGTTCATCGCCATCATCAAAAAAACGCCGAGAATTAAGAGAGTAATCATCACCGCGCTAATAGAAGCGAACGTCATCCAGCCATTCCGGCCAAGATTCTTGAATCCTTCGCGCATGTGACGGGAAAGCGTGCTAGTCTTCATAGCCATACTCCCCTCTCTGCTCATCCCGAACGATCCGTCCTGCCTCAATCGCAATCACCCGCTTGCGCAGGCTATTTACAATTTCTTTATTATGTGTAGCCATAACAATGGTTGTCCCGCCCCGATTTATCTCGAGCAATGTCTGCATAATATCCATCGATGTCTCCGGATCAAGATTTCCGGTCGGTTCATCGGCGATAATGAGATCAGGTCGATTTACAATCGCGCGCGCAATTGCCACGCGTTGCTGTTCCCCTCCGGACAACTGGTCAGGAAGTGAGCGCGCTTTGTGTTTCAGCCTTACAAGCTCCAACACTTCCATTACGCGCGGCTTAATTTTTTTCCTGGACTCTTCAATAACTTCCATTGCAAACGCTACGTTTTCGTAGACGGTCAGTTTCGGAAGTAGCTTAAAGTCCTGAAAAACGACACCAATCTTCCGCCGCAGATAAGGAATTTGACGCTCTTTGAGACGATTGATATGAAAATCGTTAATCACAATTTGCCCTTTTGTCGCTTTTTCCTCGCGGTACATCAGTTTAATAAACGTTGATTTTCCCGCACCGCTCGGTCCGACGACATAGACGAACTCCCCGTCTTTGATGCGGACATCAATTCCCTGAAGGGCCACGGTTCCGTTCGGATACGTCTTCCATACATCCTGCATTTCTATCAAAAAAATCACCCAAACTATAATTTTTTCTATCGCTTCCGTGGAAATGACATCATCCAACAATAAACGCCTTTTCTATTATACCATTTGTCGAGCAAAACGCATGAAGAATCGCACATTATTTCCGACAATTTTCTAGCAAAAAAAAACATCCCCTTCTTGTAAAAGGGGATGGCCTCACCGATAGTCTCTATTTCTCTTCTATCCTTCCATTTCATCCTATTTATAAGAGTTGAACGTTTATCTTCTTGATATGTTCTTCCACCCATACGTGTGTTTGTTTTAGCTGAACCTCGGCGGCAGCAATCTGAATTTCTACTTGATTCTTCGCCGTGCCACCCAGCACATTGCGTGCATTGACAACGTTCACAGGATTGAGCGCTTCATAAATATCCTCTTCGAATTGTTCAGAGAACTGTCTGAACTCATCCAAGCTCATATCCAGCAAGTACTTCCCCTGCTCAATACAATACAACACGCTTCTTCCTACAACTTCATGAGCCTGACGAAAAGGCATACCTTTTCCAACCAAATAATCCGCCAAATCAGTAGCGTTGGAGAAATCATGCGCCACCGCCTGACGCATGTTTTCTTTCTTGACTTTCATCGTGCGAATCATCGGAGCAAACAATGATAGCGCGCCATGAAGTGTGGCGACTGTGTCAAACATGCCCTCTTTGTCTTCCTGCATGTCTTTATTATACGCAAGCGGCAACCCTTTGAGAACCGTAAGCATACCGATTAGACTGCCGTATACCCGACCCGTTTTGCCGCGGACAAGTTCCGCCACGTCCGGATTTTTCTTCTGGGGCATAATGCTGGAGCCTGTGCAAAACGCGTCGTCCAATTCCACGAAGTTAAACTCGTCGCTCATCCAGAGAATCAGTTCTTCGCACAAACGAGAAAGATGCATCATCAGCAGGGAAGCATTGGCCAAAAATTCAACAATAAAATCGCGATCGCTTACCGCGTCCATACTATTCGTGTAAACGGCGTCAAATTTCAACAATTCAGCCACGTATTCGCGGTCGATCGGGAACGTCGTACCCGCCAGCGCGCCGGCTCCCAGAGGCAAGACGTTAATTCGCTTCCAGCTATCCATCAACCGTTCCGCATCGCGCTGTAACATGGAATAGTACGCCATTAAATGATGCGCGAACAATACCGGTTGTGCCCGCTGCAAATGCGTATAGCCCGGCAGAATGGTGTCGATGTTTGCTTTCGCCTGCTCAAGCAGCGACTCCTGCACCTTCACGATTAAATCAACAATTTCGACGACACGCGCACGCAGGTACAAATGCATATCGGTCGCGACCTGGTCGTTGCGACTGCGCCCGGTATGCAATTTGCCGCCCACCGGTCCAATTTGTTCAATCAGCATTTTTTCCACATTCATATGCACGTCTTCGTTCTCAACCGTAAACTCTGCTTCACCCGCTTCGATCATGGCAGCCACCTTTTTCAAGCCTTCCGCAATCGTGGCCGCCTCATCTTCGCCGATAATGCCGCACTTGCCCAGCATTGCCACGTGCGCGAGGCTTCCGGTGATGTCCTCTTTCCACAATTGCTGGTCGAACCCGATGGATGCCGTATATTCTTCTACAAGTTTATCGGTTGCTTTGGTAAATCGACCGCCCCATAGCTTCATGAATGCAGGCGTTTTCCTTCTCTCCACCTCAAGAAAGAAAACGCCTTTCCCTCCTCTCAAACCTCGATTCTCCTGTCAATCTCAAGCATTTTTATTGCTTGATTGCTTCTTTTTTATCAATAACGACCGCTTTCGGCGCATGGTCCAGTTTGTCTTTATTCGTTTGTACGAACACTTTTGTCGGCAGGCCCCACAGTTTGACAAAGCCGATCGCCGCCTGATGGTCAAACGTATCTTCCGTACCATATGTCGCCAAGTTTTCATCGTACAGAGAGGATGCCGACTTTCTTCCGACTACGATCGCATGACCTTTGAACAGTTTCACACGGATGGTACCTGTCACAAATTTTTGCGTTTCTTCCACGAACGCCTTGAGCGCATCCATAATCGGTGAGAACCACAGGCCTTCATAAATAACCTGGGAGATTTTTTGCTCAATAATCGGCTTAAACTGCGCCACTTCGCGTGGTTGTGTCAAGAACTCCAGTTCGCGATGCGCCAGAATAAGCGTAATTGCTCCTGGGGCTTCATATACTTCGCGGGATTTGATGCCAACGAGACGGTTTTCTACATGGTCAATGCGCCCCACGCCGTGTTTGCCCGCAATTTTGTTCAGTTCGAGAATAAGTTCACTTAGCGGCATCTCTTTGCCGTTTAACGCTACAGGTTTGCCCTGGATGAACTCAATTTCGATTTCCTCTGGAGCGTCCGGCGTATCTTCCAGGTGAGCCGTCAGGTCATATGCACCTTTCGGGGGCTCGTTCCAGGGATTTTCTAGTTCACCGCATTCGCACGCACGGCCCCAAAGATTTTGGTCAATGCTGTATGGGTTGTCAAGGTCAACCGGAATCGGAATGTTATGCTTCATCGCGTACTTGATTTCCTCATCACGGCTCATGCCCCATTCACGTACCGGAGCGACAATTTTCAAGTTCGGATTAAGGGCTGTGATCGAAACGTCGAAACGCACCTGATCGTTCCCTTTGCCTGTGCAGCCGTGGGCCACGGCAACTGCACCCTCTTCTTCCGCAATATCAACGAGCACTTTCGCAATAAGCGGGCGGGACAGGGCGGATACGACCGGATATTTGCCTTCATACATTGCGTTCGCTTTTAGTGCTGGCAAAACAAATTCATTCGCAAACAATTCTTTTGCATCCACAACGTATGATTTAATGGCACCAACCTGCAGCGCTTTGTCGCGTACAAACTCCAAATCCTTGCCTTCGCCGACGTCAAGCGCTACGGCGATAACGTCATAATTGTACGTTTCCTGCAACCATTTAATCGCCACAGATGTATCTAAACCGCCAGAATAAGCCAGAACAACTTTTTCTTTTGCCATTGTTCAAATCCTCCCCTTCTCTACTCGTGCATATTATGTCACGTCTCACACCATGCATTTCCTATGAAATATTATGCAATTTTATTAATAAAAATTCAATAGATTTTTTGCAAAAAAATATTAGGCTTACTGGCTTCCATTATTTTTCCTTTTTTTCTGCTTCAGTATCAACACGCTGTTGCATTGCTTTGGCATCGGCGCCGAGAATCTGGTCAGTATCATCTTTGATGGAAGCAAACATGCGGGTGAGGCGTTTGTTAACTTCACCGAATACAGTGCCTTCTTCATAGTCTCCCTTTTCATCGCAAGTCCCGGCCTCCACGCCCGTAAGAATCTCAATTCCTTCCTCAATGGTACGTACTTGCCAGATATGGAATTGCCCGGACTCTACCGCTTCGATGACTTCGGGTCGAAGCATTAAATTTTTCACATTCTGGTGCGGAATAATAACCCCCTGCTTACCGGTCAAACCAATCGCCTTGCATACCGCAAAGAAGCCTTCGATTTTCTCATTTACACCGCCGATCGGCTGGATTTCGCCCCATTGGTTCACCGATCCTGTCACGGCGATGCCCTGCTTAATTGGAATGCCTGATAGCGAAGACAGGAGCGCATATAGTTCGGTGCTTGAAGCACTGTCCCCATCAACCATGCTGTATGTCTGTTCGAACGTAATGCTCGCTGACAAGGGAAGCGGCTTATTCTGAGCAAATTTTCCCGCCAGGTATCCGCTCAAAATAAGCAAGCCTTTATGATGTAGCTGACCACTTAGTGAGGTTTCCCGTTCAATATTGATAATACCCTGGCGCCCGATAAACGTACGAGCCGTAATACGGTGCGGCTGGCCAAACGTGTAATCGCCTGTTTGCATTACTGCAAGCCCGTTAATCTGCCCCACTTTCTCACCGTCCACATCGACCATAATCGTGCCCTCTTCAATTAATTCCCGCATTTTCTCATCCAGCCGATTGGCACGGTATTCTTGCTCCGCAAGCGCTTGCCGCACATGACGTGCTTCCACTACCGGGCTGCCTTCTTCTTCTGCCCAGAAGCTCGCCTCCACAAGCAAGCGATTTACATCGTGAAATCTGGCGGTCAATTTGCGCTGATCACCGGCCAGACGCGTACTGTAATCCATTAGCTCCGCCAGAGCGGAACGATGAAACGGCAGCAAGCCTTCTTTCTCGCAATAATTGCGAACAGAAGCCGCAAATTCCCGGTACTTTCGGCCATCTTTTTTCATATCCGTGTCAAACTCGACCTTGACTTTAAAAAGTTTATGGAAGTCCTCGTCCAGTTCAGATAACAAGTAGTATACATACGGGCTGCCAATTAAAATAACTTTTACATCCAGCGGAATTGCCTCCGGTTTCAGGCCGCTTGTAGCGATAAGCCCATATTCTTCCGCAGGGGTCTCAATACGGAGCTTTTCCGTTTTCAATACCCGCTTCAAAACATGCCAGGCCAGTGGATTACGCAAAAGCTCTCCCACCTGCACGATCAAATATCCCCCGTTCGCCATATGCAAAGATCCCGGTTTAATCATTGTGAAATCGGTCGTCATCGTGCCGAATGTACTCCGGTATTCGATACGCCCGAACAAATTGTAATGGGTCGGGTTGCTTTCAAAAATAACCGGAGCGCCGGATGTTCCGCTGTTATCGACCAATACATTTACCTTGTAGCGCAGCAAGTTCGCTTCTTCGTTCCGTTGCAATAACCGTGCCATCGCTCCCATTTCGGAAGGTTCGTCTTTAAAAAAGTGGTAATTATCAATGACGTCTTCTTGATACGCGCGCAAATATTCGCGCACTTTTTCATCTTCATACTGCGCAAACAGCGGCTGAAACAGATGCTGTACGGCCTGGCGGACGGAATCTTTGTTTAACTGGGCAATTTGCCGTTCGACCTCTTTTTCGATTAGCTGAATTTGTCGTACCGACTCGGCGACTTCCTGTTCTAGCTTTTTGCTTTTCTCTTTAATCTCCTGGCGCGTAACCTCAGACAGGCGATTAAATTCCTCATTGCTGAGCGGTTTTCCGAACATAAGCGGAACCGTGATAATTCCGCCTTCGGACGTACGTTCCAGCGAGAAATTGAACTCACGCGCGAGTTCATCAAGCTTTTTCCATTGTTCCTGCGCCCTTTTCTCGAAATTTTGCAAAACTTGACGGCGTTGCTTTTCGTATTCGTCCCCGGCAAACGTTTTCCGTACCTCCCGCTCAATATCCTGAATCAACTCTTCCATTCTTGCCTTGAATTTCATGCCCTCTCCAGCCGGAAATGATAGTGCTAGCGGATGGTCAGGGCGGGTGAAGTTATATACGTAACACCAATCGTCAGGCACGGGCTTTCCTTCCGCAGCTTGGCGCGCTTTCACCTTGGCGTATGTGGTTTTGCCGGTGCCCGGGGAACCTGCAACAAACAAATTATATCCATGCTTTCTGACTTTCAGTCCGAAGTCCATTGCGCGCACGGCCCGATCCTGACCGATGATTCCTTCCTTAAGCGGTTCGATTTCCGCCGTCGTCTCACATGGAAATACTTCCGGTGGTGTCATGACACGTAATTTAGATACTGGAACTTTTCTTTGTTCTAAAGTTTCTTGGGCAACACGCTTCCACATCGTTGCTCATCCCTTTCTTCAGCTATCTACTCTATACATTAATGAACCTCCTCCACTTACCATAGGTTGAAGTGGGGGTTTCTGAACTATCCATCTCGGCAGAACAGGCGATCAGCGGGTTGTCGCTGATCTCACAGACACGTGCCGTCTGCGAGGGGAATCATTCAGCAACACACCCTTACGGGCGTGGGTCGGAACAAACCATCTACTACTTCTCGCTTAGGCGATCCGTAGATACGTGGGTTTCTGAATTTCAAACGGCAAGGACTGAATCCGGTTTTCATACAACACTTTGGACAGTAGATTCGCCGCACCGTGAATGTCCCGATGTTGGGTATAGCCGCACGAACAGCGATACATACGCCCACGCACGTTCTTTTTCGCCCCGCAAACCGGACAGGTTTGCGATGTATAGCGTTCCTTGCGCTTATGGAGCATGATGCCTTCCGCCTTCAGTTTGTACGTTAGGTACTTCTTTACTTTCCCAAACTGCCACTGGCTCATTCGCTGATTGTGGCAGCGAGAACGTTTCTTTTTGCGTTTACTTTTAGAAAGAAGATATTGTTTGGCTCGATTGTACCGCTTCCACTGACGGCTGTATTTCTGGCACTTGCTCATTTTTCGCTGAAGCTCTGCAAGCTTCTTGTTACGCAGGCGGTGAATACTTCGGATTTTGCGTCCGGTCACAATGAGACTGTCTCCAGTTGTTGCGACGGCTGCAAGCGTATGAATTTCACCCGGGTCAATGGCGCATATATGCGAACCCGGCGGGTTCGGTGCTTGACGCTTGCCTTCCCAGATGCCGCGACTCAACGAAATGCGCCCGTTGGGATGAATGGTAAAACCGTCCGCCGCCCACTTTGTGTTGAAATACTTATTTTGCTTATATGGATAGCGGACGTTCGTGTGCCCTTCCTTCCGGGCCTGATGTGCGCTATCTCGCGCCCAAAGATATTTGTGGCACACAGCTTGTATGCTCTGGCTGTGCATTGGGAAACGACGCTTCAAGCGTTTTTGCAGTTCGGTTTTACCGATCCACTGCCCGGTTTGCTGGTGGTAGACTTTCGCTTCAGCCAAGCACGTATTCCACACTTCTGCCGAGAAGCGATTTAAGGCAAACAGGGCATCTATGGTAGAGCGGGATGCGGTAAAAGCGACTTTTGCAGTTCGAATCATTCGAATCCCCTTCTTTCTCACTACGAACGTACATTCCTAGTATACAACGAATAGAAGGGAAAAAGAAGCACGATTCATCTCCCACCTACGCCGGAGGCGTGGAGGAAGGGGACTTCTCGCGTGTTATGTTAAAATAATCCCCAAAGCTCTCCTTCTTTTCGTAAGTCCAGCCACCATTTTGGCAAAGGAAACAAGAAAGAGAAGTTTATGTAATTATTTATTCGAGGATTGTTCATTTTTTAAAACTATCCACATATATAAGTATATAATTATATACATTCCAATTGACAGTTTAACAGCCAATACGACCAATACGACGTAGTACTCGTTCTGGACAAGATTGTGTAAAGTCTAAAAATCGCTGAACCGCCTGTTCAATCTCCGATTGATTTTGTGAAACACGTTTGAAATGACACTATCTTTAAGCCAGCGCCAAAGCTTTTCAATTGGATTTAGATTGGGTGAATACGGCGGCAAAAACAATAAGTAGAGTCTCTGATGATGCTCTTTTAGAAAAGGACGAAGGAGTTCGGCATGATGAATACGGGCATTATCGATGATCATAATGACCTTCTTGTTGGCATAGCGCTTCATCACTTTCTTCAAGAATTCCAGAAAAGAAGCGGCATTACAGGAATCTGCCGTTGTACAGAATATGTCGCCGGTTTGCGTATCTACGGTTCCGAATAAAGTCACCTGAGCGTGATGACCGTATGTTGGAATCTGCTTCTGTTCTCCTTTCGGAGGCCATGTAGCCCGAAGGGTTTGACATGGGTCTCGTCTTGTGCAATTCGATCCATTTTTGAAGCAGGCGGGTATCCCACAATTGAGACGGTTCAATCCCTTCCTGTTCCGGTGTGCTTTCCAATATCACTTTTTTCACCTCCATTTGTTCTTCTGGTGAGAGATACGGTTGTTTTCCCAGAGGGAAATCACGCTGAAGAAGTTCAGCTATCCCACCTCGATTAAACATCTTGACATACGTAGAGACAGACTGGCGACAAATGCCCAGTACTTCTGCATCTTACCGTAGAAAAACCTTCAAGAATCAGCCGAACAACCGTCACACGCTGCCGAAAAAAAGCATCAGAAATCGCACGCTCTTCCTTTCGTAACGTTTCACTCGTAAATCCGTGAGTGTTTGTAATCAGTGATTTTTTCATAACGTAATCCGCTCCTTATCATTGTGATGATAGGAGCCAGTATTGCCAAATAACCGTTTGTTAAACTCTTAATCGGTAGCTATATACAAGCTTTTTTTGTCGAATAAAAGAAGAAAAAAAAGAGAGTAAAGTAAGTACGCCGGAGCCTGAAAACGGCTATTATGTGAAAGATGAACGAGAAAAGCGGTTTGCCTAAAACCAAAAAGGGATTTTTCGCAGGCATGAATATGTGTATGATGAGTATTACGACTGTTACATCAAAAAGGAATTAAAAAAATGATGATGCAGGCGATGCTTGTTTTTGCATGCATGAACTTGAAAGAGTTAGCCACCTGGCTCTGGAAGCCGGGTGGAACGAAGCGTAAGCTTCCTGTTTTTTCTTGATTTTCCCATTAAAAAGCATACAAACTCCCTTGGCAGTGTTATCTGTAAGGGAGTTTGTCTTCAGTCTGAGGTTGCTTTATTACTATAAAGCAACATATGCTTTTTTGTTATTTTCCTATTTCATTAGTGCTACCAAAATCGCTTTCTGAGCGTGCAGACGATTCTCGGATTGATCAAATACGACCGATTGCGGCCCGTCAATAACTTCCGCTGCCACTTCCTCGCCGCGATGCGCCGGCAGACAATGCATAAAGATCGCGTCCGATTTCGCCTTTTTCATCAGTGTTTCGTTTACTTCGAACCCTTTAAACTTCATGAGGCGCTCCTGCTGTTCAGCCTCCTGTCCCATGCTCGCCCATACATCTGTGTATACGATATCAGCGTCTGCCACCGCTTCCTCCGGGTCATTCGTAATAAGCACTTGCGCGCCGCTTTCTTCAGCAAACGTATACGTCATTTCTGTTACGCCCGCATCTGGCATGTAACCTTCCGGCGAAGCGACAGCTACGTTCATACCCACTTTGGCCGCGCCGATCATCAGTGAATGTACCATGTTGTTTCCATCACCCACATACGCCAGCTTCAGTCCTTCCAGTCCACCTTTGTGTTCGATAATCGTCTGGAAGTCAGCCATGACCTGACACGGATGCTGCATATCTGTCAGGCCATTGATGATCGGAATCGAGGCGTAATCAGCCAGCTCCTTGACCATCGCGTCCGAATACGTACGAATCATAATGCCATCCAGATAACGAGAAAGCACTCTTGCTGTATCCGGGATCGGCTCGCCACGGCCAATTTGCAGATCGCGTCCGCTCATAAACATCGCCATACCGCCTAACTGGTACATGCCAACTTCAAATGATACACGCGTGCGTGTGGACGCTTTATCGAAAATCATGCCGAGCGTTTTGCCAGCCAAGTGCGGATGGGGAATCCCCTGCTTCTGTTCGGATTTTAGCTTAGCTGCCAAATCCAGCAGATACATAATTTCGTCTTTTGTATAATCGGAAAGACAAAGAAAGTCTTTTCCTTTTAATTGTTCCGTTACTACCATTTATCTCACAAGCTCCTTTCTTTTTATTTCTCGCAAGTACTCTCCCAAATCGTTCACATCACCCGCTTCAAAACCGTGGACTTTAAGATAAGAAGCAAACGTATCCAGGAAAGTAAAACATGGAATGTTAAGGGCAAGTGCCAATTGACGCAGTTCAAATCCGAGGCGTCCCCGCTTATTGCCAAGCGTCGGCGTGTTTACAAACGCTTTAACCGGGCGCTCCGCGCAAATCGCCTTCACACGCTCCTGCGTCTCGACAACCTCCGCAACCTCTGCGCCATGCTCTTTTACTAAAGCGGCTGTTCCCGGCGTCGCGATAATGTTCACGTTCAGCTCTTTGAGCATTTGAATGTACGGAATGAAATCTTTCTTATCCTGATCGGACAGCGACAGAAGAATCGTATCGCCTTTCGCAAGCCAATCGCAGGCTCCCGTTTTCCATGCCATCGCCTTAGCGATCGCTTCTTCTATTGAAAAGCTAAGGCCAATTACTTCGCCCGTCGATTTCATTTCCGGCCCCAGCGCCGGGTCTACACCATTCAATTTAATCGTGGAGAATACAGGAGCTTTGATCGCGTAGAACGGAATGCACGGCAGAATGCCTGTGCCGTACCCCATATCTTTCAGCTTCTCGCCCATTTGTGCCCGCGTGGCCAGCGCCACCATTGGTACTCCAGTCACTTTGCTGACAATCGGCACCGTGCGGGAAGCTCTTGGATTGACCTCCAGCACGTAAATCTTGCCTTTTGTATCAATAACGAGCTGAATGTTAATCAATCCGCACGCTTTCATTTCTTTCACGATCAACGCGACATGGCGACCAATCTCTTTCTGCTGCGCGTCGGTTAACTGCGGTGACGGGAAAATCGCCATACTGTCACCAGAGTGAACCCCGGCGCGCTCAATATGCTGGAAAATGCCTGGAATCAAAATATCTTCACCGTCGCAGACCACGTCAACTTCCACTTCCATGCCTGATACATATTTGTCAATCAAAAGTGGGAACAGCGCGCCTGAAGACGTGTACCGGTTCCAGTCTGCAAAATATTGATCCAGTTCTTCCGCGCTGTGAACAACGACCATGCCGCGGCCGCCAATCACGTAGGATGGACGGACGAGCACCGGATACCCAAGTTCTTCTGCAACAAGGTGCGCGCCTTGCTGGCTATTGACACCCCGACCTGGAATGTGCGGGATGTTCAGCTTGCGCAGCATTTGATAGAACAATTCACGATCTTCGACCATATCGATCGCCTCTACTGATGTACCGTACACATGCACGCCGGCTTTATGCAGTTTATCGGCCAAATTGATCGCCGTCTGGCCGCCGAACTGCACCATAACACCGTCTACCTGCTCTTTTTCGATGACGTTCAATACATCTTCTAATGCCAGTGGTTCAAAATACAATTGATCAGCCGTATTGTAATCGGTCGATACCGTTTCTGGATTGTTATTGATGACAACCGCGGAAATTCCCTGCTTGCGTAAAGCTTTTGCCGCATGAACAGAACAGTAATCAAATTCAATCCCCTGGCCAATTCGGATCGGGCCGGAGCCGAGCACCAGCACTTTTTTCCCGTCCTTTTTCACCGATACTTCGTCACGTCCCTGCCAGGTAGAATAATAATAAGGTGTAGCGGCAACAAATTCAGCCGCGCACGTATCTACCAGTTTGTAAGCAGGCGCAAGATTCCATTCTTTCAATCTTGTGCGTACTTCTTCAAAACTTACGCCGCACAGGCTGGCGATCGTACTATCCGCAAAACCGCGCAGCTTCGCCTCTTTCAGCAATTCCGGCGTCAACTTGCGCCAGCGTGCTTCTTTCAGTTCTTCTTCCAGACGAATAATACGGGCCAAAGCGTTGAGAAAGAAACGGTCGATCGATGTTTTATCATGCAGTTCATCCACGCTCATGCCGCGTCGAAGCGCTTCAGCGATGTAAAAAATGCGCTGGTCGGTCGCATTGACCAATTGGTTTTCGATTTCTTCATCGCTCGCATCCTTCACATAAGGCAACTCTATGTGCTGCACGCCGTTCTCCAGCGAACGGATGCCTTTGAGCAGCGCGCCTTCCAGCGTCCGGTCAATCGACATCACTTCACCGGTTGCCTTCATCTGCGTACCCAGCGTACGATCCGCATGTGGGAACTTATCAAACGGCCAGCGTGGCACTTTGGCTACGACATAGTCGATCGCCGGCTCAAAGCTAGCATATGTGTATCCAGTAATCGGATTCACGACTTCATCCAAATGGTAACCGAGCGCCAGTTTCGCCGCGATGCGAGCAATGGGATAACCTGTCGCTTTCGATGCCAGAGCTGAGGAACGGCTCACGCGCGGGTTGACTTCAATCAAATAATACTTATCGCTATGCGGATCAAGCGCGTATTGAATGTTGCAGCCGCCAACCACCCCAAGCGCACGAATTACCTTACAGGCAACAGAACGCAGCATCTGGTACTGGCGATCCGTTAATGTCTGCGATGGCGCAAATACAATAGAATCACCCGTATGTACGCCGACCGGGTCAAGATTTTCCATGTTACAAACGATAATGCACGTATCGTTGGCGTCACGCATCACCTCATATTCGATCTCTTTCCAGCCTTTGATGCTGCGCTCGATCAACACCTGCCCGATCGGGCTGGCGTTTAAGCCGCGTTTAGCGACAATCCGCAATTCCTCCTCATTACTCGCGAAGCCGCCGCCCGCACCGCCAAGCGTATAGGCCGGACGCACAATAACCGGATAGCCGATCACTTCTGCGAACGCCACCGCGGCTTCCACAGTTGTAACCGTTTCGCTTTCCGGAATGGGCTCACCGATCTCCTGCATCATGCGTTTAAATTCTTCACGGTCTTCACCACGTATAATCGTTTCAAGCGGCGTACCAAGCAGCTTGACATTGTATGTTTCAAGTACGCCCGCTTTGGACAATTCTACCGCCAGATTGAGTCCCGTCTGGCCGCCAAGCGTTGGCAGGATTCCGTCCGGACGCTCTTTGGCAATAATTTTTTCTACTGCTTCTACCGTGAGCGGCTCCATGTATATGCGATCAGCCACCTCATCGTCGGTCATGATGGTTGCCGGGTTATTGTTTACAAGTACAACTTCCACGCCTTCCTCGCGCAATGCTAGGCAGGCCTGCGCGCCGGCATAATCGAATTCGGCCGCCTGCCCGATAACGATCGGGCCGGAGCCAAGCACAAGTACTTTGTTAATGTCGGGTAGTTTAGGCATAGCTTTTCTCTCCTGTTACCTGGCATTGTTGGATGAACTCGTTAAACAGGTAGCCCGTATCATGAGGGCCGGCGTGCGCTTCCGGATGAAATTGTACGGAGAAAACCGGAAGCTCTTTGTGGCGCACACCTTCCACCGATTTATCGTTCACATTGATAAACGTCAATTCAAGGGATGTGTTCGCAAGCGAATCTTTTTTCACCACATAACCGTGGTTCTGTGACGTTACATATACTTTGCCGGTGCGCAAATCTTTCACCGGGTGGTTGCTTCCACGGTGCCCGTAAGGCAGGCGTTCCGTATCGCAGCCGAACATGAGCGAAATCAATTGATGGCCCATGCAAATTCCCATCGTCGGGTAGCTTTCGACGATTCGTTTTAATTCACTCAGTTGCGGCATCAAGTCTTTCGGGTCCCCTGGCCCGTTTGAAAGAAACACGCCATCCGGGTCGATGCTGACCACCTGGTGATACGTCACATTATACGGAACGACGGTAACGCGGCAGCCGCCATCAAGCAAGTGGTGTAAAATCGACTTTTTGTAGCCGAAGTCAATCAGCACGATATGCGGACCATCCGCTTCCTCTCCATACTCCTGCATCTGGCGGACGGAGACACCCGGAACCACGTCCTTGATCGGCTGCGGCGTGAAGAAAGCAAGCTTTTCTTTATCCGTCGTCAGCAGACCGTACACTTCACCGTGCGTGCGAACAATATGAGTAATGGCGCGCGTATCGATACCGGACAGGACGCTGATACCATACTGTTCAGCAATCTCGGCGAGCGTGTACCCCGCTTCGTAATGGCTCGGCTGATGGCACAAATCGCCGACCAAAAGCGCCTTGCAGGCCGGTTTGATACTTTCGAAGTCGCGTTCGTTAATGCCGTAATTTCCAATAAGAGGATACGTAAATGTAATCATCTGGCCGGCGTAGGAAGGGTCGGACAGAACCTCCTGGTATCCTGTCATTCCTGTATTAAATACGACTTCTCCCGTGCAATCTTCCGCGCTGCCGAACCATTCGCCTTCAAATATGTCACCCGTACTTAACACAAGATATCCTTTCATTTTTTCCACTCCTTTTCATCCCGTTGCCGCCAGCTTATACCGTATGCGTCACTGTATTCAGCACATCATCCAGCGCCGCGATGGCCCGGTCAATTTCTTCCGTTTCAACCGTAAACGGCGGAAGCAGTCTGAGAACGTTCGGCCCCGCCTGTAGAAGCAGAATACCGCGTTCCCGCATTTTGGCGATTACATCCGCCACTTCAAACGCAAGTTCCACCCCGAGCATCAATCCTTTGCCGCGCACGCCGACTATCTCCGGGCGAACGGCGGATAATTGTTCCAGCTTCGCCATAAAATAAGCACCCATCTCTGCCACGCGGGCGAGATAGCCTTCTTCCTCCATCGTTTCTAATGTAGCCAGGCCGGACGAACAAGCGAGCGGATTGCCGCCGAACGTCGTACCGTGCGTCCCCGGCCCGAACGCTTCCGCAAGCTTCTCTTTGCCGACGATGGCACCGATTGGAAAGCCGCTGCCCAGTCCTTTGGCCATCGTAATGATATCCGGCTCAATATTGTAATGCTGGTACGCGAACCACTTACCGGTACGCCCAATTCCCGTTTGGACCTCATCCACAATCAGCAGCAGGTCGTGTTCCGCGCACAGCGCCTGAACTTGTTCAACGAACGCCGGGGAAGCCGGATTTACGCCGCCTTCGCCCTGCACCAGCTCCAGCATTACTGCACATGTTTTATCCGTAATGGCTGCCCTCAGCGCTGCTGCGTCATTGTATGGTACCGTCATAAACCCGTCCGGCAGCGGAGCAAAACCATCTTTGACTTTCGCCTGGCCGGTTGCGGTTAGCGTCGCCAGGGTGCGACCATGAAAGGATTGTTCAAACGTAATCACCTCGTAGCGGTCTTGCTTCTTGATCTTTTGCGCGTAGCGGCGGGCCAGCTTAATAGCTGCTTCATTCGCCTCCGCGCCGCTGTTGCAGAAAAACGCCCGGTCACCGCAAGTAAGGGATACGAGCTTTTCCGCCAGCTTCTCCTGGATCGGAATTTCAAATAAATTGGAACAATGCCATAGCGTATTAAGCTGCTCCTGTACTTTCACTTTTACCCGGTGCGGCACATTGCCGAGAGATGTAACCGCAATGCCGGATACCAGGTCAAGGTAGCGGTTTCCCGCTTCATCCCATAAATAATTGCCTTCTCCCTTGATAATGCGAATCGGCCAACGCCCGTAATTCGGGAACAAATAACTCATTGTGCGCTCACCTTGCCCTTTTTCACGATTTTGGTTCCGACCGCATCTCCAGCCGCCACCTTATGCAAAATCCCCGGCTCATAGCCATTAATGATCAGCACTTCCTCTACCTGCTGCTCCAGCGCGTCAAGCGCCGCCCGTACTTTCGGGATCATGCCGCCGTAAATCACGCCCGCGGCAATCAATTCATCAATTTGTTTCCGGTCAAGTTCCGGAAGCACCTGCTTAGCACCCTCCACTTCCTGCATAACACCTGGCACGTCAGTAACCATGATCAACTGCTTCGCGCCGATAGCTCCGGCCACTGCGCCCGCCACCGTATCGGCGTTAACGTTATAAATCTGTCCACTTTGATCAATGCCAAGCGGCGCGATTACAGGAATCAATTCGGAATGAGCCAGCGCCGCAATTAACATCGTGTCCACTCGCTGAATCTCCCCAACAAATCCAAGGTGTCTAGATCCCTGCACAACCTGCAACGTGGCGCCATCAATGCCGCTAATACCAGCCGCGCGCCCGCCGGCCATCTGAATATTACTTACAATCTGCTTATTCGTCTGCCCGATCAGCACCATCTGCGCCACTTGCAGCGTCGCCTCATCTGTCACACGCAACCCGTCGACAAACTTCGGCGCAATCCCCATCTGCTTAAGCATAGCCGAAATCGCCGGGCCACCTCCGTGCACAATCGTTACGAGAACGCCTTGTCGCTGCAACATGGCAATATCTTTATAAAAAGAGGCGGGCAACTGTTCCAATGTGCTACCGCCGCATTTAATGACAAGCTGGTTTACCATCTGTCTCCCCTCTTTATCTTTTTCTTTACGCACTTCGTTGGTGGAAAAAGGACGAGTGATAACGCCCACGAGTTTTGCTTATGGATAAACCGGCGTAAACTCGAGTCCTGTTGTTTCCGGAAGTCCGAACATCAGATTCATGTTTTGTACCGCTTGACCAGCCGCGCCTTTCACAACGTTATCGATCACCGCGAGCACAATCACCCGTCCGGTACGGTCATCGACATGCCAGGCAATATCGCAATAATTGGAACCGTATACTTCTTTTGTTTTCGGATACGCACCCGGCCGCAGGCGCACAAACGGCTTACCTTCGTACGCTTCGGAAAACGCGGCCGCTACCTGTTCATTTGTCACGCCCTCTTTCAGCGTCGCGTACGATGTGGTTAAGATACCGCGGTTCATCGGCACAAGGTGCGGTGTAAAGGAGACGAGTGCTTCCTTGCCTGTCAGGTGGTTCAGCGTCTGCTCAATCTCCGGCGTATGCTGGTGTTTCGCTACTTTGTACGCGGAGATGCTTTCGTTTACTTCGCAGAAATGAGTGCCAAGCGAAGCGGAACGTCCCGCTCCGGTGACTCCGGATTTGGCATCCACAATAATAGATGTACCATCGATCAGATCTTCTTTTAAAAGCGGCAACAGGCTAAGCAGTGTCGCCGTCGGATAACAACCCGGATTGGCGAGCAGCTTCGTGCCGCGGATAGCGTCCGCATTCCACTCGGAAAGACCGTATACTGCCTGATCCAAATATTCCTGGGCCGCTGTTTGCTTGCCGTACCATTTGTTATATAGCTCCGGCGTAGCAAGACGAAAGTCGCCGGACACGTCAATCACTTTCAATTTGCCATCCAAAAGCTGAGGCACTAGCTGTCCGCTAATGCCAGACGGTGTCGCGATGAACACAGCATCCGCTTCCTTCCGGATTCGTCCACAGTCGATTTTAGTCAGGCTATCTGTAAAAATATGCGTTAAATGCGGATATACTTCCTGCATTGTTTTTCCGGCTTGCGAGTTAGAGTATACAGCCACAATGTTTGCTTCGGGATGTTTTACTAACAGGCGAATCAATTCGACTCCGCTGTACCCGGTCGCTCCGATAATCGAAATGTTCACTTACGTTTCCCCCATTTTTCCTGTCTCGATAAGTTATGAATTATTATACGTAAATAAGAATAATAATTCAATAGGTTATTATGAATTAATATGCAAATAAAGTTATGCATATAAAACACCAAAAAAGTCGTAGCAAATTGACCATCCATTCGCTACGACTGTGTATTCTGTCTTCTGATTGCTAACTATGTAGAAAGCCGCTTCCTCCTTTTAAGAGAAAACGGCTCTTATAACCTTTCGTATTTCATTTCTTTGTAATTAACCAGCCAGCCAGCACTTCGGCGTCCGCTTCGCTGACAAGACCGCCTGGCATGCCGTTTCGTCCTTTTACAATGACATTCTTAATTTCATCGGCGCTCTTATACTTGCTGCCGACTTTTGTCAGATTCGGTCCGACGCCCCCCTCCATGTTTTGACCATGACAGGACGTGCAATTTGCCTGAAAGATTTTTTGCGCGTTCCCCGCAGCGCCTTCAGCCGCTCCCCCTCCGGCTTGACCGCCTTGCTTGGCCGGCGGTTGTTCCGCTTTATTCTTACTCGTTGCACAGCCCGTGAACAGAGCCAGCACAAACAGAATACTGCTAAATGACATAAGCCATTTTCTCATAAAAATACCCTCCTCTAATCAAGTCACACATTTAGTATGAGCAGAGGAGGATGTTTTCATAACATGCTATTTAGAAATTCCGAGGGAACGTAGAAGCATCCGCGAATTTCATTTCAACATTTCTTTCGCTTTTGTCGCGATATTCTCCGCAGTAAGACCATACTTCTGCAACAGCTCGTCCGGCTTGCCAGATTCACCAAATGTATCCTGCACGCCGACGCGGCGCAGTTTTGCGGGATGCTTCTCGCATAGCACTTCGGCGACAGCCGCGCCAAGCCCGCCGTAAATGTTGGCTTCTTCCGCGGTCACGATTCCTTTTGTTTCCTGGGCGGCTTTCACAATTATCTCTTCGTCAATCGGTTTGATCGTGGCCATGTTAATGACGCGCGCCTGAATTCCTTCTTGCGCCAGCAATTCTGCCGCTTCCAGTGCGATATGCACCATCACGCCCGTCGCGATAATCGCTACATCGTTTCCTTCACGAATCTGTACACCTTTGCCAATTTCAAACTCATAGCTGTCATCGAACAACACTGGCACGCTCGGACGTCCCATGCGAATGTACATCGGGCCGTGCGTATTTGCGGCCGCGCGAATCGCTTTTTTCGTTTCGGTTGCGTCCGCCGGAATGATCACTGTCATATTCGGGATCGCACGCATTAAAGCGATGTCCTCCACCGCCTGATGAGAAGCACCATCTTCTCCAAGTGTCAAGCCCTGGTGGGTGACAGCAATTTTTACGTTCAGGTTTGGATAGCACACGGAATTACGAATCATATCGGCTACACGCAACGAACCGAACAGCGCAAACGTGCTCGCGAACGGAATTTTACCGCAGGTAGCAAGGCCAGCCGCCATCCCGATCATATTCGCTTCCGCAATCCCCACGTCAAAGAAACGCTCCGGAAATACTTTAGCAAATTCCGCCGTTTTCGTCGATTTCGCAAGGTCGGCATCCAGCACAACAATGTCCGGATTTTCGTGTCCGAGTTCTACCAATACTTGACCGTATGCGTCACGGGTTGCGATTTTCTTTACCGTTGTCTTCTCCATTACTTGTCCCCTCCCTGCGCGCACAATTCAGCCAGCGCCTGCTTCAGCTGTTCTTCGTTCGGCGCAACACCGTGCCAGCCGCATGCGTTCTCCATATACGAAACGCCTTTTCCTTTTATCGTATGCGCCACAATAAAAGTCGGTTTGCCCTTTACCGTTCTCGCTTCAGCAAATGCAGCGACGATTTCTTCGATATTATGACCATCCATTTCAATCACATGCCAGTTGAATGCGCGGAACTTGTCCGCCACCGGTCCAATGTCCATAATATCCTCTACATTGCCGTCAATTTGCAAATGATTATAGTCAAGAATGGCCACCAGATTGTCCAGCTTGTAGTGGCCGGCTGCCATCGCTGCCTCCCAGATCATGCCTTCCTGAATCTCGCCATCGCCAAGCAGAGCATATACCCGATACTCGCGCTTATCAAGACGCGCCGCCAACGCCATGCCATTCGCCGTGGAAAGTCCCTGGCCGAGAGAACCGGTGCTCTGTTCGACACCCGGCAATAATTTCTTGCTTGGATGACCTTGCAAGCGAGAGTTAATGCGGCGGAATGTCGCTAGTTCCTCTTTCGGCAGATACCCTTTCTCCGCAAGCGTCGCATATAATACCGGGCTTGCGTGCCCTTTGCTCAGAATAAAGCGATCGCGATCCGGATCGTTTACCTTTTCCGGGCCTACGTTCATTTCATGAAAATACAGCACAGCCAGAATGTCTGCCGCCGACAACGAACCGCCCGGGTGACCTGAGTTTGCGGCAGCTACCATTTTAACGATTTCCTGACGAATGTGATTCGCGCGCTGCTTCAGTTCTGCAAGTTTTCCCTCTGCAATTGTACTCATTCCCTCTCCTCCATTGCCTCTCAACAGTCTATTCATTTCTTTTGGTATCGTAACATTCCGCTGTGGTGAGTAAAGAAAACCACAAGTGGATGAGCCTATCATATATCATATTGAGATCCTTCTAAAACGCGTTCAAAAACAAATTGGACGCTACGGCGACGCAAAACGTCCCGAGCGTCAACAATGCATATTGCTTCAGAGCCGCAACCTACGCGACAGGCTCTGTATAACGTATTGCAACTCTCTAACACATATGCTATCTACTTTTACGTAGTATGCCCCAGTTGCTGACGAAGATATGCGTCAATAAAAGGCGTAATGTCCCCATCCATAACGGCTTGAACGTTCCCCGTTTCGTAGTTCGTCCGATGATCTTTTACCATGCTGTACGGGTGAAACACGTAGGAACGAATTTGGCTGCCCCAGCCGATTTCTTTTTGCTCACCGCGCAGCTTTGCCGCTTCCTCTTCCTGCTCCTGAATTTTTTTCTCGTACAACTTGGAACGAAGCATCTTCATCGCCCGTTCCCGGTTTTTAATCTGCGAGCGCTCCGTCTGGCACGTCACCACGATACCGGTCGGCAGGTGGGTAATGCGCACCGCGGAGTCGGTCGTATTCACATGCTGTCCGCCGGCACCGCTGGAACGGTACGTGTCCACTTTGATTTCGTCCGGACGGATTTCGATTTCGATGTCATCGTCAATCTCTGGCATCACATCGCACGATACGAAGGACGTATGACGGCGTCCGGAAGCATCGAACGGCGAAATGCGAACGAGGCGGTGTACGCCTTTTTCAGCTTTCAGATATCCGTACGCATTATGTCCTTTAATCAGCAGGGTTACGCTCTTAACCCCGGCCTCTTCGCCCGGTAAATAGTCCAGGGTCTCGACTTTGTATCCCTGCTTCTCCGCCCAGCGGGTATACATACGCAGCAACATATCCGCCCAGTCTTGTGATTCCGTACCACCCGCACCCGGATGCAATTCAAGAATCGCGTTTCTCTTGTCATACGGCTGGCTAAGGAGCAACTGTAGCTCATACTCATTCAACCGCTTCTGCAAGGCCTCAGTTGCCTCCACGATATCCGAGATAAGCGACTCATCCTCTTCCTCAGCGTACAGCTCCATCATCACCTGAATATCTTCGTACGCTGCTTCCATCTCCTGAATCGCGTTTACCGTTTCTTTCAGTGCGTTCGCTTCGCTTATAATCACCTGGGCTGCTTCATTGTCATCCCAAAAGTTCGGCGCAGCCATCTTCTCTTCCAGTGCGGCGATTTGCTTTTGTTTGCCAGGGATGTCAAAGAGACCCCCTGATTTCCGCCAATCGCTTGCCGATGGCTGTCATTTGCTGTTTCGCTTCTGTCAATGGCATACTTTATTCCTCCCGGCCACAACAGTTTTTGTACTTTTTCCCGCTGCCGCAGTAGCAAGGATCGTTGCGACCAATTTTCGGCTCTCGACGGCGCACCGGCTTTTTTGGCGCCGGTTCATCCGACGGAACAACCGCCTGACCCTTGGCTACTTCCTGGCGCTGCAGGTTGCTTCCAATGTTCGCTTTCATAATATATGTCGCCACTTCTTCCTCGATGCTGGCAATCATTTGATTGAACATTTCATAGCCTTCCATCTGATACTCACGAAGTGGATCTGTCTGCCCGTACGCACGCAAATGAATACCCTGACGGAACTGATCCATGGCATCGATATGATCCATCCACTTACTGTCCACCGCTCGCAATACAACGACCTTCTCGAACTCGCGGAAGTCCGCTTCATCCATCAGCGCTTCCCGTTCACTGTAAAGACGCTCAACAAGCTCACGGAACACTTCTATAATTTCTTCGCGGTCTTTGCCCCAAATATCTTTCACCGTCAGCTGACCTTCATGCAGAAACGTGCCGTTGCAGTGGTCAATGAGCGCTTCGAGATCCCACTCTTCCTGCACGACTTCGTCCGAACAATGCAGATCGACGAGGCGCTCGACATGCGACATAATCATCCCGATCACCACATCGCGCAGCGACTCGGCTTCCAGTACTTCGCGGCGTTGCTTGTAAATAACCACACGCTGCTGGTTCATCACATCGTCATATTGCAATACGAGGCGGCGCATGTCGAAGTTAGCGCCCTCCACCCGCTTCTGCGATGATTCAATCGCCCGGGATACCATTTTACTTTCGATCGGCACATCTTCTTCCATACCGAGTCGATCCATCATGTTCATAATATTCTCTGAACCAAACTTGCGCATCAATTCGTCTTCCAGCGAGATAAAGAACTGGGACGAACCGGGGTCGCCTTGACGTCCGGCGCGGCCGCGTAGCTGGTTGTCAATCCGGCGGCTCTCATGACGTTCCGTACCGATAATATGCAAACCGCCGAGTTCGGCAACGCCTTCCCCGAGCTTAATGTCAGTACCGCGACCCGCCATGTTGGTCGCAATCGTTACCATGCCACGCTGTCCGGCCTGCGCGACAATCTCGGCTTCACGCGCATGGTGCTTTGCGTTCAGCACCTGGTGCGGAATGCCTTTTTTCTTCAGCATGCTGGAAAGCAATTCAGATTTTTCGATAGAAGTCGTACCGACCAGCACCGGGCGGCCGATTTTGTGCATTTTCTCCACTTCGGCAACAACCGCTTTATATTTGCCGCGTTCTGTTTTATAGATCGCATCCGGCTTGTCCTCACGAATCACCGGCTTGTTGGTTGGAATGACCACCACTTGAAGACCGTAGATTTTCTGAAACTCTTCTTCTTCTGTTTTTGCCGTCCCCGTCATGCCGCCCAACTTCTCATACATACGGAAATAGTTCTGCAGCGTGATCGTCGCGAGCGTCATGCTCTCGTTTTGCACCTGCAGGCCTTCTTTTGCTTCAATAGCCTGATGCAAACCATCGCTGTAGCGGCGTCCTTGCATCAGACGGCCCGTAAACTCGTCAACGATGATCACTTCGCCGTTGTCTACCACATAGTCAATATCGCGCTTCATCAGCGCTTTCGCTTTCAGTGCGATATTGATGTGATGGTTCAGGAGAATGTGCTCATTGTCATACAGGTTATCGATATTAAACGCGCGCTCCACTTCCGCTACCCCTGTTTCAGTAAGGGATACAGAGTTCGCTTTCAGATCAATGGTATAGTGCTCATCCTCTTTCAGGCGCGTGACGAAACGGGCCGCAACATAATAAAGCTCGGTCGATTTTTCCGCTTCGCCCGAGATAATGAGCGGCGTCCGCGCCTCATCGATGAGGATGCTGTCGACCTCGTCGACGATGCAGTAATGCAGCGGGCGCTGTACCATTTGTTCTTTGTAAAGCACCATGTTATCGCGCAGATAGTCAAAGCCGAACTCATTGTTCGTACCATATGTGATATCGGCCGCATATGCCGCCCGCTTCTCGTCCGGTGACATGCCGGCAAGGTTTACGGCGCAGCTTAAACCGAGAAAATTGTAAATCCGGCCCATCTCTTCGGCATCGCGTGTCGCCAGGTATTCGTTCACCGTAATGACATGTACGCCTTTGCCGGACAGGGCGTTCAAATACGTAGGCAGCGTCGCAACCAGCGTTTTACCTTCCCCTGTCTTCATCTCGGCAATTTTGCCTTCATGCAGCACCATGCCGCCAATCAATTGCACATCATAGTGGCGCATGCCAAGCACGCGGCGGCTTGCCTCACGGCATACCGCAAAAGCTTCATACAAAATATCATCCAGCGTCTCGCCTTTGGCAAGCCGCTCTTTGAACTCATCCGTTTTATTGCGAAGCTGTTCATCGCTTAATGCCTGTATTTGTGGCTCCAACGCATTGATTTTTTCGACGCGTCTCTGGTACTTCTTGATATCACGTTCGTTGGAATCGCCAATTATCTTCTTAAGTATACCTAGCATCGGGTATCTATCCCCTTCCAAATCATCGCTTCATTGCTAGTCTGAGCAGACGGACTGCTCTAAATTTTAATTTTAACAGTAGTATATGGGGATTGACAAGGAAAGAAAATGGATATTTACTATTTAGACCGTGCCCTATCGAACAACTTTATCCGTTTTTTCTTTCTAACCATACTCCGTATGAAGAGATTAAGAATTGGGTGCAACCTGATTTCGTTGTAATATGTGACAAAAAGAAAATCGTTGATGTTTACAATGCATCTGATGTCTATCTGTTAGAGGAGACGAGTTTTAAGCGTGGTGGGGTATATGTCAAGGGTGACACATTGCCAGAAAGTATTGAAGATTTTAGAATTGATTTGAATACCGTGTTTAGAGAGTAAGAAGGGGCCGGGTCAAAAATCATGAGCCAGCCCCTTTGGTATGAAACGTTCCGCCCGGAGGCAGCCTTTGTTTCTTCCCTGTATTTCAAAGGTTATATATTCTCCGGTTCAATCAAACCGTAACGGCCATCTTTGCGGCGGTAGACAACGTTGACTTCTTCCGTCTCCGCATTGCTGAACACGAAGAAGTTATGCCCCAGCATATCCATCTGTAGTACCGCTTCCTCTGCGTCCATCGGCTTCAGATTAAAGCGTTTCGTTTTTACGATTTCGATCGTATCGTTGTCGTCTTCTTGTTCCCCTTTATTGGTAAATACAGGATCAGCATCCACAAATATTGCCCCTTGCTGGCGATATTTGCGGTTCACTTTCGTCTTGTACTTGCGGATTTGCCGCTCTAATTTTTCAACGACCAGATCGATCGCCGCATACATATCACTATTTGTATCTTCGGCTCGGAGGATAACTCCCGGCATTGGAATGGTCACTTCCACCGTATGCTCGCCACGGATGACACGCATTGTTATGTTGCACGAAAATGCAGAAGTGTCCTCAAAGTAGCGCTCGAGACGGCCAATTTTTTTCTCTGCATAGTCTCGAAGTGCAGGAGTTACTTCAATATTTTCACCACGGGTGTTGTATTGCATATGAATACTCCTCCTTTCATCTATATTTATAATATATTCCCTTTTCCCGGCCCAAAATCCTTCTGAATCCGACATTTTCTTCCCAGGTTTTGTGAAATTTTTATGACAAACCGGAAACTTCCAGAAGAATTGTTCTTTAGAAGATAAACATATATACACACAGATAGACCCCTGAAGCAAGCACTACAGGCTGTTGTTTCAGGGGTAACGTATCGCTAGCTAAATTCAGAAGAAGGCGGCCAAAGTGCATCCAAAGCAAGAACGTCAATATACTCAAGATGATAATCGTTAATAACCACTCTTGCTGGATGTGATTCAATCCTTTTCTGCATTTTTTATATAATTAATGCCTTCTGGCAAAAGAAATACTTTGAATAAACCGTCCTTCCTCTCCGCACAGCTGATAAATCCACGTTTCGCCAGATATCTGTACGCGAGACGTTCCGTCCTCGTGCTGATTTCGACTGTTTCCGAATTTCCCCCGCTTTGAATGTGTCTTGAATAAATTTCTTTTAATAGCCCAAACCGATACTCTTGCGTCTTGCCTGCTTTCATACCGTTCCCCGCCTTTGTCTCCGTTCTTTTTACCTCTCTATAGTTTCTAACATTTACATATTTAATATCGGTAAAACAAAGAGGGGGTTGCAATATGTTTATTGGTTATTTTCTGTTTATCTCCATCTGAATAGTTCTAATGCCAGCTTCGAACAGTTTGACTCACGCCTTTTAAAAGATATGTAGCTTTCCAACCTAAAATAGTTAAGCCCTCTGGAATCAATTCCAGAGGGCGGAACGTTGCATATTTCAATCTACCTTATTCCTGTCAATCGGAAAGGAGATGCATATTACAACTTAACAACATTTGCCGCTTGAGGTCCACGAGCGCCTTCAACGATTTCGAATTCAACGCTTTGACCTTCTTCCAGCGTTTTAAAACCTTCGGCCTGGATTGCAGAGAAGTGTACAAATACGTCGTCTCCGTTCTCTCTTTCGATGAAACCGTAGCCTTTTTCAGCATTAAACCATTTTACTTTACCTTGCATGAAATACATCCCTTTCCGTCAATAAAATACTGGGAACGTGTAATCGTTTACCCATACCTCGACTATACCATTTTTATCATGTCCAGGTCAAATTAAATTGCTCGACGAAACAAGCATTTATTCGACAATTTCGACAAGATATGGTTACTCTGTAGCAAACCGCTTTTCCAAATATGTCACAAACCGGGAAATCAATAGCGTCAGCACAAGATAAATAGCCGCCATGGTCAAATAAGATTCCCAGCGCGCGAATGTTGACTTCGCGGTCGCATTTCCCGCGTACGTCAGTTCAGGTGCCGCAATAACCGCAAGCAACGAAGAGTCTTTCAAAAGCGCGATAAATTCGTTGCCAAGCGGCGGAATCATGCGTTTGAACGCCTGCGGCAAAATCACATAACGCATCGCTTGTCCGTGGTTCATGCCCAGAGAACGGGCCGCTTCCATCTGTCCACGATCAATCGACCGAATACCGGCGCGGAAGATTTCGGCTATATACGCTCCGGCGTTTAGCGAAAGCACCACAAAACCGGAAAATACGACCGACGGCGGTTCTTCAGAGAACAGGCCCCAGATTTCCGGAATTGCCGCGTAATGAATCAGCAGAATCTGCACAAATAACGGCGTACCACGAAATACGGTAATGTAAGCCACAGACGGCCAGCGCAGTATCGGATTCTTCGACAGGCGACCAAGACCGAAAAGCAGACCAAGAATGGTTCCCATAAATACGCCGACAGACGTAAACAAAATCGTATATCCCACACCGCGAATAAACATTTCGCGGTACTCGTAAATAACACCCCAATCCACAACACTCACAGCCTTTCCTCAACAGCATTCTCAATAAACAGGCGAAAAGTGCGCGTGGATTTTTTCCACAGCGCACCTTATCTTTTTGTATAACGTATTCATTATACCGGATAAAAATGCGTCTGCAAAGATATTTCTTTGATTTAGTCAGTCAATTTTTGACTTCTCTAGAAATACTTTTTATACGTTTTATCATACGTTCCGTAGCGAAACGAGTCAGATTATGCATGCTCGTCTTGCTATGATCTAGGCTGTTAGCTCAATAAGTGGACACAAATTTTTAGAACGGCGGACAGGAATCTTCTTTTCGCAAAAAGCCCCGAAAAGCAACATGCTTTTCGGGGAAAATAAGGAATATGATTCATAAAGAGCTTTAACCTTTGAGGAGTTGTAATACACCTTGCGGTAACTGGTTGGCCTGGGCCAGCATTGCTGTCGCGGACTGGTTGATGATGTTGAAGCGGGTAAATTCGGTCATTTCTTTCGCCATATCTGCATCGCGAATACGAGATTCAGCACCTGTCAGATTTTCTGTATAATTGGACAAGTTATTGACTACGTGTTCCAGACGGTTTTGAATAGCACCGAAATAGGAACGGATGCGGGAAACTTGATCAATGGCAGCCTTGAAGGTCTCGATCGCACCCTCAGGATCACTAATTACATCTACATTGTCAATTTTGAGAGAAGCCTTATCCGCTTTGCATCCTGCAGCAAATGGAGGGTCGGCTTCCGGTTGTGTTGTTAATTCCAGAGTCAACGAGTCCTCCTTTTTAGGGCCGTACTGAATTTTCACATCTTGTAACGAAGTACTATCGCTGTCTCCGATAAGTTGAATTCCATTAAATTCCGTTGTTTTAGCAATCTGATCAATTTGTGCTGTTAATTGATTGATCTCATCCTCAATGGCTTTTTTGTCCTTGTCACTATACGTGCCGTTTGCTGCTTGTACGGCCAATTCACGCATACGCTGCAACATCTCGTGTATTTCCTGCAATGCGCCTTCCGCCGTCTGAATCAAAGAAACTCCATCCATTGTATTGCGCTGTCCTTGCTCCAAACCGCGAATTTGACCGCGCATTTTTTCTGAAATGGCAAGTCCTGCCGCATCATCAGACGCACGGTTAATGCGATAGCCGGAAGACAGTCTCTCCAAAATCTTGCTCGTTCCTATTTGATTTTGCGCTAAATTACGGTAGGCGTTTAACGCGGGAAGATTATGATTAATACGCATATCGTATCCACTCCTTAAAAAACGATCTCATATTTTTAAAAGTCAAACTGCTTCTTTTCCGCATGATTCCATGTTTCCTGTTCAATTTCCCGACGCTCATATGGATTCAGCCTGGGCTTGCCGGCAAGGTGAGCCATAACCTGTGTTTTTCCCTTTTCCTTCTCCATCGCGATCGTCCAGGCCTCATCCAATTGACAGATGATCTCTTTCGCTTCCTGCAAAAGCTTGATATCTTTGCGGAGATTCCCTTGTATAATCAGTTCAAATACATACTGATACAGCATTTCGAGCCGATCGGCTAAAACGCCGGCTTCGTACTTGATTCCGAAACCAAGACGGGTAACAATATCGTTGCAAAGCTGCAAAGCTGCGTTCGCCTGCGCGTATTTCTTCTCCGAAATACAAGCGATCGCTTCTTCTAATTTTTGCAGCAGTCGCTTATACAACAGGGATGTAATTAATTCGGGATGACCGTGCAAATCACTTATCTCCACATTTTCCAACGTGACCATACGCTCCATCGCGATTCCTCTCAACACAAATCATAATTGATGTTTTTATACTTCTATCATGGCAAAATGTCTACATTATAGATATCGGATATTTTTCTAGAGTTTTAAGGAAGAATCTTCAAGCCAAATCTCGTCATCCTCTTCCTCCCAATAAGGCGTACGTTCGATAGCAGGTATAAGCGGAACAGAAACCGCAGAACCGATATTCGCCCTTCGAACAAGCAACAAGATTTCCGCCACTACCTGATACAGCTGTGGTGGCACATTGCTGCCCAGGTCGAGATCCAGCAAGTTCTCCAACAACATCGCATCTTCCTGAAGCGGAATGTCATGTTCCTTCGCTTTCGCGATGATTTTTTCCGCGATTTGCCCGCGCCCATGAGCGACCACCGTAGGCGCCCGATCCTTATCCTTGTCATAGCGAATGACAGCCGCCCGGCTCGTTTTCTCTTTTCCTTTTGCCGCTTGCTGAAAATGCTTGTAAATCATACTGAAATATCGACCCCTTCTCCGGAAGTATGGGCGAACGCATGCTGCCTTCCGGTTGCGGTATCTATAGCTGGGGCTTTTCTCTGTTCGCTCTCCCGCTCCTGATGCGCCAGCGGGGAAAAGGTTACGCTCTGCACCCGGTAGCCCATCCGTTGCAATTCCTCTTTCATCCGCGGAATGTACGGCGCAAACGCCTGCTCCACAAACGGATGATCGTTCTGAACACGTATCGCCATTTCTCTTTCGACTACCGTAACAGCCACTCCCGTTTCCCCAAACTTCGGCGTATCAAGAAAGAAGAACAGGCTACAATTCTCCCAATCCATCTGTTCGCCATTTTGCCGGGCACGAACTTGCATATGAACCGAATGCATCCCCTCTTCCCAAGGTAGCGGGAGCTGTACTTGAAACGATTGGGTGACCGTCCCTGCCTCTTGTTTGGACAACAGTTGCTGCCCTGTTACATGAGATAAGGCCTGCTCCAACATCTCCCTCGCTTTGGGAGAAGCATGGCTTTCCATTCCGTTCATTAGCATCGCCTTGAGATTGTGCGGCGGTTTTTCTCCTCGCGCATCGCTGCTATTATATCCGGCTGAGCGCATGTCTCCTTCTCGACGCATCATCCATTCCACTGCCTCTCGTTCATGGCTGAACCCCATCCCGCGCATCGCTTCCTGCACTCCGCGGCCGGTCAGCGATTCTTCCCGCCATTGTTGAGCGTAAAGCTGAAGCGGATTCTGCATTCCGCCTTCTCCTGTCATCTTGGAGAAAAAGCGTTCGACTTTCGTATAGGAAGGTTGCCAGTTGAGCTTTTCTAAATCGGTTCGCAATCGTTGAAACAGCCGGAGCGCCTCATCCTGTTCGCCTTTGGCCAGCAACCCTTTGACCCGCTGTAGTTCGCCGCTCATGCGCAATAGCTCGTACTCAAAGTCCATATCAGCAAACAGGGCGAATTCTCCCTTATTCACCAGCCGATTCACCATTTCAATCGTTGGCTCGACAATCCGCTGAATATAGGAAGCGGCCTGTGGAATGTTCTGGCGTAAAAACTGGCTCATGCGCTCAACATTGTTGATAATTTCTTTTTTTGTTTGCCTGAACTTTTCTCCTACTTGATGCAAATAATCGGGAATATAGCGTGTGAGGCGTTCAAAGGTAGCCGTCTGGACAGCGGTCAGCGCCGCCATCCGCTCTCCCGAGGCAGCGAACAAGCGCTCAAGTTCATCCATACCGGCCAGCAGCCGCTCACCGTTTTGAGCCGGCTGACGCGCCGCTTCTTCTAACTGTTGAAGTATGTGTGCTGCCTGATTCGCTTCTTTTTGCGGCACTCCTTCACGCTTTATCGCATCGCGCAACGCCACAGCAAGATCTCGCATCACGATGTCCGGCTGACGCGAAGAGGTCGAACCTTCCATTTGAATGTTCCCCAGCGCCACAAGCAGTTCCTGCCGCGCCAGACTGACCAGATTGCCCAATCTTATGAATGTCTCGCTGAGCGGACGCAAAACGTTTGCCCCAGAATGATCGACTCCTTCGCCGTCAGGAAACGACATGTTCGGCGAACCGCTTTCTGTACGAGCGCCCCCCGTTCCGACTACCGGCAGTTTCAACATTTTCACCAGCATATCTATGCTCCGCTCTACCATTATCTTCGCTTCCGCATGCCTGCCTACAGCTTCATAGCTAAGCGACATCCGCAGTTCTTTCATGATTTGCCGAATCGCGCTTTCGAGGTCTTTCCGTACTTCTGTGCTCAACCTGGCTTCCTGTACCGCCTGCGCCACCGCTTCCTGCAATTCACGAAGCTGGCTGCGGGTTGCCCTGCCGGACATACGGATAGCAAGCGCCTGTTCCGCCAGTTTTTGCAAGGCCTGTTCCAGCAAAGCAGACATTCCCGCACGCGAATGATCGGGGACACTCCGGTGCGCGTCTTGCAGAGAATCGGAATTCGATAAAAAGCGCAGCTCTGACAGCAAATCAGGCGCTTCTTTCGCCAGCTCACTCAGAATTTGATCCAGCGACGGTCCGTATAAAGCACGAAACACCGCTTCATAGCTTCTGGGCGTAACCGAAATTTTCTTCTGCGCCATAATCGAAAGCGTATCCAATTTTTGCTGGATGGTTCCTTCTCCTTTTTGGAGAATGTGCTGAAGTGACTGTAGCGTCTCCTTTGTAACCGGGATGCGCTCCGCAATCAGCAAACGTACTGCTTCCTTCATTTCTACTGTCGCTTTGATCCCGGCATCCTGCAATACCTGCTCGGCTGTCGTTTCGGAAGATAAAGAGACAGAGCCTTGTCCATTCACATGATTTGTCATTTGTCCCTGCTGGGGTTCCGTTGTTTTTCCGGACATTTGTGAGGTATGAATGCTCCGCGTAACATCTGAGACTTGCATGTGACGCTCCACCTTTCCGCACTATAACTTCTATTTAGTAATATCGGTCAAAATGGGCATGCTTTTATATACCAGCTGGAAGGAAACTGTCCCAAAACATTGCTGGAAATACGTATATTGCGTATATCGTAACGCAAAAGGGTGCCCCATCACTTTTAGGACACCCTCCATAAACAAAAGCAACGCAAGGTCGTCTAATGGGAGACTATTCTTTTCGGTCGAAAAAAATACTGGGCAAATATGCTTCCTCTTTATTATACCCTTTCTGAATGATCACTTGCCTTCTTTCCATTACCGCGCCCTGGCGCAACTTATCGCGCAACGGAACAAGCAGAGGAGTGATGTGCTGGCGCACTTCTATCACTTCCTGGAGCAGACGTCTCAACTCTTGTTCTTCGGAAGGATCTCGTGCTTCGTTTTGCGCATCCAGTTGATTAATGGATTCAATAATTTGATTGCATCTTTCCACATGATCCAGGAACGCTTCCACATCCTCCGCGCGGACGGCGCGCAATTGCTCAAGCGTTTCTGTTCGCATCTCCGTAAGCAGTCGCTTTTTCTGTGAATAAAAGTTTCCAGACATCGCGGCCCCTATTTCATTAGCTTGAGCGCCTGCTGCCACGTGTTTCGAAAATCTTCGGCATATCCCAGCACTTCTTCCATGATCGCCTGTTCTTTGGTGGTATTAGCTTTGATTAAACGCTCCAGCATATATTCATACATGGCGGCCATATCTTTTGCGACCGGGTATTCCATATTTAACGTGCACAACAGTTCCCTGAGAATGTCCTGGCTTTTGATAAGGTTCGTATTGACCGCCTGAATTTCTCCTTGTTCCGCACTTGCGATTGCCATTTTAATGAATTTGACAAGACCATTATATAATTGGAGCGTTACTTCACCCGGTGTAGCCGTAAGTACACTATTTTGTTTATATTGCTGCGCTGCAAGATTTGTCATCGTCCATTACTTCCTCCTGCGAATTGTTGCATAAGCCAGGCACTTTGGGCGTTGTACTTGCTCATCGCCTTTTCCATGGCCGTAAACTGGCGGTAATACCTATTTTCCTTTTGAATCAAGCGCCTTTCCATATCGTAAATGCGCGCATCCAGATTTTGTAACATTTTTCCAATAATACTTTGATCATCTGCCTGGTTTCCGGTCACTCCCGCTTTCTCCGTCAGCTCCTTAAAAGCAGCTCCAAAGCTGTCATTCAACCGGTGAATCAAGCCGCGCTTTGCCTGTTTCGTCGGATCGTTCTCCACATCTTCTTCGGTAATATCGCTCCCCTGAATAAACAGATTTTTCACCGCTTCCGGGTCCTCTTCCAACGCTTCACGCAGCTTATCTTCATTCACCGTCAGCTTTCCTTTGTCTTTATAGCTTTCGGATGTAATGCCGATCGCGGCCAGCGAATTGTATTTGCTGCCGTTGTCTACGATGGAAGTCATATTCAGGCGCATGCTGTTTACCAGACCGGAAAGAATGCCATCACGGCGCAAAAGACCGCTCTTCGCCTTTTCTTCCCATTGCTCAATCTGCTTTTCGGTTAACGCTTTTCGCTCTTCATCCGTCAGCGGCTGATAATTTTTGTAGACCGGTTCATCCAGCGTCTTTTTCAGCTTTTCCAGCATCTCATTATATTTGTTAATAAAGTCTTTAATATTTTTGATTTCCGCCTCGATGTCCCGCTTTACGTTCACCGTAACTTCAATCGGCGTGGCAGGCGTCGCCTGGCCTTTAATCGTATAGATTAAGCCAAACGCTTTAAAGGTGTTGGAGGTAAACTCTGTTTCCGGATACCCGTCCAATATGACTTTCGCATTTTGTCCGGTATACGTTTTTGTATCATCGACCGCTGCATCGCTGGCCGCCAATCCCAAAACATAAAGAGGGTTTTTCGTATCAGATGTAACACTTAATTCAATTTTTGTTGAAGCGCCCGTTTCTTTTGTTTTCAAAACAAATTGTTTCAGGTTATCATCATACGCAGCCTGCAAGCCAAGACTCGTTTTCCCATCGCCTGCGTCCACAGCCGCATTCAATGCAGCCACAGCGTCTTTCACGGTTTGACCAGCTTTTAATGAAATGGTCGCCTGGCGCACCTCTCCCTTCGCATTCGTTACTTTCACGACAAATTCGCTGTCTTCACTTAGCGTCCTGCTCGTGTCAGTCGTAGCGTTCACAGAAGCGGCTGCCGCCGTTTGCGTGACTTTCAATGTATGAAGCCCTTCTATCGCATCGCCATTCGCAACCGCTGACACTTTCGCTTCGTCGGATGAGGCTGTCGTAAACGTGTTGTATGTCGATGACATCTTCATATCGAATAATGTCTTGGAGCGGAATGAGAAAATCTCAGTATTCCACTTGCGATAAGCTTCGCTTTGCCAGTTGAGCTTCTCCCGGTTTTGCTTGAGCTTATTGAACGGGATACGCTCCGCATCCATCAGCTTTTTAATCAGTGTGTCCGTATCCATACCGGAGGCAAGGCCGGATATGCGATTTACATTCATTCCGTACATTTCCATCTCTCCATTCTAAATTTTTTGATCCAAGAAGAAACCGATCATTTCCTTGAGCCGCGCCCGCAGTTCAAGCACATCTTGCGGCGGTACTTCTTTAATCACTTCATGCGTAATTTTGTTCTCAATAACGGCGTACCATTGTCCACTTTTTTCATGAAATTTTAAGGCGAGACCCGTATTCAGGCTTTCAAACAGCTTATCGGCATCCTGTTTGAGCCTTTCCCGTTCTTTTTCATCACGATACTTTTGATTGTCAAACCGCTCGGTTTGCACTTGTTCTTCCCGCGCTGCCATTATCCGTGTTTCATCCATCGGCTGAGCCGATTTTTCCAGCGCAGGGCTCCGTGATGAAACAGTATGATGCATCGGAAGCGATACGTCCGTCATATTCGTTCCCTCCACATTTTGTCGTTCTCTTATTTAGATATATCGGACGGGATGGTGGGATTTTTTAGCATGAGGACATGGAAATTTACGTAAGATTGCTTTGTCAAAGAAGCATAGCAAACACAAACAATCGAGTAGGAGGGGGTGATTAGCCCCCGACCTCTCACACCACCGTACGTACCGTTCGGTATACAGCGGTTCATTATGTACGCCGCAAGGCGTGATATCGTTCTTTTAGACTCTTGAGTCGATACGATTCGAAGAATCGTTCATCAAGAGTCCGATGTAAAACAGGACTTTTGGCGATACGCCAGTATTGCCTAGCTTTTCGTACAGCGTCATGTCCGCGCCGTGAGGGGCGGAATCCATAACTATGTTCGGAAAAACAAGGGTCAAACACAGGGGTAAGTATCTGTGCAATTGCCTGTTGGATGAAACGGTCAAGCACGGTAGGGATACCTAACTGTCGGACTCCTCCGTTCGGCTTCGGGATTTCAACGCGACGGACAGGACTGGATTCATAAGTTCCCACCTCACTCAATGGAACGACGAATGTCATGCCAGTGATCCATGATATATCTACGTAGGGATTTTACAGACATACCATCCACACCATGGCTTCCTTTATTTCGTTCTACCTGTTTCAAAGCAAGTGAGAGATTGTCCCGTGCTAACAATTATTCCATCATTGAACGTACACTCCTTGCGTGAGCGAAAGGTTCCATTTGTGCCGAAGGCACACTCTGCCCTTCCGAAGTCCCCCGTGGAATTCACCACATCCTCCTTCGGATAAGTCCATACGGATTGTCTGCCTTCATCGCGTGTCTTCGAACGCCTGGTCTTTCGTTCTCCATAATGTTCGGCCCTTCCATGTCATGTCATCACATGGCATGTACTATGACCTCTGCTGACTTCTGTCTGTTCAGCTCATTCTCGCGAATGAGGTTACCGAGGATACTCGGCCTATCAGACAGACCTCCTCGGGTAAGAGCGCCATCTTCCCCTCCATCTACCTGCCTCATTTACCTTCGCTCGCCTTCGGCAGTATGGACTTCGCCTTGTTATGCAGGCTCATCCAACGAACGCTGGCCTTATATGAGATTCATGTTCCTCAGGCCGAAGGTTTGCCGCCGGCTTCCTTCAGATTCGACCTCACGGTCGACACCCTTGCCACAAGCTAATGGCTACTACTGCCTTCGTCACTCGGAACTTGAACCCTAGAGATGACGCCCATGCCGGGCACACATAAAAAGCGGCGAAACATGTTGTTTCACCGCTTAATTTTCGTTGTCTCAAAAACACTTGTTTTTGAGAATTACCTTAAAAGAAAACCTTGAAAGGTAAAAATCCAATCAAGGTAAATACATTTAACGACTATCTAACTTATCCAGAAATTTTTCTAATAAATCAACATATTCGATATAATCTTCTTGACTAAAAAAGTCATTGATATCTAGTCTTGTTTTAATATCAAAAAGTAATTCTTTTATAGATTTTTTATATTTTTTTAATTTTATTACATCAACTGAAGAAAGCAATTCTAACAATTGTCCATCATAGACATCTCCAATAAGAGGGTTTTGTTTTAGATACTCAAGAGCCCTCTCTATTGCTAATTCAATAAAAATCTCTTGTCTAAGCATTCTACAGATATCCGTAATATCAATTTCTGTAACTGTTTTCTCTATCAGGGTATTATACCATATATCTAATGCATACTTAGCTTTTAGTTCTCCCTGTGAAATGTTGTAAATATCTTTGATAGTTTTCACTAATTTATCCCCCCAAATGGTTCAAATAAATTCTCTATTTTCTTTATATTCTTATTTGCTTTATCCAAACCCTCCTGTAGTACTTTTCTTGTAGCATCATTTAAATTTGGATTTTTAAGTGACCCTTCTAAGCCTTTTCTTATCCTAATTAAACCCTTATAGGAGTCCTTCATTTCCTGTAAGTGATTCCAATACCCACCACCTGGTTTAGGGACTGGATTATCTTGTAAGTCTCTTAATGCACCAGAAAAATCCTTATCAGTTAAATGTTTGTTAATAATATTATCTAAAAAGGACAGAAATCGTTCGACAAATCGATTCTAATTTTGACTTATTTTGTATTTTTTTGTAGAAATAGATACCTGGACGGGGCATTTTTGGAATATAAGGTGCCTTTTTATATAGCTACCGATTAAGGGTTTAACAAACGGTTATTTGGCAATACTGGCTCCTATCATCACAATGATAAGGAGCGGATTATGTTATGAAAAAATCACTGATTACAAACACTCACGGATTTACGAGTGAAGCGTTACGAAAGGAAGAGCGTGTGATTTTTGATGCTTTTTTTCGGCAGCGTGTGACGGCTGTTCGGCTGATTCTTGAAGGTTTTTCTACGGTAAGATGCAGAAGTACTGGGCATTTGTCGCCAGTCTGTCTCTACGTATGTCAAGATGTTTAATCGAGGTGGGATAGCTGAACTTCTTCGCTTCAAAAATGGATCAAAGAACGGTTTTCTGTTACGATGTCACGTTCCGGTATCGCCGATATGCTTCATCGCTTAGGATTGCGTTGGAAGCGTACAACGTATGTATTGGCAAAAGCAACAAAGAGAAACAGCAGGCGTTTGTACACCAGGTAGAGATGATAAAAAAAAACGTAATGGACGAAAATACGGTACTGCTTGCACAAGACGAGACCCATGTTCGCTCGTATCAAGCCCTTCGGGCTACATGGTCTCCGAAAGGAGAACAGAAGCAGATTCCAACATACGGTCATCACGCTCAGGTGACTTTATTCGGAACCGTAGATACGCAAACCGGCGACATATTCTGTACAACGGCAGATTCCTGTAATGCTGCTTCTTTTCTGGAATTCTTGAAGAAAGTGATGAAGCACTATGCCAACAAGAAGGTCATTATGATCATCGATAATGCCCGTATTCATCATGCCAAACAAACTCCTTCGTCCTTTTCTAAAAGAGCATCATCAGTGAAGTGCCCCCTGTCAAGTAGACAGGAATAAAAAAGCACGTTAATCAGAGATGGCGCCCATGCCGGGCACACATAAAAAAGAGACTCCGGCAAAACCAGAGTCTCTTTTACGTTTATCACTGAAATTAACGGAGCAGTTGCAGCACTTGTTGCGGTTGTTGGTTGGCTTGAGCCAGCATTGCTTGAGCGGCTTGAGCAAGGATGCTGTTTTTCGTGTTCTCCATAACCGTTTTCGCCATGTCTGTGTCACGAATACGGGACTCAGAAGCAGTCAGGTTTTCAGAAGATGTATTCAGGTTGTTGATTGTATGTTCTAAGCGGTTTTGGAATGCACCAAGTTTGGAACGCTCAGCTGATACTTTTTCAATAGCTTTCTGAATGGTAGAGATAGCGGCTTCCGCCCCAGATTGGGTAGTCACATCAATATTTTTAACACCCAAGCTTACTGTATCCATCTTATTGATGTCAATGTTCATTGTTTGCGATTCATTCGCACCAATGTGCATGGTTAACGCATTATTCGTTGTTGTAATTGTTGTAGTGCTTCCAGCTGCTGCTAACGCAGTATCTACAGTCATACCGAATTCAAATCCGCCAGCATTGAACTTGCTTTGTGTGATCTTAAGAGAGCCACTATTAGAAAACTCCGTACCACCAGAAGAATTCTCTACTTTGAAATCACCAGCAGCGCCATATGTTGCATTTAAGTTAAATGTCATTTTTCCTTCTTGTGCACCAGCTGCTGCATTCAATGTAATTTTTGTAGTTGTTCCATCAGGTAAAGTTCCTGTCAAAGCACCACCAGCAGTTGAATCCCAAGAAGCTGCAGACGCAACCACTACACCATCGCTATTTTTCAAAGTAACATCAAATTTGTTTGCAACACCTGTAGCCTTTAACTCAAGAGTATAATCGCCTAATTCAAGACCAGTAACCTTTGAGGTATCAGCTAAATCAAAAGTAGCAGCTGTCAATCCGGTCGTATTTGTTTTAATATCTACACCCAATGTAGCCGCATTCGTCTGTGTTACAGTATAAGTGTCAGCTTTCAGATCGCTCTTAACAACTTCCGCAGTTTTAATGGCTACATTGTTATTGGACATGGTCGCATTATTGCCAACTGTTCCGTTAAGCAATTTTTTCGTGTTGAATTCCGTCGTATTGGCAATACGATCAATTTCATCTTTCAACTGCGTAATCTCTTTTTGAATTTCCTTACGGTCAACGTCAGTATTGGTGTCATTGGATGATTGTACCGCAAGTTCACGCATACGTTGCAAAATGCTGTGTGTTTCATTCAATGCGCCCTCTGCTGTTTGGATAAGAGAAATACCGTCTTGAGCGTTACGGCTTGCTTGATCCAGACCACGAATCTGGCCGCGCATTTTTTCAGAAATAGCCAGACCTGCTGCATCATCGCCCGCACGGTTGATGCGGAGACCAGAAGAAAGTTTTTCAGTAGATTTCGCCATGTTAGCATTGTTAATACCAAATTGACGGAATGCATTCATGGCATTCAGGTTGTGATTGATAATCATGTTCTATTCCTCCTTGATGATTTCGTGAACGTCCATGTTCACTTATTATTTATTAAAAAGCCAGATGGCTTTTTAAACAGAAAGCGGCATACTCTCAACAACTGACGATATGTGATCGCCACCAGCATTCTTGCGAAACAATACGTCCGCCTATGTCGCGCGCCACAAGCTTCCTTATTGTTTCTTACATTATCTATATCGGAGAGCAAACCGGCCTGTTTAATACTTTTTCGGAAATTTTTTCGACTTCTCATACCTCGTCTTTTCCCTGTAGCAGCAAACATGTCTACTCCCTCGGAGCAGCAAAAAAATATCCGGACACAAAGAAACATGGCCCGGAAAGAAAAAACGTATTGGTTAATTATCACTTTGATTGCTCAACCGCTTCAACTGCTCAATATGAATCTCCGGCTTTTTGCCTCCAGCAAGCCGATTCTCGGCCTGAATAGCTTCATAGATTTCCTGCCGGTGAATCTGCACATGCCGGGGTGCTTCGATACCGAGCTTTACCTGATCTCCGTCTATGCTTACAATTTTTATCGTAATCTCGTCCCCAATTACAATCGATTCGCCTGCTTTGCGCGTTAATACTAACATACATTCCGCCTGCCTTTACTGGCCTGCCGCCTCACTCCGTCCGGCAGCTCCTTTCTTTCTATCATTGTACTCTTTGTTGCCCTGGTGCGAAAAGAGCGGTTGACGGACGGAATAGCTGCTGTTCTCCAACACAAGCTGCATCCCTTTACGGTTCACGGTATTCATGATCACCGGAGCAAGCAGGTTGACGGTGGAATCGGCCAGCGGTTCGCGCAGCACAACGATACAATAGCAAAGCACACTGTTACGATCCTGAATCCCAAGTTCCTCAAGCACCGGGTCTGGAATGGTAACCTCATAATCGGGAAAAAGGGGAAACGGATCAATCAGAAAGAAATATAAGTCTTCCCGAATCGAATGTAAGACCGTAAACGGGCTATCTTCAATTTTCATAAACATAAATTCACGTTCTTCAGGAAATCCAGGCAGTCCGTGTTCGAATCGATACACTTCCTCTGCCGCATATTCAAATTCACCGAATAAGCTGGATATCATCTTTGTCGCCATCGGCTAAAACTCCTTTATCGGGACTATCTCCGTTTGTTCTTTAATACATGGTATCAACATGTCCGCCGGTAATCTGAAAATGCAGTTCATTTTTCTGCTGCATCGTATAGAAAATTCGTCCTTTTTCATAATGGTGCCGGAAAGGAGTCGTTTGTACATCGACCGACGTACCGCCAATTTTCCAATCCATATTCAATTGCCCTGGCGTAAACGAAATTTTTAATGAAAAATTTCCGGGGACATTTCCGTATGCGAAACGGTGCTGGGGCAAAGTACGTTTACTGGCAGCGAGCTGGCGAATCACATTCCCCTTATTCTCGATCGCCCCCAGTTGTTCGCCCTCCTCCGTAACGCGCGCAATATATGCGAGCGCCTCCCGTTTGCCGTCCGCAGCCGCTTCGGCGATACACTGAAAAACATGTTTTAGCTCCATATCAGCCCAGCATTGCCTCTGATCAATCGTCAACTTCGACGGGGTGGGATGCAGAACCATCTCGGGCGGTTTCTGCTCCAGTTTCAAACGTGTACGCGACGGTTCAAACCTATAGACAGGCTGCTGCACATCCCAGGCAAGCTTCGCGTTTTTCTGTTGTATCTCAAGGCGTAAAACATTCATTTCTTTCCCGCTCCTCTAGCGAAGGAAATCAAGAAGGGAGGGTTGAATCAACCGCGAACCAGCAGCCAGCGCTGCTCGGTGCACATTTTCATTCGTTTGCAGGTCAATAATAACTTTTGCCAGATCAGCATCTTCCCCGTCAGAAATCATTTTCTCTGTCCCAAACGATTGATTGCCGAGACGATTTTGCAGCAGTTCAACCCGGTTCATGCGTGCGCCCACAGAAGCCCGGACTTTCAGAAAGTTATCAATATGACTTTGAATAATTTCCAAATCGTTCTGAATGTCAGCGGTCGTTGGCGGCGGATCAGTAGGAGAAGGATCTAGATGACTTATGACGTTTTTTAACACGGCAAATACGGTACTTCCACCTGTTTTAAATAGTTCGTCCGGCTGCACATTGATCGGAATTTTGACATTTGTCGATACTTCCAATGGAATTTCACTATTGTTTACGTCGGATATTAAATCTTCCGCTGTTTTGTCGTAAGGAGGCGTCAGGGTGTGCGTACCGTTAAAAATGTATTTGTCGGCAAACGTGGTGTTGGCCACCGAACCAAGCTGGTCGCGCAGCTGCCGGATTTCAGTGGCAATTTTTTGGCGTTCTTCTCTTCCGTTCGTATCGTTGGCCGCTTGCGTTAATAGTTCTTTTACACGGAGCAAGATGTCGATGCCCTCGCCGACCGCAGACTCTGTTTGCGTAAGCCAGCTCATCGCTTCATCCGTATTGGAACGGAACTGTTCAATTTCGGAAAAATTCGTTCGGAAAAGCATGCCACGGCTCGCCACAATCGGATCATGGGACGGTTTTGAAATTTTTTTGCCTGTTGACAGCATCTCCTGCAGCCGTTCCATCCTTTGCCAGCTATTCCCCAAATAATAAAGCATATTATTATTTAACATGTTTTGTGTAATCCGCATCATATTCCCTCCTACCTACCTACAATTCCCATACCGTTAATGATCTTGTCAAGCATCTCGTCAACCGCCGTAATAGTGCGAGCCGCAGCATTATATGCATGCTGAAACTTAATCATATTACTCATTTCCTCGTCTAAGGAAACACCGGAAATGGATTGCCGCCTGTTCTCTACTTCCATGACCAGACTCTCGGCGTTTTCTTTCATCCGTTGTGCTTCCTCTGTTTCAACCCCTAAAGTGGCAATCATTGCACGGGTAAAACCATCAAAAGAAGTAGTTGTCCCTCCTATCGAAATAGAAGTGCTCTGCTTTAAGGCATATACAGCTAAAGCTATACTATTATCTCCGGGGTTCGCAGGGTCGTACGCAACCTTATTTGGATCAGTAATCGCAACGCCTATATTTGAAGCATCCGCTCCACTGAAAAAGTTTTCCGAAGAATGTTTTTCATTCACTTCTTTAATAAACGCCTTAGCTAAGTCATTTATTTTGGTAATATAATTATGAATAACCGTGTCGCGAGAGTCGACTAATCCGTAAATCTCTCCTGCCTTGAGATTTCCCGAATCCAACTGCGTGCCTCCTACCGAAATAAAACGACGATCATCCCCATTTGCAAGTTTTCCTGAATCAACAAGCGTAATGGACGCAGGAGTATTTCCTGTCACCAGCTGGACACCACTCGGGTTTTTCAATGTAATATTTACTGGCCCATCCACTTTTTTACCGTCTACATCTATAGGAACCGTTTCCACTTCAATGTCCAGCATTTTAGAAAGCTTATCAATCAAAACGTCTCTTTTATCATAAAGATCGTTTGGTATATAACCGTGCGGCACAATGTCACTGATTTGCTGATTTAAGTCTGCAATTTGCTTTACAATCGTTTCAAGCTGTTCCGCTTTTATCTCAACCTGTGAATTAAAATCTTTTTGTAGCTGTTTCAGTTCCCTATCAATAAAATTTAACGTTTCTGCCAACGCTTTTCCTTTTTGAATGACATATTCACGAGTAGAATAATCCGCAGAAGGTTGGGAAACCTTTTGCCATGAATTCCAAAACTCATCCATGACATAACGAAGTCCTTTATCGGATGGCTCATTCATAATTACTTCGATTTGCTCCAACGCATTCGTCCGAGCTTCATATTGCCCTACATTTTTATATTGGCTACGAAACTGTGCATCGAGAAAACGATCACGCAAGCGCTGTATAGAACTTACTATTACCCCGGTACCCATCTGCCCGGCCTGGCGCTCATTCGTTAGGCTTGGATATGGAAACGGCATTGATGCTTCCATATTTGCTCGCTGGCGTGTATATCCTTCCGTATTCGTGTTCGCGATATTGTGACCCGTAACATTCAACGCGGCCTGCTGAGCAAATAAGCCACGCTTCGCAATCTCTAATCCTCCAAACGTTGATCTCATCGCTTTATCTCCCTTCCTCTACCGATTTCTTCTATCACGGTTTCCCTTTATCCACCACTCACCTTAAAAAAGTGCAGAATAATCGACAACGCTGTACAACTATGCCTTACTGTCAAAAAAACGCACAGAACCTGCGTGATGATTACCTTTCTGCTGATATAGATACGGATCTTCCTCCGGCGCCGTCAACTCTTCCAACGTAAAATTGATAAATGCAAGCGACTGCTGAAGCAACTGCTGATTCAACCTATTCAGCGTCCGCAATTCTGCAATCACGTCTCCCAATCTCTTCTGGCAGCGGGCCAAATTCTCTTTTAGTTCCGGAGTATCGGCCAACTCGATCAACTCACTGAGATAGCATGTCTCCTTATGAATCCCCTGCCGCATAAAATAGAGCGAGATTTGTTGCTCCCGCTCTTGTTCAAGTGATTGGATGGTGTTCATGCAGCGAGATTCAACTTGCAGGATGCAAGCCAGTTCGTCCATATCGCCTTTAATCAAGACTTCCTTCTTGTACCCGGCCAGCTTCAACATCCGCTCATGTTCGGCGAGCAACCGCTCCAAAATCCCCACAACCTTGTATAATTCACTCATTATCTTGTCACCATCCGACATTTATTCCGATTTACATCCCCTTCTTCAACAACGCCTCCGCGATCAGTTTAGCGTCCACATGGTACGTTCCAGCCTGTACCTGTTTTTTTAATTCGGCGATACGCTCTGTGCGTTCTGCCTCCGTTTCCTGATTTTTCTGTAGCTCCAGCGCTTCTGTGGAAATTTCCAACTGATCGCGCTCTTTTCCTTTCTTTTTGGCTTCCTCCTGACGCATTTCTTGCTGGCGGTACGGATGGATTGGCTGAATATGACCCGTTCTTTCAATTCTCACTGTTATCACCCCGGCTTTCTTTATTACATTTATATACTTCTTATTCATTCTTTTTTATTCTTCATTGCTCCATTAATATATACATTTCGTTTGAACTTCGGCATTTGTGCCTATTTCCAGTTCATTAACCGCCTTGTTCTCGATAACAAAAAGCCGATTACTTGTTAATAAAGTAATCGGCAACTTTCACAAAAAGTTTAAGTTTTTCTTTACTTCTCCGCTGCTTCTTTTGCCGCAGCAATGGCTTTCTCATAATCCGGGTGATTTGTTACCTCCGGAACGTATTCCACATACGTTACTTTATTGTCTTTATCCAAGACGAAAATCGCGCGGGTCAGCAGACGAAGTTCTTTAATCGCTACGCCGAATGCTTCGCCGAAAGAAAGATCACGGTGGTCGGACAGCATTTTTACATTCTCAATGCCTGCTGCTCCGCACCAACGAGCCTGGGCAAAAGGCAAGTCTACGCTTACCGTCAACACTTCCACATTTGGAAGTTTGGACGCTTCTTCGTTAAAGCGACGGGTTTGCGCATCGCATACGCCTGTATCAATGGAAGGAACAACGCTGATGAGGTGCACTGTTCCTTTGCCATCATTCAAGGAGTACGGCTGCAAGCCTTGCGCCAATACAGTAAAGTCTTTTGCTGTATCGCCTACTTTTACTTCTTCACCGATAAGGGTTACCGGGTTGCCTTTAAATGTAACGGCTCCTGCTCTTTCAATTGCCATATGTAATTCCTCCCATTCAAAAGTGGGTTGTCCTAGTTACCATTCTAGTAGAGTTTCAACTAAATTACAACATTTACACGTTGTTAACATTTCTAACTTCTACATCGTTTCTTTTATTTTTTTCGCTTTTCCTTTCAACAATTTAAGTGCACCATTTTCTAACCCAACAGTATAGGTAGCCTTATAAAGCGAAATTCGCTGCTCCCCCTGCACATTTTCTTCGGCTTCAATGATCACGACCACTTCGGCTGTGGAAGAAGTAGTGGAGCCGAGCACAATATTTTTCAGCCGGACACTCAATGTATGCAAATATCCTTCCCGAAAGTTTTCATAACTGGTACCAGTCTTCCTTCATATATTAAGGATGCGAATGGAGGACACGAAAAGATGCCTTTCCACGTGTGATTCATGACGTGCTGCAAATGGTGTGGGGACAATCGAGACAAGCTGTTTTACAACATCAACACCCTCTTTACCCCATAAGCTGTAATATGCCGTATCCGACAAAAATAATGAGTATAAAAAAAGCGAGAGTCCCTGTACTGTCATCGATCTATCCCATACAGAACAGGAACCTTCGCTTACTTTTAACCTAAATGGCTCTTCAAACGGTGAATCTGCTCACGATTTTCATGCGCCGTATCAATCGCATAGCGTACTTCTGCACGCAAGTTGCCAATTTCGCGCAAAATTAAATTGTCGCTCTCCAGATTTTTCACCTGCGCTGCACTAATCAATTGCTTCATTTCTTCGAAATTTTGTTGTACTAACCGATCGAGCTCATCAAACCGTTTGTCCGCTGCCTCAAATTTCCCATCAACTTCGTCAAACCGCTTGTCTACCGCTTCAAGCTTCCGATCAATTCCGTTAAACCGTTCGTCTACCGCTTCAAGCTTCCGATCAATTCCGTTAAACCGTTCGTCTACCGTTTCAAACTTCCGATCCATCTCGTCGAATCGTTTGTCTACCGTTTCAAACTTCCGATCCATCTCGTCGAATCGTTTGTCTACCGTTTCAAACTTCTGATCTATCTCGTCGAATCGCTTGTCTACCGTTTCAAACTTCCGATCCATCTCGTCGAATCGTTTGTCTACTGCCTCGAACCTCTTATCCACTGCACAAAACCGCTCATTCATTTCTCTTCTAAGCGATTTTTGTTCGTTCTCGAACCGATCCATCCGTGAGTCAATGCCGTGTATAGCTTCAAGAATTCGCTCGAGCATTTCACCGCTCATCTTTACCGCTCCCTTTCCCGCTTCTTATAGTATCCATTCTAACATAAAAGCCCGAAACACCTGTACAACTTATCTGGCCACAGTCAACCCGTACACTTCCGCTCCCGGAATCCCTTCTTTCAGCGCACGAGCGGCCGCATTTAGCGAACTTCCTGTCGTGTATACATCATCCAGCAGCAACAGCGCCTGTACCTCAAAGCTATTCACTGCTTGCGCGTCCGAAAAATAAAACGCGTTTTCCAGCGCGTGCAGACGGGCCGCACGTTTTTTCTGACTCTGCTTCTCCGTTTCTTTTCTTCGCTCCAACAGTCCATACACAGGCAAGCCAATCCTCTGCCCCAAGAAACGCGCCATTTCTTCCGCCTGATTAAACGTCCGCTCCACTAAGCGTTTTTCATGAAGCGGAATATACGTAATCGCGTCGATCTTCATCTCTCTATAATACAAATACCAGGCACGCCACAATAGCTCCACCATCATTTCTGCCAGCCTGCGATCTCCACGATATTTATATCGTGCAAGCAACTCTTTCATTGGCTTGTTATAACGGACCGCGCTGCGCGAATAGCAAAAATGCCTGCTTTTGCGCCGGCAACAATCCGGACACGGCTCATTCGTCGGCCAAGCACGCCCGCATATCGGACAAATGGTATCTGTCAAAAACACAAATTGCGATTCGCAAACACTGCAAAACGTCAGTCCTCCTTTTCCTGCTCCAGGCTTAACAGCCGCCTCTCCGCGCTTCGGATTCCCACACAGCGTACACCGCGGCGGTGGCGGATACAAAATATCCAGAAGCCAGCCTGTCCAACGTTTCCAATGTAACAAATTCATATTCTCTCCTCCCTCTTTGTGGCCTTTAGATATCCCAGTTTTTTCGCCAGCCGGTTCATCTCCCGAATCTGTCGAATAGACGCTTTCATCGCCTCAGTCACCTCTTCCGCCATAAAAATAACCATACCATCAGGAGCGACCGCTGAACGGCCTGCTCGCCCTGCAATCTGAACGAGCGCTGCTTCATCAAAAATCGGCGCGTCCGCCTGGCACACCAATACCTGAATCCCCGGAAGTGTCACGCCTCGTTCCATAATGGTCGTCGTCAGCAAAATCTGTAGCCTGCCCTCCCGCAACGCTTTCACTTTCGCTTCGCGCTCCGGATCAGCGGCATGAACAACCGCCAGTTTATTCTGCCATTTGCTGTTGTATGCCATAATATATTCGTATAATTGAGGAAGCTGCTGAATAGCCGGAACAAAGATAAAAGCGGGCACCCCTTTTCGTTCGATATCCTTCAAAAAGGAGAGGAGGGAAAAAATCGGCTTTTTCGCGCTTAAACGTGCGTTTAATTTGCTTTCCTGGCGAATTCCTGGTTCGGGTAGCGGGTGTCCATGGTAGCGAACCGGAATTTTGACATGAGGCAGAAAATCCTTGGCATAGCTGGGTTTGCGTATTCTTTTTTGATAGTCGGGGCGCGGCGTAGCCGTCAAGTATATGATTTTCCCCGACAACGTTCGGGCGCGATTCACCGCAAACGGCAGCATCTCATCTTGGTTGTACGGAAATGCGTCAAGTTCATCAAGTATCACCACGTCGAAATGCCGGTAAAAACGAAGCGCTTGGTGAGTTGTAGCCAGAACGAACCGTGACGCATTCCACTTATCCTGCGCTTTGGCACCGCCGTATAATACGGAAAGCGGATGGTTCGGAAACGCGCGACGCAGCCTCGGAGCCAGTTCCAGCACAACATCCCGGCGCGGAGTTGCCCAAAGCACGCGCTCTCCGTTCGCCAGCACATCATGCAGCAACGGAAACATGACCTCCGTTTTTCCTGCGCCACAGACTGCCCACACCAAAAACTCCTGCATCCCCGTCTCCTGTCGGTAAAAATCAAGCATACTACGTGCCGCAGCCCGTTGCGCCTGTGTCAACTGCGGATAATAAAAAAGGGCTTCCTCGGTGCAACCTTTCGGATTCCGCTTTCTCTCATCAGCTGCAAACAAATAGTAGCTACTGCAACTACTACTGCGCCCCATTGTCAGGCAACGGCAACAGTACGGACATTCTCCCTGACAGCGATAACAGTAAACAATATGGATGTGCTCCTCTTCCGCCCCGCAACGGTTACAGCGGTACCTTATTCTTTCTTCGCTTTTCTCGCCTCGGATCAAACACCAGATCCAAGAAACGAAAAGGGAGAAGCTACTCCCTTCTCCCTTTTCTGAGACCCTTTCCACTCCTGGTTTGCGTTCGACCTTCCCGCTCTGTATCCATTCCTGCAGAAGCTCTTTCATTTCTTCTTCTGTTATCCTTCTCCTGCCATCACGAAACAGTAACTGAAACAGCCAATACACTTCCTCTTCCAAGAGTGCCCGTCCCTGAAAAAGCTTGTAGATTTTCTCCTTATCTTCCCATTTCATAATTCTATCCTGCTACTTTTCAGAATCATATTCATCGTCATCTTCCGCGACCTGCCAGAGCCCCTCATCCACTTTACATTTTCTTAGAATCACTTCTCCTTTTTCCCCCATGAAAAATTCGACAAAGTCGCCTGTCTGCAAATTCACCCTTTCTCTAATTTCTTCTGACAGAAACAAAACTCCGTCTTTCGTCACTTTCACTTCTGTAGTTTTTTTCATAGGTACTTTTTCTCCTTTCCAAAATTAATAACAAGGATGCATATTTTGTCATTCTTTGTACCTATTTAATTCGCCAAAACCCATTATTTTCCTTTTTTTATTTTTCAATTTTTTGTTTTTTTCTGCATTTAATCCCGAATTTTTACATGAAATTTTATGTCTGACAAATCTAAAACGCGGAAATACTGGAAAGAAAGAGGTGAGAATAGGTGGCTAACAAACTCTATGTATCGCACGCGCGCGAGAAATTCCGCGAACGAACAAAAAAATTAAAGCTGGGACAGTACGTTAACGCTCTATATATTAATACATACGATCCGTCCTATTATGAAAAACGACTTCGCTACAACCGCTATGACGCTCGTGCTCTCTATTATTTAGGTCAGCGTTATGAAAAAGAAGAAAACTGGGGACAGGCGCTTCATTATTATAAGCAGGCAGTGCAGGCAGAGCCGCACTACGAAGCGGCCATCGGCGCGCTGATCCTGCTCCGGCGCAAACAAGAAGAAAGGTTCAGAAAACTCGCATCGCAAGCAACACGCAGGAGACCCGTAAGAAAAAAAATGTCGCTGCTCCAGATGGTAACAGCGATTTTCACAGGTTACTTTCTCATTTTAATGATCGTATTTGGTATTCTTCTTCGCTAGCGTCTTATTCGACCATTTCGTTTATGTTCCTCATCCAAGTCCGCAGCTGTTGATTAAGCAAAAGTCAAGATAAAGAATAAAACAGATTGCCCGTATGCTTTTTTAATGTGGAAAATCCAAAAACCATGTATGAAGCGGAAGCAATGGTTCTTGAGGTTTTATATTTCTGATTGGCAAATCGGGCCACGCTCTTTGAATCATTGGAAGTAAAGTGGAACTATTCACTTCTTCATTCACATATATTTGAAGTGAGACACCATGCGCTGCAGATACCCAAAGCGCGTGGCGTACCGCGTATTCCAGGTGTTCGTCCGGATTGTCGAGCAAGAGCACCACTTGCAGCGAACCGCTTTTTCTTCCGGTACGCTGCAAATGCGGCGGAAAACGATCAAAAAGGAAGCGGCCGCCCCATACGAGAACCCAAGCCAGTATCACATAGACAGCCGCCGTGATGGCAGCAACTGACCATACCCCATCATGTTTCCCCCCTTTTTTCTTACTATATGCGGAACAAAGCAGGAAGGAAACTGATAACAAACCGCTCCATTATTTATTTGCCCGTTTCTTGCTTCTAACTTTCCGGCTTCTCACACTATGACAACCGTACCCAACCGTTTTTGATCGACATAACAACCGCCTGCGTACGATCCTGCACATCCAGCTTTTGTAGAATGCTGCTGACATGGTTTTTTACCGTTTTTTCGCTGATGAACAATTCTTCACCGATCATGCGGTTGCTTTTTCCTTCTGCCATCAATTGCAGCACTTCGCGCTCGCGCGGCGTCAGCGCCAGAATGTTGCTTTCTTTCTCGCTGACACCAAGCTCGCTCACATCGCTTAACAGCACATTCTCATCATGGTTGTGCTCAATGCTGCTTAGACGACGAAACTCACTAATAAGCTTGCCAGTTACTTTCGGATGAATATAAGCTTCCCCGCGCACTACCGAGTTAATCGCTTCGATTAGCGAGTCGGAATCCATTTCTTTCAACAGATAGCCGGCCGCTCCGGAAAGAAGAGCCTTGTATACATAATTCTCATCATCATGAATCGACAGAATAATAATGCGCGATTCCGGCGCTCGTTCCTTGATGCGCTGCGTAGCCTGCACGCCGGTCATTTTCGGCATGTTAATGTCCATCAGGATTACATCCGGCTGAAATTCAACTGCCATCTGGCACGCTTCCTCTCCATCGGACGCTTCGCCAACAATATGGAAACGATCCTCCATCTCCAAAATCCGCTTAACTCCTTCACGGAATAACTTATGGTCATCTACTAACAGAATCGAAATCTTTTGCTCCGTCATACTAACCTCCATACATTCATTAAGGTTTTGTTTCTATGCTATTACCACGCTTACTGCCTTCTTCAATACGAAGAGGAATACTAAACAGGACGCTGGTTCCTTTGCCGGGGGCGGACGTAATTTTCATCTTGCCCTGCAAAAGCTTGACCCGTTCTCTCATCCCCATGATTCCAAATTGCGGCCGCTCCGCTTTTACCGCTTGGTCGAATCCCACTCCATCATCGAGCACGCGAAAATGCACCACATGTGGCTTAAATTCAAGCCTTACTTCCACATGGCGGGCTTTTGCATGCTTTGCTGTATTGTTTAGCGACTCCTGAATTAAGCGGAATACGGCGACTTCAATCGAATTCTGCAGGCGGCATTCCGGGGTAAGCAACGTAAGCTTCGTCTCGATCCCATGCCGCTTCTCATATTCCTCAAGGTATTTACGAAGCGTCGGCACAAGTCCTAGATCATCGAGTGCCATCGGACGCAGATCAAAAATAATCTTTCTTACATCCATAAGGCTTGCCCTTGTAAGTTCTTTTAATAACCTAAGCTCTACCTTAGCTTCGTCAATCCGATTTTGATTAAGCATTCTCTCAACGATTTCGCTCCGCAAGGTAACATTGGCCATCGATTGCGCCGGACCGTCGTGAATATCGCGCGCCACTCGCTTCCGTTCTTCTTCCTGGGCCTGAATGATCTGAATTCCCAGCAGCTGCTGATTCTGGGCTGACTCCAGCGCAATCCCCACTTTCCTTAAGTTGCCCTGCAGGTAGTTTAGCACAATTCCCATCTGCGCAATCAAGTTTTCCGATTTCTCTATGGTGCTTAAAATGCTGCGGTGGCGCCGCTCCAGCTCGTCCCGCCGCTGCCTGAGATGGAGCTCCTTATCCCTTGAGAGCGACAGCTTAATCTGCATCTGGCTGGCTTGCTCATACGCTTCGCGTATTTCCGCCTCACTATATTGGTGGAAACTACGGCTAATACTAGCCAGCTTCTGGCGCGCCTTTCTCGCCTGCAGTTCAAGTTCATCCGTCTGGCTAATGACCCATTCGATTTCTCTTTTTAGGGCTTCCAGTTCGAGGCTGATATAATTGCTTTCTTTATGCGCGTTTTCCGCGATATCAAAAATCTTTTCCCTACTTTCTTCCACCGACGAAATCGTCTTATTCATGACCTCATCAAGCAGTTGAAAATCAATGTTCGCCTCGGTCACGTACATCCCCTCTCTATCATTAGCCAATAAGTACCATTCGAATTGTTACCTTCTACGCTTCTCTTCCCTACTGGTTGACTTCCTTTATAGGCAAGAAGAACAAAAACTCTTTTCCTATTGTATCATTCATCCCACATAAACAAAACAAGACCCACACACTATTGATGTGTTGGGTCTTTAGTCTTATTTTTATTAGCGAGCGGAAAGTTCAGAAGCTTCTTTCTTAAGAATTTCTGCCTTATCCGTTCTTTCCCATGGAACATTTAGGTCATTGCGACCAAAATGTCCATACGCGGCAGTTTGACGGTAGATCGGTCGACGCAAGTCAAGCTGTTTGATAATGCCTGCTGGACGAAGATCAAAATGTTTGCGCACAAGCTGAACAAGAATTTCTTCATCCACCTTGCCTGTCCCGAATGTATCTACATTAATGGATACAGGCTGCGCCACCCCAATCGCATAAGCTACTTGCACTTCACACTTCTCCGCCAACCCCGCGGCCACAATGTTTTTCGCTACATAGCGCGCCGCATACGCACCGGAGCGATCCACTTTGGTCGGGTCTTTACCGGAGAAAGCGCCGCCACCATGACGAGCATATCCACCATATGTGTCCACGATAATCTTGCGTCCGGTCAATCCAGCGTCACCCTGCGGTCCACCGATAACGAAGCGACCTGTTGGATTGATAAAATACTTCGTTTGCTCATCGAGGAACTCGGCCGGAACAACCGGCTTAATCACATGTTCTTTCAGATCCTTCTGGATTTGCTCAAGCGTTATGGACGGATCGTGCTGCGTAGAAATAACGATCGTGTCCACACGTACTGGTTTGTTTCCTTCATATTCAATCGTTACCTGCGTTTTGCCATCCGGACGCAGGTAGCTCAACGTTCCATCTTTGCGGACTTCCGTCAAACGACGGGACAGTTTATGAGCAAGAGAAATCGGAAGCGGCATCAATTCTGCCGTTTCGTTGCAAGCGAATCCAAACATTAAGCCCTGGTCGCCAGCACCAATCGCTTCAATTTGCTCATCTGTCATCTGTCCTTCGCGCGCTTCGAGCGCCTGGTCAACCCCCTGCGCAATATCAGGAGATTGTTCGTCAATAGAAGTTAGAACCGCGCAAGTGTCAGCGTCAAAACCGAATTTCGCGCGAGTATATCCGATTTCACGAATCGTTTCACGAACCACTTTCGGAATATCTACATAGCAGCTTGTCGTAATCTCGCCCGCTACAAGCACCATGCCTGTTGTTACGGATGTTTCCGCCGCTACACGAGCGTTTGGATCTTTTTCAAGAATCGCATCAAGAATGGCATCGGAAATCTGGTCGCAAATTTTGTCCGGATGGCCCTCCGTTACCGATTCCGATGTGAAGAGATGACGGCCTTTTTTCAGCGCCATGTTCACGTACCTCCTTATAAACCATGAATATATAGATGGTCTTGGTTAAGATACGGTACTCCCTTCCCAAACGTTGTCGCAAAGCAGTAAAAAACCTTTTCCATTATTTTATCCTGGAAAAGGGTCATCTTTTTACTCATTCTTTGCCCTTTATCTTCCAGAATCAAGTATGTATCCATACCTGTTCTGCTGGTTAGCACCGTTCATCGCGCCGGGAACACTTGTCCGCGCTAGCTCGTTGCGCGATGTGGTTGCCGGGCTTCATCGGGCCAGTCCCTCCGCCTGCTCGGGATACAAGGGTCTTCCGTTCTCAATGAGCATATCTTATTTAGGTTTGGATGTCAATAAAGAAAAATACTTGGTTGTTCGTTCGACCGTGCTACCGAACTACATATTCACCGCGGATCATAATGTCCGCCGGGCCTTTTACAACTTTGAGGCCACGGCCGTCATCGCGCGGCAACAACAAATGGTGATTGGCTGGTACCGGCTCGCCCTGCGTAATGTTCGTGCCTGCGGTCAAATCCGGGAGACCATACCCTTCGCCCGGCGGCGTATGAGCGACCACTTTTCCGGTCCGAACAATAAATTCCGTGCCCGCATAGCCAATAATCGTCTTTCCTGCCGGAACTTTTTCCACGATCAGCTTCGCCGCAGCCGGTGTCTGCGTGTCGCTTGCCGGTTTGCCGGGCTGGGATTTCACCACATTCAAAATCTCCTGCTTTACTTTCTCCACATAGCTCTTCGTTACAACCGGATCTGCATCGGAGCCGGGCTCAGGCGTAGCTGCCAAACCGGTGGACACCGCCCCGATCACCAAGGCCAACGCGGCACCTGCCAATCCATATCCCCATTTTTTCATGTACATTCCTCCCTGCGTATACTGATCTAAGGGAAGAAGCCGGGCATCTCTCCCCGGCTTTTCCATCCTCCCAATTACGGTATAAATGGTTATCTAATTGTATATACGCCCGGGAAGGAATTTTGTTGTGAATCCATGCTTTACTTTACATAAACGAACAGATTATCCCCTCTCGTTTCGACAAGGATGGACGGAAAGTCGCTGTCCAATTTTTCAAGCGAAAGCCAGAGGACACCTTTTTCGTTGCGTACATATGCATTATTTTTGCTCGGATATTTGCGCACAGTTTCACCACAGCGCATGGTCGCTATTTCCTGGGACGCATCCCAATAAACTTGGCAACCATACAATTGGGCAAACGGGCGAAGCGCGATAAACCATTTGCCATCGATTTTTTTCGCAACGCTTTCGCCCGCAGGAATACCAGCCACCGAAGCAGTCCCGTTCGAATGTAGAACAAGAGCAGTGGAACCATGCAAATACGAAATCGCCTTGATAACCTGCTCATTCGGGTTTTCTACGATAATATCCGGCGTAATGCCGTGCCCGTTGATCTTCCGAAGTTTCGGGGAGAAATACTCTTCGATCGTCAGCTTTAAAATCCCGCCTTGTTTCAACGGTACCAATTCCTGAACCGTGCCTTTGCCGAATGTTTTGGTGCCGACGATTTTGGCAACATTGTAATCCTGTAGCGCGCCTGTCAGCACTTCGGACGCGCTGGCCGTTCCTCCGTTTACAAGGACGACAACCGGAAGCGAGATCGCTCCGGATTTGGCCATAATCGCCGTTCGTTTGCCGCTTCGATCTTTTACATATACAAGCGCGCCTTTATCGATAAATTCATCGGCAATTTCCAGCGCCGCATCCAGGTAGCCGCCGCCGTTGTCGCGCAAGTCAAGAATCAACCCCTTCATCCCGTCCTTTCGCAGCTTGGCGAGATGCTTGCGAAACACTTCTGCGCTATTTTCAGAAAATGTGTAAAGCACCATATATCCAATTTTATTGTCCAGCATGACACTATCGACCGGCGAGAATTGCAGCGCCTCACGCATGAGTGAAACTATCTGCTCCTTTCCCGCGCGTTTAATCGTAAGTTCTATGCTGGAACCGACTTCACCTTTCATCCATTCCGTAACCTGCTCGATAGACTGCCCGGCAACCCGCTTGCCGTCAACAGCAATGATTTCGTCACCTGCCCGCAAACCAGCTTTTGCCGCAGTCGAACCTTCAAATACACTTTCGATGAGCAATTTGTTATTTTCTTGCTGAATATATACGCCAATGCCTACGAACGTACCTTCTAAGTTGTTATAAAATTCTTCAAACTCCTCATTCGTAAAATAGGTAGTGTAAAGGTCGCCCGTTTCCTCCAACAGCCCGCGAATGGCGCCATCTGTGAGACGCTTTACATCCAGCTGGCTGTTCAAATGTTTTTCCATTACGGTTTGCAGCACTTCATGAATCCGTGCTTCCTCTGCGGCATACGGATTGTTTGCGGCATTCGGCACATTCTCCGCCGCCAGCGTCGGAGCGGCCATGCTTCCTGCTACGGCCATAAGCATGCTCCATACAAGTAAGTGTTTCATCGTTTTTTTCAAAGTACTCAACTTCCTCTCCCTATTCACATTTTGCTGCTTGGTTTACTTCCTTCCTCTTAACTATCATTCGACGCGCGCGCCAACTATCCTTTTTTTTCCTCGTATACAGCGAGCGCGGCAAACACTTTGCGCCGCATCCACTGACGGTTGATCTGCCTCCCATGAATCACCAACTGGGAGGAACGGCCACCGTCAAGATTAAGCGCGATATGACAGCCGACCTGCCGCAAAATATGTGCCAGTTCGCGACAGGTCAATCCTGAAGGGCGGCCATCCGTCACCGCAAAAATAACATCCGTCTCTGTCAATCCAACGGCCGTGCGCGGATGAGACTCCGCCGCAATCGTCGTTTCTATATGCGGACTTGCCACAAGGCCCGGCAACAGCAGCGGCGACGACTCCACCGCCCAGTGCGCCTCCTGGAAATCAGCAATCGTTCTTCCTTTCACCGTGTCGATCCGGACGATACCTGCGACATCCCGATACAGGTAAAAGCCGCCCATTGAACGGTCAACAGTCGTGCCATTGCTGTATTTCATGCCGGAGATGGAATACCCGCCATCAAGGTGGAAAAAGTTTGCGTTCATTAGAATTATCGGCACTTCCTGTCCTTCTTTTTTGAGCCTGTCATACATACGGGTAAGCCATTCCCCTTCCGGAAGACAGGGAAGCAATTCAATGGGCGTTCGTCGTGAAACCTTTACAAAATGCACCGCCTTTTCTTTCCAATATTTCATTCTACTCTCTGTTCTCTCCTTTTCGTCATCGACCGTATTTTATGGTAAAATAGAAAAGATATTTTGCGGAGGAAAGTACATAGTATTACAGAATACAATGCACTTTCCCAAACATTGAAAAAATGGGACACGCCTGTGTCTTATTTTTTCAGGCACATAAGGATGGGCATCGGTTATGTTATTTCATACGGCTGAATTCTTTTTTCTTCTTATTATTACGTTTATTTGTTATTACTTGTTTCGCAACGCCCGGCTTGTCATTTTAAGCGTAGCCAACTGCCTGTTTTACGCGGCAGCAAGCTGGGGGTTTCTCGGGCTATTTCTTGGCATGTCGTTTACTTCCTATTTAATCGCCCGGCGAATTCCGAAAGGACAAAGTCGGTTCTGGCTCACGATCGGAATTATTCTGAACGTGGCCAACCTAGCATTCTTTAAATATTCTATGTTCATCATTCAAAACCTGGAAGCGGTAACCGGCCTGACGCTGGTCGCCAAAGACGGATTTTGGGCCCATATCGTGCTTCCGATCGGTATTTCCTTTTATACGTTCCAGCTTATCGCCTATCTGACAGACGTATATAAAGGTCGTATCGAGCCTACGGATTCATATCTTCGCTTCTGGGTATTTATCGCGTTTTTCCCGCACCAGCTGGCGGGCCCGATCATGCGTGGGCATGAATTCATGCCCCAGGTAGAACAGACACATAAACTAACGCTGACACCGACGGAATTCAAATACGGTGTCTACCTCATTCTATGGGGACTTGCAAAAAAAATTCTGATCGCGGATCAAGTGTCTCCCATCGTTGATGAATATTTCAAAAATCCAGCTGACTTGACAATGGCCCAAGCCTGGACAGGCGCATATTTGTTCGGATTTCAAATTTACGCCGATTTTTCCGCGTACAGCGATATGGCGGTCGGACTCGGGTATCTGTTCGGATACCGCCTACCACTAAACTTCTTAAGCCCGTATATTAGCGCGAATGCGACCGAATTCTGGCGACGCTGGCACATTACACTATCGAGCTGGATTCGTGACTACATCTACATTCCGCTGGGAGGTTCGCGCAAAGGCCGCTTACGCAAGGACGTCAACCTGCTTGCGGCGATGTTGATTTCGGGACTATGGCACGGCGCGATGTGGACATTCGTCATCTGGGGCTTCCTGCACGGAATGCTGCTGATTATTCATAAATGGTATGCAGACGGACTGAAAAAGCTGTTGGATGCGCTGCCTTCGCCAGGCAAAGCTGTCTCTCGCATAATAGCCGTGCTATACCGGATAATCGCCGTGGTTCTCTTTTTCCACATTACCACGGTTACATGGGTATTTTTCCGGGCAGAAAGCGTGCAGGACGCGTTCGATTATGTAACGGCCATGTTTGACCCGGCAGGCTGGGCCAATTTCGTGCAGCAAATTTCATCACAGGCGTTCTACCTACAGATCGTCCTGGTGCTGTACGCTGCCCACTTGCTGGAATATATCGTGCGCCGCAATGAAGAAGGAATCGCAGCATGGTGGCACCGCCTGGTTCCGTCTCCTGTGCGTGGAATCGTATACGCCCTGCTTGTGTTCGTCGTTATCGCCATGATTAAGGGTGAGAAGCATGATTTTATCTATTTTCAGTTTTAAATTAAACAAAAAAGGGAGCTTCCTTCAACTTGTCAGAAATGAGAAAGGAGAAGTTACATTAAGACGCTCAAAGAGACGTCGGAAGCAGTCGTGGTGGATGCGCGGATTTTTGTGGGCTTTGTTGCTTGTGGCGCTGTGCGAAGCGTTCATTTTCCGCAATCCGGCGCTGTACGGAATGAGCCCGGCCAGCTTTATCGGGCAAATTACAGATGTCGAGAAACGACTGGAAAGCCAGAATACAGCGAAAATCAAACTGCTTGTACTCGGCGATTCGCAAAGCATGGACGCGCTGCGCCCGCCGCTGCTCGCCGCAAGGTACGGCCTGAAACCGGATGAAGTGTTCAACCTGAGCATAAGCGGTGGCAAAGCGGTTGATATGCTGCACCTGTATGAGAAGCACAAGCAAGATCTGCCGAACCTTCAGCACGTCATTATTTCGGTAAACGAGCACCAGTTAAACGCTTCTACTGATTTTTCAGACAACAAATTCCGCTATCACGCGACGCTTGCGGAACGGTTGCAGGTGCCGCATTTCGAAAACAAAATGGATCTGGCTTTCGGCTGGCTGCTTTATTCATATGGACTGCGTGAAGTGTGGACCGAGATGGCGAAGCTGTACTGGGAAGACAAGCTGCCGCAGCCACCGCGGGATCAATACAAATACAAATGGGGGCTGCCGCCTGTGGAAGCCCGCGAGGCCAATCACCTTGGCCCAGCCTATGCTGCCGAAGTAGCCAAGCGATGGATGCGCGACTACCAGTTAAAAGGCGTGGAAACGAACGCCCTGGAACGGCTGATGAAAGAATTGTCCAAGCAGGGAGTATCGTTCACCGTAGTCCAGCTTCCGCGTACGCAGGCGTTTGAAACCATTATGAAAAAACAGTACGCTTCCGAGCAGGCCGCTTACCGTCATCTAGTCGGAGAACTGTCGACCAGATATAATGGGAGATTCATAATCATCCCGCCGACGCTGGATGATTCGTATTTCCGCGATGCGAACCATGTGAACAAGAAGGGCGCAGAAAAAATTACGGCAGAGCTGTCCTTATAGCTCTGCCGCTTTCTCACCATTTTCCGCGCTTATTGCTGCTTCATCGTGAAAATTTCCCGATCATGCTCTCCGATCTTCATATCATAGAATCGCAAATCCTTCTTCGTGACCATGTTTTCACACAAAGTTTTTAATCCGCCTTTCATATCCGCTATATCATACTGGACAGAATCGATAACTGCTCTGCTTTCAAGCTGATTGTTTCGGATCGCGTGTACCATCTGGTGCAATTCTTTCTGCCCGACTTCCAGTATATCTACGCGCTGTTCCAGCTTATCCATGCGTCCTTCCAACGTATCCATGCGCTGTCCGAGCTTGTCCATACGCACTTCCAACGTATCCATGCGCTGTTCGAGCTTGTCCATACGCACTTCCAACGTATCCATGCGCTGTTCGAGCTTGTCCATACGCACTTCCAGCGTATCCATGCGCTGTTCGAGCTTGTCCATACGCACTTCCAACGTATCCATGCGCTGTTCAAGCTTGCCCATGCGCTGTTCCACTTTGTCGAGCCGATTATCTATATTTTCCAACTTCTGATTAACATGCTGCAGCTCGCCCAATATCCGGTTCAACACAGCTTCCATCCCATTGCCTCCCCGTGATTTTATGCACTCATTATACCACAAAAGCCGATCGATGCATTCAATTATTTTACATTTTTTAACAAACGGGAGACTTGTAGACTTTGCTGCTCTCCCTTTTTCCACGACGAAGCGGAACAGAGGCCTGTATTACTGCGGGCAGACAAGATGCATTCGCGTCAGAGTTGAAAACTTTTCAAAACATATGATTGAATATTCATTCACTTATACAAACAACAGACTTCTTTGCAAATTTTTATGTGTGAATAAATGTGAAAAGTTATGAGTGAATATTCATTCACAAATAAATATAAAATATCATCCAAGCCGCATTATTCAATAAACACCGTCTGACTTTCTGCATCCCAACGTGCCTTCGCGCCCAAAGCTTGCACGACATGATAAACCGGAAGCATCATCCGTTCATTTTTAATCTCTGCAACCACATCGGTCGGGACAACCGTTCCGTTTACCATAATCTTTCGTTCTCCTACCTTGATTTGTACGACCTTATCGCCTTTGAATAAAGTAACCGTATGTGCTGCTTTGTCCCAGACGATATCCTTCTCCCCTACACCAAGTACTTCGGCGACATAGCGAACAGGTAAATAGGTACGGTCATCCTTAATGTACGGAGCCGCATCCATAACTTTCTCGTTATCGCCGATTCTATAAATAGTACTGCCTATCGTAAACGAGCCGCTCATTTTTGTATCAGTCGGGGCAGGCGTGATAACGCTTGCATACTGAAACGCAGAACCTGTCGTTACATTGAAAACTTTGCTATTGAATGGATGGGATAGCGCATAGCCCGCAACTTTCGCTTCCATGACTCCTTCCGGCACGCTCCGATCCAGGCCAAGCTTAATTCCCGAAATTCTAATTTTGGAAGGTTTGGTGCTCTCCGCTTTCACATTGAATGTAATCGCATCGTATATAGATTCCGCCTTTACAATCTGCACGGAAGCTGTATCAATTTTCAAATCCCCTTCTATGACTTCAACTTTCGGCGTCGTGGTATATGTAACCCCTTTTGGAAGATAAACCACGACGAATCCGTTCTCCGTCCCAAGCGGTCCCATATCGATCGCCTTTCTAATGGCACCCGGCATTGTCTCAGCGAGGAAAATATCAGGTGCTTCCTGCCCCTGCAAACCAATTCTCAACTTTCCTTCCCCCGCCGCTTTAGGAATCACCGGGGGGATGACTTTAGCGACGAGAACTTTTTGCTTTTCGATACCCGCTCCCTCAACCGTCGCCTCGATATCGCCCAGGGTACCTGTCTTCACGGCGATGGCTGCTTCAAAGACAAGCTTGCGCTTGCTGCCGGAAGGCGTGGACGTGGAAGGAATGGTGAACGTAATCCGATTACTATCGCTGTTGACAACGCCTCTCACGTCGCTGCCTGAATAACTGATAAGATGCCTCACTATATTGCCGGAAGGCGTAACCGTTCCAACGATTTTCACAGTGCTCGGGAACTCGACTTCAACTTCCCGCCCTCCTATGAACGCGCCTGGCGAAGTTTCTTCAATCGTCATTTTGACAACTTTTTTGTCATCAAATTTACTGGAAAGAATCTGGTTAACTTGCTCTACCTTTATATTCGCTCCCCACTTCTGATACTTCGCCACAACCACTTCCGCATCGCTCAGTTCCGTACCGGAAATCGATACGTATACATCCCCCGGAACGGCTCCGTCTTTCGGCTTCACCCTCGGTTTTACATAAAGAAAACCGCGATCCTTACTCCCTGCTGGAATATTCAACGTTGCCCGTAATGTATTCCCATCCTTAATAATATTTGTAAAAGTCGCTCCGGTAAATCCGCCCGTACCTGTCAGCTTGATGTCCCGCCATTCAAACTGCGACGGCAAGCGGAACGTAACCGGCGTAGAGGAGCCCCGCGTAATCTGTCCTGGAGAAGCCTCTTCAATCCGTACTATACCTGTGTCAGCTTCCGTTTCCCCTATCGCCTCTACCGTATCAGCAACGGCTATCGTCTTGCCTGTCCGAACAATAGCGAACGTATACTCGCCGGAAGTAATGGTGCTATCCATCGGCTCCACCTTGACCTTCAGTTCGCCTGTCGCACCATTCACTTTGATATCCAGGGGAATCCGTATCTTGTCCGCTTGATCCCCATCGTTGTTCACGATATTCGGGCCTGCCGGTGTAACGACCAGAGTGCTCTCCGTCATCAGTACCGCCGTGGCGTTTTCCAAACCCGCCGGAACTCGATTCCATTCCACTCCTGGCGGCAATGTCACACGAAATGTGTCTCTAGTAGTAAAGTCGATATCCTTTTCGCCTACATACAAACTGGCAGCCGGATTGCCATCAGCATGATAATTAGACGAAAGATGTAAAATCCGGTCTACGTAATTGTTGCTGTTCGCTTCTACTATAGACATCCAGGGCATCACTGCCAGAGGCGCCGCTAGTGCCACAAAAGAAACCTGCCGTACTCCTTTATACCATTTTTTGTGACCTCTTTTCATCACTTTCCCCCTTTTATGCTCTTGTTTTTGCCTCTCACCATGCCAGAACACGATCAATAGAAAGCGCTATCATTTCCTTGAGCACTCACCCCCCTAAAAATTCTAATATTTTCATATATTTAGATTATATATACAAAATTTTGGAATCGTCAACAAAAAATATAAATAATCATTCTTTTTAAAATATTCTTTGAGACAAAAAAATAGGAGACACTCGCAAGTGTCTCATCAAATGGTTCTGCCTCCCTTTCTCCATCACAATCAACCTTTTATCCGAAATGTTCCGCCGCCTGAATCGACCATTCACTGAAATCAGGATTTTGCTTTTTCCGTGATTCTTTATCATACACAAGCTTCCAGCGCGTGACTGATTTCGGCGCAAGCTTCACCTGCGATAAATCAAAAGCCTGCGCAGCGACGACATCTCCGGCCGCATCGCGCAGCACGAACGCCATATCTTTTTTTAGCGCCACTTCTTCCGTTCGGCCATTGCGCAGGAATAAGTCAACCACTAAGCTTCCATCTTCCACATCATCCACCGCGGCACCAATAAAGTTGATCTGGGCCTCCGTCTCTTGAATCGCTTTTCGAATATTTTCCGTCACTTGCTGTTCCTGTTTTTCCATGTACTCACGCATCGAGAAATGTACCGCCGGTTCAAAGTCTAGCTCCGAAACGACCGGGCGAACCGAGCTATCCTCCATATGGAAGCCTACCTTCCAAGACGAAAAGTCGGCCTGTGGTACCAGGAAGTCATGATGTGGGAACAAAAAGCGCAACGGCACCGCGCTATGCGCGGGAATCACCGTCTCCTTCATGTCAAACATACTGCGGGCCACCGTATTTTGATTGGCATCCTGTAACACCAGCGGCAGCCGTTCCAGAGAAATGTCCGCATCCATATTGTTGCGCAGCACCAGCATCAGCTTCAGCCCGTTCACTTCCTGCTCGATTTTATAGCCGTCAATCGCAACCTGTCCTTCCGCAATCGGGGACAACTCGCTTATGAAGAACTGAAGTACGTATCCTTCCTCCTGAGAAAAACTCTTATCGTGCCCCGGCAGGAAATAAAGTTTCATTCTCGTATTTGTTTCCTCTACTTCGCCGGCCGCTTCCGCTTGTTCCTCTTTCTTTACCGTATTCTCTGCTGTCTCCGCTTCCAACGCTGCACCCGAAGAGCGGAGTTTTTTAAAAAACGAAATCATAGGTAGAATTCCTCCTTTTGTTCCTTGTCTATTATATCCTTTTTGCATGCAAAGCAGAAGGATAAAACAATGGAAAGTAAGAAAAATCTCCGGTGGCAGAACAGAACAAGCCGTTCCGTCGTCTTTTCTCTTATTTCTGTTCCCGCTCCTGCAATAACGCGCGGCGCAGCTTGCCCAAGGCCCGTTGCTTGCATTTTTTCATACGTTCATACGGCACATTCAGCCGCCTGGCAACCGCCCGCAAAGAATAGCCGTCACGAATATGCAAGGTTAGGCAAAGCGCCTCCATCTCCGACAAATATGCCATCCACGCCTCCCAGACAAGGGACGCATCCGGCGGCAATAAGTCCGCGTCTTCCCATTCCGGTGTCCCTTCCTGTTCCTCTTCATCCCCTTGTGCCGTAAGAAGGCGATGACGGTCATACCAGCGTCGTTCCTGCGCGTACCAGTTCAGTAGTGCGCCTCGCACAACCATAAACAAATAGCTGGAAAGCGAAGCGCCCCGTTCCGGATTATACAGCCCGAGCTTCTGCCAGCAGGCGATTCGCGCCACCTGTTTCGCTTCCTCACGCACCACTCCGGCAGAGTAACGGGATATCCAGCGCTCCAGCAACGGTTCATATTCCTGGAAAAAAAGTGCCCAATCTTTCTCTTCCATACTTCTTGTCCCCCATTGTGCGAGGGCCGGCCCTGCAAAGATTGCGCGCACTTTCATCCTAGCGGAAGCGCGCATTCGGCGCAGAACACGGTTATGGAATAGAGAAAAATTGTTCACCTTTTCATATGGGACATAGCGACTATCACGAGATAGGCGTCAGTTTTTACACTTTTCCGCCGTAATAGGGGAAAATTGAGCTTCTTTCCTGATGCGGGCCGTAAATTTATAATACACAAACTCGGCGTGAATCAGCTGCTTTTTCAAGCGCTGGAATGAATACGGAAGCTCCAGCGTATGGTTATCTTCAAGGACAAGGGTCACAGAGGCATCGTGCGAATGGAAACGGTAGGACTGGATAGAAGACATACTTACGTACGCTGTTCGGTGTGCCGCGTTGTCGTACCGCGGATACCAAAACGGTATGAGCGTCAGCCCGGCGGAAAGCACGAACGGCGCATGCTTACGCTGACCCAGTATCTCATAGGAAAAACGTAAAAGAAGCTTTTCGCTCATACAAAACCAGCGAATTAAACGCTTACAAAAATCCTTGCTGTTGCAGACTACATAATAAGTATCTGCACCAACATACAAAACCGTAACATCCCCCACACCCGGCTGCCGCGCCGGATAAAACGCATGGCCATGCCGCGCAAATTGCTCAACCGCTTCTGCCACTTCGACAAACTCCTCCATATAATCCCTCCCTATATACTACATTTTTAGGAATAATGTCCTTAGGTATATTATATCAACATTTTTTGTAAAATCAGGATATGATTCATCGCAAGTTTCATGATGATTTCCTAATATTTGTTGTTTTTCAACAAAAATCTATCCTGCTATCTTTACCGTCTCGACATCTGTATGATAGAACCTCATGTTCCCTGCCCGCTCGTCCTTTTTTTGCAACAAAGGAAGAAGCGCTGCAAGTGTATTTCGCAGCGCCTTATGCAACAAACATTACTGGGCGGAACCGCCGCCAGCGGATGCTCCTGCGGCAACCCAAGGTTTCTCATATGCCAGCTTCAGATTATCAAGTTGAATCAATGTGTCAAAAATTTTCTTTTTCTTATCGGCTACTGCCAGCTCGGCAGCGGTCACGTCAGCTTTAATTCCTACGCCGGTATCATAGCGTACTTGCGCCATTTTCAACGTTTCTTCCGCTTTTTTAAGCTCAATCGTTAACGCTTTGTACTGATCTTCCAGTTGCTTGATAGAATAATAGATAGCACGCATGCCGTCGGCCAAATTTTTCTTCGTATCATCCACTTTATTGGCCACTTGCCGTACTCCAATTTCTTCCGCTTTGTAAGAAGTTGAGCTACTTGCATTATACGTATATAGCTCCACATTCAAACGCTGGATTTTCAACTGTTTTTCCGCCATATCGACCAAATCGCTGTTGGAGACGACGTACGTTATATCATTTTCCAGGTCGGTTTCGCTTCTCTCAAACGGTTTGAACTGTGGTTCATCAACGAGCGCAAAACGTGCCTCCTGCGGAGCACCAATGAGCGCATTCAGCTTCGTCCAGGCATCATCCAGCGCTTTGTCCGCGGCAGCTTTCTGTTTTAGAGCCGATTCATATTTCCCTTCTTCCTGGCTTAATTCGTACTGGCTCAGCGCCCCTTCTGATGCTTTATAGAAAGCCACATCTTTTTGCACTTCCTGGTTTTTGACATTGGCCTCAGCCAGCTCTTTCTGTTTCTGCGCTTTTAAAACATTGTTGTAAGCTGTTTTCACCGAATAAATAATGTTGTCTTTTTCCAGATCATATTTGCGCTTGCTGATGCCCCAAGCCGTATCCGCTTGTATTAAAGCTTTCGCCTTGGCACGCTCTGCTGCTTCTTTCTCTCCGTTGCCTACACCGATAGGATAAGATTGAATACCGGAGCCGATAGTTTGTCGAATTTCAAACGAGCGATCGATTTCATCCGCCGCATTTTTGAGCGGGATGCTTGCGTTAAACGCCCGTTCCAGCGCCTGTTCATACGTAAGCGACTGGCTCTGGACGACCGAAGTTGTTTCAGCCGCGTATACCGGAAGGGAAAGCGGGAATAATAGAGCAGTAGAAAGGACAAAAGCAGGTAGCTTTTTCATATTTTTCATCTCCCTCTAACAAAAGGAAAATAAAGTTGTAAGAAAAAAGGAACTCCCAGATGGGAGCCCCTTTTTCATGTAGTTGTCAAGCTTATTATTTCACTTGGATTGTGATTTCGCTCGTTTCTTTGTTCCAGTTGATTTCAGCATTCAGCGCGTTAGCCAGGTAACGGATCGGAACCATTACGCGGTTGTTTGTTTTCTCTTTATTGCGCCATACCGGAACATCCATCGGAGTTTTTACACCGTTAATTGTCAGGAACTTGTCGCCGACTTTACCGGAAATTACGCGGTCGCCTTTGAAGATCGTGAACGTGCTTGTTTTGTCATCCCAAATGATTTGATCGTCGGATACGTTCAGCGCGTTAGCAGCGAAGCGTACCGGCAGGTAAGCGCGATCCCAGCCTACAAGCGGAGCAGCATCCATTTCGATTTCTTTGCCGTCAACCGTGTATGTTTTGCTGTTGAGCTTGAATACAATATTCTTCGCTGTTGTATCGGACGGAGCCGGCGTGATCGTTGAACCAATTTTGAAAGTTACAGCATGTTGTGTATTGAATGTGCCCGGATTCTTATTATCAGTTCCTGTATAAAGGCCTGTTCCTACCCAACCTTTAGAGTCTTTCACATAGTTCTCAACAACTGCAGAGCCACCGATTTTCGCTTCGATATCGCCTTCCGGAACGGTACGATCCAGCGTCAGACGAACATCAGAAACTTTCAACTTCATCGGCTTAGAAGTGCTTTCCCCTTTAATCGGGATAGCCAGCGCATTGTCGTTTTCAATGCGGCGAACGTTGCTCGTATCGATCGTGCCGTCGCCTTCTACAACTTCAACTTTCGGTACTTTAGAGAATTTCACGCCGCTAGCGAGACGAACGATGATTTCTCCATTTCCGCTCGGACCTTCAACATTCTTTTCAAATACACCTTTTTTCGCTTCTGTAATGTAGAAGGTAGGACCTTCCTGATCCTGCGCACCAATTTTCAGTTTTGCAGTGTCACCTTCCACAGAAACGGCTGCCGGAGCGATGGCTTTCGCAACGACTGCTTTTTGTTCGTTGATACCGCCACCGGAAACAGTAGCTTCAATGTCGCCCGTTTTGTTAGCATCGATGCTCAGACGAACTTTAAATTCAATTTTTCCAGGCGTTGTGTTTTCTTTAGTAGTTGGGTTCTTAATTGTAATGCTAAACTCATCGTCTGTACCGTCAATATCTGTCGGTTTGATAGCTTCCACTCCAGATGTGCTCCAGTCAGACACTTCAACAACTTTCACCCAAGACGGGAACTTCACATCAATATCGCGTTCTTTGTAGAAAGAACCCGGTACAGATTCCTCAATCGTGATTTTAGCTGTCTTCGTATATTCATCGAATTTACCAGCTACCAGCTCTTCTACTTTTTCAACTTTAATATTAGCATCGTAATCGCCATATTTTGCTACTGTCAGGTCAGCATCAGAGAAATCGCCGCCACTAATGTTAACAGTTACATCTGTGCCTTTTGCAGCATCACTTTTCGCTTTAATGCCAGGCGTGATGTAGATGTAACCAGGAGTCTTAGTCTTTTCTTTAAGTTTTACCGGAATTGTTATTGTACTATCATCGTTTTTAACAGGAGAGCCTATTTCTGCATTACCAATAAAGCCACCACCAGGTGTAACCTTTGTGTCAGACAAGTTCCATTCAAAGTTGGACGGTAACTTCAATTTCAGATTATGTGTTGTATCTGCTGAAATAGCTTCAGCAAAGTTTTCGTCAATACGAATTTGTCCGCCTATACCGTTCTTACCAATGTAACGAACAGTATCCACAACAGCACGTGTATTACCAGTGTTTACTGTAGCAAATACGTATTCACCGGAAGTAACAGTGCTGTTCATGCTATCAATTTTCAATTTCAGTTCACCGCTGGCACCATTCATTTTCACATACAGCGGAATATTAATTGCATATTTGTCATCCGCTTCTCCATCGTCAAAACCTGTACCTAGAGGACGAACTTCAATCGTTCTGCTTGAAATGACATTAACTTCTGCTTTCGTGTCAGCAGCAGCTTCACTTTCAGAGCTGAAAGTTTTACCTGTCTTATCAACATAAAATTTAGAAGAATTAGGGAAGTTCCATTCAGTACCAGCCGGCAGCTCCACACGGAACGTATCGCTCGTAGCCACTCCAAAGTTTGTGTCATCTTCTTTAATAATAAGGTGGGATTCACCCTTTAATGTTCCATTGCTGCCTACATTCACTTTCTTATCAACAAGGTTTGTGCTGTTCGCGCTTACTACACCTGCGCCGAACGGAGCAGCTACAGAAGCGAGAAGCGCAGAAGTCGTTAAAACTTTAAGAGCTTTATTCGTCTTCACGTTTTTTTCCTCCTAAGTTAGGGTAATATTTTTGCGGAATTTGCCACCGTGTTTACCATTCCGATTCTTAGCCGTCAGTAAACACGTGTCTTCATTGTGAAGGAACATTTCCGCTTTCGGTTCGGTTGAGAGTATTGTTTATCTATATATCTCGAGCCTCTTACTCCCACTATGTACCTTCACCCCCTTTCGAGGAGTAGAGCTCTTCTTATGTACAATGTAGTATAATGAAAGTTTCACGTGAGACTAAATCATAGAATGACTCTGGTATAATCTACTATTTCATGTCTCACAAAGCACAGTATACAATGCCCCAGTCTAAAAGTAAATAGAGAAGCTAGTAAAAAATGCATCTATTCACTTGTTAGACATATCTGCAATATACTGCATTAATATAGACGAATATTCATAGAGAAAAGTTGCGCAAAATCTAATGTATTTTTTGGTTTGCTACTTTCTCTTTGAAATATTCATCCTCTGTCATTTGACTTACATCTTATTAGACGATGAAACCTAAAAAAAGTTGCACCTGCCGAAAAAAATTTTTTTCGGCAGGTACAAAAACCTATCGTTTTTTCATGAACTGATTCTGTCTTAAGATTCGGTTCTCTCTTCTCTCAGCAAAGAAACACTAACCCCAAACAAAATCCAGAAAATAAACCCTGTCCCGATAACCGAGTCATTGAACATAGCCTGTACAAGGTACGCACACCATCCGGCAAACAAGCTGGCGAGAATCGCCTGCCGTTCTGTCTGAATTCGTCTTTTAAAAAGGAGCACATGCTGCCAGGCATGACGCACAATAAGAACGAGAAATGCCAGCAACATGATTACCCCTGAACCAAATGCCAGCCCAATGTACATGTTATGCGGCTTATCCACAATCGTGTTCGGATCATTGATTCCCGAATTTTTATACGGATCGTCCTGCGGAAAGTAATACGCTAACGTATCCATTCCATAGCCAAGGAACGGGTTTGCCTGAATAAGTTCCAGTGTTTTGGACCATATATAGACACGCCCCGTTCCCGCTGCCCAGCCCTGCGGCGGTAAGTTGAATTCGTCGTCTGCATTTCCAGACTCGGTTGCCGCACTAGCAACATGCACAGAAAACGGGGAATGCTTTTGTACAAAATCTTTCCATCCAATTGCTTCGCCTGCGCTGTTCTTCCCTTCCATTGCCCCGCTGGAAGTTCCAAAGAAAAAGCCTAAACTCTCCTTCCATACTAGCGAATTATGGCTATTCATAGCAAAGAAAACTAACGGGAACGCAATGAGTATAACTAATGCTGGTAAAAGCGCGGCTTTTTTGTTTCGTCTTAGTAAAACCATTACAAAAATAAGCGGCAATAGCACAACGAACGTAACAAAGCCACTGGTTGACAACGAACTAAGCAAAAGAGCAAACGCAACAACGGCACAAATAATATCCAATGCCTTCTTCTTTCCTTGGCCAGAAAGCAAGGCTTTTGTCAAAAACAGTACAACAAGCATACCGGCAATCCCGCTAACATAGTTAGGATTGTTAATGGTACTGCTCACGAATCCGTTTAATGATTCTTTCGATAATCCGGCCGGAAGCAGAATCCCCTGGAAAAAGGCATTATTCAGTATATCGTAACCATAAAAATACGCGAGACCAAGCCCGGCATTGATGAATAAAAGCGGGTACAGCGCATAAATAAGAAGATCCATTTTCTTTTCTGTATACAAAATATTAGCGGCAATAAAGAAAAGAATAAAATAGCCAAGGTACGTCAGCGTTCCCTCATGTCGGTTGTACTGTCCAAACATCGCAAGCGTTTTATACTCCGCAAATACACCGGATAACAGGACAAACACAAACATGATAAGAAGCGGAAAATTTATATAGCTTGGTTGAATCTGATACCCTTTGGCCAACATCTTGTATACAAAAACACAAATAGCAAATGCAACTACAAGCATAAGCCAGATAAATTTGTAATATGTAAAAATATCCGCCTTCATCCCCGTATCAAGTGACGTACCTGTAATCACAGGAGAGAAGAAGGGAAAAATGGCGGCTCTTGTTAGCAATGGAATAACAGCAAGCGCAAACAGTAACCCCCAGATTAAGACTCGATCCGCGCTTTTCTGTCCTTCCATATTCAGCATTTGATCAATATTCATTCCCTGTTTTGTGCTCACTTTATTTCCCCTCCTTCGTTATTTATATTTCGTCGCCATCTCTCTCAGCATGGCGTCTGCCTGTGCGGATAACTGTGGATTCGTATTTACTTTCTTCGCTTCTTCTAAATATCTTTTTGCCTTTTGATAGTTTTGCTTCTTATATAGTACCTCTCCATACTGAACAAGATATTTCTGATTCCTCACTAAAAATGGCCTTTGCTTCCGCGCCTGAATAAAATATTTTTCCGCCTCATCATATTTACCCTGACCGGCAAAACTGGAAGCGTATCGCCATTGCAATATGTAGCTGTCTGAATGTGTGGCAAGCAACGGTTTTAGTACTTTCTCCGCTTCGGCAAATTGGTTTTGCTGCAAATGTTTTTGCGCCTGCATATATGCTTGCGCATCCGCTTGATACACTTTATCCTGGTTTCCTCCCATGACTATGGCAGTGATGATACCGATAAGTGTCAACCCAAGTAAGCTATATACAATATTATTTCGCGTTCGTCCTGAGACCTTTTCTTCCATTGCACTTCCTCCATTTCTCCTTTTGCCCTTTACTCGTTTCGACAAATCTTGCTAATCATCCTGCCTATCCAACAAAAAACTCACTGGCTTATCTTTTTCCACATAGAAGACAAACGGCCGCTTTGTGGCACGTCGGTTGAAAAGAAAACGACAAAAAAACAGGGAGCTTCCCTGTAAAAATGCCTAGCTTCTTCTTTTGCCCACGATTTTTTCTTGTCCCACGGCTATTTCAAGATTCAATTTCTTGATTAAATCTTGTTCATAAAGCTGTTGATTATGGTTTACCCCGCTCGATTGTTCCCACTGAAAAACGACCCGCAATGTCTGCAACAAAATTTTAATATCAAGCGCCAGCGAATAGTTACGTACATACATTAAATCAAACCGTAACTTATCCTCTACCGTCGTACTATACTTTGCCATCACCTGCGCCAGGCCGGTAATGCCAGGCTTCACAGACATTCTATATGTGTAATCGGGTAAATTCTCCTTAAATTGATTGATAAAAAAAGCACGTTCCGGCCGGGGCCCAACCAGACTCATATCCCCTTTCAATACATTAAAAAGCTGTGGAATCTCATCCAGCCTTGTGGCCCGGATAAACTTCCCTAACGGCGTAATGCGCGGATCGTCATCCGTCGCCAGGGTCGGGCCTGTCTTCTGCTCCGCATTATGTACCATACTTCTAAACTTGTAAATCATATATTCTTTGCCGTTCCGGCCGATTCGTTCCTGCTTGAAAATCGCCGGCCCTTTCGATGTAAGCGGAACGAGAATAAACAGGACAAGCATGATAGGGCTTAACAATACGATTAAAACCGCGGACACCACGATATCAAATGCACGCTTCAAAAACAATTGTGCAGCGGTTAATCCCGGAGGCTGTACGGACAATACCAACATGTCGTCAATTTGCTGGGGTTCGGCATCAAGAATAAAGAGTTCAAACAGTTCCGGTACAAGCAACACTTCCTTACCATAACGGGAACAATAACTCAAAATATCAGCCTGCTGTTCCCGGCTAAGCGATGGGCTAAGCAATACGACATCCACTTCTTGTATAAGGTTCATCATCCGCTTCCATTCACTTACCGGTACAAAGTTATGAATAATGAACCACCCGGACGTGTGCTGCATAAATTTTCGAGCAAACTGAAGGCCCTGCTCCAAATTTTCGTCAATAATCAATACTTTCCTGCGTCCATACCGCTGCTTAGCTATCCACCAAATAAATGAACGCACTAAAGTAAAAAGGATAACCTGAATGATAAACGAAAGTACGATAATGCTTCGTGGAAAAGAAAATCCCCGGTACCAAAAGGTAAGCGCCATCGTAAACAAACTCAACATCCCAATGGAAAGAACAATGGTGTAAATGAGATGATATAGACTTTTCCTTCTCCAATTGGAATACAAGTCAAACATGTAAAAAATAATAAGCGCTACAAAAGACAAGAAAGGCCAGATAGTTATATAAGAAGACCAGTTATACATAGGTATAACTTCACCAAACTTTAAACGGAAGGCCAAAATAATTCCTACATTTACTAGAAATAAATCAAAAATAGAAAACAAAACTTTATAAAATTTGACTACTGAATTTCTGCTCATACCGTTGCCATCCCCAAAAAATAAGATTTCTCAATAAAAACCTCCATTCATTAACAATATACCTGACAAAATGCTACATGTGGAGGAAATTTTTTCACGATTTATTCCGCATACGTAGATAATATCTTCCATATTTGTTCACTAGAACGTTTCCATGAAAATTGTTTGCATCTTATTTTTCCTTTTTTCTCAAGCTCTTCACGCAGTTTCTTTTCCTCTATCACCCTTTCGATCCCTTCTGCTATTGACTTTACTTCATAAGGATTTACATATATAGCCGCATCCCCTGCAACTTCCGGCATCGACGTCGTATTCGATGTAACCACCGATGTTCCCGTAGCCATCGCTTCCAAAATCGGAATCCCAAAACCTTCATATAAAGAAGGATAAATAAAAGATAAGGCTCCCGCGTAAATGGCCGGTAAATCCTGGCCCTCCACATACCCCGTAATAATCGTTCTTTCCGGCAGTTTTCCAAGCTCTTTATTTGCGGCAAACGCCAAATTTCGACTTCCCACAATAACCAGTGATACATGCTTATATTTCGTATTTATTATTTTCCAGGCTTTAAAAATACGCTCAAAATTTTTGCGAGGCGAAATGGACGATACACTTAAAATATAATCCCCATGCAATCCATATTTCTGTCGAACACGTCGAATTTGTTTAGGAGACACTTGGAAAAAGTGATTTTCTATGCCACAATTAACAACACTTACTTTTTCCGGTGACACATTTAATATTTCTATTATTCTACTTCTGGAATATTCCGAGACCGTCAAGATATGTTCTACTCTTCGAGTAAGCTTAGGCAACAACCAGCGGTACCAAGCCGCAAATTTCGAACTATACCATTCCGGGTGTTCAAGATGGGCAATATCATGGAGCGTTACAACTTGCTTAGATACTAATAAAGGCCCCGCCCCCGCTGGCGACCAAAGCAGAGCATTCCGCGGCATTCTGCCCGGAAGTACAATCTGCTCCCAAAAATGACCTGCTTCTCCGGAAAAGCTCTTGCCCGGCTGTATGATATGAACTCTATCCCGTAAATGATTAGTAATCTCCCAAGCATACCGTTGTACTCCGGTAACAACTTGATTCATGAAACGAGCATTTACATAAATATCTCCCATTATGTTGTTCCACCTTCCAGGAGTTCCTGGTACAACGTATATACACTTTGTACCATTTTCTCTCGTGTGAAATGCTCATAAACCCTTTCTTTCCCTCGTTCACCATATTGCTTTCGAACAGATTCATTTTCAATTAAGAAAGTAAGAGCTTGTGTCAAGGATTTTATATCTTTTGGTGGTACTACAATTCCTGTTTTTCCATCCTGATTTACAAATGGCACACCTGTAGTTAAATTTGTGCTTACTATAGGCTTTCCGCACGCCATGGCTTCAAGTTGGACAATCCCAAAAGCCTCACTTCGCTCTACAGAAGGTAAAACGAAAATGTCACAAGCATGCAGATATGTCACTAATTGCTCTTTGCTTGCCCCTCCCAAGAAGTTTATTTTTTCCGTAATTCCTAGTTCCTCAGCTCTTTTTTGTAATAACGGTTTTAAAGGCCCTTCGCCAACAAGAAAAAGGGAGGCATTTATCTCTGTCATCGCCTCAATTAAATATTCGACACCCTTGTAATAAACAAGACGTCCTACAAACAAAATAATAGGCTTTATAGCCACCTCTTCTCTTACCTTTTTCACATTCTCAAAAAGCTTGTCTGTTTTTTCCCATTCTTTAACATCAATTCCAAGCGGAATTACCCGACATTTATCTTTATGCTCTTTTAAGTATGGAGAGGCCTCAACCATATTCGGTGAAGTCGCAATGATTGTGTCCACTTTTTCAAGAAATCTCTTTAGAAAAGGGTGATAAAGCTTCAAAAAACGCTTTTGCCTAACGATATCACTATGCCATGTTACGACTGTTTTCGCCGGTATATTTGCTATCTTGTCTACAAGCAAATAAGACAACTCTCCTAACGGAAAAGGAAAGTGAAAATGTATAATATCGGTCTTAATTTTTTTAAGCCAAAGCGGAAACGTAGGAGCTACCGGCATGGAAAAGTAAGTGCCAATACTCGGAACCCTATGTATCTTTGCCTTATGTTCGATTTCCTGTACATATTTCCATTCAGTATTAGCAACAAGCACCTCCATTTCCGCAAGTGAACACATTCCTTCTACCAAATCATATACAACTTTTTCAACCCCTCCAATGACCGGGGGATAAAATTTATTTACTTGTAATATTTTCATATATAACTCCTGTTTTTTTACTTTCTTCTTACAATAAGCTCCGATAGACAGTAACCGTTTCGGAAGCGGCTTTTTTCCAGCTAAACATCCGGGCTTGTCGTCTGCCCGCTTCTTCGTATTCTCTTCTTTTCGCCTCATTTGTCAATAGCTCACCAATACTATCGATAAATTCTTCCGGTTTCTCCAGTGATACCAATCTCCCCGCTTCTCCTACAATTTCAGGAAGAGAAGATACATTAGAAGCAATAACGGCTACCCCACATTGCATGGCTTCCAATACGGGAATACCAAATCCTTCGTATCGTGATGGAAACAGGAACACATCCGCATTCTCATACAGAACAGGTAAGTCCATATCTTCCACATAACCAGTAAAAATTACATCGTTATGCAACCGATATTTTTCAAACGTCTTATATACTTTTTCGTACTTCCACCCTTTCGCCCCAGCAATCACAAGCTTATGAGGAAATTTATATTTTTGTTTAGCAAGAGCATATCCTTCCAGCATAAATGGGATGTTCTTTCTTGGCTCAATTGTCCCTACATACAACGCGTATTTTTCCGGTAAATTATATTTCGCTTGTACTTCTTCCTTTAAAGGCCTGTCCTCTTTTTTAATCTGGTCGTCTGCCGCCAAATAAATGACGCTGATTTTTTCGTCAGGTACATCATAATAGCGAATAATATCCTCTTTAGTATGCTGTGATACAGCAATAATATGGTCTGCCTTTTTTATTGAATAAGGGAGCCATAAGGAGTGATGGCGATACGTCTGCTCACTGGCCACCTCTGGAAACTGAAGAAAAGCTAAGTCATGAATGGTAAGTACATTTTTTGCCTTTCTGGTTTGATAAGTAATAAAATTACCTCCATGAAAAATATCGAACGATTCCCCTAAGTCGACAGGCAAGTCATGCAAAAAGTTAGGCTTCATTAAACGCCGAATCACCTTATAGAAATACCGGGAATTTCTGATCTTAGTCGACGGAACATCTAACATTTGCAATAATTTTACATTGAACTGTTGATTAAACCAATAAAACAAATCAATATCCTGATTCTCCTGCAGGCTGGCCGTTAGTCTCTCTACATAACGCCCAATGCCGGTGCGTCGTCCTAATAAAGGCTGTGACTCAAATAAAACCTTTATGATAATCCCTCCTAAAAAAACAGGCCCTTGAAGATTATCTCCCAAAGGGCCTCAGAGAATATCAGCGAATAACTTTTACTATGCAATCCTTGCAACAGTCTAGCGTTTCTTCCCATGTCATACACAGGCGAATAATATCTTCCTCGATCAATTCACTGCCTGTTTGTACTTCGACAAACTGTAAATCGGTAATAGCACGAATGGCATGTTTAGCACCCACAGGAATCTGCAAGACGTCTCCCGGTTTTACATGATATAATTGATCGTTTAAAACAAATTGTCCTTCACCGGAAATAATCGTCCATACTTCACTCCGCTTATGATGAATTTGGTAACTTAAGTTTTTCCCGGCATGAACCCCGATGCGTTTCGTTAAAACTTCATTTCCATTCTCTACTTTCGTATGATCCAGTACACGGTACCATCCCCAGCGCCGCTCTTCATACATTGGGCGCTGATTAAAGTTTTTCATAATATCTTTGATTCGGGGACTGGCTTCTTTATCCGTAACAAGAATACCGTCCGGGCTGGCTGCAATCACCGCATTAGATATTCCTAGAATGGTAACTGGAATATCGAGTTCGTTAATCAGATGCGTGTTTTCACACCCCTCGCTAATGATACCTTTTCCCAGAAGATTCGTATTCATCTCTTCGGTTAGTGTATTCCATGTTCCAAGGTCTTTCCATTCGCCTTCGTATGGAAGCATAATAATATTTTGAGCCTTTTCTACCACTTCGTAATCAAAGCTGATCTTAGGCAACTGGTTATATGTATGAAGCATTTCTTCATAATCAGTTGGTAATTTTTTTTCTTTTAAAAGAGAAATAAGGTATCCCAACTTAAATGCGAAAATTCCGCAGTTCCAGAATGCTTGCTGCTTCATAAGTTCTTGCGCACGGCTTGTACTTGGCTTTTCAACGAAATAATCAACAGCTAATACATTCGCTACAACATCATGTTCACCTTTTTTGGGGACAATGTAGCCATATTTTTCAGAAGGGAAGGTTGGTTTTACCCCTATTAACGCTAACTCTGCAGATGATTGTACAAGTGCTGTTTCCAAATCTTTAACCCGATCAAAAAAACGCGATTCCACATATGGATCAACAGGAAGAACAGAAATCACATCATCCTCTCGTACTCCTTCCATGGAGTATAGATATGTGGCTGCTAAAGCGATTGCTGGGAATGTATCTCTACGTTCGGGTTCGATAATAAGAGGAACTTCAGTTCCTAATTGGGCATGCAGCATGTCTACTTGTGATTTGCTAGTGGCAACGTAAGAGTCTTCTGCTAAACCAACTGTATGAAGCTGGTTCCATACTCGTTGTACCATGGATTCAAATTCATTGTTATCATTTTTGAGTACTTTTAAGAATTGTTTAGATCGCGAATCGTTAGATAATGGCCATAATCGTTTACCCGAGCCACCGGAAAGTAAAATGAGTTTCATTTTATAGTGTCTCCTTACATTAAATATACTTCTATATAAGTTGAATTAAATAAATTCTTCTTCTATCCTGTGTTACAATAGAAGCAAACAAACTAGGAACGGGATAGGAGAAATAGACATGAATATTCATCCAACAGAACTGCAAACTGTACAACAAGCGATGAAACAGACAAAAGACAAGCGAATGTATGAACGCTACCAAGCCATCTCTTTATTTCTGCAGGGATACAAATATGAGCAAATCAGTGCCATCATTGGCCGGAATAAAAAAACGGTGGGCACATATGTCAAAGCCTACCGGGAACAAGGCTTAGAGGGGCTCGTGCGCTTGTTCGCCAAGTAACCGTTTAAGTTGTTCGTTTTCTTTCACAACTTCTTCGGCATCTAGGACAGGAACCGTAGAGAAGTCGATGTCTCCATGTTTTCCGCTTTCCAGCTCTCGCTTCCAGTGCCCCACCATGTTAGCAGATAACTCATAACGGCGGGCAACGGCTGCTAAATTACCGGTCTCTTTCGCTTCTTTCACCACTTGTTTTTTGAAATCAATCGAATACTTTCTTCTTGTCATTGATGTCTTCCCCCTCTGTCACTATAAGTGTAATCAAAATACACCCTTAGTGTCCAACTTCTCTAGGGGGCTAAAAAGGCAGAAAACCTTCAAGACCTATCAGCCACAAGCCTCAACATGAAAATCAAAGTTTTTCACAGAAAAAATAAAAGACATGCGCTTCTAAACGACTATACTCTCAATTGCTCGTATAAATTTATCTATAATGGTTGACCATCTATAATACTTATCTACATACCCTTTCCCATTTTTCCCTAATTTATTACATAAATGCTCGTGTTGAAGCAATAGATTTACACATGTTTTAAACTCTTCATAACTCTTGTAATATAAGCCAGCATTCCCACGTTCACAATGCCCTTTTAAAACTTCGCATTCTTCATTAACTAGAACTGGCCTATTTAAAGATAGGCTCTCCAAAACAACCATAGATAAACTTTCGTACTTTGAAGGCATGATTAAAAACTTAGCTCCAGCAATTCCACTAAATTTCTCCTCCTCCGAAACAAATCCTAAGGGTATAATGTCTTCACATTTCGGAATATGTATAACCGATTTTCCCATTAACACAAGCTTTAAATCATTTCTTGTTTCTTCTTTGTAACGCATAAAATAATCAAAGAGTTCTTTACAACCTTTTGATTCATCAATCCTCCCAACATAAATAACATAAGGATCTACAATTTTAAATTGTTCTTTAAATTGTTGCTGAGAAAGAATTTTTTGTGGAACATCCACACCTACTCCGGCAACATCGAATGGAAGGTATGAATTACGAAAAAGCTTATGAACAAATTCTTGTTCCTCAACTGTAAGAAATATATTGTAGCGTGGTAAGTGGAATATAGGTCGAAAAATAGAAAAATATATATATGGCTCGTCATGCGCTGTCGGCACAAAAATACTCTTTTCTGGAACTAATTGTATACCATGAAATGTAGTAAAGTATAAATATGTAAAAAATATAAAAACATCATATTGATTACTATATTTTTTTATATACTCTATCATTTCAAAAGAAACTGGTCCTTGCTGTCTCATCCACTCTAACTCTTCATATACAGTTCTCTTATCGTTATTTAGTATTTCATAAGTTATGGAACCAAACCTATCCATATTCCTTATTTGATTAGTAGAAAACCTTCGAACAAAAACACCATTTATTTCTTCTATATCATGCTCGTAATAATCAGCCCAAGTTGTATAATCAATAGCTTTTGTAGTTAATACTTCTACCTCATAATATTTAGATAAGCGTTCTGCAATCATCCTACAACTAGCTTCCGAACCACCATTAACTTCCAATCCATACCTCTGTACTACAAAAGCAATCCGTCGCTTCATAGCAACTCCTCCACTATTAACTTCCAAGAAGCACCTCTTGTATGCGTTCTCTAAATATATTTTCTGTATTCTTTTTAGAAAAAAACTCTAAACGTTTCTTTTGATTTATAATCATTCTTTCTTTAATCTTAGGTGTGCTTAATACGATATGCATTAACTCTGCAATCTCTTTATATTGCTTTTCTAATACAAGAATCCCGCCATTCCCTAATGTTTCACCTATTGCACTACTCTTGTAGGCTATAATAGGAATTTCAAAATGCATCGCTTCAACTAACGGCACGCAAAACCCTTCATGCTCACTCATACATAAAAAAAGATCCGCGTTTGTATAATAAGCCAATATCTCTTCAAACGAAATATGTCCTGTTATATACACATCTTCTAACTGCAACTCTTTAACAAGCTCCATAAGCTCATTATAGTACCTCTCCATCCCACTATAAGAACCTACCAAAAACAAGCGAGAATCTTCATTAATATATTTTTTATAATAATAAAACACTTTGATAATATCTTCTTGTTTTTTATTAGGGGCTATACGACCAACAAATAAAATATTAGTTATATGCTTTTCTGCTTTGAATTTTTCCATCAGCTTTTGACTTGGATTTCTTTTATAATCTTCGAAGTTTATAATAATTGGTGTTACATGTGTATTTTTATAGCCCAATTCCTCTAACTCTAATCGATTATATTCAGAATCAGCCCAAGCATAATCAATATATGGTACTAAAAACTTTAATTGTCTTCTACCTTCTATACAAAGCTCCTGAATTTCTTTATAATCTCTAAAAAAAACATCAGGAGTGATATTATGATAAATAAGAATTTTTTTTCCCTTAAAATTAGGCAGTTTATATGCAAATGGATAACCAATCGCCATATGATAAATCAAAGAACAATCCTTTGGGCAACTACTTATAGGCAAAGCAACCTCTTGCATTGCAGGATGAATTGATTCGGCATAAATCTTGGAATCAAAACCCATTTCATTTAACAAATTCATTATATTTAAGACGCTATTACTAACCGCATCTCCGGGACTGATAGAAGGTAATAGTTGATTAATTATCAATGAATATTTACTTCCTTCCTACAACATAATAATCTTGATTACCAAAAATTATCTCATTCCAGACTTGCAAAACCTGATTAAATTTATCTAGTGAATTTGACTTAACACCCTCTAATTCCAAGTATGGAAGTTGTGTACTTTCATGATTTGGAGAAAAATAATGTATCTCAACATCAAAGAAACCTGCTGATTCTAAAACAAACTTTGAGGTATATGGATGAACTGGCTTTACATGGGTAGGATCCATATAAAAGCTCTGTGCAAAAATTGATAGACTACGTGGATTTGGTGTCTCCGCAATAAAGTAGCCCATTGGTTTTAACTTCCTATAAGAGATATTTACAAGTGAGATAAATTGTTCGGTTGTTAAATGTTCAATAACTTGTCCTAAGAAAATACCATCTACCGAACGATCAGGAACAGAATTTAAATAGGAAAACAAATCACTTTTAACTATCGGAAAACCACGATCCTTGCAATATGCTACCATGTCTTCATCTATATCTACACAAGTAACTTTTATTCCCTTAGAAAGCAAAAGTTCTGTGAATTCTCCACGCCCACATCCAAGGTCTAAAACATACTGTCCCTCAGAAAAATACTTTAGATACTTCTTTTGTCTATTTATAATCTCTTCTCGAGAACCTCTGTAATATTCTTCAAATAAATAGTAGTCAAATTCTGTGTCCGTTTCCTTAATTTTTTCTTCTAAAGAAACTACGTCTATATTCTCATTTGAAGTTAAAACTTTACTTTCTTTATTTTTCAACATTCTCTCAATCCGACGCAATCTCTCTGTTTGTACTCTTATTGTATGATAAATAGGTTGTATAGTGTTTTTCTGTTCTTCATCAAAAAGTTTTAGTCTCTGTTTCAGCTTTTGTTCTAACTTTTGTTCTAGCTTTTGTTCTAACTTTTGTTCTAGCTTTTGTTCTAACTTTTGTTCTAGCTTTTGTTCTAGCTTTTGTTCTAGCTTTTGTTCTAACTTTTGTTCTAGCTTTTGTTCTAGCTTTTGTTCTAGCTTTTGTTCTAACTTTTGTTCTAGCTTTTGTTCTAACTTTTGTTCTAGCTTTTGTTCTAGCTTTTGTTCTAGCTTTTGTTCTAACTTTTGTTCTAGCTTTTGTTCTAGACTTTCATTATAATCTGTTATTTGCTTAACTTGTTCAATAAGAGGATTAAGAGTACGAACAACATTTGCATTGAAATTTATTTGCTTTTTTACACCCGGATTCACATACCAGTGAATTAGCTTACGAATTAACCTCTTACAAAATACGATTAACCGACCAATAACTTTACGGTTCGATTTGATAGGATAATCTAATGAATAATCCCAGGTTTTTTGTAATAAATGTTGCTCTATTTCTAACTCGGTTAGATAATTTTGACCGTTAACTACTACTTTTTCCGGGATTTCTCGTACATCTCCTCTTGCCAAAACGTTCTCTTTAATTTGTCTCATTATGTCTTTTACATCAATTTCAGCATCATCAAATTCGATTTTCATTAAACCATTACTCCTTTACTAAACTCTACTGTAGCTTTTAAATAACACACACCTACAAACGGAGCCTCGTCACCCGGAACAACCTGTAATAAAGCAGCATGATCCCACCATTCGTAGTTCTTCGCTGTATGTGTATGCCCCTCGTGTGCTGCTACAGTTAAACTATAATTTCCTATACCAAAATTAGCAGGAATTTTAAATATAACAGAAAATTTTTCACCGATTTGTAAACTTTCTATATTCTTTTTTAAGTAGTAAGTATTCGTCCCGAACACTTCGTTCCCTAACCTATCTTTAAACATAAATCCAACAGTTGGACAATCAATTTTTTTCATACATTTCAAATCAATTTTTATCTCTATTTCTTCCCCTACTTGGACAGCATTCACCTTACGATTGCCAGAAAACAACTCAACTTTTTCAATTTTAATATCACCGTTACCAGATCTAGTATCTACTTTTCCATCTTTACCTATGCTCTGCTTAATATTATAATCTGCTTCACGCTTGGCAATAATTGCATTATAATAATCCAGTACCTCTTCAGGTGTCCCTTCTTTAATCATTATCCCCTGATCTAAAAGAATTGCTCGATCGCAAAGATTTTTGACGGCACCAGGATCATGTGAAACAAATAAAATTGTCGTTCCCTCACTACGAAACTTTTTTATTCTATCAAAGCATTTATGTTGAAAATAGGCATCTCCTACAGATAAAGCCTCATCAACAATTAAAACATCTGGTCTTATAGCGGTCGCTACCGAAAAAGCTAAACGAACAGCCATACCGCTTGAATATGTTCTCAACGGCTGATGAATATAATCTCCAATTTCAGCAAATCTTTCAATTTCAGGAAGCAATCTTGTAATCTCTTCATTTGATAAACCCATTAATTGTCCAGACATATATACATTTTGTATGCCTGTAAAATCAGGATGAAAGCCCATGCCTAACTCAAGTAAAGCTGCCACCCTTCCATTAACTTTAAATTCTCCTTCCGAAGGCTGTGTTGTACCTGTTAAAATCTTTAACAATGTACTTTTCCCAGCACCATTATGTCCTATAATGCCAACGGATTCCCCTTCTAAAACATTAAAAGATAACCCCTTTAAAACAAATTTTTCCTCATGTTTTTTACGACCAGTTATCCACTCAAACAGTCTATGCCATTTTCTAGCATATTTTTTATACTTTTTCCCTAGGTTCTTAACCTCAATTCTAGACATTAAATCTCGTCCACCATTTCTTTTTCCAGCTTTTTAAAAGTCACATACCCTAATAACATCATAATTAAAGCACCTAAAAACGGAATGAATAGCTCATTCCATTGTGGCCATTTTTGATAAACAAAAATAGTTTGAAATGACTTAACTATTGGATACATAATATTTAATTCAAAAATAGATTTAAATTTCTCAGGAACAGCTTTGATAGGATAGACAATAGGCGTTAACCAGAACCAGAATTGCAAAAACACGCCAAACGCATGCCCTATATCTCTAAAGAATACATTTATTGTTCCAAGGAACATCCCTATTCCTACAGCAAACATTTGCTGCAATAACAAAAGAGGAAAAACACCAAGAAAATACCAACCTGGGAACTGGCCTGTTATTAACAAAAACACAATAAACAAACCAAAAATAATACTGAAGTTAATCGTCGAAGATATCACCACATAAATAGGTAATGAAGTTCGCGGAAAGCTCACTTTCTTCAATAAGTTCCCCTGTTCTAAAAATACATTTTGAAAACGTTGTAATGTTTCAATAAAATAATTCCATGGCAGTAGTCCTGCACACATATAAATACTATACGCCAATGAGTTATCAATCTCAGGGAGTTTAGCTCTCATTACTTGAGAAAAAATGATTGTATATACTACAATGATTGCTAAAGGATTAAGAATAGCCCACAGTGAACCCAGTATTGAATTAAGATACCTAGATTGAAAATCGCGAGCTGCTAACCCCCAAATAAATCCTCTGTATCTCCAAATTGCCTTTAAAATAATTTAACACCTCTCTTATGCTTGACGGTAACTTTGTAAAATCTCGAATAAAGACTTTTCAAGAGGAATTCTTGGTTTCCACCCTGTAGAATCCTTCAATCTTTTATTAGAACCTATAAGAGTTGGAACCTCAGAAGGTCTTAATTGTAACGGATTTAACTCAGTATCAATTTTCACATTAGCCATAGCTAGTAATAAGTCAAGAACATCTTGAATCCTTGTGCCAATTCCAGAACATACATTATATACGTCACCTGTTTTTCCATATTGAGATAATAACCAATATGCTTGCACAATATCGCGTACATCGGTAAAATCACGAACAGCCTCTAGATTTCCAACTTTTATAATTGGTTCCTGCTTTTCCATCTCAATATCAACAATCTGTTTAGCAAAATCCTGCGTAACAAAACCTAAACTTTGACCCGGGCCAATATGATTAAATGTTCTCGTATGAATAATATCCATCCCATATGCTTTGACATATTGTCTAGCAAGCATCCCAACAGAAGCTTTACTTACACCATAAGGACTCATAGGACGTAATTGGTTCTCTTCCGATACAGGTGATTCTTCTGGTAATATCATTCCATACTCTTCAGAAGATCCTATGGTCAGTATACGACAATCTAGATTACTGTCGCGAACTGCATCCAATACATGCAAAGTACCAAATACATTTGTAGAAAATGTCCCCTTTTTATTAAGCCAAGAGTCCTTAACAGAACTCTTGGCTGCAAGATGAAAAATATAGTCTGGCTTAATATCAGAGATTACCTTTTTAACCCTTTGAGAATCCATAATATCTAATGATATCATTTCAACGTTAGGTAATTTTGCTTCATTATTTCTAGATGTCCCAAAAACTTCTACATTTTGCTCAGTTAGATGGTTAGCTAAATATTTGCCTACGAAGCCTGCAACTCCAGTGATTAGGGCTCTCATTATTAATACACCTTCATTATTTATTTTAACTGTTTACGGATTAAATCCATATCATTATCCACCATCATTGTTACTAATTGTTCAAAAGATGTTTTACGTGGATTCCATCCTAGTTTGTTAATTGCTTTACTAGCATCTCCCAACAATACATCTACCTCGGCAGCCCGGAAGAATTTTGGATCAACAACTACGTAATCCTCATAATTCAGCCCTACATGTCCAAAAGCAATCTCACAGAATTCACGAACGGAATGCATTTCTCCTGTCGCAATCACATAATCATCTGCTTTTTCTTGCTGTAACATCAACCACATACATTCAACATAGTCTTTTGCAAAGCCCCAATCACGCTGTGCATCCAAGTTCCCAAGACGAAGTTCTTTTTGTAAACCGTGTTTAATTCTCGCTACCCCGTCTGTAATTTTACGTGTAACGAATTCTATACCACGTCTCGGAGATTCGTGATTAAATAAAATCCCTGAACATGCGAACATATCAAAACTCTCGCGGTAATTCACAGTAATCCAGTGTCCGTATACTTTTGCTACACCATATGGGCTACGCGGATAAAATGGAGTCGTTTCTTTTTGTGGCATTTCAACAACTTTTCCAAACATTTCACTAGAAGATGCTTGATAAAACTTAGCATCTGGTTTTTCCATTCGCAATGCCTCTAAAATATTTGTAACTCCCAGCGCCGTTACTTGACCAGTTAAAATAGACTGTTCCCATGATGTTGCTACAAAAGATTGCGCTCCTAAGTTATATACTTCATCCGGTTGAATCTTTTTTATAATTGCCACTAGCGAAGATAAATCTGTCAGATCACCGGAAACTAGTGTGATTTTATCTTTTAAATGCTCGATATTAACCATAATAGGAGTACTAGTGCGACGAATTAAACCGTACACTTCATATCCTTTTTCTAATAGTAGTTCTGCTAAATAAGAGCCATCTTGTCCTGTAATTCCTGTAATTAAAGCTTTTTTCATAATTTTGCTCCTCCAAAAAAATCTACATAATCTTTCAAAATAAAAACTATCCATATTTATAAATTGTTTATTTTAATTGATTCCACACTACTAACGCATTCTCTTCTTCAAACTTCCCTTTTAACTTTTCAAACCCTTGCCTATTTAATATCAATATCCGAATCTTCCTACGAATTAACTCTTCCGCTTTCTCTACTAACACCTGTAAATACCCCTTATCAACTCCGCCTACAATCACCAAATCAATAATCCCGGAGTCAATCCCTTTTGCGTAATCACCAGTAATAAGTGCAAGCTCCACATTTCCAAGTTTACGCAATACCTCTTCAATTAACTGATCAATGCCTATGTATTTCTTTACAATATTATGTAAGTCCTCAAATAGCGCGTGACCACGGTTGGCGCGGTACACTTTCGTCCGGCCTTCGCTTTCTGCCTCCAGCAAGCCCGCTTCTGTCAGCCGGTTCAGTTCCACGCGCACCGCGTTGGTCGACTCGCCGAACTCTTCCGCCAGCGAACGCAAATAGCCGCGCGCTTCTGCGTTCAAAAAAAACTTCAGCAAAAGTTTGATCCGCGTTTTCGACGTAATTAAATAGTCCAGCAATTTCTTCACTCCGGAACATCCTGCAAAAATCAGCAGGAAAGTAAATCATTTCCGAGTAATAATTTTACTCGTCATTTTATTAGACGTCAACCGCAGCGGTTTGTTGCGGTCAAAAAATTTTTTCGCTTTGTTTATTTGAACTGTATGCCCTGAATAAACGCGCATTTCACATCGAATCATAGAAAAGACTCGCGGATGAAAGCCGCGAGTCTTTCTTCATTTAATTTACCTTCTCTATTTCGTACACTTCATTATTCAGCAGGTAAATCGCTACGTTGTCACCTTTACGCAGACCGCGCAACAGCGATTGCAGGTTGACCTGACGGTTAAACAGGCTGTCCGGCAGGTAGTAGCTTTGCTTCGCGGTATAGATTCGGTCGCCCAGCGGATCAAGCGAATTAAAGGTAGTCTCGACTTTCGTCAGTACAACGATACTTTTCGCGCCATTGGTTGCCTCTGCCACCTGTACACGATCACCCGGTTTCAAAACGTTGATATTCGTATATTGGCGGTCGCCAATCTGAATCGTTGTTCCATATGCGGCAGTCACTTCGCTGGTCACGCCGTTCAAGTCACGCACCACAATCCGGCCCATTTCCGGAGACACAGATACAACTTGTCCATATACGTTCGGCACAATCGCAATTTCTTTGAGATCATCACCCAAATATGTGGCCCGTAGCACATCGCCCTTCTTCACATCAGACACTCTCGGGTACGGGATACCCGGAATGGAGAAGGTCACGCGGCTATCGATGATGACATCATGCGATCTTCCATTTTCATCCTGTACGGTGAGGCGATTCGAGTATGTGCCCCCATTTTCTGTAACACGGTAAACGAACGAGCGTTCCACTTCAATATCCGTAATCTTGTTTCCATTCATCTTCATCGCGATCTTGTCGCCAATCCGCAGATCGCGCAGATCCTCACCGCGCACATCGTAAATCGTAATATCTACCTTCGGATCAACTACGTATACTTTCGTTTCGCCTGTTGCCAGCTTCACTGTCAACAACTTATCATCCGTATTTACGCGTACCACTTCGGCCCGGACGCGGTTATCGGCGTTAATATAGATAATTTTGTTGTCTTCGTTCAGCTGAATCGAAACGTTCATATCCTTATCCAGTGCATCCAGCTCTTTTTTCGATGAACCGTTAATCAAAATCTCCGCGTTGGAAACGACCTCGTACGCCTTGAGTTCACCGTTGGTGGTCTTCAGCGAAAGAATACGGTTCTTTTTATCCAGAGCAAAGATGCTGCCGGACAATAAGTCTTTATTGTTGTAGACGGTACGATTCTTCACAGCCAGTGACGTAATCATATCCTTCTGTACTTTAAATTCCACTTTGTCGCCGACTTTCACGTCCGCCAGCGTAGGCGCAAGCGCACCGTTTAGCGTAATAATGGCGTTCTGTGCAACCGTATATGCCTGAATCTTTCCATCTTCACCTTGCAGAGTTACGAATCGATCCTTATCGCTGATCGCCTTAACCGTTCCAACGTCTCCCCCATTTGTTTTGCCGGCTTCCGCTTCGACAACAACCTTGCTGACGATGCCGTTCGTCAGCTCCAGCTTAACCTCATCGCCCGGAAGTAAATCTTCGATGCTCGGGAACCGCTTGCCTTTGTATTCGACATACGTAATATCACTGTACTGGTACGTCTCCAGTTTTCCGCTGGACGCTTTAATCGTCAGCAATTTGTTTTGCTTGTCGACATCATAGACACTGCCTTGCAAGCTTTGTGCCTTGCTTAAGCCCGTACGGAACAATTCAGAAACCTGTCCATCCGTGTTCAATCTGAATTCTACCTCATCGCCGTTCACAAAATCGGAAAGCTTAAGCCTGTCCATTCCTGCTCCGATTACCGCATCCTTGGCGATCGTATAAGTTTGCAATTTTCCATCAGCCAGGCGCAATACAACCGTGTTGGCTTCTATAAACACTTTTTCCAGTACCGCTTTGTCATATTTCGACTTTTGTTTAAAGTTGATGACTTCCACGTATCGAGCCTGTCCATTTTCACTAATAACGAGCAATTGACTGTCCGTTCCCAGATTAGCGGATGTTGTCTTTACATTTCCGTTATAAAACTGGGTGTCGCTTGTAATGGTATAGCGGTACTGTTCCTTGCCTGACTCATCGGTCAGCGTTAACGTATTGCCGCTTACGCTTTGCAGATAACCGATGCGGGTGTTAGCCGATTCAATCTTAAGGAAACGTTCTCCCTTGCTGAGCATGGTGACCATTTCCGCGCGCGTTACGGCACGGTTCGGCTTGAAAGCCGTTCCTGCTCCTTCTTTGTATCCGGAGATTAAGTCATTCGCAACAGCTACATCTACATACCCCTTCGCCCAATCCGGAATGCTTGATCCGTCGGTAAACAAGGTGGAAGATGCTTTGCCTACTTCCGACTCCTTGTCAATCATGCGAACCATAAGCTGTGCGACCCAGGCGCGCGAAGCAGGCATATCTGGATAAAAGTTTTTCTCCGTTGGCTTAATCAGACCTTTGGAAATCGCCAGCGCAACGGAACCTTTTGCCCAGTCCGGCACACTGTACGGAATCGCCGTACTCTCGTATTTTTTCGCTTCTTCCGTAAGTCCCATATTTCGGACAACCATCGCCAGCGCCTGCAATTGCGTTACACTTTCGTCCGGTCTAAACGTTCCGTCGTTATATCCGGCCACCACATCGCGAAGCCCCATCTTCAAAATATACTGGCTGGCCCAGTGATTGGCAGACACATCTTTAAACTGGCCGGATGCAGCATTCGACGCGGCATCAGCCACAGCAGGTAGAAGTCCGTTTACGCTAAGCAGTCCGGCAAGCGTAAACGGAACGATAGTACGTGTAATACGCTTCATGTCTCACGGTCACTCCTCTTTCTTGTTTTTGTATCATGTCATTCTCTACTATACTTAATTTTAAAAGATTTTGCAGGTAACGTATACTAGACGAAGATAATATTGTAAATGTTTCAAGAAAGCCCCGCGGTCTTTGCCCGCTTACCCTCATGTTTATATAGCAAAGGCAGAACGCTACGTTGCGAGTTTTTCAAGCGATATCATCAGAAAACAGTCCGGCTGATGGAGCAGCCGGACTGTTTCGCACTGCTAAAATGTAGGGGTTTTTGCGGGAGCCGGCTGGTTCTTGGCGGTTCCTTCCCCTAGTTGCCCTGCTCCGTTTTCGCCCCAGGCCCAGACCGTTCCGTCCTCTCCAATGGCGAAACTGCTGCCGGACTTCGCATATACTTGTTTGATATTTGATAGTTTGCCAACCTGAACAGGCACGCTGCTTTCCTTTCCTTCTGTTTTTCCTATGCCTAATTGCCCTTGATTATTTTTGCCCCAGGCCCAGACTTTTCCGTCTTCATCAAGCGCAAGCCCGTGATCTTCACTTACAGAAATCATCTTGATTTTAGTGAGGACTTCGATTTTTACAGGCATCAAACGATTTTCTCTCGTTCCATCACCCAATTGTCCTTCATCGTTCTTGCCCCAGGCCCAAACCGTTCCATCACTCTTCAAAGCAAAATTGCTGTCTCCAACCGTAAAGAGCTGCTGGACATCGGATAAAAAGTTAACCTGGACAGGAGTTTTACTAGCACCATTACTACCATTACCAAGCTGGCCGAAATCGTTATTGCCCCACGCATACATATTGCCACTCCGTTGAAAAGCGATGATATGGTTCGTTCCCATGACGATCCTGGAAATTCCTTTCAAATCATCAATGCGGACAGGGATGTAGCGGTCTTTGGTCGTGTCGTCGCCAAGCTGACCTTCATTGTTACGGCCCCACGCATAAACCGTGCCATCATTTTTTACGGCAAACGCGTGGCCCTGACCGCCAGCAATGGACGCTATGTCCCGCACCTCCAAAACTCTCGTGGGCGTTTTAACAAAGGCTCCTGCTCCTTCGCCCAATCCCAGCTGGCCGTATTTATTGCTGCCCCACGCATAAATGGTGCCATCCTTCGTTAATGCCAGACTATAGCCATTGCCATCACTGTCGTTGGCCGCTACGACTTCTATAACATCGCTCAATCCTTTTACCTGTACCGGCGTATTGCGTGACTGGTTCGTACCATCGCCCAGTTCGCCGGATTTGTTTGTGCCCCAGGCCCAGACCGTTCCGTCGTTGGTCAGCGCCAGGAAATGCTCCTTGCCATTCACAATGGTTTTTATATCGCTCAGCTCTTTAAAAAGCTGCGGGGTCGCAAGGTTTTTGCCTTGTTCTGTTGTCGGTAGGAAGTTTTCCTTTCCGCTTCTCCAAACTTCTTTTTTACCGATGAAGAAGGTGTGGTCTTTATCTCCCTGAATGCTTACAATTTCATTTTGAATTTGGAATTTCTGTGTGACCGAGGCGCTGAGTTTCTTGCCTGACTTGGCGTAAATACTATCGTTTACGCACAAAAAGTATGTTTGTCCCGATCCATATCCGTTTGTGGGCGGTTTGACCGTAATGGTTTGATCTTTATCGCCAAACACAAGCGTGACAGATACTTTATTGCCGGATTCATCCTTTACGAACAAAGCGCTATCATCGACCGTATAGCGTTCGATTGGCGTATTAAAACGAATCACCCATCTTACGTCAGTCGGCTGTTTGGCTTTCGCGTCCATTCCGTTTTCGGTCTGGATGCTGACAACAGCCGGCGCTCCTGTTTTGATTTCCTGTGCCAAAACAACCGGCGCTCCGGGCAACCATGCACCAGATAGTAACCCACACGCCGTGACCAACGGAATCAACGTGTTCTTTTTATTCATCTTTTTCCTCTCCCAATTATTAATAGTCGATCTAATTATTATTCTACTTTATTATAGGTCTTTTTTAGAAGAAAATCGTTTTATTTCCTTTATGATTTGCAAGCGAACGTTTTTGAGCGGCGGGAGCGAAGCAGCCATAACGCGAGGAGAATACTATAGAAAACGCCAAAAGCGTCCAACCAGACGTCAAGCAGCATGCCGTTGCGGTGGGCGGTAAAAAGCTGGTGGAAAAAAGCCTAATAAAAAGACGAGCGCCAAGCACTCGTCTCTTTCACTCATTGCTTTCCTGTTGTCATCTGCTTGATTCTGCGCGCCGTTTCCAGAAGCGGTTTTTTCTTCTGGCCGACCCAACCGATGAGCTCGGCGACAAGTTGCAAAATGAATAGCAACGCGCATACGATAATGAGCGCGCCCCACAGCGTTGACTGCGAGAACACAATCGCCGCAGTCGCGAATACGAAGCTGATACCGTAGATTGCCAGCACTGCGCCGCGGTGAGACAATCCCATCGCCAGCAGGCAGTGATGTAAGTGCTCCTTGTCTGCCACCGAAATCGGCTGCTTATTGAGGAAACGACGCACCATCGCAAAAATCGTGTCCGACAGCGGTACCCCAAGAATCAGAATCGGTATAATAAAAGCAAATAAGGTTGTGTTTTTGAAACCCATAATGGATAATGTCGCCAGATTAAATCCAAGGAACAAGGCGCCAGTGTCGCCCATAAATATTTTAGCCGGGTGGAAATTGTAACGGAGAAATCCAAGAATCCCGCCCAACAAGATCGCACAGTACAGAGCGACCACTGGATTTGGCATCACGAATACCGCCATAATCATCATCGCGGCCGTGGCGATGCCCGATACACCGGCGGCCAGTCCATCCAGCCCGTCAATCAGGTTAACCGCATTCGTAATCCCAACAATCCAAAAAATTGTAATCCCTATGGCAATCCAATCCCACTCAAAGCTTAGCATGCCCTGAAATGGCAAATTTACAAACTCAATTCGCAGGCCATAGTACACAACAACCGCCGCAGCCACAATCTGGCCTAATAGCTTCAACTTTGGAGACAATTCGAAACGGTCATCGAGCGCGCCCACCAGCACAATGATCGTACCGCCAATAAAGATTCCCAACGTCGCCCGAGAATACGTCTCCACCATCGCTTCAGAAGAAATGCCCATCTGCTCAAGAAACGGGCCAATTTTCTCAAGGAACGGAGGGAATACCAGCAGGTACGCCGCCAAAAAACCGAGGTAAATCGCAAGTCCTCCAAGACGCGGCATCAGACGCTGATGAACTTTACGGTGATTGGGCTTATCCACAGCGCCGACAGCAATCGCGAGCTTTTTCACAAGCGGCGTCGCTATGAGCGCCACGACAAGCGAAAGAATAAACCCGTAAATATAACTACTCTCCATGTTTCCTCTCCTTATATTTTCAATTATATCCTTCAGTCTTTTGCTTCATTTTCTACGCAGTATAACTTGATTCCACAGTACCGATAGCACGAACTTCGGCAAAAGCAACTGCCTTCTCCAACGCTTCGGCTGCGACAGAAGACGATACAGCCATTCCAGATTCAGTTTCTGCCAGACTTCAGGCGCCCGCTTGACTTTACCGGACAGTACGTCAAAGCTGCCACCGACGCCCATCGCCAGATTGACCGGCAAATCGGGCAAATGGCGGGCGATCCACTCTTCCTGGCACGGGGCGCCAAGCGCCACAAACAACAGGTGCGGGCGTTCCCGCTTGATATGATCCAAGATGTTCTTTTCCTCTTCCTTGGAAAAATACCCGTCAAAATGCCCGCTGTAACAAGCATTAGGGTATTGTTTCTTTAGTGTTTCCGCAGCTCCCGCGCTGGATTCGGGAGACGCACCAACCAGCATGTATTTCCAACCGTATGTATCGGCTTGCACCATCAAAGCGTGCAGCAATTCGTAACCCGCCACGCGCTCCGGCAATGGTTCGCCAATCCAGCGGGACGCAAGTACGACGCCAATTCCGTCCGGGGTAACCACTTCAGCCCGGCGCAACAAGTTCAAGTACGAAGGATGCTGGCGTCCCATCATAACAATCTCCGGGTTGGCCGTTACGACTTGTGTTTTCTTGTTGTCCACAATCCGGCGGGTGAGCAGTTCAACCGTCTCCTGCTTGGTCGCATGCAGAAACGGTACACCCAAGATGGTGACCCGCTTACATGTATCCATACCTGTATTCATCCATTCCCGTTTTTCTTCATCTACATACTAAGGTGGTACAATCCTCCATATAGATTATACCGCCTCCATTTTATATTAGATCCGACAAAAGTACAAACAAAAAAAGATCCCTTTTTCTCGACAAAATTTCACAACCTAGAGCTGTTGATTATGGTGAGTGTTTCCTCGTTTACTCATGGAAAGAAAGGATATGCTGCTTTATTGGCCTGGCGGGAACGCCGACCGCCGTACAATGGGCAGGCAAAGGCTTAGTAACGACCGCTCCCGCACCAACAACTGTATATTCACCGATTTCCATACCAGGAATCACGACCGCGCCGGCGCTTATCTGCGCCCCTTCGCGAACCGTGACATTGCCGGATAGGTTCGCACCCGGCAAAACCGCCGCATAGTCTTCAATGACGCAGTCATGGCCGACCGTACAACCGTAATTAATAAGCACGTGTTCGCCGATGGTGACATTGGTCGTAATGACGCTGCCCGCGCATATCGTCGTACCTTCGCCGATCTTGTTTTCATCGCCGCATACGGCAGTCGGATGAATCAAAGTAGCAAATTGTGCGGTCGGCTGCCATTGTTTTATGTGCTCTATGACTTTCTTTTTCACCTGCGGACTTCCTATCCCGCAAATGACAAACACATCCCGGAAGCGCGGTTCCGCTAACAAGTCCAATGGACCGAGCACCGGAAATCCATTGCGTATCTCTCCGTGAATGGATGGGGTGTCATCCAGATAACCGAGCACTTCCCACTCAGGCCGGACATTGTTGATGTCTTTGATTAGCTGGACGGTTTCCCTTCCTTGACCGCCCGCACCAAGAATAATGATTTTTTTCATGTTATTCCCCCTATACTCGGTAATACTTCCGATACCATGCCGCAAAACGATGTAACCCATCCGCAAGCGGGGTTTGTGGACGATAACCAGTCGCGCGGATCAGCTCCTGCACGTCAGCATATGTATCCTTTACGTCGCCCGGCTGCAACGGCAACCATTCTTTTTTTGCTTCCCGGCCAAGCACCTGTTCAAGCGTCTTAATAAATTCAAGCAACGAAACCGGTCGTTGGCTACCGATATTATAAATCCGGTACGGCGCATAGCTCGACGCCGGGTCCGGCGCTTCCGTCCTCCAGGCCGGGTTCGGCACCGAAACACAGGACATTAACCGCACAATCGCTTCCACCGCGTCATCAATATACGTAAAATCACGCTTCATATTTCCCCGGTTAAAAATTTTTATCGTTTCCCCGGCGAGAATGGCGCGGGTAAACGAAAAATACGCCATATCCGGCCGGCCCCATGGCCCGTAAACGGTAAACAGACGGACACCTGTCGTCGCAAGACCATATAAGTGGCTGTATGTATGGGCCATCAATTCATTCGCCTTTTTGGTAGCGGCGTACAGGCTTACCGGATGATTCACGTCATCATGTTCGGAAAACGGCTGCTTGCCATTCGCGCCGTACACCGAACTTGAGGACGCATACAACAAATGCTTAACCCGATGATGGCGGCACGCTTCCAGCATATTTACAAATCCGGTTAGATTTGAATCAGCATATACATACGGATTCTGCAAGCTGTGACGCACGCCGGCTTGGGCGGCCAGATGAATAACTATTTCGATTCGATAGGCGGAGAACAAGTCTTCGATTGCCTGCCTGTCCTCAAGCGCCGCCCGTACGAACGTGAAATGGGGTTGTCCGATAAGCTGTGCAAGCCGTGCTTGCTTCAGCGATACATCATAATAATCGTTGAGGTTATCAAGCCCGACCACAGGATACCCTTCGTGCAGCAAGCGTTTTACCACATGGAAGCCAATAAAGCCCGCACATCCTGTTACAAGAATGGTTTCTTTTGTTCCCATAAGCCGTTCCTTCTCTCTATGTTTGTTTTTTACTATTATACAATAGAACATTCACGGTAGCCGGTCGGGCCGGCAAAACATCTACCACAAAAAAATGCCCCCTGCCGGCGTATATCATCCGGCAGGGGGCTGGCTTTCTTCCTAGTTTCTGTCTTTTTTGTCGTTATTCTTTTTGTCTTTCTCTTCTTTATTTTTATCTTTTTCTTCTTTATCTTTGTCCTTTTTTGGTTCAACCGTTACGTCAAGCTTACCAACATCAATGCTTTTCAATTTGGCAGTAATGGTTGTTGTACCCGGCTTGTGCGCCGTTAACTCCCCTTTCCTGTTGACCGTCGCTACTTCCGGATTCGAAGACTCCCATGTTACACCCGAGCGAATGGATATTTTGCGCGGGAATGAAACATTTACTGTAAGCTGTTTGGTCTTGCCCGGAACAAGGCGACCCGGCTGAATGGACAGCGTTACATTTTTCCGGATGAATGCCTGAAGAAAAGCATTACGTGCTACATTATTTGGATCGATCTCCGCTGCCAAACGTTTTCTCATTTGAATGACTTCATCGATAGAAAGGGTAAGTTCAGCAAGTTTGTTTGCAAATTTCTTGTATTTGCCGTGCTCCAATGTTCGCTTAACAGCATCATCAACAATGTCATCCAGCGGTTTATTCGTATCCACCATATGATCCATCATGAGGTCAGCTATAATTTGCTTGCTAATATCCTTAACAAAATCAAGTAAATCTTTTATCCCAAACTCGTTCCCAAACAATTTTTGCAATGTAGCAGAATGCTTTTGTTTAAAAGAAAGCAGGTTTTCTTGTAGATTATCCGGCGTATAGAAAAGCAGCGTAAAGTCACGAAGAAGAAAAGTCGCTTCTTCAACTGTTACGCCTTTTTGTTTTGCCGCTTCAATAAATTGCGGGTTTTGAATCACGGTATCGCGCCACCAAATCAGGGACTTTTCCTGAATCGAATCGCGCACCTGGCGAAGCTGTGCCTTTCCCTCTGGGGTTAAGCCCTTAAGAACCTGAATAAACTCTTCAATATAGTCCGCTTTCATCCCCATCACAAAGTCATCCGCCTTCTCTTTTGCGTAAGAAACCTGCGGCGCAAAAGCAGCGACCGAAGGCAAGGCTACGGAAGCAGCCAGCACAGGCAGAAGCAACTTACGCGTAAACTTTCTTTCCTTCTTCATACTCAATCCCTCCATTTTCTTATTTAAGCGCATGTGGCAACCCGGCCAGCAGGGCACCAAACAGCCATACCCAGCGATTATCATATAAATCTCCACTAATCTGCGCGGCGTACAGACTGAAAAAAAAGCAAGTAATGACAGTAGCTATCAGAGAAACATCCATCCCTGAAAGTTCGCTCTTTTTCTTGCTTATCATTAACCGTACGGTTGCAAACGCAGCTACTGCCAGTACAATCAGAAATGCCGCAAGCCCAATCGCACCCAATTCGCACATCACTTCCAAAAAGATGTTGTGCGGATAGCGAATTTCTTCGGAGTACATCCGGGCAAACGAACCTGTCCCCCATCCTGTGAACCAGCGCTGCTGGAACAGATACCAGGCAGCCTCAGCAAATACAAAGCGGGCATCCACGGACGTCCCTTTATCTTCCTGAAACAGTAGAGTAAGCCGAATCCATGCGGTTCCTCCGGTAATCTTCTCCACAGGAATAACAGTAAATATGGAAACAAGAAGAGCACCGACAATCCCCAATGTCAGCAGAAAGCGGGAGCGCTTCTTGTTGCTGCTTTTCAACCAAATCAGTAAACCATACATGACAAGCGCCAAAATAAATCCAATGAACGCCTGCCGCGAGCCGGAGTAAAAAGCGGCAATTGCGTAGATGGCAAACGCGATATAGCCGCATACCGCAAAACCACGTACTTTAATACAGTTAATTAGAAACAGCGTACTCAGCGCCCCAATAACCATAAATCGCCCGAACACATTCGGACCGCCACCCAGTGCAGAAATTCTCCCATTAGCCAAACCGCCGCTCAGGACGCCGCCCGCGATCCCCAACAGTGCCAGGCCAAATGTGATGACAGCCAGTCCAAGGAAAAAGTTCACATAATGCTGCCGTGACGTCACCATGCTTAACGCCAGCACAAGCAAAGGCAACGTGTAAAAAGCAAACTCTATCAACTTTGTTGTCCCATAGGAAGGAGAAACGGAATACATCACTCCGGCTGCCAGCACCGCCAGGAAAAGCAAACAGGCAAATAAATAGGCTCTACTAAGAAGAGCATGAAATCTGCGGCGCATGATCATTACGAATACAGTCAAACTCAAGCTGAGAGCGGCAACATAGACCGGGCCATCTATCGTTTCCAGGAAAGGAACACGATTAAAGCGTCCGCCCAGCGATGTAATAACCAGCCCCAGCTCCGGCAGCGCAAAGATCACAAGCGCAAGCAGCACGACCACCAGCAAACCAATGATTTGAATAGCCGGAATGCTTACGCTCAGAGCAGCAAGCATCACACCCAAAAGCGACATACCGAAAAAAGGCAACATTCTTTCTTTGAGCCGGGGAGCTACGGTTTTAAACGACATATACTACAACGCCTTTCCGTGTCATTTTTTATGCGACATCTTTTGCTGTTTTATCTGTTCCGCACAACTTCCGAATGCTCATTGCCGAGAGGAAAAACAGAATCACATACCCGACTGCCATAACGCCTCCGTATAAGCCAATGGCCAGCGCAGGCGGAGCTTTCCACCAGGCCGCGCTGACAAGCGCGGCGATAATCAGCACGATCCGCCCGATCTGCCAAATAAGATGAACGTGCTGGCATTCAATAATATCAAGCGTCTGCGAGAGCGGAAATACAACAAACTGAATCAAGTACATGAAAGAAAGAATCTGGATGTATCGCCCCGCTTCGTACCAGATGCCTCCAAATACGAGCGCAAACAACTGCGGACCGGCGATCCCAAGCAACAAAGAAGGAAGGAGGCCAATGAAAAACAGTTTCTTTGCTGTTTGATAGAATAGACGAAGCAACTGTTCCGGATTTTGCCGGGCGAGCCGGGAAGATTCACCCGTATAGACCTGGGCTACAGATTGCCCGATCATGGTCATGGGCACACCGATAACCCGCTGTCCAAGAGCGAACCAGCCAAGAACCTGCGGCCCGTAGAAACTCGCAAGAATAAGAGCAGGCAGCTGCAAGCCGCTGCTGTTAAGAAGCCCGGACCAGCTGGAGAATAACGGGAACCGATAATAACGACAGGCCGCCTTTCCCACACCAGAAAGTGAAATCTTCCGCAAAATATGCCGGTCATAACGCCACGATAGCAGCGCTAACGTTCCGCTGCCGCTGACCCGTCCAACTACATCTCCATAAAGCAGGCCAGCCGGCCCTTTGATAAATAATCCTGCCAATATCTGTGTACATACCATTCCGAAGCTTTGACTGAATTTCGTACGTGAGATGCTGGCGAATCTCTTATAACGAATCGCCCAATAGTTAAGAGACTGGTAGAGACCCAGCCCCAGAAAGCTGACAGGCAGCAAAAACAGATACGGCAGCATCTTCTCTGCCTTCAACGATAATAGCAGCGTATCGCCGAACAAAAAAACAGCCGTACCTATGAGCAGCGTCATACCAAATACGACCAGGACAGATAAAGCAAATACATTGGCCGCTGTCTCTTCTTCTTCCGGTAGAAGGATCGCCAGCTCATACCGTAAAGATGAAATAACTACAAGAATCGATAACATAGCGGTAAATACCGCCAGTACACCGAAACTCTCCGGCGTATATAGCCGGCTAAGAATAGGAGATGCAAGGAGTAACAAGCCCTGCGTAAGCGCCGTGCCCCCTGCCAATACCACGACGTTTCTGGCAAATTTGCTTTTCGGCAGCCTGCGCTTGATTTTTTCTACTACCCCCTGAACCCCTGCTATTCTATTCACATAGTCCGCCTCCTGTATGTTCACTCAATTTATTTGCAGTCTACTCATTGCGAATTCCGCTTGATACCAGTGTGTAGTCAGCCGGTTTCGTATAAATGGCCATACCTCCGACCACCGCAGCGCCGGAGCCGGGAGCGATCCCAAGCCACACCCTCGCCACTTCAGGCCCGACAACGAAGAAAAGAGGATCGCTGTTGTCAGAGCCTGTAATATATACACCTCCATACCTTTTTTCTGACCAGTACGGAACATTTTCTTCCTTTCCTTTCAGCCACCCTCCATGTTTCGCGTTTACGATATTGCCCCTGGCATCATAACCTTTTATTACAACTCTCCCGGCACTGTTTCCCGGAGAAGCGCGTTTAACAACAAAAGATTTTACTTTTCTTGTATCGATCATGACGCCAAGCGCCGTATCTTTCACAATAAACGTACCATCCTGATTTCTGCTAATTGCCTGGCCGCTGACGCTACCAAGCACATCATTGGATCCGTCAGTCAAAAAAGACATGCCCACAAATGAAATGTGGCCGTCTGGCAGCATGCGGAACCGCTCAGACAGGTTATAACTGGCCAAAAGGTGGCTGTGCTCTTCCAGCACCCGCTCGGAAGCGCTACTGGTAATTGTGGACGGGTACAGGGAGCGATCATCAATACGCGCCGCTCCCATACCAGTCGAAATGACATTGTCACTGCTACCGTTAACGATACGCGCTGCATACGTACCGTTTCCTTCGTTCCGAATGTATTCAAACGTATTAAGCTTTCCATGTTCGATAAGAATTGGCAGCGCTTCAGCCCCCTGAACCAGCCCACTCTGGCTCAACTCAAAACTCGGTTTAATAAAAATATTATTATTGTTGTTTTTATACGTTCCATCCTGGCTTGTAATCACAACTCCGATTCGATCCTCGTTCGCATGAAGTGAGGGACGTACCGAAAATCGGCCTCCCATATACAAATTTTCGTTTATCCAGCCAATGCGACCGTTCTTTCCCTTTTGATTGGTCAGTTCCACTCCGATATGATTACCAATAAACTGACCGAGCCGTACTTCATTGTAGGCAAATCCTTTGCCAGCACCAATAAACTGGCTTCCTATGGTAAAGCAGTCGGCCTGTCGAATATCAATAAAGGAAGATGTGGCATTAAAAATCCGAATCCCGATCGCCTGCTTCGCCGGATCACTGGAAAGCCAAGCAGACTGCTTCTTTCGAATGACAGCAAGACCCGTGTAGGATGCCCGTGTCGTTTTCCCCTGCTCGCCAATTGTTACGAACGGTTCATACGCATCTCCTGTATAAATCAGGGGAGCGTGCTGCTCAACCGAGACATTCGGCGGTATCTGTATCGGGGTATCCAGGGCATAGCCCTCGGCAGGAGGAAATACCAAGACAATATTCGATTCAGGAGAAAATTGTGATGCTGACAGTTTCTCCGCATAAGCAATGGCTTGCGAAACGGCCAATGCATCATTCGTTTTACCATCCCCTACCGCCCCGAATTGCATCACATCTATCATTCGTTTTGCTTTCTGCGCGTCCTGCGTATTTCCGCCTTGAACGTTAACCTCCGGCTTTGATAGCAAAACAAACCCTACAGCTACGAAGCTCATGATAAGACTCAGAACAGATACATAGGTTGACCATCGATGCTTCATGTCTACTCCTTTGTCGGCAGTTGGGAGCCGTCTTCATATACAAGCGGTACGATAAACCTTTCTTCTTCCGCTTTGCTCTTTAGCTTGGAAGAATGTACAGGTATGGCGGCAACGGTACCGAGTACCGGAAGATCAAGATGACTCTCAATTTCTTCTTCTGTACGTATTCTCCGATCTGTTAATTCCAGCAAAAATGCCAGTCCAACCGAAACCGCCAATCCAAGAAAGAAAGCTGTACTGATATGCAACGCCAACGTTACCAACTTAGTCGAAGACGCCCGCTCCGCTTTTGCCTCCGCCAAAACTTGTATGTTTTCGATGTTCATCCGTTTAACAACTTCACTTTGGAAGGTAGCAGCGAGCATATTCGCTATCTGTGCTGCCTTTGTCGGATTACGATCTTCTACGGTAATGGCCATAACCTGCGAATGACGTATGCCGCTTACGCTGATTTTCTTGGCTAATGCTTTCCCTTTATCCGGCTCCCCCAGTTTCCCGGCAACAAGTTCCAGAAGGGAAGGGCTGATAATGATTTCATTGTAGGTTTTAATCAGTTCTACATTCGCCTCAAGCTCCGAGGCAGGAAGCAAATACATTCCGCTTTCCTGCCTGGCCTTATGAATCAGCAACTCAGCGGTCGCCTTATAAGCAGGAGGAATGAAAAAAAAGCTAAGCACAGCGCTGGTTAAGACTGCGGTTAGCGTGATGGTCACTATCATAAAAAGATATCGCTGCAAAACACGAAGAAGTCCTCGTACATCACTCTGTATCCGGTATTGTTCCATGCCTATTGTCCCTTACTGAGCCATTTACTTTACATCAAGCAAACGTTGAATGATGACAGCAACCTGGGCACGGTTGGTTTTTGACTTCGGCGCGAAATGATGCTGATCCATTCCCGTGATGATCCCTTTTTCTACTAGCAGGGCTACGTTTGCTTGCGCCCATGTTGCAATATTCTTCCGATCTGCAAACTTCTCTAACTGTTTCTTGTGCTCCGCAGCAGGCTTTATACCCATCGTTACATCCAGCGCGCGAGCGACCATGGTCGCCATTTGCTCCCGTGTCACCGGCGCATTCGGATCAAACTTGGTTTTGCTCACACCGCTCACGATATGGAGGCGCGCCGCAATTGCCACATCAGCGGCAAACCAGTCTTCGTTTTTCACATCGGTAAACGAAGGGGATGGACCTTCTGCTGTTTTCTCATTTAACTTGAGCGCCTGAACCAGCATACGGGTAAACTGTGCCCTGGTTACATGGCCAAGCGGTTCAAATTTGTCTTCGCTTATTCCATTCAATACACCCGCCGCCACAAGCGCTTGAATCGCTTCTTGCGCCCATGGTACTTCTCCTAGATCAGTAAAAGCAGGCACCGGTTTGTCTTCGGGTTTTGCAGGTTTTTCAGGTGCTGGCTGAACCGGCAACTGTTCCGGTTTTTCCGGTGCAGGTTCTGTCGTTTTCACCGGTTCCGTTACCGGTTCCTTGATCGGCTCTTTTGCCGGCTCCTCCTCTTCATTCGGAGATGCTGTGATTTGGTCTTTTGCCTGCATTACATCTTCAATCGTGATATTGGATTCGCGTACTTCCTGCTTCAGCTTTTCATATTTCTCCGTGTCAACCGTTTGTTTTACCGCTTCTTCCGCAATTTGCTCAAGCGGCTTATTCGGTGATTCCAGCATTTCCTGCATGGCTTTTTCTTTGATCATCTGCTGTTCTTCCGGGGTGAGTTGCTGCAATAATTCTTTCATTTTTTGCACTTTGCTATCCGTTACATCCTCCGTTGCCGCCTTTGCCGTTGTGGTCCATCCTATCGGCAGCAGCGTAACAGAAGGCATTGCCACCGCAGTCGCAAGCAGCGACAACGCCAGTTTATGTCGAAATCCGTTTTTCTTGTTCATATCTATCCCTCCATAATTATTCGTAGCGCAACGCTTCGATCGGGGGAATCCTTACCGCCCGCAGCGCCGGAATCATCCCGAACAGAAGACCTGCACCGATCGCAAACACAATCGTATACCCTACCATCTCCAGCGGAATATGGTTCGGCAGTATCGGAAAATACGTGTGAATGGAATAAAGAATTCCATATGTCGCGGCCAAGCCGAGCAGGGCGCCTGTCACGCTTAAAAAAACCGCTTCAAACAAGAACTGGGCGAGAATATGCCACGATTTTGCCCCAACCGCCTTGCGAATCCCAATTTCCCTTGTCCGCTCTTTCACCGTCAAAAGCATTACATTCATAATCCCAATACCCCCAACCAAAAGCGCGATACCGGTAATCGCAAGGGTAATCACACCGACCAGATCCATCACGGTTTTGATAACATGAATCACTTCTTCTGCCTTTACCAAGTTGAAATCTTTTTTCTTATGGTTTTGTCCGATAACATTGTTGATCTGCTTTTCGACCTGCGGCACGTTTTCCGTCTTTTTCGCGGTGAAAAATAGCAAAGAAGCATTGTCCACGTTGCCTATCTTTTCAACCACATGGTATGGCGCATATACCCGATCATCAATATTGAAACCGAACATTTTCTTCTCATCCAGAACGCCGATCACCATAAAATTCTCCCGGTTAATCGTAACCGTTTTTCCGACCGCAGGCCTGTCGCCGAATATGTTGTGCTTAATGTTGGCCCCAAGTACAATGACATGCTTGTTCTGCTTGCATTCGGCATCGGTAAAAAATCGCCCATCCGCCAACCTGACATCAAGAATAGGCAGAAGATCAGGCGTTGTCCCGGTAAAAATCATTTCATATCCTTTTTTGTTATACATAAGCACGCCCATGAATTCATTTTGTGGTGCCGCCTTTTCTACGCCCGGAACCCGCGCTTTAACATCCATCGCATCCTTGTATGTGAGCGTGCTGGCGGAAGGCGCGAAGGAAGCAAAGTCGGAAATACCGCTATCAATGGCTTTCTTATTCAGCAACTTGCCCGGTACAACGGTAATCTGCCGGGCGCCAAGCCCGGAGAATTGTTGCAGCAAGCTCTGGCTAAAATTGTAGAGCACCGTCATCATCGAAATAACGAGCAGCGCGGCGACCGCCACGCCCAAAATCGCCAGCAACGAACGACCGCGATACATCCAGATGCCACGCAAGGCCATCCTCACATTACGGAATAGCATTACCCGCGGTTCGCCTCCCTTTCCGGCGCACCACGATACGGAACGAGCTTGCGATCCAGCATATACAGAATTCGTTCCGCAATCCGGGCCAGCTCGTAATCGTGGGTTACCAGCATGATGGTTTTGCCCTGTGCATGCAGACGTTGCAAAATGTTGATCACCTCTTGTTTGGATTGCGCATCCAGATTTCCTGTCGGTTCGTCGGCCAACAGAAGCGAGGGCGAGGCGACAATCGCGCGGGCAATGGCTACTTTCTGCTTTTGACCGCCGGACAGGTGAACGGGTACGTCTTTTTTGCGTGAAAGCATCCCGACCCACTCTAGCGCCTCATCCACCCGCTTGCGCTTCTCCCGGGCAGACATCCGGGTATACTGAAGCGGCAGGGCAACATTCTCGCCGACGGTCAGCCGAGGAACGAGCATGAACTGCTGAAAGATAAAGCCAATATGGCGGTTGCGGATAGCAGCCAGGCGGCCCCCGCCATATTCGGTTACATCTTGTCCGGCGAGCCGGTATGTGCCTGAGTCGGGCTTGTCCAGAAGCCCAAGGATATTTAGCAACGTCGATTTGCCGGAGCCGGAAGGGCCGAGGATGGATACGAATTCACCCTGTTTCACATTCAAGTCCAGATCTTCAATGACGGTTCTTTTTTCCCGCCCATCTTTGTAGTGGCGGGAAATGCCCCGAAGCTCAATCATAGTTGCCCATCCGTTCTATGAATGGTTTGAGCTGGAACACGATGTCATCCACAATGTCGCGCGTGTCCATCGTGTCGAGCTGTTCGCCTTTTTGATAGACATCCAGCAAAATATGAAGCAGAATTTTTTGATCGAGCTCGCTTTCCATGAGTTTCGCCATCACCAGATATCAACTCCCATTACTTTTCGGCGCCAAGCGCCACTTCGAGTTTCAGCCGTTTCACGATCGTCTCCGCCGCTTTCTGCTTGCTTTTCGCTTCCGCGATGTCGGCCGCCGGCAACTGATATGTTGGCACAATCTCTTTCAGCATCGCCTTCATCTCTTCCGGCGCAACCGGCATATAATTGTTGGAAGCCGCCTGTTCAAGCTTTTCAAGTTTGGCCATAAATTCCGGAACAGAGAACGGGGTCGCCCGGCCGATAAAAATCCGGTTATGCGCTGTCGCCGTCGTGCCTTCCTCGGCGGTCAGCAGCTCCTCATACAGTTTCTCGCCCGGTCGCATACCGGTGTATTCGATTTTGATATCACGTTCCGGTTCCAGCCCGGACAAACGGATCAGGTCGCGCGCTAGCTTATCAATTTTTACCGGCTCGCCCATATCAAGCACAAACGTCTCGCCACCCTCCGCGATGGCTCCGGCCTGAATAACCAGCTGCACCGCTTCCGGAATGGTCATAAAATAGCGAACCATCTCCGGGTGCGTCACAGTGACAGGGCCGCCTTCTTTGATCTGCTGCTTGAAAAGCGGAATCACACTACCGCGGCTGCCCAGCACATTGCCAAAGCGTACCGCAACGAATTTCGTGCTGCTGCGACGGTTCAGGCTCTGGATAATCATCTCGGCAATTCGCTTGGTCGTGCCCATTACGCTTGTCGGATTGACCGCTTTGTCCGTCGAAATCAGAACGAAACGCTCCACGCCAAACAAGTTGGCGCACTGGGCCACGTTTTTCGTTCCAATAACGTTGTTCTTAATCGCTTCCGCTGGATTGCGTTCCATCAGCGGCACATGCTTGTGCGCCGCAGCATGGAACACCACCGCCGGGCGATATCGGTCAAACACTTCCACAATCCGCTGCCGATCCTGGATATCAGCGATAATCGTCTCATATTTCAGGTTTGGATATTTGCGTTTCAGCTCGTTTTCGATTGCGTAAATGCTGTTTTCACCATGGCCGAGCAGAAGCAACGTTTCCGGGTCAAACGCGGAAATCTGACGGCACAGCTCCGAACCGATCGAACCGCCCGCCCCCGTCACCAATACAACCTTACCTGTCACATAATCGGCAATTCCTTTCAGATCGACTTCCACCGGATCGCGTCCGAGCAAGTCTTCCACATTGACATCGCGAATCGTACTGATCGACACCTTGCCATGAATCACATCGCTGACGCGCGGCAAAATTTTAATATTTGCCGCCGTCTTCTTGCAGATATTAATGACTTTTGCCGTTTCCGACTTTGCGGCGGACGGCAGCGCCAAGATGATCGTATCAATGCCAAGCCGCTTTACGACAGCCGGGATGTCGCGGCGCGTGCCAACAACGGGCAACCCGGCCACTTCCATGTACAGTTTGGATGGATCGTCATCAATGAACGCGACCGGATACAGCGTCGTGTCTGGAAAACGCTGAAGCTCCTTCGCTACGAGCGTGCCCGCGTCCCCGGCGCCTACAATGAGCGCCTTTTTATGGTGCGGCTGGATTTTCACGTATCTGCCGCGCGCGATGCGCCAGATCAGGCGCGAACCGGCAATACCGACCGTTGTCGTCATCCATGAGAGAAGGAAGATCGAAAGCGGGATGACGATACCCACCCCCAGCGCGCGCGCCGTAAAATACAACGCAAAGGTCAATACCAACGCCAGTGTGGTTGCGCGAATGATAAGCAAGAGTTCGCCGATGCTTGCATACTTCCAGACGCAACGATAAAGATGTGATACATAAAACACACCGCATGTAACAAGCAAAATCAGTCCTATCGCATACGGCATACTGTTCCAGAACGGCTCCGGAATGTGTCCTTCGAACCGGAGCAAATAGCTGACAAGCACCGATCCAAGCACGATGAAAGTATCAACCGCCAACAACAGAATTCTCTGCGCATATTTCACAGCGGCTCACCTCCGTTATTTCGTTTCGATATACAGTTTAAGCGCTCGTTTAATACCCTGAATCACCCGTTCCTGCTCCTCTTCCGTTAGGCTGGAGCCGGAAGGCAAGCAAATGCCGTTATGGAATAATTCATCAGATACACTGTGCCCTTCCGCGTGCGGATAATATTTGCAACCTGTAAACAATGGTTGCAAATGCAGCGGTTTCCAGACCGGACGCGCTTCGATGTTTTCTTCTGCGAGCACATCCACAATCTCAGCCGCGCTTACGCCGGTCTGTGCTGGATCTACCGTCAGAGCAGTAAGCCAGCGGGTCGCAAAACCGGATTCTGCTTCCGGCATAAATGCGAAACCTGGCACATCCGCAAGCGCATTGACATAGCGATCAAACACTGCGCGGCGAGCTTGTATCCGTTCATCCAGCACGCGCAACTGACCGCGACCTACTCCCGCGAGAATGTTGCTCATCCTGTAGTTATAGCCCAGCTCGCTGTGCTGGTAGTGGCGAGCCGCATCGCGCGCCTGTGTTGACCAAAAACGAGCTTTCTCCAGCGCTTCCGTGTCGTCCGAAACAAGCATGCCTCCGCCAGACGTAGAAATAATTTTGTTTCCGTTAAAGGAGTACACACCGAAGGCACCGAACGTACCGCTCTTTTTGCCTTTGTATGTCGCGCCGAGCGACTCGGCCGCATCCTCAAGCACCGGAATACCGTATTTTTCGCACAGCGCAAGCAGCGGCTCCATATCAGCGCTCTGACCGTACAAATTCACAATTACAACCGCTTTCGGCAACGCGCCTTCCGCTTCAGCGTCCCGCAGCGCTCGCTCCAGCGCGCCGGGCGACATATTCCATGTCTCCGGTTCGGAGTCGATAAAGACCGGCGTTGCGCCCTGGTACAAGATTGGATTGGCGCTCGCCACAAACGTTAAACTTGAACAAAACACCGTATCGCCCGGCCCGACACCCAACAGGCGCAGACCAAGGTGAATGGCCGCCGTGCCAGAACTGAGCGCAAGCGCTCCCTTCGCGCCGACATACTCAGCCAGTTCGCGCTCGAATTCTTCCACGTTCGGCCCGAGCGGCGCAATCCAGTTCGTCGCAAATGCTTCCGCGATATAATGCTGCTCTTCTCCACTCATGTGTGGCGGAGATAGGTAAATTCGTTTGTTCATTGTTCTCATGCCTCTTTCCGCTCATTTTGGTACGTATTCCCGCTCTGTCCCATAAACTCCGTCGTCGTCGCATGCCCTTCTTTGTTAATGCCTTCCGAGCGGATCACTTTGAAAAGCGTCAGCCACAAAATTTTCATGTCCAGCCAGAATGACTGGCGATCCACATACCAGACATCCAATTCAAATTTTTCTTCCCAGCTGATGGCGTTCCGTCCGTTCACCTGCGCCCAGCCGGTAATGCCGGGTTTTACCTCATGACGGCGAGCCTGGCGCGGTGTGTAGCGCGGCAGATATTCCATCAGCAATGGACGGGGCCCAACCAGGCTTAGCTCGCCTTTGACCACATTGAACAGCTGCGGCAATTCGTCGAGGCTAAGCCTGCGTAGCCAGCGTCCGAACCCGGTCAGGCGAACTTCGTCAGGCAACAACTCCCCGTTTTCGTCCCGCTCGTCGGTCATGGTGCGGAATTTGTAAATGTAAAATGGCTTGCCGTGCAGACCGGGACGCTTCTGTTTAAACAGGACAGGCGAACCCAGCTTTATACGCACAAGCAGGGCGGTAATACCCATAACCGGAAGGGTCACCACCAGCAGAACTAGTGCGCATACCAGGTCAAATACTCGTTTTGCCATGTTCTCCCCTCCGTTTCGCTGCCATCATCGTCAGCTATTTGTCCCGTCTTACCCTTGATTGCGCAGCAATTGGTCTTCAGGAACATCACGCAGCTTTCTGGCCGGAATACCCACAACCAGTTCTTCCTTCTTTACATCCCTCGTAACGACGCCGCCGGCCGCGACCGTTCCGTCCTCTTCAATCACAATGCCCGGCAGTGTAATAGCACCTGCACCAATGCGGCCACCGTCCTTGACGGTAATGCCTTTCATCTTACCGAAGCGCTCTTTGCTGCGGGCCATATAGTTGTCATTGCTGGTGACAACGCCCGGCGCGACAAACACATGGTCGCCAAGATTGGAATATGCCGTGATATAGCAATTGGTCTCCAACTTGCATTTGCGGCCGATGGAGCAATCGTTCTCAATTGCAACGCCGCGGCCTACGATCGTACCTTCCCCCACCGTCACGCGTTCACGAACGGTGGCAAGGTCAGCTACAAATACTTCATTTTCCAGAACAGCTCCCGCATAGATGATAGCCGATGTGCCAATCGTGCAACCGTCGCCGATTACGACCGGGGGATTCTTTTTCACTTCTTTCAGGGCAGAATGTTTCGCTTTAACCGGTTGTTTGCCAATGACCGCGTTATCCTGAATGACTACGTTATGCCCAATGACACTGCCCGCGTAAATGATAACGTTATGCCCGATTGTCACATTCTCTCCCAGCACAACGCTGTCCTCAATAATCGTGTTTTTACCAAATGTTATGTTCATATGTTTAGTTTCCTCCCTTCTTGGTTGCTCCGACCTGTACCGGTGCCACCGCCAGACGATCGCAACCACCGTACGACAAATCTTCTTCTATAACATTAATGAAACGGTGTGCCAGCTTTTCCCACGAGTGATTGCTCTCTACATAGAAACGCCCCTTCTCTCCCATTTGGTGAAGAGCGGTTTGATTTATGGCTAACCATTGCAATGCTTGCGCCATTTCCTGCGGATTGCTAACTTTCAAACCAGCGCCTGAGGTTTCAATTGGCGTTTCCGGTAGCTGGCATAACAGCACGATCGGAAGCTTCGCTGCCATATAGTCATACATCTTATTTAAACTGAATCCCCATTTGTAAATTTCTGCGTCCTGCATAGAAATCAGCCCCACATCGGAACGAAGCAGAATCTCCGGAACTTCCTCTTTTTTGACAGGAGGAATAAAAGTTATATTGGTTAACTTTTCTTTTCTCGCCCGTTCTACAAGCCGCTGCTTCTCCGGTCCATCCCCAATCATAAGAAAATGAATGTGATGATTTCGGTCTTTCAGAATACCGGCTGCATCAAGCACCGGATCCAGATGGTTGGCAATGCCGTGCGCACCCGTATACGTAACAATCAGCTTGTTCTCCAAAGAAGCGAACAACCGCTCAAGATCCGCGGAAAGCAAAGCCTGCTGCTCATACCGCTGCAGGTCGGCACCATTCGGAAGATACAGCACTTTTTCTGTATCAATCCCCTGCTGGGCCACATACTTATCCGCCTTGTCAAACAGGACGATAATACGGCGGGCATTTCTGTATAAAAAAAGCTCTAACTGACGGAGCATCCAAACGACCGGATTCCGTTCAGAAACTTTGCCGAGATCGATCAAGGTTTGTGGCCATAAGTCTCGCTCTTCAAAATAAAACGTACAATTGAACTTTTTGGCGAGCAAACAACCAACAAGCGCCGCCAGCGGGTGCATGAGTGTTCCGATAATTAAATCCGGTTTTTCTTTTCGTTTTTTGCCAAGCAAATAAGCATGGATGGTATAGCTCAGCATGTTGGCGACCCTGCGCCAATCGTTCTTCTTATAGGCAGGTGTTTTGATCCAGACGAAGCGGACGCCATTATACTGTTCTTCCTTCCATCGCAGATGCTTTTCCGGAATATAACGCTCCTTTCTCTCCTGATGGGTAAAGGAAGAAGCAAAAATCGTGACGTTATAATTGTGTTTGACAAGCTCTCGAGCTAAATCGTAATGACGCGTACCACCGCTCGCACCTGGTGCAATCGCATAATGGTTAAAAATCCAGATGTTCACCTCTTGCTCTCCCTCCTTTCAAAATCGAAAATTCCAGGCAATTCATTCCTCCATCCCATCGATAAACCACTTGCTTATCGGTTTGCATGGAAGAAATAAGAAAACAGCTGGAAAGATACAGATACTGTAACCTTTCCAGCCAATCTTTCACCGTTCCCTTTTCTGCAAGCTTTTTTCCTGATTAATTCACGGCGAGAAAAGCCAAAAGAATAAGGTGCTGAAAAGGGAGAAAACGACAAGTCAAGAGAGCGCAAATTCCAGTCATATAGCTCGATGTTTCCATATGCCTTTCATCACACCCCTTCAATATTCTTATAAAATTTCATATCGTTTCGGCTTGACCGCATTTTTCAGTGCATTTCTAGTATCAAGCACAGCATACGCGGTACGGCCGATAAAATCGTAGTCAAAAGCGGTATGATCCGTTGTAATCACCACAAGATCTGCCTTTTTCAACGTTTCCTCCGTAAGATCGACCGACTCGTATTCCTTGCCATGGCGTTTAAAAGACAGAACATGTGGGTCGCTGTAAACGACATGCGCCCCTCTCTCCTCCAGGATGTCAATGATATGAAGCACTGGTGATTCACGAATATCGTCAATGTCTTTTTTATAAGCTACGCCAAGCAAATGGATCGTTGAGCCCTTCAGCGGTTTACCATCCTGATTCAACAGATTGGCAGCGCGCTCCGTCACGAATTCGGGCATGCTTCTGTTAATTTCGCCGGCCAGCTCGATCAAGCGTGTATGGTAGTTGTATTCTCTCGCTTTCCAGGTCAGGTAAAATGGGTCAATCGGAATGCAGTGTCCGCCAAGACCCGGCCCCGGGTAAAACGCCATGAACCCATAGGGCTTCGTTTTTGCCGCATCGATCATTTCCCATACGTTGATCCCCATCTTGTTGCACAGAATCGCCATTTCATTCGCCAGCGCGATATTAATATGACGGAACGTATTCTCATAGATTTTCTCCAGTTCAGCGACTGCCGGGCTGGATACTTCATGCACGTCGCTGTCCAGCACCGCACGGTACATGGAAGCAGCAACTTTGGTGCAATCCGGCGTTACGCCCCCGACCACTTTCGGTGTATTCTTCGTGTTAAACTGCTTGTTACCCGGGTCAACACGTTCTGGCGAATACGCCAGGAAGAAGTCCTTGCCGCAGACAAGCCCCGATTCTTCCAGAATCGGCTTGAGCAATTCTTCGGTCGTGCCCGGATATGTGGTACTCTCCAGCACAACGAGCATGCCAGGATGAAGATATTTCGCCACTTCACGCGCCGACGATTCCACATAACTTGTGTCTGGTTGTTGATAGGTATCCAACGGTGTTGGTACGCAAATTGCCACCGCGTCTACTTCGTTGATAAAAGAGTAGTCAGAGGTTGCACGCAGCTTTTTCCGCTCTACAATTTCGCGCAGATCATCGTCCACAACATCACCAATGTAATTGATACCTTGATTGACCATCTCGACTTTACTAGCCTGCACATCGAACCCAATGACGTTAAAACCGGCTTTCGCTTTCTCAACCGCAAGCGGCAAGCCGACATACCCGAGGCCCACCACACCGATAACGGCCGTTTTCTGTTCAATTTTTTGAATAAACTGCTCGACTAACGAAGTTGCGAACGCTGCTGCTTGTGTCATACTCTCTCTCCCTTCGCTTCGAAGAATTCGCGGACAATAGAAATGACATATTCCTGATCATCAATCGTCATTTCAGGATAGAGCGGCAGCGCAAGCGTACCGGCGGCCGCTTTTTCCGACTCAACAAGACTTCCGGCCACATATCCGAGGTCTTTATATACTTCCTGCCTGTGCAACGGTACCGGATAGTACACGCCGGTCGCGATACCGTGTTGCTGTAAATGACCTATAAGTTCATCGCGATACTTGGTTTGAATGATATAAAGATGGAAAACCGCTTCGCGATTTGGCTTTACGTATGGCAACTTGAGAGGCAGGTCTTTCAGCGCGTTGTTATACATCATGGCTTTTTCACGGCGTTGCCGGTTCCACTGGTCAATGTATTTCAGTTTTACCTGCAACATGGCCGCCTGAAGCGCATCGAGCCGGCTATTGTAACCGATCATGGAATGATAGTATTTCGGATTGCTACCATGTACGCGCAGAATTTGGATTTTGCGCGCCAGTTCTTCATTGTTTGTCACTACGATTCCGCCGTCCCCGTATCCGCCCAAGTTTTTCGTCGGGAAAAAGGAGAAACAACCGGCGGTTCCAAGCGATCCAATCTTTTTCCCATTGTATGTAGAACCGATCGCCTGGCACGCGTCTTCGACTACAAACAGGTTGTATTCATTCGCGATCGCCAATATTTCGTCCATATCAGCGGGCTGTCCGAAGATATGAACAGGCATAATTGCTTTTGTACGCGGTGTAATGGCTGCGGTAAGTTTTGCCGGGTCGATGTTGTATGTGTCTGGATCGATATCGACGAATACCGGTGTCGCACCCAGCCGCGAGATCACTTCCGCGGAAGCGAAAAACGTAAACGGAGAAGTAATCACCTCATCTCCCGGCCCGATTCCAAGCGCGTCCAACGTCAGAAGCAACGCGTCCGTACCGTTGGCGACGCCGATTGCGTATTTCGTGCCGCAGTATTCCGCCATAGCCTGCTCAAAATTTTTCACGAATGGCCCCATAATGTAGTTGCCGCTCTCAAGTACGTTGTCCACAGCCTGCTTAATTTCCGGTTTAATGTCCTGATACTGGGCGGTTAAGTCCAGCAGGGATACTTTGCGCATTGTCTTTGTCATATTAGTAAACTCCTCTCACTATTGTACTAACTACTTCTTTGTGATGGCTCCATTTTACAGGAGCGTGTTTTTCCGCCGCTTCGTATATGGTTAGTACGAGCTGAAGAGCATTACGCCCATCCCATCCGGTGACCAGCGGTTCTCTGTCTTCTCGAATCGCTCGGATCATGTCGGCGATAATATGCTGGTGACCCGGCGTACCATACGGATCCTGCTCTACCTTTTCCATGATTTTAGCAGTCTCTTTTTCCGGTATGTCTTTAAAAATAAGGTGTTTAATCCAGTTGGCAGTCCGTCCTGAAATGACCGCTGTTCCAGTTTCGCCGAAAATGCTAAGCGATTCTTCATAGTTTTGCGGGTACACCGTCGCGGCCGCCTCGATGATGCCAAGTGCGCCGTCTGTGAACCTCAACACAGCAACCGATACATCTTCCGCTTCGATATTGCGCAGGCGGGTCGCGTTATACGCCTGTACTTCTTCGACCGGTCCGGCAAGCCAGTACAGCAAGTCTAGATTATGAATCGCCTGGTTCATTAATACGCCGCCATCCATCGCCTTTGTACCGCGCCATGCCGCCTGATCGTAATAACTCTGGTCGCGGTTCCAACGCACGGTGGCATTCACGTGGCTAAGCTTGCCAAACAAGCCTTTGTCGATAAGTTTTTTCAGTTCTGTCACAGCCGGGCGAAAACGGTTTGGGTGTACTACAGACAGCTTGACATTGTTTTCCGCGCACGCCTGAATGATGCGATCCGCATCTTCCAGCGTCAGTGCGATCGGTTTTTCTACAATGACATGCTTTTTCGCCGCAGCAGCCTGCACGGCCAACGGAGCGTGTAGACCGCTTGGCGTGCAAATGTTGACTACATCAAGATCCGGTTCGTTCGCCAGCATCTCTTCCAGTGAAAGATAGCCACGAACGTTATGTTTTTTCATATATTCCTGAATTCGTGCAGGGTTCGTATCACAAACCGCTGCCAGCTCCGCTTGTTCAATATTACGAATTGCTTCGATATGCTTGGTCGCAATATGACCGCATCCAACGATAGCAAATGAAATAGTAGACATATAAACAAAAGCCACCCTTCATCCAAGAGATAAAATAAATTGAATGATTTCGGGATTGGTTATATAATAGTAAGAAGTAACATTTTGATAAAAAGATAGAATAGGTGAATTATGGGCATTCAACCCGACCTCACACCATACCCTCGACGATAAAACGTCTAAGGCATTGTTGCATGCCCACAGCATGGCCGAGTGCCTGCAGTGATAAAGGTGCAGCAGACTGTTACCTTGGCCCCGGCATTTAGAAGAGGCCGAAAAATTTTTTTCTTTTCTTTTTTGGTTCAAACGAGCGCGGCGGGGGCGCTATAATATCTTTTCCCGCAAGAACGAGACAGGCATTTTCCCGGAAGAAATGCGTGTACTGTTCTCCGATATTTCTATTAATCCATTCATAAGCCGCTTGCAGCGCGAATCCTCTTTTCGTTACATGGTGTGCGTCTGAAGCAATAAAGTGAATTAAATCGTGTTCAATAAGTTTGCGGGAAATGTTTTGTAAACGGCTGCCAAATTGACCGATGACGCTGGCTGCCGTCAACTGGGCAAACGCGCCTTCTTCCACCATGCGATGCAGGATAATGGGACGTTCGCATATTTCCTGATTTCGTTCTGGATGCGCAATAATGGGAAGATAACCTTCTACCTGCATATCAAACAACAGGCGGTACGTATAAGCTGGAACATGATCACATGGCAGTTCAATCAATACATACAACTGTGTTTCATTCATTGTTAACAACGTACGTTCTGCCGCCCGAAAATCCCGAAGAATGTCGCCATATAAATGCAGCTCCATTCCCGGAAAAATTGTGAGCGGAATCACATGTTCTTTCAATAAGCGATTCGCTTCATCCGTTTTCTGCAAAATCAAGGGAGCAGGGTTTTCATATTTTCCATCCTTATGGTGTGGCGTAGCGATCACATGCGTAATGCCATTCTGCACAGCATCTTTTGCCAGCGCCAGTGTATCCTCCGGACACTGCGCCCCATCATCCAGCCCCCATAAGATATGATTGTGAATGTCTACATTCATTCTGTTTTTCCCTTCCCTATCTAAACCTTTTTCTGCTAGTTCTTGTAATAATAGTAGTAATTGTTATGTTTTATTTGCTTATTATTAAGCACGACACCAAGCAGGCGCGCGTTTGTATGCTCAAGCTGCTGCTTGGCCCTAGCGGCCAGGTCACGGTTCGTTTTGCCCGCGTTGACAACCAGAATGCATCCGTCCACTAGTCTGGAAAGAATCGCTGCGTCTGCAACCGCAATGACCGGTGGTGTATCAAGAATGATCGCTTCAAATTGGCTATGCAATTCTTTTAATGCCAGCTTCATCTTCTTTGACCCTAATAATTCGGCAGGATTCGGCGGAATGGGGCCTGCTGTCATAATAGCAAGGTTCTCAATTCCGGTTTCTTGCACAGCATCTCGTAGCTGGATCTGACCTGCTAAGTATGTAGTCAGGCCCCGACGGTTCGGCACCTGAAAAATATGATGACCGGCTGGCTTCCGTAAGTCTGCATCTATGTATAGAGTGCGCTTAGCTGCCTGCGCCATCACCACAGCCAGATTGGTGGCAGTGGTTGATTTCCCTTCTGCCGGACCCGTGCTCGTAATTAAAATTGTTTTGATTTCTTCGTCTACACTCGCAAATTGAATGTTTGTACGTAACGTACGATATGCCTCTGCTATCTGCGATTTCGGATTCCAGTAAGCAATTAATTTTTCATATCGCTTTTTATCAATTGCTGTATTCATCTGTTCTCACCTGCCGCTGCCATCCTAACTTTCTTTTCCTCTTTCAGCCTCGTGTGCTTCGCGCCGTTCTTTGCATCAATGACGGCAATCGTACCAAGCACAGGTAATCCGAGATGTTTTTCGACATCTTCTTCCGTTTTCAACGTATTGTCCATATATTCAAGCAAGAAAGCAAGGCCGACAGAAAGCATGGAGCTAATGGCCAAAGCAATCGCAACATTGACCAGAAGTTTTGGCTTTACTGGCGTGGCTCTCTCATCTGCCTTTGCTTTAGTAAGTACCTGAACGTTGTCCACTTTCATTAGCTTCACAATTTCCGAATTGAATGTCTGCGCTACTGTATTGGCGATAAGTGCCGCTCTTCGCTGGTTCGTATCTTCAGCCACAATAGAAATAATCTGTGAGTTTTTGACTGCGGAAACCTTAATCTGTTCAGTTAAGCTGGCTACTTTATCCGGTTCCCCCAGCTTTTGCGCTACAATTTCCATGATCCGCGGGCTTTTAATGATTACGCTATACGTTTCTATCAATTGCAGATTAGACTCAATTTCTGACATCGAAATGATTCCTGTCTTGTCTCCATCCTGTGATTTGTTTACAAGCAGTTCCGTTTTTGCCTCATACACAGGGGTCATCAGAAATTTGGTAACCCCCGCGCTGACTCCCACAACTCCCAGCGTAATCAGAACAACCATCCAAAGTCGTTTGCGAAGAATAGTGACCATTTCTCTAATATTGAGCGTTTCTTCTTGCAATGACATCCTCCAGTTCCTCTCTCAGATTTTCAATTTTTGTCGATGGCCTTCACGTAAATCAATATATAACAAGGTTTCGAAATGAAAAATGATACAAAAATTGTATTTTATTACGCTATTCTTGGTTAATTCATACCAACTTACTATTTTGAATTTTCAGTTTTAAACTTTACAATGTCACTTTTTTTAGAAGGTTTCATTATTTTTCTGTGATCAATTTATTAAAAGTATATGAAAAACATTATCATTTCGATTTTCATTTTTTCTCACTCTTTTCCTTATATATCAAGCGTTTCAGCCATTTTAATGCAAAGAGGTATGAAGTAAAAAATAATAATTCCTTCTTTTTTCCTTGACAATAAAATTTCTATGAATTTTCACCCAGATCAATCATATCTTTTTTTGTAGTAAATTATATGTCTTCCTATCAAACCCGCCTATTTTTCGAGTTTTTCATCATTTTTAAATAAGAAAATCTCGCGGACATTGTCGGTCTTTCTCTCCTTCCGTGCCACACGCTCCACATGAAAAAAAGAAAACATTTGGAACACACCTCGCAAGTTTTTCCTCACTTACTTATGAAAAGAAAGCATATGTTGCTTTATTACTGTAAAGTAACATATGCTTTCTTACTACAAAAAAAGAGAGGCATTCATAGCCTCTCAATCTATGAATATTTATTTGTATACCCGCAAAAAAGCATCCATACGATCGATAGCCACTTCCAGATTTTCGAGCGATGTAGCATACGAGCAACGGATGTGCGTCGCTCCACCTTCGCCGAATACATGACCTGGAACGACCGCCACCTTCTGCTCAAGAATCAGTTTTTCCGCGAACTCTTCCGCCGTCATACCGGTGGAAGCGATAGAAGGAAACGCATAAAAAGCGCCCTCCGGTTTGTGGCAGGGCAAGCCAATTTGCTCAAATGCCTTTACGACGTAATTGCGGCGTTGCCGGTAGCTCTCAACCATTCGCTTTTTCGCTTCCATACCGTGGCGCAGCGATTCAAGCGCCGCCACCTGTCCCATAATCGGGGCGCACAACATCGTATATTGATGAATTTTTACCATAGCCTGGATGATATCTTCCGGTCCCGCAGCGTATCCAATACGCCAGCCAGTCATCGCAAACGCTTTGGAAAATCCTGATAGCAAAATCGTACGCTCTTTCATTCCCGGCAGCGATGCAAAGCTCGTATGGCTTGTATCGTATGTCAGTTCCGCGTAAATCTCGTCGGAGATTACGATTAAGTCATGGCGTTTGACCACTTCCGCAAGCTTTGCCAGTTCTTCTTTCTTCATAATGGAACCGGTCGGATTGTTCGGAAAGCAAAAAATGATCGCCTTGGTTCTGTCTGTCACCTTTTCTTCAATATGCTGGGGCGTTAATTTAAACTGCTGTTCAATGGATGTCTGCACCGCCACGGGCACGCCACCCGCCAAGCGCACGACCGGATCATACGATACATAGCACGGCTCCACCACTAATACCTCATCGCCAGGATCAAGAATCGCACGCAGCGCCAGATCAATTCCTTCACTCGCTCCGACTGTAACCACAACCTCTTTGTCCGGGCTGTAATGGACATCAAAAGCAGCAGCAAGATATTTGCAAATCTCTTCCCGCAGCTCATACAGACCGCTATTAGACGTGTACGCGGTATAACCTTTTTCAAGCGAAGCGATCGCTGCTTCCCTTGTATTCCATGGCGTCACAAAGTCCGGCTCTCCTACCCCAAGCGAGATAACGCCTTCCATAGAAGACGCCAGTTCGAAAAACCGGCGGATGCCGGATGGCGGAATCAATTGGATCGTACGTGACAATCTACGGTTGGCAACCTGCATCGTACTCATGGCGTCACAACCATCCTTTTGTCATCCTCGGGCTGTTCTAAAATTACGCCGTCATGCTTATATTTTTTAAGAATAAAGTGCGTTGTGGTCGAAATGACAGAATCCAAAGCAGACAATTTCTCCGATACAAACTGCGCAACCTGACGCATCGTTTTTCCTTCAATAACGACCGACAAATCGTAAGCACCGGACATCAAGTATACGGACTGCACTTCTGGAAAACGGTAGATTCGCTCCGCTACATCGTCAAATCCGACATCGCGTTTCGGCGTTACCTTTACGTCAATCATCGCAGTCACCAGGTCATTTTCATCGACTTTTTCCCAGTTTACAATTGCCGGATACTTAATAATGACTTTCTCTTTCTCCAGCTTGGCAATCGTTTCTTTTACGTCTTCCACCGTCGTATCCAGCATCGTAGCGATAGTTTCTGCGGAACGGCGGCTGTTCTCCTCCAAGATGTGCAGCAATTCGCGCTGTTTCTCTCTCTCCATATTCATCCAACCTTTCTGCATAAACTTACTTTATTATTTTATCCAACAGCGCAGCTCGAAGCTTCTCTTTATCCTTATCCGGCTTCAGACCGCAAAGTTCTCCCCTGACTTATAATAATTTTTAAATAATTCCTATCAAAAAAAAGAAAAGTGTTCTTTTATCCGAACACAAGATCATACATGTGCTTCCATGTTTTTATATCAAACACTTCAAAGGCGTTGCCGTCGCCCAGAATGCTGTATCCCGTAATTAAGCCCGCCAACAGAGCGATAAATAAGAGAAAAGGCACAAGTGTAATTTTGAGAAGTAGCGGCATGCTTTCCCTTCTCTTTGCTCTTTTTTTCCGGGATGCTCTATTTTTCCGTGGATACTCCCGGGCGGCCGCCGCAGCTGAAACTGCGGAGCTAGACGGCTGTTTATGTTGTTCTGGCATCTTATCAACCTCTAAAAATTCGATTAGTAATATCCATCATCTGATCGTTGTATGAAAGCGCCCGCGCGTTAAATTGGAGCGCCCGCTGCGCCTCAATAAGCGAAGTCATCTCTTTACGCAGATCGACGTTGGACATTTCAAGGCCGCCCTGGCGAACCGCTAGGCCCGCTTGCAGCGTCATGCCCGCCGGGTTGCTCAGCCGCGCGTATTCGTTAAGCTCCGCCCCAGCCGGTATTGCATAGTAATTCTCTCCGACCCGTTCTAGTATATTCGGGTTCTGCACCGTGTATACCCCGAGGCGCGGTCCCTCCTGCTCCATACCGTTCAAACGATATGTAATCCGTCCATCCGCCTTCACTGTAAAATGCGTAGCGCCGACGGGAATACGGATCGGCTGGGGATCGCCGCCATCATCCATTACGAAATCGCCGGAGCCGGTTACCAACTGAAGCCAGTTTCCTGACGGTATAAGCTTAAAATTGCCGTCCCGGGTGAAAAGCGCCTGAGCACCGTTGGGCGACAACCGCTGTACGCGGAAAAACGCCTCTTCCCCCTCAAGGTACAAATCAGTAGGCACATCCGTCTTCTTGATGGCTCCTGAAGCAAAGTTGGTTTGCAGCATCGCTTCTTTCGTTCCGAATCCCGGTCGGGTGCCAAACGGCGTTAAGCGGCTAGGCTCATATCGCGCGTAAGGCTGATTGTTCAATCGACGAACCAAGAGCGTTTCAAACGTCGTATCCTGGCTCTTGAACCCCACAGTATCGGAATTAGCCAAATTATTCGCAATTGTATCAATGCGCAGCTGCGTCGCCCGCATGGCGGAAGCAGAGTTAATCATAGAATGGTTCATCACTTACACCTTCTTATCCGATTTTCCCGACTTCATTCAGCTTCTGCAACGTAATGTCATATGCCTGCAACACGCGCTGATTCGCTTCATAGCTGCGAAGCACCGCCATTAAATCAATCATCGTTCTGCCGGCGTCAACATTGGAACGTTCAATGTATCCCTGCTTGATGGAAACAGCCGGATCAACCGCCGGATTGTACAAAGTCGGCGCTCCATTTCCTGTATAACGAAAGGTCGTATCCGCCTCTTTCACAAGATCTGCTGTCGGATTATCGATTCGATAAATACCCAGTCGTATGGGAGCAGTGCCCGGATTTCCCAGCGCGATCAATCTCCCGTCGGACGTAACCTGCAAGTTCTCCTTATTCAACGGCGCGTCCCCGAGAAGCGCGCGCAAGTTAATCGGCTGACCAGCCGCATTCAGTACTGGATATCCTTCCATTGTGGTTAGTTGACCAGCGGCATTCATCGTCCAATTCCCGCTACGTGTATAGTAGACTTGTGGAGGACCTCCGCCTTCACCCGGCTTTTGAACCGCAAAAAACATGCGGGGCTGTACCTGCCTGCCGTCCACTTCGATAGTCGGAATTCCCCCGTCAACCAAAGCGATATCCAGCACTTTTCCTGTCTCAAAGATATCTCCCTGTGCAAAATTAGGCACTAATTCCTGATTGTATACTCCATGCGAAAGGCGGCCAATCACCTGCTTCGAGCCCGGAAACGCGGGCAGCCCCGCCACTCCACCGGCCGTGTCGCGAATGCGTTCCAGCAATAGCTCGGGGAACGTGCGGAATGTGGAGTTATCCGCTTTATACCCCGGTGTATTCACATTTGCCAAATTGTTCGTTAACGCGTCCTGCCGCGCCTGATTAGCAATCATGCCTGAAGCGGCAGCGTCTAGTCCACGCAGCATGTTCTTTCCCCCTGTTTTCCTCCATGACAGATAAAGGCAAGCGACGTAAATACGTCTTATTTATTATAGCAAATCAATCTCAAAAAACCTACGGAATCTATACTTACGAAAAAATCTTTTTACGCATTTTCCGCTGCGGAGACTTGTCCAAATTCTCCAGCATAATGCCTGTCCCTACCGCTACGCAGGCCATCGGACTCTCCGCGATGAGCACCGGCACTTTTAGTTCTTCACTCAGCAAACGATCCAGACCATGAAGCAGCGCTCCGCCCCCCGTCAGCATAATGCCGTGGTCAATAATGTCAGCCGCCAGTTCCGGTGGCGTGCGCTCCAGCACATTCTTCGAAGCCATCACAACAGCCTGAGCGACTTCCTGTAACGCTTCACATACCTCTTCAGATGTGACAGTGAGCGTCTGCGGTAAACCTGTCACCATGTCGCGGCCGCGAATATCGATCTCTTCCTTGCGCGATCCGGGAAACACCGTGCCGATTTGGATTTTAATATCTTCGGCAGTACGCTCCCCGATAAGAAGCTTATACTTTTCTTTAATGTATTTCATAATAGCGAGATCACACTTGTCCCCCGCCATCTTAATAGAAGAGGCGGTGACGATGTCTCCCATAGAAAGCACGGCTACATCGGTCGTCCCGCCACCCATGTCGACCACCATATGACCGTACGGCTGGAAAATGTCCATCCCGGCGCCTACGGCGGCCACTTTAGGTTCTTCTTCGAGGAACACTTCACGCGCTCCGCATTTTTGCGCCGCTTCCCGAATCGCTTTTTGCTCGACGGAAGTAATATTGGTCGGTGTACAGATCAAGATACGCGGCCGAGCCATGAAACCTTTGACGCCTATCTTCTTAATAAAATAATTAAGCATCGCCTCGGTAATCTCGAAGTCCGCAATCACCCCGTCTCTTAGCGGGCGGATAGCTACAATATTTCCCGGCGTGCGACCAACCATGCGGCGGGCTTCTTCCCCGACGGCCAGCACCCGTTTCGTATAGGTATCAATCGCTACAACCGATGGTTCATCAAGCACAACGCCATTGCCCTTTACATAAATGACGACGTTGGCCGTGCCCAAATCAATTCCGATATCTCTGCCCATCATGTGAGAGCCTCCCTGTAACTATTATATCATCAGAATATTGTACTACGCATATTGTCCTGTCACAAGGAGAATTTTCTCCTAGGCAAGCTCTTCGGCCTCCTTCTTCCGATATGCCTTGCTTTTGCGTTTGTACTTAATCTTAGTCGCTTCTCCCCCTCTTAGATGACGTACCGACTTATGATATTCGAGAATTTCTTTAACTTCATTGGCCAGTTCAGGATTGATTTCAGGCAGTCGTTCCGTCAAATCTTTGTGCACCGTACTTTTCGACACGCCAAACTCTTTGGCAATCTTGCGAACGGTATTTCTCGTTTCCACAATGTAGTGGCCGATTTTCATCGTCCGCTCCTTGATGTAATCGTGCACGCTTCTCGCCTCCTAATGCTAATTGGTCAGTGGTCTGATACATTATATTGAGGCAAGTGCGCATATATGCGAAAAAAGGCTGATAGCATGTACTATTCAGCCTTTTTTCTTCATTTTCTTTTATTTTCGTTTTATTTTGCCGAAGGCGTGTCTTCTTTTTTCAGCAGATATTGTTCTGGCGGTACTGTTTCTCCATTTTTATGCACCTCAAAGTGCAGATGGATGCCGAGTGCTTTTTCGAATACGTTGCGACCCGCCATTCCAAGTATTGTACCCTGATCGACCGTATCGCCAACCTTCACTTTAGCATCTTCAAGGCTGGCATATACGGTAGAAAGTCCGTTCTTATGCTCGATTTCTACCTGGTAACCGAGCATCGGGTCACGCTCCGCTTTTACAATTTTACCGGCGGCTGCGGCCATAACTTCAAAAGATTTCTTATCTTTGCTCGCAATCGCGATGCCTGTGTTCGGCCAGTAAGAGTTGTCATACTGAATAAGCGCGGCTTCCTGTTCTTTTTTGTCAGATGTGTCATCATAGAACCCCATAACTTTCTCGGTCTCATCCGCTTTTGCCGGCCAAGCGAGCGGTTTGTCGGATACGCTCACCGGTACAGCAGACTGTTCATTCTGCTTAACCTCAGCCACCTGCTGCGGCTGTGTCACTTCCGGCGTAGCCTTCTGTGGCACCCCTGTATTGTTTGAGAAATCTTTGCTGTTTTGATACCACATTACGCCCGCAAGAATAATAGCTGCAATTCCCATATACATTGCGGGAAAAATCCATTTTTTGCCCAAGATACGTCTCCAGCCACCGGATTGTACTTTTTGAATTGGAGAGGATGTTTCAGTAGCTTTTCTTTTTTCATCCATTGTTTATCACCTCAGCATCCAGTTTTGACAGGAATATGAGGGAATAAACATAAGGAGAGAAGTTTTTTGCATAAAAAAGACGAAAATTGGGCACAAGCTTTACTCTTTTTTGCTTATTTTATTACGCTACTTTATCCACTTCTCTCCATTTTCAATGTTAACGCCTTTATAAAAATATTTGACAATTTCCTCTACCGTTTTTCCTTCTTTCGCCATACCATTGGCGCCCCACTGACTCATCCCGACTCCATGGCCATATCCAAACGTGCGGATGACGACGTTTTGTCCTTTAATGCTTAATGAAAAGTGCGAAGAATTGAGGCCGAGAAGCTCACGCACCTGGCGTCCGGTAAATACTTTGTCCCCGATTTTGATCTCTTTTATGCGCTGTCCGGCAGTACGGGAAATAGTTTTGTTCCAGGAATCATTGCCTGCGGCGACAGGTTGGGCAATCTTTACTTTTAACCTCTTTTCAAGTTGGTCAATAGACATTGTTACCGTCTCCTGATAGCGCGGCGCATTGGCGTCCCAGGGCACTTTTACACTGCGAAGATACGGAAGTTTGTATCCCCAATAGTCCTCGGAATTTTCGGTATAACCATTGCTTGTGGCAAAAAAAGTGGCATTAATCGGTTCATTTTGATACGTAAGAACTTGTCCGGATGTCTCCTCAACCGCCTGCCGAATACGCGCCTCCTTCCACGTATATGAACTCCCCCACCGCTCCCTTTTTTGTTTTTCGTCGATATACACTTGATGTTTTACCGTATCAGTCACATGTGCGCCTTTTGGAACATCGCTGAAATCTTTTTTGGCAAGACGGAGCGCGATATACGTGCGAGCGGCAAGAGCCTGGGCTTTGAGCGCTTCCATTTCAAATTCGGCGGGCATTTCGCCCGACACAACACCGCTCACGTAGTCTTCAAGCGGAACTGATTCAATTTTCCCGGTTTCGACCCGGAACACTTTAATCGAAAAGTTAATATGCATAACCGGCTTCTGTGTCGTATGTGAAGTCCTTGGAGCTGCGCTTTTTCTGATAGCAGACGCGGGCCGGGGTTGCTCATCAGATCCAGAATAAATAAGGACAAGCGTCGACGGAACCGCAAGCAGAATGATGACAATAGCAAGGGCGATATAGAAAATCGGCTTCATGTTTCTCCCCTTCCGGATACCAGTTGGACAACTTTTCTTTCTCTACAAAACTATGCCGCAAGAAGAGAAATATGCATCTAATAAAAAGAACAGGCTTATCTTTCACATGCCTGTTCCTTTTTTTCTTATTGTTCATCAAGTAATGCCTCTAGCTTTTTACGTAAAGCCCGTTCGCCACGTTTTCTTTCTTTTTCCTCTTCCTGAAGTGCCTTCATAATAGAAAAACACATTGCAGCTAAAATAACGGCGAACGGCAATGCCGTTACGATGGATGCCGTTTGCAATCCTTCGAGCCCTCCGCTAATAAGCAACACAATGGCAACCACAGATTGCAGAATCCCCCAAATCACCTTGACTTTGTTGGATGGATGCAAATCGCCATTAGAAGAGAGCATCCCTAGGACAAACGTTGCGGAGTCTGCAGAAGTAATAAAAAATGTAATAATAAGCAACGTCGCTATCCCGGCAAGAATAGAGCCTAGCGGCAAATTCTCCAGCATGACAAACAAAGGTCTCGTCACATCTGTTTGGACAATTTCGGCTAAATGTGCCCCCATAAAAATTTCTTGATAGAGGCCCGTTCCACCGAAAACAGCAAACCAGAGAAAGCTAAACAAACTCGGAATAAGCATAACACCAAGCACGAACTCGCGAATCGTCCTGCCTTTGGATACACGCGCAATGAACGTTCCGACAAATGGAGCCCACGCAATCCACCACGCCCAATAAAATAGCGTCCAATTTGCCACCCATGTGCCTTCCGTAAATGGTGTAAGCCGTAAACTCATCTGAATTAAATTTTGCACATAATTTCCTAGCGTAGTTGTATACGTATCAAAAATAAACGAAGTCGGTCCTACCAATAATGTAAAAACCAACAAACTGAACGCCAGTATCAAATTGGTATTACTCAATAGTTTAATCCCACGATCAAGCCCTGTTGTCGCCGACAGCAAATACAACACGGTAACAACAGCAATAATGATAATTTGTGTGGTGGTCGTATTAGCTATCCCGGTAAGATGAGTAAGGCCACCATTAATTTGCAAAACGCCAAGACCAAGGGAGGTGGCGACTCCGAATGCGGTTGCAATAATAGCCAGAATATCAATCAGCTTACCCAAAGGCCCCTTTACTTTTTCGCCTAATAACGGATAAAACGTTGCACTGATCAATCCTTTTTGTCCTTTACGAAATTGGAAGTAGGCAAGCGATAACGCAATGATGGTATAAATCGCCCACGGCTGCAAACCCCAGTGAAAAAAAGAATAACGCATCGCCTGACGCGCCGCTTCCGCTGTTTGCCCTTCTCCGGTGGGTGGAGTCACATAATGACTGAGCGGTTCCGCAACCCCCCAGAACACAAGTCCAATCCCCATCCCGGAACTAAACAGCATTGCAAACCATGTCAGATTGGAATACTCTGGTTCATCATCATCATTTCCCAATTTCACTTGTCCATATTTTCCAAAAGCCAAATAAAGCGCAAATACTAAGAACGAAAAAGCTGCCAATAGATAAAACCAGCCGAAATCCCTGGTTATGACTTCTAGTGTCTGGTCAGCCGCTTGCGAAAGACTTTCAGGCAGCAGACCTCCCCAAACAACAAAAGCAACGATTACTGCAATCGAAATGTAAAATACCAAACTTTCCACCTCTTCTTTTAGTTTTGCAATAGGGAATAGCCAAACAACGCTTCTTTCCCTATTATTCACACTCCTCCTCTCCTGTTTTTAGATAAAAAAATCCCTTGAAAACTGTGAACTTTCAAGGGACTTCTTTTCTCCAATAAAACCAGAATCAAATAAGTACAAAAATGCGCTTAGGCAAGGGACGCTTTTGTAGAAGAAGCAGCCATAGCTATTCCTTCGCTCACTTCATCCTTTACAAGCTGCACAACCGGTGTGCTGTGGCGCTCAATATCCGCGCCCAGCGCGCGAAGCTTGCCTACGATATCCACATATCCGCGGTCAATATGGTGCAGTTCCGTCACTTCTGTCTCACCTTCCGCGATAAGTCCGGCAAGAATGAGCGCCGCCCCGGCCCGCAGATCAGTCGCTTTTACTTTCGCACCCGTCAAGCGCGCCTCGCCGTTTATGATTGAGGTACGCCCTTCAATCCTGATATTGGCACCCATACGCTTAAATTCGTCGACATGCATGAAACGATTCTCGAATACCGTCTCGGTAATCATGCTGGTACCTTTGGCGGACAGCATCATCGCCATAAACTGTGCTTGCATATCAGTAGGGAAGCCAGGGTGCGGCAACGTTTTGACATCGACACATTTCAGTTCCGGGCCGCAGTACACGCGGACACCGTTTTCCAGTTCATCAATAATGACGCCCATTTCGCGCATTTTTGCTACAACTGGTTTTAAATGATCGGCGATGGCGTTCTCGACAAACACATCGCCACGCGTAATCGCAGCCGCCACCATAAACGTGCCGGCTTCAATCCGGTCAGGAATTACAGTATGTACGGCACCAGTCAAGCGCTCCACACCATCAATGCGAATCGTATCCGTTCCCGCTCCACGTACGCGTGCGCCCATCGCATTCAGATAATTCGCCAGGTCGACAATTTCCGGCTCCTGCGCCACGTTTTCGATAATCGTGGTACCCTCCGCAAGCGTCGCTGCCATCATAATATTTTCCGTGGCTCCAACGCTCGGAATATCCAGATAAATTTTCGTACCTTTCAGGCGGCCATCCGTACTGGCAAAAATGTAACCCTGACCGATTTCCACCTTTGCGCCCATGGCTTCGAAGCCTTTCAAATGCTGGTCAATGCCACGCGAACCAATCGCGCAGCCACCCGGAAGCGGAATCTTCGCTTTCCCTTTTCGGGCTAAAAGCGAGCCCATAACAAGGAAAGAAGCGCGCATTTTACGAACCCATTCGTACGGCGCCTCCACTTCTGATAAATTCTTCGCATCTACTTTCAATACTTCAGCTTTACTGTCGTATTTTACATCTACATTCAGTGCACGAATCACTTCGCTAATTGTATAAACATCATCCAGTCCAGGAACGTCATGAATGACACTTACTCCCTCTTCTGCCAGAATCGATGCTGCAATGATGGGCAATACGGCATTTTTTGCGCCGTGTACCCGTACTTTTCCCGATAGACGTCGTCCACCGCGGATAATAATCTTGTCCACGTTACATTTCCCCCCGCGTCCTATGCTAGTATTCCACTGTAATAATTGGTATTCCTGCTATTATCATCGTTTCTTGATTGTTTTTATCATAATGGGTTGCAACTTGCAAGTTCATGGAGCGATGGTTTGTTTTAATAGCTGTATTAAATAGGGGCGAATAAACTGAATAGCTAAGGACCGTTTCTTCTTCCAAGCTTTCAACCATTGTTCCGTCGAGAAAAGCCAGTATTTGTCTGACTTTCTTCTTTTGCAAGTCATTTTCCAGTTTACCATTATAAATTCCCCTAACACAAGAGATAATTTGCGGTAGCTCAGAACTATTTGCAGGAATTTGCATATATTCCGCGATCATGTGCTTCATGACCCGTACCTGGTTTTCTTTACCCCGGAACGTTAGCCCCAAATTACCGTGCATGTCTTTCCCCTGCGCGGAAACATACACGCTCACATATGCAATTAGTTCAATGTCTTCATTGCTCTTTCGCTCACCACGGTATATACGCACGCCGTCGTCCCGCTGCTCTTCCCTCCAAGATACTAAACCGACCTGTCTGGCAATGGCTTGCAAAAAAAGCTCCACGTCCTGCTCATCTTGAAAACGAAGGCCGACCTGCTTATATCGTATCTGTACCTCACGAATGGATGCGCCTGTGCTTTCAACAGCCGCAAGCAATGTCTCCGCATCGGAAAAAGCCCGCTTAGCAATCGCTTCTCGTGATGCTAAAGATACAGACATCCCCGCTAATACAGGGTACGCCAGTAGCAAAAATAACATAAAAATTCCCGCTACCCCGATATATTTCCATACTTCCGTCATTCTCATATATTTTCCTCTCCCGTTTCTCTTGTTTTACTACTCAGTCTGCGCGAAAAACGGGAACCCTATACTGTCAAATGTTTAGAAAAATTGACGAAGCAACTGTGTCCAGCCGAAATAGTCGGTGAAAAAAGACGCAACACCATGCCCGATAAAGATGGACAAAAAAATTTGCAGCAACTTGGCGCGCGCGCCTTTCGGATTTGCCACAAACAGATCAAACCGAAACGCCTGTAGCGCCCAGAAACTCAAGCCAATGCACACAAGCGACAGTAAAATGTTGATCATTCCTGCTACTGCCATGTTCGTCTCACTTCCTTGATATAATTATAATAAACAAACTCACAGGCGTTGCCGCTCTTTCTCTCCCTCCGCCCCACACGCTCCACATGAAAAAAGGCAACGAAAAAAAAAATGTCCCCCGCTTATTGTATCACAATAAGCATAGAGGAACATTCTTCAATGACTTATTCTCTATTCACTGCCCACCAGGTTGAAACATTTGTTGCAGCGGAAACTTATGGTGAATATATTGCATGACCGGATCTGGCATAATGCCAGCTGCAACTGTGCCAACAAGCGCAATCAATACAACCAAACCAATGGAAGCCGGAACTTTCAAAGGAGCTTCCGTTTTGCCTGGACGCATATACATCTGGCGAATCACACCAAAATAATAATAGTAAGACACTACGCTGGTCGCGAGCATAATACCTGCCAGCCAGTAACTACTGTGCACAATGGCGCTCATGAAAATGTAAAACTTGCCGAAGAATCCAGCCGTAATCGGGAGACCAGCAAGCGAAAGCAGGAAGAATGTCATGGCAATAGCCATCCACGGCGCCCGATGATACAAACCCGCGAATGATTTTAAATCTTCCGTTTTCTGATCGCGATTCACGAGCATAATAATCGCAAACGCCCCCATATTGGCGAACAAGTATGCAACCAAATAGAACATTGTTTGCTCAAACATCAGCACCGTTAACGTAGCAAATGGTACAAGCAGATAGCCAGCCTGAGCAATGCCCGAATAAGCCATCATCCGCTTTATATTCACCTGACGCATGGCCAGCGTATTGCCGATAATCATGGATGCCGCAGCAACAATTGCAATGTAAACACTAAGCGTATTCACCAGCACGGAACCTTGCTGACCCGTCTCCATGTCAAAGCTAACTAAACTGCCAAAGCTAATGAGGAAAACACGCAAGACAATCGCAAAGCCAGCCGCTTTGGAAACAACCGATAGAAACGCAGCAATCGGCGTCGGCGCTCCCTGATATACGTCGGGCGCCCACATATGATACGGCACCACAGATATTTTGAACGCGAAGCCGACAAACATTAAGAAAAACGAGAAATAAACCAAAAAGTCGAAGCCATCATAAAAGACGCTCGATAACCGTTCAGCAATCACATACAGATTCGTTGAGCCTGTCAATCCGTAGATAAATGACATGCCATACAACGTAATCGCGGATGCAATGCCACCGGAAATAACGTATTTAAACGCCGATTCATTGGAATGGATGTGCTGTTTTCTTGTTCCGACCAAAATATAGGAAGAAATCGAAAGAAGCTCAAGCCCTACAAACAACGTAATTAAGTCGGAAGAAGAAGCCATCAGCATCGCGCCAAGTAAGGCGGTCAGAATTAAATAATAGTATTCACCTGAATATCTTATGTTTTTACTTTCATCGATATAGGTAAGCGAAATAAGAAACACAAAGGCTACACCGCTTAAGAAAAGCAACTTGAACGCATTGGCGAACCCATCCACACGGTACATATCGTTAAGAATAGATACAACATTTTGGCCGGTGTTTCGTACTACAAAATATCCCGCAACGATGATTCCCAAAAATCCAATCCAGGCGAGAATGCGCCGGTCGGCTTTTTTATTCATGAATAAATCAAGCAGCGAGAGGAGTGTAGCGACACCCAGTATAATAAATTCAGGGCTCATCACCGACCAATCGTATTGAGCAAGGTTCCCCCATTTACTAACACTACTCATCGGCTTTTACCCTCCTATCCTTGGCACGATATTTTGCAGCGTTGTCTGCAGCGGTTCGCTTAGTACGGCAGGATATACACCGATTAAGATAACCAAGCTTAACAGAACAACCATCGGAACAACTTCAATCGCCTGTGCGTCAGACAGCGACTCATGCTTCTGCTGAATAGGGCCAAACGTTGTTCCAAGTATCGCGCGCAGTAAGTACGCTGCCGTCAGGATAAGACCGAGGGCGCCAACAGCAGCGATCACCGGCTTTACGCCGAACAAGCCGACAAAGGAAAGAAATTCACTAATAAATCCGGACATACCTGGCAGACCAGCTGAAGCCATCATAGCGGTCAATAAAACCCCGCTGATCATCGGCATTGATTTCGCAAGCCCGCCCAGCTCACGAATATTGCTTGTGCCCGTACGTTCATGCACAAGCGACACCATATAAAACATGAGGGCTGCGATAAGACCATGCGATACCATTTGGAAAACCGCGCCCTGAAAACCCTGAAGATTCGTGGCGGCAAGACCAAGCAACATAATTCCCATATGGCTTACGCTGGAGTATGCCAGCATCTGCTTGAGTTCATCCTGCACAAGCGCAAGTACGGCGCCGTACAAAATATTAATCACGCCCAATACTGCGATAAGAGTGGACAGTTGATTCATCCACTCAGGGAAAAATGCTGCGTTCATACGAATAAGCGCGTAGCCACCAATTTTAATAAGCACGCCGGAAGAAATCATAATGACCGCCGGATGCGCTTCCTGGTACGCTTTAAGCATCCATGTATGGAACGGAACGACAGGAATCTTAATCGCAAACGCAATCAGCAAGGCCAAGAACAGGCCGAAACGAATAGAATCCGGAATATAGCCTGGCAGATTGGGCACATTACGCGGCGACATCGGATCGGTTAACAGTTGCCTAATCTCTTCCATGCTCAACGTACCTACAAGAATAAACAGCGTTACGAATACGATAAGCATAATCGCCGAGCCTACGCCGTTATAAAGGAGGAACTTCATGGCCGCCCTCTCTCGATCCATGTATCCCCAAATTCCCATCATAAAGAATAGCGGAATAATAGTAAACTCAAAAAAGATAAAAAACTGAAACAGATTCGTTGAAGAGAAGACACCAAGCATTCCCATCTCAACGATTAGAAATAAAATGTAAAACTCTTTCCAGCGCTTATTAATGCTCAGTGCCGCTACCGCTGCCATTGTACTAATGACAGTCGTCAGTACAAGCAATGGCATGGACAGACCGTCCACCCCGACCTCAAATGTAATCGGAATTGCCTGTTCGCCGATCGGAATGCGAATCCAGTTCCATTGCTGTGACAATTGCATGCCTTCCGCTACCAAGTTAAAGTTAGCATACAGCATGAAAGTCAGCACAAGCGGAACGAGCGTCGCCAGAATCCCGATCGCTTTGACTGTGCCAGGCAGGCTTTTCGGGATAAAAGCGAGCAACAGCACACCCAAAAGTGGTGAAAATGTTAGGATTATAAGAAAATAGTTCGCCATTGCCCAACATACCCCCCTGCTATTGTTAAACCAACAATTAGAAGCACGAGCCCGATAAAGGCGATTGCTCCATATGTCTGGATTTGTCCGTTTTGCATTCTTGCGCCCACACCGCCGATTCCCCTTGTAAACGCGGCAATGAGACGCACGAGTCCATCAATAACCCATACGTCAAATATATGGAGTCCTTTTCCGATCGCGCGCAACGGTTTTACAAATACGGTATCGTATATTTCATCCATGTAGTATTTGCGGAACGATACCCGGTACAGCACGCCACCTGTACCTTCCGCCGGCATTTTGCCCCTGCCGTACATCATCCAGGCCAGCGCAATACCTGCAACAGACACCGCAATTGCCACAATCGTTACCCATCCAGCACCGTGCGTACCACCATGAAACGCGGTCATATCTTCCGTCAACCATTCTCCCAGGACAGGTTTCCATGGCGTATTAATAAATCCAGCAATAACAGCTAGCACAGCCAGCACAATCATTGGCAACGTCATAACGCCGGGTGATTCATGCGCCTGACTTCCGCCCCTCGACTGCCCACCGAATGTCAGGAAAAAGAGGCGGAACATGTAAAACGCCGTAAACGAAGCAGCGATCAGCGCAACGACAAACAAGTCAATATGCCCGGAATCCAGCGTTGCCACGAGAATTTCTTCCTTGGACCAAAAGCCGGCAAAAGGTGGGATACCGGCGATAGCAAGACAACCGACCAAAAAGACGGGACCTGTAATGCGCATTTTCTTCCATAGGCCGCCCATTTCAAAAATATCCTGCGTATGCACGGCGTGAATCACACTGCCCGCCGCAAGGAATAATAGAGCTTTAAAGAAAGCGTGCGTCATCAGGTGAAATGTCCCTGCCACATAGCCGGCCGCGCTCGCCGCGCCAAGCGCCAGCATCATGTAACCAAGCTGGCTCACGGTAGAATATGCGAGCACGCGTTTAATATCCCTTTGCGTCAAACCTATAGAAGCGGCAAAGATTGCGGTAAAGCCGCCTATATAAGCGACAACCTCCGTTGCTACCGGCGAGGCGAGGTACAAATCATACATCCGCGCCACCAAATACACACCTGCTGCCACCATTGTCGCGGCGTGAATTAACGCGCTGACAGGCGTCGGACCTTCCATCGCGTCCGGCAACCACGTATGAAGCGGGAATTGACCGGATTTACCAACCGCACCGACAAAAATCAAAATGCCAAGCAATGTAAGTTTCCATTCTTCAATGGCGCCCGCCGCGATCTTATTGAAAATTTCGCTGTAATCGAAACTGCCAACCCACCAAAAAATAAGCGCAAGCGCAATAAATAGCCCAACGTCTCCAATACGTGTCACGATAAACGCCTTCTTCGCCGCCGCTCTCGCTTCCGGTTTATAAAAATAAAAACCTACAAGCAAGAATGAACATACTCCGACAAGCTCCCAGAATATGTACAGCTGAAGAATGTTCGGCGAAAGCACTACGCCCAGCATGGAGAATGTAAAAAGGGCAAGATACTGATAAAACACCGGAAAACGTTCATCGCCGCGCATATAGCCGCGAGAATAAATGTGAACCAGCATACTAACGAGTGTGACAACAACCAGCATCATTGCGTTCAGCTGGTTTACCTCAAAGCCCATTGTAATTTTCTCCCCGGCAAATGTTAACCAATGAAAATCTGTATTGATATAATCTGTGGCTCCCTCGACAAACCGCTCAAAAAAAACCAGAAGGGCGAACACAAACGACGCAGCTGTCGCCAGAATCCCGACGTACGCCGCTCTTTCTTTCCATTGACGACCAAAAGCCACAAGCAGCACGAAAGCTATAAGCGGGAAGAGCGGTATGAGCCAGGCATTCGCTATCATATCCATATTCACCAGTCCTTTTTCCATTCTATCGCTTCATCAAATCCATCTCATCAACCTGTACAGTATTACGGTTACGGTACAGGGAAATGAGAATGGCCAGCCCTACTGCCGCCTCGGCTGCTGCTACCGTAATGGTGAACAACGAGAAAATCTGCCCTGAAATATTTGGAAACATGCCATACTTGGCAAACGCGACAAGGTTAATATTGACCGCATTTAGCATAAGCTCGATCGACAACAACACAATAACGGCGTTCCGCTTGGTCAGCGCGCCATACAACCCGATGCAGAAAAGAATTAACGCAACCAGCAAATATGAAGTAACCGGTATACTCATTCGTCCTCCGCCTCCTTCTTAGCCAAGATAATGGCTCCTACAAGCGCGACCAGCAAAAGAACAGAGACAGCTTCAAACGGAATGACGTAATGGGTGAATAACTGAATTCCAATTTCTTTCACATTGTTCTGCTTTGTGAAATCGGCCTGCTGATCGCCCCAATGTGCGCTTTGAATACCTAAGAATGCAACGATAAAAAACACGGCGATCCCAGCAAACGCAATGTATTTAAAAGGCCCTTTTCTCTCTGTTACTTCCGTCGCATCATGGCGTGTTAACATAATACCGAACAGCATCAAAATAGAAATCGCCCCGGAGTACACCAACACTTGCGTCACACCGACAAATTCGGCTTCCAGCAGCACGTAAAGCCCAGCAATACCTAAAAACGTAAACGCCAGCGCCACTACCATATGCACAACCCGGGTAAAGCTAATCATAAAAACCGCTCCCCCGATGGTCAACAAGGCGAGAACAAAAAAAGCGATGAATTCTCCGCTCATCTATGCGTTCCCTCCCCGTACATTCGTATTATTAGCGTCCAGCCACTTGAGGTTCTTGAACAACTCGTCACGGCTATACGCTGCAAGCTCAAAGTTGGTTGTCATCACAATCGCCTCAGTCGGACACACTTCCGTGCAAAGATCGCACAGAATACAGATTTCAAAGTTAATATCGTACGTATCAATGACTTTTCCTTTTTTGTTCGGATCATCGCTTTTCTTCCCGACAAGATTAATGCAGTCTGTCGGACAAATCCGGGCGCACTGATTGCACACAATGCACTTATCAGGTGAGAAATGCTGAATGCCGCGAAACCGTTCCGGCCACACCATTTCCTGGTCCGGATACATATGGGTCACTTTCTTTTTGGTCATCTGTTTAAACGTGTAAGCCATCCCCTTGGCAAAGCCTAGCATAATATCACCTCTTTTATAGCACTGTTTTTAACACCGCGGTGATTAAAATATTGACAAGCGCAAGCGGCAACAGTACTTTCCACCCCATCTGCATAAGCTGGTCAACGCGCATCCGCGGGAATGTCGCCTGTAACCAGAAAATAAAGAAGACAATAGCGCAAAACTTGATGGCGAACCAAACGATGCCCGGAATAAATCCGAGGAATTCAAACGGCGGCAACCATCCACCTAAAAACAATACTGTTGTCAGCGATGCCATCGCAAAAATGTACACATACTCGGCCAACATGAAGAAAGCCCAACGGAAGCCGCTATACTCAACATGATAACCGGAAATAAGTTCCGATTCTGCCTCCGTTAAGTCGAACGGTGTCCGGCTTAACTCCGCAAGCTGCGCGATGATGAAAATCACAAACCCTAAAAACTGTGGAATAAAAAACCACATACCCATTTCCTTTTGCTTCTCAACAATATCAATCAAGTTGAGACTGCCGGTCATAAGAATAACGCCGACGACAGACAGGACGAGCGGAATTTCGTAGCTGATCATCTGCGCCGCGGAACGCATGGCGCCAATGAGCGCCCATTTGTTATTGGATGCCCACCCACCTGTAACAACCCCCAGCACTGTAATACCGGAAATTGCAATATAATACAGTAGTCCGACACCTAAATCGGCGAAATGAAGCGATTCGGTAAACGGCATCACCGCCAGCACAGCGAACGCAGGCATAAATGCAAGCACCGGGGCGAGAATAAAGAGCGGTTTGTCCGCCGCTTTCGGAATGATATCTTCTTTTAACAAAAGTTTTAGCACGTCGGCAACCGTTTGCAGAAGGCCGAAGGGACCAACCCGGTTTGGACCAATACGAAGCTGCATCCAGCCAAGAATTTTACGCTGAAAATAGATAGAATACGTTACAAATCCAAGTACGATAGCCAGAAGAATGACCGCAGACAAAACAAAAATAAAGCCGTTCTGCCATCCCAGGCTCTGTTCTAGATAAGCGCCCATCAGCCGTCTACCTCCCCTAGCACAATATCAATGCTTCCGAGAATCGCCACCATATCGGCAATGTTTTTGCCTATCAGCAGTTTCGGAAGAATCTGCAGGTTCGCGAAAGACGGTCGGCGGAACTTTATCCGGTACGGCTTATCTTTGCCGTTGCTGGCGATATAACAGCCAATCTCTCCGCGCGGCGATTCAATTCGAGTGAACGCCTCTCCCTGCGGCGTACGAATGACGCGCGGAACTTTCGCCATGATCTCGCCGTCAGCCGGGAATTGCTCAGCCGCTTGCTCAACGATTTTTAGAGATTCTTCCATCTCCCGTAAGCGGAGCTTATAACGGGCATAGCAATCGCCCGCCGTCTCGGTCGGCACTTCAAAATCAAACCGATCATAAATAGAATAGGGAGCATCTTTGCGCAAGTCCCATTTCACGCCAGTGGAGCGAAGCAACACACCACTTAGCGAATAATTGATCGCCTCTTCCTGCGTAATCACACCAATGCCTTTCAAACGGTTTAAGAAGACCTCATTTCCGCTGACAAGCTGATGGTAACCTTCCAGTTGTCCGCGCATGTATGAAACGAACTCTTTCACTTTATCAATCCAGCCTTCCGGCGCGTCCCATTTCACACCGCCGACACGCATGTAGTTATACGTAAGGCGGGCGCCGCACAATTCGTTGAAAAGGGCAAGAATTCGCTCTCGGTCCGCGAACGCGTACAAAAATGGGCTTAACGCCCCGATGTCGAGCAAGTATGTGCCAAACCATACCATATGACTGGCGATGCGCTGCAATTCCATCACGATTACGCGCAGATATTCGGCACGCTCGGGAATTTCCAGCCCCATGAGCGTCTCCACTGTATGCACCATCATATAGTTATTGGTCATCGCGGACAAATAGTCCATCCGATCTGTATAAGGAATGATTTGGGTGTAATTCAAGTTTTCTGCCAGCTTTTCCGTACCGCGGTGCAAATACCCGATCACCGGAGTCGCCCCCGTAATTGTTTCCCCATCAATTTTGACAATCAGACGAAACACCCCGTGCGTACTCGGGTGTTGAGGACCTACATTGAGCAGCATTTCTTCGGTTCTGATTCCCGACTTGGTGCCCACCTCCTCACACCTCCTCGTCATATTGTACATAATCTTTGCGAAGCGGATGTCCTACCCAGTTATCCGGGAGCAGAATACGCTTCAAGTTGGCGTGACCTTCGTATGTAATGCCAAGCAAATCATATGTCTCGCGCTCAAACCAATCGGCGCCTGCCCAAATATCCATAACAGATGCGACTTTTGGGTTATCCCGAGCCAGTTTTACCTTTACGCATACATTGTACCGCTGTTTGTAGGAATAAAGGTACACAATCGACTCCATATACGTTTCATAATCCACGCCAAGACTTAAAGATAAATAATCGAATGCCAGTTCTTCATGGTCATGCAGCAAGCGAGCTACGTCATGCCATTTCTCTTTCTTGACGATTAAGGTTGGCATATGCTCGCTCAACTCGTTAATGTACGAATCCTCAAGCACATCGGTACCAAAGTTTTCTGTTATAACTTTCACAATCTTATCAAGTACCGGCTGCTTTGGAGACGGCTTTTTGGAGCCTTCGTCCGCTTCTGCTCTGCCCGTTGTACCTGCTGCCTTTGCCTTGGCCGCGGCTGCGGCGGCGGCTTTCGCTTTGGCAGCGGCAGCGGCCTTCGCCTTAGCAATTGCATCTGCGTCCCCTTCAGCGGCTTTTCCTCCCGCTCCTTCCGCTTCCATGCGTTTGCGCTTTGCCTCCGCAGCAGCTTTGGCTGCAGCAGCGGCTTTCGCTTTTTCTTCCGGTGTCGGCTTCTTCTTCTCTTCACTCATTCACCGGTCACCCTCTTCCCCGTCTTTGCTTCGTATCTAATCTTCTCTTGTAGTTTGTTAATGCCGTAAATAAGCGCAGGCGGGCTCGGCGGGCAACCCGGAATATACACATCAACCGGGATGATCTGATCCACGCCCTTCACTACGGCATAAGAATGCACATATGGCCCTCCGGCTGTAGCGCATGACCCCATGGCAATCACCCATTTTGGCTCAGCCATCTGGTCGTATAAACGGCGCACAAGTGGAGCCATTTTCTTTGTAACGGTACCAGAGACAATCATACAGTCAGCCTGACGCGGTGAAGCCCGGTAGAACACGCCAAAACGATCCGTATCCCAGTTGGCACCGCCTGTGCCCATCATCTCGATCGCACAACAAGCCAGACCGAATGTTAACGGCCAAATGGAGTTGCTGCGGGCCCAAGCCTTTAACTGTTCAAACGTACTGAAAAAAACATTGCGTTCAAGCTCTTTGCGTTCTTCCAGACTGATGTCCTCCAAGTTCAGTTCCATTCTAACACCTTCTTCTTCCAGGCATAGATTAACCCTATTACAAGCAGCACAATAAAAATAACCATTTCGACCAGTGCGAATAACCCAAGGCTGTCATAGGCGACCGCCCAAGGATATAAGAAAACCGTTTCTACGTCAAACACTACGAACAAAAGAGCGAAAATGTAGTATTTAACGTTAAATTGTACCCAGCTTGACCCTACCGGCTCCACCCCGCTCTCATAAGTTTTTCTCTTTTCCTCCGTCGGATTGCTAGGGCGCAGAAAACGCGCCAATGTAAGCGCACCCACGGGCAAGAGAATACCCAAAAAGAGAAAAATAGCAACAATCAGATAATTATTCATGTATACTGTCGCCATACTTTTCCCCCCTACCCTAAATTATGAATTTTTTATAAATCATTGATTAAAAACTTTAAATAGATGAAAACTCCATACAATTATATCAAATGGTACAGGTACTGTCTAATAGTGGAATTTCAAAGCTTATGATATATTGGGAACTGCGCCGTTTGGTATAATGGTAACGAAATTTTATAGATAAGGAAGTGATTCTTTTGGAGACAAAGAAAATAGGCGTCATCTTCGTCTGTTTAGGAAATATATGCCGCTCTCCACTGGGAGAAGGAGTATTCCGGCATCTGGTGAGAGAAAAAGGAATTGAGGATTACTTCGTCATCGACTCGGCAGGCACTGCGAGTTATCATGTTGGAAAATTGCCGGATCCAGGTTCCAGACGCGTCGCGGAAAAACACGGGATTTCGCTGGCCGGACAATTCGCCCGGCAGTTTACCACAAAAGATTTGACCCAGTGGGATTATGTCATTGCTATGGATGCTTCCAACCAAAGCAACATTCGATGTTTGGGCGCAGTAAACGGAAACTTGCACCTGCTTCGCGAATTTGATCCTGAAGGCCCCGGTGACGTTCCCGATCCATGGGCGCGCGGTGATGAAGCGTTCCTTGAAACGTACACCATTATCCGCCGCTCCTGCGAAAAATTGCTCGAGCATATTATCAAAGAGCACAATCTGCCTAGCTAACTTTGCTTTGTTTGTCTTTCCTTCATTATAACATACGATGCAAACTTTAGTCTTAGACATGAAAAAAGCTCCTCCGAAACTTATGGAGGAGCTTTTCCTTCATAGAATTAGCATATTATTTTCCGGCAACATCTAAACGCGTCATGGCGCGTTGCAGCGCCAACTGTGCACGTTTAAAGTCAATGTCTTCTCTCTCGTTTTCAGCGAGGCGGCGCTCTGCGCGCTCCTTTGCCGCTCTTGCGCGGTCTACGTCAATCTCATCAGGAAGCTCGGCCGTTTCCGCAAGAATGGTGACTTTATCCCTGCGTACCTCCATAATGCCGCCGCTCACTGCGATTTTGTCGTCTTCGCCTTCGTGCTTCTTTACCAGAACCGGAGCAATCTTAAGCGGTGTAACCATCGGAATGTGATTCGGCAAAATACCCAAATCCCCTTCAACACCTCTGGCTACAACAATGCGAGCATCGCCGCGGTAGACAACCCGTTCTGGAGTGACGATTTCGACTGCGATTGTATTCATTTACGAAACCCTCCCCATTATCAGGGTTGAACCACTACATTTTCTTAGCTTTCTCAACCGCTTCTTCGATTGTTCCTACATACAGGAACGCTGCTTCCGGAAGATCGTCGTGTTTACCTTCCAGAATTTCTTTGAAGCTACGAACCGTTTCTTTAACCGGAACATATTTGCCCGGGAAGCCTGTGAACTGTTCAGCAACGTGGAACGGCTGGGACAGGAAGCGCTGAATTCTGCGTGCGCGTCCTACGATCGTTTTATCTTCATCAGACAATTCGTCCATACCGAGGATGGCAATAATGTCTTGCAGTTCTTTATAACGTTGCAGGATAGCCTGAACGCCGCGCGCTACTTCGTAATGTTCCTGACCTACAACGGCAGGAGTCAGAATCCGAGAAGTGGACGCCAGCGGGTCTACCGCAGGATAAATACCAAGCTCGGAAATACCGCGGTCAAGGTTCGTTGTCGCATCCAAGTGCGCAAACGTTGTTGCCGGTGCCGGGTCGGTGTAGTCGTCCGCCGGTACGTAAATCGCTTGGATAGACGTTACGGAACCTTTCTTCGTAGATGTGATACGCTCTTGCAGTTGACCCATCTCCGTAGCCAGCGTCGGCTGGTAACCTACCGCAGAAGGCATACGCCCAAGCAGCGCGGATACCTCGGAACCTGCCTGCGTGAAACGGAAGATATTGTCAATGAATAAAAGTACGTCACGTCCTTCTACATCGCGGAAGTATTCCGCCATGGTCAAACCTGTCAGCGCTACGCGCAGACGCGCTCCCGGCGGCTCGTTCATCTGGCCGAACACCATGGATGTTTTATCGATAACCCCGGAATCTACCATCTCGTGGTACAGATCGTTACCTTCACGGGTACGTTCGCCTACGCCCGCAAAGATCGAGTAACCGCCGTGCTCCTGGGCGATGTTGTTAATAAGCTCCTGAATCAATACCGTTTTACCTACGCCGGCACCACCGAACAGACCGATTTTACCACCTTTTGCGTATGGCGCAAGCAAATCTACAACCTTAATACCTGTTTCGAGCATTTCATCGGCTGTGGATTGTTCTTCAAACGACGGCGCTGCGCGGTGAATCGGATAATATTCAACATCCTTTGGCGCTTCTTTCAGGTCGATTGGCTCTCCAAGCACGTTAAATACACGACCCAGCACTTTCGGTCCTACCGGCACAGAAATCGCTTTGCCTGTGTCTACCGCTTCCATTCCACGAACCAAGCCGTCAGTGGAAGACATAGCAACCGTACGAACAGTATTGTCTCCTAGGTGAAGAGCTACTTCCAAAGTAAGATCGATAACCTTGCCGTTATCGAGTGTTTCGTTAATTTTAATAGCGTTATAAATCTCAGGCAGGTGTCCGCGTTCGAACTGAATATCTACGACCGGACCCATAACCTGAAGTACGCGTCCCTTGCTCATCTGTTTCCCTCCTATCTAACGCATCGAAGCTTATTCGAGCGCGCTCGCTCCGCCTACGATTTCGGCGATTTCCTGTGTGATCGCCGCCTGGCGGGCACGGTTATAAAACAGTGTCAGGCGTTCAATCATATCTGTAGCGTTATCCGTTGCGTTGCCCATTGCGGTCATACGGGCCCCTTGCTCGCTCGCCTTAGCGTCCAGCAGCGCGCTGAAGATAAGGGTTTCCGCATATTTCGGCAACAGGTCGGCAAGCACTTCGTCTGCAGACGGTTCAAAATCATATGTCGGCGTACCTTCTACCTTCTCGATCTCAGCAAGCGGCAAAAGACGCAGTTCCGTCGGCACCTGCTGAATCGCGCTGACAAACTTATTGTATACAAGGTATAACTCGTCAATTTTTCCGTCGGCAAACAATTGAACAGCATTGCGTGCTATGCTTTTAATGTCAGCAAACGTCGGAGAATCGGACAGATTCACGAACTCGTCCGCAAGCGGATATCCGCGTTTTTTAAAGAAGTCACGACCTTTACGCCCCAATGCGATGATCGTGTATTCATCTTTGCTGTTATGCCGTTCGGCGATGGTACGCGCTACGAGACGAAGAACGTTGGCGTTGTATCCGCCCGCCAGCCCCCGGTCAGACGTAATGACTACATAACCCGTCTTCTTTACGGGACGACTTTCAAGCATTGGATGCTTCGCTCCTGACGTACCAGCCGCAATACTCATTACTACTTCGCGCATTTTTTCCGCGTAAGGACGAGCGGCTTCCGCTCTTTCCTGGGCGCGACGCAATTTCGCGGCAGCGACCATCTTCATCGCCTTTGTAATTTGCCGCGTATTCTGCACACTCTTAATGCGCGACTTGATTTCACGAAGTCCTCCTCCGGCCACGATTGTTCACCACCTTTATCCTTCATCTAAATAAAGCTTCTTTCGTTTATACAACATACGAATTACTCAGAAGTTACGAACGTCTTCTTGAACTCTTCAATGGCTGCGTTCAATTGATCTTCTGGTGGTAACTCTTTCGTGTTCACAATCGTGTCGAAGATTTCTTTTTTGTTATGTTCGATATAAGCAAGCAGTTCTTTTTCAAAGCGGCGTACGTCTGCTACCGGAATGTCGTCCATGAAGCCGCGCGTAACCGCATAAATAGAAACAACTTGCTTCTCAACCGGCATCGGTTCGAACTGACCTTGCTTCAGAATTTCAGCCGTGCGCTCACCGCGCGCCAGACGCGCTTGCGTTGCTTTGTCAAGGTCAGAACCGAACTGGGCGAACGCTTGCAGCTCGCGGTATTGCGCCATGTCAAGCTTCAGAGAACCGGCAACTTTCTTCATTGCTTTAATTTGCGCGGCACCACCTACACGCGATACTGAGATACCTGTGTTAACCGCCGGACGTTGACCGGAGTGGAACAGGTTCGATTCAAGGAAAATTTGACCATCCGTAATCGAAATTACGTTCGTAGGAATGTATGCAGATACGTCACCTGCCTGTGTTTCAATGAACGGCAGCGCAGTCAGAGAACCGCCGCCAAGATCGTCGCTCAACTTAGCTGCGCGCTCCAGTAAGCGGCTGTGCAAATAGAATACGTCACCCGGATACGCTTCACGACCCGGCGGACGACGAAGCAACAGCGAAAGTTCGCGGTATGCTGCTGCCTGTTTGGAAAGGTCGTCATAAACACACAGTACATGTCCGCCTTTATACATGAAGTACTCGCCCATCGCTACGCCCGCGTACGGAGCAAGATAAAGCAGCGGAGCCGGATCGGACGCTGTAGCCGATACAACGATCGTATATTCAAGGGCGCCATGCTGGCGGAGCGTTTCCACCACACCTGCAACCGTGGATTGCTTCTGGCCGATTGCGACATAGATACAAATCATGCCATTGCCTTTTTGGTTAATGATTGTATCTAAAGCGATGGCTGTTTTACCCGTTTGGCGGTCACCGATAATCAACTCACGCTGACCACGGCCGATCGGGATCATCGCGTCGATCGCTTTGATACCTGTTTGCAGCGGCTCATGTACGGATTTACGTGCCATAACGCCGGGCGCCGGGCTTTCGATCGGACGGAATTCAGTTGTTTCAATCGGGCCCAGACCATCCAGCGGCTGACCGAGCGGATTCACAACGCGGCCGAGCAGCGCTTCTCCTACCGGAACCTCCATGATGCGACCTGTGCGCTTTACTTCGTCGCCTTCACGGATTTCTGTATACGGACCAAGGATAACGACACCTACATTATCTTCTTCAAGGTTTTGCGCCAGCCCCATTACACCGTTCTGGAACTCAACGAGCTCACCGGCCATAACGTTTTGCAAACCATGAACGCGCGCGATACCGTCACCAACCTGGATAACAGTGCCCACATCCACAACCTGGATGTCAGATTTATATTTTTCAATCTGTTGTTTAATCAGAGAGCTAATTTCATCTGGTCTGATTGCACTCACCTTATGGTTCACCCCTATCTATCATACTTGGGCTTGCTTAATTTGCTGCGTAAAGCGAGCCAGCTTTCCTTTGATGCTACCATCATAGAGGCGGTCACCGATGCGAACAATCATGCCGCCGATAATGGAAGGATCGACCTTTGTCGTTACACGCAGCTTTTTATTTAATTTTTGTCCGAATTGTTCAGCGATCTTTTGCACTTCAGCTTCTGTCAACGGTTTTGCGGTAGTGACTGTCGCGTCAGCAATGCCGCGCGCCTCGTTGGAGAGCTCCGTGAAGTGCTTGAGGACGTCGTTCAGTTCGTCTTCACGTCCCCGCTCAATAAGAATATGAACAAAGTTCAGCGCGATGTCAGAAATTTTACCGGCAAACAAAGCATTCACCATTTCCTTCTTTTCATCGGCTGTCACTTTCGGATGAGCCAAAAGCATGTTCAACTCATCATTTCCTTTAATGATATCCGTAATCTGGATAAGTTCGTTTTCCATTGTTTCGACTGCCTGTTTTTCACTGGCTACTTCATAGAGGGCGCGGGCATAGCGCTTTGCAACAGCACTCATACTTGACCGCCCACCTGTCTCATAAACTGTTCAATCGTATCTTGCTGTTCTGCTTGCGACATTTCTTTTTCAATAATTTTAGAAGCAAGAAGCACGGAAAGACCCGCTACTTGATCGCGTACAGAAGCAAGCGCTTTTTCCTTTTCGCGGTTGATTTCCAGCTTCGCCTCTTCAACCATGCGCTCCGCGCGCTCTTGAGCTGCGGCGATGATTTGCTCCGCTTCGTCCTCCGCTTGCTTTTTCTTCGTTTCTAAAATGCTCTGCGCTTCTTCACGCACCTTTTTAAGTTCAGCCTGCTGCTGTTTTAAAAGGGCTTGCGCTTCCGCATTCGCTTTCTCAGCAGCCGCGATTTGTCCTTCGATATGTTCCTGGCGTTTTTGCAGTACCGACATTGCCGGCTTCATTGCAAACCTGGAAACAAGCGCCAGAAGAATTAAAAACACAACCACTTGGAATAGCAGCGTGCCTAATTGAGGTAACACAGTCCGTCAACTCCTTTCCTGTAGCAGGAGAATTCACTTAGGTACAAAAGGAAGGCGAAGGATAACGGCCCTCGCCCCGATAAAAATATCCAATTGCTGAACGTTTTCTTTACCTATTAGCCGAGACGTCCGAACAGCATGAAACCGATAGCAACTGCGATAATCGGAACCGCCTCTACCAGACCAAGACCAAGGAACATCAGACCCATCAGACCACCGCGTGCTTCCGGTTGACGAGCAACACCTTCAATAGTACGAGAAACTACAAGACCGTTACCAATACCTGCGCCAACAGCGGCCAGACCAAAAATTAAACCTAATGCAATTGCGAAATCCATTATGATTTCCCTCCTCAGCAAATTATCAAAACATGCATTTTTATAAGATTAAAAGGGTTCATTAACAAAAGTAAAGATTAGTGTTCATCCACAACTTTTTGGGAAATGTACACTAGAGTTAATGTTGTAAAGATATACGCCTGAATAGTGCCAACAAATAAGGAATAACCTAACCAAACGATAAGCGGAAGGCTGACAACCGCAACGGAACCTGCAAGCAGAAAAGCAATCAGAACCTCACCCGCGAAAATGTTACCGAAAAGACGGAGCGGGAGCGTCAATGGCTTGATAATAAATTCTTCCATAACATGCAGGATAAACATCAAAGGATGCGGTTGGAACCAGTGTTTCACATAACCTGCCGGGTCTTTCTTGATGCCCAGATAGTGCGCGTAGAGAAGCACCATCAGTGCCAAACCGAACGTTACGCTCGGAGAAGCGGTCGGTGACTTGAACCAGTTCACAGTTACACCTTTTACCGTTTTTCCGTCATGTACAACTTCATGGCCATGTTCATTGATGACCTCCTGAGTGATACCCAGGGCCGGATTCGGTTCAGTATACAGCACGCTGAAGTTGGCCATGACCCCCAGCTGGTTCCCGATAAAAATGTACAAGAAAAGAGTTAAGGCTAGCGTTACAAACTTGGTGCTAGTCTTTGCGTCCATAAATTGGCCAGCAATTCCACGAACGAAATCAATGACCCATTCAAAGAAGTTTTGCCATCCTCTCGGTACGCCCGACGTCATGTTTCTGGTACTAATCATAACGACAATAAATACAAGGACAGCAGTCAAAACAGTCATAAGCATGACAGGAATATCAAATGTCATACCCAAAAACTCAAAGGTTGGAGAGTAGTGTTCCATCTTCTCATTCACCCCTTTCGTAAGCGCGTTATTTTTGTATGGATAAATATTGATAGATAGCGAATAGAAGTGTAACGACTGGAACTGTCATTAACCCAACAATCACCCCGTAGAAGGAAAAGATATGTGGCATTCTAAAGGAGACATATACCGCAAACCCCGCAAGCAAAAAACGGGGCAGCATTCCTACGCTTCTCATCCTCCTGCCGGGGTGCAGCGCCACATCTCCAGCCTGTAGCGTTTTCACAAAAAGGATAAATCCGTTTGCCATGCTGACCAGCATCCCAAGAATTAACCCTTGAAAAAATACTCGCTGCGGCATAAATAGCCACAACAAGACAACACCCGTAAACAGAAGAAATATGTATCGGGCCATCGTTTTAATTGATGAAGTAAATGGTTCCATGCTATTCTCCAAAGAACTGTTTCACCAGAAAGAAAACTCCCATAATCCCTAACCCTAAGCCGAACAATAAACCGATAAGCATAAACCACGGTTCGGTTTTCAGCCAATTGTCGACCGCACGTCCGACCCAGAAGCCAAAAATAACAGAGGTAGCAAGTTCTACCCCTATTGTTCCAACTAATGCAAAAGCTTGCAAAGGTCCGTTCTTCCTATCTTTCACGCACGGTGCCCCTCTCGTTACTCGCTTTTACACACTTCCAGCTTTCCACAAAAAAATTCGACATAAACTATCGATTTTTTCAAGAAAAAGGTTAGGAACAACGTGTCATAACGATGTATGATCTATTGTCCCTAACCATAGTACTTAAGCATTTATCGTTTGTCAACAATATGCAAATGGATTGTCACTTTTTCGACAAAACCGACACGTTTTATACGGTTAAATTGTGGTATTTATCTATTTTCTACTTGACAGGATTCAATTTTTTCCATTTCAACGATCGTTGCCACACCCTGTCCACCACCAATACAAAGTGTAGCCAGCCCGTAACGGGAGCCCCGACGTTTCATCTCATGAAGCAACGTTACAAGCACACGTGCGCCGCTCGCGCCAACCGGATGTCCAAGCGCCACAGCCCCACCGTTGACATTAAGTTTCTCATCCGGAATGTTAAGCTCACGCCCAACCGCCAGCGATTGGGCGGCAAACGCTTCATTCGCTTCTACTAGGTCAATGTCATCGATGAGCAGGCTGGCTTTTTCCAGCGCCTTTTTCGTCGCTGGAACCGGACCGATCCCCATGATCGCCGGATCTACACCCGCGCTAGCATTGGCGCGGATAACCGCCATCGGCTTAACACCCAATTGTTCTGCGCGCTCACGGCTCATGAGTACAAGCGCAGCGGCTCCATCGTTGATGCCAGACGCATTGCCTGCCGTTACCGTTCCGTCCTTTTTAAATGCCGGCTTCAGCTTAGCAAGTTGCTCGACCGTTACGCCTGCGCGCGGAAATTCGTCTCTGTCGAACAGAATAGGTGCCCCTTTGCGCTGCGGAATTTCCACCGGCACAATTTCATCGGCAAATTTGTTTTTCTTCATGGCCGCTTCCGCCTTCTGCTGACTCCAAGCGGCGAATCTATCTTGCTCTTCGCGCGTGATGCCGTATTTCTCGGCAAGGTTTTCCGCCGTAATGCCCATATGATAGCTATTAAACGCGCAGATTAGAGCATCTTTCAGCATGCTGTCTTCCACTGTCTGATCGCCCATGCGGTAGCCTGTACGCGCTTTCGGCAGTAGATAAGGCGCAAGGCTCATGTTTTCCATACCGCCGGCCACCACGATATCAGCATCTCCCAGCATAATGCTTTGCGCGGCAAGATGCACAGCTTTTAAGCCGGAACCACATAATTTATTGATCGTCATGGAAGGAACTTCGTGTGGAAGACCTGCTTTGATCGCAGCCTGACGCGCTGGGCCTTGGCCGAGGCCAGCTTGCAGAATATTTCCCATGATTACTTCATCTACTTGATCGCCGGATACACCTGCGCGATTCAACGCTTCTTTAATCGCAATCGCTCCTAACTCGGTTGCGGAAATGTTGCTCAGTGACCCCATGAAGCTTCCAATCGGCGTGCGGACAGCACTTACAATCACGACATCTCTGTTACTCATGACATCTACTCTCCCTCCGCTTTTTTGCATACCTACTGCATACCCGTACTATATTCGATGATAAAAAAGTGGATTCCTGCCAAAGAGAAAGAATTTAATAATAAATTTGACAACAAATCAAATAAGAAAAATTCATAAGCGCGGAGGAAGAAGCGCCGTATCATCTACACCAGAACTTGTTGTCAAACCGAGCTACATGCTTTTCATCATTCGGTCGATGACAACAAGGGACTCAGCGCGGTTCGCCGTACGATTCGGGCCGAATTTGCCGTCTTTATCCCCGCTCAAGTACCCACGTTCTGACAGAAAGCGAATGCTTTCCGCAGCATAGAGCGGAAATGCAGAAACGTCTCCATACGACGGCTGGGCAATAACCGGCTTATCTGGGTTGCCATATCCTTGTTTAATGGCATTATGCATAATGACAGCCATCTGAGCGCGGGTAATCGGCGCATCCGCTTTAAACGTACCATCGTCAAAACCGGCAACAATTTTCTTCTCTACCGCCGAAAGGATCGATGCTTTCGCGTAGTCCGGCAGCTTGTCCCTAAACGGCGACGCAGCAGATGATGATTTGCCTTTTGTCCAGCCAAACGCTCGGTCCATAAATGTCACAAATTGGCCGCGCGTCACAGGAAGAGATGGCCCCATCTTGGTTGGCGTAATCCCGCTGACGATGCCTTTCTTATGCATCTCAAGCAATATCTGTTCTGCCCAGTGTCCTTTAATATCCGTAAACCCGACATCATCCGGCGCCGGTTTGACCGGCGGCGGAGGAGGAGCAGGCGTGGTGCCTGCAGGATATTCAAGCGAAAATTCATCGAAATAAATAACGCCCTGTGTCTCCAGCGTGGAATCTTCCTCATCCACTACATATAGGCTCTTAAGCGAAACAGGATACGCGACATCGGCCGGGAAGCTTGCCGTAACCTCTTTCCAGTCTGTCCAATCGACTTGCTTCGCCAAATCTACATAATGAGTTTTACCTTTAGCATCCACAAGCTCAGCGCGCAGCCAATGCAAGCTATTATCACCATATACCCACATCTTCATGCCCATCGGCCTACCCGGTAGCACGAGTGGCTTCGAACCGAAGCGTCCATAAGCGAAACGCATATCAACATTGGAAGATCCTGTAAAATTGTACTCCAGACGCAACGCTTTTCCGGAAGCTTTCACCGGTTCACCTTCCATTGTCTGGCGGAAGGAGCCATTCGCACTAATAGAGGCTGGGATGGTTGTATAGCTTAATGAAGTTAAATCATCCGTATTGGTCCAGAATGACCATCTTGTTCCTACACTCACCGGCACTTTACGAATAATGTTCTTGTATGTCACAACAAGTTCGCCCGCTTTGTTCTGCTGGCCTGCTGTAATGGTAAAACCCTGCAATGTGCCAAGTCCCGGAGTCAGCGAAGCTTTTACCATACTTGGAGAAGCCGGGATAAGCTGCCCGGTTTTTGTTTTAAGGGAAACGGAGAAATCGATCTTTCCCCCTGACCGCAACGCCAGCGGCGAAGGTGAAACAATAACATCCGTAACATCCTTTACTTCCGGGCTTGCTACCGTCAGATTGAGACTTTTCTTCACGCCTTTGTATTCGCCTGTAATGGTAATCGTACCGCTGCGTTTTGGTGTGAATACATTTTTATTAAACGTTCCGTCTGCCGGATTCGCTGTCCATGTAATTTCGGCCGGGTCCAGCTTATACGGATTATAGTGTTTGTCATATGCCTTCACCGTAATAGCAATCGGTTTGCCAAGCATTGTTTTACCGTCCGTCGTAAACAGGAAGTTCGCAAATTCTCCCGGAGGAGCGGTATTGAAAACGGCGAGACCCGTCGGTACGGCGCGCATGCTGCTGCCAAGCTTCGGCGTATTTAGGAGCGTCGTCTGCGTGTCTCCCGGATAACGTGCCACCATGGTTGTTGAACCGCCGCCATCCAAGTTCGCCGCGTTGTAGGCGCCAAGTTGCTTCATTAACTGTGCCAATTCATCCAGCGTAACCCCACGGCTTTTCGATGGGCCTTCCACGACAACCATGTACAGTGTCTTGCCGTCTTGCGATACGCCGAACGCGGTGCGCGGCTGGTATCCTCCAATATAATCAGACGGAATTTTGCTCAAGGCTTGTCCGTTTTTCACGAGCAACATGTGTCCGCCCACCGCGCTATATAATTCGCGGTCACCGATCGGAAAATCAGTCGTCGTCTGTAATGTAACCTTTACCGGATCGCCAACTTTAAAATGGCTCATCAAGTATTGCTTGCCGACCCCGTGTCCCCATAAAACATATCCGCCCTGCGGAATTGTATAACCGACCGGATTGCCGACACGCATATCTTTCACCTGATCATTAACCACCAGAATCTCTACAGCATCTTCGTATCCCTTAATAGCGCCAAGGCTTGTATAGCCAAAGTCAGCGGTATACAGGTTGATTTTGTTTAAATGGCTTTTATCATTCGTCGGATTGTATTCTTCTTTGTTGACCCCCTGAATAATGGCGGTTGTCCCATCCGGCGCCTGTACTGTGCCCTTGAATCCAAGATGAGATACAATCGCGGTCTTATCATTCAGCAGGCCAAAAGAGTACCAGTTGTTGATTTTCCCCATGGATGACACAAGCTTGCCCCGGTCAAGCACAATGCCAAACGGAGCGCCTTTGCGGTCCATGCGGAAAAAATCGGCGTTAATCGCCGCAATAGCCCCTCTTTCATCGGCCATTTTTTTCACATTTTGTCGAACCGTAAGCTTTCCATTTGTCCCATATATAGGCCCTACTTCCGTGTATGGATTGTTCAGATCGACTTTTGTAACAAAAACATTCGAAGCTTTTCCTCCAATTACAAGCCGATATTTTAGAAGGGTTGTCCCCTCTCCGAGCGGAGATTCGGACAGCTTCTGTAGGGACATGCCTGCAGCCATTCCCTGATACGGCATCTGCAAGGTAATGAACGCAAGTGCAGCCACAAATGCGACAATTACCTTGCTTATGTAACTTTTCATCATCCTTCTCCTTTCTTCTAAAAATTAATGTCATGTTTTCCCCAATTAGTTTAGACGCCGCGAATCAGGGAATGTTTCTACAAAGATTCATTTTTATTTACAGGTGCAAGTACCTCCATAAGCCGGGACTGAAAAATCCGGAAAAACAAGACAGCATTTATTTGCAAATATAGAGAGGCTTTTTTTACCTGTTCGAGCGATGTAATATGCACAGCATTCAATTCGCATATCGGCTCTTCATGCTTTACAGCATAATACTCGCGCTGCACGACTTCCGGACTTTCCCGGAAAAAATATTCCGCTTTCCTTGCCACCTTCGGCTGACGGAGGCGATCCGCCTTCACAATCGGTTCAATTTTATGAAAAGGGATAGATGTTTTCAGACTGTATACCTTTCTACCTTCATCAGCAGCCACATATTGAATATCCGCCGTAAGCATACCGTGAACAAACAAGTAACGGGAAGGGAGTAAAAAGCGACAAGAAAGCGATGAAACTTCCCATTCAATGTCTATCGTTTCTTCCACTCGGTGGGGCAACGAAATCGTTTTCGCTATATTCATGTCTACCTTTTGTCGCGCGATAAGCACCGGAATTTTTATTGCATGCATGCTTCCTCTCGATACACTAAATGAGGAATGCGCTCCCCCCCTATATTGTTGAGCAGGAAAAAGAGCGGCGGTTTTTTTCCTCAGCGAATGTTTCCGCTTCTTCTTTTTCCGTTTTTTTTTCTTCGGCTGCTTTATGGTGGAAGTAAGACGGTAACTATCTAGCATGCTGGCCCCCCCTTTCTCTCCTATTCATCAGGATATAGACGAAATCCTGTCCTCGTTCGCCTATTTTATCGGAGAAGCCAGCTGTATACCCGTTTAAACGCAGCCTTTCAGGCTATTATTCTTCGGGAGGAGTTGGAGGAACATTAACGTGCACCTGCTGATTTTGCAGCACTTTAACGGTAAGATCGAGCACCATTTTTTGAATAATTTCCCTAAATACCCCTTCTTCAAATGGGCCACCTTGCAGTGGCTCACGATCAAGCGCTTCATCCCATTCGGTAATATCAGCGCGTACTAGCTCACAAAAGACTTGCTCATTGAAGAATTCAACGCTTTGTTGATGGAACTGCGACAAGTCCGTAGACATGAGGCGGTCTTTGGATGGGAATCCCTGAGGCAGCGGCCGTTCTACCAGAAAATCAAATTCTTCGCGCACATTGAAGAATGGGCCAACCGGTGGCGTGAGGAATTCGGCAATTTCCGCTACGCAATCGAAAGGAACATCTACCGTCAGAGAATTAATAACAGAGCGCACTTCGACCGCATCACGCGGAGAACCCGAAGGTGTTACGTACTGAATATTCTTGCGCACAAAACCGCTCAGGAACAACTTGGCGCGCAGTTCCTCGCCCGGCAGAATACGCGGCTGGATCAGACGGCATTGCGTCAGTTTTACACGCTTTTTGATTTTCTTGATTTCAAGCACATCTTCTGGAAACGTAATACGCGCTCTTATCGGCAACTGTACCGATACTTCCTGTAACAGCACCGGAACTTTGATAATGGGGTTACCCCTGGTTAGGTTAGGTCGAACCACGCGCGCATCACATTCATTTACGCTAGCCGATTCATCGAAATTGATGGGCATTACCAATTCCCCCCTTGAAATTTGACATACTGCATATTATGAGACAGGACGAACTCTGTATAGACATAATACCCAGGACATACGTGGATTTTTTATATAAACAAAAAAAGCGCGCCCTATGACAGGGCACGTCCTATATTATGGTAAAAACGGCATTGGCTTTTTGTCTCGCAATCCAAAATAGTAAAGAATTGCTTCACAAATACGGCGGGAAGCTTCACCGTCTCCATAAGGATTGACCGCTTTTGCCATTTTTTCGTATGCTCCCCGGCTTGTCAACAATTCATCGGCCAAGCTAAAAATCGTCTCCTCATCCGTCCCAGCCAGCTTCAGGGTGCCGGCCGCAATGCCCTCCGGGCGCTCCGTCGTGTCACGCAATACAAGCACAGGCACGCCAAAAGCCGGCGCTTCCTCCTGTACACCGCCGGAATCAGTCAAAATCAAATAGGAGCGGGACATAAAATTATGGAAGTCCACCACGTCCAGCGGTGCAATCAGACGAATGCGTTCATGTTCACCCAAATACTTGTTAGCCGCTTCCTGAACCACCGGATTAAGGTGTACAGGATATATGACAGCAATGTCCGGGTGCTTGTCCACAAGACGGCGAATCGCTCGGAACATACGCGCCATCGGCTCTCCTAGGTTCTCGCGTCGGTGCGCCGTCATGAGTACCAACTTCTTGCCGGCCATCTCTTCCAGCACTGGGTGCGTATAATCTTCGCGCACCGTTGTTTTTAAAGCATCAATCACCGTGTTCCCGGTTATGTAAATCGCATCGTCTTTCTTATCTTCCTTCTTCAAGTTTTCCGCCGCCTGAGCGGTCGGTGCAAAATGAAGATCAGAGATTACTCCCGTCAATTGCCTGTTCATCTCTTCGGGATACGGCGAATATTTATTCCATGTGCGCAAACCCGCTTCTACGTGTCCCACCGGAATCTGATTATACAGCGCGGCCAGGCTGGCGGCGAATGTCGTCGTTGTATCGCCGTGGACAAGCACCATATCCGGCTTTTCTGCCTTCATAACCTCATCAAGGCCTTCCAGAACACGGGTTGTAATCTGTGTAAGCGTCTGACGTTCTTTCATTACATTAAGATCCGTGTCGGGCGTAATTGAAAAAATATCAAGCACCTGATCCAGCATCTGTCTGTGCTGGGCCGTTACGCAAACAAATGGTTCCAGTTCTTCATGACACTGCAATTCATGGACAAGCGGCGCCATTTTTATCGCTTCCGGCCGTGTGCCAAACACGGTCATAATTTTCTTTGTGACCAAGATTTCACCTCATTTGTATTACTTTGTACCGAACAAGCGGTCTCCAGCATCTCCAAGGCCCGGAACAATGTAGCCATGGTCGTCCAGCTTTTCGTCTACCGCAGCCACATAAATGTCGATTTCCGGGTGAATTTGTTGGAATTTTTCGATGCCCTCCGGCGCGGCAATCAGGCACATAAGTTTCATGTTTTGCGCACCGCGGTTTTTCAAAGCGGTAACCGCCGCAGCCGCAGAACCACCTGTAGCAAGCATCGGATCGATGACGATCAATTCACGTTCGTTTATGTCAGTTGGGAGTTTTACGTAATATTCAACTGGCTCCAGCGTTTCCGGATCGCGATACAAGCCAACGTGTCCCACCTTGGCCGCAGGGATGAGCTTGCGCATGCCATCTACCATACCGAGACCAGCTCGCAAAATCGGAACAAGACCTACTTTTTTACCAGCGATCACTTTTGTTTTACAGGTTGTAACCGGCGTTTCGATTTCGATCTCCTTAAGCGGCATATCGCGCGTGATTTCATACGCCATCAACATCGCGACTTCATCAACCAGTTCACGAAACTCCTTCGTACCTGTACGCTTATCACGAATGTATGAGAGCTTATGTTGAATTAATGGATGGTCTAATACGTATACTTTACCCATCAGGGAAGCCTCCTGTCTGCATAACATAAAAAAAGTCTGATTACTGTTGACTGCTTTTTGCACTGCGTTATATTATAGCAGACTGGAATTGGAGATGCATCTGTGAAAAGGAAATCCAACGAGGCAATTTATTAACAATTAAAAGGGATGAAGCAAACACTCCATCCCTTTTCGCATGTGTAAACTTAAATTTCTAGGTGCGGATACATCGGGAATTTTTCGCAGAGAGCAACGACACGTTGTCGTGCTTCTTCCTGTTTCGTTCCATCCTGCGGATTTTTCAGGCATAGCGCCATAATCGCAGCAATTTCTTTCATTGCTTCTTCATCAAAACCGCGGCTTGTAACCGCAGGCGTACCGATACGGATACCGCTCGTCACAAACGGACTTGCCGGGTCATACGGAATGGTGTTCTTATTGCATGTAATACCTACTTCGTCCAGTAAGTGCTCAGCGTCTTTACCTGTCAGGTTCATATTACGCACGTCGATCAAAATCAGGTGGTTGTCTGTGCCTCCGGAGATCAGATTGAAACCTTCGGCTTTCAATGATTCAGCCAACTGTTTCGCGTTGGCGATAATGCGTGCGGAATACTCTTTAAATTCCGGCTTCAACGCTTCACCAAAAGCCACCGCTTTGGCTGCGATAACATGCATCAGCGGACCGCCTTGAATACCAGGGAATACCGCTTTGTCGATTGCTTTTGCGTATGCCTCTTTGCACAAAATCATACCACCGCGCGGACCGCGGAGCGTTTTGTGCGTCGTCGTCGTCACAAAATCGGCATACGGCACCGGGGTTGGATGATGACCAGTCGCTACAAGACCCGCAATATGCGCCATATCCACCATCAGGTATGCCCCCACACTATCGGCGATCTCGCGCAGTTTTGCAAAGTCAATGACGCGTGGATAGGCGCTTGCGCCCGCTACAATCATTTTCGGCTTATGTTCTTCCGCTTTTCTGCGGACATCTTCATAATCAAGCACCTGTGTGTCTTTGTCCACACCGTATTCCACAAAGTTATACAAAGTACCCGAGAAGTTGACCGGGCTTCCATGCGTTAAGTGGCCTCCATGGGAAAGATTCATGCCTAGCACAGTATCTCCGGGCTTCAAGAATGCAAAATATACCGCCATATTTGCCTGTGCGCCAGAGTGAGGTTGCACATTGGCATGTTCAGCCCCGAACAGTTGCTTCGCACGGTCGCGCGCCAAATTCTCAACAATATCCACATATTCGCATCCGCCATAGTAACGCTTACCCGGATAACCTTCTGCGTATTTGTTCGTTAGTACCGTACCCATCGCTTCCATAACCGCTTCACTGACAAAGTTCTCGGAAGCGATAAGTTCGATTTTTGAACGCTGGCGGCTCAGCTCCAATCTAATCGCTTCCGCTACTTCCGGATCATGCTTTTTCACTTGTTCTAGCATCCTCTCTTCTCCTCCTATTATACAATTGGCTTAATCAGTCACCATCCTTTTGCGATTTGAAATCATTGGACGAATGACAAATATTAAAAATAGTAGGTATTGTTAATGACAGTTTTCTTCTAGCGAGGTGCGTTCATACACCGCGCGCGCTCCCCCGATTAGTTTCGGACGCGTAACGGCCATCGTTACGTGCGCTTCCCCAATTTGTCTAATACGAGGACGTACCGGTACAGCCACCGGTTTTAAATGCATGCCGATGAACGTATCACCAATATCAACGCCAGCATCAGCCTGAATCGACTCCACGACAACGGCGTTCCGCATTTTTCGAAACGCACAAGCCGCCATCGCTCCACCCGCTTTGGGAACAGGAACAACAGTGACTTCAGACCAGCCGAAGCGCTCGGCTGTTTCCTTCTCTACCACAAGCGCCCGGTTTAAATGCTCACAACACTGGAACGCGACGGAAAATCCGAACTTCTTGCGCGTATCTTCAATCGCTTCATACAGCGCAGCCGCTACTTCTTCGCTGCCTGCCGATCCAATCTGTTTGCCAATAATTTCACTCGTGCTGGTTCCAAATACAAGGACATGCCTTTCACCAAGCGGCCTGACCATCAGCAAATCTTCCAGAATCAAAGTAAGGTCTTGCTTCATTTTTTCTACATTCACAGGTCTTCACGCTGCCTTTATCAGAACGGATGGTAACAATCAATATTTCTCCTCAATTTCTTTAATTTTCTCTATCCGACGCAGATGACGCCCGCCAGAAAATTCAGTTTCGAGCCAAATTTTCGCAATTTCGAGCGCCAATCCTGACCCGATTACACGCGCACCCATTGCGAGAATATTGGAGTCGTTATGCTCGCGCGTCGCCTTTGCGGTGAAGCAGTCGTGCACCAGCGCACAGCGAATGCCTTTCACCTTGTTCGCGGCAATGGACATACCAATACCGGTACCGCAGATAAGAATCCCGCGATCAAATTCTCCCGCTGCTACCTTCTCAGCAACCGGAAGGGCATAGTCTGGATAATCGACAGAATCTTCGCAGTTACAACCAAAATCTTCATATTCAATACCTGCTGATTCAAGATACTTCTTGATTTCTTCCTTCAATGCGTAACCGCCGTGGTCAGCAGCAATCGCAACTCTCACGTATGACTCCTCCGTTTCTGTGTATCCTTTCCATCTCCTATGTATTATACCCGATTCGGAGCAAATGCATAGAGGATATTTCGAACGCAATATGAAAAACCTGTACATTTTTGATTATACATCATAAATTGTTCGGAAATAAAGCGTTTCTTTTGTCGACATCTGCCTAAATGTTTCCCGGGAAATCGACAGCATTTTATTTCCTGCTTCGACATCCCGGTTTTCGTAACACAAGAAAAACTCGCGGGCAATGCCCACGAGTCCTTTTTCCACTCTTATATCTGGAATTTCGCTACATGCTCCTTCAACTGTTCCGATTGTGTGCGCAATACCTGACCCGCAGCCGCCACTTCCTCCATAAATGCTGTTTGATCCTGCGTCGCCTGATAAATGACCTCTGCGCCATGCGACGTTTCATTTGCTACCTTGGCCACATTGCGAGCGTGCTGCATCATTACTTTCATGTTTTCACTCTGTTTTTCGATAAGAGACGCAATATGTTCCACGGAAGCTACCACTTCATGTACGGAACCGGCGATATTTCGCAACGCTTCCGTCGTTTGTTCCCCTCGTTCTGACTCTGCATCCGCAATCGTTACTTGTTCTTCAATTTGCTTTACTGCATTCGCTACTTCACGCTGCATCTGTTCAATAAGCGCAGTAATATTCGCAGCCGCTTTGCCGCTTTCATCCGCAAGTTGTCTTACCTCATCCGCCACGACGGCAAACCCTTTTCCATGCTCACCAGCCCGGGCCGCTTCAATACTAGCATTCAGTGCCAACAAATTGGTCTGTCCGGCCAACTCGCTTACTACTCGCGTAATGCTGCCGATCTGTGCCGCATTCTGCTCCAATCTGCGGACGGTCTGAATAGAATGTTGGTTTTCTTTCGCTAACTTGTGCATTCCCTCTACAAGCGATTCCACGACTTTACTGCTTTCTGTAAGCGTCGTGAGCATTTGCTGTGACAATTTGCGAGAATGTTCAGCGTATTCATTCGCTTCTCGGCTTAATTCTCCCGCCGCCTCCACCGACTCCGCCATCGTCTTTGTATGCCGTGCCTGACTTTCAGCGCCGCGCGCAATTTGATCCATCGTAACGCTAATTTGCTCAATTTGCACTGCAGCCTGTTCAGATGCAGCAGTTAATTCATTTACGCTCTTTGCTGCATGCTCGGATGAAAGATCGATATCTTTAATCATGGTTCGCAAATTGGTAATCATTAAAGCAAATGAATGAGAAAGAGCCGCGATTTCATCGTCTGATTTTGGCTCTTTGATTTCTACTCGCAAATCGCCTGCGGAAGCGCGCGCAGCGGCCTGCTCTAACTCTACAATTGGTTTCGAAATCCAACGTGCTACCATCCACCCAAATATGCAGGACCAGAGCACACCTAGCACGAGCGTCAACAGCGTAAACATCCAATGCGGGATGATGTGAGTCGCATAATCGCTTAACACAAAAATAAAAAATGCACTTGTGCCGTACGTAACGGTGGACAAAGCACCAATCCCTAACACAAGCTTTTTTTCCAAACTAAACGAATAAGTCCGCTTCTTGTCCATACTGCTCCCCCCTGCAATTATAAGAAACGCATTACATCTATTGCATTGCCCCTATTATTTATTATTATCGGATAGAAGCAGGGCAGTTATTGACTAAATTTGTATTTATTTACGATGAAAATTTCGTATTTTTTCAATCATGTCAAGCAAGCGTATAAGTGACTCTTCGATTTCCTGAGCGCACTTTTCATATGTCTCCAACGTTCCACCGAACGGATCAACAATATCATAATCAGGCTTCTGGCTTTCAAGAATCGCGATTTGATTACGTTCCTCGGCCGTTGCCTGCATCATTTTCTCTTTCCAATTATCCAGCTTCTCGCGCACGAGTTCCAGTTTATGATAAAGTTGCTGATATTCTTCCTCAAGCTTGTTGATCTCTTCATAATGTTCTTTCATGAATTGCGTTTGTTTGGCTTCCAATTGCTCATATAAACGATTCAGTTCTTGAAGCCTCTTCCGGGCGCTCTCTGAAGTATCCGTATATTCCTTAAGCGTGTGTACTTTCCCCTGGAATTCAGGGTATCGTTGTATTAATGTATGTTTATGGGATTCCGTCATTGTTACGATAAGGTCGGCCCATCGCAGCAAGTCCTCATTGACCGTCTGTGAAGTATGTTCTTCTTCGATTCCTTTCTTCTCAAGAACCTTTACAGCATTGGGAGAAGCGGCCGAACCTTGCACGGCGAACAAGCCTGCTGATTTTGCTTCCGCTTTCACTCCCCGTTCCGCAGCCAATTTTTTGAATATTTTTTCTGCCATCGGACTGCGGCAGGTGTTTCCGGTACAAATAAACAAAATGCGCATTCAATTCCTCTCCTTTCTTTCCCGCTTTTCTCCTCCATTGTTTTCCGAACGCCATGAAATTGCAAGATCGCAGGAAAAGTTTCTTCTCTATATTATCTTACCTTTCCTCTTTCCTAATAAGTCATTTGAACCTCTCATGGCTAAAGCCACGAGATTCTTGACTAGCCCGCTCTACCGAGCAGAATTAGTACATGATGTACCCCAAGCTATCTCCGCAGTTCCTGCAATTATGCAGATAGTCGTCTTTTGCCTTCGGCAAGAATATTCAAACTTGCGTTTACATCGCGGTCATGGGAAGTATTGCATTCCGGGCATTCCCATTGTCGCAAGGTAAGATTTTTAACTTCTTTGTTTTGGTATCCGCAACATGAACAGATCTGAGAGGAAGCAAAGGTTTTGCCTACGACAACAACAGTGCGACCATACCACTTTGCTTTATATTCAAGCATCGTTCTGAATTGATACCAAGACACTTCACTAATCGCTTTGGCAAGTTTATGATCTTCATCATATTAGACACTTGCAAATCTTCAATCGCAATCATGTCGTGGTTTTTGACAATATGCGTTGGTTGAAATCTTTTGCAAGTAGTCTTCTCGAGCATTTGCAATACGTTCATGGATTCGGGCAACCTTCATCCGTTGCTTATTCCAATTTGAAGAACCTTTCATACGTCTAGAAAGAATGCGTTGAGCGCGTTTGAGTTTTTGCTCCATACTCCGTAGAAATTTTGGATTCTCGAACACTTCACCTGTCGAAAGAACAGCAAAGTCTTTGAGGCCAACATCAATTCCAACTTCGCTGTTTGTTTTCGGCAATGGTTGTACATCGTTTTCAACCAAGATAGAGACAAAGTATTTACCAGAAGGATTGCGTCTAATCGTAGCATGTAAAATCCGACCTTCCACTTCTCTTGATTTCGCAAAACGAACAAGCCCAAGCTTCGGAAGTTTAATTTTGTTTTCTACAATCGCAATATTTCCGTTGGTGTGTTTCGTTGTATAAGACTGAACCTTATTCTTTTTGCTTTTGAAACGTGGTGCATCGTTCTGTTTCTTGAAAAATCGTGAGTAAGCATCGGCAAGATTTTTTACTGACGACTGAATGGCGATGCTGTCCACTTCTTTTAGCCAAGGTAATTTTTTTCAGATTCGGCAATTCAGAACAACAGGCTCCATATGACAACCCTTTGCCTGTTGCTTTGTACGTTTCGTTCCACTTTGCTAAGAAGTAGTTAAACACAAATCGACTACATCCCATCGTTTTAGCGATTAAGACTTCTTGTTCTTTGTTTGGATAGATACGGAATTTGTATGCTTTATTGACTACCATTGTCTTTTCACCTCACTTTCTGATTTTGAATGTATTGTCGTATCTGCGTTTCTGTATGTTCGCTAGCCGTTGCCACAAAGTAGGATGGATTCCAAAGATCCCCTCCCCATAGTTTCTTTTTTAACTGGGGGAACTCTTTAAATAGCAACCTTGCTTTTATTGATTTCAAAGTTAACATATGTCGGACAATTGGCGTGTCAAAAGACACGCCTTGTCCGAAGCCCATTCATCTCATGACTGAAGTCACGAGTGTTCTCGGCTAAATCATAAAAATATGAAGCAGCAGCATCCCCACCAGGCTAACCAGCATGCCAAACTGGGCGCTTAGCGTATGCATTCTAAGTCCGGCCGGTCCAAGCTCTTTCCAAATAAGATAAACCATCGCCCCGGCGGCGAACGCCATACCAAATGTGACAGCCTGAGGACTGGAAGTAAAATAAAAGCCGCCTATCCACGCCCCCGCGGGAATACATAAACTGATAAAAAAAGCGAATAACAAGATCCATCGTTCCCGCATACATCCAAGCAAAAAAGGAGCAGCCAATCCCATCCCTTCCGGAATGTTGTGCAATGACATGGATAAAGCAATCATAACTCCTGCATGATGGTGTGCCTGAAATCCGGCACCAATCGCAATGCCTTCCGGCACATGATGAAATGCGAGCGCCGCGGCCATCATCCAACCGGCTCTCCTCCACTCCTGCACATCATTGTGGCGCGGCCGGGCTTGAGTGCTGTCAGAACCTGCACTCCGCATGCCCATTAGATGATGGAGAAGCTTAAGCAACATGAACCCCATGACCATTCCGAGAAAAGCGCCATATACCTCTCCTTTCCAGAGGGTGGCTGGCAATAATTCAACCGCTACAACTAAGGCCATAATCCCGGTGGAAAGCCCGAGGTAAAACGCCATCAGCTTACGCCCTGGCGTTCCAATAAACAATGTTATCAACACGCCGATAACCGTTGTAAGGCCAGCAAGTGTGCTTATAAATAAAAGTTCGCTCATCTGCCTGACCTCTACAGCAAAAACTTAAGCCCAAATCCAAGCAAGATGAGCGCACCAAAAACCTCGCTGTACTCTCCGAACCATCCTCCGACCCTTCGTCCAAGCAAAAGACCGGTTGCCGCCAGCACCGTACTCGTTACGCCAAAAATCAAAACGGCCAACGCAACGTTAACGCGAAACAGACCAAATGAAAGCCCAACCGATAACGCATCTAAGCTGACACTAAAACTAAACAACAAAAGGCCCCAGAATGTTTTTTTTAAGATAGGACTTTTCTCTTCGCCATCAAAAAAACAATTCCACAACATATGCAGTCCCAACACGACAAGAATGAGACCGCCGATATAGACGGCAATATAGCCGACATACGAAGTCAAAAAAATGCCAAAGGCAATGCCGATAAGTGGCATGATAATATGAAACACGCCGATCGTTATACTAACTTTTGCGATCGTCAAAAGACGTATACCGCCCATTCCCATGCCTACGCCAAGCGAAAAAGCATCCATGCCCAGCGCAACCCCAATCATTAAAACCGTAATTAGTTCCCCCCACTGCAACGCTCCCCATCCCATGTCCACATACATCCTCCTTATATTATATACATAGCTTTTGACCTTTCGATACTTGAGGAAGAGGTGGAGTCTCTTACCACAAAACCAATGTCGAAATTTCAAAATTTCAAAAGATGATGTATATAGACAAGATATGCGGAAACGGACAGGATATGCGGGGAAGCGAAACGCTATAGATAACGGCCGCCTGCCGCCTTTGCCAGGCGGTTCATAATCGCTGCACCAACGCCGCTTTCCGGAAACGTTTCAGAAAAAATCATATCCACTCCCTCCTGATCAAAACGGCGCAGCGCATCATAAAGATGACGGGCTACGCTAATCAAGTCACTGCGCTTTCCGCAAGCAATGACTACATAGTCTTCGCCGTAACATAATTTAGACTCCGCCGTAGCAAGAATCCCCACTTTTTTACCCTGCGCTTGGGCTTCGTGCGCCAACTTCCGAATGCGCCGTACCATCTCTTCCACACTATTTTCTTTTACTAATCTCATGTCTCCTGCAGGCGCATAGTGGCGATATTTCATTCCCGGTGATTTCGGAGCCACACCTTCTTCCAGAATTCCCGGATCCATCCTCACTTCGCCCGTAATCTCAGCAATTTGTTCGGCCGTTACCCCACCTGGTCTGAGAATCATCGGCACATCTCCCGTAACATCCACTACGGTCGATTCCACACCGATGCCGGTCGATCCTCCGTCCAGAACGCCCGCAATTCGGCCATCTAAATCTTCCAGTACATGCTGCGCCGTCGTAGGGCTTGGACGACCAGAAAGGTTGGCGCTCGGCGCTGCAATCGGCAAACCTGAAGCGCGGATAAGTGCCAACGCAAGCGGATGATCCGGCATCCTGATCGCTATTGTATTGAGCCCTGCAGACGCCCGCATTGCCACACCAAGCTGTTTAGGAAATACAATGGTCAGCGGTCCTGGCCAAAACGCCTCCATTAATGCTTCCGCTAGCGGTGGAATCTCGGATACAAGCTCGCCCAGTTGTTTGCGCTCGGCAATATGAAGAATCAGTGGATTATCGCTCGGTCGTCCCTTGGCTATGTATATCTTTTCCACCGTCTTATCCACGAGTCCATTACCGCCGAGTCCATATACTGTCTCTGTAGGAAAAGCAATAAGTTCATTTTGCCGCAAAAGCAACGCCGCCTCGCGAACTTGTGGATAATTTTCTAATCCATCCACAAACTTATCCACATTCCAGTACTTCGTTTCTTGTTTCATTGAATAACCCTCAATTCTGCTAATTATGCTCTTTTTTTAGTTATACCTGCTCTTTTTTCCGTTTGCAATAAACAACATATCCACATGATGTGAATAATTTGTGGATAATTATAATTCGATTCATTGTGTATAATGCTTTCTTATAGAGAAAATAAAAAAGAAAAAACTCCGCCGCATAGACAGAGTTTATTCAAGAAAATAGTTTGTGGAACCATTCAACCAAAAAGAATCGGACTTTAATTTGGCTTTTATCTTTGCCCTGTTCCTTCGCTTGTTCGGCATGTGCCGTGTCCCCATTTGAAATATCCACAAAGCAAAGCGGAGGGAACAGCACGCACCACCAATTTTGTCCTTCAGCATTGCCAATAGCAATGCGAACCGCTTCGTACCTTCCGGCTGGAAATACTTGTGTGCCGTACATCTTTGTTGGAAACTCGGTCGGCCGCAGCTCTACACGCGCAGAATACGAAAAACCTTTTTCCTTAATTGCATTGTTCACCAGTTCCTGCAACTCTGGTAAATGGTTGCTAATAACAGCACGCGCCTCTTCCATTGTTCCCGCTTCACCAGCCCATTGCTTCACTGACTCGATTACGCGGTCGCGCACATAGCGCTTCAATTGCTGATCTTTTGGGCTGTCGCTATTTGCTAGAATCCGCAGGCGAATCGAATGCTCCGGAACGAAATGATTCGTAAAGACAGCCAGCGCTTCCTTCTGACTTTCCCAGCTCATCATTAAAAGAAATAAGGCGAAAAATAGCAGATAATATTTTTTCATCATTTCGACTCCCCTTTCCTCTCCCTGTTCACCAGTATGGACAGAAGAGGCCGGGGATAAACTCGCTATTTTCGTTTCTCGTACATTTATCTTTTTGCGAAAAGGTAGAAAAGGAACGCTCACTATCGGATCGCGATCACGTGACGGCCAATACCTGCCAGATCACGCACAATATACGTTTCTAGAAAAAGACCTGTCTCCATAAGCCAACAACGAACCGTATCAGCTTGGTGAATACCGACTTCAAATCCAACCAACGCCCGCCGCGTTAGCACAGAATCCAATCCTTCTATTATGCGCCGGTAAAAATCAAGGCCATCTTCTCCGCCATCTAACGCGCGGCGCGGCTCATGGTCCTTAACCTGCACATCTAGATCGATAATATCGGCGGAAGGGATATAAGGCGGATTGGACACAAGAATGTCTACGCGCTGCCCGGCATTCAGCAGCGGTGCAAGCAAATCTCCCTGAGCAAACGAAACCTTGTTTTCCACATGATGCCGCTTCGCGTTACGGCTCGCTGTAGCAAGCGATTCTTCTGCAATATCGGTCGCGGTGATCCTCCAGTTCGCTCCACCAATAACCGCCAGCGTAACCGCAATCACCCCACTGCCTGTCCCGATATCCGCCGCGAAAAGCGCCGCATCAGCAGGCCATAATTTAAACGCTTGTTTAACAATCTCTTCCACAAGCAATTCCGTTTCCGGGCGGGGAATTAATACAGAAGGATTGACTTCGAATGCCAACCCGTAAAATTCTTGTTCACCGACAATGTACTGCATCGGCTCCCCAGCGGTGCGCCGCAGCAAAATTGCTTCAATTGCTGCCCACTCTTCCTCTGTTAACGTGTAAGACATACCCGAAATAAACCGGGTACGATCCCAGCCCAGCGCATGCCGGATAGCATACTCAGCCAGAAACGCGGCGTCTTCAATGCCCTTTTCACGTAAAAAACGAGAAGCCTTCTGCAAGGCTTCCCGTACCGTTATTCCTTTCATCTTTTACGCTCCTTCAGCGTTGCGCATCAATTCCGCTTGTTCATGCAACACAAGCGCATCAATAATCTCATCCATCTCCCCATTTAGCACCTGATCCAGCTTGTGCAGCGTCAAACCAATGCGATGATCAGTTACACGGCTTTGCGGGAAATTATACGTACGGATGCGTTCGCTCCGATCGCCGGTTCCAACAGCGGAACGGCGTGCGTCCGCATATTCCGCCTGCGCTTCCTGCTGGTATTTGTCGTATAGGCGCGCGCGCAATACGCGCATTGCCTTTTCTTTGTTTTTATGCTGAGATTTTTCGTCCTGACATGTTACCACAATTCCGGTCGGGATGTGTGTCAAGCGAACAGCCGATTTGGTCGTGTTAACACTCTGTCCGCCGGCGCCGCTGGAACAGAATAGGTCGACGCGTATGTCATTTTCATTAATTTCAACTTCTACTTCTTCAGCTTCTGGCAGCACAGCTACCGTTGCGGTGGATGTATGAATACGTCCGCCCGATTCGGTGGTCGGCACACGTTGCACCCGATGGGCGCCGCTTTCAAACTTCAGGCGGCTGTATGCGCCTTTACCATTGATGGAGAAAATAATCTCCTTATAACCGCCGATATCGGTCGGTGTTGCTTCTAGCACTTCAACTTTAAATTTGTGCTTTGCTGCATAGCGGGTATACATTTCAAACAAATCGGCCGCAAATAAAGCGGCTTCATCGCCGCCGGCTGCGCCCCGAATTTCAACGATAACGTTCTTGTCATCATTTGGGTTCTTCGGCAGCAAAAGAATTTTGATGCGCTCTTCCAGCTCCTGTTTCTTGTCTTCCAGCTCGCTGATTTCCATTTTGACCATTTCACGCATGTCGTCATCGAGCTTTTCTTCCAGCATCTCTTTGGCGTCTTTCAGTTGCTGGGCTACTTCTTTATATTCGCGATACGCTTGTACCGTTTCTTCTATGTCTGATTGTTCTTTCGAATACTCACGCAGCTTGTCCGGGTCATTCATGACCTTCGGGTCGCAAAGCAACTGCGTCAAACGTTCATACCGTTCAACAACCGCTTCCAATCGCTGTAACACGGCGCTTCACCCCCATTTCAAAAATGCGTAACATTATAATTATAATGGGGGATAAACCAAAAAGTCAAAGCAAAAAGATAATACAAAAAAGAGGAAGGCTTATTAGACCTTCCCTAGATTATTGATAAATACATCTTTTTATTTCATGCGTGTATCCAAATCATTCATATGGATGCGGTAGTTATTAAGCGGAGTTCCGCTACGGATGCCGTCGCCGATGTCCTGAATACGGTTGAAAATACCCGCGTCAGAGCTAACACGCACTTCATAGCGCGGCATTTTTTGCTGAACGAGCACACGAACTCTTTCCATAATGTCAGCCGCTTCTTTCCTGCTGCGTACTGTCTCGGCAAGCGTAAGTCCCACATACGCACGAGAGCCATTAATCACTACGCTGGCCCGCTTCACTTTCGGAACTTGTACCGCCACATTCGCCATGCTGTCGGCTTCCGCCTGAATATCGCGCACATCGTTGCGCCCGGTTACAATATTCGGATTCAAATCGCTCCCCACCAGGACGCGGGTCTTCCGCTCCGGCGTCGTGCGATTATATTGATTAATCTGAATGCCTTTTCTTTCGGGGGCCGCTCCTTGGTTGTTCTGGCCGCAGGCCGCCGTCAACAAAAGGGTCACGCCAAGCAGCGCGATTCCGATAATTTTTCGCATACAGCCCACCTCCTCAGTTGTATTGTTTCTGGGAAGAGGCGGACTTATGCGCCCGCATTAGGCAAGGGCAATTTTTCCGCTTATGATTTTTGGATGCTTATAACATTTACGACAAACCGGTATGTAACTGTCATTGCCGCCGATTTGGATTTGCTCACCTTCATATACAGGTTCCCCATCTTTAACGCGCAGCACCATCGTCGCTTTACGGTCGCAAAACCAGCACACCGTTTTAATTTCTTCCAGCTTATCCGCATACAGCAAAAGAGCCTCGCTGCCTTCAAATAAACGATTAGAAAAATCATTTTTTAAGCCATATACGATAACCGGAATTTCCAGTTCGTCTACAATTTCTGTCAGCTGCAAAATATGATGCCTTTTCAGAAACTGCCCTTCATCCACAAGCACGCAATTCGGCAAGCCTTGTTCATTCATTTCCACGATCGTTTTTATATTTGTATCCTCTTCAACAGCAATCGCTTCGCGCTTCAACCCGATCCGGGAAGCTACGTATCCCTTACCGTATCGATCATCCAATACAGACGTAAAAATCATTACCCGCTTTCCCTGTTCTTCGTAGTTATGCGCCACCTTCAATATTTCAACCGACTTGCCACTATTCATTGTACCGTATCGAAAATATAACTGTGCCATGTTTCCTCTCCTTCTAGCTCATTCATGAACAAAAAAACCTTGAGCCAAGCGAACAGCCGCATTTCTCATATACTTTCTTATACGAAAATAAAAACAGACAGGCATACGACCTGTCTGCTTTACTTTTATACAATTACTTGAGATTGTATTTCTTTTTGAAGCGGTCCACACGTCCACCGGAATCTACAAACTTTTGTTTGCCAGTGAAGAAAGGATGACACTCGGAGCAAATCTCCACGCGCAGGTTTTCTTTCACTGAACCGGTCTCGAATTCGTTACCGCATGCACAAGTAACTTTTGTTAACTTGTAGTCAGGATGGATAGCCGGTTTCATTACATTCACCTCTTTCTGCCCTGAATCTTTACGAAACAGAGTTACACTCAAACACACATGAATGCATTATATCACGGTTATACCCTGTTTGCAAATAGTATTCAGAAAAAAATCATACATTCAGCGTCTGGCGCCGCCGTTCCTGAAATTCCAGTGGCGGTACATGCGTATAGGAGCCGATCACCACATCAGGCAGTTCCTGACGATAAATCTCCAGCGCCTGCTTCATGCCGAACACCTGGCCTTTTGCCGGCGGAATCATCGCTAGATAACTGTCCGGATCAATATTAAGATTGCGCATTTGAATCAGACGAATGCCATTCTTACGGATAAAGTCAATCATTGCTTCCATCTCTTCCTCACGATCAAACACGCCTGGAAAGACGAGATAGTTAATGGAGGTGTATACCCCTTTCTCGCTGGCATAGCGCGCCGATTTCGCCACGTTCTCTAGCGTATACGCGCGCGGGCGATAATAAGCGTTGTAATGTTCATCTATAGCGCTAATTGTACTAATGCGCATTAAATCAAGCCCGGCATCGACGATCGCTTTGATATGGTCCGTTAACCCGGCATTTGTGTTAATGTTAACAAAACCCAGCTTTGTCTGCGCCCGCACCCGGCGCATCGCCTGTGTAATAATCGCTGCCTGGGTGGAAGGTTCTCCTTCACATCCTTGACCAAAACTAATGATCGACTCCGGCGTTTTCAGATGGTGCAGCATGACTTCTACTAGCTCGTCCACTGTCGGCTTAAAATTCATTCGTGTCTGTGGCGCCGGAAACCCGCTGTCTTCCGGTTGCTCAGAAATACAGCCATAACAGCCCGCGTTACAGGAATACGATACCGGAAGCCCTGCTTCCCAGCGGTTAAAAAATGTGTTGGACGCAGTTAGGCACCCGTATCCTAGCGTGCAGTTGCTTAAATGATGAAACACACGGTTTTCCGGATATTGTTTCAATACGCTTTTTACCAGACGTTCTTTTTCATCCTCCGGAAAGTTCAAAGGGTTCCATTTGTACGGATCGTCCGACTGTTCAGCCGCCACGTAAAAACCGCCATTATGCCAGACAACCGCCGTGTAGCCAAACAAAGGAAGTTTTTCGTTCTTATCAACTTTTACATAGCCGGGCAACATAAGACGGGTAAACCCTTGCGGCATGAGCGCACCGACCGCCTGATATTCAGTCAGTCGAACCATCTCGCCCGTTTCCGGATCCATACCGACGGGATGACAGTTCGGCAGGCTTACTAAAGTGGCGCCCTCCGGCAGCGGAATCAGCTCTTCTTCCAAAATTTCTATCAGCAAGTCACCGCTGCGGCCCAAGCCGTATAACTCGGGATGATCATATACCTGTCCCTGCTCATCTGCGTAAACCAGATACATATATCAAAGCTCCTTATCTAATTCGTTCGCAAGCACAAAGGGTCGCTACATCCGAAATATTATAATTCACGACGAATCAAAAAGTCAAAGATTGTGCTCTAAAAGGAATTCTCTATAATAAGATTAGCTTGCTAAAACAGGCAATGAACCGGAAAGGAAGGTAGGCGCGAATGCAAATACCGCAGCAGCCCCGCAAAGGCAAAACATCTTTCTCACCCAATATCATAAGCCCGGCCAGAATTCTCGTTATCGGATTTGCCTCCATTATTTTCCTTGGAGCGTTTCTTCTCACACTGCCTGTCGCCACTGTTGATGGGCAAGGGCTTCCATTTGTAGACGCTCTTTTTACGGCCACTTCCGCTACCTGTGTGACTGGCTTGGTAGTTGTCGATACCGGAACAACGTTTACTCTGTTCGGCCAGCTCACAATTCTGGCTATGATCCAGGTTGGCGGGCTGGGGTTTATGACATTTGCCACACTTGTGACGCTTCTGCTGGGAAGAAAAATTTCACTGCGCCAGCGCATCCTGATTCAGGAATCAATGAACCAAATAAACTTAGAGGGAATGGTGCGGCTCGTTAAAAACGTGGTATTGTTTACTTTCATATTTGAAACGGCGGGTGCCATTTTGTTGGCGTTGCGCTGGTCGTTCGATTACGATTGGTCACACGCCTTGTATCTTGGGATTTTCCACGCCATATCTAGCTTTAACAATGCCGGCTTCGATATATTGGGCGGCTTTAAAAGCATGACCGGGTACGTCAGCGATCCGGTTATCAATATCGTAATTATGTTGCTGGTCATTTCCGGTGGTATCGGCTTCATTGTTATCGCGGAGCTTGTCGAGCTTCGCAAAAGAAAAAAGCTTTCCATGCATACCAAAGTCGTACTTACGGCTTCCGCATTCTTAATTCTTATCGGTGCCTTCGTCATCTTTAGCATTGAATACAACAACCCGAAAACAATGGGGCCGCTCAGCTGGACGGGTAAAATTCTGAGCGCGTTTTTCCAATCGGTCGTAGCACGTACAGAAGGTATGAATTCGTTGCCGATTGGCGATCTCCATCAAGCGTCCTTATTTTTCATTATTATCCTGATGTTCATCGGCGCCTCGCCCGGTTCCACCGGCGGTGGTATCAAGACGACAACGTTCATGACACTGCTTGGAGCCGTGTGGGCAATGATCCGCGGCGAGGGGGATGTTGTGTTTTTCAGGCAACGAGTGGACGAAGATAAGGTGTATAAAGCGCTAACAATAACTATGGCATCTGTCCTTCTCGTCATTAGCGTAACCATGATTCTATGCATTACCGAAAAGCAGAGCGAATTTCTTACCATTCTTTTTGAAACGACGTCCGCCTTCGGCACGGTCGGATTATCAATGGGACTGACCCCTCATCTTACAATGTTTGGCAAGATTCTATTGTCGATTGTCATGTTCGCAGGACGCGTCGGACCGCTTACTGTCGCATTCGCGCTGAGCTGGGATCGCAAAAAACGGCGCTTTCGCTATTCTGAGGGTAAAATCATGATCGGATAGAATTTTGAGAGGTTTTTGGCAACCGCTTCTAAAATACTCCAAACCACTGCGCCCCGATAATCAATAACCCCAATATCCAGACATATATCGCAAACGGGCGGAGTGAACCTCGCTTCAGTAAACCTATCATCCAGCGCACGGCAAGATAACCAAATACGGCGGAAAACAACGCACCAAGAAGAAGCGGAGACAGGCCAATTGCCTCTCTGCCTTCCCCGCTAAACAGCTTAGCTCCCTGCAGCATAACCCCGCCTCCAATCGCTGGCAACGAAAGCAGGAAAGAAAAACGTGCAGATGCCTCCCGATTTATACCGCGGAACAATGAAGCAGCGATTGTAAGCCCTGATCTCGACAGTGCAGGCATAATGGCCGCCGCCTGAAAGCAGCCGATAAACAAAGCATCCCTGTATGTAATGTTCTCAATCGGCGCTCCCTCCTTATCTTTCCACCGTTCCGCCATCCAGAGTATAGCTCCCGTCAGAAGAAACTCATAGCCTATCGTTACGCCAGTACGGGAAATCTCTTCAAAAAAGTCTTCAAATAAAAGCCCTGCCCCTGCTGCCGGAATGGTTCCGACCAGCAAAAGGCCCATCAAACGGCTAAACGGTCTTTTTAACATTTCAACCACGTCGTCTCCATAAACTGCCAGCACGGCAAATAAAGTGCCGATATGCAGCATCGTATCCAGAAACAATCCGGCCTCATCCAACCCAAAAAGATGCCGTCCAAGATATAAATGTCCGGTGCTGCTAATGGGGAGAAATTCCGTCAATCCTTGAATCATCCCAAGAATCATCGCCTGAAGTTCGTTCATACTTCTTGTCTCCTTTCTTGTACAATCCTATGAACGAACCAGGTTGAATATAATAAAAAAACCCGCGGGCACGCCTCGCGAGTTTTTCCTGCCTGTACTTCAGAAAGTTTGCATCGAATCTATAATTAAGCCCGCGCTTTAGTTGCGCCTATTTTTTTAATGTCATCAAGTACAAGAGAATCAAGAAATTCCTGGTTGGTTTTCGTTTCGCTAAGCTTTTTAATGAAGGCTTCGGTGAAGTCATTGTTATCATGAATAAATTTGCGGAGCGCCCAGATTTTATCAAGCTCTTCTTTGCTGAATAACAATTCCTCGCGGCGTGTGCCGGAACGGCGGATGTCAATCGCCGGATACACGCGGCGCTCGGCCAGCTTGCGATCCAGGTGAAGTTCCATATTACCCGTACCTTTAAATTCCTCATAGATTACGTCATCCATGCGCGAACCCGTCTCTACGAGCGCGGTGGCAAGAATCGTCAGGCTGCCGCCTTCTTCCACGTTCCGCGCCGATCCAAAGAATCGCTTCGGACGGTGGAATGCAGCAGGATCGATACCCCCGGACAACGTACGTCCACTCGCCGGCACGGTTAGGTTGTACGCGCGCGCCAAACGGGTAATACTGTCCAACAGGATAACTACATCTTTTTTGTGCTCAACTAGGCGCAGGGCGCGCTCCAGCACAAGTTCGGCCACCTTAATATGATTTTCCGGTAATTCGTCAAATGTGGAACTTACGACTTCCCCTTTGACTGAGCGCTGCATATCAGTTACTTCTTCCGGTCTCTCATCAATTAGTAGAACAATCAATTCGACTTGAGGATGGTTGGTTGCGATGCTGTTCGCGATTTCTTTCAACAACACCGTTTTCCCGGCTTTCGGAGGAGCAACAATCAGCCCGCGCTGTCCGAAGCCGACAGGCGCTATTAAATCAATAATACGGGAAGAAATGCTGGTAGGCGATGTTTCGAGCACCATCTTCTTCTGAGGATAAAGAGGCGTTAGCGCCGGGAAATGCAAACGTTCGGGTGAGGTTTCTGGAGGCTCGCCGTTGACCGCGTCAACATGCAGCAATCCGAAATACCGCTCATTTTCTTTCGGCGGCCTTACCTTCCCTGATACTTTGTCGCCGGTTCGTAAATCAAAGCGCCGGATTTGCGAAGCCGAAATATATATATCCTCCGCGCTTGGAAGATAATTGATAGGACGTAAGAAGCCAAAGCCGTCGGGGTGCGTATCCAGCACCCCTTCCATAAACATGTGACCTTGCCGCTCTGCCTGCGCTTGCAAAATCGCAAAAATTAGTTCTCGTTTCTTGAATGTTCCATAATAAGGAATCTGGTATTCTCTCGCCAGCTTATAGAGTTCCGTTAACTTCATTTCTTCTAATTGCGCAAGGTTCATTTCCATATAATGCTCAAACACCACACTTTTCTTAATTAATCTTCATTGTATCCGATTTGGAATTCTATTAGTCTTTCATAACAAATTGCGGTTTGCGTTCAAGACGATGCTGACCCTCGATGAAACGAACCGTTCCTGATTTTGCACGCATAACAATCGATTGGGTAACAGCTTTCGTACCGTCAAAACGCACGCCTTTCAACAATTCGCCATCCGTAACACCCGTCGCTGCGAAAATACAATCGTCGCCTTTTACAAGATCTTCCATACGAAGCACCTGCTTCGGATTTTTTAGTCCCATCTTTTTACAGCGCTCATATTCCGCTTCATCATACGGAACAAGACGTCCCTGGAAGTCACCGCCAAGACATTTCAGCGCCACTGCCGCGATAACCCCTTCCGGTGCGCCGCCGATACCGAATAAAATATCCACACCAGTATGCTCAAACGCTGTATTAATGGCGCCGGCCACGTCTCCATCAGAAATCAGCTTAATTCGAGCGCCAGCTTCGCGAATTTCTTGGATGATTTTCGCGTGACGTTCACGATCCATTACACATGCTACAAGATCGCTAATGTCTTTGCCATTCGCCTGCGCCACCGCTTTTAAATTGTCGATAATCGGCGCATCAATGTCAACCTTTCCCGCCGCTTTCGGACCTACCGCCAGCTTCTCCATATACATGTCAGGCGCATGCAGCAGATTTCCGCGATCAGCTACCGCAAGCACAGTAAGTGCGTTCCACGTTCCTTTGGCAACGATGTTCGTGCCTTCCAGCGGGTCCACAGCCACGTCCACTTCCGGGCCAATGCCCTGGCCCAACTTTTCCCCAATATACAGCATCGGCGCCTCATCCATTTCACCCTCGCCAATGACAACTGTTCCTTGCATCGGCACGGTGTCAAACACAGCGCGCATAGCAGATGTAGCGGCTTCGTCAGCCTCTTCTTTTTTTCCGCGTCCCATCCAGCGCGCGGATGCCAAAGCCGCCGCTTCTGTTACACGTACCAATTCAAGAGTTAAACTGCGTTCCATACTTTTCATCTCCTATTTCTTAGTAAGCACTTTTTATCGGTTTCTCGCGCCACATATCGGCACCCAAACTTCTTAACTTCTCTTCAAGGTTAGCATATCCGCGATCAATATGGTGTACCCCAGTAATTTCCGTAACGCCCTCGGCCATTAATCCGGCCACAATAAGGGCTGCTCCAGCGCGCAAGTCAGTCGCTGTTACCCTGGTGCCTGTAAGTAGCGTCCTTCCCTCAATGACAGCCGAACGTCCCTCTACTTTAATTTTCGCACCCATATTTAATAAATGGTCCACATGCTTAAACCTTGTGTGATAGATGTTATCTGTCACAATACTGGTACCTGAAGCTGCTGTTAAAAGAGAGGTGATAGGCTGCTGAAGATCCGTAGCAAATCCAGGATAAGGAAGAGTTCTTATATCAATCGCTTCATACTTCTCATTACCAATGACGCGAACGGCATCATCGTCTTCTTCCACCCTGACGTTCATCTCCCGCAATTTGGCGATAAGGGATTCAAGATGTCGGGGAATAATATTGTCGATGACGACATCACCACCTGTCGCTGCGGCAAAGATCATGTATGTTCCGGCTTCAATCCGGTCGGGGATAATAGAATGACGGCACCCATGAAGATTTTTCGTACCTTCGATCCGAATTACGTCCGTCCCAGCGCCTTTAATATTTGCACCCATGGCGTTTAACAGCGTTGCGACATCAATAATTTCGGGCTCTTTCGCTGCGTTTTCAATCACGGTTTTACCTTTTGCTCGACACGCAGCCAGCATAATATTAATGGTTGCCCCGACGCTGACCACATCTAGAAAGATTTTGTTACCGACCAATTGTTTCGCTTCAATATGTAAAGCGCCATGCTTATGGAAAAGAGTTGCTCCCAACGCTTCAAATCCTTTAATGTGCTGGTCAATCGGGCGGGGACCAAGATTGCATCCACCTGGCATGCCAACCGTCGCCTGTCCAAACCTGCCCAGCATTGCTCCCATCAAATAATAGGAAGCACGCAGCTCTTTTACTTTTCCATTGGGCATTGGTTTCGCTTCTATATGGCGGGAATCAATGCGCAGTGTATCGTTGTCACGCTCTACTACCGCGCCTAAGTCCTGCAGAATTTCGCTATAGATATGGACATCACTAATATCGGGCACATTGTCCAAAATCACTTCCCCATCGGCCAAAATCGCCGCAGGAATTAGCGCAACCGCGCTGTTCTTTGCTCCGCTGATTTGGATTCTGCCCGCAAGCTTTTGTCCGCCTCTAATGAACAATTTTTCCACAGTTTGATTCCCCTTACTCAACGGGAAAAAGCACCTTTTCTAACACAATTTTTGAAAAGGTGCTTCTTTCCGTTATTATTTTTGTTGCGCTTTTTCCCAGTCGGCAAGAAAGCGTTCAATTCCAATATCCGTAAGCGGGTGCTGCACCATTTGTTTGAAAATCTTGTACGGAATTGTGGCAATGTCCGCCCCCATCTTCGCACACTCTACTACATGCAGCGGATGACGAACGCTCGCCGAAATGATCTCTGTTTCAATGTTGTGGACGCTAAAGATCTGAGAGATATCCTTAATTAGCTGCAAACCTTCATGTGAGATGTCGTCCAAACGCCCAAGGAACGGAGAAACGTATGTTGCGCCTGCGCGCGCCGCAAGCAATGCCTGAGTCGCAGAGAATACGAGCGTTACGTTTGTTTTGATCTTCTTCTTTGTAAAATATTTTACGGCTTTTAAGCCCTCTATCGTCATCGGTACTTTGATCACGATATTTTTAGAAAGCGAAGCGAGCTTTTCACCTTCTTCGATCATACCTTCAGCATCCAGGCTAATGACTTCCGCGCTGATCGGGCCATCGACAATATCAATGATCTCTTTCAGCGTTTCTTCAAAGTCACGCCCTTCCTTTGCCACAAGAGACGGGTTAGTTGTAACACCGGCCAATACGCCCCATTCGTTTACTTCACGAATTTCGTTTACATTGGCTGTATCAATAAAAAATTTCATAATGCACTCCTTCTGTTTCCGTTCCATGCTGGCAAAGTCGGCTTACGCTTTATGGCTGCTGCCGAACTCGCGCATTTTCGCTTTAACGGTTTCTTTAATTGTATCACGCGCCGGACCGAGATATTTTCTTGGGTCGTACAACTCGGGCTTTTCTTCTAGAATTTGACGAACGGTCTTGGAAGCTGCGATTTGGTTTTCCGTATTCACGTTAATTTTTGCTGTACCAAGGGAAATCGCACGCTGAATATCTTTTGTTGGAATGCCTGTACCACCATGCAGCACAAGCGGAACCCCGGTCAGCTTCATAATCTCTTCCATTCTATCAAAACCAAGCTTCGGTTCGCCTTTGTAAGGTCCATGTACAGAGCCGAGCGCAGGTGCGAAGCAGTCTACACCAGTCTCACGCACAAGCTGTTCACATTCAGATGGAACCGCGTACATTGCTTCCGCGTCTTCTACCATCAAATCGTCCTCTTGGCCACCGATGCGGCCCAATTCCGCTTCCACCGATACGCCGAGTGTGTGCGCTACATCCACTACACGCTTCGTGAGCGCAATATTTTCCGCGAGCGGATAGTGCGAACCATCGATCATAACGGATGTAAAGCCTGCATACATCGCTTCCACGCATTTTTCAAAGGAAGAACCATGGTCAAGATGAATCGCCACGGGCACAGTTATTTTATACTCTTCCATCAAAGCTTTTATCATGGCCACAACCAATTTAAATCCGCCCATATAACGAGCAGCACCTTCACTTACTCCAAGGATGACAGGAGACTGTTCTTCTTCCGCCGCTTGCAGGATGGCCTGGGTAAATTCAAGATTATTCAGATTAAATTGACCAACTGCATATTTACCTTCCACGGCTTTATTTAACATTTCTGTCATCGAAACTAATGGCATATGTAAGAATCCTCCTTATTTTCGTGCATACTCTCAAACATTGCTTATTATATCACAATGCAGGATTAGCATGCGAGTTGCTTATTAACCGCCATCCGCAGTTCATCAATATCAAACGGCTTCGTAAAATGCGTCAAAGCTCCTAATTCTGTCGCCTCTTTAATCATATCCAATTCGCCGTAGGCTGTCATCATAATGACTTTCGTATCAGGAGCAATTTTTTTAATTTCTTTTAAGATTTCAAGTCCATCCATGCCAGGGATTTTCATATCAAGAATGACAAGATCCGGCGACTCGTGAATCACAATCTCAAGTGCCTGCTTTCCATTTGCGGCCTGGAACGTTTGATACCCCTCTTTTCCAAATACCTCAAACAACAGCACACGAATCCCATACTGATCATCTACAATTAACACTTTCTTGTCTTTCATGTTACTCCCCCTTCCACCCTTTAATCATGCAACTTACGTAAACTTGACATAAACCTTGTGTAAATCTTGCTGCAACTATGTACGAGATTATGTTTCAGCATTTATTTTACAAATTCGTGGAAACATAAAAAATTCCTGCTTATTTCACAAATGATAAAAAGGGACGAATTTACAACTCGTCCCTTTTAAAACTTATCACTTTTTTAACTGCAACGCAGCGCCTATAAAACCACGGAACAGCGGCTGCGGGCGGTTCGGGCGAGACGCAAATTCCGGATGGAATTGGCTTGCCACAAACCATGGATGATCCGATAGTTCAATTACTTCTACGAGACGTCCGTCCGGAGAAGTACCACTGAATGTAAGACCGGCGTTTTTCAATATTTCCCGATATTGGTTATTAAATTCGTAACGATGACGATGGCGTTCGTATACAAGCTCTTCGCCATATGAAGCGTGCGCGATTGTGCCTTTCTCCAGTTTGCACGGATACAGACCAAGGCGCATCGTACCGCCCAGATTTTCGATATCTTTTTGGTCCGGCAAAAGGTCAATAACCGGGTGTGGCGTAGACGGATTAATTTCTGAGCTGTTTGCATCCTTCAGACCAGCAACATGGCGGGCAAATTCAATCACCGCAACCTGCATACCAAGACAAATGCCAAGGAATGGGATCTTATTTTCGCGCGCATACTTCGTTGCGATAACTTTTCCTTCTACGCCGCGGTCGCCAAATCCGCCCGGCACGAGAATACCGTCCACATGACCAAGCAGATCTGCCACATTATGTTCATATACTTCTTCCGCGTCCACCCACTCGATATTTACTTCAGCATCGTTTTCATAACCGGCATGATATAACGCTTCAGCTACGCTAAGATACGCGTCGTGCAATGACACGTATTTTCCGACGATTGCAATCGTTGTTTTGTGGGAAAGATTTTTGATTTTGTGAAGCATTTCCTTCCATTCTGTCATATCCGCTTCCGGGCAAGTGAGGTTCAAGTGATTGCACACGTATTCATCCAATCCCTGGTCTTTCAGCATCAACGGAACTTCATACAGGGAATCGGCGTCCGTCGCTTCAATTACCGCTTTCGGATCAATATCGCAAAATAGCGCGATTTTTTCTTTCATATCCTGCGACATCAGATGTTCGGTGCGACATACGATTACATTCGGCTGAATCCCCAGGCTACGCAGTTCTTTTACGCTGTGCTGGGTCGGCTTGGTTTTCATCTCACCAGCCGCAGCCAGATACGGAACAAGCGTACAGTGAATGTACATAACGTTTTCACGGCCTACATCGCTCTTGATCTGGCGAATGGCTTCCAGGAACGGAAGGCTCTCGATATCGCCCACAGTACCACCGATTTCCGTAATAACAACATCCGCGTTCGTTTCACGGCCGGCGCGAAATACGCGTTCCTTAATTTCATTGGTAATGTGGGGAATAACTTGCACGGTTCCACCTAAGTAATCGCCCCGACGTTCTTTTGTAATAACGGAAGAATAAATTTTACCCGTTGTCACATTGCTGTTGGAGTTGAGATTAATGTCGATAAAGCGTTCGTAGTGTCCAAGGTCAAGGTCTGTCTCAGCGCCATCCTGGGTAACAAATACTTCCCCATGCTGGTATGGGCTCATGGTACCCGGGTCTACGTTAATGTAAGGATCGAATTTCTGAATGGTCACTTGGAGTCCGCGATTCTTTAACAAGCGGCCCAAAGATGCGGCCGTAATCCCCTTTCCTAAAGAAGAAACTACACCACCAGTCACAAATATATACTTTGCCATACGAATTAAACCCCTCTTTCTTCGCCCATTCAATACTTTTCCACAAACCAATTGGCTGTATGAATCTATAAAATAAAAATAAAAAAAACAAAAGCACTCCCCGGCCGAATATTCGGAGGGGGCACTTTTGTTTTTCATTATATGACATGCACAACGTTTACTTTTAAAGCCCAAAAAGTATTTTATCGTCGTATGTATTACATGTCAAGTTCTTCATCTTCATCTTCCGTATCCAAATCTTCGTCTTCGAGAGCCGACTCGAACTCTTCATCCGCATCTTCATCATAATCAGCGTCTAAATCGTCATGCTCATCATCCGAAGCTTCGATATCATCGTCATCCAATTCATCGTATTCTTCTTCCAGTTCTTCTTCGTCCTCGTAATCATCATCGTCGTCAAGCGCAAATTTGCCGCGGAAACTGCCTTCTGCCGATTCCTCCTGCGTTTCGACGAGATACCAGCGCTTCAATCCCCACAGGTTGTCACCGAGGCAGATAAAACGCCCATCGAGATTGATCTCGGTATATACCTGAGCGATCATGTCCATCGCTTCGGACTCGGACATGTTTTTCATCTCTGTGAGCTGTTTGTATAAATCGCGGTAATACGCCGGTTTCTTTGACTCGTTTAAAATTCGATAAGCGAGATCTACCATCGCCATTTCTTGAATTTTTTCCGCTTCCAGGTTCAAAGCATTGCCCAACCTCGGCACTTCCCTTCTTTAACTTTGATTCAGAAACAAGACGCAAAACCGCGTCCCGGACATACTATACCCTATTATTTAGCATTCCTTATTTTAACCAAATTCATGCACAAAAATCAAGACGGATGTTTGGCGGAGCAGTTCTACCCTCTGAAAAAAGACGAAGGGAAAAAGACAGCGCTTTTTCCCTCATCTTTCAACTCTACATATTCCTACGGTACTGACCGCCTACTTCATAAAGCGCGCCGGTGATCTGGCCCAAGCTTGCGACTTTGACCGTTTCCATCAGCTCCGCGAAGATGTTTCCGCCGCTGCGAGCCACTTCTTTCAAACGCTGGAGTGCAGGGCCCACCTTATCTTTATTGCGTTCCTGGAATGCGCGCAAGTTGTTGATCTGCTGAACCTTCTCTTCCTCTGTTGCACGAGCAAGTTCAATTTCATAGTCTTCTTCAGACGCGTTCGGATTCAGGAATGTATTTACCCCAATAATTGGAAGTTCGCCGCTATGTTTCAATGTCTCATAGTAGAGCGATTCCTCCTGAATCTTGCTGCGTTGATACTGGGTCTCCATCGCACCCAGCACGCCGCCGCGATCGCTTAGGCGCTGAAATTCCGCCAGAACAGCTTCTTCTACCAGATCGGTTAGTTCTTCAATAATAAACGAACCTTGCAGGGGATTTTCATTTTTCGCGAGTCCCAACTCTTTTGTGATAATCATCTGAATCGCCATCGCACGACGCACAGAATTTTCTGTTGGTGTCGTAATTGCTTCGTCATACGCATTTGTATGCAACGAATTGCAGTTATCGTAAAGCGCCATCAATGCCTGCAACGTTGTGCGGATATCGTTAAAATCCATTTCCTGGGCATGCAGCGAACGTCCGGATGTCTGAATGTGATATTTCAGCTTCTGGCTGCGCTCATTCGCACCGTACTTGTACTTCATAACCGTTGACCAGATGCGACGAGCCACCCGTCCAAGCACGCTGTATTCCGGATCGAGACCATTGCTGAAAAAGAATGATAGATTCGGCGCAAAATCATCAATATGCATACCCCGGCTTAAGTAATATTCCACATACGTAAAGCCGTTGGCCAGCGTGAAAGCAAGCTGGGAAATCGGATTCGCGCCCGCTTCGGCAATATGATAGCCAGAAATACTTACGGAATAGTAATTGCGCACTTTGTTCTGAATAAAGTATTCCTGAATATCACCCATCATCTTGAGCGCAAACTCTGTAGAGAAAATACACGTATTCTGACCCTGGTCTTCCTTCAGAATATCGGCCTGCACTGTACCTCGCACGCTTTGCAACGTCCTGGCTTTAATCTGTTCTGCTTCCTCGGCGTTCGGCTCGCGGCCGTTTTCCTTCCTGAATTTCTCCATTTGTTGATCGATAGCCGTATTCATGTACATCGCCAGAATGATCGGCGCCGGGCCGTTAATGGTCATGGACACGGATGTGGACGGATGGCAAAGATCGAATCCAGCATACAGCTTTTTCATGTCATCCAGCGTACAGACGCTAACTCCACTTGTGCCAATTTTTCCGTAAATGTCCGGACGGTAATCCGGATCTTCGCCATACAACGTGACGCTGTCAAACGCAGTGCTGAGCCGCTTCGCTGTGTCTTCCTTGGACAGATAATGGAAACGGCGGTTTGTCCTTTCCGGGGTTCCTTCACCCGCAAACTGGCGCTTCGGATCTTCACCATCACGCTTGAACGGAAATACTCCAGCCGTGTATGGGAAATGGCCAGGCAGGTTCTCTTTCATCACCCAGCGCAAGATTTCGCCCCAATCTTCAAACTTTGGCAACGATACTTTCGGAATACGCGTACCGGACAGAGAAGTCGTGTACAACTTTGTCACGATTTCCCTGTCGCGTACTTTCGTGACGAACTCGTCCTGCTGGTACGCTTCCTTAAGCGCTTTCCAATTATCCAAAATCTTTTTGCTTTCCGGGTGCAATTTTTCTTCATAGTGTGCGATAAGCTTATCAAGTTCCTTTTGAAGATCGGTTGCCAGTTCACCTGTTTGTTTTGCGAGTTCTTCTTTTGTTCCATTCAGTTGGAACAATTTACGTGCGATTTGCACTTGTTTCTCTGTGAAGTTATTGTACTGACGAACCGTATTTGCGATTTCGGCCAGATAATGTACGCGGTCAGACGGAATAATATACTTTTTCTTCGACATTCTGTCTTTGGAAATATCGAGAGTAGTCGGCCATTCCTCACCCGTTTTCTCAGAGATGATCCGCATCAGGTTAACGAATAGTATATTTGTGCCTGGATCGTTGAATTGGCTGGCAATCGTACCGTAAACAGGAACGTCTTCGTCCTTCATATCAAACAGATTGCGACTACGCTTCCATTGCTTCTTCACATCGCGCAGCGCATCTTCTGAGCCACGGCGCTCAAACTTATTGATCGCGATAATGTCCGCGTAATCAATCATATCGATTTTTTCAAGCTGGGTCGGCGCGCCGAATTCGCTCGTCATTACGTACATCGCGACATCACATACCTGCGTAATGCCAGCGTCGCCCTGGCCAATGCCGGAAGTTTCGACGATGATAAAATCATAGCCTGCTGCTTTTACGATATTGATGGCGTCTTCGATCGCCTGGCTAAGTTCACTGTGAGATTTACGAGTCGCCAGCGAGCGCATATATACGCGCGGAGAATGGATAGCATTCATGCGGATACGGTCGCCCAGCAGCGCGCCGCCTGTTTTTTGCTTCGATGGATCCACTGACAGAATGGCAATTGTTTTATCCGGATACTGTTCCAAATAACGGCGCACTAACTCGTCTGTCAACGAGCTTTTGCCAGCCCCGCCTGTTCCTGTGATGCCAAGCACCGGAACCGTTTTTACCATTTCGTTCACTTTTTCAAGCGTGGTTGCTACTTCTTGATCCTGCTTTTCCACGTTTTCCTCCGCCAGTGTAATCAGGCGGCCGATCGCGTTCCAGCTACGATTTTTCAGTTCATGAATTTCTTTTTCTACTTCTTTTGGAGTCGGATAGTCTGTTTGCTGGATCATGTAATTAATCATGCCTTGCAGACCATACTTACGTCCGTCATCCGGAGAAAAAATTTTCGTTACACCGTATTCATGCAGTTCGCGAATTTCAGAAGGAACTATGACACCGCCGCCACCGCCAAACACCTTAATATGGGAGGCGCCCTTTTCTTTTAGTAAATCAATAATGTACTTAAAATACTCCACATGGCCGCCCTGGTATGAACTAACTGCGATTCCCTGCACATCTTCCTGAATGGCGGCATTTACGACTTCTTCTACTGAACGGTTGTGGCCAAGGTGAATCACTTCCACCCCGGACGCCTGCAAAAGGCGACGCATGATGTTAATGGAAGCATCATGACCGTCGAACAGGCTGGCAGCTGTGACAAAACGGACATTATGTTTTGGACGATAAATATTCGTTTCCATTTTGTTCTCCTCCTTCAAGGTCGCGAATCGGACGCGCTTTTTCAATCATAATCACTAAACCCGGTCTAAGGAAGGTTTCTCCTTTCACTAGGTGTCTTCCCAATCACTCTTCTGTTAGCTCGCGCAAAATCAGAGACGTCTGCATTTCCATATACTCTTCCAGCGTGTAGTGCTTATGCAAACTCCAACGCCGGAACGTCCACATTTCTCCCAGCACAACAATGTTATGGGCCATCAGCTTAATGTACTTCTCATCGATTTTAAGGGAACCGTCTTCCCGGCCCCGGCGCAAAATTTCTTCAAAAAAACTCGTAATTTCTTCTTCTTTGGCCAAAACGTACTTCATCGCTTCTTTCGGCAACGATTTAATTTCCTGATAAATCAGAAGTACACGATCCTGCATTTCATCCATTACACGCAGAAAACCTTTGATCGCTGCCTTTAGCATCACAGCGCCGCTGACGCCGTTTACCAGCACTTCCTTTAATCCTTTTTCCACACCTTCGTGAATCGCATCGCATACAAGATAGAGAACATCTTCTTTTGATTCAATGTATTCATATAATGTACCTATGCTGAATCCTGACGCACGGGAAATTTCACGGGTCGTTGTCTTGTGAAAACCTTTGGAGATGAAAAGCTCAACCGCAGCTTCGATAATTTGATCGCGCCGCTTTTCGATAAGTTTCGGATCTTTTACCATCGAAGGAATCGATTTTCGATGTTCCATTGTTTCATTACTCCTTTCCTCACGCCGACTGAGCGATTGCTCAGAGTGCAGGGAAAAAGAAAAGGCACACGGCCTTCTCTTTCTTCTTGATTTTATTATACGCGTGAAGAAATCGAATCCGCAACATTTTTCAGAAAACTATTTTTCTTTCACCAATTGTCTAAGCAAGCGATCGGCTACTTCATACGGATTGACTTCGCGGCGGGCCACCTGTTCCATCGTTTCTTTATACGCTTCACCGCGCAGGTTTGTTACGACAAGCCTGTGCACCTCATGTTCGACGATTTCCGCCACTTCTTCTTTTAAATGAGATGCACGTCGCTTCTCCCATTCTCCGCTCTCTTTGAGGTATTCGTTATGGTCAAGGAACGCCCGCCACGCCTCAGCAATCCCTTTGTTCTGCAGGGTAATCGTTTTAACGATCGGTGGACGCCAGGGGGCGTTATGCTTGACAAGATCCAGCATTTGTTCAACTTCACGAAATAGCTTCTCTGTACCCGGCAAATCGGCCTTATTCAGGATAAACAAATCCGCGATTTCCATAATACCTGCTTTGAACGCCTGCACAGTATCACCGCCGCCTGGATTAAGCACAACCGCCGTCGAATCAGCAATGTTCATAATATCAAGCTCCGATTGGCCAACACCGACCGTCTCAATGATAATTACATCCTTGCCGTATGCGTCCAATATGCGTACCGCTTCCTTCGTGGAACGAGCCAGCCCGCCCAGACTACCGCGCGTGCCCATACTGCGGATAAACACACCTTCGTCAAGAAAATGATCCTGCATGCGGATACGATCCCCCAGAATGGCCCCCCCGGTAAACGGACTGGTAGGATCAACCGCTATAATTCCGACGGTCAGGCTCTGTTTACGCAAATACCCGATTAACTTATCGACAAAAGAACTTTTTCCTGCACCTGGAGAGCCAGTAATGCCGACAAGAAACGCTTTTCCCGTGTATGGAAACACATCTTGTAGAATTTCTTTTTTCTCTGGATGATCATCTTCTATATAGGAGATCGCACGGGCAACCGCCCGACGATCTCCCGCCAAAATCCGTTCTACCAGTGTATGCAATGCGTTCACATCCTTAGTCTTTAAGCAGATAGTTCGAGATAACAAGACGCTGGATTTCGTTTGTTCCTTCATAGATTTGCGTAATCTTCGCATCGCGCATAAAACGTTCGACCGGATATTCACGCGTGTAACCATAGCCGCCGAAAATTTGCACGGCGTCTGTCGTCACTTCCATTGCAATATCGCCCGCGAATAGCTTTGCCATCGCCGATGCTTTGCCGTATGGCAAGCTGTTGTCTTCCAAATATGCCGCTTGATATGTCAACAGACGCGCTGCTTCAACTTTTGTCGCCATATCAGCCAGCTTGAACGCAATTGCCTGCTGCGCGGCAATCGGTTTGCCGAACTGATGACGTTCCTTCGCGTACGCAAGCGCGTGCGTCAGCGCACCGTCCGCAATTCCCACAGCCTGCGCTGCAATACCGTTACGGCCGCCGTCCAGGGTCATCATTGCAATCTTAAAACCCTGACCTTCTTGGCCAAGCACATTTTCCGCCGGAACGCGGCAATCTTCGAAAATGACCTCAGTTGTCGCAGAAGAGCGGATACCCAGTTTCTTTTCTTTTTTGCCGACTTTGAACCCTGGCATATCTTTCGTGACGATAAACGCCGTTTGGCCTTTATGCTTCAACTCCGGCGTGGTCGCTGCAAATACGATATAGATATCCGCCAGGCCACCATTGGTAATGAAAATTTTGCTGCCATTCAGGATATAGTGATCGCCATCTTTCTTCGCTGTTGTCTTCATGCCAGCTGCATCGGAACCCGACCCCGGCTCCGTCAAACAATACGCCCCCATGCTTTTGCCTTCCGCAAGCGGGCGAAGATATTTTTGCTTTTGTTCTTCCGTACCAAATTTGTAAATCGGCCAGCTCGCCAGCGAAGTATGCGCGGATAAGGTAACGCCGACGGAAGCATCAACCCGGGACAGCTCCTCCACCGCGATCACATAGCTTAAATAATCGAAACCTGCGCCGCCGTATTTTTCATCCCAGGGAATTCCGGTAAGTCCCAACTCAGCCAGCTTATCAAACACTTCCATGTCGAAACGTTCCGCTTCGTCGCGTTCCGCAGCTTTGTCAGCCAACTCGTTTTCCGCAAACTCGCGCACCATTTTGCGTATCATTTTGTGTTCTTCAGATAGTTGAAAATCCATGCGTCTCCACTCCCTTTATTATTTATTTAACAAGTGTTTGGAAATTACAATGCGTTGAATCTGGTTGGTTCCCTCATAAATTTGCGTAACTTTGGCGTCACGGAAATAGCGCTCTACAGGATATTCGCGTGTATAGCCATAGCCGCCAAAAATCTGCACAGCTTCTGTCGCCACTTTCATTGCAGTATCCGTCGCGAAACGCTTGGCCATAGAGGCTTCCATCCCACACTTAATACCCTGGTTACGCAGAGAAGCCGCACGGTATACAAGCATGCGGGACGCTTCAATTTGGGTCGCCATGTCGGCCAGCTTAAATGCAATCGCCTGTTGTGCAGCAATCGGTTTGCCGAATTGATGACGCTCTTTTGCGTACGCGAGCGCGTGTTCAAACGCACCTTCTGCAATCCCTAGACCTTGCGCTGCAATGCCGATGCGACCCACATCCAGGTTTGCCATCGCAATCGTAAAGCCCATGCCTTCTTCACCAAGCAAGTTTTCGGCTGGCACTTCGGCATTGTCAAAAATGAGTTCTGTCGTATTAGAACCTTGAAGGCCCATTTTCTTTTCTTTTTTGCCTACCTGAAATCCCGGCGTATCCTTTTCTACGATAAAAGCAGAGATTCCTTTGGGCCCTTTCGACGGATCGGTGACAGCGAATGTTATATAAGTGTCTGCTACACCGCCGTTTGTAATAAATATTTTCGAACCATTCAGGATATACTTGTCACCCTTTTTCACCGCAGACGTCCGTATACTTGCCGCATCGGAGCCGGCATTCGGTTCTGTAAGTGCAAACGCGCCAATATATTGTCCAGAAGCCAACTTCGGTACGTATTTTTTCTTCTGTTCCTCGCTTCCAAAATAAAGGATCGGATTCGTGCCTACCGATGTATGAACGGACAGAATAACGCCAACGGTCGGGCTGACTTTGGAAATCTCATGAATGGCAATGATGTAAGAGACAAAATCCGCTGCCGAGCCACCCCACTCCTCTGCCACTGGAATTCCCATCAAGCCGTATTCGCCCATTTTGCGGATGAGCTCGAGCGGGAATTCATCGGTTTCTTCCATTTTTTCTACCTGCGGCGCGATCACTTCACGAGCAAAATCACGCACCATACGACGCATCATTTCCTGCTCTTCTGTAAACTGCAAATGCATGGTTTCTCCTCCTAACTCCTGTTCTCTTTACTTTATGTTTGCTGTTGTATTTCCCTTATTTACTCATATACATAGAATCCACGTCCGGATTTGCGGCCTAGCCATCCCGCTTTTACATATTTGCGAAGCAACGGGCACGGACGATATTTGGAATCGCCAAATCCTTCATGAAGCACTTCCATGATATATAGACATGTATCCAAGCCGATAAAGTCGGCCAGTGTTAGAGGCCCCATCGGATGGTTCATACCAAGCTTCATTACTTCATCAATCGCTTCCGGTGTCGCCACGCCCTCATATACGCAGTAAATCGCTTCGTTAATCATCGGCATCAGTACGCGGTTGGATACAAAGCCCGGGAAATCATTAACTTCCACCGCTACTTTCTGCATCTTCTCAGATAGTTCGGCCACTATACGGTACGTCTCATCGGAAGTCGCCAAACCACGGATAACTTCTACTAGCTTCATAACCGGTACCGGGTTCATGAAGTGCATGCCAATCACTTTCTCTGGCCGTTTAGTTACCGCTGCAATTTCCGTAATGGGGAGCGAAGATGTATTACTTGCCAGAATGGCGTGCTCTGGCGCGATTTCATCCAGTTGCTTAAAAATCTCGGTTTTGATGTTCATATTTTCGACAACCGCTTCCACAACGAAATCAACATCTTTTGCATGGTTCAAATCAGTAGAAGGCTTAATACGCGCTAAGATCGCTTGCTTTTCTGCTTCTGTTTTACGTCCTTTCTCCACATCACGGGTCAGATTTTTTGTAATGACGCCAAGGCCACGGTTTACAAACTCTTCTTGAATGTCGTGCAGCACAACTTCCAGACCCGCCTGTGCTGCTACCTGAGCGATACCGCTTCCCATCTGACCTGCGCCGACAACCATAAATTTTTTGACTTCCATGCATCTCCACCCCTTTTTTAAATTCCTTCATAGTATGGTTAGATTTTGTTTTGAACCTCTCATGGCTAAAGCCACGAGATTCTTGACTAGCCCGCTCTACCGAGCAGAATTAGTACATGATGTACCCCAAGCTATCTCCGCAGTTCCTGCAATTATGCAGATAGTCGTCTTTTGCCTTCGGCAAGAATATTCAAACTTGCGTTTACATCGCGGTCATGGGAAGTATTGCATTCCGGGCATTCCCATTGTCGCAAGGTAAGATTTTTAACTTCTTTGTTTTGGTATCCGCAACATGAACAGATCTGAGAGGAAGCAAAGGTTTTGCCTATGGCAACAACAGTGCGACCATACCACTTTGCTTTGTATTCAAGCATCGTTCTGAATTGATACCAAGACACTTCACTAATCGCTTTGGCAAGTTTATGATCTTCATCATATTAGACACTTGCAAATCTTCAATCGCAATCATGTCGTGGTTTTTGACAATATGCGTTGGTTGAAATCTTTTGCAAGTAGTCTTCTCGAGCATTTGCAATACGTTCATGGATTCGGGCAACCTTCATCCGTTGCTTATTCCAATTTGAAGAACCTTTCACACGTCGGGAAAGAATGCGTTGAGCGCGTTTAAGTTTTTGTTCCATATTGCGCAGAAATTTCGGATTTTCAAACACTTCTCCTGTCGAAAGAACAGCAAATTCTTTGAGTCCAACATCAATTCCAACTTCGCTGTTTGTTTTCGGCAATGGTTGTACGTCTGTTTCTACTAACAACGAAACAAAAGCCCATTCATCTCATGACTGAAGTTACGAGTGTTCTCGGCTAAATCATAAAAAATTATTTGGCAGCCTGAACTTCCACCAGAATCGCGTCACCTTGCGCCGCGCCGGAACAAATTGCGGCAATGCCGAGACCGCCGCCGCGACGTCGCAATTCGTAAATCAACGTCATTAAGATACGGGCTCCGCTTGCACCAATCGGATGGCCAAACGCGATGGCTCCTCCGTTGACATTTACTTTTTCCGGGTCCCATCCAGCAATTTTCTGGCTTGTAAGCACAACGGCTGCAAACGCTTCATTCACTTCAAACAAATCGATCTGGTCAATTGTATAACCGGTTTTCTTAAGCAATTTATTAATCGCGAGGCCCGGCGTGGTCGCGATATACGGGGCTTCTTGTCCGACGGCCGCATGCCCAAGAATCGTCGCCAGCGGCTTAATACCAAGCTCTTTCGCTTTTTCGTCAGACATAACAACCATAGCGCCTGCTCCATCATTTACGCCTGGCGCATTGCCGGCCGTAATTGTACCGTCTTTTGTAAATACAGGAGGCAGATTCTGTAGTTGCTCAAGGCTCGTCTCACGCGGTGCTTCATCCTGCTCGACGATAACCGGATCGCCTTTGCGCTGAGGCACTTCCACCGGTACAATTTCCTCTTTCAGCCTGCCAGCTTTTATCGCCGCCGCCGCACGCTGCTGACTGCGGAGCGCCCACTTATCCTGTTCCTCGCGCGTAATTTTGTATTCTGCGGCTACATTGCTGCCGTGTACTGCCATATGCTTGCCATCGTACGCGTCGGTTAACCCATCCCTAAGCATCAAGTCCACCAGTTTGCCATCCCCCATGCGCATGCCCCAACGCGTGTTTGGCAAAGCATACGGTGCGTTGCTCATGCTCTCCATGCCGCCCGCAACGATAATGTCCGCATCTTGGGCACGAATGATCTGATCGGCTAACGTTACGCTGCGCAGGCCGGATGCACATACTTTGTTAATCGTCTCCGTCTGTACTTCCCAGGGCAATCCTGCCTTGCGCGCCGCCTGGCGAGAAGGGATTTGTCCTGCTCCTCCTTGCAGCACCATGCCCATGATAACTTCATCGACCATATCGGGAGAGATTCCAGCGCGTTTTACGGCCTCTTTAATCACAATGCCTCCAAGCTCAACCGCTTGCAGCGAGGAAAGGCTACCACCAAATTTACCAAATGGAGTCCGGGCCGCACTTACGATTACGGATTTTCTCATCTTGTTTTGCGCCTCCTTATATCTCTACGTATTGATACATTCATATGCTTTCGTGAAAACAAGTAAGAAGCAGAAAAATTTCCGGTATCCTAATTTGAGCGATTGCTCGGTCAGTTTGATCGCGGAAACGTACCCGGCAGTTCGACTGCCGGGTCTTTATTCCTTCTCCTTCCATCTTATCAATATTCACAAAAATTAAAAAGAGTAATTTATAATGATTTTTCTAAAATCTCTACCATATCCAAAGTTTGCACTTTGTCTTCCACTTCTTTCGCTTTCGTACCGTCAGATAACATCGTCAAGCAGTACGGACACGCACTTCCGATTGTAGTCGGATTTACCGCCAGCGCCTGTTCGGTACGCGCGATGTTAACGCGGGTGCCTTGATGCTCTTCCTGCCACATCATTCCGCCACCGGCACCGCAGCACATACTGTCACAGCCGGAACGTTCCATCTCCACGATCTCGACGCCAGGAATGGCTGATAGAATTTCGCGCGGTGCATCGTACACTTCGTTGTAGCGGCCCAGGTAACAGGAGTCGTGGTAGGTTATGCGTTCCTTGACTTCTTTGGTCGGCTTCAGGCGGCCGTCTTTGATCCATTTCGCCAACAGTTCGGTATGGTGGTACACTTCCACGCCTTCCAGACCGAATTCCGGATACTCGTTCTTGAATGTATTGTAGGCATGCGGGTCCATCGTAACGATTTTCTTCACGCCGTATTTCTGGAAGTTCGCGATATTTTCCATTGCCAGCTCCTGGAACAACAGCTCATTGCCGAGGCGGCGCGGCGTGTCGCCAGAGTTCTTCTCTTCATTGCCAAGAATCGCGAACTTGATGCCCGCTTTGTGCATCACACGCACAAAGGATTGCGTAAGTTTGATGCTCCGATTATCAAACGAACCCATCGAACCAACAAAGAATAAATATTCAAAGTCATCCGTTTCTTTGACGGTTGGCACCAGCTCTTCCATGCCTTCGCGCCATTTGATCCGATCCTTGCGGTTAATCCCCCATGGATTGCTCTGGCGCTCGATGTTGCTCAGCGCACGCTGCGCATCGGACGGCATGCGGCCTTCTGTCATCACAAGATAGCGGCGCATATCGATGATATGACCTACATGTTCGTTGGCGACCGGGCACTGGTCTTCACAGTTGCGGCACGTCGTACAAGCCCACAGTTCTTCTTCCGTGATCACATCCCCGATAAGCTGCACATCATAGTCGATTTTCAGTGCGGCCGTCCCTTCCGTCGTAGCGGCCACCTCACTGCTGGCTTGTCCGGCTCCGGCTTCACGCGCCTGCATCGCTAGCACGTTACCTTTCGACTCTTTAAACAACCCGGCCGGCATCCACGGTGTACGTCCCGTGATCGCCGCCCCTTTTTCCGTTAGGTGATCCCGCATTTTAGTGATTAGATCCATCGGTGACAGCGTCTTGCCCGTTCCTGCGGCTGGACACATGCTGGTGCATCGCCCGCACTCGACACAGGCATACAAGTCAATCAATTGCGTTCGCGTGAAATTCTCGATTCGTCCGACGCCGAACTCTTCCGCACCTTCTTCTTCCAGCTTCTCAAAGTCGATGGTGCTCAATCTTCCCGGCGGGCGTGTTTTGTCTTTCACCAGCCAGTTATACGGCGCAAATATCAGATGGGCGTGCTTGCCCTGTGGAATGTATACCAGGAAGAATAAGAGCGTAAGCAAATGAATCCACCAGAACACATAGAACGCCGCACCTGCTGCCGTCGAACCGATGCCTGCAAACAACACTGCAAGACTGGAAGCGATCGGTTGCGTCGAGCGGAAGCCGATCTCATCCGGATGTAACCAGATGATTTCCATTCCTTCGGAAAGCAACGTACTCACCATGAGAATCGTAATGAGCCAGACAACAAGGTTCGCTTTCCAACCTCGTTTTAAGCGCTTTAATTTCTCAACATTCCGACGATACCATGCATAAAAAATGGCGATAAGAATAGCCGTAACAACGACTTCCTGGAATAAAAGAAAATACGGATATGCCGAACCGAACGGCAGATGTGAACCCGGCTTTAGTCCTTTCCAAATTAAATCAATGGCTCCAAACTGCACAAGCAGAAAGCCGTAGAACAAGACAATATGCATCACACCGCTTTTGGAATCCTTTAACAGCTTCTTCTGTCCAAAAACGTTGACCCAAAACGCATTCAGGCTGCGTGTCGCGTCTTCGCGCAAGTCCGCCGGGCGGCCAAGCTTCATGTAGGTGATGCGGCTGTACACCAGGTGCGCAAACAAGTATACTGCATAACCTACGACCGCAAAAAACGCAATGAGGTTAACTAGCGACAATACATTCATTTGTTTCTCCTCTCCTTCGCCGAAATTATTCTGACTGTACGGAAAATTGTTTATTCTATCATAGCATGTTTCACTCAAATTATGAATGACTATTCAGTCAGAATATATTTCGCGAAAAATAAAAAATCCACTCCTTTAGTGAGTATTCTACCTCTTTTTATAAATTTCCGCTAGATAGAAAAATGTAATAAAACTGAAAAAAAGGTCGCTTTGCTACATAGAAAAAGCAACGCTTGGCACACGTCTCACGATTGTTTCCCCGTTTACTCATGAAAAGAAAGCATATGTCACGGGTGCTGATTAGGCAGTTTTTTACAAGTGAATAGTAGTACATGAAGTGGAGGTTTCTGAACGAGCCACCTCGATAGAACAGGCGATCAGCAGGTTGTCGCTGATCTCACAGACACGTGCCGTCTGCGAGGGAAATCATTCAGCAACACACCCTTACGGGCGTGGGTCGAAACAAACCATCTACTACTTCTCGCTTAGGCGATCCGTAGATACGTGGGTTTCTGAATTTCAAACGGCAAGGACTGAATCCGGTTTTCATACAACACTTTGGACAGTAGATTCGCCGCACCGTGAATGTCCCGATGTTGGGTATAGCCGCACCACGCACGTTCTTTTTCGCCCCGCAAACCGGACAGGTTTGCGATGTACTTGTATACACCAAAAGGTTTAGGGTAGGAGGGATTAGTTCCTGTCTTATCGAACCTCGCGGGTTTAGTCTTGGCGAGTTTTATTTTTATTCAATATATACCACTATGGATATATAAATTAGTTTAAGTAGCAGGGGAACTCCCTGTTTTTTTATTTAGCACGAGTATCTGCGTTTATTATGTTTGATTGGTAGTTGGGGTATCGCTAACTTTTTAATGAAAATATACGCTAAGATCATTTTGGCATGAAAGAAGCCTGTTTTTCCTACTCTAAGGCGTTGTCAATGCAATTTCGTATCAGTAAGGTACGGTTATAATGAGACAGTTAAGAAACGACGGTACGATAAGGGTTTGTTGCGTCCCATTTACTTGTCCTAAAAATATTATCATTCAAAAAAGATGAATTTGTTACCCGTCCATTATCACTGACTTCGTGATAAAATAACAAAAAAATTGAGGCGAGGGACGAAAAATGGAAAAATGTTGAAGAAAATTCTTTCTGAGTTACAGTCACTTAGAGAGGTCCAAAGCAGACTTGAAAAACGGATGGAAACACTTGAAGCTGGTCAAAATGATTTAAAAAATAATATAAGAAATAAAATAGATGGATTAGCAGAGAAGATTCTTGAAAAACTTGATCACACTCTACAAACTGTACACAAGGTTAAAATTTCCTGAAAGGCAAAAACCCGGATTTTAGCCGATTTGACCGAATTACGGTTTTTTGGTGTTGGTGAGTTTACTATATGACGATTATCGGACGTACATCCAAAAATAAGTGGACTGAACACTTGTCCATAACAAAGATAAAGGACGAGCATATGATAGAGGGAATCTACATGTTGGGGGGAAGTAAAGGAATGGGTACAAAAAAACCAAATATACAAAGGATACACAGTGTTTTTGAAAAAAACATATCTAAACAAGTAAAAATAAAAACCAAAGATAATCACAAATCTACAAAGGATATATTCAAAAAGTGGATGATGGACATGTTTATTTAGCTGTGCCTAAAACCAAAAAAGCAGCTGGTATGGTAAAAATAAACTCGTTTGGTCGTAGACACTTTGGATTTATTGCGATACCTCTAGCTCTCATTGCCGCTCTATTCCTGCTTTAATTCCATTAAGAAGACATCAATAAGAAACAGAACAATAGCACAAAAATAGTAAGCATAAAATAAATTTCTGAATAAAGGCAGTAACCTAACACTTGTCTGTACCCATCTACATAGTATGAAACGTAATTCAATCCATTGTACATGGGAGGGAATTGTATGAGTTTTTGTGGTGAGAGACGAGAAATTGGAGTTATTCTTGTTCTCTTTATCCTTTTAGTTATTATCGCATGTGCATGTGACTAATAGGTAGAGCAGAATTCCGTTGTTCGTCATGTAGCAGCAGAATTACCACGGATCACTTTTCGCTGTCCAAAAGTGATCCTTTAGTCGGGTAAGTCGGGGGCATCACTGCCCCTTTCTCCCCTCAGAACCATACGTGAGCCTTTCAACTTATATATACAACTCAAACCTTCTTTTTCCTTGTATCGTAAGACAACATTTTGCGATACAGCACGTTGTTTCGGGCGGAGATAGCCCTTGCGACTAGGCTAGCAACATATCGACTGAATCGACGTTGCACTGTATAAAAAGCGACTTTCTTGTCGCGCCATAATTGACATTATCGGACGTAAGAAGCTAAAATCCCGAAAAAAGTAATCAAAACGGAAGCTTACCCATATCATAAAGTAATGCAAAAATAGGATAGTCCCTCGTAGCGACCCTTATCTCCTTTGGATAAGGGTTTTTTAGATAACAGAGATTATTGGATGTATCCAGATTTATATTCCTTAATCCACCGTTTTACAATCAACGGTAACAAACTAATTCATTCGCAAGAAGCACAGGCCCAGTGTATTTTTTGCCTTTTTTATTTCTATTAGGTACCTTAAAATATCCCATCTGTTGTTTTCCATTCTTAATTCGAGTAATCACCCATATAGAGCTGCTCCTTTGGGGTCGGGAAATTTTTTGCATAACCCTCCATCCATCTATAAACATGTATCCTCTACTTTACTCCGTCAAAGTGTAAAAGAAAATACACAATAAGTGAAGATATACTCCTTCATTTATTGTGTATCGGTTACTGAATCACATGGCTTGTTATTGTTTTTGTTAGACGATTTTGATCGAATGTGTATCTCTTCACTGTACATACTACATGTAAGTTCATTTCTGTCTTTATCCGGTTTTCCAATTTCATTTACGATTTATATCCGCTATGATACGTTAAAGAATTTGCGTAAGCTGGAAATCCGCATAAAGGCAAGTAAGAATACTACCTCTTACTTGAACGGGCAGTTAGATGGCTGAACAGGCAGGTTTAACTGTTGAGTAGGGAAGTTAAACTGCTGTGCAGGTGCAGTTTGAGCATTATTACCAAATAATGATTGGAATAACTTTCCAAATCGTCCGCAGTTAGCGAATTTTGGTTGTTGTGCTACAGCGTTAGTAGCTGGGTTTTGGAATCCAGTTTTGAATGGGCAATTTGCTGCACTTGCACTTCCCACATCAAATGTTAGTAGGGATGCACCAAGAATAGTAACGGCTGCTAGTAACTTTTTCAATTTTCTTCACTCCTAAACTAAAAATTGTTGTTGCTAACTCCTATTCCACTTTAACATACATGAAACCGGAATTTGGCTGGTAAATATTTTTTCTGGCCTGGTAAATATTTTTTATTGAAAATTCAAACGAACGGAGAGAAACCAGATGATTGATTCACGTCAAAATGAAATTCAAGCCTTGCTTGCATTGATGAAAACAACAAAAGATATACGAGTGTATGGACGTTATCAAACCATCTATTTCTATTTACAAGGCTATTCTTAAAAAGAAATCGGATTAACCCCCATTACTTGGACACAAACAACCTTATTCATCCTTTTTCGTAAAATTCCTCGCTTATACTCGCACTCCTCTAATTACGAACTTACGTTCTGTTTGAAGCGCATAAAACTCTTGTGGAGCTAAATCGCAAATGCTCGAATGGATTCGTCTCTCGTTATAAAAGCGGATATCTGTTACAACTTGATACGCCTCTGCATAGGACATAAACTCATAACGTGCCAGACATTCATCTTCCAGGATGCGATGAAACGCTTCGATGTGCCCATTCATATTCGGTGTTCGTGGCGGAATACGCTCATGAACAATTCCAAACGTTTCACATGCTTGTGTAAAATGATGAGACGTAAACTGCGGGCCATTATCGGAACGAAGAACGTGAAGCGTATCTGTTCCAAATAATTGCCGTTTAAATAATGCCTGTTGTATCGTACGACTCGCATCCTTTGCCTCTCTTTGATCTGTTCATCGGACACTTTTGTGCCCTCCTGCTTTAGGGAATAGCCCGGTATGGCTCGTCCCTCACTTTTCACTGGTTCCACGTTCTGCCCTTTTCGTTTTCGATGGTAGTAATACGTGGAGCGTGGAATCCGGGCAAAACGCAAGACTAGCCGTTTTGGATAGCCCTGCTGAATATAGCGTTCCGCTACTTCAAGTTTTTCAGCAAGTGAGGGTTTTTCTTTTTTATCAAATCACGTAAAATCGCAAGTTCTAATGCTTGTTCGCCAAGTAACCGTTTAAGTTGTTCGTTTTCTTTCACAACTTCTTCGGCATCAAGGACCGGAACCATAGAGAAATCAATTTCTCCATGTTTTCCGCTCTCGAACTCTCGCTTCCAGCGCCCCACCATGTTAGCAGATAACTCATAACGGCGGGCAACGGCTGCTAAATTACCGGTCTCTTTCGCTTCTTTCACCACTTGTTTTTTGAAATCAATCGAATACTTTCTTCTTGTCATTGATGCCTTCCCCCTCTGTCACTATAAGTGTAATCAAAATACACCCTTAGTGTCCAACTTCTCTAGGGGGCTAAAGAGCTATTATGTGGCTCAGCTAGTTTTTTACTGTCTACGATGGTGTTGCAAAACTTATAATCGTTGAATGGTAAAGGGTAAATATAATCAATTATGCATAATCCTATAATTTGTAAAAATAGGTCTATGAATTAGGTGGAAAATATTTTAAATTGTTAATATATGTATATATTGGGCGATTCATGCATTATATGTAACTTATTTCCTTTACGTCCGACTCAAAAAAAGAAAGAGTGAAGACGAAGTGTTTGGATCGTTAAAAAATATATATGATATGTATAGGCTCGGAAAAAGTGTTGTGAACTCAAAAAGTTTTCAAAAATCACTCAACAGGGCGGAAAAAGAATATCAAAAGAGAAGGAAAAAGCAGGAGGAAAAATTAAAAAGAACAAAGGCTGGAAGAAGGCAATTAAAAGAAATAAAAGCTTATGAAAAAGCTACAAAACAATTGTGGAAAGGGTTCACTCAGTCCTTTCAGACCTTAGGTAAGGTATGCACTTCCGCTAGAAAACTCGCAACCAACCTATTGCCCATTGAACAGATTTACAAATTAAAGAAGATCATGAAGGCTGAGGTGATAAAGAAACAAAATTCCGCTATTAAAAAGTTGCAGAAGCCAAAATCCATTCAAAAACCAAAATCAGTCTCCCCATCACCTCCACCAAAGCGTAGTATGATGGATGATCTGGTAGTTGGATTAAAGAAGTTTGGAAGAGAGTTCAAACCTGCTTTTTCTCACGGAGCCAAAGAGCTTGCTACGCTTTCAAATTATAAACCCTTAACCAGGGAATTAGTTGGAAAAGAGAATTTTGACGCATTAACAGACAATAAATGGACGATGGATGATGTGAAAGCCGCAGGCGGAGCATTAGAAAATTTGTTTTTAGGAAGACTTAAGGTTGTCAAAAACATCAATAAAACGGTTAAAATTACAAAAAGATTGGATAAAGCGAAACAGCCATTACAACCGCCGAAGCCGAAACAATCCACTGGGAATGCAACTAAGGGGACGGGTAAATTTAGTAAGTATGATGTAGGATTATATAAAGAAATAAAAGGTGTACCGGGGTTAGATGCACATCATGTTGGACAAAAAGCAATTATGAAAAAATTCATTCGAAATTATGATCCAAATAATGCACCAGCAATATTAGTACCAAAAGCTGGACATACAAGAAAAGGTCCTAGGGGAATAGTTTCGAGAAGTTCAAAAGGAATTGAGAGTGTAAGACAATTATTAGCAAGAGATATAATGGAATTAAGAAGAGTATATCCAGACATTCCTAATTCTCAACTTCGAAAATTAATTGAATTAAATAAACAATTGTATCCAGAGATGAGAAGGAGATGAGATATATGAATAAAGAAGAGTTTGTTAAACTTTTACATCAGTCAATTATAAAAGAAAATCGTAATTTTTATCGAGATATATTCAATAATACTGATATTAATGAAGTTACAGACCCCTATTGGAAAGAAGCATTGATGTTTTATTCAGAACTATCAGATAAAAATAAAGAAATATTATTTAAAATAATCGAACAAGTAGAAGTGGATGCTGTATCTAATATTTTAGGGGTGTTAGATGGGGTAGTATCAATAGGAGAAGAGGATATTGAGTTTAAAGTGACAATTAACGATAATAATGAACCAATTAATGGAGATTTACAAGACCTATTTTTGGAGTATGATGAAGAGAATAGGTAACAAGTTTAGAGATACGATTTTGTATTTGCTAAAATACCATTTATAACTTTCTTTTAAAGTAATTTGTGAATTTGAGATACAATGTATCAGTGGAACAAAAAGAAGGCTTCTAATAAATTATATTACCTTGATTGGCTTTATGCCTTTCAAGGTTTTTATTTTAAAACTAACAGATGTATCAAATAATAAAGTGCAATTACGAGAAAATTTATATATCGTTTTTACCAACATTTTAATTCAGACTTCATAATGGTTCCGCCTACTATGAGTTTGGCTGTGATGCATGGTGAAACTATTAACAACACTAATACCCTTCGAGTATGCTTTAAAACACGAGAGAAAGCTTTCTCGTGGCGAGAAAGAGGGTATAAACTTTTAACTGACTGTGACAATAAAAAGCTGGCAAATTACTTTTGTATTGTATTTTCACTAGAGACAGTCGTATAATACTCGTCATTGTTAACAAGCGTTACATAAATTGTAATTTTCGTAACGGGGGGATGTAACATTGAATGTTGTCGGGTATATACGAGTCTCGACACAGGGGCAAGCAAAAGATGGATATAGCTTGAAATACCAAGAGGAGGAAATACAAGCGTATTGCGAAAAACATGGTTGGAATTTGATACATATATTTAGAGATGAAGGAATCAGCGGGGCAAAAATGAATGAAGAAGCGTTGGAAGTGGACAGGGTGGGCTTACAAGAGATGTTAGCCCACCTTTTTGCTTTCCAAATTAAGTATGTCGTGGTGTTAAACACAAGTCGGTTGTGGCGCTCTGACATGGTGAGAGTGTTGATTCATCGAGAGTTACAGAAGTATGGGGTGGATATTAAAAGTATTGAACAGCCAAATTACAGTATCTACAAAAAAGACCCAAGTGATGTATTAGTCAATGGACTAATGGAGTTATTAGACCAATATCAGCGATTGGAAATTGCTTTAAAACTAAAGAAAGGTCGGCATAAAAAAGCAAAAGAAGGAGGATATGCCGGAGGAAGAGCGACTTTTGGTTATAGGAAGTTAAGGGGAGAAAAAGAGTTAAGAGTCGACGAGGATAAAGCCAAAGCCGTACAACGAGTGTTTGAGTTAAGAGAGCAACATCCTACATGGTCTTTTACTCGAATTGCTGATGTGTTAAACAAGGAAGGGCATTTGACGACACAAGGTAAGCCCTTTACCAAAGTACAAGTGAAACGGATTTTAGACCGAAAGGACTTTTATAAAGGGATGTATACCTATGGATGCATACAGGCGAAAGGGAAACACCAAGCCATTCTTTAAAGCGGTCACTTAAAAAATACATGAAATTTCTTATATATCCGTATAGATGATACATCCATGGACAGGCTGATGTACCAATGCGCACCAGAAGGTGAACGCTCGAACTAAGGTTGCCGCCATGGGAGTCATCATCAAACTCAATGGATTGGGGGAGGATGTATGCATCACAAACAACGGCATATTTACGTGGGGATTGATTTACATAAACACCATCATACGGCGGTTATCATCAACTGTTGGCATGAAAGATTAGGAGAGATTCAATTTGAAAATAAGCCCGCGGCTTTTACGGATTTTTTCATCAAGGTTCATCAATTAGTACCTGAGAATATGACACTGGTCTTCGGTTTAGAGGACGTTGGTGGATACGGACGAGCATTGGCAACGTTTTTAGTCGATCATGGGCAAATGGTAAAAGAAGTGAATCCCGCTTTGTCTTATGCCGAACGTAATAGTTATCCTACGATGCAAAAAAGCGATAGCTGGGATGCGGAATGTGTAGCGAGAGTTCTTGTAAACAAACTAGATTTTTTGCCGGATGCAGAGCCAAAGGATGTATATTGGTCTATTAAACAGCTAGTCACAAGAAGAAACGCCCTTGTGAAAGCCCAAGAGGCGCTGAAAAACCAGCTTCATGTACAATTAAGCCATCATTACCCCAGCTATAAGAAATTTTTTGCGGAAGTAGACGGAAAAACAGCATTAGCATTTTGGGAAAGATATCCGTCACCATCGTGTTTAGAGGGAGTAAGGATAGATGAGCTTACTGCTTTTTTACAAGCTGTTAGCCACAACACTTGTTCAAGAAAGAAAGCAAAAGAAATACTAGAACTTGTGAAAACAGATGGAACGACCACCAAACAATACCAAGAAACACGGGATTTCCTCGTGCAAAGCATGGTGAGAGATTTGCGCTTTAAAAAGCAGGAAATGGCATTGGTCGAAGGAGAACTAAGAAAATTAATGAAATTACTCGATTACCAACTGGAGACAATGCCGGGGATTGATGTAGTGACAGCATCCGCCTTGGTTGCCGAGATTGGAGATATTCAGCGTTTTCCAAATGCCAATAAACTTGCTCGTTATGCGGGAATTGCGCCTGTGCATTTTGGCTCTGGAGGAAAAGGAAAAGACCACAAAAGCAAACAAGGCAATCGAACGTTACATGCGTTATTTTATCAATTAGCGATACAACAAATACAAGTGGCAAAAGAAAGTAAAAAGCCAAGAAATCCTGTATTTTATGAATACTACCAACGCAAGCGAAAGGAAGGCAAAACAAAAGGACAAGCGTTGGTTTGTATCATGAGAAGGCTGGTAAATATTATTTATGGCATGATGAAGAATAAGACCGCTTATATCATGCCTGACATACCTAACAGCAAAGTAAGTTGATATAATGAGTGGTAGTTACTGAACTGCCACTTTTTTTATAAAGTACATGTTTAGAACTTCCTAAGGGTAAAGGAAATCCTACACATAATGCTGCTCAATACCAAAAATTAAAGGAACAACTAGCTTTAGATGAAATACAAAGTGTTGTAAATACAACTAAACATGGAGCAGAGAGGTTAATAGAAAGAGGATTTACACCAAAAGATATAAGTGACTTAAAACTTAGACCTGATATTATTAAAACTCAATCAGATGGTGCACAAGTATTTATAAAGCAGGTTAATGGCAAGTATAATGTTATTGTTGAAGGAGAGAATGGTGTAATTACTTCATTAAAAAACATTAGTGAAAAAGCACTAAATAGACTATCAGACAACTATGGTTGGAGGTGATTTTATGGAGAAAAACTCGTATCAGTGTTGTTTTTGTGATGAACAAATTATTTCAGATGTTACTGAATTAGTTGTAGTTGCAAATTGGGACAAAGATAAAAGTATCCAACAAGAACAACAGATGTTCTGTCATATGGAATGTCTTAAAAAAGCAGTATCAAGTAAATTTCCTCTATATATCGCTGATTTAGTGGATTAAGAGGCATATTTTATCCTAGGAAGAAACAGTAGAAAATCTTCCTAGGATTTTTGTTTTTAAGGGGGTGGAGTGCCGAATAAAACGCTTGTTATTGAGAGAATAGACATAACGGTCGTAAGCCCTATATAATATTTTCACGAATTTTAAAGGACGTACAACAACTGTAAAATGTATGCCCTATTTAATGTAATGTACCTTTTAAAAATAATCACAAAATCATTAGTTACCACCATTTCTATTCTTCAAAACCCTACCTTCGATTTCTCCCTGCCTTTAAATTTTTTCGCAACTTTTACGTACATAAAACGATTACTAGAACAAGAGGACTACTCCACCTCGATTAACTCCTGAATGTCGATGTCTAACACTTTGCATACCGTTTCTATTGTTGATAGATCGGATTAACCCCCATTACTTGGACACAAACAACCTTATTCATCCTTTTTCGTAAAATTCCTCGCTTATACTCGCACTCCTCTAATTACGAACTTACGTTCTGTTTGAAGCGCATAAAACTCTTGTGGAGCTAAATCGCAAATGCTCGAATGGATTCGTCTCTCGTTATAAAAGCGGATATCTGTTACAACTTGATACGCCTCTGCATAGGACATAAACTCATAACGTGCCAGACATTCATCTTCCAGGATGCGATGAAACGCTTCGATGTGCCCATTCATATTCGGTGTTCGTGGCGGAATACGCTCATGAACAATTCCAAACGTTTCACATGCTTGTGTAAAATGATGAGACGTAAACTGCGGGCCATTATCGGAACGAAGAACGTGAAGCGTATCTGTTCCAAATAATTGCCGTTTAAATAATGCCTGTTGTATCGTACGACTCGCATCCTTTGCCTCTCTTTGATCTGTTCATCGGACACTTTTGTGCCCTCCTGCTTTAGGGAATAGCCCGGTATGGCTCGTCCCTCACTTTTCACTGGTTCCACGTTCTGCCCTTTTCGTTTTCGATGGTAGTAATACGTGGAGCGTGGAATCCGGGCAAAACGCAAGACTAGCCGTTTTGGATAGCCCTGCTGAATATAGCGTTCCGCTACTTCAAGTTTTTCAGCAAGTGAGGGTTTTTCTTTTTTATCAAATCACGTAAAATCGCAAGTTCTAATGCTTGTTCGCCAAGTAACCGTTTAAGTTGTTCGTTTTCTTTCACAACTTCTTCGGCATCAAGGACCGGAACCATAGAGAAATCAATTTCTCCATGTTTTCCGCTCTCGAACTCTCGCTTCCAGCGCCCCACCATGTTAGCAGATAACTCATAACGGCGGGCAACGGCTGCTAAATTACCGGTCTCTTTCGCTTCTTTCACCACTTGTTTTTTGAAATCAATCGAATACTTTCTTCTTGTCATTGATGTCTTCCCCCTCTGTCACTATAAGTGTAATCAAAATACACCCTTAGTGTCCAACTTCTCTAGAGGGCTAAAGAGAGATGGACTGATTAAAAAATATGATAGTTTAGATTTTATTGGTTCATACAGAAATAAATCAGAAGATAATTATACAGTCTTTGCTCTTGCGTATAAGGGAAAACAAATTTTCCGTTTGGATGCAAAATATTTGAATCACCCAACAGATGGTAAATCAATCTGGTTCCATTATCATATTGCACCGAATATGAGCACGCATAACGATCTTGGTAAAGTTTCTATTCCTTCCTTTCCAGGATGGCCTTTTTAAATCAATAATATAGGAAAAATGGTAGAATCATAGTATAAGTGCTATGATTCTATTTTCGGTTTACATGGAGAGGAGGCATATCAAAAATTATGAATAATGAACACCAACCCATTTTTTACTATCCTAGTCACTTTACAAATTTTCAGGATCAACAAGTACTTACTATTGATTTTGGGTATAAGCAAGGTAACCTAGTATCGGATGAAAAAACTATAAATAAACTAGTAACTATTATGGAAAGGATTTTTAATGAAAACAGCTATATTTTTGTAATTTCTTGCCTAGATAAGGATATGGTTACAATACGTGAGGATTTATCTCATTTTGACTTGCTGAACCACGTAAATTCTATTGAACCTTATGGTCATATTCATACTCTTCAATATAGGATTCCTAAAGAAAGACTCTGGGAATTTCTTCAATATACTTGGAAAGGAGAATATGAGTACGATATTTGGTTATACTCACCAAAAGAAGAAGTATCCTTTGATTTAGCAAAGTTCTATCCCACGAATCAATCTTGTTTATCAGAAACAATTATATTATTAAAAAAGCTCGATTATATACTAGTTAGGGATATGGATGGTTTATACGTTCATATATTATTTTCTAAAGATAAGAAGGATTCCTTTATTTCTAGAATTTCCGATTTACATAGTATAACCAATGAGTATTAGTATTATATTTTGATTCGAATGTTCACCTTGATAAATAGGTACTACAACTTTTACTCATGTATTTATTGTAGTCAAAAAAACTTTCTCGCGACGAGTGTTAAAAACCGACACTTCCGACACTTTTTACTTGTCTAGATTACAGCATGATAAACTAAGGACAACCGAATAAATCAAATAGCCGCTTCCCTTTGGATGCGGCTTTTTTATTGGGAGGGAAAATGCGTTGATAAATGCAGTCGGGATGCAGACGCATAAACAAGAAAGGAATGATTGCCATGAAGTAGTAAGAGGTCAATATATTGTGTTTACACGGTGTTGGAGTACCTAAACAAAAATTCCTGTTCTGCTTTCAAATGTTTAGTATGTGACTTGATACATTTGCATAAAGCGCAACCGAGATACGTGTAAAAGGGGTAGAGGTAGCATTCGTCCATTTTGGGGCCATGCGTGAAAAAGAAATAGCACCAGCAAAACGCAGATTTACCACGTTAAGGCCGACAGAAGCTACTAACGAGGACTAGCGTGGTAAATTAGCGTTTTACTAAGGAGATGGCCCCAAAATCAATAGATGCTACTTCTACCCCTAAAAATATGTTAAAGCCGATGATAAAATCCCCAATATAGCCGGAATAAAATTCCCCAACCTACAATAAGAACCATAGACATCTGAGAGGAGCTATGGTTCATGATTACGAGAGGGGAATTTTTTATGATCAAGGAGTTATACCGGAAAGGAATGTCTATCTCTGACATTGCCCGGCAGTTGGGGATTGATCGAAAAACAGTTCGTAAGTATCTTGGGGAAAACTCCCCGCCTTTGAAAAAGAAACGAACGAGCCGAGGAAGTAAACTAGACCGCTATAAAGACTACTTGCATAAACGCATGATAGAAGATGGTGTGTTTAACAGCGAGAAACTGTATGGAGAAATCCAGAGCCTTGGTTATACAGGGGGAAGAACGATCCTGAAAGACTACATCAAGCCCTTTCGGGATACGCATAGAGCGAAGTATACCGTACGGTATGAAACGTTGCCTGGAGAACAGATGCAGGTAGACTGGAAAGAAATTGGCACCGTGATCCTACATGGCGAACCAGTCAAGCTGACAATGTTCGTTGCCGTATTAGGATACTCCAGAATGAAGTATGCAGAAGTGACAACGTCTCAAGACCAGGAGCACTTGATGCAGTGTCTCATTCATAGTTTCAAGTATTTTGGCGGTGTTCCGCAACATATCTTGTTTGACAACATGAAGACTGTGACAGATGGACGGGAACAAGGTGTGGTGAAGTGGAATGAACGATTTGCGGAGTTTGCCTCTTACTACTCCTTCACTCCGAAGGCTTGTAAGCCCTACAGGGCTCAAACAAAGGGCAAAGTAGAGCGAGCCATTCAGTACATTATAAATTCATTCTATGTAGGGACATCTTACGATTCGGTAGAGGATCTGAACCAACAGCTTCTTCGATGGCTGGATCGCGTTGGAAACCGCAAGAAAAACGATACGACAGGGGTTTCTCCGCAAGAGCGTTGGGCAGAAGAAAAGCTTCAGCCGATTCTCCAGAAAGCGGACTATGACACAAGTTATCGTTCCTATCGCAAGACGCATTTCGACGGGACGTTCTCCTATCGTGGCGTGAAATGGATTGTGGATCCAGAGTACTCACAAAAAGAGATACTGGTCAAAGAGTCCCTAGATGGACAAGTGACAGCCTACTATCAAGGAGTGCGCATCTCGTGCAAACAGCTTCACGAGAACGTGATTTTCCTTCCGCAAAAGCAAAATGAGAAACAGGACATTGGAGTTGGCCGCTCTCAACCCGCTTCTCATTTTGAGGTACATACTCGTTCGCTTTCTGAATATGACGAGCTCACCGGAGGTGAGATGTCATGATGGAGAAAATCGAAGAGTACTGTCAAAGATTAAATTTACCGACCATATGCGATATGTGGTCGGAAGCAGCAGAACAAGCTGCCAAGAATAATGTACCATACTCTGCGTTTTTATTCAGCCTTCTAGAAGCAGAAATTGCGCAGAAGCATCAACGTACAACGGAAACGTTACTCAAGTTGGCGAAACTACCGTTTCGCAAAACGTTGGACGAGTTTGACTTCTCTGTGCAGACTTCTGTAGATGAACGGCGTATTCGAGAATTGATGACCCTTTCATTCTTGAAACACAAAGAGAACCTCATCTTTCTTGGTCCTCCCGGCATTGGGAAAACACATCTTGCCGTTTCCATCGCTCTTGAGGCAATTGGACAAGGGCATAAGGTATATTTCATTACAGCACAGGAGCTAATCTCCCAGTTACGAAAAGCGGACCAAGAAGGAAAGTTGGAGAAAAAGCTTCGCACATTCGTAAAGCCAAGTTTACTCATTGTGGATGAGATGGGTTATATGCATCTAGAGCACGGAAGTGCCCACTATCTTTTTCAAGTCATCTCTCGCCGCTATGAACGTGGTTCTATCATCATGACCTCCAACAAGTCATTTGGTGAATGGGGAGAAGTATTGGGAGATCCAGTTATTGCGACAGCGATGTTGGATCGACTTCTGCATCATTCTCGTATCTTTAACATGAAAGGTGAAAGCTACAGATTACGGGAAAAGAAGGCTGCATCACGAAAACAGAAGGGTTCGTGAGGAGCCCTTCTGGGGAATTTTAAAACGGCGATTTTGGGGAAGTTATAGCCGGCCTTGACAAAATAGGTCATAACCTTGCTTTTATTGGAAATAATCCTGCGGACTAGAGCAGCTTCCTTTTTACACTTTACTCGTTTGTGGAAACGAAACCTTTTGCCGGCTGAAGTGAGAATAAGTATTTTTGAATTTTTATGCATAGAACAAAGAAATAATCCAGCGTATATCGAAAGGAAATGATTAGTTAATCAACGCTTGTGACATATGCTTTCCTATACCAAAATAAAAACAGGTAGAACGATAAAGTCCTCACTCCTTCCATTTGTTACATCATTTTGCGGTAAAAGCGTTACCTCTTTGTAGAAGAAATGCAGACAAATGTTTCTACCTGTTTTTCTGGAATAACTTACATTCTTTCCGGTGCGGAGACACCGATTAAGCGCAGGGCATTGACGAGCGTAATTTTTACTGCTTTCATCAGCGCGAGACGCGCGTGCGTTAGTCCTTCATCGTCTGTAATCACGCGTTCCGCGTTGTAGAAACTGTGCAACAGAGACGCCAAATCATGCGCATAGCGCACAACACGATGCGGTGCAAGCATTTCTGCGGCTCCGGCCACTTCTTCCGGAAATTCGCCCAAATGCTTCAGCAAATCAATCTCTTTCTCGCCGGTCATGCGGTTAAAGTCAGCTTTTGTCGTATCGAGCGTAATTCCCTGCTCATCCGCCTGGCGGAAAATGCTGCAAATGCGAGCGTGAGCATACTGTACATAGAATACTGGGTTTTCGTTCGATTTTGATACGGCCAAATCCATATCAAAATCGAGGTGAGCATCCTGGCTACGCATCGTAAAGAAATACCGGGTCGCGTCCGTTCCTACTTCTTCCATCAAGTCGCGCATTGTGACTGCTTTACCAGTACGCTTAGACATCTTTACTTTTTCGCCGCCCTGATAGAGACTTACCATTTGGTTGATCAATACGACAAGCCGCTCCGGATCGTAACCCAAGCACTGCATGGCTGCTTTCATCCGTGGAATATAACCGTGGTGGTCAGCACCCCAAATATTAATCAGCTGATCAAAACCGCGCTGGAACTTATTTTCGTGGTATGCAATGTCCGGCGTCAAATATGTGTACGTGCCGTCCTGCTTAATAAGCACGCGATCTTTGTCATCACCAAACGCAGTTGAACGCAACCAGACCGCCCCGTCTTTTTCGTATACGTATCCCTTTTCACGAAGCATCTCCACGATCTTTTCGACTGCACCGCTCTCATACAGTGAAGTCTCACTGAACCATTCATCGAATTTCACACGAAAATCAGCAAGGTCTTTTTTAATCTTTTCCAATTCTTTGTCGCGGCCCCAGTTGCGGAAAAACGCAAAGCGCTCTTCCGGGGACATTCTGGCATATTTGTCGCCGTCCTTTTCCGCAAGCTCTTTCCCAAATTCAATAATATCCTGACCGTAATAGCCGTCTTCCGGCATTTCCGCATCCATGCCAAGCGCTTGGAAGTAACGCGCCTCAAGCGAACGCGCTAAATTAGCAATCTGGTTGCCAGCATCATTAATGTAATATTCGCGCGACACATTGTAACCCGCCATCTCAAGCACATTGCATAGCGCATCGCCAAACGCCGCGCCACGGGCGTGTCCCAGATGCAGGCTGCCGGTCGGATTCGCGCTCACAAACTCGACCTGCACTTTCTTGCCTTTACCGGCATTCGTGCGGCCATAATTGTCTCCTGCTTCAATAATCTGGCCAATCACGCCGGTCAAATAGCTATTATCCATAAAGAAATTAATAAAGCCTGGCCCCGCAATTTCAATTCTGGAAATGCTGGCCGCCTGTTTATCGAACTGCGCTACGATTTCTTCCGCAATCTGGCGCGGGTTTCTCCGCGCAATGCGCGTCAGTTGCATCGCCACATTGGTCGCGTAGTCGCCGTGCTGCTTGTCTTTCGGCAATTCCAAAACAAAATCTGGAATTTTCTCCGCTTCTGCAATGCCGGCTGCAACAACCGCTTGCTTAATCTGATCAATGATTTTATTTTTCGTTTGCTCAACTATACTCACAATAATCCTCCTTAGATATACGTGTAACTTATTGCTTAAACACAATTTTGCAAGTTGATAACATAATCACTCTTTTTAGGAACACGATTATGAGGCTTGGAATGAGCCTTCGAGGAGGGCAGGACGGCAGACCATCCGATGACGAGAAACTCAGCCAATTTATTGGCGAACAGTTCACAATTTATCATATACGCATAAGGCGACAGCTTATCCTATAACGCCCGACTTTTTGCTCATTTAAATACAAATCATATGTCCAGACAACAGCGGATAAATCCCCTTCTTCGTCATAACATACTTGCATTTCTTTCGTTGCTGTATCCATCCACATCATACCCCCAGGGCCGGCATACGAACCGCTCGTTCTTATTCCGGGGCGGTAAGAATGACGCATGGTAACCAGCCCGTTGCGAATGACCATGATTTCGTCTTCTTTCACTTTAAGCGTAGTATACGTCTGCCCATCTTCTTCCTGCTCAACATATTTTATGTACCAGGCCCCATTCACAAAATACAATTGACCTGAATAGACGAATTGAGACATATCGGGCGGCGACATGTTCATAGAAAAAGCGCTCGTAAGTTCAATTTTGATCTCCTGTACAGGGGCCACATGTATCACCTGATATCCATCGTTACTTATCACCTTATTCTACGACGTTTCATCGAACAAAACAAATGAGAAAAATTCCTGACCTATCTGTAAGAATAATGCCCAAGTCAATCGACAAATTATCGAAAATACTGATTCTTATCATATCTATTTTTTATATTTTATCATAAGAAAAATGCGCGAGCATTGTCTGTTCGTCCTTTTTCCGCCGCTAATCATGGAGAGAAAGTAAAGCGACATTAGCAACATTATGCTTTCCTATACCTAAAAAGATGCGGCCAGCAATTTGACCGCATCTTTTTTATTTATGTTTAAATTTCTTACTTCACCATTGTCAAAATCACTTCGCGAATCATTTTGGAAGCCAAAATCTGCGTTCTTTCGGACTGGTCAAGCACCGGCGCGACTTCTACAAGGTCAAAGCCGACCACATTCAGTTGCGACAACAAATAAATCGATTCAATCGCCTCCGCAGCCGTGATACCGCCTGGCTCGGCTGTACCCGTTCCTGGAGCGTAGGCCGGGTCAATCGCATCAATGTCGTATGTTACGTACACTGGACGGTCTTTCAACTCTTCGAGGCATTCTTTCAGCGGTTCAATCACTTTGAACTTATACAGATGCAGATGCTTTTTGGCAAACTCAAACTCTTCTTTCAAACCGGAACGAATTCCGAACTGGTATACGTTTTCCGGTTTTACATAGTCGAGCGCGCGGCGAATAACCGCCGAGTGAGATAGCGCCTCCCCTTCCATTTCTTCACGCAAGTCTGTGTGCGCATCAATGTGGATAAGGACAAGGTCAGGGTACTTCTCAGCCATCACTTTAATCGGTGCAAGGCTTACAAGATGTTCACCGCCAAGGCCGATCGGAAACTTGCCATCCGCTACAACCTTGCGTACATATTCTTCAATCACCTGAAGGCTGCGCTGTGCGCTGCCGAACGGAAGCGGAATATCGCCGGCGTCAAAATACGCTACTTCGCCAAGTTCACGATCCGCATATGGACTGTAATCCTCCAAATTAATCGACACTTCGCGGATGCGGGTCGGACCGAAACGGGAACCTGGACGGAAACTGGTCGTCCAGTCCATCGGCATACCATAGATAACCGCCCTAGCATCTTCATATGTACTCTGGGCTTCAAAAAACGCATGTCCACTGTAAGACGGGTTAAAGAAATGCACAAGAATCCCCCCCTTACTTCACTAGATCTTCCACAAACTTCGGCAGCACAAATGCCGCATGGTGGAGGCGAGGTGTATAGTATTTCGTTTCACGTTCCGGAATACTGTTTATATCCACCGCTTCCGGATCATATTTTTTGGAACCGATCTGGAAAATCCATATGCCGCTCGGGTACGTTGGAATATTCGCATGGTACGCTTTCGTAATCGGGAAAATTTCTTTAATATCTTTGTTTACTTTACGAATTAAATCCGCCTTGAACCACGGGTTGTCTGTCTGCGCGACAAACATGCCATCTTCTTTCAACGCCTCGTAAATACCTTGATAGAAACCGCGCTCGAACAACGGAACAGCGGGCCCTACTGGCTCCGTGGAATCAACCATAATGACATCATACATGTTTTTGCTTTTAACAATATGCATGAAGCCATCGTCCACTTTCACTTCAACGCGCGGATTATCAAGTTCGCCCGCGATTTCAGGCAGGTATTTTTTGGAATACTCAATCACTTTGCCATCAATTTCAACAAGTGTCGCTTTCTTTACTTTCTCATGCTTCATGATTTCGCGGATAACGCCCCCATCACCGCCGCCGACTACAAGCACGTTTTCCGGATTCGGGTGCGTGTTCAAAACCGGATGCGCCATCATTTCATGGTATACGAATTCGTCTTTTTGCGATGTCATTACCATGCCGTCAAGAAACAACATGTTGCCAAATTCGGGGGTTTCCACCATGTCAAGTTTTTGAAATTCAGTTTGCTCTGTATGTAAAGTTTTGTTAACTTTTATTGTAATACCAAAGTTTTCCGTTTGCTTTTCCGTAAACCATAAGCCACCCATCTTCGCCTAATCTCCTTTCACGTTTCATTGCGCTTTGTTACGCAAAGAACTTCATTTTCTCGACCTGTGTTCACGACAATACTTTACTTTAAAACAAGTAAATTATATAGGACTCATCTCAAAAATCAAGCATCCATTTTTTTAGTATTCCCTATCCCTTTTCATTATTTCAGGCGAATCAACATTAAAAACGACCATATTTTTTCTTTATTTTACCAGTATACCATTCATTTTGATAGAATAGTTAAAAAAAACAATATAAATTGATAACCTGCTTGATTTTATAGAAGCTCAATTATTTTTGCTTTTAAGCGCAACTTTAAATAAAATAAAAACGTTCATAAAATATGGAGATTAAGGAATAAAAAGGAGAGGATATTGTGTCTAATTTGATTGCATCTACATCAAATTATACAATGGTTGCTTTACTATTAGCCATTGTAAGTTTAATCGCAGCCGGAACTGCCATCTCTATAGCAAGCCGTGCATTTAAAAGGGGAGTATCTTTGCTTGAAAAGTATAATGAAGTTGTCAACAAGCAAAGTGAATTAGCTTCTCAACAAAGTGATATGCTTAGCAAGCAAGAAGATTTAGCCGAACGCCAAAGCGATTTAACTACAAAGCATAATGAACTAGTCTCTCGTCAAAACGAACTAGAGGCCAAACAAAGCGAATTCGCTACTCGCCAAAACGATATAATCGCCCGACAAAATGACTTGGCTTCCAAGCAAAATGAAGTAATCAGCTTACAAAATGATTTGGTTGTCCGACAAAATGAACTGGTAGGAAAGTATAATGACTTAATGTCTAAGCAAAATAGCTTTGCTTTAGAACAATATAATTTAATTGAAGGACAAACAGAGCTATTAATCAGACAACATATATCCTCAAGCAAAAAAGCAATCGAAGATTTTCTAAACGAGATATCCAAAACCGAGGCAAGCTTAGAGCAAAAAGAAAAGCAAAATGAGATTTTGGTATCACTTATCGAAAATAGCATTAGCGCATATGAAGAAGCCTGCGCCAAATACCTTGAGAACAAAGTGAATAAAGAAAGATTTAAGAAAATGTATAAATTCGAAATTCTTAGTCTGGTAGAAAAAGAAGAATTCAAACAGTATTTCGAGGAAGGAAAATATAAATCCCTATTGCAAGTCTATAATGAATGGCAAGGAAGAGCAGCGGCAATAGGATTTTTATCTTAAGAATTTTGCGTCCAACATTCCGTTTTCCTGTCTTTTTGCGTAACGTATAGATTTTACTAGATTTCCCTATACTGATACTGCAAGATAGTAGAAGGCATAGGGAGGTCTTCACAGTGGAAATTAAACAGGAAGATCAGCTTATCCGCTGGCTAAAAATTGTCGGAAAAACAACGAAATACTTTTTTATCGCTCTCATCGTTCTCGCGGCTTTATTCGCGTTGTTTATTCTTTATTTGCGTTCCCAGCCTTTGCCCGAAACAACCATCAATGAAACGACAACCATTTACGGAACGGATCACTCGGTCATCGCTACGCTCTATAAAGGCGAAAACCGCGTTTTCCTGCCCCTTTCACAAATTCCGAAATACGTGCAGCAGGCTTCCGTTGCGATTGAAGACCGGAAGTTCTACGAGCATCCCGGCTTCGATATTAAACGAATTGCGGGTGCCGCATTAACAGATTTGCGCCATATGAATAAACGCGAAGGTGCCAGCACGATCACCATGCAGCTCGCTCGTAACCTCTATCTTAGTCTTGACAAGACATGGACACGGAAATTTAAAGAGGCGATCTTGACCATTCAATTAGAGCTGAATTATACGAAACCGCAGCTTCTGGAAATGTACCTGAACCAAATTTATTACGGCCACGCTGCGTATGGTATTCAGGCGGCGGCAAAAACATACTTTGGCAAAAACGCAAGCGAATTGACGCTCGCGGAAGCAAGCATGCTGGCTGGATTACCGAAAGGCCCGCGTTTCTACTCACCGTTCCGCGACATGAAAGCGGCTAAGAGCAGGCAACGTATCGTTCTGCAAGCAATGGTAAGCGAAGGCTACATCACTCAACAACAAGCGGACGCCGCATTAGCCGAACCGCTGAAACTGGCCTCGCCGGAAAGCATAAAAGGACAAACGATCGCACCGTATTTTCGCGATTATGTTGTAAAACAGGCAAAAGAAAAATATGGGATTGACGAAGAGCTTATCGAACACGGCGGACTGAAAATCTATACAACGCTCGACCCGGTTATGCAACAGAAAGCGGAATCGGCAGTGCACAAGTATCTACCAAAAGATCGCCCGTTGCAGGCCGCACTTGTGGCCATTGAACCACAGACCGGCTATATTCGGGCTATGGTCGGAGGTCGCGATTATAAGGAAAGCCAGTTCAACAGGGCGCTTGCCCGCCGCCAACCTGGTTCATCCATGAAACCGGCGCTGTATATGGCTGCGCTGGAAAACGGTTTTACACCGCTAACAAAAATCAAAAGCGAGCCGACCGTATTTACGTTCGGCAACGACGAAACCTATATTCCGAGAAACTTCGGTGAGCAGTATGCCCATGATTACATTACGATGGGCGAGGCAATCGCCCGCTCGGACAACATTTACGCCGTTCAAACCCATCTGGCAATTGGACCGGATAAAATGGTAACAATGGCAAAACGATTGGGTATCGACTCGCCGCTTAAGCCACTTCCTTCGCTGGCGCTCGGCAGCTATCCGGTTACGCCCCTAGAGATGACCCGTATGTTCGCAACCATTGCCAACCAGGGGCAAAAAATTGAGCCACTCGCTATTGTCAAAATTCTGGATCGGGAAGGCAAGCTACTGGTCGAAGCCCACCCCCAGGTTCAGCAAGTCGTTAGCCGGGAAAATGCGTTTATCCTTACACATATGCTGGAAAAAATATTTGCGCCCGGCGGCACGGCCCATCGGGTCAGCCCGCTGTTACACCGGCCAGTAGCCGGGAAAACCGGAACAACCGACTACGACGCATGGCTGGGAGGATTTACGCCACAGCTGGCTGCCAGTGTCTGGGTTGGCTATGATGATAACCGTCGCATTGATAATTTCGCTGACGGGCGACAGGCCGCTCCAATATGGGCCGACTTCATGGAACAAGCACTTACCGGGAAACCGGCTGCTGTCTTCCCCGTCCCACCTGGAGTCGTGCCAGCATATATCGACACTGCCAGCGGCAAGCTGGCAGGCAAAGATTCAAGAAACCCGGAATTAATGTACTTTATTCCGGGCACAGAGCCAAAAGAATACTATGAAGCACCTAAACAGGAAAAATACGAGGAACCAAAGAAAGAAAAGTCGTTCTGGGATAAGCTGAAGTTCTGGAATTAGCAAAGAGCGGGCAGTGTGCCCGCTCTCAAACTGAAGGGTGTCCCTCACTTTTGGGACACCCTTTGTGCGTCTTAGTAAAAGATGTATATAATAAACCTAGCCTTACTAAACCAATCAATAAAAAAATTCACACCATGTTCATTCTTAAAACAAGCTTAAAAACGATCGTAAATTACGCGAGTTTTTCCTTTAGCTCATCCGGCGAATTCTTCCACATATTTTCATTATGCGTCATCAGCAATTCACGCAGATTTTTCTTTTCTTTTTCATTCATACCATCTAAGATGTAGCGACGTTTCATCGCGTAGTCCATCTTATTTACATGATCGGCAAGAATTTTCCAGCCGCGGCGCGCTTCTTTGTCGATCAACATTTCGCAGGCAGTTACGCCCGCATAGTATGGACCATTGTCACCAATGTCCACCGCAACCCACACAAGCCAGTATCGTTTGCCGTTCGGAACGTCTTCTTTGTTGATGGAAAATTTCACGCCCTTTTCCACTGCACTCTTGGCATGTAAAGCACCAAGGTCAATCACAGCAGATTCTTCATCCACAATAATAGAAGACACGTTACTCAAATCAATCATGCCCGCGCCATAGCCACCGTGTACCTGGTTTTTGTTGCTAATGATATTGAACCCGCCCTGTTTGCCTTTAAAAATATCCATAATACAACCCTCCTTATATTTACTGAACACGCAACCGCCGTTTGATCTCGCGAACAACATGCGGCTTACGCGTGCCATCCTCCAGAAAATCAAGCGGATAATAAAGCTTGTGATCATACCGTCGCTTGCCGGAAATCGACTCCACAATGACAGAGCATTTCGAAAGCTCTTCTAAGCCGCCGTCCGGCATCAGTAAATAGATCGGCATCTTGTCTCCATCTTCACCGCTTCGATAAACATCATACGGTAAATCGGAGGGAGAATCCACTCCGAGATAGTATGTCGGGTCAATGCCAATCTCTCGAAACAACTCATCAATCTCCTGTTTCCATTCCACGCTTCCGACCCGCTCGCCGTATTCTGCATACTTAAAGAGACGGCGGTTCATAAACCGCTGCGACAAATCACGCAAAATATCATCCTTTTCCTTACACCATTCGCTCATATAAAACATAACCGTCGGTTCATCCAAGTCCAAATACTGTTCTAATGTAATATCTTGCTCGAACAGTGGAATAAAGTGTACAGGCTCCCACCGGAACTTATACCCTCTCCAATACAGATCGCGGGCCCGTTCAAAGATCTTGCGGAGAACGACCTCCGCGCTGCGCGTCACCCGGTGAAAATATACCTGCCAGTACATCTGATAACGCGCTACAATATAGTCTTCAACCGCGTGCATTCCCGTATGTTTCACGACCACTTTGTTTTCATACGGCCGCAGCACACGCAGAATACGTTCCATATCGAAAAATCCGTAGTTCGTGCCTGTGTAGTATGTATCCCGCAGTAAATAATCCATCCGGTCAGCATCAATCTGGCTGGAAATCAGGCTTATAATTAATGGATTTTCATATGTTTTTCCAATAATGGCCGCTACTTTGTGCGGAAAGTCCGGGGAAACTTTCCGCAAAATGCGATTCACCTGCGTATCCCCAACCAAAATACGCCGCGTCCATTCTTCATGGTCTGTGTGAAATACTTTTTCAAACGAATGTGAGAACGGGCCGTGACCGATATCGTGCATCAGCGCTGCGCTTAGGCAAAGCAGGCGTTCCTCTTCAAGAAAAGCAAAGGAAATCCGCTGCTCAAACTGCTCCAAAATGCGTCGCATAATTTCATATACGCCGAGACTATGATTAAAACGGCTATGTTCCGCGCCGTGGAACGTTACATAAGAAGTGCCAAGCTGACGAATCCGACGCAGGCGCTGAAATTCAGTCGCGCCTATCAAATCCCAGATTAACTTATCCCGTACATGTACATAACGGTGAACAGGATCTTTAAATACTTTCTCTTCATGTAAACGTCCCACCATATAGACACCTCCTACATTTGGCGGAAGCGCTTCAACAAGCGCTCCACATCTTCCGGCAATGGCGCCGTATATCCTTGCCTTTCCCCCGTTACCGGATGACAAAACTCAATGCGATGCGCGTGCAACGCCTGTCTTGCTAAGCCCTTGATCCGCGGACCGCCGTATAATGTATCGCCAAGCAACGGAAAACCATGATGACTGAAATGAACGCGGATTTGATGGGTGCGCCCCGTCGCTAATTCCACTTCCACCAGGGAAACCGCATGTTCCGCAATGCCCGGAAAAGCGACAAACTTCTCCAGCACCCGATAATGAGTAACTGCTGGATCACCTCCGGCATCAGCTCTACGCCGGATCGGGTGATGCGGATCGCGCGCAATTGGTTCCGAAAATGTGCCTGTCTCTCCTTGTCCACCCGGATAGCCGGACACTAAGGCAAGATATGTTCTCCGGATCTTATGTTCGCGAAGTTGCTTATCCAAAAGGCTATGAACAAAGCTATTACCTGCGACAAGTAATGCCCCGCTTGTGTCCTTGTCCAGCCGATGCACGGGACGGATCGCCCGCGCTTTGCCTTTCGCCTGCCAATAATAAGCAATACCATGCGCAAGCGTATCGTTCTGCCCTTCCCGCACCGGATGAACAACTATACCGGCCGGTTTGTTCACGACAAGCACCGCATCATCCTCGTATAAAACGGAAATGTCCATCGGCACCGGATCGAGCGACGTCTCCGCCTCGTCTGCAATCAGTACCTTTACTCGATCACCCGCCTTTACTTTTCTCTGCAAAAACGGTCGCTTTTTATTCAGGAACAATCCGTTCTTTCTTGTCAACCGCTGGAGCATACGGCCCGACACCATAAGCCGCTTCCTTAACAAAGATTCCAGCGTCATGCCGGCACACGCCTCATCCACCTCATATTCCAACCATTTTCCGTCCATTCTCCATGCTGTCACACTTTTCCCTCACTTTTCGTTTCGCACGCTGTTATCGGCGAACTAGCGCTTGACGAATTCTCCTCTCCAATTCACCCGGAATGACGCCGCGCTGCCGGTCAATCGTAAACCGCACGTACTGCTCATCCAAATCCAGCATTTCTTCAAAAATGCCGCGTAAACTCGATGGGCGTCTGTCCACCTGCATCAGCACATCTATACCTTCAGGGTATACGTCAAAAATTAATTCAATCTCATCCAATTCATTACGGAACATAGATGTCGGCTTTAATTCGAATTCCTGTACGAACGGTACCATCCTATGAATATGCTTCTTATATTCGCATATACCGCTGTCATATGAATGGCGGAAACCCATGCCTTCCATCTCGGCCAGCAATTGAGCCGCCAGCGGGTCCGGCAATACTGTAACCACATCCGTATCTTTCGGATCAACTGCCATTTCGATATCAAGCCCGGTACTCAAATACACATTCTGACGGCCGAAAGAAATGGGAGCATGATACGGAACACGCAACTGGAAGGGAAGGATCTTCTCCTCCCCCGGCCTAATAAGCAAGGAGTCCGCTACACGATAAGAGGCAAGCACTTCTTTATGCTTCGTCTTAGTATCATTCGTTTCTTTATAGTATTCAGTATACAAATACATATAAATCTGTGAAATCGTTTGTTCGACATTGCCCCCCTTAACATGCACTTCTCCGCGTAATTCGCCACCGGGGTGAACCTTTGAATCAGCCAGGCGGGCATCAACTTTCGCTGCTCCAATTCCAAAACTCGCAAGAAACTTATTTAGCATAATGTCCATCCTTCCTATAAAGTGTCATTATCTGTATATACGAAACCCGGCAGCAATCGATTCATACATATGTATTTCTCTGGTCGCCCTTATTTTTCCTTTCTCCCTGACATTTTTGACGCTTTCGTCGTTTCATGCCCCTTTTTTATGCGGAAAAAACATACTAACAATGCGTTACCATGAATAAAAGAGAACGGGTGAAACAAAAAATGAAACCGATTGATTAACACTACTCGGTTCAGCAATAATATGGCATAATGGTAAAAGTTATTCGTACACTTGTCTTTACAGCTATGCGCGTAGAACATTATTTTTAAGCATAATACAAGGTAAAAGAACCAACACATTCTTACCGCTTGTTTGTCTTTATCATATACAGCTTTCCTGTGTGCCGCGCGACGCGCAATACATATACAGCGTACACATCATATACAAGAAAGGAGCGGTATAATGGGCGAAAACGCGCATTCTCCGATTTCACTGCTCATCGTCATTTCCGTCGCGTTTCTAATGCCGATTTTGCTACAACGCCTACGCTGGACAATGATACCGTTTGTCGTGGCGGAAATTCTGGCCGGTATGATTATCGGCAAGAGCGGATTTAACATTGTACAGGAAGACAACTGGCTTTCGATTCTTTCTTTGCTTGGGCTCATCTTTCTGATGTTTCTAAGCGGGTTGGAAATCGACTTTGACACCTTCTCGCAAAAAAAGAAAGAAGGCGGAAATCCGTTCGCGATTGCGTCTTTTGCGTTTTTGCTCATATTCGGTGCTTCTTATCTCGTCTCACTCGTGCTAAATGGTCTTGGCATTATTGAGCAGACCTTTTTTATGACGCTGATCATTTCGACCATTTCGCTCGGTGTAGTCGTTCCGGTATTAAAAGAACGGCGATTAACCGAAACGCTTCTTGGGCAAGTCATCCTGCTTATTGCTGTTATTTCTGATTTCATGACGATGATTTTACTGGCGGTGTTTATATCTCTGCGCTCGCAAGACTCTACCAAACCGCTGCTTTTGCTTGCGCTGTTTGCGGTCACTTTCGTGCTATACCGGATTATCCGGCGAGTCCGCAAATTGTCCAGCTTTGAACAGCTATCTACCGGAACTGTACAAATCGGTACACGCGGCGTGTTTCTGCTGATTATTCTTTTCGTAGCCCTTGCGGAAAACATGGGAGCAGAAAACATTATCGGCGCTTTCCTCGCAGGCGTTATCGTTTCCATGCTGGGACCACGCAAACAGTTCGTTCGCCAGTTGGACGCGTTCGGCTACGGCTTTTTGATTCCTATCTTTTTTGTAATGGTAGGAGTCAAACTTGATCTATGGGCGCTAATTCGCGATCCAAAAGTATATATTTTCATTCCGCTTCTGTTGGCGGCGCTGTATGTATCCAAAGTCATTCCGCTGCTCATACTTAAGAAGTGGTTTAATTGGCGGGAAACTATCGGTGCTGGCATGCTGCTGACATCAACGCTCAGCCTTGTTATTGCGGCAGCCGCGCTGGCGCTGGAGGAAAATCTGATCGTGCAATCCCTGCATGATGGATTGATTTTGGTCGCGATTCTTTCCTGCTTTATTTCTCCTGTAGCCTTTAACCGATTGGTTCCTGCAAAAACGGCCGACCGCACCATCAGAGTCGGCATTGTAGGCCTCAATACCATTACGATGCCGGTAGCGCTTGAAGTACAACAGGCCGGTTTTGATGTGGAAGTATACACACAGAGACGGCAAATTAAAGAGAATAAGGATGTCATTGAAAACAGCCAGACTTTCTACAACAAATTTAAAGCGGTGCATATCGTTGACGATTTCTCCGAGGATACATTGACAGAAGAAGGCCTGTTTGAACGCGATGTGCTGGCATTTGTTTCAAACGACGATGACACGAATATGAGACTTGCCCGGCATGCGCAAGAACTGGGCAAAAAAACAATCATCGTGCGCATGGAAAACCCGACGCGGCATGATGAAGTGCAAAAGAACGGCTTCATCTTATTTTCTACCCTTTTCTCGGCAAGTACGCTGCTTAAAGCGCAAATCGAAGCACCAAACGCGATTGACCTCATCGCGCGAACGGAAGACGCTATACAAACGATTATCATGGGCAACCGTTATTACCATGAGACCCAACTTAAACAATTGCCGTTTCTCGGTGACGCACTTATCCTGCGTATCTACCGCAACAATGATTCCATCATTCCGCACGGGGATACCAGGCTTCAGCTTGGCGACCGTCTACTGGTAACCGGATCGCTTGAAAGCTTGGCCTCTCTGGAAAATGAGCTGTCATAATAAGCTCTTTAGCTTCTTGGCATCTTTTTCTTCCAGTCAGGGAAAAAGATGCCTTTTCAATACTTAAAACAGAGCTCCCATCATCACTATGCCAGAAAAAAATGGATGGCAAATAAACCTCTGAACCCATATCAAATGAAATCATCATCCAAAAAACTTATTTCTCATAAAATTGTCAAAAATAATTAAAATTTTCATCCGATTATTGTATGATATAATTAATTATTTTTCACAACCACATAAAACTACGTACAATAGCCGTCGCACTTTAGCAGTAATATATATGCAAGCGCTTTCTTACATTTAAAAACAAAGAAGGAGGAATTTTCGGATGGACTTATTAATGATTAACCTGCTCTTTGCCAGCGTAGCACCGTTATTGTTTTGGCGCTGGAACCAGAAAGTCCTGAGTGTACTGCAATTGCCGTTCATTGTTGCGATGTGGATGTATCTTCCAGAAATACTTCCATTAGGCGCACCAAAAACAGATTCTACATTCGCTTGGTGGGTGCTGTTTTACTTTAATCTTGTCTTCAGTAATTTGGCCCTCGGAATGGGAATGTTCCGCTGGGCAAACTTCGTCTGGGGAAAAGAAAGCAACACTTCACATTCCTCTGACGAACGATGTTCGACCTTAACTTTGTCTTCAGTCATTTGGCTCTCAGAATGGGAATGTTCCGCTAAGCGAGCCTCATCTAAGGGGAAAAGAAAAAAAAGGGCAACGTATTCCAGAAGATAAACAAAAACGAATAACAGAGCTCTGGCAAGTAAAAAGCCAATGCCCACGGCACCGGCTTTTTGGGTTTTGGTTTATTTTTTCAAATGCTTCCTTACTTTCTCAATCAGCTGGTCCTCCGTTACCCCTGTCAAATAGCGTCCGTTCACCACAGCAAAATGTTTTTTGAATCCAATCCCGCAATACGATTGGCATCCCATCTCTATTTCAGCGTCGGGATCAATTTCTTTTAGCCGCGGTACCAGTGTTTTTATGTTAATCATCTTACACTCATCACATACGCGAAATTCATTGCCCATACCCATGTTCCTTTCCTTGCTCGATACTGCCTTAAGCATGCTTTGTTCATTTCATCATCATACCACATTTGCATCCATTTCTGCACGCTCCGTCCACTTTGCAGCTGACAAAAAAATACGCGGACGCAATTGCTCATCCTTTTTCGCCAAGGAGGAGCACGGTTCTGTTCCTATGCAATAAAAAATCAGGGCAGGCAAAAGCCTGGTTTCCTTCTTCATTCAGAAGAAAACGATGGCTGTGCCTACCCTGATGCTTCAATCTTTGCGATAACTTACGTCCTTGGTCGGATGCATGAACCGCCCACTCTGTGGCACATAACCTTCTTCAATGTAACCTCCTTCAAGAAGCTCTTGGTTAGCCGGAGTATTCCAGCCGATATCATTGGTCGGGTGCACCCACTCGTCTCCAGCCATAATGGCCGGATCTGTATCTTTGCTCCAATTGTTCAAGGGGGAATTTGCTGAATCGTAGAAGCTATCGCCAATCATAACACCATATCTGTTTACAAACGGTTTCTCAAGCTTTTGTTCGGCTTCCGCCCGCTCCGGCGCGTCTATCTGATGCGGCATCGCCGTTTCAGCCGGCTCCTGCCCGATTGCTTTTTTATTCTCATTTGCCACTATCTCGCCTCCTGTCTAGAGTAAATTTGAATATACATAGTGTTTACCTTTTTCCGTCCGCTTACTCTTCGATTGTTTTTGCTTGGTCAGGCACCCATCGATCCGTTCCGGGCATAGTGTAATACTGGGCTATATAATGAGAAGTGGAGGGATTACTATGTGCGGAATCGCAGGATGGATCGATTGGCAGGTGGATATCAGCAAGCAACAAGCCGTACTTCAAGATATGGCCCAAACACTGATTCCACGCGGACCTGATAGCGAAGGAATCTGGACATCAACGCATGCCGGGTTCGCTCATCGCCGTCTCATTGTGATCGACCCGGAAGGAGGCGTCCAACCTATGACCCGGACACACGCGGGCGAAACGTATACGATCGTATATAACGGAGAACTTTATAATACAGACGATCTACGCAAGGAACTTATCGCACGCGGTCATCGCTTTCAAACGACGTCTGACACAGAAGTATTGCTTGTCTCATACATCGAATGGGGCCCGGAATGCCTTAAGTACCTCAATGGCATTTACGCCTTCGCCATCTGGGCGCATCACACAAAAAGCGTGTTTTTGGCGCGGGATCGCCTCGGCGTCAAACCTCTATTCTACACGCAACAAGGTACCAGTTTTATTTTCGCTTCGGAGATTAAAGCGCTACTCGCGCATCCAGCGATAAAGCCAGAAATTACCCAGGAAGGACTCGGAGAAATTTTCGGACTCGGTCCAGCGCGTACACCCGGTATTGGTGTTTTTCACAATATATTCGAACTGCTTCCGGCTTCCTGCCTCCTGTATACACGTTACAACATGAAAATCAAATCCTACTGGGCGCTAGAAAGCCACGAACATCCAGACGATTTGGAAACGACAATCGCTACGATCCGACACCTGCTTGGCGACAGCATTAAACGCCAGCTAGTGGCTGACGTTCCGGTTTGCACCCTGCTTTCGGGGGGAATTGACTCCAGCGCCATTTCCGCGTTTGCAGCGCAGGCATTCAAAGAAAAAGGCTACGGGCCGTTGCACACCTTCTCCATTGACTATGTGGACAATGACATTCATTTTCATCCGAATGAGTTCCAACCGAACCCAGACGCTCCCTGGGCAAAGCGCGTCTCCGAATATCTTGGCACAATACATCACAATGTATACTTCGACACGCCACACCTTATCGACTCCTTGCAAGCAGCATTACGCGCCCGCGACCTTCCTGGAATGACCGACGTCGACGGTTCGCTCTATCTGTTCTGCGGTGAAATTAAAAAAGAAGCAACGGTAGCTCTATCCGGTGAATGCGCGGACGAATTGTTCGGCGGTTACCCTTGGTTCCACCGCGAAGAGGCGCTAACGGCAACCATATTTCCGTGGGCGCGAAACCTCAAAGAAAAAATGCAATTCTTCTCGTCTGACCTGCTTTCGCAAATCGACCTAGAGGACTATACAAAAATGCGGTATCAAGAAGCGCTCGACGAAGTGCCGCACCTTAAGGGGGAAAACACGAAAGACGCACGAATCCGCGAAATGTTCTATCTCAATCTAACGCGCTGGATGCCAACGCTGCTGGATCGTAAAGACCGCATGAGTATGGCTGTCGGCTTAGAGGTACGTGTGCCATTTTGCGATCACCGATTGGTGGAATACATGTGGAATGTGCCATGGTCAATGAAAACGTACGGCGGGCGTGAGAAAGGTATTTTACGTCAGGCACTGCACGGCTTGCTGCCGGACGATGTACTAATGCGGCGCAAAAGCCCGTATCCAAAAACGCATAATCCGTCCTACTTGGCCGCAGTATGCAAAAAAACGCTGCAAATTCTGGACGATAATACATCTCCCATTTTACCGTTCATCAACGTACGGGCAGTAAAAGAATTTGCGGCGCTCGATCTGGCTTCAATCCATATGCCGTGGTTCGGCCAGCTCATGAACGTGCCGCAGTTCTTCGCTTACCTCATCCAGCTTGATCATTGGATGCGTGAGTATAAAGTAATTGTAAAATAACGGAAAGCGGTGAACTATGTGTTTCACCGCTTGCTGCCTATCATTTATGAACTGAATTTTCCTTGTTTATATTCATGAACCCAACGATAAATCATTTTGCTGTTTAATCTATATTTTCTCGCCACCAGGCTCAAGCTTTTTTGCAAGAGTGCGTCTTTGACCACTTCACGTTTAAACTCCAATGAATACTTTTTTCTCATTTCTTTTCCTCCCCCTTCAGCTAGCAGCCCATCAATGTTGATAAGGAAGACGAAGCATAACGGCTGAGGTGTCCTGAGCATTTTTTACTGATTCTTTTTCCACTTCTTTGCTATTAAAAATTCCGTTAATACTAATAAGTAAAAGGGCCGTCATTCCTAGTGAAAAAATTTTCCTCTTCACTGTCTTATACCCTCCTTTCAACTTGGAAAATTATGAGACATATGTTAGTACTATCATAATATATTACATATATTTACGAATTTAGGCTAATAGAGTATTTTTCGAGAAAAAAATAGTTTTTTTTAGCTTTTTCTCAAAAATACGCGATAATCTATAAAAATATTTATATAGGAGCTATGCATGAGTACTCAAAGAATCGGAGAAGTCGTCCGGGAAATCAGGAAGTATCTTAACATCTCACAGACAGAGCTAGCGAAAGGAATTTGTACTCAAGCACTTATCAGCAAAATCGAAAAGGGAGAAGTGATTCCTTCCGCCGAAATTCTTTACTATATCGCCAAGCGATTAGGAATTACGCTCGATTACTTTTTTGACCGAATGGAAAATCCAAGATTTACTTATGTTCAGGAGTTCCTCTATCAAATTCGCAAACTTATCCGAGAACGAAATTATGAGGAAGTGGCTATCCTTATTAAAGCGGAAAAAAACAATCCGATTTTCCAAAATCGGAAAAACCGGCAATTCCTCGTCTGGCATGAAGGAATTTGCGCCTATTACACGGAACAGAACACACAAAAAAGTTTGGATTTACTGCATCAGGCGCTTAACATGGCTGTAAGCCCGGATAACTATACGGAAAAAGAAGTGGAAATTTTGAATAGCATCGGCATCATTTACAGTGAAGAAAAACAATTCACAAAATCAGCAGAAATCTTCTCGACCGCCATCAAACACATGAGCAACGTGACGCTTGTTCAAGATTATACGATATACATCAGACTATTTTATAATTATGCCAAAGTACTTACCAAACTAGGCAATTTCTCTTCATCACTGGAATATTGCGAACGGGGAATTTCTCTCTGTCTACAGCATGAATATTTGTACCTATTTGGAGAGCTACATTATCAAAAAGGAGAGAACTTGTTTCATTTGTGCAACAAGGAACAGGCCATTGAATTCTTCCGCAAATCTATCATCATTTTTGAACTGCAACAAAACAATATTTTTGTGGATTATGTAAGAAAAAGACTTGCAGAAGTTGAGTCTATATCAAAGTAAATGTCCCCTTTATTCTAATGCATTGAAAGAACAGGAGAAAAGAAAAAGACGGAAGGCCTCTCTCTTCTCCTGTCCAGCCTCATCCCCCCAAACACTGCTCACGAATTACATCGCAGGTCGCCTCCCTGGTTCTTATTTCTCCCACGGCTCGACATGGACATGCACACTGATAATGCCATGTTCCTCCTGCATTCTTTTCTCAATCGCTTCCGTAATATGATGACTCTCTATAACGTTCAAATCAGGGTCAACATAAATAACCACATCTACTAGCACATTGTTACCGTGCACGCGCGCTTTTATATCGTTTAGCGCTTTCACTCCCGGTATTTCTTCAATGGTCTGGCGCAATTTCATAAGTTTTTGCTCATCGAAACCATCCGTCAGATTGTGTGTCGCATCCCGAAAAATTTCCCACGCTGTACGACAGATCATAAACCCGACAACGACCGCCGCTAGCGGGTCAAGCCAAGGCATACCAAACTGAGAACCAAAAATACCGACAGCCGCGCCAATGCTTACCCAAGCATCTGATAGATTGTCTTTCGCCGCAGCCATCATAGCCTGACTATTAATCCGCAAAGCGAGCCTGCAATTAAAACGGTACACACCATACATCACCAGGGCGCATCCTACAGCCGTCCACGCCGCCAATGCATCCGGCGTCTCTGCCCGAAAATCCACAATGGAACGCCCGGCGTTGTACAATACCTGCATCCCTACCACCATCATAATGAACGAAGCCATCAATGAAGCAATTGTCTCCGCGCGCCAATGGCCGTAAGGGTGATCCTCGTCCGGCGGTTTGCGGGAAAAACGAAGGCCGATTAGCACCGCAACCGACACTATAATATCAGTCGTATTGTTTAAACCGTCCGCCATCAACGCCTCTGAGTTGGATAGATATCCTATAATCAGCTTAAGAGCAGATAGCGTAAGATAAGCAATAATGCTAACCCAGGCACCTCGTTCCCCTATTTTCAAGTTATTGTATTGCTCTTCCATGCAACTAGACCTCCAGCCATTCCTGTATAAATATGCTACCAGAAAAATTTTGTGTGGGTCTAGAGAAACCTTTTTGCCGAGGTCTAGCATTGTAGGGTAAATAAAACTTATTGCGTTTAAGGCAAATAATTTGCCTAAAGGAAACAAATTGTTGTCTTGCTTTCCGTTATTCTGCTTACACCTTTTTACGTAACACTCTCCAGCTGTATACATAAGAAAAACTAACGCCAATAACAGGGGCAGCCAGCCAGTGCCACCCCGGCATAAACGGGATAAACACCGCAGTATACAAAACCAGCGCCTGTACAAGTAAAAGCATAAATACCACACGCACAACAGCATCCTGCCTTGTCCCAGCCGGAACAGGATAAATATGGTGCCAGAATACATACCGATAATACTGGCGTAGCATCGAAAGCTGCGCCCCTGTCAGGGACAAGATGATAAAATAGGCAGCCACTTTTCCCCAAGCTTCGCCAATGAATGCGATCACGATCCAGCCGATAACTGTCAGACGAAGAAACATCGGCAACAAATCGGAACGCGCGAACACTTTTCTGTACAGATAAGCATATGCATTTCCCCTGGTAAACGGCAGCTGGTCTGCCCAAGCCGCTGCCCAGGAACGGCGTTGCACCCGGTTTGCAATGTGCGGCACATCGACAAACTGGGTGATAAACGTATAAAATCTCGCCTGCATTCTTTTTTCGATCTGTACAAGGCGCTCCCAGTGAATCGCCTGATGCGCCAAGCCCCTATAACAGAAAAAAGCTGCCAAAAGAAACGCGCCTGTAACCAGCATAACAACCGGGATAAACCCGTGTGAGAACAGCATAAATAAAATAGCCGCATTCGCTATCCAGCGAACGAGCATGCATAAAGCTCTCCTGCTTTGTTCTCGCAGGCGCTCCTCCTGCCACTTGCAAAGCAAGTTTACACCCTTTAATACAAGCGAGAAAACAAGCAGTGCAAGAAACGACTCCGCTTTTTCCCCCATCCGATGCGTATATAAAGGCCACACCGCAAGCAGAAACAAAAATATATACAGCGCATGCCAAAACAATGTATATATGATAGAAGCCCGGAAATACGAGCCCATCCGGCTCTCTATCGGCAATAAAAAGACCAAATCCGCTTCTTTCAAGAACGTACGTACCGTCCCTGCTGTCATAAGAACAGAAAACAAGAACGCAATCAACCATTCAACCGGATACGAGCGCGGAATTTTCCCAAGTGCCTGTGAATAATAATACGCCGCTAAAATAAACGCGAAGACAAGAAAAGCAATCATTCCGCTATTTGCAACATAACGAGCATAGCCAAGCGCTTCCTTCTGGAACGCTTCTATCCGCCTGCGCCAAAGATGCCTAGCGTCCATCATTGGCCCCATCCTTTGTCAGTTCGTAAAACACATCGTCCAACGAAGCGGCTGCCATTCCCGCCTGTCGGCGAATCTCTTCCAGCGTACCTGCAGCGCGGATACGGCCATTATGAAGTACGATAAATTTGTCGCAATACCGCTCAACGGTTGAAAGGATGTGCGAACTCATCAGAATCGCCGCGCCCGTATTCTTCATTTTCACCATTAATTCCAGCAGCGAACGGATTCCGCGCGGATCAAGTCCGACAAACGGTTCATCGATAATATAAAGCACAGGACGGACAAGAAATGCATTCATGATCATCATTTTCTGCCGCATCCCTTTGGACATATGCTGCGGAAACATCCTTTTTTTGTCCTGCATATTAAATTCTGCAAGCAATGACTCGACCCGCTCTTCAAATACCTTGCGTTCCAATCCGTACGCCATCGCTGTCAGCTCAAGATGCTCCCACAGCGTCAAGTCATCATACACAAGCGGTGTCTCTGGAACGTATGTGTAAGACGCGCGGTATAACTCCGGCGCTTCTTTCAGCGTTTGGTTGTGAATACGAACCGACCCTTCCGCCGGTTGAAGCAACCCGAGAATATGCTTAATTGTTGTGCTTTTGCCCGCGCCGTTCAAGCCAATAAGTCCAATCATTTCGCGCGGATAAATATCAAACGTAATATTATGGATGACCGGGCGTTTTCGACTATACCCACCCGTAAGGTTTTGTACCTGTAAAATTGGATTCATAGCCATCTCCAGACAATTTTTCTTCCATTATAACAAATCGTCCGAAAAGCTATACAAACGAGGAAAAGGTGAAAAGGATAAAATTTGGAAAAAGCAGGAGGGGAAAGATTAAACGCTCGGCTTCGCCTGTGGAGGCATTCACAAACGGTCCGTAAAAGGACAAGAAAAAGAAAGGCCTGTCTTTCGTTCAACCTGTATCCCAGTACTCCATTCCTGCCTTCCCATAAGCTTCCACTGACACCATGAACCATGCCATCTCTTCACCAGCTCCCCGTCTGTCCGTCCGCATCACGCAAGACTCATATGTTGCCTTTCGTAAGTCTTCACTATAATTCAGGTGCAAATACAACGAATCATCTTCTTCACGGCTAACCCTTCCATTCAGACCAATCTCGGTCAGTACACCTTCTTTGTAGTAAGTAAAAACTTCCTCATTGAAATCGTGATTCATTTTTCATTCCTCCTCTAAAGTATACTTCATCATAACGTTTGACTTATCCCTATCAAAACTGTCGCATGACGGCTTATTATCGGTCATATTATCTATAAATAAAAGGTACGGGGGAATATACCTGTTTTTTCGTTGTTTTTATATAGTCTCAGTGATAGGTTAGACATTGCTTATTTGTTGTTGGTGACTTTAGTATAAAATAAAAGGAAGCGAAAAAAAACAAAAATCGTGCGACAATTCACGCAATTGTAGGCGCTGATCTTGTTAGATTGCGCGATCAAGAGAATTTTTTGTTGGAAGAAAACGAGAAACATGAGAGAATGTAAAGGAATGGAAAGTTATGTCGAAGGAGGAATATGTATGAAGCAGGTTCGCCAAGAATGTGATGTACCCGCTGTTCGCGTAATGTAACGGGGACAGCGATACCCCGTTACGCGAAAAAAGAAATAAGCGAACGGAGGTATTACCATAATGAACAAAAATAAGCAAGCATGGCTAGGATATCTCGCTTTAGGCACCGCCGCAAGCATCTGGGGCGGCATGTACGTTGTCAGCAAAATGGTTCTCGATTCTCTTCCCCCATTTACACTGCTGTGGCTGCGTTATGTAATAGGATTTGTTTTTCTCTGGTATTTTGTAGCGCAGCGCGGCGAGAAACAGCCGCTATCCAAGGACTGGCGTCTATTTTTGTCGATCGGATTTGTCGGATACTTTTTGTCCGTTGGGTTACAATTTATCGGAACCTGGCTGTCTTCGGCCCATATGGGTGCGATTTTGACATCCGCAAGTCCCGTATTTATCGTGCTGTTTGCGTTTCGGATGCTGAGAGAGTCCATCACCTTGCGCAAATTGGTATCGCTGCTGCTTGCGATGATCGGTGTCGTTATTGTAGTTGGCTGGGAAAACAATCTAACCGGAAATGTAAAAACGTTTATCGGGAACCTCTGCCTCATTGGAGCTGCGATTACGTGGGCGCTATTGTCAGTACTGGCAAAGAAGGCATCGCTTCATTATTCACCGCTTGTGGTAACGACATATTCCATTTTTTGGGCAATTACGTTCACGACGCCGGTGATGGTGGTAGAGTGGGGCTTCTTGCCAGTGCAAAATCTGGATGAATGGTCTACATGGTTTGCTGTGTTGTATGTTGGGATTGTGTCTACGGCGGGCGCATTCTATTTATGGAATAAAGGGCTTCAGCTCGTGGAAGCGGGCACCGGTTCCATGTTCTTCTTCTTTCAACCGGTGGTCGGCGCGCTGCTAGGCTGGTTATTGCTGAAAGAGGATCTGAGCCCCTCTTTCTTCATTGGTGGATCGTTAATTTTGTTCGCTGTGCTTTTCATGTCGCTCCCGGTGCGGGAAAGCTTGCACGAACGAAGCGACGCAAAGCCAAAAAAGAATGTATGAAAATCAAAAGTCGAAGTACTAATCGTAAAGTCTAAGAAGAAATCAGAATAGACTTACAATGAATAAAGCCCGGCACATTACTATATGCCGGGCTGCTTCTTTAGCGCTAGAAACTTCATTTCTTCATATCCTCAAAAAATCCTTCTTATTCCACAAAAACAACACTTCTTTTTTCGCATCATCCCCTTTCTTTCTCACACATTCTCCTGTCTTCTTTTTAAAGTAAAAATGTCGTCGATCCCCCGGAATTTTTGCACGACTCCCGATCAACGAAAATAAAATGTAACTGAACAACCAAGAAACCCCCACTTCAAGCGATAGCTAAGTGGGGGAGCGTTCACAACCTATAGTAATGTGATATTAAGCTATATTAGTATCTCCTTTTCGTAATATGAATTTTGCCAACTTCTATTCTACGTGAATTTCTGATGATGGCTCTTCTTTTTTGAAACTGATCATTTTTACACCATTATATGGACTCAACCCAGTAACAAAAAAGAGCTAAACATTAGAAAAGTATAAGAAAAAGTAGGAGCATACATTTGTAGATCTCCTCATAAATCTGCCAGTGAAAGCTTAAAGTAAATGTAAAAAGTGGAATGGGAAAAGCCCTATACTCTTGACCGTACTTCGTAAATGGCAAATTTCAAATAATCGCCTTCATCAGCGCCCGTCAATTTCGGATGATCAACGCCTGCACCGCTCCAACGCAAAAGACGGAGAATTTTTTTCGCATCCATCGCCGCCTCCTGAATCGTCTCCTCGAACAATTCTGGACTCATATGGTAAGAACAGCTGGCTGTTACTAAATAGCCGCCGTCCCGCACAAGCTTAAGGCCGTTCAAGTTAATATCTTTATAGCCGCGCAGCGCACCTTTTACCGCACTGCGCGATTTGGCGAACGCGGGCGGATCGAGAATTACAACGTCCCACTGCCTTCCCTCTCGTGCCGCTTCCCGCAGGTAGTCAAACGCATTTGCCACGACAAACTCGACCCGGTGCAGGAACCCATTTAACTGAACATTACGTTTAGCTGTCTCAATCGCGTGATCCGAAATGTCAAGCGTGGTTACTTTTTTGGCACCATACTTGCAAGCATTCAATGTAAAAGAGCCAGTGTGTGTGAAACAATCCAGCACCTCGGCACCGTCCCAGAACGGATTTTTTACAATCTTTCCGCGGCGATCCACCGGCCACATTTCTTTTTTTCCATCAATCTCCACTTCCTGCATGCGGATACCGTGCGCCTCTCCCCAACCGGTCATGAGCGGAGCGATGGAGGCGCGGTTCTCACGCTGGTCGAAGAAATAGCCGGTTTTCTGACCGTGTTCAATATCAACGATAAGCTTCAACCCGTTCTCTTCGATTTGGATTTCCGTTTCCGATTCGCCGTACCAGAACCCTTTTTCCTGTTCCAACCCTTCAAGCTCGCGGACATACACATCATTGCGCAAATATATCGCTTTCGGGGAGAATACTTCCAAAAGTGCATGTAAAATCCACTCTTTACGCACTTCCATTCCAAGAGAAAGAATTTGGACAACAAGTACGTCTTCGAACTTGTCCACTACAAGACCTGGCATAAAATCAGCCTCTCCGTATAATACGCGGCAGGAACGAATGCCCGGAAGAAACCGACGGCGGAAGCTCCATGCCTGCCGGATGCGAGATATGAACAACTCCTGATTGATTTCTTCTTCCTGCTTTGTCGTAAGTAAACGTACAATCATTTGCGACTCGGGGTTGATATATCCTCTACCGAGGAAGTGACCCTGATGATTTACCACTTCAACAATATCACCTGGCGTGAATTCCCCTTCGATTCTTTCCACTTCACTCCGAAAAATCCAAGGATGCCCCTGTTCTAGGCGTTTGCGGCGGTTCCGCACAAGAAACACTTTTGTCACGATAATGTCCCTCCGTATTTATCTTCTACCCTGTAACCGAATAGCATAATAATGAACATAAACCTAATGGCATAAAATGAGCATAGTGGTAAAATAACTATAAATAACCCTACATGTCAATGGAGATCGGGTATGGATAAAAAACGAAAAAAACACCGGCTTATCCAGTTTGGCCAGGAATTGGTGGACCGTTTTATAAAGGACGATGTTTCCGGTATGTCCGCTCAGTTGGCCTATTATTTTTTGCTTTCTATTTTTCCTTTTTTTATTTTTGCCTTTACGCTGATCGGATATATGCCAATTTCAACGGAAAATGCGCTGACAATCATTCGGATTATCGCCCCGGAAAAAGTGACCGAACTGCTGGAAAGCAATCTGCACAGTTTTCTAAACACACGGCGCGGCTGGCTGCTGTTTCTCAGCCTGGCAGGCACACTATGGACATCGTCGAGCGCCATACATGCGATTATTGTGGCGCTGAATCGGGCATACGGAGTAGCCGACGAGCGCTCTTATTTTACGTCGCGCCTGCTGGCAATTCTATTTACCATCGGCATGGTGTTGGCTATCTTTATGACGCTGATTTTACCCGTATTCGGAAAAATGATTGAGACGTTTTTTACTTCGCGAATGCATATACCTTACTACATTTTGTTTACCTGGCGTTTGTTGCGCTGGGTCGTCAGTCTTCTATTCCTGTTCAGCCTATTCGCCTTCCTATACTATTTTGCACCAAAATGCAACGTGAATGGGAAAGTAGCCATTGTCGGTGCGCTGTTCGCCGGTTTTGGCTGGCTTGCCGTATCGTACGGTTTCTCTTACTACGTAAATAACTTCAGCAACTATTCGCTAACATACGGCAGTCTCGGGGGCGTGATTATCTTAATGATCTGGTTTTACCTTTCGGCAATGATCCTGATTTTAGGCGGACAGATTAATGCGATGCTCCAAAAATATATGGACGAAGACCGATGCTAGCTAACTGTGCCGTTTCAACAGCCATGTTCCTAATCTATTAAGAAAAACTCGCGTATGCTGCCTATCTACCTTTTCTCTGTTCCACACGTGTCGCGTTTTTTTCTATATCCAAAAGGAGGGAACACACATGCAAAAGCCAATCCCAAAGCTAGGCTTCTATTTCACGCCCGAAAACATTACGATGGCGCAAAAAAATAGCCAGAATCATCCCTGGGTAAAGCAGCGGCTTGAAACGTTACACAAGCATTGCGATCATTTTCTATCCGAATACAGGGATGAAGACATTTACCGGTGCGTGCTCTCTATGCAGGGACAGGCATTTGCTTATGGCATATCCGGCTGTCCCTACTGCAAGGGAGCGTTTCCTTCCTCTCCGGAAATAGGCGGTGGCTTTCTTTCCCGGTTTCCAGAAAAAAATCTGACCTGCCCGTCCTGTGCTTCCATTCTGCCGAATCAAGATTCTCCGGATGATGGAGCAGGATTCCTGCGGGAAGGTAAGGCTTACTATCCTATCGGGGTGTGGAATTTTCACACTGCGGGATGGTTGCTTGGAGGCGTGCGCGATCATGAAGGAATGGTCACCAAGCTGACATATGCGTACATGCTGACTGGAGAAAAAAAGTACGCTCAAAAAGCGCTCGTCATTCTGGATGCATTTGCGGCCATTTTCCCGGAAACGATCGGCCCGCGCGATTTTACTCCGTTCCAGAGCAAGGCGGAAATGGGGCGGCTGCACCTTTTGACTAGCGTGGTGCATCGGGTTAAAGTTTTTCTCGCCCATAATTATGACTGGCTCTATCACCTGGAAGAAATGGATACCCCCTCTCCGGCACTCGCGTTGCTCGGACGACCGGGAACATTCCGGGAAAACATCGAACGAATGCTGAATGATTATATGTTGACAGAACTCGGAGGCCCAGCATACGACCTGAAAGGAGGAAATCTAACTGAACTGCATAACCATGAAGCCGACGGTGTCCGGGCAATGCTAGCAGTAGGACTTGTCACGGAACAGCCAGATTATCAAAAGTGGGGCATCAAAGCGACGGAAGTCTTCCTTTCCAACGCGGTCGGTCGGGACGGTATGTACTTCGAAGGCTCCTATGGCTATTCCATGTTTACGATTACCGTCTTCCTCGACATGGCGCTTCTTGCGATACGGGCCGCCTCCCCGGAGCAATTGCGCGCATTTCATCCTTTTGCCAGTGAACGCTTTTTCCGCTTCGCCGTACAAAATCCCGCAGAAATGCTGTGTCAGGGCCACCTGCCCTGCTACGGCGACTGGGGACAGGACCGAAGACGCAACCGCAAGCTTGATCCTAAGACGGCCGCTGACATATACCGCGCCGCGCTTCACTTCTATCATTATTCTCCGGATCCGGCCATCCAAAAAGAAGCTTTTGACATGTTGCAGCGCACTTGTACATCTGCCCGCCCAGAGCTGGGGGACAAAGGGATGGATTTATTTTTGTTCCACCCGTGCTTAACACCTCGACGTTTTACTTGGCCTGCTGGAACAACGCTCGCAGGGCAAGCAGGCGTCGGCATTCTCAGGGACGCCAATGACACAACCATCCTGATGAGAACGGGCGCCAATCATACGCACGCGCATGACGATATACTCGCCTATAATTATTATGTGTACGGAAAAGAAATCTCTGCCGATATCGGCTACAGCACATACGGTTCCAACGGACATTACGGATGGGCAACCAAATCCATCGCCCACAATACCGTTGTTGTTAATGAAGATCAAGAGATGAAAAAAGGGCAACTTTACAAACCTTTTCCCGGCGGAGAGGTTTCGCTTCTCTACGAATCGCCGCACGTAGCGGCATACGAAGGAAAAGCGCCCGGTCTCTATGGACTGGATGCTTATCAGCGCATGGCAGCGCTTGCGCCGCTGCCTGACGGTTCTTCCTACCTGGTTGACTTATTTTATATTCAGGGAGCTGAAATATGCGACTATACATGGCGTAGTTTTCATGAAAAGGCGGAACTGCGGCTCGACGGCGTAAAAGAATGCAAAACGAATGACGCTTGGACGCTTGCCGGGATAAATGCCCGGGAAAAACCGTACTTCGACACACCCGGAAACAGCTTCGGAGAACGACTTACAATAGGAGAGACGTTCTCGCCGCTGCTCGAAGAGGAAAAAGCACAATACTGGACACCAGCGCCGAATAACGGATACGGATTTATCTATGGAATCCGGCAATACGAGCCACTTCTCCCCTGTGTAAAGGCCTGCTGGGAATCTGAAGAAGGGTTTACGTTGACTTGGCACGGCCTCACCGATCCGGACGATCATATCATTATCGGAACGTATCCGACGCTGTCAGGAAAAGAACACCATCCTGTTCTTATCGTGCGCAGTCGCCGCCCTGCCAAGCAATACGTCGCCCTTATCCATACCAGAAAAACAAAGAGTGCTTTACGTATTCAAACTATACACAGATTAGCCACGCGCGGAAGTGCAGTTATGGCGTTTGCCACTGAACTTACAAATGGCTGGCTTGACTTCTGGGCCTATAGCCCGCTGACGCAGACGATGTGCATCCACACGAGATTCGGAGAATGGCGGATTCGCGGACGTTGCGGCTTTATCCGAACCGACCGCACCGGCAAAATTCTCGCCAGCGCCTGCATCGAAGCCGACGTCATGACATTCCAGGGTCTGAAAATCGAAGGAAACGCCCGACCATGGGTACAAGTTCAAGAGCTAAACTACAAAAAAAGAACGATCCGGCTCCATCCGCATTCTCCGCCGAAGAATGCGAAATATATCCGAATCGCTCCATCGCCTGAAGCTCCTGCTGCTCTCTATTCGGTAAAAGAAATTTTGCAACGCGAAGACGGCATACTCGTCATCACAAGGGATTCTTTCAGCCTTTCGCAAGGCGCGGTCGCCACCTGTCAAAAAGATGTCATCCGTTCTTTGTACCCGTTGCCGCTCGCTGCCTCTTTCCGCGGCAAACTCCTGCTCGGGAAAAACGGTGGACGCGCCGTTATCGAAGACATACCCGATGTAAAAACGATACGGGCCCATATTCTTGCCCCATTCATGGTCGGAGAAGCATTCGATATTGTGGATGTGGCAGAACATTACTGGGCACAATGGCTATAGGCTATTTTTTTGCTGCGGCAACCGCCAGAAAAATCCAGCCGATCAGGAAGCAAACGCCGCCGATAGGCGTAATCGCTCCGAGCCAGCCAATATTAGTCAAGGCTAAAGCATACAAGCTAAATGAGAAGAATAAAATCCCGGCTTGCAAAAACCAGCCGGCAAGCCTCAACTGCTTCATCCCGGCGGTCAGGCGTTCTCCGAACACACCGACCGCCAACAGGCCAAGACCATGTACCATATGATAATGGACACCTGTTTTGTAAACTTCAAACAGTCGTTCTGCGATTCTTCCTTCCAATCCATGGGCGCCAAACGCGCCGAGCGCTACCGATAAAAATAGGTTTATACTGCCAAGAATAATAAAAATACGTGCCATGGCTCTCTCCTTTGCTTTAGAAAATCTTATTCTCATTATAGCAAACGTTATTACGAAGTTTTTGACAGAGCCGGTACATTTCGCGCAAATAAACTCCGGCTTATCAAAACACCGATGCAAGCTATAAGAAGCAGCCCTCCCATTACCAAAAGCGAAAAGGAAGCGCCTGTATAGGAAACCGTCCGCGCAAACAACCCGATTAAACTAATTCTAAGTAACATTCCTATCGCCGAGAAAAAGCTATTCACCCGTCCCATAAATTCATTAGGTACTTCATTCATCATAATCGTGTTCCGCGCGACACGAGAACCGGCATTTCCCCAACCTAGAATGACATCCAGCGCAAGAAAAAGAAGAACCGCGGGAAAAATAGCGATAAGAATCGTACCAGCCGTATAAGCGCAAACCGTAAACAAAACCGTGCGAAAAGGCCCTATTCTACCTAGCATCAGTGGAATGATACATCCGCCCAAAACCGCACCAACCGCATATATCGCATCCGCCAATCCCATTACCGTACCGTCCGCTCCGAGCGTCTTCGCAATATACACCGGGTACAGATAATTGCCGACCATAACACCGACAAAGGGCATAAGCGAGCTTACGTAAAAAACAATGAACAGCGGCTTATCTTTAAGATAAAAGAATCCTTCTTTCATCGTTAACCAAACAGAAGCCTTCGATACATTCATTTGCTGTCCGGAAAGCCTGTAGGGAACAAGGGAAAGCAGTGCAAATCCTCCGGCATAGGTCAACGCATTCGCGAATAAAATCCAGAAAAAATCAATCCTTTCAATGAATACGCTCGTCAGGCCGCCCGCCAGCATGGAAGCGACCTGATTCTGAATTTCCATCACGCTGTTCAATTCTTGGTACTGCTCTTTCGTGAAAATCTCTTGGTTAAACGCGAACTGGGCCGGATAATGCAACGCATAGTAAAAAGAACTGACGGCGTATATGCCGAGAAGGTGCCATGTTTCATAGGCTCCAGCTCCAAAACCCCATGCTGCAAAAAAAGCGGCGGCTATGAAGCCAAATCCCTCGCTAAACAGCAACACCTTCTTCCGCGACATTCTATCAATAAATACACCGATATACGGTGACGCAAAAAAAAGAAAAGCCGTCATGCAGAATGCCGCATATCCGTAAATCTGAGCACCGTCCTCCCGATTTACCAGAAGCCAGGGAACTCCGATCATAGTCACACCTGAGCCGATAGAGGAAAGAATATTAGCGAATATTAATTTTTGAAAACGTGAATCCCGCAACACACCCTTCATTCATGTCACCCCATGATTCCACAGGATATTTTTATAAATATTATTTGTAATCATTTTAATTTATCGTCTTTACAATGTCAACAAATTTATAATAATTTTAAATAAAAAGAAAAGTTTGCAGGAATTGCCGGTTCGACCGACGTGCTACACGCTCCACATGAAAAAAGGCCATGACACAATTTGTCATGACCTTTCGTATCTTAATCTATAATGAAAATCAGTGCGTCTGTCCGCCCACCTCTACTATATCTTGCTCATGAGTAAGAGTCGTTTCGACAGCAAGTTCCAGTCCTTTTACAATCATATTAAGCGGCATACTTGGCTGTCCTGGATGGGCGACAGCCTGTTGTGGAAGATATGGAATATGAATAAATCCTCCGCGCGCTTTTTTTTCCGATGTATTCAGAATATGCATTAATCCATAAAATACATGATTACACGAATGTACCTGCCGTTTGTGAAATCGAAGCCGGAATCCCCTGCTCACGTAGCCTTTTAACAATAGCCTTAATTGGAAGCGTCGCCCAATATCCAACCGGGCCTCCCATCACAACCGGCACATCCACAGGCTGTTTGCCTCTATTATCTGCTATTCTCGCATCATCCACGTTAATTGCTACACGTTCGACCGTAATATCCGGACGACCACCTGCCTGTCCCACACAAATAATAACTTCCGGCTTTAACTCTTCTATATATTTTTCTAATTCGGCTATTGATTCATGAAATACAGTAGGAAGCTGACGGGCCACCACTACATAATCATCAATCTTCTTACCGTCTAACTGTTTCACGGCTTCAAGCGACGGGTTTACCGTTTCCCCACCAAAAGGCTCAAAACCTGTAATCAACACGTGTTTCATTGCTGCATCCCCTTATCGCCTTTTATTTAAATGACTAGAAATGATAAACAAGATAATACATTAACAGCATGTTAATAATAAAAACAGGAATTGCCGTCATCAATTGCGTTTTTACAACCGCATTCTTATCTTTCAGTTCAAGCAACATCGCTGGAACAATATTAAAGTTAGCAGCCATCGGTGTCATCAGCGTACCACAATAACCGGCAAACATACCAAGTGCAGCCATAATCGCCGGATTTCCACCATGCATATTCACAATAAGCGGAACTCCGATTCCCCCGGTGATTACGGCAAAAGCCGCAAACGCATTTCCCATTACTATTGTAAACAGCATCATGCCTAAACAATAAGCAGCTACAGCAACAAACGCATATTGAGTAGGCAGAATATCGCCCACAATACCGGATACTACTTCACCGATGCCCGCCTTCGCAAAAATACCACCAAGCGCAGCCAGCATTTGCGGCAAAATAACTGCCCAACCTACTGCCTGCATCAAACGGCTTCCTTCTGTCACTGGAACAGTCGCTTTTGCGCCCGTAATGCGCAACGCAGTTATCGTCGCAATAATCATAGCCAATCCCAGCGCAATCAACGTCACTTTTTTCGGATCAACTAACAAAACAGAACCAAAATTAATTTTATCAAGTGTAAATGTTCCGACAACTGTAAGAAGAGGAATTAAAATAGCAGGAATAAAGACCTTATTCTTCAAACGCTCAGCATGCCCTGCACGCTCTTCTACATCCGCTTCTTTTTCATTAGATTTTGTTACTTTGCCAATAGAGGCAAGTACAACCATGACTAAAACAAGATACCCAACATAAAGCGGCGGAATCTGATTGCCGAATAAAAAGGTTACAGCAAAAATTCCCCAGAACATACCCGAACCTATACGATTCGGATGATTTCTATCTAATGCTACACGAATCGCAATAAACGCAATAATAAGACCTGTCAAATAGTAAAGCGTATCTAATGTGAGCAATTTCATATTTACGCCCCTTTCTCATCCTGCTGAACAGACTCAGCATGACTGTTTTGTGCATCGTTTGCAATTCGTTTATCCAAACGATGAAAACGAATCCAACTTACAAAGAAAGCGGCCAATGCGGTAGGGATTCCCCATAACGCCATGTCCCATATGTCTACATCCATACCCAGAGAATCGAAAAATCCCTTCATGAGTAAAATGGCCCCTGTTGCAATAAAAATATCTTCACCAAAGAACCACCCTGTGTTTTCAGCTGTAGCTGCATAAGCTCTGATTTCACTTCTCGTCTTCTCTGAGATGTTACCATACCGCGCAACAGCGGCTCCTTCCGCCATTGGTACAATCAGCGGTCGTACCGCTTGTGCATGTCCACCGATATTCAATCCAATAGCCGCTGATGCTTCACGAATAAGCAAGTATGTTAGGAGTACACGACCTGTTGTCGCATTTTTTGCTTTTCTAATTAATGCTTCAGCCCTCTCTTTTAACCCGTACCGCTCAAGTACTCCAATTACAGGGAGTGATAACACAATGGCTAGGGACATGTACCGGTTTTCAACGAAAAACTTACCGAATAAGGCCATAACTTCATTCAAAGACATCCCTGATACTAAACCGGTTACAATGCCGGCCACCATAACAACTAGCAAGGTATTAAAACGAAAGGCAAACCCAAGTGCAACAACCAATATCCCTATTAACTTGATCATACGGTTACTCCCTTCTATGTTGTTATTAAAAAATAAATGTATCTACACCTCTCCAATAGCCTTCGCAATGACACCCGCATCCCCAAGAAGAGTGTGGAGCTGTTTCGCAAATTCATACGCATGTGCACCATCCCCATGAATGCAAACCGTATCCGCCTGAATATCAATATCCTGCTGCTGAACAGTATGCACTTTCCCTTCTTTAACCATACGGATAACCTGATATACAGCTTTTTCTGTATCTGTAATCAGTGCATTCGGTTCGCGTCGTGAAGTCAAGGAGCCATCAAGTTGATAGGTACGATCGGCAAATACTTCATTGGCTGTACGAAGCCCGATTCTTTCCCCCGCTTTCACCAGTTCGCTTCCAGAAAGCCCGAACAGAATCAAGTCAGGATCTACTTTGTATACCGCTTCAGCAATCGCTTCCGAAAGTGTCGGGCTTTTCGCGGCCATATTGTACAATGCTCCATGCGGTTTCACATGCTGCATCTTACCTCCTGCCGCTTTCACAAAGCCATACAGCGCACCCACTTGGTATACCACCATGTCATACGCTTCCTGCGGCGTAATATCCATATTGCGGCGGCCAAACCCTTCCAAATCCGGCAAACCCGGATGCGCGCCGATCGCTACACCTTTCTCAAGAGCCATTTCTACCGTCCGGCGCATAACAGCAGGGCCGCCGGCATGAAATCCGCAGGCGATGTTTGCGGAGGTCACAAACGACAGGATTGTCTCATCCGCTCCCATCTCATAAACGCCAAAACTTTCGCCCATATCACAATTGATATCTACTCTATACATGGTATTCCTCCTTACATCGTGTATCGTGCTACTGGTAGCGCAGGGCAATTCCCTGTTTTACCTGCTGAATCTGTTCCTCGCGGGTAAGATACAGCATCTCCGCTTCTTCCAAAGAAACTTCTTGAAACCGAATTTTCTCCCCTGGCTTTACCTGCGCAATAACGGGTAGGTCTACCGAAATAATCTGGGCGATCTTTGGATATCCGCCAACTGTTTGTCTGTCTGCCAGCAAGGCAATCGGTTGGCCTTCAGACGGTACCTGTATCGTTCCCGGCGCCACCGCTTCTGAAATCATTTCAAGGGGATCAGCAAGCGAAAGTTGCGGCCCCTGCAACCGATATCCCATCCGATCCGATTGTGGCGTCACCCGAAACGCGGAAGCAAAAAATTGCTGCCGGCTTTCCGGGGTAAAACAGTCAAACTGCGCGCCGCGGATCACCCGTACCACTGGATTTTTTCCGTATGCGGGAAAAACCTCAGAGCTTATCGTCCAGTCCGCTGATCTTCCTCCTGCCGCGGCCAGCATCCGCATTTGCCAGGCCCCCCATTCGGATGGCTCCCCAAATTCCAACCTATCTCCTTCCTGCAATGCCCTACCCTTATATCCTCCAATGTGCGCACGTAAATATGTACTGCGGCTTCCTAATACCTTCTCTACATTAAAACCGCCTGCCACCGCCAGATACGCTCGGCACCCGGACGTGCAACCTCGGAATGCAAGCACGCTTCCACCTCTCACATATACTGGCCGCCATAACAAAATCGGCTTGCCATCTACTTCCGGTGACAAATCAGCGCCGCAGATCGAGATAAGTGTATCGGATTCAAATTCCAGGCGCGGCCCCATCAGCGTAATTTCCAGTGCGGCAGCGTTTTCCTCATTGCCAACAAGCAAATTCGCCATTCTAAGCGCAAACGGATCCATCGCTCCGCTTGCAATAATCCCCTGCTTCTGAAATCCGTAACGACCTAAGTCCTGAATGGTAGTCAACAATCCGGGCCTGAGCACTTTTATCCGCATGCGCCCCTCTCCTTCCATTCATCATACTCCTGCCGGGAAATAGCCCGGAAACGAATCCGATCCCCTGCCTTAAGCGGTGTCGGCGGATCACTGTCCGGCATGAACAACGGAAGCGGCGTACGGCCAATAAGCTGCCAACCGCCAGGTGTTGCAATCGGATACACGCCTGTTTGCTTACCAGCAATGCCAACAGAACCGACCGGAATTGACAGGCGCGGCGATGAACGGCGCGGTGTGGCGATTTGTTCCGGCATTCCCCCAAGATAAGGAAATCCTGGCGCAAAACCAATCATGTATACAAGGTACTCAGCACTGCTGTGAATACGGATAACATCCTCCTGAGTCAGCCCATTGTGTTCGGCTACAAACCCCAGATCCGGCCCGAACTCACCGCCGTAGCATACCGGAATTTCAATAACGCGCGTTTTTTCCACTGTCTTATCCTGTAATTCAGATAAAATATTTTCCAGCATGGCGCGCATCTTTTGATAAGGCGAAACAAATGTCTTCGTTTCCGCTCCGCTGTTAGCCAATACGCGGCATGGATCATAAAACACCGTCACCGTCGTAAATGCGGGTATATATTCTATCATGCCTGGAAGCGGATGCCGCGTCAGATATTCGGATAACGCCCGAACTTTACAATGGGTTTCTTCATTAATCACACTACCCAATTCAACGACAATAGCGGCGTCTCCGAGGGGAAATAATTTCATGCGTTTCACCTCGCTCGTTATTCATCCCTCCAGCCCAATTGCAGGGAAATCTCCCGGGCGGTTTGTTTAATCTTTTTAATAAGCGGAGGTAGTTTATCAGGCGCATAATGGGCCTCAAGCCCAGCCATGCTTAATCCGGCCACCACTTCTCCTTTATGATTGTAAATCGGGGCCGCCACAGCCGCTGAATGATCCTCTAATTCCGAATAGCTAACGGAGTACCCGTTTTTCTGCGACTCGACAATCACCTGGCGCAAACGCTCTTTATCTGTAATTGTTCCGGAAGCAATCGCTTTCAATTCTGTTTGTGCAATATATTGTTCAGCTTCTTCCGGTGGCATAAACGCCAGCAAGATTCGTGAACATGCCCCGGCGTACAGCGGAGAGCGGCGCCCTACACGCGTATAGAGACGAACCGGTTTTTTTGTATCCACTTTCTCGATATAAATCGCTTCATTTCCTTCACGCACAATTAAATTGACCGCCTCTCCCATTTCATCGCGCAACTTGTGCATAAAAGGAAGCGCAACTTGCCTAATATCAAGCCGATCAGCCACAAGCTGTCCAAGTTTTATAAAAATTAGACCCAGCCTGTACTTACCGTCTATGTCGCGCGTAAGCAACCCCATTTCTTCTAACGATTTCACCTGACGATAAACGGATGTTTTTGGGATATTTGAAATTTCTACCATCTCTTGCAGCGTAAGCCGGTCATGCTCATAAAATAACTTTAGAATTTCAAGCGATTTAACAACTGTTTTGTTTCCGCCCATCAAATCCCCCTGTTCCGAATTTCGGAACTACAATTCCGAATTTGTTTATTTATCTGTTATCATAAAATTATCTGAATAAAAACGCAAGAGGTAAATTTTCTTTGTATAATCCATAGTTGTTGGTATAAAGCAAAAAACTATAATAAATAACAAAACAGAGCGGGAAAGCTGCTATGTCAAAGTCAACGTGACTCTATGCTATCTTTTTATGAGAGGGAAAGATACAGTGACAATTACTACGCACTGGAGGATGATTTTGAGGACTTGCTGGATGTACAGAGGAAAGCGTTTCCTCCGCCTTTCCCGGAAGAATTATAGTAGAGCCGTGAACAAATCAAAGCACATGTCGAGATGTTCCCCGAAGGGGCTATGCTAGCAGAATGGAAAGGCAAAGTTGGCAGATCAGCCACATCCCTTATCGTTCAATATGACGGTGAACTTCATGCGTGGGCGAAAGTATCGAATCATGGATATATAAGAAATAGCCATAATCCAGACGGGGACAGCTTGTATGGTATCGACGTTTGCGGACACCGCTTTTGTCAAAGCGGTGCCGATAAAAATCGCTTCTTTGCAGGAAGTCAACAAAGCCCGGAAAGAAGAGACGTACTTGTTAGCAATCCGCGAAGGAAAAGGGATATTTTACCCAGCAAAAACCCGGTAACGGATGACGTAGAAGCTCCACACCAACAGAAACACTCCGATACCTGCCAACGTTCCAGCAGTTTGTGTAACCTGGCCTATACTATAATCATTAACGAGCAGCGCCTTCATCCCGTCCAACGCCCATCCCTGTGGCGTCAACAGTGATAACGTTTTAATCCATCCATTCAACGGAAGAAAAGGCCAAAAACAACCGCCTACAAAACCTGTCAGCAAAGCCAGAAGCGGTGCGGTGGTCTGCAATTGCTGCGGCGTCGGCAGCAACGTTGCAAAAAGCATACTAAGTCCAATAACAGCAAGAATATAAGCGCCAAGAATAATAGATTGCAGCGGATGGTATAGCAGGCTTGCATCAAACCAAAAACGCGCCACAGCTTCGCACAGCGCCGCTAGAAATACAGATAACGTGAACAGCATGGCAATGTTGCCCAGATAGAAGGTTCGAAACATGCCCGGAACGGACATCATCCGTTTCAGCGTACCGTTTTCTCGTTCTTCGATCAGCCACCTGCTGTGCAGCGCCACGAACATCATCATAAACACCAAAAGTGCGCCAATTCCAGTTAATGCCGCTACGGATACACGGGTCAGGCGCGTAACAGACTGCACACCCCCGGCCTCCATCTCTTTGTAATTAATTGTCATCAACGGTTTCGGAGTCCACTGGGAATCAGCATACTTCCATACCCGCTCCCATAACCTCTCCGGTTCATTACTCGTCAGCCCGTAGAGCCTGTACCATTCCTCTGCGCGATTTGCCGCGCCTGTATTGGCAGACAGACGCATAACTTCACTGCCTAGCATCTCGCCAAGAATCCCATAAGACAATGAACCGGGGTTTTTTACCATTTTGATCGTCTTATCCGTCTCTTCTTCCAATACCGCATCCTGAAAACCTTTCTGTATGACGAACGCCGCTTCTACCCGGTAGTTTTCTACCAGACGATAGGCCTCGTCACTGGTCACGCGAAGTACTCGAATTCCTTCTTTTCGGGCAAAGCGATCAACGATCAGCCTGGAATATTCACTATTGTCCTCGTCCGCCACCGCTACTGGAATCACCGGCTCTTTCCGAAAGCTCTGGGTCGCCCCCAAAATAAACACAAACAGAACCGGAAACAAAAGCAATAACACAAGAAACATCTTATCCTGTAAAATCAATCGCATACGCAACCATAAAACTTGTAGTACCCCGTACATCTATTTCCTCCCGGTCAGGGGCAACAGCACGACCGCCGCCACAAGCAATGCTCCGCCTATGGCTAACAGCATCATTGTTTCGGGCCATACCGATAAAGAATGATTCCCCGAAAAAACTTTTAACATCCCGTGCATCGCCCACTTGTTAAATGTAAAGTCACTCGCTGTCTGCAGGCTTTCCGACAGGGAAAAAAGCGGATAAATATTACCGCCGATCAGCGCCAGAAAAAACGTTCCCACATAACCGAGCAATTCCGCTCCTCTGGAAAAAAGGCCGATCACCGCAAGCAAGAACGACCATGCCGCAACCGAAAATGCCGTACCGAAAAACACAAGAATAAAAGACAACGGCGCCGCGCCAAGATAATTTTTAAACATGAGGCTGGCCATCCCTACAATGAGCGCCGTTTGCAACAAAAGCAAAAGAAACATGGCGATAAATTTTCCGACATACAAAGATAAAACCCCGCCCGGAAGCGTCCGGAAGCGATCCAGCACACCCAGTTCCTTTTCTTCCGCAAGCAAACGACTGCCGCGAACGCCAAGAAAACTGACAAATACTATGGTCAGCGCCGCCGTAAAATACTCGGGAAAACTCACATCGGGGATCGTGGCGAGCGTCACCTCATCATAAATTTCATTGCGACCTAGCGCCCTCGTCATAAAATCAAACACACTCTCTTTTAAAATGCGGTCAAGTTGCTGGGGGGTAGCACCTCCGTCACGCGCCGCATACCAGACCGCCTTCACGCCGCTCTGTCCGGCCGACAAATCATTCGTCGCACTGATTAGCTGATTCTTTGCCTGATCGGCTTGTACCTTTTGGCTTCTATTTCCAATAAAGGTCACCGGGAAATTATCCCCGCTGTATAGGCTTGCTGTAAACCCTTTAGGAATAATAATGCAGCCAGCGATTTGGTTCTGCGCCAGCATATCCATTGCGCGCTTCCTGTCCACACGGTGCACAGTAATAAATCCTTTCATGTAGTCCAATTCTTCTAGCTGCTGGCTAATCATCTGCGTGTTTAACGTTTGGTCTTCGTCGACAAACGCGATCGCAAACGTCTGACTGTAACGGCTGGAAAACAAGTATGGAGACAACGCCTGCGCAAAAAGCCAGATAAAAAAAAGCGGCATCAGGAAAAGCAGCAGGGCCGCCTTTTTATCTCTCCAGTACAACATCCATTCTTTCAAAATAATGGTGATAAGTCGCAAGATGAAAACCTACCTGTATACAAATTCGGGAAGGCACCTTATCGGTCCCTTCCCGTTGCTCTTTTTTCCTTACTGTACCATATTTCCGGCCCCTGGCGGCATAATGCCAAGTTGCTGGAATAATTGCATGTTCTTCATCACGTACTGGCCGACACTGCTCTGGATTTCCTGCTGAATTTGCATCATTTGCTGATCCGTCAGCGTTGCCAGATTAATGCTATTCTGTACACCCAGCGCCGGAAGCTTTACTTCTCCTACATCGAACTTCTCATCGTTCTTAATAGTAAACCCTATTTTTTTCGGCATCGTCGGATCATTTTTCGGCAGATTGATTTCTACTTTGTAGTCGGCTGCACGTGTTTTATCCTTGTCGTTCTCCGTTGTCGCTCCTTTCCATGCCAGCGCGATCGGATCCGTATTGTTGCCATTGACATACAGCTTAATATTTACGTCCTGATTTTCCTTGTTTCCATCTTTGGCAAGCGTAAAATCAGCATCCGCTTTAAAATCGGACATAGGAGTGTTGCCCATTTTTTCGGTTACATTCAATTTTACATTGCCTTTGCTGTTGTCACCGTCTTTTTTGTTTACATATGTGATGGTAAAGATGCTTTCCCTATCTCCTGACTTCGTAGAAGACACGTTAAAAACAACACGATCCTGCTTCTCGTTGTCTTGGAAACTAGCAAGTTTTAGGACATCTTTTTGGCCGGCGTTTTTGTTGTTAAATTCAATCGTACGGCTCAAAATATTATCATTTCTGTCCACGTATACGATCATTTTTACCCCGTCACCAAAATCAGCCTTATTAAGGGAGCGATCCGTTTCCTCTTTAAACTCAGCGAACTTCTTCTTGAATTCTTCTTTACTCAGCTTTGGCAGATCCTCTTCCGATCTCCCACTACCTGTTAATTCAACTAATTTTTGATAACGAGGATAAAGAAGATCCTGTAATTTTTCGTCCTTGGAAATTTTTTCAACAATGTTTTTCATAAGCTGTTTGTATTGTTCAGGAGTGAATGTTACTGTAATTTCTCTGGCAGCCAATTTCACGCCGTTCTCTTCGAACGTCGCGCCTTTTTTCACGCTTACTTGCTCGTCTTTAATGCTATCAGCGTAAAGCTTGGCATACTCACGTATAATCGGCTTTAATTCTTTGCTCGGAATCTGGATCAGTTCCACATATTCTTTTTGGGAAGGTATTTTATCCGGAATGTCCATGTCGTATTTTTGCTTGATAACTGCTTTGTCTTTCCAGTTGAAGTAACCGTATTTGTTATACAAAGCCGGAGCACCAAAGGCTAGTTTCTCAGCATCATAGAAAAATTCGGCACCAATAAGATTGCTGTTTTTAACGTTGAAATTAACTTTCACGTAATTTTTCTTGTTTGTGTCATCCATCTTCGATTCCATGATCAACCTGGAATCTTTGAGAAGGTCCATGACTTTCTGAACTTGCGGATCCGGAACTTCCATATCTATATTTAGATTGGAAATTTCCATCTTCTGTTCCACGGCCCCTTCTAGGTAAGGAGCGATGTACTCATTGTATTGCTTGTTGTACTCTTCCACTTTCTTGGATAGGTTGTTCATCTCTTTCGCTTCTGCTTCTAAATAAATCGTTTTGTTGCTTTTGAATACGTCAAAAAACGCATACGCGAAGTAAGCGCCGAAAGCGACCAGCAATACGACGACAACCGCAATAATCACTGATTTTTTACTCTTTTTCTTCGTCTCCATATTGTTCCCCCTCCAATTCATGTTGCACCTCTTGTGGTGTACCAACGGCGACCAATCGCCCCGATTTCAGAACGCCGATTCGATCACAAGCCTTCATTTCTTCAAGATGGTGGCTTGTATACAAAATCGTGCACCGCCGCTCGCTTATTTCCTTTAAAGCTTTTAAAATGTGTTTCCTGGAGCCGACATCTACTCCCGCCGTCGGTTCGTCAAGAATCAGCAGCTTAGGCCGATGCAGCAGCGCCACACCAAGATTAAGCCGTCGCTTCATACCGCCGGAGTACGCTTCGACGCGCTCACGAATTCTGTCGCGCAAATGGATGATTTCCGCCACCTCATCCATGCGCTGTGCAAGTTCTTTTCCACGCAGACCGTACATCCTGCCCCAAAAGGCCAAGTTATCAATGCCACGCAAGGAAGGATACAGCGCCAGTTCCTGCGGCACATACCCGATTTGTTGTTTGGCCTGAGAGCCAAGCATATGGACGGACTGTCCGCCAATAAGCACTTCTCCACTGTTTGGCTTCATGACAGCCGCGACAATAGAAAGCAATGTCGACTTGCCCGCACCATTGTGACCCGCGACTCCAAACATTTCTCCTTCTGCAATTTCCAGATTTACCTCTTGCAGCACTTGTTTTTTTCCATACCGCTTGCTTACATTGCGAATGTTTACAAACACACTGTCTTCCTCTTCCCTCTCAAAATCTGTGCATGGCTAGTAGTTGCACGGCCGCCTGCCCCGACCAAAATTGGCTTTACTGCATATGATTCTTTCCCGGTAAACCGGTTCTCGAAATAGGTCGAAAACATATAGCACCCAATCGTGTTTTGCTCTTCTTCTGTGAAGAATTCTCCACCCCTCGTACAGGCTCTATATCAGTCTCTATAGCACTTTCGTCTAGGCGATACATGCGGAGAGTGGATTGCTAATACTTTCATAAATACCATAACAGAAATCTTCTACTACACAAGATGTCTTTTCACAGACCATCCCATCTTTCACAAAATAATCGCAAGCTTATCTTTAGCGATTAAATCATACAGTAAAATACCGAGAACCTCTTCGTCTCATCCAGCATTCAGTATTCCAGTCGACTCCCTCTATTTCCTCCCTTCTCTTTATTTACAACATCATATACGGATACGCGCAAGAAAAAGTTCCTCATTTTCCCTCTTTTAGTAATTTAGACAGAAAAAGAAAACGCCTGATAAACACCTATTTTCCTAGTAGCTTTTAGCCTATAATAATCTTTTCTTTTGGATAATGGACGTCCGCTGTTGATTTGCCCGAAGTAAAACTTGACAAGAACGGCATCATGCCAATTCGGCCTATATACATCAAAAGCACCAATATTATTTTGCTGCTGTAAGACAAACCGCTTGTAATCCCAACGGAAAGGCCACATGTGCCAAACGCGGAGCATACTTCAAATATAACATGTACCAACTCAAACCTTTGATCCTCTAACATATGCACAACTAACGTGCCGCCTGTCACAAGCATCAAGGCTGTTACAAAAAACACAAAACTTTTAATAATGTCCTCCTGTCGAATGGAACGGCCAAACACACGCACCTCGCTCCGGCCACGCGCAAACGTAACAATCATCAAAATCACAACCGCAAGCGTTGTTGTGCGGATGCCTCCTCCCACACTGGAAGGACTGGCCCCGATAAACATCAAGATGGAGGTGACAAACTGGCTTCCCACGCTTAACTCCGATACATCAACCGTCGTTAATCCGGCACTACGTGCAGTAACTGAAAGAAATAAAGAATGGAAAAACTTCTCATACCAGGACATTTCAGCAAAATATCGTGAATCTTCTGTAATCCAGATTACAAGCATGCCCAACACAAGCAGCACCAGAAACGTCACAGTCGTAATCTTCGTATACAAGGAAAAGCGAAACCGATTATGGCCACCGAACAAATATTCACGAACTTCAACCAGTACCGGGAAACCGATGGCACCAAGAATGATGAGAAGCATGGTTACCGATTGAACAAAGTAGTCATGAGAATAGTCAATCAGCGAATTGCCAAAAAGATCAAACCCTGCGTTCGTATACGTCGAAATCGAATGAAAAACCGCATAATAAAAAGACGCATAAAACGTATCGTAATAACCAGCAAAATAGAAATACAGTCCGAAAATCAGTGTTCCTACCGCTTCAAACAACAGCGTCATCCCAAGCACCAGCTTCATCAGCTGCACCAAACCAGACAGATTGTACCGGTTCTGGTCGATCATAATCAACCTGCGCTGCGAAAGCCCTATGGGCGCACCGAACAAAATCCAGAAAAATGTGCCCAGCGTCATTACGCCGATTCCACCGATTTGAAAAGCTAGCATCAAAACAAAAGAACCGAATGTACTAAATGTGTCCGCTGTGCTGACTGTCGTAAGCCCAGTCACGCTCACCGCACTTGCAGCGGTAAACAAAGCATCTATCAATGACAGGTTGACCCCCGGTTTTACACTGATAGGCAACATCAATAGCCCGGTAATGATCACAATGGCTGTAAAATAAGCGCTGACAATAATTTGCGTTGGAGAAAGTTTATATACGTATTTACGCAGCATGTCTTTTGCCCCTTATTCCTGTTACATCAGATGAATATTACAGATTTTCCTCACGCTTGTCAAATCAATACGCTTGAGCGTCATGAGAGAGAAGCCTCCGACATACATATCTAAACATAAGCGTTCAGAGAAACGGAGGCGACCCTCATTAGAAACGCGATTACAGTCGGTATCGTCTTTTTTATGTTGTTCATTCTGTACGCGTCCGTGCAGGCAAAGGCACACTATGACACACTGCGCATGCTTGAGCAGATCCAGCTCGAAAACCAGAAATTACAACGGGTAAACGAAAATCTACGAAATGAACTGAAAAAAAAGCAGCAAGAATTAGAAAAAGCGAAACAAGCGCAAAACAATAACACTAAAGTAGCATACCTTACATTTGACGACGGTCCATCCACCAATACAGAAGAAATTCTCGCAATTCTGGATCGCTATAAGATAAAAGCGACATTTTTCGTTATCGGCAACAACAGCGAATTCGGTAAGCAAATGTATCGGCGCATCGTAAGCAAAGGGCACGCGCTCGGCCTGCACTCCTACTCGCACGAATATCGTAATATTTATACTTCTGCCACCGCTTTCCACAGTGACATGGAAAAACTCAGACAGCTGATATACAAAGCAACCGGCCAAAAGCCCAAAATTATGCGTTTCCCCGGCGGTTCCAATAATCACATTAGCCGCAAATACGGCGGACATTCCTTAATGCAAATCCTTATCCAACAAAGCGTACAGAAGGGCTATAAGTACTTCGATTGGAATGTTGATTCCCAGGATGCCAAACGAAAAGTCCAACCACGCGACGTTATTATTCAATCCGTGATGAAGGAAAGCCGAAACAAGAAAAAAATTATCGTCTTAATGCATGATTCGCAGATCAAAGTCACCACCGTTCAAGCGCTGCCAGCTATTATTACAGAGTTAAAAAAACAGGGCTTCTCGTTTGATATATTAAGCGATACATCTTTTACCTATCATTTTACTTTAGAACCCCCTACTTCTAAGCGAGGTGGAAGTGGTAGGTAGTTCACTAAGTCAACTCATTTGCTTGTTATCCTCCTTTACCCGGCATACGTAAGAGCCAGACAATAAATAAGCGCAAGGAATATGGTACAATAAAAAATACACGCATTGCCGCAAAACAAAGGAGGCATGAAGCATGAAGCTAATTATCGACCCTGCGGCCATGGAATGGTTCCGCAAAGAAATGGATGTGAAAAAAGGGGACGCCGTCCGCTTTTTTGTCCGTCTAGGCGGTTGCAGTACTGTGCAAAGCGGATTTTCGCTTGGCATTGCCAAAGAACAGCCGAAAGAAATCGGCGTTTCTACCGTGGAAGGCGGCATTACATTCTATATCGAAAAAGAAGACGCCTGGTATTTAAATAATTCCGACCTTGTCGTAACATACAACAAAGAACGGGATGAAATCGAATTCCGTTAAGAAACGGCCGGAATGCCGACTTCACGGGCGGTCACCGCGCCGTACAACAACAAACTGCCTGACCCTATAGTCTATCCTCGTTTACTACATGGAAAAAAAGCATATGCTGCTTTATCACTGTAAAGCAGCATATGCTTTCCTGCTATCTATCACAAAAAACAAAAAACCGAAGCTCTTTGTTTATTCTTGCGGTGTCAATTTGTGTCCAGAAATCTTGTTAACCATAAGCGCAATCGCGCCGTCGCCCGTTACGTTGCACGCAGTGCCAAAGCTATCCTGTGCAAGGTATAGCGCAATCATTAATGAAAGCAGCGTCGGATCAAAATGCAGCATCGATTGGAGCAAGCCGAGAGCCGCCATCACTGCACCGCCTGGCACGCCCGGGGCTGCTACCATAGTTATACCAAGCATCAAAATAAACGGGAATAACGCACCAAACGAAGTATTCATGCCGTTCAGCATCATAACCGCCATCGAGCAACTGACCAGCGTAACCGTACTTCCTGACAAATGAATGGTCGCGCAGAGCGGTATTACAAAATCAGCAGAGCCCTCATGCACACCGTTCTTTTTGGTCTGGCGTAACGTTACGGGAATGGTCGCTGCGGACGATTGGGTGCCGATTGCAGTAAAATACGCCGGCATCATATTTTTAAGCATTCTAAGCGGATTGGCTCCCGCTATCGCGCCACCGAACGTGTACTGCAACAACAGGATGACAATATGCAGAATAATAATCATTACAAACACTTTGGCAAATACGGACATAATCATTGCCACTTGTCCAGCGTATGTCATATTCGCGAAAATTCCCATAATATGCAGCGGAAGCAGCGGAATAATAATATTCCGGATCAATTTCTCCACAATTTGCTGAAAGTCATTCATTAGATTCTTTAGGGTATCGCCTTTAATTGCGGCGATACCGAGACCAAGCGTAAACGCGAGCAGTAGCGCCGTCATTACTCCCATAACAGGAGGCATGTCCACTTTGAATAACGGCGGTACCAGCGCTTCTTCCGGATTTTTCGCGTTCAAGTGCATGCTGCCGACTTCCAAAATGTTGGGAAGTACAACAGCGCTCGTAACATAGGCGATAAGTCCAGCCACAATCGTAGAAACGTAAGCGATCCCTGCGGTAATCGCCAGCAGCTTGCCTGCGCCTTTTCCTAATTCGCCTATGCCCGGTGCAACAAATCCAATAATGATGAGCGGAATGACAAATCCCAGAAAATTACCAAAAATACTGTTAAAAGTCGCGGTAATTTTGATCACCCACTGCGGACTAACCATTCCAATAAAAATACCCAATAGAATTGCCGCAATTAACCTTGGTAAAAGACCGAATCTTTTCATTTTTATGTTCCTTCCAAACTAATTTACATATAAAATATTATTTATATAATTTGTTCTCCCACAGTATACAATAGTTTATACAGGAAGGACAATAGATAATTTATTGATTTAATAATATTATTTATATATGAACCTTCCCCACTTACCATACCATAGGTTGAAGTGGGGGTTTCTGAACTATCCACCTCGGCAGAACAGGCGATCAAAGGGTTGTCGCTGATCTCACAGACACGTGCCGTCTGCGAGGGGAATCATTCAGCAACACACCCTTACGGGCGTGGGTCGGAACAAACCATCTACTACTTCTCGCTTAGGCGATCCGTAGATACGTGGGTTTCTGAATTTCAAACGGCAAGGACTGAATCCGGTTTTCATACAACACTTTGGACAGTAGATTCGCCGCACCGTGAATGTCCCGATGTTGGGTATAGCCGCACCACGCACGTTCTTTTTCGCCCCGCAAACCGGACAGGTTTGCGATGTATAACGTTCCTCGCGCTTGTGGAGCATGATGCCTTCCGCCTTCAGTTTGTACGTTAGGTACTTCTTTACTTTCCCAACCTGCCACTGGCTCATTCGCTGATTGTGGCAGCGAGAACGTTTCTTTTTGCGTTTACTTTTAGAAAGAAGATATTGTTTCGCCCGGTTGTACCGCTTCCACTGACGGCTGTATTTCTGGCACTTGCTCATTTTTCGCTGAAGCTCTGCAAGCTTCTTGTTATTTTTTTCAACAAGGTTCCACAAACGAATGTTTTTGGCGATTTCCGTAAGACATTTTTCTGGTCGTTCTTTGGGTAGTTTTCTCATATCCAAAAGTTAAACCAAAAATAAATCACCAAAACATCACTATTCAACCGTTTTTGGTTATATCAATTTACATTATTTGTATTAATGTATAAAATCCACGAAATGTCGTCAGTACCCCTACATGTGGTTCCACCAACAATACATGAACATGTGAAGTCTATTTCAGTTGGTGAGGAAAAAGCGAAAAGAATATTGTGTTGTTGAAATCCATAGGCCGGTCGTTTGATACATTCTGTAAACAGAACCGAATCCATAAAATACAGAAAAGAAAACAATGTGAATTTGTAATTTTGGAATGAGAATATTTTCATTCCAAAAAAATACAATTTTTTTGGTTTTTAAGTTAAAATATTGGTAGTACTCTATTGTATATTATTAGTGTACAGTTTACTCAGTTTTTTGAAGGGTCATCTTACATCCTTGAAATATCTCAAAATTGGAGTAATTATTATGCGATGGATGAAATTAGCAATTATTTCCGTTATCTCTTTTTTTGTAGGCATTTTAACTTATTATGTAATGTTATCAATTATTTGGAATCAACCTATCCATGATTTAATACCAGTTTTATTATGGGGTGGAGGATCGTATATCATTATTGTGTTCCCACTATATCTTTTAACTTTCTCATTAATACAGAAGAAATTTCAACCTGCTATTAGTCAAACTGTTTGGATTTATCCATTGGCAGCAGCTTTGCTATGCATCATTCCGACTTCTTTGATTTTCTGGATGTTTGGGAATGTATGGAGTTTTAAAAGTATGTTTTCCTCAGAAGCAATACTATTTGATTCATTCTTTGCTGTTTCGGGAATTGTTTTTGGATTTGGCTGGTGGATGATATGCGGTAGGACAAAAAATCTCAAAAATCGAGTAGGAGGGGGTGATTAGCCCCCGACCTCTCACACCACCGTACGTACCGTTCGGTATACGGCGGTTCATTATGTACGCCGCAAGGCGTTGTACCGTTCTTTCAGGCTCTTAAGTTGATACGATTCGAAGAATCGTTTATCAAGAGTCCGATGTAAAACAGGGCTTTTAGCGATACGCCAATATCCCTTACGGGAATTTCCCCATTCATAGGCTTTTCCTCTAGGCACGCCTAAAGCAATAAGTCTTTTCACTTTTGTTCGGGGAAGTTTCCACTCTTTCCATAAGCACATTCGCAATCGTCTGCGAATCCATTGGTCAAGAGTAAGAAACACGCTTGGCGTGTCTACTAATGTAAAATACCTCATCCATCCCATAAGGTATTCATTTAGCTCCTCGATTCTGTCCGGTAAAGATATGGGTCGAGAAGTAATGTCACGGATTTTCTGTTTGACGCGTTGTAAGGACTATTTCGCTATGCGAACTTTCGGCTCCAGATGTTGAGTAAAACTGAAACCAGGGAATTTTCGTTTCCAAGGTCGGTCGACAGCACTTTTTTCCTGATTGACTTTTAACTTTAGTTTCTTTTCGATATAGGTAGTTATCGATTGTATCACACGTTCTCCTGCTTTGCGGGATTGTACATAGATATTGCAATCATCCGCATAACGAACGACTTGTGACCTCGTTTTTTCTAGTCCTTTATCCACCTCATCTAATACGATAACAGACCTCCCCGGGTAAGAGCGCCATCTTCCCCTCCATCTACCTTCCTCATTTACCTTCGCTCGCCTTCGGCAGTATGGACTTCGCCTTGTTATGCAGGCTCATCCACCGAACGCTGGCCTTATATGAGATTCGTGTTCCTCAGGCCGGAGGTTTGCCGCCGGCTTCCTTCAGAGCCGGGGCTGCCGTTACTAAAGGATTACTTGCATCTACAATCGCATCAAATTGAACAGAATGTTGTCCCCATTGAACATTTGCAAATGAAATACCGGATAAAGGAGCAGTACCATACTTGGTTGTAACAGTTCCATCAGTCTTAGTAATTCTGTTTACAGTTTGATCCATATCTTCTCGATATGTCATAGAGCCAGTAGAAAAATCAATTTCAAACTCTTGCCATGTCCGATAACGTTTATAATATGTTTCTGATGCTCCGGTATATGGGGTAAATCCACGATTATCCCCTTGGAATTCTTAGTAGTCACCACCAGGGAGATCAGTAGGGTCGTGAACCCATGGAGCTCGAATAAATGTAGCTAATCGTACAATCACTTTAGTAGCCATAATATCATGTTCCCTTCTTTATTTAAAATTTCAGGGAACAAAAGGGATGCAGAGGTTGAAGGTTCATCCCTAACCTTTTCCCTCTGTTTCGTTCTATACAATAAAGAGAAAGAGACATCTCTTTTGGCAACCCTAGTTTAAAAAATTCTTTATAAAAAAGATTAACGCACCTTTATTCGGTGCGTTTCTTTTCTATCTGTTCGATAAACTCAAAAAATCCAGGTGTGTCATCCAAGTTGTAATTACAAACGGTTTCCATTACCTTTATCGTTAATTCTTGTTCTAAATCCTCACGCTCACTTAGAGAGGTTTGATAAAGAGAAGATTTTAATTTCGGCTTAAATGTTTGAACGAAAAGTAACACGGCCTCCGTGTCTTTATTTTGTGCATCTTTAATCAAAGAAGTTAAATCCTCTATTTTAGACAACATATTTTTCCTCCATATGTCTACGAATTTTAGTAATGGCTCTCTTACGCGTTTTACATATTGCTTGATGTGATACCCCTAATTTTTGGGAGATTGTACGATCTGACATAGCATGGATATAAGCAAGCTCCACAATTAACTTTTCTTTTGGGGTTAACAGTTTGATCGCTTGATTGAGGAGAGGATCACTAACAACTTCTTCCAAAACATTATTTTTTCAATCATCCATTCATCGGGAGTTCGTTCACTAGAAGGAACTAAATCAATAATGCTTATTCCGTCATCTTCTGGTGTATTCTGAACCGACTTGTCCAGTATTAGCAAATACCTTTGCTTATGTTTGCGAATTTTTTTATTATAATTAATTGCAATATAATAAATAGTTTTGAAAATAAAGTTAAGTAATCTAATTTTTAGATAAAAGGTTTTGAAAACTTCATCTAACTTTTCTTGATTTTCTTTAGTAGGGAACATTATTGTTTTACCGAAAAGCAGTAGATTATTCTCTTCCTTTAGGAAATTTTTAAGAATAGGATTTGAAAATTAAAGTCATTTACATCTTCTTCAAAATGAGGATGTTGTTTCAAGAAATTAGTAAGTGTCATCATTTCCCCTCCCTCTTTATGTATAAAGAGGGATTTAAATCCAAAATGGCAATCCTATATAAAAACAATTGTTCTATTTTTGTGAATATTTTACTATAATTAATTGATAATTAAAATAGGTTGCCACAAATATAGCTATTTCTTCTTTATATCTCTGAAAGAGAGGTGAAGAAGAAAGTATGCCTGATTTGAAAACGGCCCAGCAAATTGCACAATCTCAATATGTATTTAGTATCCTTTTTATCTTTTTATTTTTTTCCGTTATTGGTGCATCTGTATGGTTATTTAATAACTTACGTAAAGAAAACGAGGAACGAGAGAAAAAAATCATGGAAATGCACGAAAAAAGGGAAAAAGAATTGCTTCAAACAAACTTGGAGTACAAGTTAGAAAGTAAAGAGCGAGAACAAAAGCTCATGGAGCACTTGGAACGAACAACCGAAGCTCAAAAAGAAATGTCACAAACAATGGAAAAAGTCCAGCAAGGTCTTTCCACATTAGAAACAAATATTAAAGACGTTTGGATGGAGATCAAACATTTGAAAAAGGTGAATTAATTATGGCTAAAATTGTTGCACTAGGGGCAGGGCATGGATTACCTGATCCAGGAGCCTGCGATTTTGTTAAAGAATATGAAATTATTATGCAAATGACGTTAAAAGTTAAATCCGTCCTGGAAAGACATAACGTAGAAGTAGTTTTAACGCGCACTAGCGATCATTCACTTTCTTCAGCATCTGATCTACAACAAAATAAGCGAGAAGACTTGGAACGAAGAGTAGAAATCGTAAATAAGTCAGGTGCTGAACTCTTAGTCGAGTTTCATATGAATGCTGGTGGTGGAACGAGATATAAAACGCTTTACTATAGTGAAAATGACCAAATCCAGACCATTCATATGACCGTTAGTAACTACCTGCGATTGTTTGACATCCGTGATCGTGGCATCAAGGTTCGAAAGAATTTACGCGTACTACAAGTTAAACCAAAGGTAGCTTATTAGAAATGCTTTTTGTAAACCACCCTCAAGATGCAAAATACATGGCTAATTCTGTTTTTCAAAACGGATTAGCAGAAGCAATTGCTCATGGGATTCTTACTGCTATTGGTGTAGCCTATATTCCACTAAAAAACTAACCTGCCATAATTACAAATCTTACACAATTATATTTTGTAAGATTGAACGAAATGCCTCAAACCCTTGGTACATAAGGAGATGAGGCGTTTTTTGTTTATTCGAGATAGGAAAAAAATTGAAGCGATCAAAAAATATTATCCCAAAACAAACGGAACAAACCATCTACTACTTCTCGCTTAGGCGATCCGTAGATACGTGGGTTTCTGAATTTCAAACGGCAAGGACTGAATCCGGTTTTCATACAACACTTTGGACAGTAGATTCGCCGCACCGTGAATGTCCCGATGTTGGGTATAGCCGCACCACGCACGTTCTTTTTCGCCCCGCAAACCGGACAGGTTTGCGATGTATAGCGTTCCTCGCGCTTGTGGAGCATGATGCCTTCCGCCTTCAGTTTGTACGTTGGGTACTTCTTTACTTTCCCAAACTGCCACTGGCTCATTCGCTGATTGTGGCAGCGAGAACGTTGCTTTTTGCGTTTACTTTTAGAAAGAAGATATTGTTTCGCCCGGTTGTACCGCTTCCACTGGTGGCTGTATTTCTGGCACTTGCTCATTTTTCGCTGAAGCTCTGCAAGCTTCTTGTTACGCAGGCGGTGAATACTTCGGATTTTTCGTCCGGTCACAATGAGACTGTCTCCAGTTGTTGCGACGGCTGCAAGCGTATGAATTTCACCCGGGTCAATGGCGCATGTATGCGAACCCGGCGGGTTCGGTGCTTGACGCTTGCCTTCCCAGATGCCGCGACGCAACGAGATGCGTCCGTTAGGATGAATGGTAAAACCGTCCGCCGCCCACTTTGTGTTGAAATACTTATTTTGCTTATATGGATAGCGGACGTTCGTGTGCCCTTCCTTTCGGGCCTGATGTGCGCTATCTCGCGCCCAAAGATATTTGTGGCACACAGCTTGTATACTCTGGCTGTGCATCAGGAAACGACGCTTCAAGCGTTTTTGTAGTTCGGTTTTACCGATCCACTGCCCGGTTTGCTGGTAGTAGACTTTCGCTTCAGTCAAGCACGTATTCCACACCTCTGCCGAGAAGCGATGTAAGGCAAACAGGGCATCTATGGTGAAGCGGGATGCGGTAAAAGCGACTTTTACGGTTCGAATCATTCGAATCCCCTTCTTTCTCAATACGAACGTACATTCCTAGTATACAACGAATAGAAGGGAAAAAGAAGCACGATTCATCCCCCACCTACGCCGGAGGCGTGGAAGAAGGGGACTTCTCGCGTGTTATGTTAAAAAACTTATTCATGGCTGGAAATCAATCAAAAATAAAGAATTGACTACAGAAGCTTCCTGTTTTACTCTAAAAGTAGAAATCCAAAGGGGAGTAGCTGGACAGCAAAGTCGTCATTTCGAGGTTTACAGCCTCCGGCTTTGTTGGCAACATGATTTGTTGTTAGCAAGACCTTTGCCATAACGGGTGAAGGTCTTTTTATATTGCATTAAGTATTAAAGACCTTTATCCGGTTGGGTAAAGGTCTTTTCCTTTGGTGAAAATATTAAAATGAAGGGACTGATGTATAATGGAATTCTTCTCAGCAGAATTTTTTTCCGCGCTGCTGGCCATTCTGGTTATCGATCTGGTGCTTGCTGGCGATAACGCTATTGTTATCGGTATGGCGGCCCGCGATTTGCCGAAAGAACAACAGAAGAAAGTAATCGTATGGGGTACAATTGGCGCGATCGTTATTCGCCTTATTGCGACGCTACTCGTCGTCTGGTTGCTTAACATTCCGGGATTATTGCTGGCCGGCGGGTTACTGCTTATCTGGATCGCTTACAAATTGTTGGTACAAGAAAAAAAGCACGAGCATATTAAAGCGGGCGAAAATACCTGGATGGCTATTCGCACCATTATTATCGCCGATGCGATCATGGGACTGGATAACGTACTGGCTGTCGCCGGAGCTGCGCATGGCAGCTTCCTGCTCGTCGTGCTTGGTCTTATTATCAGCGTTCCTATCGTTGTCTGGGGCAGCACCGTTATCATCGGGTGGATTGAACGTTTCCCTTCGCTGATTTATATCGGCTGCGGTGTAATTGCCTGGACCGCCGCCAAAATGATTACGGAGGAGCCTTTTCTGGCCGTCTATTTTACCGCTAACCCAGAATTTAAGTGGTTTTTTTCCATTCTTGTTATCGGTTGTGTGCTCCTAATCGGCAGACGCAAAAAACAAAAGAAATCTGCTACTTATTCGTAAGGTGAGAAAGAAGGCGCCACATTACGCTCGGCGCCTTCTCACTATAAACTCGTTCTAATTTGTAATCTTACGTATATTATCCAAAAAATATCGAAAATTATAAACCAAAATTTCCGCCCCTCATTAAAGTTCAAACGTATCTATACATATGTACACATTTCCCAAAGCATATCGAACAAAACAGTAATCAGGATTACAATATAACGCACTGTTGCTTTTTTTCTCTCCGTTCCCTATTATAAGCAACGAATGTAAAATGATCTGTGAACAAAGGAGATTCAAATGCCAAAACGAGAACAAGAACTAAAGCTTATGGTGACAAAAGAGACGTATGAAAAACTGCTGGCATACGCCGATCCAGAAAAGCCTCTCCTTCAGCAAACCAATTATTACTTCGACACTCCCGACTTTTATATGGGTAAGAATGGGGTTATGTTGCGTGTACGAGAAGAAAACGGCACCTGGATTCTATGCGCAAAAATTAAGCAAAAAAGCCAATCTTCCGCCATATCTGCCATTGAATTAGAAACAGAAATATCCCCAGATATGTTTGTGAAAGGCCGGGGAAAACCGGAAATTCTAGTAAATTTGCTACCTCCTGAAGGTCAAGAAGCCATCTACCGTCTGATCACACCGTCAGAACTTGTTCTGCGCGGCACGCTGCACAACGAACGTCGAATCTTGCACATAATAGACGATTATACATTTGAGCTAGATCGCACATTCTTTCCGAACGGCCAGGAAGAATATGAGCTTGAAATCGAAGGAATGAAGGATGAAGCCGCCTGCCAGCGCGTCATGCAGATGTTAACAAAGATGGGATATTCGTACTCGGTAAACCAAAAAAGCAAGTACCAGCGCTTACAAGAAGCCATTGTTCAAGAACTCAAATAAGCATACCAACTTTTTATTTCCCAGGAAAATATTCGTGCTTATCAACCGACTGTTTCTCCCACCCTTCTCACCTATCGCTACACAAAATATCGAGCCATAGGAAAATAAGCATATGTTGTAAATCACTTTCCTTGTAGATGAACAAAAGCAAGTATGAAAATATTATCGCAATTCATCCTCACCTACGCCGGAGGCGTAGAGGAAGGGGACTTCTCGCGTGTCATGTTAAAAAAACGAGGTGCAAAACGCTGGCGCATAAACATATCATGATACAATCGGTTGTCTAGCACCTCATTTTCTATTTAACTGTTATATATGCCTGTTTCGGGTGATTCACTTGATCCGGGTATTTAAGACGAAGCTTGTTTTCCTTAAGCAGTTTCCCTAAATAATTGTTTCGTAAACCATCTGGCGTCCGCTCCAGCATATCCGCCAATTCTTTAAGGCGTAATGGTTTCTGCGCACATAAACGCAAAATAACTTCTTCCATCACTTTAGGGCTGAGACGTTTCCGCTTTCTGGCGATTTCAGCCATTTGCCAAAGCTCTTCATCCGTTATTTCCTCTTCCTTTACTTCCACTTTTTCCACCTCTCCCGTAGCTCCTTCTTCCGCTTCTGGACCCACATGCTCCTCAACATTATCTTCTTGCAGCCACTCTTTCGATTCTTTTTCAAAAGAAGCCAATGTTCTATTATTTACGGACTTGTTTACAGAGCCAATCTTTTTATTATAGGAGTTCAGCCAGTTATTTAATGAGTTCCATTCATTATTATCGGAGTTAATACCTTTATTTAGGGAGTTTTCCCTCTTATTTACGGAGTAAAACTCGTTATTAACGGACTTAAACTCCTTGTTTATGGAGTTGATTTCTTTATTTACGGACCACCCTTCCTTATTTAAGGAGCTTTCGATTGTTCGTTTTTCTGCTTCTATTTCGCTCTCAGAAGCGGATATCATTCGTAAAATAAACGTCGTCCTGGCCGGTGATTCTTGCTGCGAAATTTGCGGAATTTTCCACTCTTGTTCCCGCCATGTTTGTCGAATGTTGGAAAGCCCGGAGCCGGCACGCTCGCCCAGACCTATAAGCAGAAACATCTTGCACACATTCGGATTCCGCAAGTCGCTCACACCGCCCGCAAACGCCTGATGCGGCGGTACGCGAAGCGTTCCCGGATTTGAAAAGACGAAGCCATCGCTCTCTTTTGTCACCACAATACCACGCTCACCGCTATAATCAGCATGCACAATTGCGTTTACCAACGCTTCGCGCAGAGCAGTATGAACGGCTGTCTCATCCTGCCGCAGCGTTCCCTGCAACTGAAACGGTACTTTAAGTCCTGCGATCAGCCGCGGCATAACCATAAAATAAAAATCGAATAAGTTGCCGGACCATGTACCATCCTGTGAAGTGATTCGGTCCGTCCATCGCTCATCATAGGCCGTCCCAGTTTCATCACGATACTCAAGAAAATAATGAGGCAATACCTCGGTAATAATTCTTTCCTCGCTGAACATAAGTAAGCCCGCGAGTGTCAGTCCCTCTTTTCCTGTTTCGCGCCGCTTGCCCCAAGCTCCAATCTTATAGAGAAATTCTTTCGTTTCTAGTCCATTCCAAGGATGATTCGGCTTCACGGCCAGAAAGCGGTTGCGGTAATTCTTGACGGAATCGAAATGAAGCTCGTTTACACCGTAATGTTCCAGAATCATTCCGTCCTGAACACCGAACGATGCTTCACCCGTATGATGAATCTCTTCTCTTTTGTTCACTGCCAATCTTCCTTTTCGCATAATCTACGCCTTTTTATGCTTGCCTGCTGCCTTTTATTATACGTTCTATTCTATCATTTTTAAGAAATGGCTACCCGGTTGCCGGAATAAAATATTTTCCGCCGGATGAATGGATAAAAAACAAAAAAGTTTGTTTGCAAATAAAAATATCACGACAACTTCTTTACTTCTTTTCAACTCTGTTATAGTTTCATTTTGCTAGAAATAATATAACACCCTTCCTATTTTGCTTCTACATTTTTAAAAAATGTCCACTTCATGTGGAATTTGCATAAAATTCTCTATTCCTCCCCTCTTTTCAGCAACTTTATGTATTGCCATCACAGCAAGAATTTCGTTGCAATAAACAAAAACAATGCTCAATAAGAAGAAAAAGCGAGGCCAATATAGAAAACGCCTCGCTTTTTTCAATAATAAATGATATTCCCCTTTTTTCTCATTTTGTCTTCCATACCAATGACTGTATCAGTTCACGCATATCGTTTATATGAAGAACCGGATGCACTTTCCACTTTTCCATTTCCTTTATATTTCCTTTGTAAGCGGCAAAACGTATGTTGCTGTCCTGCGCAGCTTTGCCGTCAATCCAGGAATCTCCAACTAGCATCCATCGCTCCGAAGGTACATCAGGATAATAGCGCAAAATATAATGAATGCCTGATGGCGAAGGCTTTAGCACTGTCATCTGTTCACGACCGACAATATAATCGAAATAATGAGCGATTCCGGTATTGTGCAGCGCTTCCTGCGCCGCCTCCTGCGCATTGTTGGTCAACACAACTAAGTGACATTCATGTGAAAGGTATTCCAATACTTCCGGCACATACGGCTCCAAATTTGCCCCATACATACCACGTTTCTCAAACTCTGTCACCGCTTCCCAAATGAGCGCTTCTACTTCCGGTCGCAACCGCCCTGACTGCCGTGCCATCTCAATAAGCTGAGAAGCTGTAAATTCCTGCCATTCAAAGTCATAGGCGCACAATTCATACTCTGTAAGCAACCTAAAAATCGCCTGTTTCATCCCGGTGAAATCAATCCTAGATTGAAGCAGCGTATTATCCATATCAAAAATAATGCCATATTTGTATTTTACTTTCTTCACTTCTTTTCCCTCGCTCCTTTAATTAAATCATATTATTTACGGAATCATTTTTAAAACAAAACATGATATAAGCATAATAAGAATATTTATTCTTAATTAATCGAATCATGTGGGATTGTGGTAGAAAATCAGCTACTACGCAAGGGAAAATGATTGGATTCAAAACGGCAGCATCCAATGGTTTTGTTTCGGTTCAGACGTCTAATCTTTTTCGAAAACCAAGCTAATCGTCATTCGATCTTCTCCCAGCTTCGTTTGTGGAAAAATTCGACGCGCAACGTCAATAAATTGCTCCGGTTCAGATAAAGATGGGCTATAATGGGTAAGCCACAGTTCTTTCACTCCACCCCTTAAGGCCAGCATTGCCGCTTCTTCAAATAACATATGCTTGTGCTCTTCCGCCTTTGGCAGGCTCTCCGGGTCGCCGTACATCCCTTCTCCGATAAATAAATCGGCGCCGCGGATAAACTCGACAAGCTCTTCAGTCGGCCGCGTATCGGTGCAATACGCCACTTTCAGGCCCTTGCGCGGCGGACCAAGTACCATATCCGGCGTAAACGTCCTGCCGTTATATGTAACTTCTTCCCCTTTCTGCAGGTGCCCCCAAAAAGGAACAGGAATCTCCAGTTCAGACGCCCGTACAGGATTAAATTTTCTTCCTCGTTCAATCTCAAGCGTATAACCCAAACAAGGAACCGTATGCTCTACTGGAAGAGTTCGCACAGTAACCCCAACAATTTTGCTGACAGTAGGCTCCTGAGCGGACAGTTCAATCGTTTGCAGCTCATATGGAAGATACGGGGCGATCACCGTCATACCACGGACTACTTCCGTAAGTCCTGGCGGTCCTATAATGAGAAGCGGATCCGTCCGTCCCGCATTCGCGATGGCGAACAGCAAACCGGGCAAACCGGTAACATGATCAGCGTGGTAATGGGTAAAACAAATAGCTTCAATTGACTTGAAGCCCCATCCCAGCATTTTCATCGTTACCTGTGTACCTTCCCCGCAATCGATTAATATCATCTTGCCCTGATATGAAGCCAGCAAAGCAGTAAGCCAGCGTTTCGGCAATGGCATAGTGCCACCGCAACCCAGCAAAGCGATATCTAACATCGTTTCATTCACCTTTTTCTATCCTAAAAAATGAACTGTATAAAAATAAAAAAGAAAGTATATATGACTTCATCACTTTAAATCGGCATATACTTTCTCAAACGATAAAAAATCCGGATATACAATACACCTTAGCATATGGGAAGAAGGCATCAGCGCTATGGCCCACTATACCGTATTTCCAGATCTAATAGGTTTTACATCCATATCCTGTTCAATTTGTCTGCGCTTCGCGCTTCCCTCCTGCTGCATATGCAACGTTTCTTCTACCACAGCCAACAAACCGCGCTGTGTTTCTTTAAACGCTTCCAACTCGGCGATCATAAGCTCCTGTTCCTGACTTATTTCCCGGTCAGCTTCTTTCAAAGCGGCCGAAGTTTGCTTGAGCAGCGTTCCGGACGCGCTTACCGCCTGCCTCTGCACCGCCAGAACGTCACGTTGTCGTACAAGCGAAAGCAGGATGACCATCTGGCTTTTCCAGAGCGGAATTGTAGTTAAAATGGATGATTGGATTTTTTCCATTAGCATCTCATAATTTTCCTGAATGAGCCGGATTTGCGGCGCAGTTTGCAAAGCAACGGTTTGACTTATAAGCAGATCTTGTAATTTCTTCTCAAGGCGATCAGCAAAGCGCTCCATATCTATAAGTTCCTGCATTTTTAACGGGTCACCCTCTGCGACTTCGGCTTCCAGTTTACTCCGTAAATTCGGAAGCGTGTACTGCTGCAGTTCTTTCAACTTTTCCCGCGCCGCCACGATGTAAATATTCAATTCGTTAAAGTACTCCCGGCTCCGTTCGTATAACACTTCAAGCATCGTGGAATCGCGCAACATCTGATGACGTAAACGTTCCAACATATCTGCCATCCGTTCAATTTCATAGTTCGCCTTTTGATATTGAACCAGCAAACGCTCTTTCGATTTGACGACCGATCCGTTGAACAAACGATTCAAGAAGCCACGCTTTTCTTCAAACAGCTTGTCCGGTTGCACTTCTTTTATCTTTGCTAGCAAATTGCGCAAAATGGCTCCAATTTGCTCCTCTACGCGCTGTATTCGTACCTGATTCAGCATGTTATCAGCAAGCTCCGCCATTTTCTGCTGAACTTCTGCTCCGTATTGGGTCAGAACATGCGGCTTTGTTGGCGTCAGGTAAAACATCAGCTCTTTTACCTGTATTTGCTGTTGCGGGGAAAGTGAGTCAAGCGACGCTGGATTCACTCCAAAAGACGCTTCAGCTGGAACAGAAGGATACAAATTTAATTGCCTCATGCTTTCCCTCCCTTGCTTCTGCAACACAGACTCATCGCTTCATTTTATCCTTATATTCTTCATGCTTTACTGACTTAATTACGTACTCCGGTCGTATGCCTAGCGATTTTTTCAGTGTTTCAAGCTCAACATTGAGGTTTAGTACATCATCCGAAAGCACCTGCATCAGTTCTTCTTCCAGCGCGGCAATAATATCATCCAGCATAGCTTCGGCCTTTTTGAGCGCCATGACCATTTCTTGGCTGTGTATCGGCTGCGAAGCAAGGAATGTATACTTTTCAAGAATCGTAATGGTGGAATCAAGATAGCTGGCAAAGAAATTGCGGGCGAAACGGAAACGATGTGGCTGTTCCTCTATAATTATCAGAATACGGCGGGCTACTTTATACAGGTGCGACGTTTTTTTCCAGATAATAATAGAGCGAATGCGAAACTGCAAGCGGCGGATGGTTTTTAGCTTGCGCTGCGCCTCACGCAAACTTTGTTTTATATAGGCTCTTTCATGCTTGTCCATTTCTGGATTATATCTTTGCGGCTTTCGGTAGCGCCGTTTCACTATCCACATGGACAAGGCAAAAGTAGCAACACTTAGCAAAAAAACGGGTATAAATTCTTCGTCAAACAGTATGAAAAACACGAGCGAACTGACCAATCCTATAGTGCTTGATAGTAACACACACCATACATTGGTGAAAAATTCCTTCATCAAATCTCACCCCGCTATTGGTCTTTTGCATACTTCTATCTTATCATAGGAATTTTTTGAAGCCTATTCTCGCCTATGTTTACTTATACGATACGTCTTTCTTTTATGTTTCATCAAAAATAAGAAAAACTTACGGGCATTGTCCCCTCGTTCTTTTTTCACAAAAAAAGAAGGCAATCGCCTTGAACAGCTATTGCCTTATGTTCCCATTTATAAAAAATCCGTTCAATCCTTCGCTTTCCATAAGCTTAACCAATAATTCGCTTCATGGCGCTAATATATCCAGTATGTACACCTTCATGATAAATAGCCATGTTTATCAATTCGCCGACCGTGTCCATCCGTAATCCGGATCGTAACGTGAACGGGGGGACCAGCGTTTCATCCAAACGTTCCTCTATGCTATCTTTGCCATCTTTTACCCTTGCCTCTTGTTCTTTAAGCTGTGCGACAATTTGCTGGAAAGAAGGAGGTGTCTCTTTCCAATCGTCCGGTTTTGTTCCGTTCGCAAAGAAATCTTTGTAATTATCTGGAATATTCACAGAGCCGCCGGGCAAGCGAAACAGAAACTGCTCAGCTGCAGACAAAATGTGTCCGGCATGCCAGTGAATATTATTGTTGAATCCTTCCGGCTTTTTGGCGGCCATTTCTTCCGTAACATCCTCAAGCGCCTTTAAAAGCCGCCGGCGTGCGATAATAAATTGCTTGAGCACAAGTTCATTTTTCATCCTGATCATCTTCTCCTGTCTTATTTCTTAAATTATAAGTATATAAACAATTAGCATCCTTTCCATATCGGCTGCCGCTTCTCAAGAAACGCGCAAATGCCTTCTGTAGCGTCGGCAGCGGTAGCGTTCAGGCTCATAACTTCCTTTGCGTAAGAATAAGCTAAACCTTGTGACATATCCAATTGTTTATAGAACGCTTGTTTTCCAATTCCAACAGTAAATGGGCTTGCTTGGGCAATTTTTAAGGCGAACGCCTTCGTCTCTTCTTCAAGCTTATTGGCAGGTACCGTTTTATTGATTAAACCAGCCAAAGCCGCTTCTTCAGCAGACAAGGCTTCCCCCGTCAACAGCATTTCCATCGCTTTCTTGCGACCAACTGCGCGGGAAATCGCTACCATCGGTGTAGAGCAGAAGAGGCCAATTTTCACACCCGGCGTAGCAAAACGGGCATCTTCCGTCGCAACGGCTAGATCACAAGTAGCTACCAGCTGGCATCCTGCTGCCGTCGCGATTCCATGCACCTGTGCGATAACCGGTTGCGGAATGGACTGAATCGTTTCCATTAATTTTGTACAGACATCAAACAGGTTGCGATAAAAACTTGGCTCCTGATCCACCATCTCACTTAAATCATGTCCTGCACAAAACGCCGGCCCATTTCCTTTAAGGATTACAACAGATATATTTTTATCCTTTGAAATGTTTTCAAAACAATGGATAAGTTCCTGCATATGCTCTAGTGAAAGAGCATTCCGCTTATTGGGGCGATTCATCGTTACGTAGGCGATTGCGGAGTCTAATTCAAACAGGATATTGTTGTATGCTACAGTTTGGGTGTCTGCCATCTTCTGTTTACCTCCTTAGAAAATATAAATAATTAAAATATTTCAACACTACAATCATAACAATTATTCCACTAAAATCCTAGGCTCTATCGAAAATTTGGAAAAAAGTATTTACATTCTTTAGGGGAGTATGTAAATATAGTAAAGCAATCATCATTTATTTCATCAGGGGAATGATAACATCATGACAAAAAAAACTTATATTGGAGTTCATATGACTCAGGAAGAAAAAGAGTTGCTGGAAAAGTTTGCGGAAGCAATAGGCTGGTCTTTTTCAGAATTGGAGTTTTACCTCACCAAAGCTATTGCTGAAAAAATGAAAAAAGAAGAAAGGCATACTGAATTTCTACAGCCATCCCCCATCAACTAAAAAAGCAATCTGCCCTAGTCGCAGATTGCTTTTTTCATTATGGAAAAAGCCAGGTTTCGTATACACCTCGTGAGTTTTTCCTGTACTTAATTATTAAAAAAAATGGTGGGCCTAGGCTGACTCGAACAGCCGACCTCACGCTTATCAGGCGTGCGCTCTAACCAACTGAGCTATAGGCCCACATGGCGGAGAAGGCGGGATTCGAACCCGCGCACGGTTTGACCCGTCTACTCCCTTAGCAGGGGAGCCCCTTACAGCCTCTTGGGTACTTCTCCATAATCTATCGCGCTCTATATTAATGGGCGACCGATGGGAATCGAACCCACGAATGTCGGAGCCACAATCCGATGCGTTAACCACTTCGCCACGGTCGCCACAGGAAAAGGGTACTGGCGGAGGGAGAGGGATTCGAACCCCCGTGGGCTTGCGCCCTAACGGTTTTCAAGACCGCCCCGTTATGACCACTTCGGTATCCCTCCGTGTTATTCAATTCGCTCCGAGATACAAACAAATAGATAAAAACAAACATAATGGTAGCGGCGGAGGGGATCGAACCCCCGACCTCACGGGTATGAACCGTACGCTCTAGCCAGCTGAGCTACGCCGCCACAATACTTACATATTTGAATCTTCATGGTCGGGAAGACAGGATTTGAACCTGCGACCCCCTGGTCCCAAACCAGGTGCTCTACCAAGCTGAGCCACTTCCCGAATAAATGGCGTGCCCGGAGAGACTCGAACTCCCAACCTTCTGATTCGTAGTCAGACACTCTATCCGGTTGAGCTACGGGCACATTGTTAAAATGAAGAAGCCTGAAAGTACAACTGAGTAAAAAATGAATACAAATGGAGCGGACAACGAGACTCGAACTCGCGACCCCAACCTTGGCAAGGTTGTGCTCTACCAACTGAGCTATGTCCGCATATTATAATATAAAGCATCCTCAATGAAGATGAAAAATGCGGATGAAGGGACTTGAACCCCCACGGTGTTGCCACCACTAGAACCTGAATCTAGCGCGTCTGCCGATTCCGCCACATCCGCATAAAATGGTGAGCCATACTGGACTCGAACCAGTGACACCCTGATTAAAAGTCAGGTGCTCTACCAACTGAGCTAATGGCTCATCATAAGATGCCACGTTGCACCTTGAAAACTGAATCAGAAGAAACATGACGCACAGGATATCCAGTCTATCTTTGGTTAAGCCCTCGACCGATTAGTATTCGTCAGCTCCACGTGTTGCCACGCTTCCACCTCGAACCTATCCACCTCATCATCTATAAGGGGTCTTACCAGCTTACGCTGTGGGAAATCTCATCTTGAGGGGGGCTTCACGCTTAGATGCTTTCAGCGCTTATCCCGTCCGCACATGGCTACCCAGCTGTGCTCCTGGCGGAACAACTGGTGCACCAGCGGTGCGTCCATCCCGGTCCTCTCGTACTAAGGACAGCTCCTCTCAAATTTCCTGCGCCCACGACAGATAGGGACCGAACTGTCTCACGACGTTCTGAACCCAGCTCGCGTACCGCTTTAATGGGCGAACAGCCCAACCCTTGGAACCTACTTCA
>NZ_CP014140.1:65000-167500 GCF_001439585.2 Aneurinibacillus sp. XH2 | reverse complement strand
ACTTCCTTCAGATTCGACCTCGAAGTCGACATCCTTGTCTTAAGTTAATGGCTACTACTGCCTTCGCCATTCAGGACTTGAACCCTATAGATGACCCCCATGCCGAGCGCACCAAAAAATGGCCGCTTTTAAAAGGCCATTTTTTCCCTCAAAACTATATATACTGTACCTTCCTAATTCTGTGGCTGCTGCATCTGCGCTACACGTCTGCGTACTTCCTCCAATTGCTCCACCATCTCAGCGACAGCGCGCTGATTTTCGCTTGTATTCGCTTGTGCGATTGCACGTTCTGCCTGTTCAATAGCATTTTGAGCGCCTTCAAGCGCTTGCTGGGTAGGGTGGGATTGCATCTGAGCCGCAGCATTCTTTGCCTGCTCTACCGCGTTTTGCGCCTGAGAAATCGGGTTTTGCGTCTGTATGCTGGATTGTTGATTATCCATGTGATTGCCTCCTGCTCACATTTTTTCTGTATTTAATATAAGCACCTATCATTTTCTTTATCCGTCATTCTCCCATTAAAACCTTTTACCAAAAATATTTTCAATCAATTTAAATTTCATTTAACCTCTTGATTTCTCATTTTTATTTCCTATAATTTAACTTATTAATCAAATATATATTTCGGATGAACCATGCAGGAGAAGATGAACCGTGATTCACTGGTTTGTCTACCGACGGGGCAAGAAGCAAAAGCTTCGAAACTCTCAGGTCTTGGGATCAAGTAGAACTGTATGGGGACGAAACTCTGGAGAGACCCCCTCCGCTTCCACACTAATGAAACGGAGGAAAAAGGGCACCGAAGGAGCAAGTCTGCGCCACCGCGCAGATAATCTCTCAGGTAAAAGGACAGGGATTACAAAAAAGAAAAAAAGGCCAATCTTTACTTTATTTTATGGAAAGGCGTTCTTTCACCATTTATTCTCTACCTTGCCATATCTCCAGAGACCATTTTATCCACAGGATGAAATGGTTTTTTTATTTCTAAAAAGGAAAGGGAAAGGCAAATGGATGCTCTAGCAAAACTACTTGACAAAATCAACGGATACGTATGGGGAATGCCTACGCTCATTCTCTTGGCCGGAACAGGCCTTCTGCTCACTGTGCGTCTGCGTGGCCTCCAATTCACGAAACTTGGATATGCACTAAGCCTAGCTTTTGGCAGAAAACAGGACAAAACATCAGAAGGGGATATTAACCATTTCCAAGCGCTTATGACGGCTCTTGCCGCTACAATCGGAATAGGAAACATCGCGGGTGTAGCCACGGCAATTACCACCGGAGGGCCTGGTGCAATTTTTTGGATGTGGCTTACAGCCCTGTTCGGTATGGCGACCAAATACTCAGAAGCCATTCTAGCCGTCAAATACCGAGTAAAAGGAAAAAACGGGGAATACTCAGGCGGTCCCATGTACTATCTGGAACATGGACTAGGAAAAAAATGGCTGGCTGTGCTATTTTCTCTTTTCGGAATTTGCGCTTCCTTCGGCATCGGCAATATGGTGCAGGCTAATTCCGTCGCGGAAGCGGTAAAAATAAACTTCTCGGTTCCCCCAGTCATTACCGGTATTGCACTTGCCGTTCTCACTGCCTTTGTCATTCTCGGCGGCGTGCAGAAAATCGGGCAGGTAACAGGCGTGCTGGTTCCTTTTATGGCTATCTTTTATATTACAGCAGGAGTTGTGATCATACTTGTTCATATTGAGCACGTCCCTGACGCGATCGCTGCCATTTTGTCCGGCGCTTTTAACGGTACAGCGGCTGCTGGAGGTTTCCTCGGTGCGACAGTAGCCCAAGCGATTCAAATGGGGGTTGCACGCGGCGTTTTCTCGAATGAAGCTGGTCTTGGCAGCGCTCCAATCGCCGCGGCCGCGGCAAAAACCGATTCGCCCGCAAAACAGGCGCTTGTTTCAATGACAGGAACGTTTATTGATACGATTATCGTCTGTTCAATTACCGGACTAGCGCTTGTTACAACCGGCGTCTGGGAAATGGGCAAAACAGGCGTAGAAGCGACAACGCTTGCGTTCCGTAGCGTGTTCGGCAGTACCGGAAGCGTCATTTTAGCAGTTTCGATTATTCTATTCGCTTACTCCACGATTCTTGGTTGGGCGTATTACGGCACCAAATGTATCGAATACCTTCTGGGCCGCAAAGCCGTATGTTATTACCAAGCTATTTTCATTATCGTTATCGCCTTTGGTTCGGCGCTTAAGCTTCATATTGTCTGGACGTTTTCCGATATTGCTAACGGCTTAATGGCTATTCCAAATCTTATCGGTCTGATTGGATTAAGCGCAGTAGTTGTAGCTGAGACCCGACGATTTCTTGCTTCCGAAGCAAAACCGAGAAAAGAAAACACGAACCAAGCTCTATGATGATAGGAAAAGTAAAAACCTTTGAATTGTCTGCGCTTTTCCGTTATGATACCCTAAAAGAGGGACATTGCTGTTTTCTCCCGGGGACTTAAACCTTGAGGAAAGGAACTCTGTGTCTCTTTTTGTTTATATTAATGACATCATGTGAAATACATTACTTTTTTGCGAAGATCATACAAGGAGGTAGAAATGAAGCAAACACCGAACTACATTGAGAAGAAAGATGATGTATTATGGCTTACGGAAGATGAGCGCGAAAATTTGAAAATAAGCTACCGCATTAAAGAAATCGTCGCCTCGGAATCTTCTCCTTTCCAACATGTGATGATCCTTGACTCATATGATTTCGGTAGAATGCTGGTGCTTGACGGCGTTGTACAGACGACTTCAATTGACGGGTTTATATACAATGAAATGATTACCCATGTGCCGTTGCATTTCCACCCGAACCCTAAACGCGTTCTTATTATCGGGGGCGGCGATTGTGGCGCAGCGCGCGAAGTGACAAAGTACAAAAATGTGGAACAAATCGACATGGTTGAGTTGGACGAACTGGTAGTCAAATTCTGCAAAGAACACTTGCAGGAAGTTTCCGGGAATCTCTCTGACCCGCGCGTTCGTTTTATTTACAATGATGGCGTCGCCTTTGTCAAAGACATTGAAAATCACTACGATGTTATTATTGTGGATTCGTCTGATCCGATCGGGCCGGCGAAACAATTGTTTGAGTTGGATTTCTATAGAAATATCCACCGCGCTCTCAAAGAGGATGGCATTATGGTTTGCCAAAGTCAGTCGCCGATTTTCCACTTTGATGTTCTACAGCAATCATATAAGCATATCAGCGATCTCTTCCCGTTAACCAAACTGTACACTGCCGTTGTCCCGACATATCCGGGAGGGATGTGGACGTTTACAATGGGATCAAAAGTATATGACAAACCGGTAGAACATGCTTTCCAGCAAGATACGAAATACTTTAATAAAAATATTCTCGACGCTTGTTTCCAGCTTCCACAGTTTCTAATCCAAAAATTACAGGCCTAGCGCTGGGCCTGTAATTTTTTGTTCCAGAATCATTTGACAATACACAGACTTAAATAAGCCTCCTATTATTTCTCGCCCGCTGACGTCTATTTGCCGAAGTTGGGCTGTACGCCTGGGCAGGCATTGCAACGGATACATACACATAAGAAAACGAGGCGGCACAGATGCTACGGCACCCCTTCGGGCAAGTGCATCCATCCCCTCGTTTTTTGCCTTAACGAGAATGTTCCAACCGCCGCGCAATAAGCGACAGGCTGAAGTTAACGACGAAATACAATAAAGCGATTAACAGCAGAATCGGGATAACATATGAATAATTAGTATTGTAAATAACCTGTCCATTGTGCATCAATTCCGGAAGAGCAATGATAATTGCCAGCGAAGTATCCTTCAACAGCGAAATAAACTGACTAACGATCGGTGGAATCATACGACGCAATGCCTGTGGTAAGATAATGTAGCGAAGGGCTTGCCCGTACGTTAAACCAGACGCACGCGCAGCCTCAATTTGTCCTTTATCCACCGACATCAGACCGCTTCGGACAACCTCGGAAATCATCGCCGATTCGAAAATTGTTAGCCCTACTACTGCCGCGCTGAATACCCCCAGTTTAATTCCGACATCACGCAAGGCAAAATATACAAAGAAAATAATTAAAAGCAATGGCAGATTCCTAATCATTTCCACCCATACAAATAACAGTTGCGATAACACCGGGATTTTTGTATATCGAATAATCGCCACAATAATTGCAATCACAAATGAAAGCAAAATTGCCAGCGCTGCTACTTCAAGCGTTACCAGAAATCCTTCCAGCAAATAACGCAAATTCGGCCAACTGTACGCACCAGCAAAATCCATAAACTTCACTCCTTTTCCTCTCCACTACATTCAGGCATGCTTCAGGCGACGCTCCAACCAATTCACCAGAATAGAAAGTGGTACCGTAATGGTTAGATAGAAAAAGCCGACAAGAATATACGTATCGAAAACATTAAGCGTATTGGAAGCGACAATATCCGCATGATACATCAAGTCCATTCCCGCAATAACACCTAGGATAGATGAGTTTTTAACAAGGTTAATAAACTGGTTACCAAGCGGAGGGATAACAATTCTAAAAGCCTGTGGCAAAATAACGTAACGCATCGCCTGAATATAGGTCAGACCGGAAGCACGAGCAGCTTCCATTTGGCCTTTCGAAATTGAATGAATTCCGGCTCGGATAGCTTCCGAAATAAAAGCGGCCGTGTAAACTGTAAGGCCAAGTGTGCCTGCGGTGAATGCGCCAATTTGAATGCCGAGCGAAGGCAAACCAAAGAAAAAGAAGAATACTTGAATTAATAAAGGAGTATTACGAATGAATTCAACATAACACCGCCCGATAATAACCAGAATGCGAAAAGGCGAGATGCAAAAAATGGCGAGCATAGTGCCCAACGCTAAGCTCGCGATCAATGAGATGAAACTAACTTTCAACGTTGTGATCAGACCGCTAATATACTCAGTTCGGTATTCAGACAAGATTTCAAATATTGTTTGCAGCATACGTTCTGTTCCTTTCCTCCGGAAAGATGAAAAGGGCCTGCGGCCACCGCGCCGTCAGGCCCCTTCTTCCCCTATTTTTTCTGCGGCTTTTCGCCAAACCATTTTTCGTAAATCTTGTCATACTCACCGGAAGACTTCAGTTCCGCGAGCATTTCATTGATCGTTTTCAGCATCTCGTTGTCGCTTTTGCGAACTGCAATACCGTATGGTTCATCCGTAAATAGGCCTCCCACCAGTTTGAAATTCGGATCTTCTTTCTGCATACCAAGCAGAATGGAGTTATCCGTTGTAAGAGCGTCGCCTTTTTTCGATTTCAGCGCCGTAAACGCTTCTGCATAATTCTCATACTCAGCTACTTTCGCCTGCGGAGCTTTTTGGCGAATATTTTTCGCAGAAGTGGAACCTTTCACCGCGATAACCGTCTTGCCATTCAAATCCTGTATGCCTGTAATCGGAGAATTTTTCGGAACGAGCAAGGACTGGCCTGCTTCAAAATACACATCGGAGAAGTCAACCGTTTTCTTACGTTCTTCCGTAATGGTCATAGTCGCGATAATCGCATCAATATCACCATTTTTCAGCATTGGAATACGCGTCTTAGACGTTACTTCTTTCAGTTCAATCTTCGTCTCATCACCCATGATTTTTTTTGCTAGCGCTTTCGCTATGTCAATATCAAATCCTTTTACTTGACCATCAACCGGATCTTTCTTGCCGAACAGGTTCGTGTCATACTTTACACCTACGATCAGCTTGCCACGTTCTTTCGCCGCGGCTACTGCGCTTTTTTCTGCGCTCCCGTCGCTTGCCGCCGAACCCGCATCCGCTGGTTTGCCCGCTTCCTGCTTACCGCCGCAAGCCGCAAGCATAACAGACATGACCAGCATAAAAATAAGGCTTAAAATCGATATTTTTTGCTTCACCATGTAAAACCCCCTTTATAAATTGCATAAATTAATGGTTCAACAGGCGACTCAAGAAGATGCGCGCTCGTTCTTCCTTCGGATTTGCGAAGAACTCTTTCGGCTCGCCAACTTCTACAATTTGCCCGTGATCCATAAACACCACACGATCGGCTACTTCCTTGGCGAATCCCATTTCGTGGGTCACGACTACCATAGTCATGCCCTCTCTTGCCAAGCTTTTCATCACTTCCAGCACTTCGCCGATCATTTCCGGGTCAAGCGCGGATGTCGGTTCATCAAACAGCATAATCTTCGGCTGCATTGCAAGTCCCCGCGCGATTGCCACCCGCTGCTGCTGACCGCCAGAAAGGGCTGAAGGGTAAGCATCCGCTTTGTGTAAAAGCCCAACCTTCTCCAAGTAATAACGGGCCGTCTTTTCTGCTTCTTCACGCGAAATTTTGCGCACCTTCATCGGAGCAAGCGTAATATTCTCCAACACAGTCATGTGCGGATACAAATTAAAGTGCTGAAATACCATGCCAATTTCCTGCCGCAACGCATTTAGATTTGTTTTTTTGTCATGAACATTTACGTTATCAACAATGAGCTCCCCACTTGAGATTTTCTCCAAATGATTGATGCAGCGAAGCAACGTCGACTTTCCTGATCCGGAAGGACCAATAATCACAACCACTTCCCCTTCGGAAATCTTCAAGTTAATATCCCGCAGCACATGAAAATTGCCATAGTACTTATCTACATGGCGAAACTCGATCACTATGTACCTCCGTAAACTCCTAGTTTATGTTGGATAATATTGGCTGTCCTAATTTGATCATACTATAATTAATTGATAATTGCAAATATTTTATTAATTAATTAACATTCATCATTTAGACCCTTAATATTTAGGAAAATAGACTTCAATATCCTTAATTTTTTAATTTATAGATAAACAAAGAACATAAATACAAGAGAAAAAGCGATTCATCCCCCACCTATAGAGGAAGGAGACTTCTCGCTACTTATATAAAAAATGTCGTTCCCACCATAGTTTGTACGGGTGTCTGAAGCAAAAAATTAGTCACTGCTTCGATGTCTTGCGCAAATACGCGATCTTCACTAATTGGCGCCGTAACTGCGCGGGCCATGGCATGAAATTTTCTGGTTTTCGTTGCCATCTTCTCAACCCCATGATATTCGGCTGCCTGCAATGCGCAGATTAATTCAATCGCAAGCACCCGGCGGCAGTTTTGTATAATCTGATAAGCATGGCGTGCTGCAATTGTCCCCATACTAACATGATCTTCCTGGTTGGCCGAAGACGGAATAGAATCGACGCTCGCCGGGTGTGCCAGCGTTTTGTTTTCCGAAACAAGTGAAGCAGCACAGTATTGCAAAATCATCGCACCTGATTGCAGTCCGGGTTGCGGACTTAAAAAAGCTGGCAAGCCGCTTAATTGTGGATTAACCATCCGCTCAATCCGGCGTTCGGAAATATTAGCCAGCTCCGCGACAGCCATTTTTAGAAAATCCATCGCCAGCGCAATCGGTTGCCCATGAAAGTTCCCTCCAGAAATCACCTGCTCCCCGTCTTGAAAGACGAGCGGATTGTCCGTGGCGGCGTTCATTTCAATTTCTAACTTTTCTTTCACATACCCAAGCACCTGCCAAGAAGCGCCGTGAACCTGTGGGATGCAGCGCAATGAATACGCATCCTGCACGCGCAATTGACCTTGTCTTGTCGTTAGTTTGCTATCCGCAAGATAGTCACGCATCCGCGCCGCAACCGCTACCTGTTCCGGATACCCACGCGCGACATGCACTTCTTCGGCAAACGCGTCCATGATACCACGCAGTCCTTCCATCGTTACGGCGGCAATAAGTTCCACCTGATAGGCAAGCTGTTCCGCTTCGAGATAAGCAACTATACCCATGGCCGTCATAGCTTGCGTTCCATTAATTAGCGCCAGCCCTTCTTTGGCTGTCAAAACAAGCGGCTGAATGTTTTCTGCCTTAAGGGCTACGGAAGCGGGAACGATTTGCCCTTTGTAAAACACGTCACCTTCCCCAATGAGCGCAAGTGCCAAATGGGATAATGGAGCCAGGTCGCCGCTCGCGCCAAGCGAACCTTGTTGTGGAATAACCGGATGGATTCTACGGTTGAGAAAGGCAAGCAAGCTGTCAATCACTTCCCGACGCACGCCAGAGTACCCCTTTAAAAGTGCGTTCGCCCGCAGCAAGAGCATCGCCCGTGATACCACTTCCGGAAATGGTTCGCCAGTTCCACACGCATGGCTACGAATGAGATTTAGCTGCAATTTCTCCACATTTTTCGGATCAATCAACACGTCGCTTAACTTGCCAAATCCCGTGTTAATACCATAGGCAATTTTATTTTCTGCCACGATTTTTTCCACCGCACGTCGACTCGCTTCCACCCGCTGCAAGCTTTCCGGCGACACTTCTACCTGTTCAAACTCATACAGAATACGTTGCGCCTGGGCTAGTGTTAAAGAATAGCCGTTCAATTTGACCATACGCTTCACTCTCCTTTTCAAAATAAACAAAAAGGGAGCCACATATGCCTAAATAAAGCGATAAAACCGCTTCTTAAGCAATATGCAGCCCCCTATTATCTGTTTGCTATGGGCTTTCTAAATTCTTATTCAAATGTGATTGATTCCAAGTCCCAGCGTCTCGTGCTCCAGTCCGCGAACCGGTGCACCGATCGTGCCGTACAGCGCCACGGCGATCCACTCACCTTCTCGCTCACTATCATACGGACATCCCCGTACAATCGCAAAATTTAATCCTACAGTCCGAAGTACAGTGCCAAGCTGGACCTGGCCACGGGTAACGCCCTGCATCGCTTCGATGATGGCATGGTATAGCGCATGTGCCTCACGGTAAAACGAGCCGTCGATAATCTGCTCCTTTTTGGCGGCAGTTTCAATAGCGGCCACCACTTTATGAGCGTCCATAGAACCAACTTTTCCCCTACAATACTGATAACCTAACTTCTCTAACCTGGCAAGGGAAAAATCTTCTGCTTCAAACTCGTCTTCTTCCAGCAACGCCAACTGCATTGCCATCTTGCCGATGCGATGCTCAATACGTAAAGACACGTCTTCACCACTCACTAACTATAACGATCTGCTACTATACTAATATATAAATATGTCAGAAAATAGTCAATGTTTACACACAAAACTTTTTACACCTACGCTTGCTAATCTTTTCCCACACTGTCTCACATTATTTTTTCGGTTCTTTTATATGCGTGAGCAACTCGATTAAGAGAATCGAAAATGTGTGCAGACGCTCCTCCATTCTACCTGGGAACTGTGAACGGATAAAATTCAAACTATCTTTCTCAGGATTATGCCATATAGCCCCATGCTTTTCCGTTTGAACATAACCATCCTGATCACCCAGCGCCCAGTTTGTCGCTTCAAAATAAGCGAACGGGATTCCTAGTTTCTTAAATGCCGCATGGTCGCTCCAATCACCCGTCGAACCTTTCGGATATTCAGGATTAAGACCCGGATTGGTTTCCACGTTCAGTTTCTTTTTCTTTGCAAGGTCCAGCGCCTGATCGCGCACCCAACCGTCTTCGCCTTCATCCCCGTATACATACATCTTATCCCCAGCGATCAAACTATCCAAATTCACCATGGCTACCGTATTTTGTATTTCTTTCGGAGTCATTTGAGAAGTGTAATACTCAGAACCTTTCGTGCCGATTTCTTCAGCCCCGAAGAAAACAAACGTTAGCGTGTAAGGCATTTTCTTATGTTGAAAACTCTCAATGGCTTCCAATATTACGCCCACGCCGGAACCATTATCATCGACTCCCTGTACGCCTTTTACCGTATCGTAGTGAGCTCCTACAATGATTTGCCTATCTGATTCCCCTATTTTTTTCGCAATAATATTCTGCGAAACAATCGTTTCCCCCGCTTCTGTTCGTTGTTGTAAATGTTTGAATTTCTGGATGCAAGCCTAACTTTCTCAACACTTCTACAATATACTGTGCCGCCCGCTTCTCATCTTCCGTGCCAGCTACCCTATCGACAATTTGCGTCGCCAGGTTAAAGATATGATCGGCAGCGATAGTACCTGGTTCTGTCTTCGATTTTGCCGTTGCCAGCGGAACAAACGAAATAAATACAAGTATCAAACAACATAGAAGAACAAATTGCTTTTTGATCATCTTTCCCCCTCCTACCCCTCTCAAAATATGACTCTATTATATTTTTGTATAAAAATGTTGTAAATAGAATATTAATACAAATAAAAAGACCCAATCCGCAAGGAAAAGATTGGGTCTTTTTACATATTTAATGCTGTATTTCAATTTTGGTTTGATCGGCCAAAAGCGCCACATTATTAACGATCACTGTGTCATTTTTCCGTAAACCGGACGTAATCAGCGCTTCCGCTCCCTTTTCAGCCCCTTCCTTCACTTCCACTCGTTTTGCCTTATCGCCTTCTGCTACGTACACATAGGTTTTTCCATTTTCTTTTACAATAGCAGAGGATGGGATAACAATGCCTTTTTGCGAGCCGGGAGCAATTAAGCGAACGTCAGCGAGCATGCCCGCTTTCAGCTTCACATCCGGATTCGGTACCGTAATCTCTACAGGATATCCTTTTCCTTTTTCATCAAGTGGGCTAATATTCTTCACCGTGCCTATCGTTTGGAAATTAAACGCCTTTGCCTTTACCTGAACCTGGCTTCCCGGCTGTATACGGTTTATCTGATCAGCCGGGAAATATGTCAGAATCCGAACTTCGGACAGATTGGCCACGACAAGCACAGGCGCCTGCGGGGAGACCATCTCACCGATTTCTGCTTTTTTCGCACCGATAATTCCGTCGATCGGCGAAACGACAGTCGCGTCGTCAAGCATGTCGCGTGCTGAAGCAGCCGCGACTTGCGCCTGCTTCAACGCCTGACGGCTTGCTTCAATTCCCGCTTCACTTTGCGCTACATCAACCTGTTTTTGGGCATTTTCATAGCCGCTGATTGCATTTTGATAACTTGCTGTTGCATTGTCATATGCCTTCTGCGCAGTGGCCAGCGCTTTTTGGGCTGCTCCCAATTTCTCTCTAGCATTCGCGCGTGCAATTTCTGCGCTCCGATGCGCCGCTTCCGCATTGACAAGCGATGTTTCCGCTTGTTCCAGCTGCGCTTTGGATACAGCCCCTTGTTCGAACAATTGAGCAATGCGGTCACGGTTTGCCTTCGCATCATGCAGAGCTTGCTCTGCTTTAATGAACGAAGCGTCCGCATCTTTTACCGCGTTAGCGGTCTGCTCCAACGCACTTTTAGCCTGTGTAACAGCTCCCTGCGCCTGAATCATGCCGTTTTTCGCCTGTAACATTCCGTTTTTCGACTGTACAGCACCGCCTGTTGCCTGAACCACACCTGATTTTTGCGCCATCTCCGCCGTTTGAATCCCTGCTTCCGCCGCTGATACAGCAGCTTCCGCTTTCCGTACAGCGTTTCGTAACTCTTTATCTTCCAATTTAAACAGTACCTGGCCCTTTTTGACCCGCATGCCAAGTTCTACCGGCATCTCAGCAATTTTCCCCGCGATTTTCGGTACGATATTAACTTGCTGCTCCGGAAGCACAGTACCTGTGAATATCTCTCCTGTACCAAGCACACCTTCCTGCGCTTGCGCCACTTTCACCGGGACTACGGTTTCCGGGCTTACAGCTTCTTTCGCGCTGGTTGTGCATCCCGCCAGCGCGAACGCTCCAAGCAACAGGCAGGCTACTGCCTTTGTTCGTCTCATTTTTTTCATCCCTTCTCCCTTTCTTTGTTATCCTTGTTTTGTCATCTGCGCCTGTGGCAACTTCTTTTTTTGTTTAAACAAAAATACAAGCGGAATAGCAATAAACAGAGGTATAGAAGAAATCAAAAACGTATCAGCAATACTCCACGCTGTCGCTTCACGCTGTATAATCCCTACAAGTGTCGGAATACTATTTACACCGAGGCTTTCCTGTGCGGTTTGAAACGCTACCGTATTGATAGATTCGGTAATATGCTCGGCATGCTCGGCTGCTTTATGTTGCATAATAGCTGTCAATACCGCAATTCCAAGTGAAGCCGCTACTTGCCTAATAAGATTGGAAACTGCGGATGCATTCCCAACCTGATGCGGAGCTACGGCATTCATTCCGGCAGTGGAAAGCGGCATCATACAAAGCCCAATGCCAATGCCGCGAATGGTAAGCACAGTCTCAAGCCATTCTTGCGGCGTGTTGACAGTTAAACGATGAAGCTCGTACGTCATTACGCTCAAAATCGTAAGACCGACAAATCCTAAGGGAATGACTCCGACTTTATCAAATAATTTTCCGGCTATAGGCATCATGACCGCCATCGCGATCGATTGTGGAATGAGCAAAATTCCTGTATCAATAGCGGATATCCCCTGAATGTTTTGCAGGAAAATTGGGGTCAAAAACACGCCGCCAAATAATCCGATAGTTACAAGGCTAGCAGAAATTACACTCAGCGTATACGTAAAATTTTTAAATAAACTTAAATCGATGATCGGATCTTCTTTTCCGGTCTCAACCCACAGTAAGAAGACAAGCGCCCAAAAAGAAATAAACATCAAAGCCACAATTTCAAATGAAGTCCAACCTTTCGTCTGACCGTTACTGAGCGCATATAGCAGTGTTCCTGCTGAAATCGCTGTAAGTACAAAACCGAGCGTATCAAAGGATTTGCCTTCGACTTTTTCTGTCTCCTGTAACAAAACAGATATGAGAAAAATCGCCAGAAGCGCCACTGGAATATTAACAATGAATAAAGAGCGCCAATTGAACCACTCGATTAAATATCCACTCAATGTCGGGCCGACCGCAGGAGCTACCATGGCGGAAATCCCCCACAGTCCAAGCGCCATGCCAATTTGGTTACGCGGAATGATTTTATAAATGATCGACATGCTAAGCGGCATAATCACACCGCCGCCAAGTCCTGCAATCACACGTCCAGCAATTAATGACGTATCGCTCCAGGCCAGTGCGCAAAACAATGTTCCGGCGGTAAACACGCTTAGCGAAATGATAAAAAACTTCTTGTAGCCAAGCCTGTCTCCCATATATCCGCTAATCGGAATGATCACACCGGACGCCAGCATATAGCCTGTTAATACCCATTGGATTCGTTCTGTCGTCGAACCGAGATCGTTCGTCAACTTAGGAATGGCCACATTAATGAGACTATTGTTCAAAATAGCAACGAACGCCGCAACAATAATGGCAATAAAAGCAACCCAATTCGTACCGGATGATTCGGCTGAAGGAGCGGCAGAACCCTGCGTACTCACATTTATTCCCCCTCCCCGTTATGTAATATGAACTTTGATCTCCACGTTCGTTCCCGGTATGAGTTCTACGGCATCAGGCTTATCAATACTGATTTCAACCGGAATTCGCTGTGTTACTTTATTGAAATTACCGCTTGCGTTCGTCGCGGGAATTAAAGCAAATGTGGAGTTTGAAGCCTTCCCTATTTTTCTTACTTTTCCTGTAATCGTTTTGCCATTTGCCGCATCAAGCGTAATGTCCACCTTTTGTCCAGGATGTATTTTAGAGATATCTGTTTCCTCAATATTAGCTGATACATAAAGATGTTTGAAATCCATCATCACCGCTACTGGCTGGCCGGGAGCTCCCATCTCATGCTCTTTGGCGAAAACCTTAACAACTACACCGCTAATCGGTGCGCGCAACACGGAGCGACTTACCATACTGGGGTCCATATTCGCAGGATCTTGCTCCGCAATGGCGTCATTTTCTTGTACAACATCTCCTTCTTCGACATGAATCCGCATTATTTCCCCGGCAATTTGCGGCATAATTCGATACTGGTCTCCCTGAATGCGCGCATCTTCTGTTTTAACATAGTGTGTTCCCTGGTACCAGTAGTAATAACCGATACCGCCCCCACTGATCAACATTGCTAAAAGAAGAATCCATAGTAACATCTTTCGCTTCATTTTTTTCCCTCTTTCCTTTTGATTTCTCTTTCTAATATTTTGGATGCGAAATATCCTTGCAAAAATTTTTATTTTTTTTCTTTTATTTTCTCTTTTAGGCGATCAGCCAATAATTGTAGAGCGTTAACAATATTTTTTATCTCGTCTTCCGAAACCCCTGCAAATATTCCGTCAAAATAGTCGTCCCGAAGCGCAGGAACTTCTCTACAAAGAGCTTTTACCTTTTCCGAAAAGAACACCCAGACAACGCGACGATCTTTCTCATCCCGTACCCTACGAACATATCCGTTCTCCTCCAAACGATCTACGATACCAGAGACCGTGCTGTTCGACAGGCAAAGTTGCCGACTAATATCAGAAATACGCTGCGGCTCATCTTTCAGGCAACGCAAAACAAGAAACTGCGGTCCCGTTATATTAAAAGCCGCTATTTCGCGCGACAAAAGCTCAAAGGTCATCTGATTAATCTGACGAAGTAGTAGACGAATTTGCTTGGACGCGTTCTGCATGTCTGGCTCCTTTCACATAAAAATATTTCTTTCACAAATATTTTCTATACGAAATACACATATAAGATTATAGCAGTCACGCGAAGAATTACAAGATAAAAGTTTATAAAAATGGGGGCAAACGATACAGAACTCCGAGAGGTTGGTTCTTATTTATGTATGTTTTATAGCTTTGATAAAGTATTGATAAACAACACGCCTCTTCTTCCTGTACACCCTTTTGATTTTCCTCCTAGCACTGCTGAAAGCAAACGCAAAACATCGACTGCAACTGTCTCCATCTCCAAACAGATTAGATGTTTTGCAGACGCCGCTTTTACCGAAGCAGTATGGACAAATAATACATCCTTGCGGAAAATCAATGAATCCCAGGAAGAAGAGGCATATTTGTCAACAATCTAAGACTCTGTCCAAACTACGCAGAGCTTCTTTTAATTGGCCGTCGTTTTTTTCAAGGCAATCATACGTTCTGGATGATTGGTGCAAATCTGTAACTGCGGATGAAATCCTAACAAATGTTGAATGTCATCCGGTTCATCTACCGTCCAGGCAATGACGGTATATCCTGCTTCAATCATTTCTATTACGAAATCTTTCGTTACATACGGATACGGCATCGAAAGAATAGTCGCGCCGGTTTCCGCGAGCTGCTCGCGTATCAGCCTTGGTTTGCCCCCGAAAATCAATCCTTTTTTCAAAGCGGGAGCAAGCGCATGAACCCGCTTAATTGCGTCATGATCAAAAGAAGTAATATACACTTCCTGTTCCATTCCGTATTTATAGATAAGCTCTACCACTTTTTCTTCCAATCCTGGATATCTATCACCGGCAGCCTTCAGCTCAATATTTATCTCTAATTTACCACGGACTTCCGTAAGCACCTCCTCGAGCGAAGGAATATGCTCGCCTTTAAAAGATTCGTCAAACCATAGACCAGCATCCATCTGCTTTAGTTCTTCCCATGTATAATCTTTAACCGAACCCCCAGCTTTTACTGTACGTCCTAACACAAAGTCATGCATCAGCACAGGTACCCCGTCTTTTGAAAGCTGCACGTCAATTTCAATTGCTTGAATATCAGGATACTGCAGCGCGAGACGGACAGCTGCCATCGTATTTTCCGGTGCTTTTCCTGACCAACCCCGATGAGCAATACAAACATTCATTTGTTCTTCTCCTCTCTTCTTTTACTATGATATAAACATCAAAATACCCAAAATGATAGATACAGGATAGGGAGGGTTCGTTCGCTCTCCCCATCCTGTATTTACGCATCATTTAGTCATTTTATTTCTTCAGCGTTTTTTGTGCTTTCTTCACAGCCGTCTCTAGCGCTTCATCAACGGTTGCTTGTCCGAGCATGGCGCGCTGAAGTTCGCTCATAATAATCTCTTGCAACTCTTTGTATCCCGGCACCATCGGACGCGGCTTCGCATATTCAAGCTGATCGACTGCTACTTTCAGATTCGGGTCTTTTTTGTATGCTTCTTGCATTTCCGGCGATTGCACCGCTTCCGTTGTTACCGGCATATAACCGGAAGCAAGCGACCATTTAATCGTCTGTGGTGTATCGCTCATCCACTTGATAAACTCCCAGGCGGCTTTCTTCTCTTCATCCGAAGATTTCGCCAGCATGACCAAGTTAGCGCCACCCGTGGGCACGCCGTAGCTCTTGGCCGCCGGCAGGAATGCCGCCCCTACATCAAACGAAGCGCTGGATTTTAATGTTTGCAAATCGCCTGTAGAAGTAAAAATCATGCCTACTTGCTTGTTTAAGAAATCCTGTTTCGCTACATCCCATGCATTGTACTTTTCTCCCGGAGGATTTTTCATAATTCCTTCTTTCACCATGTCGCTCCAAAGCTTTAGCGGCGCTTTCCCAGCTTCATTGTTAATGGTAAGCTTTTTGCCATCTTCGCTTAGAATATTGCCTCCGTTCTGGAATACCAACGCTTCATAGAACCAAATATCAATCGGAGTGGAAAAACCGTACGTCTTTGTTTTATCGCCTTCCTTCTTCGTGAGAGCACGCGCGTATTTCACCAGCTCATCCCATGTCTTCGGACCAGACGGATCAAGGTTCGCTGCTTTCAACATATCACGGTTCACATACAAAAGAGGAGTCGAACGGTTAAACGGAATCGCATACAGCTTATCTTTCCAGTAAGAATTCCCCATCAGGCCCGGAATGTATTTCTTCTCCACCCCCTGTGTGTACGGCGTCAAGTCTTCCAGTACCTTCGCATCGGCAAACGCGCCCACGGACGCGATTTCTACCATCGTTACATCAGGCTGGTTACCCGCGGCTACCGCGGAAAGCACTTTGGCATGGTTTTGATAGTAATCCCCTTGGTAAGCGGGTTTGACTACAATATTTTTGTGAGTAGCGTTAAATTCTTTTACCATCTCTTCAATGACTTTGCCGTTTTTGCCTCCCAGAGCATACCAGAAATCAATCTCCACCGGTTTGCCTTCACCGGAACCGGCAGCCTGTTCCCCTTCCGCCGAGCCATCCGTTTTTGAAGCAGTTTGTCCCGAACAGCCCGCAAGTATAAGCGACATACTTAACAGCAACATCAGAAAAATACTGGCCCACCTTTTTTTCATACCTGACTTCCTCCCGGATTCGTAAAGTTATTTGGATTGATATACAAACGCGCTAATGATATGGCGTTGTGCAAAAAAGAAAATAACAAGAATCGGAATCACTAGAATCATATTGCCAGCCATAATGATATGCCACAGGGTGTCTCCTTCGGTCGATTTCAACATGGAAATGCCGACGGGCAACGTGCGCGCCTGTTCGCTATTGGTCATAATGAGCGGCCAAAAATAATCGTTCCAGTGATAGATGAAGCTAAACAATCCGAATGTAACAAGCACCGGCTTAGCCATCGGCACCATAATTGTCCACATGATTTTCCATTCACTGGCGTTATCCAAACGGGCTGCTTCAATAATTTCATCCGGCACCTGCATAAACGACTGGCGCAACAGAAAAATACCAAATGCGCTCGCCCCATATGGAAGAATGAGCGACCAAAGTGTATTTACAAGGTCCCATTCACTCATAAACACATAAATAGGTAAAAAAATTACCTGCGGCGGAATCATGAGCGCAATAAGCGTCAGGCCAAACAACATGTTGCGCCCTTTAAACCGATACCTAGCAAACGCATAGGCGGCCGGTACAGCGGTTAATAGCTGAAAGATGAGAATCGTAAGCGTAACAATTAGGCTATTTACCAGATAAGTAAGAAACGGACCCGACTTCCAGGCAATGGAAAAGTTCACAAATTGCCATTTCTCCGGCAGAAATGACGGTGGAAACCGGAACACTTCCGGCAACGTTTTAAAAGCGGTCAGCGCCATCCAAAGAAAAGGAAAAACAAAAACAAGCGCGATTGCAAGCAAAAGTATCCATTCAATCATTTTCCGCATATAAAGACCAAGAGAATACACCCTATGCTCCCCTTTCCTCCGGGTTTACCGATAATGAACCCGCCGGGACATAAAAGCAAAATGAAGCAATGTTAACAACCCGACAAGCAAGAGCAAGACGACAGAAGCAGCCGAAGCGAGACCACCATTGAAGAAATCCATCCCCTGCTCATAAATATAAAACACAAGCATGTTCGTGCTGTTCACCGGTCCTCCCTGCGTCATAATAGCGATCGTATCAAACGCCTGAAATGAAGAAATCGTGTTAATGATGAACAAGAAGAAAATTGTTGGCGAAAGCATCGGAATCGTAATTCTCCGCAGCGTCTGCAAGCGCGAAGAACGGTCAAGGGCTGCCGCTTCATAAATATCTTTCGGAATGCTTTGCAGACCGGCGATAAACACGATCGTGTTATAGCCGACTATTTTCCATACGCTAACAAGGACAAGGGACAAAAGCGCGCTCTTCGTATCGCTCAACCATGTATAAGCAGGCAACCCTACCGCTTTCAGCATCGCATTTAACAGTCCATACTGCGGATCCATCATCCACATCCACAGCATGGAAATTGACACAAGCGAAATAATATGCGGGCTAAAAATCGCACCCTGAATCACGCCGTATATTTTCGCTTTCCTGTTCAGCCATAATGCCAGCAAAAAGGCAAGCCCAAGCCCGAGTATCACCGTAAGCGCAGTGAACACCGCCGTGTTTACAATAACCTGATGAAAGTCTTTCTCCTGAAACAAGTCCTGAAAATTCGCCAATCCTACCCATTCTTTTTCTTCCAAATTCAATAGCGACCAGTCGTGAAAACTCAAATAGATCATGTAGCCAATCGGATAAAAGAAAAAAATTACAAAAAACAGAAAGGCAGGTGTCAAATATACATAAGGCCACCATCTTTCCCATTGCCGCACCGGAGACAATACCCGAACCGTCGACTTCCAAACTTTCGGTTTTGCTACCGCTTCATTTTGCATCTATGCAATCCCTCCAACAAGGGCATTTCTAATTCCCCGCACTTGTTCTCCAGTCATCCGTATACCGGTTTCTTTATGGAAGAAGTATAAATGCTTGGCTTCAACCGATACTCTCACACTTGTACCGAGCTCGATAATGCTCTCCGCGCTCCCTTTCACTACAATACGCTCCTGATTAACCTGAACATAATACAGCATTTCCGAACCGAGAATCTCACGCGAAACGAGCGTTCCTTCAAACGTTAAGCCTATATCTAGCACGGTCGCCTGCCCGTTCCTGTTCTGAACATCGATTTTTGCTTTTTCCGGACGAAAACCAACCACGCAGAAAGGATGGTTGCGAATTTTCACAATATTCATAGGTGGCGAACCGATAAACTGGGCTACAAACAAATTTTCCGGCATCGAATATAAATCGATAGGTGAAGCCACCTGCTGGATCTTCCCTTGATTCATAACGACAATCTGATCGCCCATCGTCATGGCTTCCACCTGATCGTGCGTGACATAAACAAACGTGGTGCCCATTTGCTTATGCAACGCTGTTAATTCTACGCGCATCTGGTGGCGCAGCTTAGCATCCAGATTGGATAAAGGTTCATCCATCAAAAACACTTTCGGCTTTTTCACCATCGCCCGCGCCAACGCAACTCGCTGCCGCTGTCCACCGGATAGCTGGGACGGTTTGCGCTTTAAATACTCAGTCAAACCAACTACTTCAGCGATTTCTTCAACCAGCTTTTTTGTTTCTGTACGAGACACGCCGCGATTGCGAAGACCAAAGCCGATATTGTCAAACACGCTCATGGTCGGATATAACGCATAATTTTGAAAAACCATGGCGATATCCCGCTTGCCGGGCGACACATCGTTTACCATTTGATCGCCGATCCAAATTTCTCCCGACGTTACGCTCTCCAAACCGGCAATCATACGCAACGTCGTCGACTTTCCACACCCGGAAGGACCAACCAGCACTGTAAATGAACCATCGGGAATTGTGAGATTGAGCCTTTCAATAACTGTCTGGCTTTCATACTGCTTGGTAACCTGTTTTAACATGACCTGTGTCATAGCGGCGCACGTCCTTTCATTTCGCTTTTTCCAGCACAAGCTCGCTTACAAGATCGCCAAAATTTAAAAAATAATAATCTGGACAAACGGTTACTCCGTGTTCCATACCATACCAATTCATAAAAATAGCAGCGACACCCGCTGCTCTAGCGGCCAATAGGTCATACTTGCTATCACCAATAAAAGCCGTCTCATGTAAATCGGCGCTCAATTCCGCTACCGCCCGTAGAACCGGTTCGGCAGAAGGCTTACCAGCGGCTACATCGTCCAAAGTCACAATCGAATCAAATAGTGGAAAAATACCCGCTATGTTTAATCCGCGCATCGTGAAATCGCGCTGTTTATTGGTTACAATGCCAAGTTTGCAGCCGAATGCCTTCAACTGTTGAAGCCCTTCAGCAACTCCGGGAAATAAGCGAACTGTCCGATCATGATGAGCGTCCATACGCTTGAAATAATACTGAAGTATCTGCTCCCTGGAATAAAAGCTTCCCAGCGCCTTATCGATCACATCCAAAAAATCGTCGAACGATTCCCCAAATCTGGCCAATATTTCTTCTCTCGTAAATAGTCCCGGAACATACGCTTCAGCCGTAGCATATACGGCGTCAATAATCGGATCGCGACTGTCTAGCAACGTCCCATCCAGGTCAAACAACAGGTACCGGAAGTGGCTCATTAGCTATCTCCTCCTTCCATAAATGATGATTTCCCATAGAAACGGCAATCGCTCCGCAGCGCAATGCCTGTACCATCTGTCCCCTATTCTTCAACAATCCTCCGGCGATAATGGGAACTTCAATATTCCTACGGAATTCAGCAATAAATTCCGGCAATAACGCAGGCATAATTTCTACCACATCCGGTTCCGCCTCTTTTACGGATAAAAAACCGGACTTAATCGCATCGCTATCAACGAAGAACAGGCGCTGAATGGTTAACAGCCCGTGCTTTTTTGCTTGCTTTACAAGATTATTGCGCGTTGTAATAATCCCGTCAGGTTTTACGCACCGGGCCAGAAATGCGATCCCTTCCTTATCCTGACTCATTCCGCCGATGCGCTCCGGATGGACAAAGACAGGAATACTATGCGCTTTGTAAATTCGTACATAATGAGCAATATTACCGACATCGCCGATAGACAAAACGACAGCACCCACATCGGCATGCAACGCCTTTTCCAGCGATTTTGGTTCTTTGACTGAAGCAATCTTTTTCACTTTGGAAAGCCTCATGTAAAGTTCGGTTCGGTTCACGCTATGCCTCCTTTCAAAACAAAAAAACCTTAAATAGAATTACAGAACAGGGGAAATGCCGATGTCGCAAATCTGCCGACCTTTCTCGTAAGTTCTATTTGAGGTTTCTCCAAGACTCCAACCTTTCTTTATTTACTTGTTACTTTAGAAGATACAACAGCATTGTTATCCTAAAATAAATAAACCATTAAAAAATTGTAAAAAACACCCACCTATTTTTGAAATAGGCGGGTGCTCTATCGCAATGATTTTATTCACTGCCTACAGGTTCCGCTTTGCGGCTTAGCAGCCTGCATGTAACGGCACGAATAAGACCAGGCAAAACGCCAAATGTATAAGGTTTGTATACACGTTCCGTCCATTTGTGACCATCTTTTCCGTATACACCAATATTGACGGATGAAATGTTAAGGCTGCGAATTTCATTTACCGGTACCGGATAAATATTCTCCCATTCCGGAAAATTCTTAATCAACGAAAGAATCTCTTCATCCGTCTCATGTAACGACAGAAAACTTCCATCTGCAAGATATGGAAAGAACTTCTTGAGTGCGAATTTTTCGCCTGTTTCTTTCTCCACCACTTTCAACACCTCACGGACTGCCTCAAGCAACTCGCGATCCCGCTCTTTGTCCGTGTTCAAATAATTGTGCGGCAAATACGGAGGGGCGTAGAAAATAATCACGCGCGCTTTTTTCTCCGAGTCCATGTTTTGCAGAGCCTCTACAATCTTAAAGCATAGCATGCGCGGCTCCATATCCTTATTCTGCTCCCACACTTCTCTTGCCTTCTGTTCCGGGTTCATTCCTTTTTCGGCTAGCTCTTCCATATATTCTGCAAGGCTGGTCACTTCAATATTCCATGATAGTGATTTAGCAGGAAGACCGGTACGGATCAGAAATTCTTTATAATTTCTGGATAATTTCTCCTCCACTTCACGAGTAGCTTCCACGGCAATATCTTTTAGCTTGTCCATAACTTCTTTCGCCGTTAACTCATAAATAAAGTAGTTAAAATAAAGATAACTGCTAGTCGCCGTCTGTACGTTATATACCTCCTTATTATCGCGTTGATAGAGGCATGAAGGCGGCAATACGAGTTCTCCCTCAATATTCTCGGTTAACTCTACATTATTGTGAATACGCCGTGTAATCTCCGCCGCGATTACATTCGGATCGATACCGGAAAGGGTATCCCCTACGTGCGCCTCCCGCCCGTAAATATAAAAGCTTGGCAACAGTTTGCCTGCCGCTCCCGTATAAATGTAGCGATGATGATCACCGTCATATAATGGCGTAATAAAGTCATTGTTAATGGCCATCACGAAATCCAGACCCTGGTGCCGCTTAAGGCGCTCCAGTTCCGAAATCGCCGTTATAACACCTTTATGTTGGCTTTCCTCGTCCGGATTTAGCATCAATAACACATTGCCCGAAAGTTCTTCGCGGTGCTCCGTAAAATACAGTACGTTTGCCAGATGGACAGCGATTCCGCTCTGCATGTCCACCGATCCTCTGCCGAACAGCCAATCGCCAGATTGCGCATCTTTCTGCACATCCTTATCCCGTTCATATCCAGAAAAAAACTCGGCCAATTCATCCGGCTTCAACGCATATTGTTTCATCACCCCGAAATCTTCAATTCCTACAGTATCAATATGCGAATGATAAATAATGGTTTGTTTTTCATCAGAAAGCCCTCTGACAAGAGCGAAAATATTTTTGCGTCCCAACGAGTCATTCGGGATTTTCTGCTCCCAAACATTTTCAGGATGCTCCTGGAAGTATGGAAAGCTTAACAACACATCTTTGATAAAATCCGCAATCTCTACTTCTCCAATGGTTCCGTTAATGCTTTTGATACCGACGAGCATCCGGGTTAATGTTTCAACTCTATCAAACATGTTCATGGAACGAAGCTGTGTATACATTTGATGTCTCTCCTTTGTTTATTGCGCTTCCTTTATCATTTGTCTCTCTTCTTCCGCTTTCTTATTTCTTGGCCTATTCAACTTTGTAAAATAATCTCTAGTAATTGCTCGCACTTCTCCGCTTAAGAACAAGACGGCGATAAGGTTCGGTACAACAATGAGCGCCAGTAGCAAATCAAGAAATTGCCAGATAAATTGCAGGCCGCCGACAGCGCCTACCATAATCGCACCGATATATACAAGGCGCATAATCTTAGAAAATGCGGTACCAAACAAATATTCCGCTTGCTTCTCACCATAATATACAATGACGATAACCGTTGAGATAACGAATAGGAACAGGACAATGGAAAGAAGCATATTGGCCAGCGAGGGACCAAAGATTTGTCCAAACGCTTCCGCCACCATAGAAGAAGCCTGCTCCGCTTTCAACGTTTTCCACGTTCCGGAGGTCAATACGATAAGCGCGGTCATCGTGCATATAATCATCGTATCTACGATAACTTCAAAAATGCCCCACATTCCCTGTTTGGCAGGGTGATCCGTCTTAGCGCTTGCGTGAGCGATAGGCGCTGTTCCCATTCCCGCTTCATTAGAATAAATGCCGCGTGCCAGGCCCCATCGGATAGCGGCAGCGATACCCGCACCCGCAAAACCACCCACGGCGGAAATCGGGATAAAAGCGTGCGTAAAAATTAGTGCAAACGCTTCCGGAATATGTTTTGCATTATAAATAAGCACAAGCAAAGCTCCAATTAAATAAATGGAAACCATAAGCGGCACAAGCTTTTCTGTAACTTGTCCAATTCTCCTAATCCCTCCGTATGTGGCTAACGTGACAACCGCCATCACCCCAATTCCCGTCGCCCATAACGGAACATCAAATGAGTTTTTTACCAGCGTAGAAATCGAATTGGTCTGCACCATCGTACTTGCGGCAATTTCCAGCATCAATCCGAAGGCGAACAACCAAGCGACAAATCGCCAGCGAAGCCCTTTTTCAATGTAATACATCGGACCGCCAACCCAATCGCCTTCTGCATTTTTTTGCCGGTACTTAACACCAAGCACGACTTCCGAATATTTCGTAGCCATACCGATAAACGATACAATCCACATCCAAAATACGGCACCCGGACCGCCAAGGACGATAGCAACCGGCACGCCGACAATATTCGCAGCTCCCACTGTAGAAGCCAAAGCGGACGTTGCGGCTTGAAATGGTGTCACTGAGCCTGGTTCATCGCTCTTCTTAAACATCTTTCCAAATGTTTGTCGCAGAATATGCGGCAAATAACGAATTTGAAAAAATCCTAAGCGAAACGTGAGAAAAAGCCCGCCGCACAGCAGCAACAAAATCATGGGTAGACCCCATATCCATTCCGTTACTGCCCCGATAATTTCCGTTACACTTTTCAAACAGTATCGCCCCTCTTTCCGTCTCTCTTGGTAAATAATAATATAATTACCAATTTAATATAATTTTTTATTGTCAATATAAAATTCAAGCAATAATAATGCCAAATTATGAATAAATATACTATGCAATAACAGGAAAACAGGAAAAATTTTTCAAAAAATATTTTACATTCATTTTTTTAATTTACTTACTTACTGTGATTATGCAAAATTATTTTTCTTATGAAAAAACTATTTACATTCGTTATATTATTTTGCACAAGAAAAATGCGCCTTCAAAAGGCGCAATGCAATTATACTGTATCGTGCTGCGGGGGGCGGCTATTCTTTTTTCTCAAACAGGCTTACATACTGGCCGTATCCTTCTTTCACCAACTCTTCTTTGGGGATAAACCGAAGCGCGGCAGAATTAATGCAATAACGTAATCCCGTAGGCGCAGGGCCGTCATCAAATACATGGCCCAAGTGCGAATCAGCGCCTTTACTCCGCACTTCGGTGCGAATCATAAAGTGACTGTAATCCGGCTTTTCGACGATATTTTCTTCATGTAGCGGTTTTGTAAAACTCGGCCAGCCGCAACCGGAATCGAATTTATCAAGCGAACTGAACAGCGGCTCTCCAGACACGATATCCACATAGATGCCCTCCCGCTTGTTGTCCCAGTATTCATTGCGGAATGGCGGCTCTGTGCCGTTGTTCTGGGTAACTTCATACTGCATCGGAGTTAACCGCTTCTTTAACAGGTCTTTATCCCGCTCTTTGCTCCAGTGCTTCTCGATAAACGCTTCACGTCCAGAACCGCGGCGATACATTTTGTAGTGCAACGGATTTTTCTTATGGTAATTTTGATGGTATTCCTCCGCCGGATAGAATGTCGAAGCCGGAAGAATTTTCGTTACGATCGGCTTATCAAAGCGGCCGCTTTCTTCCAACGCTTTTCTAGATGCTTCCGCTTTCCTTCTTTGTTCTTCGTTATGATAAAAGATGGCGGTCTGGTACGACTGTCCCCGGTCGTAGAACTGGCCGCCCGGATCGGTCGGATCAATCTGGCGCCAGTAAATATCCAACAGTTTCTCATACGGAAATACATCTGGTTCAAACGTAATTTGCACCGCTTCATAGTGTCCGGTTGTATCGGAACATACCTCTTCGTATGTCGGATTTTCCTTATGCCCGCCTGTATAGCCAGATACAACTTTGATAATGCCAGGCATTTCTTCAAATGGCGATACCATGCACCAAAAACAACCACCTGCGAACGTCGCAAGTTCGTAACGTTTCTCGTCCGTATTGCTACTCATACGATTTATCACCTCATTCGCTGATATCCATGTTTGAAAAACGGAGGTTCTTCTGCGCCATGTTCAATTCTTTTTTTCTCTTTTTATAATAAGCCAAGGGTGCTGCTTTCAAAAGCGAGGCAGACTCTGAAATGCGCTACCGTCAGTCTTTTTGAACTTTCACATAACAAGTACGACGGCGTGGGCCGTCAAATTCGCAGAAATAAATACCTTGCCATGTGCCGAGTATTAGATTTCCGTCCGCCACCAGCACAGTCTGCGACGCCCCCATCGTGCTCGCTTTCAAATGAGAAGCAGAATTGCCTTCCGCATGCCGATACTTTGAATGTTCCCACGGATATACTTCATCAAGGCGCATCAGCATGTCATGCACCACATCCGGGTCTGCATTTTCATTAATTGTAATTCCCGCTGTCGTATGTGGACAATATACGATCACCATTCCGTCACGTACATTTTCTTGTTCGATAATCTTACGTACCCGATCCGTAATTTCAATAAATTGATCACGCTGTGACGTTCTCAATTCAAGTTTATGTACCATATTTTTCACCCCTTCAAATTAACATCTTTAAAAAAACTTTAACTGGCGTGGGCCTAACCAATCGTATTCTACCCCAAGAAGCTCCATCAGTTCTTTCGCATTATCGGCAGCATCGCCGCCGGAATTATTATTGAATATGACACAAATTTCCTTCGTTTGCTTTTGCAGCAATTCCAGTTTTTCTTTCCATTCCTTTAGCTCTTCCGTGCTATAACGGTACAAATATCGCACCTCCCGCCAATTCGGTTGTCCGCTACTATGCCAACCCGCCGCATTGCGGCCATGAAATCGCACAATTGTTACATTCCTGTCTGTAGCATGCAACACAGTCGGAACCGAACCAACGCCTGCCTGCGGCTCGTCACAGATACTATGAATCCAGCCGTCCTTCTCCATAAATGCGAGCGTTCGCTCCCGCATTTTCGGCGCAAACCAACTTTGGTGCCTGAACTCAAGCGCTACCGGAATATCTTCCATCTTATCTTTGGTATACCGGAGAATATCCACATTTTTGCGGGTACAATCAAACCATGGAGGGTATTGGAACAGTACCGCTTTTAATTTACCTGCTTCCCTTAACGGCACAATCGAATTTTTAAACGCGTCAAACATTTCACCGATGCTTTCAAACGGATTCTCACCCCTTAAATGTCCAGTCATCCCCTGGTACGCCTTTACGATAAAAGAGAACCCCTGAGGCGTATCTTCCGCCCATTTTACATAGTTCTTAACTGGTTGCACAGCATAAAATGAACTGTCCACTTCTACAATCGGAAAATGAGTACTGTATACCTTCAGCTTATCCCGACTCAATATTTTCTGAACGTATAAATGATCATGATCCCCCCAACCGGTTAAGCCAATCAAAATCATCGCTTATGTTCGTACTCCCTTCATAAAACTCAATGTTTGCCTTATTCCTTCTTCATAGGAAGTTTTCGGCAATGGCCCGATATGTTTCTCATATTTTGCACCCGATAAAACAACCGGCTCTTCCGTTAAATACATCATTTCTCTTACTTCCCACATCATCCTGCTAAATAAACCGGCCAATGTTATCATTCCTCTGCCAATCGTGCCGACCTTCCGGCTATAGCCAGTTATCTCTTTCACAATAGAAATAATTTCGCGTCCAGAAATCACACCGTACCCTGGAATATTCCAGTTTTGCCCGTAAGCATCTTCCCTGAGCGCCAGTTCTACCGTTGCTTTCGCTCCATCCGGAGTGAAAATATATTCTCTCTTTACGTTCTGATTTCCTACAAATGCAGCCTTTTTTCCAGCAACCATTGACTCCAGCGTATAGGAAAGGAGAGTGTTGGTAGCATTCGGACCATAAAAATCAGGAAAATGAACGATTAACGCCGGAATTCCCTGACGATGCGCGTCCTTCGCCATGTGATCGATTTGCAGGCGAATGTTGCCTTTTTTCGTATGCGGTCGCTTCGGATATTCTTCAGTAATCGGTTGACCGTTTCCTCGGCCATATGCATAAATATTGTCAATCAGTACGATTTTTGAGCAGTTAGCAGCAGCTGCTTCCACGACATTTCGCATAATGGTAGGGTGTCCTTTTTCCCACTCATGATACGGAACACTCACTGTGTGAAAGATTACTTCAACTCCTCTCCCCGCTTCTTTAACATCTTCCACCTGATACACATCTCCTGACATAATCGTAACTTGTTCCATATGTCCGAACAGCTTTTCTAACTTTTCCCTTGTTCTTGCAAAAGCTACCGTTTCAATTCCCCGAGCCACCAATTCATGGACGAGCGCGTACCCCATTCCGCCTGAAGCTCCTAATACAAGCGCTTTTTTCATAAATTAGCCTCCTTTTATTGACCACTGTTCAATTATTGTTAAAAAACAATCCCAAGCCTTTGAGCAAAAAACCGACATGCGCTTTCGCCATCGTTTCTACATCAGCAAACGTCTGACCTGACCTGCAATAATGGGAAACAAAACCGTGCAATGACAAAAACAACGACCAAATCTTGGTGCTATCCGCACGGCCATCACTCAGCTTATGCACTAAATCCGCAAATTTATTGTAGCTTATCGTCGGTTCCTGACACAGATAATGATTCACTTCATCATCTTTTATCAAAAACATAATTTCATAATGGCTCTGATGGGTAAATCCGAACTCGATAAAACCAAGCAATACTTCCTCTAGCTTCTCCAGAGAATGGCCTGGCTTTCTCATGATCGTCTCTAGCTTCTTATCAAGCAAAGAAAAATACTCTCTTACAAGCGCATAAAAAAGTTCAGCCTTATTCTGAAAATGATAATAAATCGAACCGTGGCTATAGCCTAGTTCTCTTGCAATTTGCCGCATGGAAACGTTCCGGTACCCATGCGTAACGAACAATTCCCTTGCCACGTCTAAAATTCGTTCTCTTGTCAATTCCTGTTCGACCGCTTTTCTGGCTGCCAAATGATCACCCCACCATTAATTGACCACTGTTTAATTATATAAAAAACATACCATCTTTCCCCTCAATCCTCAAGATTTTAATAGAGATTCAGGGCAAAAAGCGCGAATTTTGTGCGCTAAGCCACCTTCAGACTAAAACATTGCCGAAAACGTCTATTTTCCACAGATAAACCTGCAAAACAGTCGTGGAACAAGACAACTGTTATATTGTTATCTTGTATTGTTATACTTTTATTATGTAATATAAATTCAAAATACACATAACACTTTTACAAGTTATGCCTTTTCCCGCAGATTTTGAACAAGCGGGAAACATTATAGAACATCCTTTTATTTATACAGATTTAAGGGGGATATCCATAACATGAATATGTACAAAGCTTTAACCATAGCCGGTTCCGACACAAGCGGCGGCGCTGGCATGCAAGCCGATCTAAAAACATTCCAGGAGCGCGGCGTATACGGAATGACGGCTCTTACTGTTATCGTGGCGCAAGATCCGCATAACAATTGGTTTCATAATGTGTTTCCTATTGCTATTGAAACGCTGGAAGCACAGCTCGAGACCGTACTTGCTGGTATCGGCGTAGACGCGTTGAAAACAGGCATGCTCGGTTCTATCGATATTATCGAAATGGCAGCCAGCAAAATCGAAAAATACGCCATTAAAAATGTGGTCGTCGACCCAGTTATGGTATGTAAAGGCGCGGATGAAGCTTTGCATCCAGAAACAAATGAATGTCTGCGCGACGTGCTCGTGCCGAAGGCACTCGTTGTTACACCGAACTTGTTTGAAGCATGGCAACTAAGCGGCGTTGGTCCGATTAAAACCGTCGAGCAAATGAAAGAAGCAGCTGCTAAAATCCATGAGAAAGGCGCAAAATACGTAATTGTAAAAGGCGGTGGAAAACTCGAACACGAATCTGCCGTAGATGTACTGTACGACGGTAAAACATTCGAAATTCTAGAATCGGATCGTATTGGCACAACTTACACGCACGGTGCGGGATGCACATACTCCGCGGCCATTACCGCTGAGCTAGCAAAAGGCAAATCTCCGCGCGAAGCGATTGAAGTGGCTAAAGCATTCATTACGGAAGCGATCCGCCACTCATTCCCGCTGAATAAATACGTTGGGCCAACCAACCATGCTGGTTACCGCCTGTTCGGTCCTGGAAAGAACGAAAATCTACAAGAGCAGGTAGTTGCAACCAAATAGCACAAAAAAAGCCTTCGCTTGAAAAGACGAAGGCTTTTTTTGTGCTTGCAAAAATAAAAAATCTCTGTGCAACCAAAGCTGCACAGAGATATAAACACTAATAGAAATTATATTTCCCAAGTCCTGTGAAGCTTATGATTAAGCAAATTGAACTTGAGAGTTAAATGTCATAATCCAAATAGAGCCAGCTACAATTGTAACAACGAAAACAATGCCAAGCACTAACGCCATCACATTATATCTTGGCTTCTCTCCTTCTCTGATATGCATGAAGAAGAACAGCTGCACTGCAAATTGCAGAACCGCCATTACCATAATGGTCACGAAGAGTGCAGTCCGGCTCATCATATGATTGAGTACCAATACCAAAGGAATGATGGTTAATACAATCGATAAGATAAACCCGATAATATACGCTTTTGTTGAACCATGAGCCTCTTGCTGCGACATCTTACATCACCCCCAGCAGATAAACAACCGTAAAGAGGAAAATCCAAACAACATCAAGGAAGTGCCAATACAATCCAATAATCGTTACTTTTCGTTTGGTCACTTCATTAATTCCATAGCGGCCTAATTGGATCATAATCGCTACCATCCATATCAAACCGATGGAAACGTGAAGACCGTGCGTACCAACCAACGTAAAGAATGCTGAGAGAAAAGCGCTGGCTGAAATCGTCGCTCCCTCATGAGCCAGCTTAATAAACTCATCTATTTCTAAGCCTACAAACGCTAAACCCAATAATGCTGTAACGATCAACCAACCAATTAGACTCTTAAGCTTCCCTTTATGCATGGCTAATGTTGCCAAGCCACTCGTAAAGCTACTTGTTAACAGAATAAACGTTTCAGCAACAAACACTGGAACTTCAAACAATTCTTTGCCTGTCTGCCCAGGGTTTGCATGCGTGTACAATACGGCGTAAGTCGCAAACAAAGTACCGAACAAGAGGCAGTCCGTCACAAGGAAAATCCAGAATCCCAAAACTTTTAAGGACTCGTGATCCTCATGATGATGATGTTCATGATGGGATACTGCTTGTGCCATTATACAACCCTCCCTAACGATGCTTCGGTACGTTTCACTTCGTCAACCGGGATGTAGTAATCTGTGTCGTATTGGAAAGAACGGGCTAGCATGCAAAGACCTACGCCAAGCAAGCCGATAACAGCCATCGAAATCCAGACAAACGTAAGTTTCGTTTCACCGAACGTAATGTCAGTCGGAGCAAACGTAAAACCAAATCCAGCGATAAACCAGAAAACTGCCATCACAAATGGAATTCCGGAGTTTTTCGGCATATGAATTGGCTCAAGTTTCGGCTTTTCTTGTTTCGCCTTTCCTTGCTTCATTTCTTCCTTCATCCGCCACCATACATCTTTACCTGCTGCATGAGGAATTACGGCAAAATTGTAATGCGGTGCCGGAGACGGAATTGACCATTCCAGCGTACGTCCATCCCATGGGTCTCCTGTTACATCACGCTCACCATGTTTGATGCTGTAAATAATTTGCCATGCTTGGAAAATAAATCCGATACCCATTAAGAACGCGCCGATAGTAGACAACAGGTTAAGCGGTGCCCAACCTAAATCCCAGTTACCGTACGTATAAAGGCGTCGAGTCATACCCATAAAGCCTAATGCGTACTGCGGCATGAAACATACATAGAAACCAATATTCCAGAACCAGAACGCCCATTTTCCTAAGCGATCATTCAATTTGAAACCGAACATTTTCGGCCACCAGTAAATCAATCCAGCCACATAAGCGAAAACTACGCCACCAATCAATACTTGGTGGAAGTGGGCGATTAGGAAATAGCTGTTATGATATTGATAGTCCGCCGGAGCAACTGCCAGCATAACGCCTGTTGCACCACCAATAAGGAAGCACGGGATAAAAGCGATGGTCCACAGCATCGGCTGCTCCATCCGAATCCTTCCTCGGAACATTGTAAACAGCCAGTTAAATACTTTAACCCCTGTAGGAATAGCAATCGCCATTGTCGTGACCGCAAAGAAAGCATTAACGTTAGCACCGGCACCCATGGTAAAGAAGTGGTGAACCCATGTAAAGTAACCGAGAACACTAATAATCATCATGGCGAATACCATGGACGTATAACCAAAGATCGGCTTTCTTGAGAACGTACTTACAATTTCAGAGAAAATACCGAACGCCGGTAAGACAACGATATATACCTCAGGGTGTCCCCATATCCAGATGAGATTAATATACATCATCGGGTTACCGCCACCATCAATGGTGAAGAAGTGGGCACCCGCAAAACGGTCAATAAACAACAAGGCAAGAGTTACTGTCAGCACCGGGAACGCGAAAATGATCATGATACAACTAGCCATTACTGACCAAGTAAACAACGGCATATCCATCAATTTCATGCCCGGAGCACGCATTTTTAAAATGGTGACGATAAAGTTGATACCCGTCGCCAAACTACCGATACCGGAAATCTGAATACCCCAGATATAGAAGTTCTGACCCGGTCCCGGACTAAATTGATTTTCAGATAATGGCGGATAGCTAAGCCAGCCTGCATCCGCAGAACCGCCAATTACGAACGATATGTTAAAGAGCATTGCTCCCAAGAAGAACAGCCAGAAACTTACAGCGTTCAAGAACGGATACGCAACGTCACGCGCTCCGATTTGTAGCGGAACGACAATATTGAACAAACCGAACATAAACGGCATCGCCATGAATAAAATCATGATCGTTCCGTGTGTTGTAAAAATTTCATTGTAATGTTCGGAGTGTAGAAAAGGCATATTAGGGAACGCTAATTGTATGCGCATTAACAGGGCATCCACCCCGCCACGGAACAGCATCAATAACGACGCGATGATATACATAATACCGATTTTTTTATGGTCAACGGTTGTTAACCATTCGCGCCACAACCAGCCCCACTTCTTGAAATACGTAAGAACAAAGACAATAGCAAGAGTGGTGAGTACAATCGAAACGTCCGCACCATAAATTAATGGATCTCCCGTCACAAAGAACTGGGAGGCGAAGTTTTTGATATTCTCTAACATACGGTTTTCCCCCTTCCTTTGACTTTATTTGTCCGCCTTCATACCGGACATCTCATGTTGATTTGCTCCATGCTCCATATGCTGGTTTGCATCATGATTCATGTCACCATGATTCGTGTTCTGATTCATCTTCATATGGTGCTCATGTTGTTTATAATATTGGCCACCGTTTTTATCTACGATTTCTTTAAACAATTCCGGCGGGAAGGATGAGTAGAATTGCTTATCAGAAATACCTGGTTTTGCCAGCTCTTTATAACCATCTTTGGTTAAAGCAGGCGCTGTCTGTTTTACACTTTGTACCCATTTATCAAACTCTGCTTGCGATTTTGCAACGACTTTGAATTGCATATGAGCAAATCCTTCTCCTGTGAAGTTCGCACCCGATCCAAAATACTCGCCCGGTTCATTAGCCTTCAACGAAAGACCCATTGCCATTCCAGGCATCGTATATGTCTGTCCGCCTAACTGCGGAATCCAGAATGAGTTCATCGGGGCATCCGAAGTCACTACGAACTGAACAGGAACTCCTGTCGGAATCTCAATATAGTTGACTGTTGCAATCCCTTGTTCAGGATACTGGAACAACCATTTCCAATCCAGTGAAGTCACCTGAATCGTCAGCGGTTTAGTCTCAGGATCTTGAGGTTTGGCAAGTGCAAATGTGTCCCTTACCGTGAAAAAGCCCAAAATAGCGATGATAACAATAGGAATTCCCCACCAAACAATTTCAAGCGTCTTACTATCTACCCATTCCGGAGTATAAGGCGCTTTATTACCTGGCTTATCTCGATAACGCCAAACAACATACACGAGCATAGCCAGAACAGGAATGACGACAACAAGACACAAGATGATTGAGATAATAATTAATCGATATTGTGTTTCAGCAACCGGTCCTTTCGGATTCAGAACAATATAGTTCTCACACCCGGCTAACAACATTGTCGCCAAAGCTGCCATAATGAAGAATACAACCCGACGTAGCAGCTTTTGTTTCTTCACTTTGCTTCATCTCCTCTCTTACCCATCCGCCTGTTCTAACAGCAGAAATCCTTTCTGCTTCGTGAATTGAATCAAAAAAGAATAAGACCTATCAGTATCGTTTTTATAATATCAGAGGTACAAAAGATACGCGCAACGGTTCACTTAAAGTTCATCAATTCGTCACAATTTTATTCATAAAGTTTCCACATACTATGAATAAATTTACTATCCATCCACAAAATAGGAGTTAATATCCAAGAATCATCATAAATTGGCAACAATTTCATGATCTATTCTATAGAATTGTTGTATATTTTTCTCTCTATAAACATCGGCTCACGTTCACAAAACGATATAGAAAATTTAATGATTCATGTTTTTTTCACAATCTGTTGCAGACTTTTACTGTATCAATAGTAAAAAATAAGCTACAATAAAGCATAGACAAACAATAGTACTATAAAATGTAAAGTGACAAAGGGGTGATTTCGGTGAATTCTCATCAAGTAAAACAGCGTAATTATACGCCGGTCATTGTCACACTTACGATTGTAATTAATGCAATCGTTGCGATTTTGTATTTTATGCCGGAATATAAAGGATTAAGCGACGTTGATTTAACGTTTTTGCCGTTTTTAAACGCCGTATTAAACAGTTTTACGTTCGTTTTCCTCATTGCAGCCCTTGTATCGATTAAACAAAAAAATATTCAACGTCACCGCCGTTACATTTTTGCAGCGTTCACGACGACCACGCTCTTTTTGCTTTCATACGTAACGTATCATGCACTTACAGAGTCGACACCGTATGGCGGGGAAGGCATCTTACGTTTCATTTATTATTTCATTTTAATTACGCACATCGTATTATCTGCGGTCATCGTTCCGCTTGCGCTCATATCGACGGCGCGCGGATTAAATATGCAAGTCGAGAAACACCGTAAAATCGCACGCATAACAATGCCGATTTGGCTTTATGTTAGCTTTACCGGTGTACTTGTTTACATTATGATTTCACCATATTATTAAGAAAAATGCGGAAAGAAAGAAGCGGCATTACCTCTGTGGGGATGCCGCTTCTTTTTGATTTCTTTATTATTTCATTTCGGCATTTTGAACGAACTTTTCAACGAAACGATGCGGTTAAACACTAGCTTATCTGACGTAGTGTGCTTCGGATCAACATTGAAATACCCGTGACGAAAGAATTGGAACTTATCATGCGGTTTTACGTCTTTCATATTCGGCTCGACAAAACCCTGTACGATTTCGAGCGAGTTCGGATTTACATAATCCAGGAATGTCTTACCTTCCTCCTCTTCTCCCGCTTCCTCATCCAGAATAAGAGGCTCGTACAACCGAAATTCGGCTGGTACCGCATTCTTCGCTTCTACCCAGTGGATCGTTCCTTTCACTTTGCGTCCCGTAAAACCGGTACCGCTCTTCGTTTCCGGATCATACGTACAACGTAGCTCCACTACGTTACCGTTCTCGTCCTTAACCACTTCATTGCACTTGATAAAATACGCGTGCTTCAAGCGTACCTCATTGCCCGGATACAGGCGATGATACTTGCTTGGCGGATTCTCCATGAAATCGTCTTGCTCAATGTAAATCTCTCTGGAAAATGGAATTTGGCGCACGCCCATTTCCGGATTTTCCGGGTTAATTTCCGCGTCCAGCATTTCCACCTGACCTTCCGGATAGTTCGTAATAACAACTTTCAGCGGACGCAACACACCCATCGTTCGCGGTGCTTTTAGCTTTAGATCTTCACGAATAAAGTGCTCCAGCATCTTCGCGTCAACCAGACTGTTGCTCCGGGCAACGCCAATTTCACGGCAAAACGCACGAATCGCTTCCGGCGTATATCCCCTTCGACGCAGACCAGAGATAGTTGGCATACGCGGGTCATCCCAGCCATCCACATATTGCTCGTCCACAAGCTGCTTCAGCTTACGCTTACTCATCACGGTATTTGTCAAGTTCAAACGGGCAAATTCGTACTGGCGCGGGGTATGCTCCATCTCGCATTCCCGGATAATCCAGTCATACAATGGACGATGATCTTCGAATTCCAGCGTACAAAGCGAATGGGTTACACCTTCAATCGCATCTTCCAGAGGATGTGCGAAGTCATACATTGGATAGATGCACCATTTATCCCCAGTATTGTGATGTGTAGCATGGGAAATACGGTACAATACTGGATCGCGCATATTAATATTCGGAGAAGCCATATCAATTTTGGCACGCAATACTTTTTCCCCGTCCTTAAATTCGCCCTTACGCATACGCTCAAACAGATCGAGATTCTCTTCCACAGAGCGATTGCGATACGGACTCTCCTCACCCGGTTCAGTCAACGTACCGCGCGTTGCGCGAATTTCTTCCGGCGAAAGATCACAAACGTATGCTTTTCCCTTTTTGATGAGGAGTACAGCCCGGTTATACATTTCCTCAAAATAATCGGAAGCGAAGTACAACCCATCCCATTCGAAACCGAGCCATTTCACGTCTTCTTTGATGGCTTTGACGTATTCCCTGTCTTCTTTTAATGGGTTGGTATCATCAAAACGCAGGTTTGTTTTACCGTTGAATTCGTCCGCTAACTCAAAGTTCAAACAAATGGATTTAGCGTGTCCAATATGTAAATAGCCATTCGGTTCCGGCGGAAAACGCGTGACGATCGTATCTACCTTCCCGGATTTTAAGTCTTCTATAACGATATTTCTAATAAAGTTGGAGGAACTCGGTTTTTCCAAAACGATCAACCTTTCTATATTGAAATAAAAACGCCCCGAAGCGTTTTTGCCTTTGTTATACATAATATCGTCTGCATATAGAGAGTTCAACATGCCTAGTTCCGGCATCCCTTATTCTCTACAAACAGCTATAGTTTTATTTTTTCCAAGGATGTGGCTTTTTAGGGAAACAACATAATGAGCCTTCTACTCAAACGTAAAGCCAAGATCCTCGGCGTTTGTTAAAGAGCGAATATCACTATCCTATATAGTGATCTTTTATGTAACCCATCATATGATTCTGTCTTTCCAGTTCCTTTTTTAAACTTTCATAGTTCTCAATCATAGCGCTATAGTATTGCATAAACTTATCTTGTTCAGCTTTATCAGGAAGGCTAATTTCAAATTGGAGAAATTTCCTTTCATCTAAATATTTTCTATTTGTCGTACCGGAGCTGGACTCTTTAACGATCGCCATAAACTCTGATGTCGAAGTAAATAAGTTGAACCAATCAATATTGAGCAACTCATGTTTTGCTTCATATGTCCAAAAGTTCCCCGTTATAATCGCACCTTCCAACTCCTCCGGAACAATTCCAAACGCCCCGTTCCTTGCATCTATTCTCGACAATAAAAATTGTCCTCTTGATATTTTAAACTGTCTTTTTGTACCAATTTCCTTTCCATAGACAATATCCCTTAGATAAATTCCACCATGATTCAACTTTATCGTAACCCTTTTATACTGGGTTTCATCATCTAAAATTAAAGTATCTTTTATTCTTGTTAACAATTGACCTATTTTATACTTTCTTCTTTTTCTATTAATAGAACGCACGTAATCCAAAAATGCAATTGTATTTTTCTTCCGTTCTTCCATCAGGTTTATTGCCTTTGTGCTTGTATTTATCATGACATCTCTAAGCTTATCTGCTGAAAAACAATCATCGTTTTTATTTTTATTAGGGTTCTTGATATCCAAGTTATAGTTTCTCTCAGTAATTTCATGAATAGATACCAACCAGGCATGTTCGTTGGCGCTCCTATTGTTCCACCATTTGCGTTCTATTTCAAACTCCTCATATCGAATCGGCCGTGTTTTGGAATATTTCTTATACTCGTCTGGAAGCGGATGTTCAAAATACCAAATATGTTCAGTAGATTTTCCGCCTTCAATAAAAAGCAAGTTCGTCTCAATATCAGTATAAGGTTCAAAGACTCCTTTCGGCAGCCGAACAATGGTATGAACATTCCATTCTCTTAACAATTTCTTCTTTATATTGATTTTTACTGTATCCTTTTCAAACAAAAAATTATCTGGCAAAATTACACACGCCCTACCGTTTTCCTTCAGCAAATACATAAGCAGTACCATGAATAAGTCCGCGGTTTCTTTCGTTCTAAATTGAAGGGGAAAGTTGCTAGCAATTCCATCTTCCTCTTTTCCGCCAAAAGGGGGATTGATCATAATGACATCCACTTTATCCACTGGTTTGTACTCTTCAACATTTCTAGTCAAAAAGTTATCACGGCATATTTTGGGAATATCGATGTCGTGCAAAATCATGTTTGTTACCGCAAGCATATATGGCAGCGGTTTCTTTTCAATCCCGATAATGGTTTCCTGCAAAATCCTGTTGTCATCAACGCTTTTTATCTGTTGTCTAAGATGCTCCAGCGCACTTAGTAAATAACCACCGGTACCACAGGCAAAGTCTAACACTTTTTCTCCCAGCCGGGGATTAACCATGTTCACTACAAATTGCGTTACCGGGCGGGGCGTGTAATATTCCCCCGCGTTACCGGCGCTCTGTAAATCCTTTAAAATCGTTTCGTAAATATCGTTAAATATATGCCTATCTTTTTGGGTAGTAAAATCAATCTCGTTTAATTTACGAATGACTTGCCGCAGTAAAGCTCCCGATTTCATATAGTTATAGGAATCCTCAAATACTGATCTGACAATACATGCTTTGGAATGGCTATTTCCATCGAAATGCAGCTCTTTTAACCCTTTAAATAGCTTGTTGTTAACGAACCCCAGCAATTCTTCGTCGGTCATGCCTTTGTCGTCTGCCGTCCAGTCTCTCCATCTTAAGCCTTCCGGGATGATCGGTTCATAATTATCATACAATCGTTCCCATTCTTCTTCTTTTGCGTCAAAAACTTTCAAAAATACCATCCATACCAGTTGAGAAATACGCTGGGCGTCGCCGTCTATCCCGGCGTCTTTTCTCATAATATCCTGTACAGATTTAATCACTGACAAAACGGACATTCAGCACTCCCCCTTCTTATCGTCCGAGCTATGTTATACTACTATTATTTCTCAAATCCGCTCAATACCGTGAAAAACTGCTTGAGAAACTCATAGAACCGCTTTTCTGTAGGCAACAGCTCACGGTCACTCGGAATAATCACGCCCACGGTACGGGTAACAGTCGGCTCACTGATAGGAAGCTTCACTGTTGCGCGCGGTATGCTATCAACTAATGTAATTTCAGGAATCAGCGTGACGCCAAGACCAGCTGCCACCAGCCCCTTAATTGCGTCAATGTCTTCCCCCTCAAATGAAACTTTAGGCTGAAAACCAAACTGCCGGCAAGCATTGACGACAAGCTCGCGCAGGATAAATCCTTCAGGAAACAACACAAACGAATCATCCCGCAGTTGACTCAATTGCAGAGAAGATTGACCCGCGAGGGGATGATGGGCTGGCAGAAGTGCAACAATATTCTCCAGGAACAAGATATGGCCCTGAATCTGTTTCTCATGTTTGGGTACCGGGCCAAGCAGCGCCAGGTCGATTTCCCCTTTGGCCACCGCATCAATCAAAGAGCGGTAGGAGCCTTGACGCAACTGAAATTTAACCTGAGGGTGACTTTCGCGAAATGCGGAGATAACGGTAGGTAGTGTATAGGCAGCCAAACTGCTCGGAAATCCAATACGAATCGTACCCAGTTCCGGGTCGAGAAATTCTTCGATTTCCCGCTTCGCTTTTTCGATCACCTGCATCGCCTGCTGCATGTATGCCAAAAAACTTCTTCCGATCGGGGTTAATCTAACGTTCCGCCCCTCCCGAATAAACAAATCAACTCCCAACTCTGATTCTAAGTTAAAAATCTGACGGCTTACAGCCGATTGTGCCACATGCAAAGCAAGTGCCGCCTCAGTTACATGTTCTCGTTTGGCCACTTCGATAAAATACTGTATTTGCCTCAATTCCATTCTCATCACTCCACTGTTTAATCATCTCATATCGGCATTAATATTATCTAAATTTTATATTGTTTCGATTAATTTTCAATTATAAAATACACCTGTAATTAAATAACTCGGCTATCCTCCAAAAACAATGGGTACTAAAGTAAAGCCTAATTGGATAAACCGAACGATAAAATTACAAAATATTCAGGATATTACTTTAAAGGTGGGGGGGAGAACAATGGCTACCGTACAACAAGTGCAACAAACAGAAAGGGAAGTTCTTAATCCATATCAAATCGTACAAACACAGATTGAAAACGCAGCGGCCATTCTCGGACTTGAGCGCGACATTGTAGAAATTCTAAAAAAGCCCAAGCGTGTTCTTTGCGTTACTTTCCCGGTGAAAATGGACGATGGCAGCATCCGCGTGTTTGAGGGATACCGCTCGCAACATAATGACGCAATCGGGCCAACAAAAGGCGGCATCCGCTTCCATCCTGAAGTGACGATGGATGAAGTTAAAGCGCTATCGATGTGGATGACCTTCAAGTGCGGCGTAGTAAGCCTGCCATACGGCGGCGGAAAGGGTGGCGTGATCTGCGATCCGCGAACCTTGAGCCAAGGAGAAATCGAACGGATCAGCCGGGGATTCATGGAGGCAATTGCGGATATCGTCGGCCCGGACAAAGATATTCCTGCACCGGACGTATACACCAACCCGCAAATTATGAGCTGGATGATGGACACTTTCAGCCGCATGAAAAGATCGTTCAATCCAGGTGTAATTACCGGCAAACCGCTGATCGTTGGTGGCTCCAAAGGACGCAATGAAGCGACAGCTCGCGGCTGCGTGTACACCATTGAGGAAGCGTTAAAAGACGCGGGCAGGCAGATGCGAGGCGCTACGGTAGCTATTCAGGGATTCGGCAACGCGGGACGAATCGCCGCTAATCTTCTGGCCGCACAAGGCTGCAAAATCGTGGCGGTGAGCGATTCCAAAGGTGCGCTGTACAATCCACAGGGACTTGACCTTGACATAGTAAAACAATTAAAAGATTCGTCGACGATTATGAATTATGACCAGTGTTACCACCTGCAACGACCGGAAGAAATTCTGGAGCTCGACGTAGACATTCTGATTCCAGCTGCGCTTGAAAACGTAATTACCTTGAAAAACGTAGACAAAGTGAAGGCACGTATCGTGGCGGAAGCAGCCAATGGCCCTACTACACCGCAAGCGGACAAAGTACTGTTCCAAAAAGGCATCCTCGTCATTCCTGACATTCTGGCTAATGCTGGCGGCGTAACAGTATCTTACTTCGAATGGGTTCAAAATCTGATGAATTTCTATTGGAGCGAGGAAGAAGTCAATCAGAAGCTGCGCGACGTGATGGTTCAGTCTTATCGAGAAGTGCGTTCGCTCGCACACGAATACCGAACCGATTTCCGTACAGCCGCCTATATGATTTCCCTGAAACGTATCGCCGAAGCGATGAAAGCACGCGGTTGGATATAAAATAGCGTTTAAAAAATATTTATTATATACTCCCTTTTTTAGACAAAGTGTGGCGGCAAAGCATTCTATACCACCTCAAAAAAGAAAACTTTGCCGCCGCCTCCCACTTTGTCTGAAAAATCTATCAGCTTTCACTATGATAGTTTTAAAAAAAGCATTCAAGTTATATTTGCTTTTAACTCCTTTCCCCTTAGACTCTGAATAGTTTCCAATTCCCACGACAAATGTGAACCTCGATTCTTGATTCTTGTGCCTTTGGCATTTTTCTGTGTAAAAAGAGAGCATTTCTAATCATACTGATTAAAGAGTGGGATGACAGATTTTTTCATTAGATCAATAAACGCATGTACAGTTGGCGATAGATTGTCACTTTTCCAAGCAAGGGCCGTCGTAGTGGTAAATGGATGATTCCGAATGTCACGATAGACAACTTTAGTTTTTAATACATATTGTATAAAAGATGGTACGAGAGCTACTCCCATTCCTGATGAAACAAGAGATATGACAGTAGGTAATTCCTGTGCTTCCTGTACTACCTTTGGATGGAATCCTGCCTGATAACAACAGTTCATCACTGTATCATAATGACTTTGATTTGCCTTTCTTCCCGTTAAAATGAATGGATCGTTAGATAAATCAACAAGATTTATTGGGGATGTTTTAGAAGCTAAAGGATGATCCTTTGGTAAAGCAATCACCATTGGTTCTTGTCGAATCACTTCAACATGAATGGTGTCATTTTTTATTTTTATAGGATGACAAAGTATTCCTATATCAATATAGCCTTCGTGTAAAGCTTTTACTTGTTCTGCTGTTGTTAACTGTTGCAAATCTATATGAATATTAGGGTATTCCTTTCGATAGAGCTCTATAATGGTTGGAAGAATATCATAGACTGCTGAAGCTATGAAACCAATCGTTATTTCTCCAGCCTCTCCGCGGTTCACCATTCTTATCGTTTCGATTGCTCCCTCTAAATCCTTAAAAATCTGATAAACTTTTTCTAAAAACAATTGGCCTTCTTTTGTTAATTCTACCTTTCTTTTCGTTCGATGGAAAAGAGGCACCCCTATTTCTTCTTCTAATTGACGGATTTGAAGACTTAATGGTGGCTGTGCCATATTTAAACGAGCTGCAGCTTTACCAAAATGTAATTCTTCAGCTACTGTTATGAAATATTTCAAATGACGCAGTTCCAACATATGACCCCCTTTTTAATACTTATTATATATTAATATCTCTATAAATATATATTAGACATATTACAATGAGTTTTGTAAGGTGGAAATAGAATATCTCTTCCATAACGAATGATTCTATGAAAATGGAGGTTATCATGCGAAAAGTTTTTCTCCTCACGATAGGTATGTTCGCTCTTGGGTTTGATGCCTATGTGATAGCTGGTTTGTTGCCGAATATAGAGGTAACGTTCAAAATAAGCGCCTCACAAACAGGACAAGCAGTGAGTGTCTTCACCCTTTTTTATGCACTAGCAGCCCCAATTTTTGCGACATTGTTGGCTGGAAAACCAATGCGCAGGATTTTAGTAGTGGCACTTGCAGTATTCTCATTAGGCAATGGGGCTAGTGCACTAGCCTCGAGTTTCTCCATGCTGCTTATGGCTCGTGCAATTGCAGGTATCGGAGCTGGGCTTTATTCCCCGCTGGCCGCTACAGCTGCTGCATCCCTTGTTTCCGAACAGAAACGCGGCCGTGCTCTTGGCATAACACTAGGCGGCATGAGCACAGGAACGGTCGTAGGGGTTCCACTTGGATTGATTATTGCTGAACATCTAAATTGGCACGCAACTCTCTGGTTCATCACTGCACTAGGTCTTATCGCCATGATAGGAATTGTAATATGGTTTCCAAATTTTCCAGCTTCAGCGCCACCCTCACTACGTCAACGTGTGGCCATGATGACCAATGGACGGGTTGCAGCAATTGTTGGCATCACTTTTATGACCAGTATTGCCAGCTTGGGTCTCTATACATATATCGCAACCATTTTAGATAACCTGGCAGACATTCCTATGATCACACCCTATCTTTGGGCATGGGGCATTGGTGGCGTAGTTGGGAGTTTTTCCATCGGTACTTTGATTGACCGAGCGAGTAGACCAGGTTTACTCATGTCCGGCATTTTAGTCATAATGGCTTTAGCCATGTTCAGCTTACCATTCGTGCTTCAATTTCCGATACTATCATTCCTGCCTTTCATTCTATGGGGGGCGATGGGTTGGGCCTCGCAAGCCCCGCAACAACATGAATTACTTTGCTTACAACCTAATCACGGCGCAGCTGTCGTTGCTTTAAATAGTTCCGCTAATTATTTAGGTAGTGCGATAGGGTCCGCTCTTGGAGGGGGAGTAATGCTAGCTGGATTAGCACCTTCCCAACTTCCATTTGCTGCCGGTTGTCTAGTATTAGTGACTTTACTGGGACAATGGGGGATTGTGTCAAGCAAAAGAAAGCATGGAAGAGTGAGAGAAAACATAGAAAATCAAATGCAATAAAGACTATCTCGAAATTTGATAAAAACATAATATGTATCGCCTTTATACTCAATTGGTGTCAAAAATAAACAATAAAATTCAACAGAGGCTTGAATATAAAAAAGAAACCCCCGAGTGTTCTTCTCAGAACCGCTCGGAGTTTCTTTTCTTAATCTTTCAGATCCTTGTCGGATAGAATCCCTTTGCTCAGATATCCACAGAATTATTTGAATTTTTAATCGTTGGTTAAGGAGGAATGATATCAATAATCTGATGAATCCCCTACTACTTTATATAAAATTCTTAACGGAACCTAAAATTATTCCGATTAAAATAAAAGATACTATATAAAATCGTAATTAATATATCGGCATTCTTTCGTGGTTAGAAAGGAGGAAGAATGATAAGAAGAAAAAGAAAGACTCCAGAAGATAAACAGGATATCACTTAGGAGGAACAATCATGTTACGTAGTATAAAGGGCAAGTTAGCCATTACTTTTTTATTGATCATTACGATACCAATCACCGTAATTAGCAGCATTGTTTATATCAACATGAAGCAACAAATTCTTGATGATTTTATTCAAGCAAATACGAAAGAAGTTATCCAGGTCGATAATGGAGTTTCTCTTTACTTTGAAGCTATTCGAGAAAATCTTGCCATGATGGCAAATAATGCGACTGTGAAAAAAGCAGATCAAACGATTAAGTCATATATTAATCAGCCCAATACAACAAAGCTTACGCCATTGGAAAACGGAGGCATTGAGGCTGAAATTTATAAAGAATTTATGCATTACGTGGAATCGCATCCCAATACATCTGCCGCTTTTTTAGCAACAGTAAACGGCGGTTACACCCAATACCCTGTAAAAGAAATGAAGCCTCATTACGATCCCCGCAACCGTCCTTGGTACAAAGCCGCTATGGCTAAACCAGGGGAAGTAGTTATTACTGATCCATATATTTTGTCTGCAACGAATACGATTGCGGTAAGTGAAGTTACCATGCTGAAGGATGCTAATGGAAAACCTGCGGGTGTTGTAGGAGTAGATGTTAACTTAGAGAATTTGACCGAAGTATTAAAAAATATGAAAATTGGAGATTCTGGCTATGTCATGATGCTTTCCCAGGATGGAACGATTCTTGCTCATTCCAAACGTCCTGACATGATTTCAAAAAACATTAAAGATTTAAAAAATGATAAGTTAGCATCCATTCACAATGTGTCACAAAAACATTTTGAAGTAAATATAGATGGGTTGGATTATGTTGCCAACGTTTATACTTCCAAGAAAACCGGCTGGAAATATATTTCCTTTATTGAGCAGCAAGAATTAAGTAAGAGCGCAAACCATATTGGCTATGTCATTCTATTTGTAAGCTTAGGCTTTGGAGTTATCGCATTGGGCGTAGCAATGATTATTTCCTCTAGATTTTCCAAGCCAATTACTATGATTATTGACCATATGAAGCAAATTGGCATCGGTAACTTAACGCAAGAAGTTCCATCAGCATTGCTGAATAGGAAAGATGAAGTCGGAATTTTAGCCCACTCTCTTGAATCTATGCAATCATCGATCCAACATTTGGTGGCACAACTAATAAATGCGGCAAAGAAACTAGTCGATTCATCGGAACAATTGTCTTCTCATGTTGAACAAAATATGAAGACAATTAATCAAATTGTATCGTCTGTTCAAGAAGTAGCGACGGGTGCCGATAACCAATTACAACGCACGGAAGAAAGTGCCAGAGCAATGGAAGAAATGGCTATCGGTATACAACGAATTGCCGAATCCACTTCAAATATTGCAGAATCGTCATTGGAAACATCGAAAGAAGCTGAAAAAGGAAACGGTACGATTCAACAAGCTGTTCAGCAAATGAATGAAATTGAAGATGCCGTGACCCATTCACTGAAAGTAGTCAAAGTATTGCAAGAGCGTGCAACCGAAATTGTAAGTATAGTACATATGATTACAGATATTTCTTCACAGACCAATCTTCTCGCATTGAATGCCAGCATTGAAGCGGCACGTGCCGGTGAACATGGCCGAGGTTTTGCGGTTGTAGCCGACGAGGTAAGAAAACTTGCGGAACAATCATCTGAATCGGCCGATAAAATCATTACTCTTATCCAGGAAATTCAACGTGAGACAAACCGAGCGATGGATTCAATGGATTTTGTTAGTGAAAGTGTGACGAATGGTATCAAAATGGTTCAGGAATCGGGAAAAGCATTTCAACGTATACTTGGCGAAATTAAAAATATTACCGAGCAAATTCATGATAACTCCGCTGTTTCTGAACAAATGTCTGCGTCTAGTGAAGAAGTAACCGCATCTGTTGATGAAACAGCTCAAATTGCAAAAATGTCAACTGCACATATGCAAAATGTTTCCACTGCATCTGAACGTCAACTAGCAGCAATGAAAGCTTTGCAAACCTCTTCCGAGGAATTGCATCAACTATCCAAAGAACTAAACCAACTGATCGACAATTTTCAAGTGTGAAAAATTCACACTCTGTAATTTTTTATAATATGTCTCCATCTAAATGATTGATCATGTTTTATAATTATTCATTTTATAAATATACAGGGGGAATTTATTCATGAAAAAGAAAAACTTTTTACTCGGATTGGGACTGACCTTCTCTCTTTTACTAACGTCACAAGGCCCTGTCTTGGCAGCGCAGCCAGTACAGGAAACTACATCACGTATCGTGCAAAATATTCAAGCGCTTGATCAAGGAAAATGGGCACCGAAAAACTACGAAGCTATTCAAGCTCTTATTGACCAATATGGAATAAAAAATCCTTCATACAATCCCGAAAAAAAGCCTTATGTCATCTTTGACTGGGACAATACTAGCATTATGCACGATACGGAAGAAGCGTTATTTGTTTACCAAATAAACAATCTGGCCTTTAAAATGACTCCTGAAGAATTTGCCAAAGTACTTCGTGCCAATGTCCCGGCCGGCGCATTCTCCGCTCAGTATAAAAATGCAGACGGCAAAACGATAACACTTGAAGCGATTGCTTCGGATATCGAATCAGATTACAAATACTTATATGATCATTACAAAGGTTTTAAAGGCGAAAACTCTCTTGAAGACATTGTCAAAACTGATGAGTTTCAAGATTTCCGTAGCAAAATGCTCTTCCTTTACGAAGCGATAATCGGTACTCATGGCAGTAAAGTAGGTTATCCCTGGGTTCTGCAATTCTTTACAAATATGACAACCCAGGAAGTACAAAAGCTTGCGGAAGCTTCTAACGATTACTCTCTTGGAGATGCCATTAGAAAGGTTACATGGACAAGTCCAACATCACTTGCCGGTAATGCCGGGGTAGTAACGGCTACACACATCACAGGAATCCGTCTTACTCCGGAAATTGCAAACCTTATGAACACTTTCCGCTCCAACGGAATCGATGTTTACGTTGTTTCAGCTTCTATGGAAGAAGTAGTGGAGGTATTTGCCACGAATCCGAAATATGGTTACAACCTACCGAAGGAAAATGTGATTGGCATGCGGTTAGAGACAAATTCTGACGGTAAAATTATACCTAAGTACAAACAAAATTGGTTTATTACAGTAAATCACGGCAAAACGGAAGTTATCCAGTCAGAAATCGCCAAGAAACGCGGCTATGGGCCTCTCTTTATCGCCGGAGATAGTGACGGGGATTACGAAATGATGACCGAATTTCCTGATACTAAATTAGTTTTGATCATCAACCGTGTAAAAGACGGAAATATTGGTAAAGCAGCAGCCCGTGCTACAGAAACTGCGAATAATAAACAACCAAAATTCATCCTGCAAGGACGCGATGAAAATACTGGCATGTGGATCCCGTCTGAATCCACGATTAGACTTGGCAAGTCGGAACCGGAACTTTTGAAAAAATAGTAAGTACTGTTGTACAAGAACCGTTCGGAAAAATGACGAACGGTTCTTGTATATTCAATATGGGTTAAGCTGCATTCAGAAAAACATAGAATTTAAGATTGTTTATCTATCTCTTATGTTCTGTTCATTCCGTACAATGCGAATTGTCTCTATAAATTTCGCCAATGCATTTGTCATGTGCGATCCCGACCTGTACACAAAAACGGTAGAAACGATACTGTATTCTTTTGGGATAGCGTAGCATCTTACTTCCCCTTCCGCTTCCAAATGTTTTACTGTCATCTTGGGAATTAGCGTAATTCCCAAACCGGAGACAACACTACCTAAAATCGTTTCAAGTGTACCAAACTCCATCTCTTTCCCCGGTACGATTCCTTCCGATTCCAGCCATCGTCTCAATCGGGCCCGGTAACCACATCCTGGGCCAAATACAAGAAGCGGTTTTGTTTTTATATCATCCAAAGAAGAGGAACGAGCATTTGCCACGAGAACCAATTCTTCTTCAAATACTTGCTCCTGGATAATGTGAGGATGTTCAACAGGCCCTGTGACAAATGCGCCGTCAAGCTTACCGTTTATTACTTCGCGAATAAGATGGCTCGTAACTCCCGTGATAAGGGATAAATCCACCTGTGAGTATTTGTGATGATAGGCAGATAAAATGACAGGAAGTTTTACGACGGTTTCGACGGAACCGATTTCCAATGTGCCGCGCGGGTTATCTTTGTCTTGAAATGATTCTACCATTTCATCCATCATTGCTAAGATTTTTTCTACGTAAGATAATAACCGTTTTCCTTCCGAATTTAGTGTCATACCACGGCTATGACGATAAAAAAGCGGCGTTTGCAGCTTGATTTCCAACTGTTGAATTCTTGCTGTTACATTAGACTGAACATAATTCAGTTCTTTAGCTGCCTTGCTAATGCTTCCATGCTGCGCAACAGCTTGAAAAATTCGCAAATCTCGAATCTCCATGTGCATCCTCCATACTATTTGCCAGTTAGCTATCATTTATAATGATAGCTTATATCTATTTTAAGCATTTTACATGATATGTGAAACAGGCCTATGATTGGTTATGTATGAAACAGAGATGGAGGAAAGAAAAAATGCGAAGCGTTCAAGTCATCAAGGGTGCTATTCTCTGCCTGATTGCAAGTATAGCGTGGGGAGCTATGTTTCCGGTGGCAGAGCAAGCATTGAAGCATATTGATCCGTTTTATTTTTCATTTTTGCGGTATGCATCCGTGTCGGTGCTCCTTCTCATTTGGTTAGTAATAAAAGAGGGGAAAAAAGCGCTGCGTCTTGAAGGAAGGGCGATGTTACTGTGGTTTTACGGTACGATGGCATTTACCGTGTATAATTTCTTCATATTTTTAGGACAAAATTTACTGGGAAAATCGGGTGTTATTCTTGCTTCCATTATGGAAGCCATGATGCCCCTTATTTCCATTCTAATTTTATGGATTCATAAGCGTGCTCGTCCGGCAGGTTTTACGATGGGATGCATGATCGTTGCCTTTTCAGGAGTCTTCATGGTCGTTACTAAAGGAGACATAGGCTTTTTTTCTGAAGCAAAAAACAGCCTGCTTCCAGTTTTGATCATTTTTTTGGGCGTATTCGGCTGGGTCGTTTATACAATCGGCGGCAACTCGTTTAGTAATTGGTCGCCACTGCGGTATTCAACGCTAAGCTGCGTGCTTGGCACAATCACGGCGGGTATAATCGTCGCGGTTATGACATGGCTTGGTTATTTGGAGATTCCTAAATTCAAAACACTCGTTCTGATTCGATGGGAAATGACTTTTATGATTTTGATAGCCGGGCTAGCGGCACTCATAAGCTGGAATATCGGGGTTAAATACATGAAACCAGTAAATGGAATCTTATTTATTAATTTTGTTCCGGTAACAACATTTGCTATTTCTGTTATACAAGGATATACGACGACTATGTTTGATGTAGCAGGCACCCTTTTGATTATTACAGCCCTTATTTGCAATAATTTATATCAGCGTAAGACACTACAGAAACGGCTGCCGCAAACTACATAATAATAAATCGAATAGCAAAATGGACGTTGATCGAGCATCACTCCCTTTGATCTCGAATATGTTATTACATGACGCAAAAGCAGGAGGGAGTTAACTTGCGGGAGCAGCTACATTCATACGAAAAAAAAATCATGTCTCAGAATGGAGAAGACGGAATCATTGAGGAACTATTTTCGCGTATCGGCACAACGAACCAATTCTTTGTAGAATTTGGAGTACAGGATGGATTGGAATGCAACAGCGCCTACCTCGCTTTATTTAAAAATTGGTCCGGGCTTATGATTGAAGGGAATTTGAATCATTACAAAAATTTATATTCAAACTTTGCCAATCGTGCGACTGTAAAAATCGTACACCAATTTATTACTAAGGAAAATATTGTATCTATATTTAAAAGGATGCATGTCCCCATTGAATTTGATTTATTATCGATCGATATAGATGGCAATGATTACTGGGTATGGAGAGCCTTATCGGAATATAATCCGCGAATTGTCGTTATTGAATATAATGCGTCTTTTCCCCCACCCCAAAAAATGGTGATCAAATACAATCCGAATTTCATGTGGGATGGTACATCTTATTACGGAGCCAGTTTAACATCATTATCAGAGCTTGGAAAGGAATTGGGATATTCATTAATTGGAACCGACTCAAGAGGAGTGAATGCATTTTTTATCCGTAATGATTTAGTGAATGCTTCAAGATTTAAAGAATTGACCCCTGAACAAGCCTATCATCCCCCAGCTTACGGCCCATATAATGGCGGTCATCCATGGCGGGATGGACCTTACCTGGAGATTTAATAAAAAAACCCCTGTCCTTTCAGGGGTGTTCATTTCAAATATTACCCAACTCTTCCGAGAATTCCACATCGACAAACATGCGTCCATTTTTGTAGCGAGTAACGGGTAAGGGAAGTTCAATGGCTTCCGTTAAGATTCCCTTGCATTGAAAGTAAATCACACAATTCTTCTTCCCTGCTTCTCTCTTTTTCATATTAGCGAAGTATCGTATAGCTTCCAGAAGCTGTTCGTACTCCTCTCTGCTCTTCACATAAAAAATATGGATATCGACGCGAATCTCCAATTTGTCATGCATTTCTTTTACCAAAGCGACAGCTGTCCAAGCTTCGTCCCAGTTTTGTTCCAGCTGAAAGCCAAATATATTATGAGAAATAGAGAGAGCCTGCCACACAATGAACCCCCCTTTCGTTCTTTTCAAATGTTCGTTTCTATTCTTTAGGGTGAATCATATGTTCAGGCCGAACGATTTGATCAAATTGTTCCTCGGTCAACAGATTGCTTTTAATAGCAGCTTCTTTCAGCGTTAATCCCTCTTTATGGGCTAATTTAGCGACTGATGCGGCATTTTCATAACCGATATGGGGATTCAATGCCGTAACGAGCATCAGTGATTTTTCCAGATTGTTTTTAATCACACTCAGATTGGGCTCAATACCGACGGCGCAATTGTCATTGAAAGAGAGCATAGCGTCAGTCAGCAGTCGGGACGATTGCAGGAAATTGTAAATGATCACTGGCTTAAAGACATTCAACTCAAAATTTCCTTGACTGGCAGCAAATCCAATTGCTGCATCATTGCCCATCACCTGGCAAACGACCATCGTTAATGCTTCGCTTTGTGTTGGATTGACTTTTCCAGGCATGATAGAGCTGCCCGGTTCATTAGCCGGAATCGTAATTTCGCCGATTCCGCAGCGTGGCCCGCTGGCCAGCCATCTCACATCATTAGCAATTTTCATCAGATCGGCGGCAAGCGCTTTTAATGCACCGTGAACATAAACAATTTCATCATGGCTGGTCAAAGCATGAAACTTATTGGCCGCAGACTCGAATTTCTTGCCTGTTAACTTGCTGATCTCTTCCGCTACCATCTCTCCGAATCTCGGGTGGGCATTAATGCCGGTTCCCACGGCCGTTCCGCCAATGGCAAGCTCCCTTAGAGATTCTGCGCTTTCTCTAATCATTTTTTCACTTTTTTCAAGCATACGGTACCAGCCGCTAATTTCTTGTCCCAATGTTAGAGGGGTTGCATCCTGCAAATGTGTTCTTCCGATCTTAATGATGTCCTTATACTCCTCACTCTTTTGGTGGAGAGTATTTTTTAATTTGACCAATGCAGGCAACACATTGTCTTCAATGGCGATGAGAGCGGCCATATGCATAGCTGTGGGAAAGGTATCATTTGAGCTTTGCGATTTATTGACATCATCATTGGGATGAACCCGAAGTTGGCTTCCGTTTTGTTCCAACAATTGATTGGCACGTTTGGCAATCACTTCATTCACGTTCATATTTGACTGGGTGCCGCTTCCGGTTTGCCATACGACGAGCGGGAAATGTTCATCCAGTTTTCCTTGTAAAATTTCATCCGCTGCCGCTACGATTGCGTCTGCCTTTTCGTTTTCTAATTTACCTAGTTTTTGATTTACCAATGCCGCGCTTTTCTTAAGAACAGCAAACATCCGAATAATTTCTTGCGGCATTTTTTCCGTACCAATTTTAAAATTCTGGAAGCTGCGCTGGGTTTGTGCACCCCACAATTTATCTGCAGCCACTCTCATTTCTCCTAAGGTATCCTTTTCGATTCTGTACTCCATTTCACTTCCTCCTTTTTATATCCACATGTATATGATATCCAGTTTCCCTCCTCTTTGCTCAATTCATAGTGTATCTTCACTGATATGATAATGATTTTCATTATTAATTATATTATCGTAAATAATGGTCATCTTTGTCAATGTCTTTCTGTCAGACGATCTCTAATGTATTTGTGTCCCTTTAATGTTAATCACATCAACTGACCGATACATAAATATCGGGGGAAACGTCATAGATAAATGGACTCATCTCGCCAATGAAATAAACGTGCAATTCATGCATCGCCCTGGTACAAACGGTATAAAAAAGCTTGCGCTCAGAATCTCTCCCATACTGTGCTTGCGAGCCGTTGTAGACGATGACTGCATCGAATTCAATTCCTTTAGCGAGATAAGAAGGAATGACAAGTATACCTGCCTCAAAATATGTTGGTCTCTTTTTCGATAAGACGAAGCGGTAAGTCGTTTTGCAACATCTCGTACGCCTCCCGGATTTCCTGCGCCGTTTTGCAAATAACAGCGATCGTCCTTGTATCCAGCAACCTGAAGCATCTGTAGGCGTTCAGCAATCTGCGCGACAAGTTCCCTTTCATTGGCCGCTTGCGTCAACGTCGGCTTACTTCCTTCACGGTTGAACGGTTCGATTTCTTCTCCACCGTCAATTAATCCACGCGTAAACTCAACAATTTGCCGCATCGAACGATAACTGCTCCTCAATATGAACGTTTCGATCTGTTTGGTTTCATATACGCAAGACAACGCCGCAAATCCTGCACTGGCAGCCGCATGGGTATATATTGCACGGTTTAAGGTTACCAAGCACCGTCATTTTGCTGCGTAGAAACAATCGCCTGATAAACGCGAACTGAAATGGTGAGTAGTCCTGTGCCTCATCAATGAACACATACTGGACAGAAGTGTTCGTCTGAAAGCCTTCAATTTGCTCTTTTACCGTACAAATAAGGCACTGCATCTTCGTAATCTAGCTGTAAGTTGACTCAATAAATCGGATACAGCATCACTATCGTACACATTTGCTGTTGTCAGTTCTTGTGCAAGAATAATCCCTGTCGGTGTTGTTGCCAGATGTAACTTGTAACCCTTGTATAAGCAAAGATGAAACAAAGCAAGGATGTTTCAGGTAAAGTAGTATGCTTTTATGTAATGTTGGGTATCATGGTAAGTATCCACCTCGCTAGAATGGGGTTTGTCGGTACTCACCATTCTTGCTTACGAGGTGGATTTTTTTACGCTTTATTCAGAGAATATACGTTTTGCGACACCCTTATGCTTCATTATAAAATAACAGTATCGTTTTAACATGCCTTACAAACATCCCCATAAATAGTAATTTCGAATTTCTGCTTTACGATCACTTGTGATATGGTTCACCGTAACGGTTATATCCGAGAATTTTTTATTTTTAGTTCGCTTCCCCAGGGACACACCCTTGTCTTGAACACTCCCCTACTACTTCCTTCGAGGCTCATGACTTGCATCCGATAGATTACATACATACTAGACTCATACAAAAATAGGACTGACATTCACGTCAGTCCTATACACTATAATAGATATTTCACTTTATTTTTTCGTTAACGAATCAACAATTTGATCAATGGTTAGTTTATTAGCTATCAAACCGCTAATTGTCCAATGGCTTGGATCTTCCATATTATATACATTACCTTTTTTAACAGCTGGAATACCCTTCCAAACAGAACTATTTTTTAGTGTTTCTAATCCAGATTCACCAGGTTTGCTAACAAGGAAAAGGTGATCAGCATCAAGTTTAGATAATGCTTCAAGTGAAACCGGCTTCCATGTCGCTTCAGCTACAGGTAATTTTTGAATCATTTCAGGTTGAGCAACACCCAAATCATCATAGAGAACATTTGCTGCAAAGCGCGTGTTTTCAAACAAGTAGAATTGATCACCAGCTACCCATAAAATGGCTGCTGTTTCATCACCAATTGCTGCTTTAATTTTCTTAGATGCTTGTTTAGCTTTTTCGTCATAATCAGCCAATGCATTTTTTGCTTGTTTATCTTTACCTAACAATTTACCCATTACTAGCAATTGTTTACGCCAGTCGGAGCCCTCTTCATCTTTAAAAACATATGTTGGTGCCACTTTTTTGTAAACTTCATAATTCCCTTTTTGAATAGCCGCTGGTGAACTAAAAATGATTAAGTCAGGTTTTGCTTTAATCGTTTGTTCTAATGGTAAATCCCAACCAATTTTTTGCACATTTTTTAAATAAGATTGTAAGTAATCAAGTACCGTTGTTCCAATTGACCACTGAGCTACTGGAGTCACTCCAAGTGCTACGAGTGAATCTTCCATGTATGGAGCAAGAATGCGTTTCGCATTTGCAGGGATCGTTACTTGTTGCCCCATTGCATCAGTTACTGTCACATCTTTTGATTTTTCTTTCGCTTCCTTAGCGTGGTTGTTAGTACCACAACCTACTAATAACAATATAGTACAAATAAAAACAGTGATTATTCCTAAATACGTATTTCGAAATCTCATTTATGTCCTCCCTTGTTTATATTACGATAAAGATGATAATCATTATCAAATAAAACGTCAACAATTAAAAATTTAGTTTTTTTGATAATATTTCTCAATTAATTTGATAAAATATTTTGTTGAAAGGTATAGAGAATAATTTTATACTTAATTAATGTTGATAATGATTATCACTATTTTGAAATAACAAAGAAGGGTTGTTTTCAGCTAGTGACAAATTTAGTACAGCGAACTTGGATAGCAGAAGGACGTAAATTAAGAACAGGCTTAATTTTGTTTGTTGGAATTAGTGCTGTCTTGTTGGCCATTTGTATTTCTCTCGTTTATGGAACGACAACTATAAAACTGACGACAGTTTGGCAAGCAATATTCCATTATAATTCTGATAACAAAGCACATCAAATTCTTCTAGAAATTCGTCTACCACGAACATTAGTAGCTGCATTTATCGGTTCTTATTTAGCATTATCCGGAGCCATTATGCAGGCAATAACAAGAAATTCACTCGCTGAACCCTCTCTTTTAGGGGTATCTTATGGAGCAGCATTTTCCCTTGTTATTACAATAGCCCTGTTTCCGAGCGTATCGACTATTGGAGCAACTGTTGCTTCTATGATTGGTGCTGGATTATCAGTGCTTTTCGTATTTACGTTAGCTGCTACTTCAAAAGGTAGAACGACACCTGTTAAATTAGCACTTGCTGGTATAGCGGTAGGAATGTTTTTGAGCTCATTGACCTCAACTGTGGCGCTGCATTTTGATGTGTCAAAAGAGATGAGCTTTTGGTATGCTGGTGGGTTAGCTAACACAAACTGGAATGATCTTAAAATACTTAGTTTTGTTGGATTAATGGGGATTCCAATCGTCTTTGTAATTGCTCATACTTTAACGTTACTCAATCTTAGTGAGGAAGTAACGCAAGGACTAGGAATTAATGTAAGTCTAGTCAAAGCCCTTAGTGTTACCGCAGTTTTGCTATTAACTGGAAGTTCAGTTTCTGTAGCTGGATCAATTGGTTTCGTTGGACTAGTTGTACCTCATATTAGCCGAATGTTAGTTGGACCAGATTATCGCTTTTTGCTCCCAGTTTCAGCAGTATTGGGTAGCTTACTGCTTGTTTTAGCGGATGTCGGAGCAAGAATGATTAATCCTCCTTTTGAAACACCTATTGGAGTAGTCACAGCAGCAATTGGAGTGCCCTTTTTCTTATATTTAGTTCGAAATGAAGGGAGTAGATTAGTATGAACAGCATCTCTATTAAGTTTAAATGGACGATGTTGGTATTACTAGTACTCCTTTTCTTAGCTTGTTTAATAAGTTTGAATCTTGGTGTCGTACCCATTTCACCAGATGAAGTGCTCAAAACATTTATTGGTAATGGGACGAAACAACAACAGTTGATCTTGTTTGAGATTCGTCTACCCGCAATTGTATTAGCTCTCCTCGTTGGTGCAGGTATGGCTGTTTCCGGTACAATTTTACAAAGCATAACACGCAATGAATTGGCTGACCCTGGTATTTTGGGCATTAATGCGGGTGCGGGGGTAGCTGTCGTCATTTATATTACTTTTTTCAAAACAGTAACAGGAAGCCTTAGTACGTTCAGTACTTTTGCTTTACCTCTCTTTTCTTTTTTGGGAGCTTTATTGACAGCAGGTTTGATTATTAGTCTTGCTTGGAAACGCGGATTTCATTCTATTCGCCTAATCTTAGTTGGAATCGGAATCAATGCAGGTTTTAGTGCTATATTGATTGCACTTCAATTAAGAATGACACCAAACGATTTTATGCAAGCAATGGTTTGGTTATCTGGAGATTTATGGGCAACGCAGTGGAAGTTTGTATGGGCTTTATTGCCTTGGTTTATCGTACTAATTCCATACTCATTGTATAAAACACATATACTTAATATCTTGAATTTAGGGAGTCGAGTGGCAACGGGTCTTGGAATACATACAGATCGTGAACGTCTGCTTCTCCTTATATTAGCGGTGGGTTTAGCTGGTCTTGGAGTAGCTGCGGGCGGTGGAATTGCTTTTTTAGGTTTGATTGCACCACATATTGCTCGACGTCTTATTGGACCAAATCATCATTTGTTACTTCCAATAGCTGCAATTCTAGGATCGCTCATTTTAATGTTAGCTGATACGATCGGAACAAATTTAATGCCACCTACAGAGATTCCGGCTGGGCTTGTCGTGTCAATTGTTAGTGCTCCATATTTTATTTATTTATTAATGAAAAAGTAATAAGAAGGGATAGCTATGACAACTCTATCAGCAGAAAAATTAACCATTGGTTACGAGGAACGAATAATTGTTCAAGACCTAAACTTAGAAATTCAACCGAATCAAATCACTGCAATTATTGGTCCAAACGGTTGTGGCAAATCGACTATTTTAAAGACAATGGCACGACTGCATCCATCATTATCTGGTGTTATTTATTTAGATGGAAAAATCATTCATAAGACACCGACAAAAGAAGTTGCTAAAAAGCTGGCAATTCTACCTCAGTCACCAGAAGCACCAAGTGGATTGACAGTGTATGAATTAATTTCATATGGACGGACACCTTATCAAACAGGATTTTCACGACTAAGTAAACATGATCGCCAAATGATTGATTGGGCGCTTGACGTTACTGGATTAACCAATCTCCGAGACCAGTCCGTTGATACTTTATCAGGTGGACAAAGACAACGAGCTTGGATTGCGATGGCTATTGCTCAAGAAACCGATTTATTACTTTTAGACGAACCAACAACGTATCTAGATTTGGCTCATCAATTAGAAGTTTTACAACTCCTAGAGAAATTAAATCAAGAAGATGGACGGACAATTGTTATGGTGATTCATGATTTGAACCATGCTGCTCGTTTTGCTCATCACATGATTGCGCTCAAGAATGGAAAGATTGTTAAACAGGGAACTCCAGAAAAAGTAATGACTACAGATGTACTTAAGCAAGTGTTTAATATCGATACAGTGATTGTTACTGATCCTAGAACAGCTAAACCAGCAATGATTTCTTATGATTTAGTGACATCCTCTCTCCACTAAAGTGAAGAGCTTCCCTGTAGAAGTTCGGGGGCGAGTTGCTCCAGCAGAGATAGTGTCTCTCGACAAGGCCCGTTGTTTTATTTCCGACCTACTTTTTACGCAGATGTGCCACGGCGATCCTCCTGCCACGATTCTACCTGACAGGTACAAAGTGACAGATAGAGCACTAAAAATAGAAACAACTAAGAGAAAGTCCTAATTACTAGGGCTTTCTCTTTCACTGAAAAAACCATTCTATATACGTATATAAATCTTACTTAAGAAATCAACATCTGCTCGTGGAATTTGCGTCATTTGTGATATGGCTCGCCGCGATTAATCTTAAACCCGCGGTACACTTGCTCAAGCAAAATCAGCCGCATCAACTGATGTGGAAATGTCATCCTTGAAAATGACAACGACTCGTTCGCACGCTTCATCACCGCAGCCGACAGCCCCAGCGAACCGCCAATTACAAATGCCACTGAACTCTGACCATACGTCGCCCAGTAATCTAGTTTCTGTGCCAACTTCTCTGATGACCACATCTCGCCTTCGATCGCAAGCGCGATCACATGCTGATCCGGCTTCAACACGGCCAGAATCCGTTCTCCTTCCTTCTCCTTCACCCGCAGCATCTCAGCCTCACTCAAATTCTCCGGTGCCTTCTCATCCGTCACTTCTACGATTTCCACTTTCGCGTACGCCGACAAACGTTTCGAATATTCCTCAATCCCCAACTTCAAATATTTCTCTTTCAATTTGCCAACTGCGACAACTGTTATGTGCATAACTTTTTCCGCCTCTCTCTTTTTTCACACTTTTTGCACAGTTATCCCCTGTATAAACAGAGTTATCCACATTATGTTGATAACATGACTGTGAATATATACTACGAAATAACATTCAAAAAACCCAGTAAAATCAATAATTGTTCCATCTAAAACCTTGTTTTTTCAAATGTGAATAACTACATACACACAAGATTACCCACAAGTTATTCACAGCTATTGGATAACCTTCCCTCTCTTTGTTCACCTGTGGAATTTTATTTATAGTAAAATATATGCAGGCTTTTCGGCGCTATACCGACACGTCTTCGGCGCTTTCCAGCCCACGACTTCTTTCTCCACTTCCGACAATACATACACGTCTGGTGCCTCTCCGTACTCATCTACAAATTCATCAAGCGCCAGCTCAAGCTGATCAGCCGCACACACGATAAAACGCTCACCACCGTTCTCCAAATATTCCTTTTTAACCGGATCGAGCATTCTTTTTTCCTCCGTTACATATTTTCTCTGCTACCCTATGATACCGTATTTACTTGACAGACATACAGAAAAACTCCCACTCGCATTTTTACACACGGATGTTGATGATTCAATACTTACCAGAAAGAAGAAGAGACATATTTTTATCTAAACTCCCGATAAACAACCATATTTCTTACACATAAGAAAACCGGGGAAAATTCCCCGGCCTCTGTTTCATTATTTATTGCATGAGCTGCTTCACAAGCGTCACATTTACACTTTTCTTAATCGATCCGCGGTAGAACGTTATTTGAACCGTATCGCCAACCCGCTTCTGGAATAAATACTTACGCAGCTGCGCCAGGCTTTCAATCTTCTGATCATCAAGCTGCACAATTACATCGTACCGCTTCAGTCCAGCTTTGTCGGCCGGGCTCATCGGCGTTACACTCGTAATCACAACGCCACTTTCCACATCACCCGGCAACTGCAGCGGGTCTCGGCGAGCGTCTTCCGGAACCTGTCCCAAGTCTACCGGTCTCTCAAGACCAAGCATCGGGCGCTGCACAGACTTGTAGCGAATTAAATCGTCAATAATCTTGTTTGCATCATCGATCGGAATCGCAAAACCAAGGCCTTCTACGCCTGTTTTCGCGATTTTCATGCTGTTGATTCCAATAACCTGTCCGGCAATATTCACAAGCGGTCCGCCACTGTTTCCTGGATTAATTGCCGCATCTGTCTGTAAAACGTTTACTTCTAAATCCGTCTCATTGTCCCCGTCGATATCCACCGGCATCGTCCGTTCCGTAGAACTGATGATGCCCTGCGTTACAGTGCGGGAAAATGCAAGACCAAGCGGATTGCCGATCGCGATCGCCGGCTCTCCAACTTTGACTTTGGAAGAATCGCCAAATTCCGCGACTTGCTCTACTTTTGAACCATCAATTTCTAGTACTGCAAGGTCGGTATACTCGTCTGCACCTACTACTTTCGCCTCTACATTCTTTTCACCATTGGCCAATGCAACTTGTACTTGTTCAGCTCTTTCAATCACATGATAGTTCGTTACGATATATGCTTTTCCCCCGGCTTTGCGAAACACAATACCAGAACCTGTCCCTGCTGTTCCCTCTTCCACAAATCCGAAGAAATCGCGTCTCTGCTGAATATTGACGACACCAACCACCGCATTTTCTACTTTTTCCACCGCATCTACAATAGCAGTATTAACATTGACCGAATAGTTGGCCGTATTGCCCCCGATTACAGGTTCCCGCTGTCCCGGCTGCTCGGGCAGAGCCGTCCATCCGGGAAAATAACCTGATTTCAGCAATGTCGGCACCATCATCAGTACCACAAGGCCGCCGATGATCGCTGACACAAGCGCAATAAAGAACGTAGAGGCGCCGCCCCGCTTTCCTTTCTTGTGGCCGTTATAAAGTTCATCATCGTAATAACCCATGGCGTTGCTCCTTTCTTTCCCTGATCACTTCCTACTTTCCATTGTTACCTGTCATGCCGCTTCCCTTACGAACAATTTCCTGAACAGCTGTAGGATGAACAGGCGAAGTATCCATCAAATGTATATCTTCTCCTTCATAAAATCCGTATTCCTCAAGAATATTCTTCACCGTTAGCCGTGCCAATTCAGTCATGTTGTTCTCTTTGCTTAAATGGGCCAAATACACGGTCTCTCCCTTACCTGCAAGAATATCTCCCAGCGCTTCACCGGCCGCATCATTGGAGAGGTGACCAACGTCGCTTAGAATACGCCGTTTTGTATTCCATGGGTAGCTACCCATGCGAAGCATTTCCACATCATGATTGGATTCAAAGATATATGCATCTGAATCGCGAACTGTATCCTTAATTCGTTGACTTACATATCCTAAGTCGGTTGTCAAGCTCACCTTGGCTTCACCCTCATAAAAACAAAAGCCCATCGGTTCAGCGGCATCATGTGATAAGCCATACGATTCTACTTTTATGTTCCCAAATTCTACTGTTTCGCCTACTTCCATAATAAGACGCTGATCTTCGGCGATTTGCCCAAGTTGGCGCTCCAGCTGTTCCCATGTTTTTGAATTGGCGTAAATGGGAAGCTGATAACGGCGGGCCAGCACTCCCACCCCCTTAATATGATCGGAGTGCTCATGGGTAATAAGGATAGCGTCCAAATCAGCAGCATTCACGCCTACCTCTTCCAATAACCTCTCTATTTGCTTACCACTTAATCCGGCATCTACTAATAATTTACTATTTTTTGATTCGATAAAAAAAGAATTGCCAGTACTTCCACTGGCGAGCACGCTAAATTTCATAACACGTTCTTCGCTCCTTGCTAAGCCCTTCTTTGCAAATTTAAGGAAAACTCGCATGCTACCCGCATTTATCCTTGTGCTGCTTATGTAAAAACAGCCTCCTAGCATCGCTTTAGAGCGGAGCGCAATTCGTAAGTTTTTCCTATTCATACTCTAGAAGGAACCCCGTCATTTTTATGACGGGGGAATACCACTAGTATTATTATTGGAGATTGCCTCATTTTTTTCAAGAGGAGGGGCCTGTTCGATCGCCCCGGTGATACCGTTCACATACTGTATGCCTCCGGTATGAACCACCCGCCAGACAGGAGCCAGCACTTGAATGTCCGCATCATACATATGACCGAAATAACCGACCGTTACATCAGAGATAGCTTCACCGTAACGGATGTACCCATTATCCAACAACGTGCGGATGGCAGTGAAAGCCGGGATGATTTTACGTCCCGTCCCCTGATTAACAATTTGAACATGTATCTGTCGATACCCCAGCATCCGGTTGCGATCATTCATAATTTCCAGCGGGGCACTGAATATCGGATACTTGCCGTATTGCTGGACATAACATTGCAGCGTCTTGGAACTTCTCTTCTTGTCATATGTGTAATCCTGGCTATACGCGATATACCGTTCCACCTTTTTCAACAATTCCTCCTTATTTATAAGGTTCGTCAGTAGCAATGGCTTATTAAACTTTACCGTCACCCCTACACCTTGCTGTCCGACAATCTGTCCGGTTAACTTCTGCAGGTGACTGGCAAAACTGGTAAACCGAACATTCACATAGTTCATCTCTGGCGGCATTTCGGTTGGAATCTCCGTTTCCAGTTTGATATTGCGAGTTTTTAAAAGCTCCTCAAGACTTGATGGAATCAGCTCTCCTTGAGGCGCAATTTCCATGTCCCGGTTCTGGCTCATCATCACCTGATAGCCAAGAAACAAATCCAGCAATAAAAATGTAATAATTAAAATGGTTTTCGCTTTGCTCCAGTCCATTTTACTTTCCCTCCGCCCGCTTATCAAACGCGGTGGCATCGGCTTCGATATAGATTGGTGGACGCTCCGTCATTCTTACTGTCCAGCAAGGTTTCATCTCAATAAAATCATAAACCGGACGGGTACACAATCCCAGTTCAATGGAGACGACCTGTTGTCTAGAAATTCCAAGCTCTTCAAGGCGCTTTATCAATTCTTCACCTGATACAACTGTAACTGGTACACGCTCGAAGTATACATCAAGTTGCCGCATTGGATAATACAGTTCAGAAACCGTACCGCCCGATACCCGGACAGAAATCGTGTTCTCATCCGGCCCATCGCTAAACAAAGGATAAGCTCCAATATACTGGCGAAAACGATAGGTTACTGTTCTTTCGCGCTCCGGCTCTACCATATCAACACTCTCCAAGTAATAACGTCCGGTCCATCCACCATGACGATTGACAAAAGAAAGTGCGGAATTCAACGCTTCATAGTTCGCCTGCTTTGTTTCCGCCTGTTCCCACTCATGCACAGGATATCGATACAATAAATAATTTCGTGCAGCCGGAATGGAAACGGATTGACTGCCATTTGTATAGATCGTAGTGCCATCGCGCTCCGTCACCTGCCGGGTCAAACTTACGTCGACAAACATCGCCTCCAGTACTTGCCTAACAGTCAAAGGCTGGTAGAAATATCGGTAGCGCGACATCTTCTCCCGTTCTTTCGGCAGATAAATCGGTTGATAGAATGCATACCGATTAGAGTGAATAGCCTCTTCACGATGATGGACAAATGCTCGGTACATCATTTGCTCAGGTAGATGAGTCAGATAATTAGGTGAAAGAATGCTGTCCATTTGTCCAACTGTCACCGAAGTGTGAGCCCGAACAACCTGTTGATCACGATCTGAAATAAATAAAGCGTTGACGATATTTTTTTCCCGACTCTCATACAGCAAAATCCGGCTCGCCGAGCGAAACTCTTCCGCTCCCCTTCCACGAACTGTAAAAAGTTCGGGCATAATATCGGCTGGGATTTCGTGGCTATACACAATTTCCACAGCCTTTTTCTTGTTGATAATATTTTCCCATTCTTCTTTCGTAAGCCGAGTACGTGCAAAATCATAAAAGTACCACGTATCCATTTCGTATTGGATTTTTTTGTATGTCCCTGATTCAACGGCGGCTTTCATATGTCTTCCATTTCCTGTATGGAGGATAAAGGCCTTGGGACGGATTACATCAGTTACTTCATATTTATGGCCTGCCGGCGGCGGCGCAACATAATCGGAAGGAGCAAGGTTTTCCAACTGAGGGGTGCTATTCCAAAGCAACCCGGAAAGCACAAGGCTTATGATAATCAAAAAAGTTAGGAGTATTGTTTTGATTTTTTCAAGATTCATTCTTCATCTCCTCGTATACCGGCAGCGTGAAGCTGACCCTCGTTCCTTTCTGCCACTCGCTGTCAATCTCAATCGTTCCGCCGTGCGCCAGCACAATCTGCCGGGCAATAGACAGACCCAAGCCCGTGCCTCCCATACTGCGGCTACGCGCTTTGTCTACCCGGTAAAAGCGTTCAAAAATTCTTGTCAGATCGCGTTTCCGTATTCCCATCCCTTCATCCATAATATCAATCCGTACATATTTTTCTCCCACTTCACACGCTTGAATCATCACCTTTGTATTCTCATTGGAATACTTCATAGCGTTTGAAATCAAATTGTCCAGCACCTGAATGATATTATCCCGATCTGCTTTTACAGGCGGAAGATCATGCGCCGGAAAATCCAATTGAAGCTCAATGTTTTCCTGCCGGCTCTGTAACGCAAATCTTTCTACTACGTCTTGCAACAATTCCGGGACATTCACTGGCTGAAAATCAAAGTTGTATTGCCCGGCATCGTACCGGGAAAGCTGCAATAAGTCAGTTACCAGCCGCGTCATCCGATCCGTTTCGTTCAACAATACGCGAAGAAACCTCCGGGAAAGCTCCGGATCATCGACTACGCCTTCTTCCAGCGCTTCAAGATAGCTTTTCAGCGTCGTCAGCGGCGTACGCAATTCATGCGACACGTTGGCTACGAATTCCTGTCGTTCGCGCTCAAGCGCTTTCTGCTCAGTCACATCCTGCAAAACGGCGATAATACCAGCATGTTTTTGCTCTGCCCGGTTTTTTAGCACCGTAAACGAAAAGCGGATCAGCCTCTCTTCCCCTTCTACATTCATATCCATTAACAACGATCCGTTTTCTTCAAATAAAGAGTCCCGTTCATCACTATCGCCAGGAATAGAGAGCACCTCATACAAATTCTTACCAAGCACGGTTTTATAACTTACACCCAAAATACGCTGTGCAGGTTTATTGACAAGGATGATGTTACGATCGCCATCAGCGGCAATGACACCGTCGCTCATATTTGCCAGAATCGAGGAAAGTTTTTCTTTTTCTGCCTCAGTCTGAGAAAGGGCTTGCTTTAGTCTTCGGGTAAGCAAGTTAAACGTTTCCCCCAATTGTCCGATTTCGTCTTCGGAATAAATGCGAACTTGCCTGTTAAAATCCCCGTTTGCCATTGCTGTCGCTTGCCGGGTAATTTCCTTGACCGGCGTCGTAATCGTGCGCGCCAGTACAATCCCCAGCGCGGCTGTAAGCAGGAGGGCAATCCCCGTACCGGTAGCGAAAATTCCATTAATCTGGCGCATTGTGTGATAAACTTCTTCCATTGAAGCCACCATGTAAAGCACGCCAAGAATTTTTGTTCCCTTCTTAATCGGCAGGGCCAGTACCTTAACCCGCTGCCGGGTTTCCGGGTTGTACTGGATCGATTCGTTCCTTGTGCCAAGCAACGCCATATTTACTTCGGCTCGTGTATTTTTCTGGCCGATAAAAGCTTTGTTTTCTTCGGTCGTGGTAAGTACAATCCCGTTCTGATCTAACAATTGGACATCCGCATTTCGCAGGGCAAACAAGTTATGGATTAGATTATCTATATCCTCCCGCGGAACCATCTCTTCTTCTAGGTATTTCTCCACATTAACAGCTAGCAAATTCGCCTGTGTATTCAACGTTTCATTGAAATTATTTAAATAATACGATTCTGCGGAGCGGATAAAATACGCCCCGATCACCTGCATTGCAATCAGAATTAACAATAAATAAAGAATAACGATCTTCCATTGAACCGTTTGAAAAAAACGGATACGTTTCATTCGTTATTCCTCCACGCCGTTGCGCATCATATATCCGAGTCCACGCCGGGTAATAATGTACTGCGGAGAACTCGGATCGTCTTCAATTTTCTCCCGCAGGCGTCGAATGGTTACATCAACAGTGCGTGCATCGCCAAAGTAATCAAAGCCCCATACCGCCTGCAACAAGTGATCGCGCGTCATCACCTGGCCACAGTGTTTCGCCATGTATTGTAAAAGCACAAACTCGCGGTGCGTAATATCAATGTTTTGCCCGTTCTTTTCAACTGTATAAGACTTCATGTCAATTGTCAGTTGACCTACCGTAATCCTGGAAGGAGACTCGCTTTCTTTCTTGTTTTCTTCCACCACACGCTCCTTTACGTGACGACGCAAATTGGCTTTAATCCGTGCAAGCAATTCACGGCTGCTGAACGGCTTCGTAACATAATCATCAGCGCCGAGTTCTAGGCCGAGCACCTTATCTAGTTCGCTATCTTTAGCCGTTAGCATAATAATCGGCACATCAGATGTGCGACGGATAATACGGCACACTTCCATACCGTCCTTTCCCGGAAGCATGATATCAAGCAAAATTAAATCCGGATTTTCTTTTTCCGCAAGTGTGACCGCTTCGTTTCCGTCATAAGCACATACAACCTCATAGCCCTCTTTCTCTAACGTAAACTGCAAAATGTCCGCGATCGGACGTTCATCGTCTACTACCATTACTTTATGTCTCACGGTTTTCACCTCTCTAACTACTTTCCACTTTCCTGGCTAAAATCCTGCCCCGGATATCCCCATTAAAAAACCGGTGAAAGAAGCCTCTTACACCGGTTTTTTCTCTATTCTATATTAACGAAGATAGGGGAGCGGGTCGACAGCTTCCCCGTTTTTGCGAATCTCAAAGTGCAAGTGGGGCCCTGTGGAACGCCCTGTATTGCCGGATTTGGCGATCACTTCTCCCTTTACCACAATATCGCCCGGCTTAGCTATAAAGCTGCTTAAATGGCCATATAACGTTCTGTATCCATTTCCATGATCGACAATCATACATTTTCCGTAGCCGCTTTTTTCTCCGGCAAAAACAACGCGGCCATGATCGGCTGTATGTACTGGCGTGCCAACCGGATTTGCGATATCAATTCCTTCATGCATCCGGCCCCAGCGCATACCAAAACGCGAACTCAAAAGTCCGACCGCAGGCATGCGAAAATGTCCATCTCCGCGGGAAGGCTTGATTTTTGTTCCGCGGATCACAACTTGGGCGACCGGTTTCTGCAATATTTTCTGGTGTACAGGATTTTTCCTCACAAGTTTGCCGTTCTCTTTTATCAGTTCGTACACAATCTGCTTGCTTCCATTTTTGCCCTGGATGACAACTTTGTCATCACCACGGTACTTTTTCGGATCATTCTGCTGCTTTACCGGGTAAGGAATAGCAACCGTTTCGACCATTTCCTTTCGGGACACTACCGTAACCTGAGGTGAGAACGCCTGCACATTTATCGTGTCACCGATTTGCAATACACTATCTTCTTTAAGATGAGGATTTAAAGCAAGCAATTCTTTTTCTTTAAGCCCATATTGCGATGCGATATTCCAGAGCGTCTCCCCGGCCTTGATCACATAATTTTTTTGCTCCGGTACACCTTTCAGCAGCACATTCATCAGTTGTTCGTCATTTAATACACGGGTGGGAGAAATGGTTTTATATGTAATGTCAATATGTTCCTTAATGCTGACATCCGATAAATCAGGTTGCGCCTTCGCGTGTACCTTCGGTGCGAAGGCAGGAGTAACGGCTACCATCAGCGCGTGCGTAGACTTCTTCTCGCTATACATCGCTTTTAACCGTGTTAACGCCTGCTCAATACTTTTCTTATCCCGCGCATAAGCAATCGCTTTTCCGTTCACTACAAGTTGTGCGGCATTCGCTTCTACTTTGATTTCGGAAGCCAGACGATCCAGTACGGCTTTATTCTCTAACTTTTTCTCGGCGTAATGTTTTTCTTCGGTTATTGTAATCTTTTTGTTAAATCCGAAGGCAAGATGAGGATACTTTTTCTTTTCAGCTACCAGCATATCCGCGAGCCATTTTTGAATCATTTGCGGATTATCAACCACACCAATATCTTTTCCGTCTATCGCGACACGATACAACGTACTAAGATTGGACTGATATATATAACCACCTACAATTGTTCCACTTACCAACAAAAAGACTGCAAAAATACCAAGTGCCAGCTTCCCTGTATTTTTTTTATTTTGAACGAATCTTACGCCATGAGACCATGTTCCTTTCGTCCATGACGACATTCTTTCAATAAACATCGTAACCTCCCGTTTTTCTCCGTCGAATCGCAAAGATTCTTCTATAAATAACAAAAAAGGGGATCCTTAGAAAAGTATCCCTTTGTCCTTGCTTATTTTTTAGTTAACGGGGAAATTTTATACATATCGCAAGGCAGAGCACGACAATGCCTTCATGTTCCTTCTTCCAAACACCCCTTCATGGTAGCACCGGAAGAGTATAATAGCAAGAAAAAAACGACACATTTCGACAGAAAATAACAGGAATAAGAGGAATAAATATCTAAACTCCCTGAAAAAGCAATGCTCCCGGCTTTTTTAAATAAAGCCGGAAGCGATTAACCTCGTTATATATAGCATTACGCTGACACATTACAAAGAATATACGCTACGAACAACATTGGTTTGATCACGATCAGGACCTACGGAAAACGTCGCAAGCGGAATGCCGGTCAGTTGTGTGATACGCTCCACATAGTGGCGCGCATTTTCCGGAAGTTCATCAAGCGAACGAACGCCTGTAATGTCTTCTTTCCAGCCTGATAGTTCTTCGTATACCGGCTCGCATTCCGCCAACATATTAAGGTTTGCCGGGTAATGTTCGATAATTTGGCCCTTATAGCGGTAAGCGGCGCAAATTTTCACCGTATCGAGCCCAGTCAATACATCCAGAGAGTTCAGAGCAAGAGCTGTGATCCCACTTACGCGACGCGCATGGCGGACAACTACGCTATCAAACCAGCCTACACGGCGCGGACGACCTGTTGTCGTACCATATTCACGGCCTACTTCACGAATACGGTTACCGATCTCATCATGCAGTTCAGTTGGGAATGGCCCGTCACCCACACGGCTAGTGTACGCCTTTGCCACGCCTACCACATGATGAATTTTTGTCGGTCCTACGCCGGAACCGATGCACACGCCGCCAGCTACCGGATTGGAAGACGTTACAAATGGGTATGTTCCTTGGTCAATATCCAGCATTACGCCCTGCGCACCTTCGAACAATACACGCTTCCCAGCATCAATAGCATCATTCAGCACAACAGACGTATCCGTTACATATGGGCGAATGCGTTCCGCATATGCCAAGTATTCATCGAGAATTTCCTCCGCTGTAAAACCGTCTGTTTCATAGTACTTTTCGAACAGTCGGTTTTTTTCCTCCAGATTGCGGCGAAGTTTTGTTTCGAATACTTCCTTATCCATCAAATCGGCGATGCGAATACCGATACGGGCAGATTTATCCATATATGCCGGTCCGATACCTTTTAAGGTTGTGCCGATTTTATTGTCGCCTTTCTTTGCTTCCTCTGCCGCGTCGAGTTTCATATGATACGGCATGATAACATGAGCACGGTCGCTAATGCGCAGATTATCCGTGTTTACACCATTGTTATGTAAATAATCTAGTTCTTCTACTAACGCCTTCGGATTGACAACCATTCCATTTCCGATGACGCAGATTTTTTCTTTGTAAAAAATTCCTGAAGGAATTAAGTGCAATTTATATTTTGTCCCGCCAAAAACAATGGTATGACCCGCATTGTTTCCACCTTGATAACGCGCGACGACTTCCGCTTTTTCCGCTAAGAAGTCAGTGATTTTTCCTTTTCCTTCGTCTCCCCATTGGGTTCCTACAACTACTACGGTTGACATTGGCTGGGCACCTCCTACTTTTCTAACATACTAAGTTTAGCAATCGCTCTCTTGTATGTCAATCAAAACCGAACGATCGGGTTCTATTGAAGCAATTTGTTCGAGAATTAGAATAAATATAAGAAAAATTCGCGGGCATTGCTATTTGTCCTTTTTCCTTAAAAAAGGAAAACGGCCGCTTTGCGTCCTGTCGATCGGATCTGCAAAATATCAAAAAAATCCCTATCAAGTAGAATAGGGATTTTTTTGAAAATATATGCATGGATGGTACTTCCTACTTCTGCACCGGCTCCTCATGCTGACTTAGACTTACAAACTTATTGTATTCTTTAAGAAAGGCAAGTTCCACCGTCCCAGTCGGCCCGCTCCGTTGCTTACCGATAATGACTTCAATGATGTTTTTCCGCTCCGTCTCTTTGTTGTAATAGTCATCGCGGTAAAGGAAGGCAACCATATCAGCATCCTGTTCAATGCTTCCACTCTCGCGAATATCGGACAACATCGGCCGCTTGTCCTGACGCTGTTCCACAGCACGGCTTAGCTGCGATAAGGCAATGACCGGGCATTCAAGCTCACGGGCGAGCAACTTAAGCGTTCGGGAAATCTCGGAAATTTCCTGCTGGCGATTATCGCTGCCGCCCTTTCTCCCGGTAATCAACTGTAAATAATCGATCAAAATCAAACCCAGACCCACCTCCGCCTTCAGGCGGCGGCACTTGGAACGGATTTCGCTTATAGTAATTCCTGGCGTATCATCTATATAAATAGGAGCGTTCGCCAGCGTACCAATTGCCATCGTCAACTTGTGCCAGTCTTCCTCCGTGAAATACCCTGTACGCATTCGCTGTGCATCAATATTGCCTTCCGCACAAATCATCCGCTGCACAAGCTGGGTCGCTGACATCTCCAGACTGAATATCGCCACGGAAGCCCCGGCGCGAGCAGCCACATTCTGTGCCACATTTAACGCGAACGCAGTTTTTCCCACTGCTGGCCGGGCAGCCAAGATGATAAGCTCGGACGGTTTCAGCCCAGCTGTCATCTTATCAAGATCCGGATACCCGGTAGGCAACCCGGTAATCTCGCCCTTATTATTCGATAGTGTCTCAATGTACTCATACGTATCCATCAGCACATCTTTAATGTGCTGAAAGCTGGATGTACGCTGACGCTGCGCAATCTGCATAATGCTACGCTCAGCTTCGCTCAAGAGCGCCTGCACATTTTCACCCATCGTATAGCTGTCTGTCACAATCTTGGTCGCAGCCCGAATTAAGCGGCGCAGAGTTGATTTTTCCTCTACGATCCGGGCGTAGTATTCCACATTGGAGGCTGTTGGAACAGATGTGGCCAGATCAGTCAAGTACGAAACCCCGCCTACTTCATCCAACTGTTTGCGGTTCTCCAGCTCCGCCGTAACGGTTACAAGATCGACTGGCTCATTCCGTTCCCCTAAATCCACCATCACCTGAAAAATGCGTTGATGAGATGTTCGGTAGAAATCTTCTGCCGTCAAAATATCCGTCGCCGTGATTAATGCTTCCTGCTCCAAAAAAATAGCCCCCAAAACGGCCTGTTCGGCCTCGATGTTTTGGGGTGGAATACGATCGAGGAAAATATCACTCATAGCCTATCCCTCAATTCTATTCTTCAACAACATGTACCTTTACGGTCGCTGTTACTTCTGGATGCAGCTTTATCGGCACATTTGTATAACCAAGGGTACGAATCGGTTCAGAAAGCTCTATCTTACGCTTATCTACCTTGTAATTCGCTTTCTTCAATTCCTCGGCGATTTGCTTTGTACTCACGCCGCCAAACAGACGACCACCTTCACCGGCTTTCGCTTTAACAGTAAGCGTGAAATTCTCAAGCTCTTTTGCCAGTGCTTTCGCGTCTTCACGCTCCTGTTCTTTGCGTTTGGCCTCGCTTTTCTTATGTGCTTCAAGCATTTTCAAATTGCCGGGAGTCGCTTCCTGCGCCAATCCTTTTTTAAACAAAAAGTTACGCGCGTAACCTTCGGAAACCTCCTTAATTTCCCCTTTTTTTCCTTGCCCTTTCACATCTTGCAAAAAGATTACTTTCATTTTAGTTTCCCCCCTTGATAATTCTTAAGTATTTCTTTTAGTTGAGCAACCGCTTCGGAAACGGTCACGTCTTTCAACTGGGTAGCTGCATTATTTAAATGTCCGCCGCCGCCCATCTGTTCCATGACAAGCTGAACATTGAAATCACCCAGCGAGCGAGCGCTGATAGACACCAAACCATCCGGTCTGCGGCAGACAACGAACGAAGCTTCAATACCAGCCATCGTGAGCAACGTATCCGCCGCCTGCGCGATCAACAATTGACCGTATGTTTCGTCCTCTTTCCCTCTCGCGATGGCGATAGAGCCGCAAAACACTTCCGTATGTTGGACAATTTCCGCACGGCGAATGTATTGATGTAAGTCTTCTTTCAGAAGCACTTGTACAAGAGCGGTATCCGCCCCTTTACGCCGCAAGAACGAAGCGGCTTCAAAAGTCCGTGAACCGGTGCGAAACGCAAAGCTCTTCGTGTCAACCACAATTCCAGCGAGCAACGCGGTCGCTTCCAACACATCAAGCGCCAGGTTATCTCCTTGATACTGAAGCAATTCGGTAACAAGCTCGCTAGTCGATGAAGCATAAGGCTCAAGGTAAATAAGAACCGGGTCGGAAATAAACTCCTGCGAACGCCGATGATGGTCGATAAGAACAACCTTGTGGGTCACGTTCAACAAACGCGGTTCGATAACCATAGACGGACGATGCGTATCGACCACGACCAGAAGCGTCCTCTTCGTCGCCATTTGCAACGCCTGATCGCTGGAAACAAAATAGTCACCCAAGTATTCATGTTCTTCTACTTCCTGCATCAAGCGCTCAATCGCAGGATTGCTTTCATCCAGTACAATATACCCCTGTTTTTCAGCCGCATGCACTGCTTTCAGCACGCCGATTGCGGCGCCAATCGCGTCCATATCCGGCATTTTATGTCCCATAATAAGCACAAGATCACTTTCCAGCATTAAATCGCGCAGCGCGTGCGAAATAACGCGTGCGCGTACCCGGTTCCGCTTTTCAACAGCATTAGACTTACCACCATAGAACGTAATTTTATCCCTGAATTTCACAGCCGCCTGGTCACCGCCGCGGCCAAGTGCCACGTCAAGACTGGATTGTGCCATTTCACCCAGTTCAATAACCGTGTCGCTTCCGGCTCCTACTCCGATACTCAGCGTAATCGGGATTTTATTCTTGTTCGTCATCTCACGCACCACATCAAGAATATCAAAGCGAGTGGCCTCCAACTGATGCAAAGTTCCTTGATCAAATACCGCCAAGAACTTGTCAGAAGAAAAACGCCGTAGATAAATACCATATTGATGCGCCCATTTTGTGATCGCTCCCGTAACATTAGTAAGAAGAAGGCTTCGGCTTTGTTCATCCATGCCCTTTGCTACCTCATCCAAGTTATCCAGATGAACAATCGCAAGTACAAGCTTTTCCTCCTCATAATGCATCTGCAATTCCTTATAATCGGTAATGTCCGTAAAATAAAGCAGACGCTCCTCCGGGCGATGCAATATTTCGTAAATTCGCTTGCGGTATGTTATCTCCGCTTTTTGCTGATCTTCCTTTATTTCAGTAAGCGGTGGAAATACATCAAGCAGCGATTCGCCAATTAAGCTGTCTTTTTCGGTCATATGCTGCAAATATGGATTGTGCCATTCGATCACCTTATCTTCATTATAGAGCACAATGCCGATCGGCAGTTCATTGACCACTCCATCCCCCGCTTTTTTGATGCGATGGCTTAATGTAGAAATATATGTCTCCATCTCATCACGAATAAGCAGCTGATTATGAAACGCAAGATATCCACTGCTCGCCACCACCACAAAACCAATGATCGCAAACACCCAATTTACATAAACAGCCAATAATCCAGCCGCTAATGCACAAAAGCCGAGAGCGAGGATAATATGCGAGCCAAACCAGCGCTTTGCCAGGAACTTCAGCATATACTCAGCTCCTATTATCGAAAAAATCGGTTCCGCAGATTAAAACCTACATCCAGAACCCCTATTAACAGTAGTATATAAGTAAACGGCGGAATAAGGAACAAGATCACCGCAATAAATAACAGCCCTTTGCTTGCGTTACGCTGATGAATCCAGTACGCAATAAATCCTAATCCCTGCACGAAAAAGAGCAGCTGCAACACCAGCATAATATTAAGAACCGCCATGTACAAAAAATGGTAATCCTGTAGCCCTTTTATCATGAACAGAAAGAGTACAATAAAATAATAATACAAAATCGAGCGCGGAAAGCGCAAATTATGTAAAGCTGGCAATGATTGAATCTGTACGCCCATTCGCTGCGAAATTCGCCGGAAAAACGCATGGTTGATTAAAGCGGACAAAAGTGATGATGAAATTAAAAGCCCTGGAATGATAGCCGTGATTAAAGATGTAACCTGCGCTTTCATCATCCCTAAAGATTCTTTAAGCTGTGCGAGTTGCTTTGTCTGTGCCTCATTTCTTTGGTCTTCGGGCAATTGGCTAACCGAATTCTCAATCTGTTTCTGCATATCAGTCAAAACTTGCTCCGAAATTTCCCGCATAGCTTTTATCATATCATCCAAAGGATTTATTTTCATAACGGCTAGCGCCAGACCGATACTGACAAACATAAAAGTCAGTTCCACTAATGTTCCGATCATTAGAACCTGCCCAGCCGACTTTTTCTTCCGATAGGCAACACCCATGACCAGTCCCATAACAGCGGCCGGAAAAGATAGTAGCAATCCTGGAAAGCCTGCGAATATAAACGACAAAAATACAGTCACAAAAGCAGCCAGTCCTCCTGCTTTTGCCTCATGACGGTACCCATATACGGTAAGCGGAAGCGGCAACGCAAACACGGCAACAATGCTGAGCGGCGTATAAAACGCGATAAAAAAAAGCACAAGAAAAATTGCGCTGACGAATGCTCCTTCCAAGATCGCCCTTACGTTATTTTGCACAGGTGTTCCCTCCTTTTTATCATTTTTTGCAAAAAAAATAAGCCTCACTAAATTTATCATAAAGAACGGTCAAGTGGCAAATAAGGAGGTGAAAAAAGAGGCAGGAGTATTCCTCTCTGCCTCTTTCTATCCATGTATATTACTCTGTTACGTATGGCAACAAAGCAACTTGACGAGCGCGCTTAATCGCAACCGTCAGCATACGTTGGTATTTCGCGGAAGTTCCAGTTACGCGGCGAGGTAAAATTTTACCGCGTTCGCTGATGAACTTCTTCAGCAAATCAACATCTTTGTAGTCGATATGAGTAATTTTGTTCGCAGTAAAGTAACAAACTTTACGGCGCTTACCGCGTCCACGACGTTGTGCCATGAAAATTCCCTCCTTTTGTTTAAATCATACCGTAGCGTTATTAAAATGGTAAATCGTCGTCCGAAATATCGATCGGTCTCTGATCGTTAGCAAAGGGATTATCGTCAAACGAATCGCGAGAATGTCCGCCATCAAAACCCGCCGACCTCTCAAATCCGCTGGAGTATGATTCGTCGCTGCTTTGGCCTTGTCTACCGCCTAAGAATTGCACATTATCTGCAATGATTTCCGTAACATATACGCGACGTCCTTCCTTATTTTCGTAGTTACGCACCTGAATGCGTCCTTCCACAGCGGCTTGCTGCCCTTTTTTCAGGTATTGGGCGCATAATTCAGCCAACTTGCTCCATACAACAATAGGAAGAAAGTCGGTTTCTCTTTCGCCCTGTTGATTTGTCATTCGACGATCAACCGCAAGCGTAAAGGTAACTACAGCAGTTCCGTTCGGCGTATAGCGGAGTTCGGGATCTTTGGTTAAACGCCCTAACAATACCACACGATTCAACACGATAATCCCTCCAAATCATAAGACTTATTTTTCGTCTTCACGAACAACCAGGTAACGAATGATATCATCATTGATTTTCATCAGACGTTCCATCTCAGCAACCGCTTGCGGCTCGGCTTGGAAATTCATGAGCACATAGAAACCCTCGCGGTAATCCTTGATTTCGTATGCCAGACGTTTCTTACCCATTTCAGTAATCTTCTCCATCTGACCGCCTTTCTCCGTAATAATTCCGGAGAAGCGCTCAATGTTAGCCTTAATGGCTTCCTCTTGAAGATCCGGGCGCAGAATGTACATCACTTCGTATTTACGCATATTCTTCACCTCCTTTTGGACTAAACGGCCCCATATATATGGGACAAGGAGCGAGCACGTTCTAGACGTGACTATTTCTAAACTCGCATTTAAAAATTATAATAAATTATTCAAAATGCTGCAAGTATTTTTTCTTCCAATTTGCTAGAGCACGTTCCAGTCAAAAAAAATGGATACCTTTTTGTATTTATATTTTACCAATATTTTACATAATTTTCTACTGTTTTATCTTTATTTTTTTGTATTTTTTATACATTAAAACGAAAATGCATAATATCTCCATCATTCACGATATAGTCTTTTCCTTCCAGACGGAATTTTCCATTTTCTTTCGCCTTTGTCATCGAACCGGCTTCAATTAAATCATCGTAAGCTACTACTTCCGCGCGAATAAAGCCGCGTTCAAAGTCGTTATGAATAACGCCAGCCGCCTGAGGTGCCTTCGTGCCACGGCGAATCGTCCAAGCGCGAACTTCCTGCACACCGGCCGTAAAATACGTAATCAAGCCAAGCAGCGCGTATGCTTCGCGAATTAAACGATCCAGTCCAGATTCCTTCAGGCCAAGCTCTTCCAAAAACATCTGCTTATCTTGTTCATCCATCTCCGCAATTTCAGACTCTACTTTCGCGGAAATGACAACAACGCGTGAACCTTCTGCTACAGCGAATTCTTTCACCTTCTCTACATGCTCATTTTGTCCGTTTTCCGCTTCTTGGATACCGTCTTCGCTTACGTTGGCCACGTATAATACTGGCTTCATCGTTAACAAATGGAAATGGCGTACAAGTTTTTTCTCGTCATCCGTAAGCTCCACACTGCGAGCCGGTTTCTCATTCTCCAGCGCTTCTTTAATTTTTAAAAGCACTTCATATTCCATTTTTGCATCTTTATCTCCAGCTTTTACTTTCCTTCCTAAACGATCGATACGACGCTCAACCGATTCAAGATCCGCCAGTATCAACTCAAGATTAATCGTCGTGATATCGCTAACCGGGTCTACCCGTCCCTCAACATGAGTAATATTCTCGTCTTCGAAGCAGCGAACTACGTGCGCAATCGCGTCTACTTCACGAATATGGGACAGAAACTGGTTACCAAGCCCTTCTCCCTTGCTTGCGCCACGCACAAGACCAGCGATGTCAACAAACTGGAACGTCGTTGGAACCGTACGATTTGGCACTACAATTTCTGTCAGCTTTTTCAGACGCGGGTCTGGCACCTCCACGATTCCTACGTTTGGTTCAATCGTACAAAACGGATAATTCGCCGATTCGGCGCCTGCCTGTGTAATCGCATTGAATAAAGTGGACTTTCCTACGTTAGGAAGGCCGACAATACCGCAAGAGTTTCCCATATATGTAAACACTCCTCAATCTTAATTTCCAAAAATACTTTTACCATTATAGCACGAGTATATCGCAGGAAAAAACAATTAGCCCGTCTCTCCCCCTTTAATCAGGGCATACTACGTTGAGGAGGTGAAATCATGGCTAACGAGTATCTTAACACATATCCCCCGGCCAATCTGTCAGAAAGAGAAGTAGCAAAAATTCAAGAGCTAGAAAAACAATTAAGCCAAGAAACCAACTCTCGCATTCTACTTATGGCTTTTTTAAATGAAAAGAGCGAAAAATAAATAAGAAAAGCTCGCAGGTGTGCCCCGCGAGCTTTTCTTAATTTATTTTTCTTCTCCGGCACGGACAAGTACTTTCTTTAACCGTTTCTCGAATTTTTGACGCGGAATGAGAACACTGTGATCACACCCCTGACATTTTAAACGAATATCCATTCCCATGCGAATAATTTTCCAACGATTTGTGCCACACGGATGTGGCTTTTTCATTTCTACGATGTCTCCTAGTCCAAATTCTTTCCGCTCCATCTTTACGTCTCCCCTCTTTTTGTTATTAGGATGAAGCTTTCTGCTTGGACACTTCTTCAGCAGCCATCTGATTATTATCACCACGCTGAGGAATCATAACCATATGTGGGTAAGGGATTTCAATGCCCCGTTCATCAAACATTTTTTTGATATCTGCCCGTAATCTACGCATAACCGGATAATGTTGCATCGGCTGGCATTCCGCAATGAGACGGATAACTACATCAGAAGCGCCAAAACGCTCCACACCAAGAACGGTCGGGGTTTTAACGATTTCTTCATATTCTTGTTCCCATCTGGGCGCCGCTTCCTCAAGTATTCTTACGACTTCATTAATATCTTCTTTATACGAAACGCTCACATCAACCACAGCCATAGAATTTGCGATGGACAAGTTTGTTACTTCCGTAATACTCCCATTTGGAATAATATGAATTTCCCCTGTCCAAATTTTGATTCGGGTAACACGCAGACCAATTTCTTGAACCGTTCCGGTTATGTTGTTAATTGTGACTACATCTCCAACCGCAAATTGGTCTTCAAAAATAATAAAAAAGCCAGTAATCACGTCACGCACTAGATTCTGAGCGCCAAAGCCAATCGCCAATCCCAGTACACCAGCACTTGCCAAAAGCGGTTTTGGATCATATCCAAGAAACGTAAAAACGTTTAAAAACGCAATAAAATAAATCGTATATTTAATAACATTATTTATCAAGGTTCGCATCGTCTGGCTACGGCGTGGGTCCATGCGAAGGCGATCAAACTTATTTGCAGATGCTTCGCGTTCTTTGAATAAACGGTTTACCGCAGCGTTTCCCACAACGACAAGAATTTTCGCTACGATGAGAATAAGAACAATCTTAAGGGTTATTTTACCAAAAGCGACCCACTTTTCCACATCGGTTATATAAGTTATAAAATCATCATAATACTTATGTAAATCCATGCATTCAATTCCTCCTATTCTCCATCTAGTTCTAACTATTCATGTTCCATTTCTTCCCGATGAATATAAGGTACATAAATACCCTTCACCATATGATAATACCCTTTTATTTCGACATTTTCATCTTTAATAATGCGATCGACTTCTAAAAAATCAGCGGCGGGAATATCGATCGATAGGGCGCATCCGGCCGTAATTTCTTTCGGTGTCGGCCTTGTGTCAATCTCGATGTCCGCATATTCAAGCAACACTTCTGCTCGCAGCGCTTGCTGGGTCGAATCAAATGCAATTAAAATGCGGCTGTTCATATCATTCTCCTTATTGTAACATAACATCCTTTGCGTTTTTTCTTCCTTATTAATCGTATAAGCAGTCAACGCTCCCCTCCTATACTTCGCTTAAGGGTAGAGGATTTACGATTTTAGATGAAAAAAACAAAAGATGTGAACGATGCTTTGCCAGTCTGCACATAATATGATGATTCTTCTTTAATACGTGAAAAAAGAACGAACGAGTATAAGCATAAAAACTTTCTTAATATAATGCTCTGTACAAAAATATAGCAAAATTCCAAAACTAAGTCATATTCCAAATGTATCCCTTCACATGTCATATTGTAAAGCAAGTCGTGTAAACATTAATAAAATGTTCTTTGGTGTCGCCCATCATTGTCCCTGATTCCCCAATCTCTGAATACGTTATTACAGTAGTATATTTTTAACAACTCCGGCGTATACTGATAATATTATTTTCATACGGGAGGTACAAATGATAAACGACAGCAATACGGTACACATGTACCCGCCCAATCCCTTTCGCATTGACCATTCAGAGGAACAAGCCGTTGAATTGTTAACCCAACATCTGCAGCAACGCCTTCGCGTATACCGTGGATATTCGGATATCGTCGTATTCTGCATTGGAACCGACCGTTCCACCGGCGATGCGCTTGGTCCAATTGTCGGTTCCCATCTTGAACGTATGTACCCAAGCAATGTTTCGATTTACGGAACACTTGATTCTCCCGTCCATGCCGTGAATCTTCAAGAAACCATCGACTATGTAAAGAAAAAACATACCAATCCGCTTATTATCGCAATTGATGCCTGTCTCGGACAACTCAACAGCGTTGGTAAAATCACAGTCGCCCACGGCCCCATTAAACCAGGGGCAGGAGTAAAAAAACAACTGCCCGAGGTAGGAACATTTCACATTACTGGCATTGTGAATATAGGCGGATTTATGGAATATTTTGTCCTACAGAACACTCGTCTAAGCGTCGTGATGAAAATGAGCGAAATTATCGCAACTTCGCTTTATAGCGCAATCGTCCACATAAAAGAATCGCCATATCGCTATATGCCCAACATAGGAAATCGCTCTTCCTTGTATCAAAGCGCTTCCGAATAAGTAAAGAGCATATGATTCATTGCTACTATGAATCATATGCTCTTTTTACTCTTGCGGCTCTCTTGCCGACCATTCGACCATTATTTAATTGAGAAAAACCTTTAGAACGCAAAAGCCTCTCTAATCTCCCGTAAAGCCACAACCAGCGCTTCTACATCTTCTTGTTTATTAAAATAACCAAAACTAGCGCGAACAGCCCCTGTTGTCAACGTCCCTACCGTTTCGTGTGCCAAAGGTGTACAATGAAAACCGGCGCGGACAGCAATATTATACTCCTGATCTAAAATATAGGCGAGTTCAGAAGCATCGACCCCTTCTAGCATAAACGGTACAACCCCGACCCGTTCTGTATCCTTATCAGGTCCAAACACCGTTACCCCTTCCATGTCTTCCAACTTTTCAAGCAGAAGACGCGTAAGCCACCATTCTTTTCTGCGAATAGACTCTATTCCTGTCTGTAGCACAAATTCCACCCCCGCCGCCAACCCGGCGATCCCCGGCGTATTTAGTGTCCCGCTTTCATAACGATCCGGCCGCGTCATTGGTTGGTCAATATCCTCTGAATGACTGCCTGTTCCACCATGCAGCAATGGCGTAAGAGCAATAGAAGAATGAACATATAAACCTCCAGTTCCTTGCGGGCCGTACAACCCTTTATGCCCTGGAAAAGCAAGCATATCGATGTACATGTCTTCTACATCAATCGGTAGAATGCCCGCCGTCTGCGACGCGTCTACCAGATATCTTACTCCCGCTTCCCGGGCAATCCGACCTATTTCTTTCACAGGAGCAATTGTCCCCAATAAATTCGAAGCATGGCTAACAACAATCAATTTCGTATTCTCGCGAATAGCTGCACGAATGGTCTCAAGCGAAAACATATAATTCTCCGGTTTAATATATGTAATCTCCACGCCGACTTCTTTCCGCAAAAACTCCAGCGGACGGCGGACGGAATTATGCTCCAGCGAAGTCGTAACCACATGATCTCCCTGCCGTATAAATCCTTTAATAGCTTGGTTTAATGCTTGCGTCGCATTTAATGTAAAAAAGATATCATTTGGATTTTTAATATTAAAAAGCTTGGCTAGCTTTACTCTTGCCTGATATACCGTTTTACTTGCCTTCATTGAAAGTTTATGGCCGCCGCGCCCCGGGTTGGCAGCATACTCTTCGATACATTCGGCTACTGCTTGGCTAACTTCTTTTGGCTTCGGCCAAGTGGAGGCTGCGTTGTCCAAATATATCATCACGCTCTTCTCTCCCTTCCTTTATTCTTTATATTGTCCGTTTCTAACAGCGAAGGCAACCTATTTTCTGCAGGTTGCCTTGCTTATGCTTTGCTATTTTCAACAAGTTCAAGAATCCGTTCCAAATCTTCCTGAGAAAAATATGAAATTTCAATTTTGCCTCGATTTTTACTTTTTGAAGGCTTAACATGTACCAATGTTCCGAACGCCATGCGCAACCTTTCTTCCCAGTCCTTTACAAAACGTTGAGTTTCTGTGTCTTTTGTTTCGCGTGAAACTTTTTTCTTTTCGCTCATTCTTTTTACTATCTCTTCCAGCTGGCGAACACTGAGCGACTTTTCTTCTACTTCTTTTGCTAGTTCAATTTTTATCTGGTCTTTTTCTACACCGAGCAATGTCCGGGCATGTCCCATTGATAACGTTCCACGTGAAACTCGCTCCTGAATTTCTTTCGGTAATTGAAGAAGACGCAAAAAGTTTGCTACATGTGGCCTGCTTTTTCCTACTTTCTTTGCCAATTCTTCCTGCTTTAATGAAAAAGCTGTCATTAGTTTCTGATAAGCCTGTGCAATTTCAATCGCGTTCAAATCTTCTCGTTGTAAATTCTCGATCAAAGCAATTTGCATGACCTGTTCATCGGTAAACTCACGGACAACTACGGGCACATGTTCGACATTCGCCAATTTAGCGGCTCTAAGCCTCCGCTCGCCTGCTACTAATTCATATCCTTTTATGCTTTTTCTTGCTATTAACGGTTGGATAATACCGTGTTCTTTAATTGAATCAGCAAGCTCATTCAACGCTTCTTCTTCAAAGTATTTGCGGGGTTGATATGGATTGGGCCGGATTTTTTTGATTTCTACTTGTAAAATATGATCTCCTTCATCAATATCAAGCGAAGAAATCAGCGCATCCAGTCCCCGCCCCAGTCGTTTAGTCAATGCCAATCACCTCTCTGGCTAAATCAGTATACACTTCCGCTCCCTTAGAACGGCGATCGTAGGTGATAATCGCTTGGCCGTGGCTGGGTGCTTCACTTAGGCGAACATTGCGCGGGATAATCGTACCATACACTTTTTCTTGAAAATACTTCTTCACTTCATCAATAACCTGAATGCCGAGATTAGTACGGGCGTCCAGCATGGTTAGCAGTACACCTTCGATATATAAATTACGATTTAACTGTTTTTGTACAAGCCGAATTGTGTTCAATAGTTGACTTAACCCTTCCAGCGCGTAATATTCACACTGAATCGGAATCAGGACAGAATCAGCCGCGGTCAGCGCATTAACAGTTAGAATGCCGAGCGAAGGCGGACAATCAATAATAATATAATCATACTTATCCCGTACTGTATCAAGCGCTTTCTTTAGACGTTTTTCTCGCGAATATACAGGCACAAGTTCAATCTCTGCGCCTGCCAGTTGAATGGTAGCCGGCAGCACGAACAATCCCTCAATGTCGGTTGGTAAAATTGCGTCAAGCGTGTTAATGTCGTTAATCAATACATCGTACACACAATAACGAACATTCGCTTTTTCGATTCCAATACCGCTCGTAGCATTTCCCTGGGCATCAATATCAACAAGCAGTACTTTCTTTCCTTCTTTGGCAATACATGCACTAAGATTAACAGAGGTAGTTGTTTTTCCTACGCCGCCTTTTTGATTTGTGACCGCAATAATTTTACCCATACGTTTCACAGAAAAAGGCGCAGGAAGCCCGCTTGTTTAAGAGCGGGAGGAATGCGCCTCATCCTGCTGCCTCCCTTCATTTGGTTTGATAATAATATTCATTAGAATGCCGCATGAGTTTGCCATTCTTAAACCTCTCATGGCTAAAGCCACGAGATTCTTGGCTAAATGATAAAATCTTATTTTTTATTCTTCGGAATTTTAATGATGAATTGATAAAATTCTTCGTGGTCTTCTTCTTGTGTTTCAATATATAAGCCGCTTTGCAACACCATATCTACAGATTGTCTTACAGTATTAATGGCCAGACGTGTATCTTTTGAAAAAGAACGCCGCTTCGGCACAGGTTTTTCGTTCTTCTGCTCCATTATCGACTTGATGCGTTGCTCTGTTTGCTTTACGTTCCACCCTTTTTCTATAATTTCTTTCAAAAGCTTTAACTGGGCCCGCTCATCTTTTAAGACTAATAGAGCCCTAGCGTGCCGTTCAGAAATTTTTCGAGCGAGCAATGCTTCTTGAACCTGTTCTGGCAGATGAAGCAGACGTAATTTATTAGCAATCGTCGACTGGCCTTTCCCCAGCCGGTTCGCCAAGCTTTCCTGTGTTAAGCCATGAATATCAATAAGCTTCTGGTAAGCTATAGCCTCCTCGATTGGAGTAAGCCCTTCTCGCTGCAAGTTTTCAATCAAAGCAATAGAAGCCGCCTGCTCATCATTAAAATCCTTTACAATAGCCGGGATTGTTTCCATACCTAACCTTGTAACTGCGCGCCACCGTCGCTCACCAGCAATAATTTCAAACACGCCTCTTCTTTCCCGTACAACAATTGGTTGAATAATGCCGTGGACTTTTATTGTCTCGCATAGTTCATCAATTTTATCATCATCAAACACAGTTCGAGGTTGATAAGGATTAGGGACAATTTGAGCTACGGGTATCTGTCGAATCTCTTCCTGATCGGTACGTTCTGTTAGACCAAATAATCGAGAAAACTGATCCTTCATAAGACATCACCCACTTCTCCTTCTTTCCAATTTCAATATTCGCCATCATCCCACCTATTTCCTGCACAATGTTTCACGTGAAACATTATGAAAGCGCGCAATCTTATAGAACACGATAAAAAACTTAGCTGCTGTCAAACGCAAGCGCAGGCAACAGCCTTTGTTGCTCCCATACAAATTTGCCGCAAAAAAGGAAAGACGGACAGGCCCCATAAGTTTTTCGCATTTGTCAATGAGAAAAGGCAGCCTTTTGGCTACCTTCTTGTCCTTGTTATACAATTGGTTTCTTGGCGGGAGTACCGGCTTTTCGAGGATAAACAGATGGGGTCTTCTGCTGTTTACGAATAATGATGATGTTGCGTTCCGCTTTTTCTTCCGGAAGTTCAAACGTCTCGACTCTTTCGGTTTTTCCACCAAGAACTTTAATCGCTTTTTTGCCTTCGTTCAACTCCGCTTCAATATCCGCACCTTTCATGACAAGGAACGCGCCGCCCGGTTTAACAAACGGTAAACACAATTCCGCAAGTACGCTCATCCTCGCTACCGCCCGGGCAGTCACAAGATCAAAGCGATCACGGTATTTCTTGTCTTTTCCGGCATCTTCTGCCCGGCTATGGACAAATGAGATATCCACCAGGCCAAGCTGCCTTGCCACTTCTTGCAAAAAGACAAGCCGCTTATTCAACGAATCAAGTATCGTCAATTTTAATGACGGGAAACAAATTTTGAGCGGAATCCCCGGAAAGCCCGCACCTGAACCAACGTCAATTAAACTTTCCGCACCAGTAAACGTATAATAAAACGCCGGTGTAATTGAATCATAAAAATGTTTTTCATATACCTGCTGCTTTTCCGTAATCCCTGTCAAATTCATTTTTTCGTTCCATTCTACAAGTAGCTCATAATACTTCTCAAACTGCTGAAGCTGCTCTTCTGAAAGTTCAATTCCTTTTTCAGCAGTTAATTGTCTCAATGTCACTGCGTCCATGGATCTCTCCTAATTTGCGACTTTTCGATTATAAGATTCGAGATATACAAGTAAAACGGAGATATCCGCTGGCGTTACCCCGGAAATGCGCGATGCCTGGCCAATAGAAAGAGGTTTGACTTTGTTAAGTTTCTGGCGCGCCTCCATTGCAAGACCTTGGATATTCATGTAATCCAGATTTTCTGGTAAACGTTTTTTCTCCATTTTCTTGAGACGGTCCACATCCTGTAATTGCTTGCGGATATATCCTTCGTACTTAATCTGGATTTCAACCTGCTCCGCTACGTCCGCCGGGATCTCCATTTCCGCCGGCGCAATCTGTGCAATATGCTTATAAGTTACTTCCGGACGTTTCAACAAGGAATACAGATCAATCGCATTGTCAAGCTCTTTAGAACCAACCTCGCGCAGCATTTGCTGCACTTCCGGTTGCGGCCCTATTTTCGTTGTCCTCAAGCGTTCCTTCTCCGCTTCGATCGCTTCTTTTTTCTTCAAAAAACGCTGATAACGCTCTTCGCTAATCAAGCCAATTTTATATCCGATTTCCGTAAGACGCATGTCCGCGTTGTCATGACGTAGAAGTAACCGGTATTCCGCCCGGGATGTAAGCAAACGATACGGTTCACTCGTTCCTTTCGTGACAAGATCATCGATCATCACACCAATATATGCTTGCGAACGATCAAGAATGAGCGGCTCTTTACCTTGTACTTTCAACGCGGCGTTAATGCCAGCCATAATTCCCTGGCCCGCCGCTTCTTCGTAGCCGGATGTGCCATTTAATTGTCCCGCTGTGTACAAGTTTTTAAGCCGCTTTGTTTCAAGGGTTGGCCACAGCTGACTCGGTACAATCGCATCATATTCAATGGCATATCCAGGACGCATCATTTTTACGTTTTCCAGACCAGAGATTGTTTTCAGAATTTCTAATTGCACTTCTTCAGGCATGCTTGTGGATAATCCTTGTACATATACTTCTTCTGTATTGCGTCCTTCCGGTTCTAAGAAAATTTGATGACGCGGCTTATCGCTGAAGCGAACAATTTTATCCTCGATAGAAGGACAATAACGAGGACCCGTTCCCTCGATCGCTCCGGAAAACATCGGCGCACGATACAAATTATTGTTGATAATTTCGTGTGTTCTCTCATTCGTATACGTAAGCCAGCATGGTAGCTGATCCTCTACACGAAATTCCGTTGTTTCATAAGAAAATGCCCGCGAAACATCATCTCCCGGCTGAATTTCTGTTTTACTATAGTCAATTGAACTGTTGTGAACGCGCGGCGGCGTACCAGTTTTAAAACGAACCAATTCAAAACCAAGCTCTCTCAAATGATCGGACAATCCGATGGACGGCTGCATATTGTTTGGACCACTTTCATATTGCAACTCACCGATAATAATTTTTCCACGTAAATACGTACCGGTTGTCAATACAACTGCCTTAGCTGCATATTCGGCACCAGTTTTCGTAATCACACCTTTACATACGCCATCCTCAACAATCAAACGCTCAACCATCCCTTGGCGCAACGTCAGATTTTCTGTATTTTCCACCGTTTGCTTCATTGTATGCTGGTATAGAAATTTATCCGCCTGCGCGCGCAACGCATGCACAGCCGGGCCTTTCCCCGTATTTAGCATCCGCATCTGAATATACGTTTTGTCAATATTTTTGCCCATCTCGCCACCGAGCGCGTCGATTTCACGAACCACGTGACCTTTGGCCGGCCCGCCAATCGAAGGGTTACATGGCATATACGCTATCATATCCAGATTAATTGTTAACAGAAGCGTCGAACATCCCATGCGGGCCGCGGCAAGCGCCGCTTCCACTCCCGCATGTCCGGCGCCGACAACAATTACATCAAATGTACCTGCCTGGTATCCCATTTTCGTATTTCCTCCTCCGCGCAATTCTCCGCGCTTTCTTACTACTTTCCAAGACAGAACTGAGAAAAAATCTGATCAATCAAATCATCGCTCACTGCGTCCCCGACCACCTCGCCAAGCAGTTCCCATGTGCGGCGAATATCAAACGCCACCATATCGACAGGCAATCCGTTTTCCACTGCTTCAATCGCTTCTCCAATCGTTCTATACGCTTCCTGTAAAAGCTGAATATGTCGAGAATTGCTTACATATGTTAAATCATCGCTCTGTACCGAGCCGGAGAAGAATAAAGAAGCAATCACTTCTTCAAGTTGTTCGATCCCCTCTTCTTCTTTCACCGAGATGGTAACGAGCGGCAAATCTCCAGCCAGTCTGCGTACTTCTTCCATGTCGATTTTCTGCGGCAAATCAGTCTTATTAACAATAACAATTGCGTTCATCGGTTTAACGACCGCAAGCAAATTACGATCCTCATCCTCTAACTCTTCCCCAAAGTTCAGCACCAAGAGAACCAAATCAGCCTTTCCCAGCATCTCACGCGATTTCTCGACCCCAATACGCTCGACAATATCTTCGGTCTCCCGAATCCCTGCAGTGTCAACAAGGCGTAACGGAACACCCCGGACATTGACATATTCCTCGATAATATCACGCGTCGTGCCAGGAACATCTGTAACGATGGCTTTCACCTCCTGTAGCAAGCTGTTTAAAAGCGACGATTTTCCCACGTTTGGCCGACCAACAATAACGGTAGCCAAACCTTCGCGCAGAATTTTTCCCTGCTTTGCTGTGCTTAGAAGCTTTTCGATCTCTCCCTGTACCCAGCGGCTTTTCTCGGACAACAAAGTTCGTGTCACTTCGTCCACATCATGCTCAGGATAATCAATTGTTACTTCAATATGTGCCATTAATTCGAGCAGCTGCTGACGCAGTTTACCAATAAGTTTTGACAACTTACCTTGCACCTGATTAAGCGCCACTTTCATCGCACGATCCGTCTTAGCGCGAATCAAATCGATAACCGCTTCCGCCTGCGACAAATCGATTCGACCATTAAGAAATGCCCGCTTCGTAAACTCGCCCGGTTCGGCCATGCGTACCCCCTGCGCAAGTACAAGATCTAGTACGCGCTTTACGGACACAATCCCTCCATGGCAATTCACTTCGACAACATCTTCCCTCGTAAACGTACGCGGTGCCCGCATAACAGAAACCATCACTTCTTCTAAAGTTTCACCGTTTTCATCTATTAGATGCCCGTAATTGATGGTATGACTATCCACAGTGGATAATTTTTGACGTCCTTTAAATATTTTATCCACAGCTGCAATCGCATCCGATCCGCTCACGCGAATAATGGCGATACCACCCTCACCCAGAGGCGTTGCAACGGCTGCTATTGTATCAAAATCCATTTTATGTCACCACGCAAAAGGCATGTTTTTTAAAGCTTTCCCTAAATTTATAGGATAACATACTTCATCAATATTTGAGAACAAAACAAAAGTTCATTAGTAAAGTATCATCTTTACTTTATCCACAAAAAACCTCCCTACAATAAAAAGCAGGGAGGTTTCTATATTTATTATTACTTTTTCAAAGTGATAACCACACGTCGGTACGGCTCCGTCCCTTCGCTAAACGTCTCTACCTGTGGGTGATTTTGCAGTCGGCTATGAATCATCTTCCGTTCCGCTGGATTCATCGGTTCCAGACGTACTGGTTTTCGGGTTTTAGCTACTTGGCGCGCCATCCGATCTGCTAGCTGCTCCAGTGCCCCTTTCCGTTTTTCACGGTAATCCCCCGCATCCAGCACAATTCGCACTCGCTTATCCATATGCCGGTTTGTCACCACATTTACTAAATATTGAAGTGAATCAAGCGTTTGGCCGCGGCGACCGATGACGAGACCAAGCCCTTGGCCTTTTAGGTTAAAGATTACTTTCCCATCTTCTTCGATCTGTTCCACTTGGACATGAAGCCCCATTGTAGCGAGTACTTCTTCCAAAAACGCTTTCCCTCGGCGGATCGCATCTACTCTCACTGCCTCCCTGGGCATTTCCGGTGTTTCTTCCGCCTCTTCAACATTTTCTTCTAGGGAAGAAATGGCTATTTTTTCAGGTTCAGGCACAGGTTCATTTACAGACGACTCTTCCAGAACACCAGAAACTTCATTTTTTTCTAGTTTTTCCTGTAGAATTACTTCCACTTTTGCGTCACGAGCACCAATTAACCCAAAAAAGCCTTTACTTGGCTCCTCCAGCACACGGTATGTAACCATGTCGCGCGTGGTCTGAAGCTCCCGCAACGCTGATTGAATCGCGTCTTCTACTGTTTTTCCCGTTGCCGTCACCTTTTTCACTTGGCCGTTCCTCCTTTAGGAGCAGTATCGCGATAAAGGAAATATGTTTGAACAATAGTAAAGATGTTTCCGTATACCCAGTACAAAGATAAGGCAGACGGAAGGGTCATAGAGATGACAAGAATCATAACCGGCATCAAATATAGCATCATTTTCATTTGCGGATTTTCAGCAGCAGCCGCATTGTTTCGCATCATCATCCATTGTTGCAAATACGTGGTTATAGCTGCAATAATCGGTAAGATGAAATACGGGTCTTTTGCGCCAAGCTGCAGCCATAGAAAACTATGGGAGCGAATTTCTCCTGTCCGAATAATCGCATGATAAAAAGCAAGCAAAATCGGCATCTGGATTAAAATCGGCAAACATCCAGAAAGCGGGTTGATTTGATGCGTTTGGTACAGCTTCATCATTTCTTGCTGATAACGTTGCGGATCGTTTTTGAACCTATCGCGCAGCTTCATCATCTCAGGCTGCAATTCCTGCATCTTCTTGCTGCTTTTCATCTGTTTTATCATGAGCGGCAAAATCGCTACGCGAACAATAATAGTTACGATTAAAATCGCAATTCCGTAGTTTCCACTGGCCAAAGCCGCCGATTCTTGTAACAACCAAGAAAGCGGATATACAAAAAACTTGTCCCAAATTCCTCTGTTCGGGTCGATCGGCAAAGGATGATTCGGGTTGGCGGCGGTACATCCTGCGGAAAATACAGCGATTAGCGCAAAAAGCAGTGCCAGTTTTAATCGCTTGGGAAGCAAGAAAATTCCCCCTTGCAACTTATGTATTTTCAATTATTATACTTGCCGAAAGAAAAAAATGAAAACTTTCTGACACAAATATTATTATCAAATATTATTATCAAGATGTATTTTTTCCTCTTTTCGTTCCTTTGAATAAACGGGCTTTCCTCATGCAATGGTAGAGGCTTTCTTTAAATTGATGAAATCCCAGCTCCACAGCAGGCAGACGGCAAATCACAATGAAGTCAACGTTCGGTTTAATCTCATCCGCGCGCAGGCGAATCGCCTCTTTGATGATTCGCCGCAGCCGATTGCGCGTAACCGCCTTTCCCATCTTTTTGCTGACAGAAACCCCTACCCGAAAAGCGTCCTGTCCCTCTTTTTCCAGATAATAAATAACGAATTGGCGGTTCGCAACAGAAGTGCCCTGTTTAAAAACAATCTGGAATTCCTCATTTTTTCGCAACCTGTTCTTGCGATACAAAGGACACACTCCTTATCTGCTGCTGTCTTCCCCGCTTTATCCTCCAATAAAACGGTAGAAAAGGCCACTATGGGAGTGGCCTTATGCTGACAATACTTTTCTTCCTTTTCTGCGACGGCGTGCAAGAACTTTACGACCGTTCTTTGTGCTCATACGAGCGCGGAAGCCGTGAACTTTTTTACGCTTACGATTGTTTGGGTTAAAAGTCGGTTTCATTATATCCACCTCCTTGGGAAGGTTCCATCCAAAATAACAATATTATAGACAGTCTAAGTTATTATATCTATCCCAGGAGTGAGATGTCAAGCTGTCATTCTTTATCCACATTTTTTATTTCCCAATCCCCTGTGAGTAAATTATTTCCCGAAATCAAATTACCCACACATTTCTCCAAAAGATATTCACAAAATCTAGTGTTGTGAATATCTTTTATACACAAGGTATAGAATTTGTGGATAACTATCAAAAAAACGTTGCGGTGATTAGCTTTATCTGCTATCATGATTTTGTTTTAATCGGTGGATAACTTGACGTTACCAATGTATTTATCCACAATATGTGGATAAAATTGTGGACATTTTTAAACATAGTGTGGAAAATACCATCCACATGTATGGGGATTTTGTCAAAAGACAGTAAGAAGCCTTTGCGGTGCTCGCTCAAAATATAAACGAATTATCCACAATGTCTTTTGCTATCGCCGCCTATTAAGCATTACATGCTTCTTCTTAAAAAAACACGGTTCAGCAAAGCTGTTATATGGGAAGGGGAAGGAGAAGGAAGGAGACACATGGTTACCAATGCTAAAGAACTTTGGGATACTATCTTATCACATATACAAACCCGCATTAGCAAACCCAGTTTTGAAACATGGCTAAAATCAACAAAAGCCACGTCGCTCGACGACAATACGCTCTTAATTACTGCTCCTAACGAATTTACGCGGGACTGGCTCGAATCAAGATATTCCGAATTAATTCTAGAAACATTGTATGAGGTAACCGGCAAAGTTATTACAATCAAATTTGTTGTCCCTACCTCAAACTCCCAACAAAACGAACCGGAAATGGGTACGGTTCCCGCTTCAAAAGAAAAACGTAGCTCGACGCAAGACGACTCCCCCCAAACGATGCTAAACCCGAAGTATACATTTGATACATTTGTCATTGGAGCGGGGAATCGCTTTGCGCATGCGGCTTCTCTTGCAGTCGCTGAAGCGCCTGCAAAGGCTTACAACCCACTTTTTATCTACGGAGGCGTTGGGCTGGGAAAAACGCATCTAATGCACGGAATCGGTCATTATGTACTTGAGCAAAACCCAAACGCCCGAGTCGTTTATCTGTCGTCCGAGAAATTTACAAATGAATTTATTAATTCGATCCGTGATAATCAAACAGTCAATTTCCGCAACAAATACCGGAACGTAGACATTTTGCTTATTGACGATATTCAATTCCTAGCCGGAAAAGAACAGACGCAGGAAGAATTCTTCCATACATTCAACACCTTGCATGAAGAAAGCAAGCAAATCGTAATTTCAAGCGATCGGCCCCCCAAAGAAATTCCGACGCTAGAAGACAGGTTACGCTCCCGTTTCGAATGGGGGCTAATTACCGATATTCAACCTCCGGATTTGGAAACAAGAATCGCCATTTTACGCAAGAAAGCAAAAGCGGAAAACCTAGAAATTCCAAACGAGGTTATGGTGTATATTGCCAACCAAATCGATACGAATATCCGTGAGTTGGAAGGAGCGCTTATTCGTGTCGTTGCCTATTCCTCTCTTATTAATCGGGACATCGACACAGAACTGGCAATAGAGGCACTAAAAGATATTATTCCTTCCAACAAGCCACGTATCATCAACATCGCAACCATTCAGCAAGCTGTAGGTGAATACTTCAATCTAAAATTGGAGGATTTTAAAGCGAAGAAACGAACAAAGTCCGTCGCGTTCCCACGGCAAATTGCCATGTATCTATCCAGAGAGCTAACCGATTATTCCCTGCCAAAAATCGGGGAAGAATTTGGTGGACGCGATCATACCACCGTCATTCACGCGCATGAAAAAATTACGAAGGCTTTACAAAACGATCGCCAGTTACAAGGAACCATTCAGGAATTAATCGATAAGATTAAAAACGGCCGATAAATTTCGATTAGCCTGCCTGTGCACAAATGTGAATAACCAACATAGCCTGTACACAAAGTTATCCACATGTGTATAGGCTTTATTTCTTTTTTACACCAAACTTATTCACATATCCACCTCCTCTATTACTATTACTGGATATAAAAAAAGAATAAAATAAAAGTATATGATAAAATGACCAAGAAGATTCCTAAAAGGGGGATACAATGAAGTTTACAATTCAAAGAGAGCAACTGACGAATGCGATTAATATAGTGAGCAAAGCTGTGTCGTCCAGAACAACGATTCCGATTCTTACAGGAATTAAGATTGTAGCTCATGAGGATGGAATTACATTGACAGCAAGCGACTCGGATATTTCAATTGAACAATACGTCCCGATGGAATCGGGAGAACATCAGTGGATTGAAGACATTACGCCAGGCAGTGTTGTTCTGCCCTCTAAATTTTTAGGGGAAATTGTACGGAAGTTGCCGGGCGAACAAGTAACTATTTCAGTGAATGAACGGTTTATTACTACCATTTCTTCTGGACGTTCAGAATTTAACCTGAATGGTATGAATGCTGAAGATTATCCGTGTCTGCCGCAAATTGAAGAGGATAAGATACTTAGTTTACCTTCTGATTTGTTAAAAACAATGATTCGTCAAACGGTCTTTGCGGTTGCTACTACAGAAACCCGACCGATTCTGACAGGCGTTATGTGGGAACTGAGAGACGGACAACTTTCGTTCGTGGCCACAGACAGTCATCGTCTAACTACAAGAAAAGCCTCCGTTGAATCAGCGGCAAGTTTAAGTTTCGATAATGTAGTTATTCCAGGAAAAAGTTTGATTGAGCTTAGTAAAGTTCTCCCAGACGATGACCAACTAGTGGATCTTGTTATTACAGATAATCAAATTTTGGTAAAGATTAACTATATTCTTTTTTACTCTCGTATTTTGGACGGAACATACCCGGATACAAGCCGTATTATTCCGCAAAATACGAAAACGGAGATAATTTTATCGACAAAAGAGTTTTTAGGGGCAATAGAACGGGCAAGCTTATTAGCAAGAGAAGGGAAAAATAACATTGTTCGCCTGTTTACGCGTCCGGATGGAATGGTCGAGATTTCTTCTAATACGCCGGAAGTAGGGAAAGTAACCGAAGAGGTTGCACCTTCCTCCGTAGATGGTGAAGACGTAAAAATCTCATTTAATGCGAAATACATGATTGATGCACTTCGGGCCGTAGATAGCGAAAATATCCGCATCGGTTTTACTGGTGCGATGAGTCCATTTATCATTCGTCCAACGGAGCATGATTGGATCTTACACCTTATTTTGCCTGTGAGAACGAATCAATAGGGAGCGGTTACATCATAATGGAGAAAAAAAAGGTTACTATTACGACGGAATATATCCCCCTCGGCCAATTTTTGAAATTGGCCGAGATTATTGATACAGGCGGACAGGCAAAAATATTTCTTGCCCAAACACATGTTGAGGTAAATGAAGAGCCAGAGAATCGACGCGGCAAAAAGTTGTATAATGGAGATACGGTTTACGTAGAAGGGTTCGGCACATATGAAGTGTTACGTCAAACCGTGAAGTAGCCAGCGGCATGCTTTATCCATAGAAAAGCGTGCGAGCCGGGAGGGAAGACGGTTTGATATTGAGAGAATTGGAATTGACACATTACAGGAATTTTGAGCATGTCCACGTACATTTTGACGCTCCTATTGTTTTATTTGTCGGTTCAAACGCGCAGGGAAAGACAAACATGCTGGAATCAATTTACGTTCTGGCGATGGCGAAATCACACCGCACAAACAAAGACAAAGAATTAATCGGGTGGGACGCTTCGTTTTCCCGCCTGTCTTGCCGGGTAGATCGTCGGGGTGGCCCGGTAACGCTGGATATTCAGCTTACCGCAAAAGGGAAAAAAGCCAAAGTCAATCAATTAGAACAGCGCCGTTTGAGCGATTATATCGGCGCTATGAACGTCGTGATGTTCGCGCCCGAAGATTTAAGCATCGTAAAAGGAAGCCCGAATGTCCGTCGCCGTTTTCTCGATATGGAAATCGGGCAGGTATCCAAGTCTTACTTGTATAATATGCTGCAGTACCAAAAACTTGTGCAACAGCGCAATCAAGCGATGAAAGAACTACAGACGGGCAAGGCGTTTCGCGATATGCTTGACGTTTACAATATCCAGATGGCAAATCTCGCTGTGAAAGTGCTGCAAAAACGTTTCGTTTTCATGGATAAACTGGAAAAATGGGGGCGGGAAATCCATGCCCAAATCACTCAGGGAAAAGAAAAATTGACGCTTTCGTATGAAAGTACGTTCCCGGTTACAAAAGATATGTCGGAAAACGAAGCAGAAGAAGTTGTCTACAAATACCTTACCTCTATTCAGGAGCGGGAAATCGTCCGGGGCACCAGTCTGGCTGGACCGCACCGTGATGATATCCATTTTTTTATTAACGGAACGAGCGTTCATCGATATGGTTCACAAGGACAGCAACGTACAACCGCGCTTTCATTAAAGCTGGCAGAGATTGAATTAATTCGTCAGGAGGTGGGAGAGTACCCGCTTCTTCTTCTTGATGACGTGCTGTCCGAGTTGGATGCTAATCGACAGACCCACCTTTTGCAAAATATTAAAGACCGCGTGCAAACGTTTGTGACTACGACAGGCGTAGAGGGCTTATATCATCAGACATTGCAGCAGGCTGCGCTTTACCGGGTAAAACAAGGAACTATTACGCGGGAATAATGAAGGAGGAACCGTATGTTTATTCATTTGGGTGGCGATATGGTAGTACGTGCCAAAGATGTAATCGCGATTCTTGATTACCACATGAAGCAATCCTCTAAGATTACCCGGCAATTTTTGCAGAAGGCAGAGGAGTCTGGCCGCGTTGTCGCGCTTGGGGATGAACAAGCGAAATCGTATGTTGTGACGAAAGATAAAATTTATTGTTCTCCGATTTCATCTCTAACGTTGAAGCGTCGCGCTCATTTTTTAGAAAGCAGGTGAGACTTATATGACAGATAATGCGCAGAACAATTATGGAGCAAGTCAGATTCAGGTTCTTGAAGGTCTGGAAGCGGTTCGGAAACGTCCCGGCATGTATATTGGATCGACGAGTACTCGGGGATTGCATCATCTCGTTTGGGAGGTTGTAGACAACAGCATTGACGAAGCGCTTGCCGGGTATTGTGATGATATCCACGTGTATGTTCATCCGGATAACAGTATAACGGTTACAGACAACGGACGAGGCATTCCGACGGAAATTCACGAAAAAACCGGCAGATCCACAGTTGAGACCGTTTTAACCGTATTGCATGCCGGCGGTAAATTCGGCGGTGAAGGATATAAAGTATCCGGCGGTTTGCACGGGGTGGGCGTGTCTGTCGTAAACGCGCTGTCTAAATCACTGACTGTAGAAGTGAAACGGAATGGCAAGCGTTATAAGCAAAGTTATTCGTACGGAGAACCGCTTGATGAACTGAAGGTGGTCGGGGAAGCGGAAGACACGGGAACGGAGGTAACTTTCTTGCCTGATCCGGAGATTTTTACAGAAACAACCGTGTTTGACTACGAAATTTTGCAGAAGCGTTTGCGCGAGCTGGCGTTTTTAAACCGCGGCATACGTATTACCTTGCATGATGAGCGGGAGAACAAGACAGAGACTTTCCATTATGACGGTGGCATTAGCTCTTTTGTAGAATATCTGAATAAAAACCGGGAAAAACTCCATGAGCCTCCGATTTATATCGACGGCGAAAAAGACGGTCTCATGGTTGAGATTGCTCTTCAATATAACGATTCGTTTGCCAGCAATATTTATTCTTATGCTAACAACATTCACACGCATGAAGGCGGAACGCACGAGTCCGGCTTTAAGAGCGCACTAACGCGGGTGATTAATGATTACGCACGCAAGCATAACTTGCTGAAAGACAAAGACGGAAATCTGACAGGCGATGATGTGCGTGAAGGATTGACGGCGATTATTAGTGTAAAAATTCCAAACCCGCAGTTTGAAGGCCAGACGAAAACAAAGCTTGGAAATAGTGAAGCGCGTGGTATAACGGAATCGTTGTTTGCTGAGCATTTTTTCACTTTCCTTGAGGAGCATCCGCAAGAAGCAAAGAAAATTGTGGAAAAGTCGATGATGGCGGCACGTGCTCGGGAAGCGGCCCGGAAAGCGAGGGAACTTACCCGGCGGAAGAACGCGCTGGAATTTAGCTCATTACCGGGAAAACTGGCCGATTGTTCTAGTCGGGACGCTTCCATCAGCGAGTTGTACATTGTCGAGGGAGATTCAGCCGGAGGTTCAGCAAAGCAGGGGCGCGACCGTCAATTCCAAGCGATTTTACCGCTGAAAGGTAAGATTTTGAACGTGGAGAAAGCGCGCTTGGATAAGATTCTTTCCAACATGGAAATACGAGCGATTATTACCGCCTTAGGAACGGGAATCGGGGAAGATTTCGATCTTTCTAAAGCCCGTTATCATCGGATTATTATTATGACGGATGCTGACGTAGACGGGGCGCATATTCGTACCCTTCTCCTCACATTCTTCTTCCGCTATATGCGACCGTTGATAGAGAATGGTTACGTTTATATTGCACAGCCGCCTTTATACAAATTCCAGCAGGGAAAAGTCATTCGCTATGCTTATAATGATGCTCAGCTCGCGAAGATTAGAGCGGAAGCGTCACCACGTCCGGAACCAAATATTCAACGGTATAAGGGTCTTGGTGAGATGAATCCAGAACAGCTATGGGAAACTACCATGGACCCTGAAAGCCGTACGCTATTACGCGTTACGTTGGAAGACGCGATGCAGGCGGATGAAATTTTTGAGATGTTGATGGGGGATAAAGTCGAACCGCGGCGTGATTTTATCCAGGAAAACGCAAGAAAAGTTCGCAACCTCGATATTTAACAAAAAATAAGCCTTCTTCTTTAATTAAGAGGGCTTATTTTTGTGCGTAAACGGAGATAAATGATATAATAAAACTTATGGGCAAAATGATTGCGACCTGCTGTGAGTGGGCCAAATAAACGTTGAACGACGGAGGTAGTTTAATGGCCGAACAACAATCTAACGTTATTGATATTAATATAAACCAGGAGATGCGCGAATCATTCCTTGAATATGCGATGAGCGTTATTGTGAGTCGCGCTCTTCCGGATGTTCGCGATGGTCTGAAGCCTGTTCACCGCCGGATTTTATATGCGATGAACGAGATGGGAGTTACCCCTGATAAACCATACAAAAAGTCGGCACGTATTGTTGGGGACGTTATTGGTAAATACCATCCGCACGGAGATTCGGCTGTATATGAAACAATGGTGCGGATGGCGCAGGATTTTTCCTACCGTTATCCGTTGGTTGACGGACATGGGAACTTTGGCTCCATTGATGGGGATTCCGCAGCTGCCATGCGTTATACGGAAGCGCGGATGTCGAAAATCGCCACGGAGCTTATGAGAGATATTAACAAGGATACGATTGATTTTGGCCCTAATTACGATGGCAATGAACAGGAGCCGCTTGTAATGCCGGCCCGTTTTCCACATCTTCTTGTAAATGGGACATCTGGGATTGCGGTAGGGATGGCAACAAATATTCCTCCGCATAATTTGCGGGAAGTGATTGACGGAATTTTGTTGCTTATTGAGAATCCCGATTGTACAAGCCGCGACTTGATGGAGCATATCATCGGCCCTGATTTTCCAACAGGAGCATATATTATGGGACGAGGCGGAATCCGTCGCGCGTATGAAACGGGACGAGGTTCCATTGTTATCCGGGCAAAAGCGGAAATTGAAGATCAGGGAAATAAGCCAAAGATTATTGTGACGGAAATACCGTATCAGGTAAATAAGGCACGTTTGATTGAAAAAATCGCAGAACTGGTTCGTGAAAAGAAACTGGACGGTATCACTGATTTGCGTGATGAGTCGGATCGAAATGGCATGCGGATCGTCATTGAACTCAGACGTGACGTAAACCCGCAGGTTGTATTAAATAATTTGTATAAGCACACAGCCATGCAGACGAGTTTTGGAATTAATATGTTAGCGCTCGTAAATAATGAGCCACGCATTTTGAATTTGAAGCAGATGCTTTATTATTATCTGGAACATCAGAAAGAAGTCATTCGCCGTCGTACCGAATATGATTTACGGAAAGCGGAGGCAAGACTCCACATTGTTGAGGGTTTGCTGAAAGCAATCGACATTGTGGACGATTTAGTGGATCGTGAGGGGCCGATCCGCTCTGCTTCTGACCGTGAAGAAGCGCGTGGTTATTTGATGGCCGAGACCTTCTCGATGAAGGGACGGGAAGTTCCACTCGGTTTTACGCTGGAGCAGGCGAACGCAATTCTGGATATGCGTTTGCAAGCGTTGACTGGTCTTTCGATTGAACGTCTGACAGAAGAATACAATGAATTGTCTGCATTAATTGCCGAGTTACGTGCGATCCTTGGTGATGAAAGTAAAATTTTAGAAATTATTAGTGAGGAATTAACCGAAATTAAGGAAAAATACGGGGATGATCGTCGGACCGAAATTACGGTAGATATGAACAATATTGAGGATGAGGATTTAATTCCGCAAGAAGAAGTTGTTATCTCTCTTACGCACCGCGGTTATATTAAACGGTTACCTGTGGATACGTATCGGGCGCAGAAACGCGGTGGTCGCGGTGTGCAGGGGATGAGTACGCGTGAAGATGATTTTGCGCAACACTTGATTACAACGAATTCGCATAACTATCTTTTGTTTTTTACAAACAAAGGAAAGGTATATCGTTTAAAAGCATACGAGATTCCCGAATTGAGCCGTACCGCAAAGGGCATTCCAATTATTAATTTGCTGCAGATTGAACAGGGTGAGCACATCCAAACCATTATCCCGATTAAGGAGTTTACTGATAACCATTACTTGTTCTTTGCCACGAAGCAAGGGATCGTGAAGCGGTCAGATTTGGCTTCTTTTAGTAATATTCGTCGTATCGGTTTGTTTGCTATTAATTTGCGGGAAGATGACGAACTTGTGGGTGTTCGGTTAACTGACGGAGCTCAGAACATCATTATGGGAACCAAAAAGGGGATGTCCATTCTGTTCTCGGAAAAGGACGTACGAATGATGGGGCGTTCTGCGACCGGCGTAAAAGGTATTCATTTAAGTGAAGAAGATTGCGTAATTGACATGGACATTGCTGAAGAAAACGCTGATGTGCTTATCGTTACTTCGCGCGGTTACGGCAAGCGTACCCCACTGTCTTCTTACCGTTTTCAATCCCGCGGAGGTAAAGGAATTAAGACATTGCATTTGACAGAACGTAACGGGGTAGTCGTGGGGTTAAAAGTTGTGAATGAGAAGAATGACTTAATGCTGGTGACATCTACCGGTATTATCATTCGGCTTAGTGTAAAAGACATTTCTTCCATGGGTCGCAATACGCAAGGAGTTAAATTAATTCGTCTTGATGAGCAGGAAGAAGTAGCGACTGTGGCCAAAGTAGAAGTAACAGAAGAGACGGCGGAAGTGCAGGAAATAACGAGTGAGGTTGTCGAACCTTCATAGTAAGTTTGATTATGAAGAAAAGCCGAAAAGTTTTACAGGAGGGCAGCGTGCATAAGCGCTGCTTTTCCTTTTTAAATAAGTGCAAGACGATTGACTAATACGGTCGGTTTTGTTTTTTTAGCGAAGTTTGAAAAGCTGAGAGAAGCATTAGGTTTTCTTCTCTTCTGGGATAAAGATTTTTATTTAAACCAAAAACGTGGTACATTATCCAATACTGCTGTTTAAAAACAAAGCATTCAACAATAAATGGTAAGTGAGTTTAAATTTTTTATAAAAAAGTGCTTGCTATTTATTTTAGAATGTAATAAGATAAAGAAGTCGCCGCTGAAACGCGGTGAAAATGAAAAAGAAGTTCCTTGAAAACTGAACAGTGACACTCGTTTGTGTGCGAGGTAAATATCCCATGAAAGTGAAGGTCAGCTTCAAAGTTGATCTCAAGCACTTTTATGGGGCCCGAAAAACATTCTTTACTTTATGAGCTAGCTTACGAGCTTGCGTATCAATCTTCAACTTTTTTGGAGAGTTTGATCCTGGCTCAGGACGAACGCTGGCGGCGTGCCTAATACATGCAAGTCGAGCGAACCGATGGAGTGCTTGCATTCCTGAGGTTAGCGGCGGACGGGTGAGTAACACGTAGGCAACCTGCCTGTACGACCGGGATAACTCCGGGAAACCGGAGCTAATACCGGATAGGATGCCGAACCGCATGGTTCGGCATGGAAAGGCCTTTGAGCCGCGTACAGATGGGCCTGCGGCGCATTAGCTAGTTGGTGGGGTAACGGCCTACCAAGGCGACGATGCGTAGCCGACCTGAGAGGGTGAACGGCCACACTGGGACTGAGACACGGCCCAGACTCCTACGGGAGGCAGCAGTAGGGAATCTTCCGCAATGGACGAAAGTCTGACGGAGCAACGCCGCGTGAGTGAGGAAGGTCTTCGGATCGTAAAACTCTGTTGTCAGGGAAGAACCGCCGGGATGACCTCCCGGTCTGACGGTACCTGACGAGAAAGCCCCGGCTAACTACGTGCCAGCAGCCGCGGTAATACGTAGGGGGCAAGCGTTGTCCGGAATTATTGGGCGTAAAGCGCGCGCAGGCGGCTTCTTAAGTCAGGTGTGAAAGCCCACGGCTCAACCGTGGAGGGCCATCTGAAACTGGGGAGCTTGAGTGCAGGAGAGGAGAGCGGAATTCCACGTGTAGCGGTGAAATGCGTAGAGATGTGGAGGAACACCAGTGGCGAAGGCGGCTCTCTGGCCTGTAACTGACGCTGAGGCGCGAAAGCGTGGGGAGCAAACAGGATTAGATACCCTGGTAGTCCACGCCGTAAACGATGAGTGCTAGGTGTTGGGGAGTCCACCTCCTCAGTGCCGCAGCTAACGCAATAAGCACTCCGCCTGGGGAGTACGGCCGCAAGGCTGAAACTCAAAGGAATTGACGGGGACCCGCACAAGCGGTGGAGCATGTGGTTTAATTCGAAGCAACGCGAAGAACCTTACCAGGGCTTGACATCCCGCTGACCCCTCCAGAGATGGAGGTTTCCTTCGGGACAGCGGTGACAGGTGGTGCATGGTTGTCGTCAGCTCGTGTCGTGAGATGTTGGGTTAAGTCCCGCAACGAGCGCAACCCTTGTCCTTTGTTGCCAGCATTCAGTTGGGCACTCTAAGGAGACTGCCGTCGACAAGACGGAGGAAGGTGGGGATGACGTCAAATCATCATGCCCCTTATGTCCTGGGCTACACACGTGCTACAATGGACGGTACAACGGGCGTGCCAACCCGCGAGGGTGAGCCAATCCCTAAAAACCGTTCTCAGTTCGGATTGCAGGCTGCAACTCGCCTGCATGAAGCCGGAATCGCTAGTAATCGCGGATCAGCATGCCGCGGTGAATACGTTCCC
>NZ_CP014140.1:0-60000 GCF_001439585.2 Aneurinibacillus sp. XH2 | reverse complement strand
GATACGGTAACGGAATCGGCTTTAGCAATTGCAATTGCCCGTCAGGGTGGTATGGGAATTATTCATAAAAATATGTCTATCGAACAGCAAGCGGAAGAAGTCGATCGCGTGAAACGTTCAGAGAGCGGCGTTATTACCAATCCTTTTTCACTTCAGCCACATCATTCGGTAGTGGAAGCGGAAAAGCTAATGGCAAAGTACCGCATCTCTGGTGTGCCGATTGTCGATGAAAGCAATAAACTGGTCGGCATTATCACTAACCGCGACCTACGCTTTGTACATGACTATTCAGTGAAAATTAGCGAAGTCATGACCAAAGAAGAACTCGTGACCGCTCCGGTTGGCACGACGCTGAAAGAGGCGGAAGAAATCTTGCAGCGCCACAAAATCGAGAAACTGCCACTTGTTGACGAGAACAATGAATTAAAAGGTCTTATTACGATTAAAGATATCGAAAAAGCGATTCAATTCCCACACGCCGCCAAGGATAGACAGGGACGATTGCTTTGTGGTGCCGCTGTCGGTGTATCCAAAGACACATTTGACCGCGCAGAAGCGCTTGTTAAAGCCGGTGTAGATTGTTTGGTTATTGATACAGCTCATGGTCATTCCAAGGGTGTGATTGACACTGTAAAAGAAATGCGGGCCAAGTATCCTGACTTAACAATTGTTGCAGGGAATGTGGCAACAGGTGAAGCAACGCGAGAGCTTATCGAGGCGGGTGCTTCCGCGGTTAAAGTTGGTATCGGACCAGGTTCCATTTGTACGACACGTGTCGTTGCAGGTATTGGGGTACCGCAGATTACAGCCATTTATGATTGCGCAACGGTGGCCAGAGAATATAATATCCCGATTATTGCAGATGGCGGTATCAAATATTCCGGCGACATTACGAAAGCGATTGGCGCCGGCGCGTCTGTTGTCATGATCGGAAGCCTGTTTGCTGGTTGTGAAGAAAGCCCGGGCGAATCTGAAATCTATCAAGGCCGCCGCTTTAAAGTGTACCGCGGTATGGGCTCTCTCGGTGCGATGAAGGACGGAAGTAAAGACCGTTACTTCCAAGAAAAAGAAGATGATAAAAAGCTTGTGCCGGAAGGGATTGAAGGCCGTGTCCCGTACAAAGGACCGCTGGCGGATACAGTGTACCAACTGGTTGGGGGCTTGCGGGCAGGCATGGGCTACTGCGGCACAAGAACGATCGAAGAACTGAAGAACAACTCGCGCTTTATTCGTATTACTAATGCTGGGTTGAGAGAAAGCCATCCGCATGATGTGCAAATTACGAAAGAGGCGCCGAACTATTCGCTGTAAAGGTTGTTGTTAAAAAATAGTTAGCAAGACAGGGCATAAACTCCCTGTCTTTTTTTATGTTGTATGGTAGAATCATATTGTTGTTTAAATAAAGTGGAGGTGCGAAAGTTGTCAATGTATATGAAACAGATAAAGAAACCGCTGGCTTTAGCATTGGCGTTGCTGATGTTCTTTTTGCCTATTTTTATGATAAATCCCGGACAGGCTCAGGCGGCTTCTCCAGCGTTGAATCTGGATGTCAAATCCGCCATTATGGTTGAGGCCACTACAGGGAAAATTCTTTATAAATACAATGAGAACCAAGCGCTTCCTCCGGCCAGTATGACTAAGATGATGACCGAATATTTAGTGTTGGATGCGATTAAAAAGAAAAAAATTACTTGGGACCAGAAAGTAACGGTTGACGATTACGGCGCGTTCTTAGGTAAATCGGGTAGTTCGGGTGTGTATCTTGCCAAGGGAGACGTACATACTGTAAAAGAGCTGTATGAAGCGATGGCGATTTACTCCGCCAATGATGCTACCGTTATGCTGGCCGAAACGGTGGCCGGTTCGGAAAACGAGTTTGTAAAGCTGATGAACCAAAAAGCGAAAGAATTTGGCATGACGCAGACATACTTCGCGAATTCAACCGGATTACCGCTTGCGGATTTGAAGGCATTCGCACCAGAATCCGCTGACAGGGATACTGTAATGTCCGCTCGTGACGCTGCTATTTTGGCAAAAGAGCTTATTACCCAGCATCCAGAAGTGTTGGAGACGACAAAAATTCCGCGGAAAATATTTCGTGAAGGTACGCCACAGGCTTTGAAAATGGATAACTGGAACTGGATGCTTCCGGGACTTGTAAAACAATACAAAGGTGTAGACGGTTTGAAAACGGGTCATACGAATGCGGCCGGTTTCTGCTTTACAGGTACGGCGGAACGGAACGGAGTGCGCCTGATTACAGTTGTTATGGGTACCAAATCATTTGTAAGTCGTTTTACAGAAACGAGCAAGCTGTTGGATTATGGGTTTAGTAACTATAAAATGCAGCCGTTGCTTGCCCAGGGCGCTCAAATTTCAGGTGGAGAGAATGCAAAAGTCAACAAAGGAACGGCAAAAGAAGTGGCCGCTGTGACCAGTAAGCAGGTGTTGTATCCGGTCAAAAAGGGAGAAGAAGGGGCTTATAAACCGAAGGCTGTATTGCAGGAAGTAACGGCGCCGGTAAAACAAGGACAAGCTGTAGGTTACGTAAAAGTTGTTGGGCCGAACGGCAAGTCGGATGAATTCCTGCGTCCGATCGACGAACAAAAGGCTGGCGGCACGTTGGTTGCCAAAGAAGAAGTGGAAGAAGCAGGCTGGCTTCGTCTTGCATTCCGTGCATTTTTCGGTTTCATTGGCGACATTTTTTCAAGCCTTGGGAACATGATTAAAGGCTGGTTCTCCTGATCATTGAACGTTTTTTCTTGATATTTATTTGCGAGATACATTTTGCATCTTGTTTCCGGATATAGTAGAGTATAGTTATATAGTTTTTTTCTAAACAAATAAGGAAAGGCTATGACGGGAACAAGTAAGCGGAAGCTGTGCGTCCAGAGAGTCGGTGGAAGGTGCGAACCGAACGGACAGGCCGCTGAAATCCATCTCTGAGCTAGCGGTGAAGAGCCGGATCATATTACATCCGTTATCATGTGTAAGAGGGCATACAGGCGCCATGCGAGCGCTGTATGCTGAATTAGGGTGGCAACACGGATCATCCCGTCCCTGAGTAGGGAGGGGATTTTTTATTTTCCAAGTAAGGATTCAGGAGGAGATATGCATGTTAGATGTTAAACGCCTTCGCAATGATTTTGCCGCTATTAAAAAAGCGCTGGAAACACGCGGCGAGAAATTGAATGAAATCGATAAATTCGAGGATCTGGATGTAAAGCGTCGCAGGCTGCTGGCGGAGAGCGAACAGTTGAAAAATAAACGTAATGTTGTATCGGATGAAATCGCGCGTTTGAAAAAAGAAAAGCAAAATGCGGATGATTTAATCGTGGAGATGAAAGAAGTATCCGCAAAAATCAAAGAATATGATGAACAGATCCGTGTGCTGGAAGAAGAAATTTCTCAGATTATGCTTGGGATTCCGAACGTGCCGCATGAAAGTGTGCCGGTCGGTTTGACGGAAGATGACAATGTGCCGGTGCGCCATTGGGGCGAGCTTCCGAAATTTACATTCGAGCCGAAGCCGCATTGGGATATTGCAGCTAGCCTTGGCATTCTTGATTTTGAAGCGGCGGCCAAAGTTACCGGAAGCCGTTTCGTGTTCTACAAAGGGCTTGGCGCGCGACTGGAGCGTGCATTGATTAACTTTATGCTCGATTTGCATACAACTGAACACGGCTATGAAGAGATTATGCCACCTTACATTGTGAATCGTGACAGTATGATTGGCACCGGTCAATTGCCAAAATTTGAAGAAGATGCCTTCAAAGTAGCGGATACTGATTATTTCCTCATACCGACAGCGGAAGTTCCGGTGACAAATTATCATCGTGAAGAAATTATTCCAGGAGATACGCTCCCGATCCGCTATGTGGCATACAGTGCTTGTTTCCGTTCTGAGGCTGGGTCTGCGGGGCGCGATACGCGTGGTCTTATTCGTCAACACCAATTCAATAAGGTCGAACTTGTCAAGTTCGTTAAACCAGAAACATCGTATGATGAGCTGGAAAGCCTCGTAAATAATGCGGAGAAGGTGCTACAGATTCTTGGGCTTCCGTATCGTGTAATGAGCATGTGCACAGGTGATTTGGGCTTTACAGCGGCGAAGAAATACGATATCGAGGTATGGTTGCCGAGCTATGATACGTATCGCGAGATTTCGAGCTGCAGTAACTTTGAAGACTTCCAGGCTCGCCGTGCGGGAATCCGTTTCCGGCGTGAAGCTAAATCGAAACCGGAATTCGTGCATACATTGAATGGTTCAGGCCTAGCAATTGGCCGTACGATGGCTGCGATCTTAGAGAATTATCAGCAGGAAGACGGTAGCGTTCTGATTCCAGAACCGCTTCGTCCGTATATGGGCGGTCTGGAAAAGCTTGTACCGAAAGCAAAGTAAGCATAGAGCAGAAAAGACGTACACAATAAGAACTGTGGTACGTCTTTTTGCTTTATATAACTTTTGAAGCACTGGCTAATTGTGAACAATTTGTAGAAAAAATGGTATTATTGTAGATATTTGTTCGTTTAATATTATAATTTAGGATAGATTAATTTCATTGATAGGAGAGAGAGAATGGGAAAGCTCAATAACAAAATTGCGGTTGTTACAGGAGCAGCAATGGGAAATGGGGAAGGTATTGCCAGAACTTTTGCAAAATACGGTGCTCATGTTGTACTGCTTGATATGTCTGAACGGGTATTTGAGGTTAAGCAACAACTCGAATCGCAAGGATATGCGGCTACAGCTTATCAGGTTGATGTGACAAACTTTACAGAAATTAAGCAATGCATCGATCAAGCCATTCAGGATTTTGGGAAAATTGATGTTCTTGTGAACAATGCAGGCGTTATTAGGCTTGCAAGCTTTTTGGATATGAGTGATGATACAAGAGATTTTCAATTTGATGTAAACATTAAGGGTGTATGGAACGTAACAAAAGCTGTTCTGCCAAACATGGTGGAAAATAAATACGGAAAGATTGTAAATATGTCCTCTGTGACCGGAACGATGGTAGCTGATGAAGGGGAAACGGCTTATGCGACGACAAAAGCGGCTATTTTAGGCTTTACTAAGGCATTAGCACGGGAAGTCGCGCGTTATAATATAACAGTGAATGCGATTTGTCCTGGATACATTCTGACACCGATGGCAGAGCAAATTGCGAAGGAATCGAATGCAACGAATCCTAATGCCGTCGTTGATGGAATTGCAAGCGGAGTACCGTTAGGAAGACTGGGACGCATTGAGGAAGTCGGAGAGCTGGCGGCTTTTTTGGCTTCTGATGAGTCAAGCTACATTACTGGAACGCATGTGGTGATTGATGGTGGAAGCACATTGCCGGAAACTGTTTCTGTAGGCGTGACATCGTAAGCAAAGGGGAGTAAGAGAGGGGCTTTTCATAAGAAAGTCCCTTTTTCTTTTTTGCGAAAAATGGTCGTTTAGTTTTGTTGTTTTGGAAGTGTTACCGGGCAATTTCCGGGAAAATCGGCGATATAATGGCGAGTGTGCAGTTGTGATTTGTATTAGATAGTAAGGTGAGAGTTTGAAAAAAGAAAGGCATATGTGTATAATAAATTAGGTATCGATTTTTACAAGGCTCCGTAGCTCAGCTGGATAGAGCGTCGGTTTCCTAAACCGTGCGTCGGAGGTTCGAGTCCTCTCGGGGCCGCCATACATAAAGTCAGGAATGACGCGGGTTTGCGCGATTTTGTGCATCCGCGTCTTTTTGTTTTTTTGGGTAAATTGCAACCCAATTGCAACCCTTTTGTTCGCTAAAGCGATTTTTCGACCTCTTTTTTGCCCCGGAAAAGGGTGTCAGCGAACTGTTTAGCAGCTGCCTCTTGCAGCCCTGGGAGGACGTGCGAATACGTATCCAACGTGATGTTGATATTTGAGTGACCTAACCGTTCGCTTACGATTTTTGGATGCACTCCTTGCTTCAACATAAGAGTAGCGTGTGTATGACGTAAATCTGGAAGCGAATCTTTGGAAGCCCCGATTTTTTCAGCAGGGAGTACCAGGCGCGGTCGAGATTTCGAGCAAGCAGCGGAGTGCCAATCGTGCTGCATACAACAAGGCCGTGGTCTTGGTAAAGTTCACCGGCACGCAGCGCCTCTATAGTTTCATCGGTAAGTGAAACCATGCGGAAGCCACTGCGGGACTTCGGCTCTTGAAGGGAGTAGCCTGTCTCTGCCTAATGCCTGCCGGATAGACAACCGCCCCATGTCTAAATCAATGTCTTCCCAACGTAGTCCAAGGATTCCTCCCTTCCACATACCGGTTGTGAGTACAAGCATAAACACGATGTAGTACCGGGTTTTTTTAGCCAGCTCTAGGAACTTTACTGCGCTTTCTGCATCCTATACTTTGATTTCTGCTTTTGTCGGCTGTGGTGGGTCTACCATATCCGCTACGTTTCGCTGTACCAATCCCCATTTCAAAGCCCTGTCCAAGGCTTCTTTAATGACAAGGTGAGCTTTAAGGACGGAGCGGGAGGATAGCGGTTTGTTCTCTGTTTGCAGGGACATATACATTTTCTATAGCTGTTGTGGCTTTAGATTTGTAATAGGAACATGGCCTAGGTACGGGAGAATGCGGCGGACAAGCCAGCGGTATGATTTCCATGTACTAGGCCGGACCTGTGTTTTTTTATCCTCTAGCCAATTCTCCAGGTAGATACCAAATGTTTCGTTAGACGGTTCTACGAACATACCGGTATTTAGTTCGTTAAAAAACTAAAGGAAGCATAAATTTGCCAAAACGGCAATTTATGCTTCCTTTCACATACGGGTTTTTCGGTTATTTCGGATTTGCCAATTTTACTGGTACGGCATTGCTGATTTGCCTTCCTATGGACATAGTGTTTCCGTAATAAATATAAGCATAAGGAAATGTCTGAACATACAGTAGAACCGTCCCTCTGTGTCCGGCATGGTCGTGACAAATAAGGACCGTCTTTATGCGTATGCGTACTGTTTTTTAACCGCTAAGCCAAGCGTCTGCGCTGTTGAAGTATGAATTTCTTGGAAAAGCTCTGGGTTTTCCGCTAGTGACACGCCATAAGAAGGAATCATTTCTTTTATTTTCGGTTCCCACTCTTTCATATGTTGTGGGAAGCATTTTTCTAATACCTCAAGCATAACGTGAACGGCAGTAGAAGCACCCGGAGAAGCGCCGAGCAATGCAGCTATCGAGCCATCAGCGGCACTAACAACTTCCGTACCAAATTGAAGTGTTCCTTTACCGCCGGCCTCAGTATCTTTGATAACTTGCACACGTTGGCCCGCTACCACTATATCCCAATCCTCGCTTTTGGCGTTCGGAATAAACTCGCGTAATTCTTCCATGCGTTTTTCTTTCGATAACATAACTTGCTGGATCAGGTATTTTGTCAATGGAATGTTTTTTGCGCCTGCTGCCAACATAGTTAAGACATTATTCGGTTTTATGGAACCTAACAAATCAAACATTGAACCGTTTTTTAAAAACTTTGGTGAGAAGCCGGCAAACGGTCCAAAGAGCAACAATTTTTTATTGTCGATAAATCTTGTGTCAAGATGCGGAACAGACATTGGAGGAGCACCAACCTTAGCTTTACCGTATACTTTTGCATGATGCTGCGCTACAACATCTGGATTATTACACACCATAAATAGTCCGCTTACCGGGAATCCTCCAATACGTTTTCCTTCAGGAATACCGGATTTTTGCAGTAAAGGCAGGCTTCCTCCACCGGCGCCGATAAAGACGAATTTTGCAGTATGGCGTTCGACGGTACCGCTATCGACATTCCGCACTTTCAATTCCCACGAGCCGTCGCTAGTACGTTTAATATCATCAACATTATGTTTGAATTTTATATCAACGTTTTTACTCTTTAAGTGGTCAAATAACATGCGTGTTAAAGCGCCAAAGTTGACATCAGTTCCAGAGTCGATTTTTGTTGCCGCTATAGGTTCATTCGATTTACGGTCTTTCATAATAAGCGGAATCCATTCCATCAGTTTTCGAGGATCATCGGAAAATTCCATCCCTTGAAACAGGGGATTTTTAGACAGCGCTTCAAAACGTTTTTTTAAAAACGTTACATTTTTTTCCCCTTGTACTAAACTTAAATGAGGCAATGGCATGATAAAGTCCTTCGGATTACGTATCAGATTGCTGTTTACAAGATAAGACCAAAACTGTCTTGAAAGCTGAAACTGTTCATTAATTTTTATAGCTTTGCTAATATCTATGGATCCGTCCGGTTTTTCGACGGTGTAGTTAAGCTCGCATAGTGCCGAATGCCCCGTTCCCGCATTATTCCATTCGTTAGAACTTTCCTCTCCTGCGTTTGCGAGCCTCTCAAACACTGTAATTTTCCAGTCCGGCACTAATTCTTTCAGCAGTGTTCCCAAAGTCGCACTCATAATTCCGGCACCAATTAAGATAACGTCTGTTCTAGTTTGTCTGTTACTCATTTTTACCGTCCCTTATACCCTAAGATTTGCAGAAAGGATGTAGGCGCTCCTGCTTAGGCGCTATAGCAAGCCAGGCGCGACCTAGTCACACACCTTTTCTGGATCAATTATAATCCTATCCTATCATAGTGTATCACTATTATTTATAGATTAAAAATATTTTTTACTATTATATCATAGAGGGCGTTGCAAACACACTCTATGAATAATTGGCAATAAAAAAACCACCTGTTTGGGAAGAATGGTGAGTACCACACAAACCATTAACCAACGAGATGGATACTCTTATGATGCCCAAATTTTTAACAGATAATGCAAGGACCCTGTTTTACAACATGTTCTGACGTTTATAGACTGCTAGATATTCCTTAAACGAAATATGTAACAGGAAGACTTGGCATTTCAAGAAAAGTTATGTTGACCCTTTAAATAAAAGAAAATGTGGGAGGAGAAAAGATGCATTTGCCCGTGTTATGCTTACTTTCCTAAAGACGACCTTTGGTCGTGCTTTATTCCAGCGTCGTTCAGAAATTGAACGTGTCTTCTCCTTTTTGAAAAATAAACAGGGAATGGAGCAACCACGCTGGCACGGTAAAAATCGCTATCACTTTCATTGTCAGCCGTGTGTTTTTATTCATAATATTGGATTTTTATGCTGGTTTTGCAACATCATCTGTAATAAATATAGAAATTATAGAATGAGAGGTAAATTCTATATTTGCATTATAGATGTTTATTTCGGAGGCGATCCTTTTTTTATGAAATGGAACAAAAAGGAAGTGTACAAATGAACAAACGTTGCCTCTCCCGCATAGACAAAACAGGGGCTATCCTCTTACCCGAAGACCTTCAGAAGCTTGTCCATGCAGGCAAACGGGAAGTCCATACAGAAAACGGCTAGCTTGTCCTAAAGAACTCTAAACCTGATTACGCATTTACATGGATGCCAGAACAAAAATAGCTCGGTGCAAAGTCCGAGATTTTTTATTATGGAAACTGCAAACCAAATTGCAAACGAACTGTTTACAAAAGGGTAAAATCAAATAAAATGCAACGGGATAACAATCCAGAAGAATTGTTTTGTGCATCCGCGTCCTTTTATGTTTTTGGGTAAATTGCAGCCCAATTGCAACCCTTTTTTTCGCTAAAGCGATTTTTTGGCATCTTTTTTGCCCCGGAAAAGGGTGTCAGCGAACTGTTTAGGGCTGCCTCTTGCAGTCTTGGGAGGACGTGCGAATACGTATCCAACGTGATGTTGATATTTGAGCGACCTAACCGTTCGCTTACGATTTTTGGATGCACTCCTTGCTTCAACATAAGAGTAGCATGTGTATAGCGTAGGTAGGTCATGGAATCAAATACGAGGTACATTGGCCTTTTTCATAAGTCGAAACCAAGTGCGATCTAAGTTGCGCGAGAGTACTGTTGTTCCTATAAATGTTGCCACAATCCTGATATAAGCTCCCGGCTTTTAATTTTTCCTTGAGGAAGGAAATATAAAGTACCAATGCGAGAGTTGCAAAAAATAGCAAACGAGTTAACACACCGTTACTAGGGAAAGTAGCTTTTCTTATACTTTCATTCTATACAGTTTTGGCGAACCGAGACTTTCCAAAGTAAAAAAGCATCCCTAAGGATGCCTAGCAAGTCTTGCGTTTCCAAAAGATATATACTGCACCAACGATATTGAGGGAAACGTAGAAAAATAGAAGCAAATTCAGCATCTGCTCTGACGTGAAAACATTCTTGCTAGAAAGAAAGAACGAGATGACAACGGCCCAAGACAGAAACGAATACAAGAAAGACGAGGTTTTGACTTGGATATATTTACCACGCTCGTCATTTCCTTCAGGACTGACCTGAAACTTCATAATAAAGAGTTGGGCTACGATCGCTGTAATTATAAACAAAATGCCAAGAATCTTCATAATTCATTTTCCTCCTGGTAACCAAATATTTCAGTCAAGGATTTTTCAAAAGACAAAGCAATCTTAAATGCAAGAATCAACGAGGGGTTATACTTGTTCTTTTCAATCGACGCAATCGTTTGTCGACTCACGCCTACGCGCTTAGCAAGTTCTTGTTGTGTCCATCCCTTTTCAGCACGGCATACTGCGATGCGATTCCACAGCAATAATGTCACCTCCTGTTTTTATTGTAAAATATATAAGACAAAATGTAAATAATATACGACAAAATGTTAAAAATTAACTTTCGTTTTAGCTACTTACAGTTAACATTACTTGTGAGAAGGAGCGAACGGGATGCAGAAGATAACAATTGTTTTCAGCAGTAGCGCAATTCAAGAATTTGTGGTTGAAAGCTTATCGCTTATCAGGAACGGATTTGGGCATTAGATAACGTGGACGGCATTTTCACAGAAGAACTGCCGAAAGAGCAAGTTTAACACAATATTTTGGAAGTAAAAAACAAAAGTCCCCTCCCGGCCACCAACCGGAGAGGGGTTCCCTGCTCTTACTCGACAAGAATATTTTACCATGAGCAGGGGGAGTCGAAAATGGTTGCTGAGCAATTATCCTCTTTATCAGCAGTTAATTGAGAAAGAAGTACGCAAGGTTGTTGTTAAAGAACTGAAAAAGTACAAGGCTCTCCGGGTAGCTGTGCAGAACCGGAAAGAGCAAGAAGAACAAGGTGTGAGAGGGCTGTTTCCTGCGTTGTACGAATCAGATAAGCAGAAAGAAATGAAAGTGCGTCAGATTGAACGCGCCTTACAATACACATTGGACGAAATAGAACGTCGTATCATCGAAGAAAAGTACTTGGGGACGACGCGAGTAAAGGATATTACGCTTTATCTGGATATGGGACTGACAAAGGAGCAGTACTATATGAAAAAGAAGGAGGCGATCTTCCAAATCGCCACGGCGCTCGGAATCATATGAGCGCTTTTTATTTTATTCTTAACGAGTTGGTAATTAGCTCTCTTTCAGCCTTTTTCAACCCTTTAAAAACTAACTGATAGGAACGGTCAATCATACCGAAAATCTCCTCGATTGGAATACTGCCGTCGGCTTCGATAGTGTTCCAGTGTCGTTTATTTAGATGATAACCAGGCTTAATTGCAGGGTACTGTTCGCGTAAAATCTCACAGATTTCTGGTTCACATTTTAGACTGATGTGTAGGCTCCCATTTCGATTCGAAAGAAGAGCAAACATTTTTCCGCATATCTTGAACACATGTATATCCTTACCAAACGGAAAATCTTCGATGGCTCCTTTTTTCTCCAAGCAATAGGTACGAACAGTATGTAAATCCATAATTCGATTCCTGCCTCTCTCATTAGTTTATTATCCTGATATTTACTATTGAGCATTTCAGATTTCATTGCAACTATATTTTGTCGACAAAACACCGAGCATAAAAGACCGCATCAAGGCTGCTGAACAGCTTGGTAAGCGCTATGGAATGAGGAAAAATATTATTACAACAAATGACGGATTCAAACACCATCGTATTACATTTTAGGGAGGTGACAACAATCCTTGTTGTGGCTGGCAGCAAGGTTGGTGAGCGCATCGCACGGGATGCGAAAAGTAAAGTGATTTATGTACCGTCTGACATGACGTATGAGCAATGGAGAAAAGTAATATCTATAACAAAAATTATAAATAAGTCTAAATACATGTATAATTAGTCCTGGTTAATAACGATATATCAGTAAGAATGTTATAAATGTTTATAATTGAATTATTGACTAGGAGGAAAGTTCTGTGAGCAAGGCGAAAAACATCAAGCTTCTTTCTGCTGGTTTCTTAGCAGGAACAATTTTCTGCTCAGGAGTAGTCTATGCTGCTAGTTCTATCAAGGTAGACTTTTTACCATTAAAGTATTATTTCGATGGAGAACAAAAAACAACATCTAAACCTGGTTTTATTTATAACGGAACCGTATATGTACCTTTACGATTTTTCTCTGAATCACTTGGTAAAGAAGTCGAATGGGATCAAAAGACGCTATCTATTTATGTGGGAAAAAAACCTGCTTTAACCAAAAAAGTGGATGAAGATGGGGATGGACTTAATAGCCAAGATGAGATAGAAAAATATCATACTGATCCTACACTAAAAGATACAGATGGCGATGGGATAGATGATGGTATAGAAATAGAAATGAATTTAAATCCCAACAACAAAGACAGTGATAATAATGGTATAGAGGATGGCGAAGAAATAGGTGTTCATGAGTTAAAATTGAGTAACTCCTCTAATGTTAAAGGGAGTTTTTATATTAAAAATAAATATATAAATCATTCAGTAGTGTTAAGGGAAGATATGCAGTACTTAAATGATGTCAAATCTTTAGGTGCGATATCTAATCCTATAACCGTAGAAATCAGAGGACCTTATGAAAAATTTCAACTAGAATTTAAAGGATATTCAGATGCAAAAGTATATCAATTCGATACGATAAATAAAACGAAAGAATTAGTTCCTAACCAACAATATGATAGTAATGGGGATAAAATCGTGTTTGAGATAGAGAATCCATCGGATAAATATACTTTCTTTCTTGTTAAATAATGAAAAGCCAGCCTTTTTTGGTAAAGGTCCAAAACTGTAGACAATAAGAAAAAACTAGCTGCATTTTAAGGTAGCCTTTTTATTGCCCCATACCATACGGCATAAAACCGGGCGAATATGACTTGTAGGCTCGTACTGCAAGGCAAGGAGGAATGAACAATGAACCTTGAAAAAATCAAAAAGTTTTTAGAAGAAAACAAAGAAAATGCAGATGTACAAGCGTTTCTAAAGGGACTTGTGACGGCTGATGCCAGGTTACTGTCGAGTATCAAGGTTCAATTTCTCAGTTTGTAGCTTACCTATGAGGGATAGAAACAATCGTATAAATTGGCTTGACAAATCATCGCTGCAACCATCTCACTAAAAAAGCTGAAGTTTTGTAACCAGAATTCAAAAAAATGGTAAAAGATACCCCGCTATCCGGTCGTCCGGATGGCGGGGTGTTTTTATTTGTTGCGAACCATGCTGACCAAATCAAAGTCGATATTCCTTTGTGCCAGCGGCTGCTTCTTCATACGTCTTTAAAATATTCTGGAGATATTAAAGGCTGTCAACGCGTACTTGCTGGTTCTGTAAGACTTTGACCGTAATATCGAGCACCATCTTCTCTACAATGTTTCTGAACGTTCCTTCTTCGAATGGACCATTTTTTAACGGCTTGCGATCGGTTGCTTCATCCCATTGCGTAATATCAGCGCGAACCAGTTCGCAGAAGACCTGTTCGTTGAAAAATTCAACGCTTTGTTGATGAAACTGGGATAAATCTGTGGACATGAGGCGGTCTTTGGACGGGAAGCCAACGGGTAGCGGCTGCTCTACCAGAAAATCAAATTCTTCGCGCACATTGAAGAACGGGCCAACCGGCTGCGTGAGGAATTCGGTGATTTCCGCCACACAATCGAACGGGACATCAACCGTTAGCGAATGAATCACAGAGCGTACCTCATTCTCATCACTATGGCATGTAGGTGTTGCATACTGAATATTTTTGCGCACAAAACCGCTCAGGAACAGTTTGGCGCGCGGTTCCTCGCCCGACAGGATACGCGGTTGGAGCAAACGGCATTGCGTTAATTTTACGCGCTTTTTAATTTTCTTGATTTCAAGCACATCTTCTGGAAAAGTAATACGCGCTCTTAGCGGCAGCTGCACCGACACTTCCTGAAGTAGTACTGGAATTTTGATAATAGGGTTGCCTCCTGTTAGGGTAGGTTGGACCGCGCGCGCATCACATTCATTTACATTAGCTGTTTCATCAAAATTAATTGACATTTACAAATTTCCTCCTTCCAAATTTGACATACTACATACTATGAAGGAAAACGGATTGTGTATGGATGTATCACATAGGACAAATGTACATTGTTTGTATTTAAAAATGAAAAGCTGACTTGTGAGCCGTTTTTCAACACTATTTTGGTTGCCCAAAAACATTCCCCATATCTTCTTTTTGTTGTGATATAGAACAAAAAGGAAGTGTGCAAATGAACAAACGCTATTTCTCCCGTGTAGACAAAACAGGGGCTATCCTGTTACTTGAAGACCTTCAGAAGCTTGTCCACGCAGGCAAACGGGAAGTACATACAGAAAACGGCCAGCTTGCACTAAAGAACCCGAAACCTGACTACGCATTTACAGGATGTCAGAACAAAAATAACTCGGCACAAGGCCGGGGTTTTTAATGGTCATAGGTGGTCACCAAAATGGTCACGAAATTATGATAATAAACCACGATAAAGTCAGTAATTACGCGGGTTTGCGCGATTTTATGCACCCGCGTCTTTTTGTGTTTTGAGGCTATTTGCAAACATTTTGCAAACTTTTATTTTGCTAAAGTGCATTTTTACCTTTTTTTTGGCTCCGAAAAGCGATTTTCCAAACTCTTTTGCAGCCGCTTCTTGCAGTCCTGGGAAGACATGCGAATACGTATCTAACGTGATGTTGATATTTGAGTGACCTAACCGTTCGCTTACGATTTTTGGATGTACTCCTTGTTTCAACATAAGAGTAGCGTGTCTATGACGTAAATCGTGGAAGCGAATCTTTGGAAGACCCGATTTTTTCAGCAGGGAGTACTAGGCGCGGTCGAAATTCCGAGCAAGCAGCGGAGTGCCAATCGTGCTGCATACAACAAGGCCGTTCCATCTGGGTTTTTAATTCAATAATCTAGAATTGATTCTAGGGGCAATTCTGTGCCTTTGGTAATGTTTTGGTAGCGGGTAAATGCTAGAAAAGGGAACAAGGAAAGAAGACGATGTCTTTTTCACTGTGATTAGTTGGTAAAGGGAATCTAGTACATTGACATAGGTTAATGACCTTCTAGGAGTAGTTACATATTGATACTATTTTCAATAAGAACCATAGATATCTGAGAGGAGCTATGGTTCATGATTACGAGAGGGGAATTTTTTATGATTAAGGAGTTATACCGGAAAGGAATGTCTATCTTTGACATTGCCCGGCAGTTTGGGATTGATCGAAAAACAGTTCGTAAGTATCTTTGGGAAAACTCCCTGCCTTTGAAAAAGAAACGAACGAGCCGAGGAAGTAAACCAGACCGCTATAAAGACTATTTGCATAAACGTATGATAGAAGCAGGAGCTAACTCAACTCTCAGTTACGAAAAGCAGACCAAGAAGGAAAGTTGGAGAAAAAGCTTCGTACATTCGTAAAGCCAAGTTTACTTATTTAACAAGTCATTTGGTGAATGGGGAAAAGTATTGGGAGAGCCAGTTCTTGCGACAGCGATGTTGGATCGACTTCTGCATCATTCTCGTATCTTTAATATGAAAGATTAAAGTTACAGATTATAGGAAAAGAAGGTTGCATTTCAGCTTGTAGACCTGCCTGGAAGTTAGACTTTGTCTACAAGCTGAAAGATTAGCGTAAATTAGCTAATCTTTTTTGTTAGTAATAAAATATCCCAGTTTAGATAATAAATAAAAAGTAAAAATAAATATTAAGGTTCTGGATATTACATAACCATCAATGGCTAATTCATATCCGTTAGGTATTAAGGCTTTGGGGTTAATTAAAAAATAAATTGATATTGCGAGAGGTAAAAGAATTAGAGTATAAGCTAAAATAGATTTATTTTGCATAAGAATTTCACCTTATATTGTTTATGTAACAAATAGTATCACTTTTTCGGAAAGAAAAAAATAAAATCATCGTAATTAAAAATAGCGAAAGAATTTATATCCATTCCCCAAGTTTTTAAAATTTATTTCACAGAATTTCTAATATAAAGAACTGGTTGACTGAAGCGCAATCAGTTCTTTGTTGATTTAGAAAGAGGGGTACAACCAATATTTCGGAAAAATTGTACGCTAAATCTAAAAATATTGGTATATAAGGATAGTTATGGAAATGAACAGTTAAAATCCATCGTCTACCGCAAGGATTCTCATTATGTATGTTTTCATGTAAAATGAGTTTGTAGCTTACCTATGAGGGATAGAAACAACCTTATAGCTGGCTTGCAAAATCATATTTGCAACTATCTCACTAAAAAAGCTGAAATTTTGCAATAAAAATTTAATGAAATGGTAAAAGATACCCCGTTATCCATATGGATGGCGGGGATTTTTTGCTGTTACTTTAATCTAAGTCAGCCTACTTAATGAACGTTATCAGACGTAAAATCTCAAGAAAGATATTTCTAGTAGGTACATGCCGCTTCAAGGACAACTTTCAGAAAATAGAATAATAAATACCTATACACAACGAATGAGAGATGAAAATAATGAGCAATTTTCACAGATGCATACAGGGTAATGCTGTGATTTCATGTCCCACTGGAGCAACGGGAACCAATACCGTAGGAAGAAAAATACAACGCAGATTAAATGCAAATGATAGACTATCCATTAGGCTCGAATTCACAACTGGAATTAATCCAATTGGAAATAATCTGACATCCTATACACTTCCTTCACTTATGGGAACAAAAATTGCACCATAAAAACGTGATGGAGAATAGTAAGTAAGTTACATTTGTTTGCTTACGTCCGATAATCTCTTTATGCATAACAGATTATGCATAACAGAGCTTATCGGACGTTGAGCATCAAGCTGTAGATTTACAATTCTTTTGTACATTAACGATTTAAGAACCCTAAATGAGGATTTTTCCTATATTAGGTTTTTTAAGGTCTTGGATTGATTAAAATCCACCTTCATAAGGAGTAAAAGGTATTTGCAGCCTATTCTCAACTACACGTAGACGTTGATTTAACCGATTTAGCCTTCTTGTATGACGTTCCACCGTATTTTGCAGCTGATTTACTTGCAAGGTTAGTTCATTTACACGCCTTTCAAGTTGATTAACTCTCCCAAATAGTTGTGGTTGTCTCTCAAGGTCAGGATAAACGTAGTAATCATATTGTTGTATGTCCGGACTATACTGCTGCACATAATTTGGATCATGATACCAGTACATCGAGTATACCTCCTTTATATTTCGAGTGTTAGCGCTCATCATAAATTATGTTTATATATAGGTTTATGACATAGACAAAAACCTATATTCAATGTGAATTCGTCACCTACGCTTCGCTTGGAGATGGGGGCTTCTAAGGTAATCATACCTAACAGTACGAAATTTACTTAGCTATCGAGCCTGTTCCATGCTCTATTTATAGTTATGTTAACAGTCGCAATCCTTCATTTTGACATTGGTAGCAGCATTCTAGTCCCTGTTTGCCACAAAACCACATTCACAGCGAAAGGTGAGCTCAGACAGAGATAGAGATTCCTTTACTTGGCCGCAACAGGAAACGGCAATATCCCCTTACCCGAAGACCTTCAGAAGCTTATCGATACAGGCAAACGGGAAGTACATACAGAAAACGGTCAGCTTGTCCTAAAGAATTCGAAACCTGACTACGTATTCACATGGATGCCAGAACAAAAATAACTCGGTGTAGCCGGGTCTTATTTTTAATCATATGGTCTGTATTTCTTCCTTAACTCTTCAAGCTCTTACTTTTTTTTCTCTACATCGATTTTTAGGAACAGACTATCCCGTTGCAGTTTTTTGATGGGGATAAGTTTGCCGTTCTTAATTAACTGGCTTAGACGTGCACGACTAATCCCTAGGTATTCAATAGCTTCAGCCGAGCTCAAGACTTCCTTTGCGATAAACTGTTTTAACTCTTTTGTACTGTTAAAGGTATAGTTCATTTTTCAATCCTTTCTTTATATAAGTGTAATACGAAATTCCAGATGACAAGAGCTGATAAGATACATGCCAAAGTAATGGATATCTTATCAAGTGTAGAAGGATTTTTGTAATTAATGGTACTTAGCACATAGACCACTAAAGCAATTATCCATACTTGTGATTTCGAAAATTTCTTAAGCATATTTTTAACTTAGATAGGGAAGGGTCAGTTCCCTTTCTTCGTTTGAAAAATTTCAGGTGTTATTTACGTGAGCGGCGCCTTTTTCTAAGGCGTCTCAGACTAGTGACAAATGCCCAGTACTTCTGCAGCTTTTACCGTAGAAAAACCTTCAAGAATCAGTCGAACGGCCGTCACACGCTGCCGGAAAAAAGCATCAGAAATCGCACGCTCTTCCTTTCGTAATGCTTCATTCGTAAGTTTGTAATCAGTGATTTTTTCATAACATAATCCGCTCCTTATCATTGTGATGATAAGAGCCAGTATTGCCAAATAACCGTTTGTTAACCCCTTAATCGGTAGCTATATATTTGCCAAATGAGACGGCTTCGACCATGGAAATTTGAAAAAGAATTCCCTGCTTTAGAATCAAATAATGTGCAAAATTACCAATGTTGTGTTTGCAAAAAGATAAAATCAAATAAGTTCCATGTTCCGCTTCTTCTTGTTTCTACGATTGATTAAATAACGGATGAATATTTCTGTCTCGTATTAGGAAAAAATGGAATTGGTAAATCGCCCCTTTTTCTCATCACAATACGAACGTTGAAAGAGCAAAAAAGATGGATATAGGAGGAATGGAGATGGCTATGTATGATAGGAAGCAACCCTATGTAATACAAGAGAAACCCGGAAAAAAAGCTTATTGTGCTTGTGGTTTGACTGGGAACCCTCCGTATTGTGATGACTCTCACAAAGGGACAGGAAAACAGCCGTTCATTGTGAATATTGAAGAACCGAAAACAGTCGCGATTTGCGGGTGCGGAAAATCCGGGAATTTACCGTAATGTGATGGTACCCATACCAAACTTTAATCGCCTTAAATAGTTGAATTTCGCCCCTGTCTGCCAAAAGGCAGGGTTTCTTATTTCTTTTGATTCGATCTACATGAAAGTAATAGTAAGCCTGAGTCTTATAAATTGGGTTGGCGCTGTTACTAGTATTCTGATTTCTTTCCTGTACTAAAGTCTATAATTTTTCAAAAAATAAGTGTTTACCAGTAGAATTATTTTCAAATTCATGTTATCATGGGCTCACTTACAACTGTATATGTAAACTTTACGGTGTTCAAAGTTCCACCAGATGCTGGAATGGAGAACTTAAAAGGGAAGTTCGGTGCAAATCCGACGCGGTCCCGCCACTGTGAAGGGAAGAACACTGCTGATATTAAACCCACTATTTCTGCCTGTGAAATGGGAAGGGGGCGGTTGTTCGTCAGACCCGAAGCCAGGAGACCTGCCGTGAAGAGAAACACTGCAAAACCACGAGGATGGTGAGGTGTTCAAAGGGGCATATAACACAGGCACGTAGATTGATTTTGCGCTTTTGTTTACCGAAGCATCTTTTCTGTGGGAAAAGATGCTTTTTTATTTTCATTATTAAAGGATGAGAGCGCAACTTGCTAGATTTTCTTATTGCTGATAGAAATTGCATGTATGAAAGGGAGGAAGAAGTGAATGAAAAGAAAACGTATGCTCTCGTTTGCTGCAGTTGTTGCGGGGTTCGCGCTTTATTTTTCGCTTAACGAACCTAACACTGCTTATGCGATGCACATTATGGAAGGCTTTTTGCCAGTAGGTTGGGCCGTTTTTTGGTGGGTGCTGTTTTTACCTTTTTTCCTGATGGGACTTCGTTCTCTTAAGCGATTAACAAAAGAGCAACCGGAGACGAAATTGCTTCTCGGGTTGGCGGGCGCATTTGCATTCGTTTTGTCAGCGCTGAAAATTCCATCCGTGACAGGAAGCAGTTCTCATCCGACCGGGACGGGATTGGGGGCGGTATTGTTTGGCCCGCTGGCGATGACAGTGTTAGGAAGCTTTGTGCTTTTGTTTCAGGCCGTACTCTTGGCACATGGTGGACTAACCACATTGGGTGCAAATGCGTTTTCCATGGCCGTGGTTGGGCCGTTCGTAGCATATAGTGTGTACCGATTGACTGTTCGTTCAACGGGAAAGCAACGTTTGGCCGTTTTTCTGGCGGCGGCATTAGCCGATATGGCGACTTATGTTGTTACTTCTTTACAGTTGGCGCTGGCATTTCCGGCGGCAAGTGGCGGAGTGCTGGCTTCTTTCGCAAAGTTTGCTGGAATTTTCGCGGTTACTCAGATTCCGCTCGCGATTAGCGAAGGGTTGCTGACGGTGCTGGTATGGAACTGGCTTATGGTGTATAACAGACAAGAATTAAACACGCTGCAATCTATTAAACGGGGAGCGTAATTCTTTATGAAAAATTCGGTTTGGAAAATGAATGTGTTGATTATTTTGGTAGTAGCTGCGTTGATGGTGATTCCGCTTGTCATGATTAAAGATTCGGATTTTGGCGGAGCGGACGGCGCGGCGGAACAGGCGGTGACAGAAATGGCACCAGAATACAAACCGTGGTTCGAGCCGCTTTTTGAACCGCCGGGAAGTGAGACGGAAAGCCTTCTATTCGCGCTTCAGGCGGCCTTTGGCGCCGGTATTATAGGGTATGGCATCGGTTATTATAAGGGTCGGGCTACAAAGCGGGAATGTTCGGATGAAGATTCAGCTTGATACGCTTGCTTATACGAATCGCCTGCGCCATGTATCTCCGATTCAGAAACTGGTAATTGGCATTACTATGCTTTGTTTTGTTATGGTGGCGCACGCGCCTACTCACATAGCAGTTTTTGTATGGATGAGTGTCTGGATTGTGGGCTATGCCGGCATTCCTTGGCGTATTTATTTGCGGCTATTGGGGGCAATTTCTTTATTTCTTGCGCTTAGCTTGCCGCCAATTATGCTGGAAATTACGGCGCGGTCAATAGCGGAGATAACAGAGCAGACGGTATTTATTTATTCTTTCGGAGTTTTTCATGTATATATTGGCGTGGCCGGTATGAAGAAAGCGAGCGCGTTATTGCTTCGTTCGCTTTCTTCCGTTTCTTGTTTGTATTTTATTTTGTTGACGGTTCCATTTACGGAAATTTTAGCCGTGCTGCGGCGGATTGGTGTCCCTTGTATGGTGACAGATTTGTTGCTTGTTATGTATCGGTTTGTTTTCGTGTTTTTAGAAACGGTGGAACAGCTTTGGATTGCCTATAAAGCAAGGGGAGCCCGACATGGATTCTCGCGCAAGATGCGGGATGCCGGCGGATTGGTTGCGCGATTATTTGCCCGGACAGTACAGCGTTATCAGCAGCTTTCGATTGGACTTGCGGCGCGCGGATTTGATGGAGACTTGAGGGTATTAGCTTCTTCACATGCTTTTGTTTCGAGAAGATACGCGGCCGAGGCGGCAGCAGTTTTTTTGCTGTTGGTTGCGCTTGAATGGTGGACGGGAAGGTGAGAAGAATGGACTGGCTTTTGGAAATCGAGGATGTGTGCTACACATACCCGGGAAGTGAAACTCCTGCTTTGAATGGTCTGACAATGCGGGTGCCCAGAGGCAAGCGCTGCGCACTACTCGGACATAACGGCTGCGGAAAATCGACATTGTTTTTGCATATGAACGGAATTTATGCACCAGAACGCGGGGTCGTGAAGTGGAAAGGGGAAGCATTCTCTTATCGGCGTACGTTTCTCAGCCAAATCAGGCAGAAAGTCGGACTGGTCTTTCAAGATCCGGAACAGCAACTTATCGCCAGCACAGTGGTTGAAGATATTTCATACGGCTTATGCAGCGCAGGTCTTTCGGATGATGAAGCGAAGCGGAAGGTGGAACAGGCGCTCGTTCGTTTCGGCCTGGAACATTTCCGCGAGCGTCCGGTGCATCACTTAAGCCTTGGCCAGAAGAAAAGAGTAGCACTGGCCGGAGTAATGGTACTGGAACCGGAGCTTTTACTTCTAGATGAACCAACAGCATATCTCGATCGCCTGCATACGCGTCTTTTGATGAAAGAGTTAGAAAGAATTCACAGAGAAGAAGGGACAACCATTGTGATGGCGACGCACGATATCGATCTAGCTTATGAGTGGGCGGATTGGGTGTTTGTTATCGAAGATGGACGGCTTGCATTGGAAGGTGCACCGAATGAGGTGTTTGCGCGGCGCGATGTGCTGGAAGGGCTACAGTTGGGTGTTCCTCTTTTGTTTGATGTGTGGGAAGCACTCGTACCTTCGTTTTTCCCTGAGACAGAAGCGAGGCCACGTAATGTTGCGGATTTGAAAGAACGGTTAGCGAGATGTTTGGTTGATTAATAAAACGGTAACGGGGTGAGATATATGGATGGAAAACGCGGAAAATTACTAATTATCGGATTTGGACCTGGAAGCTTTGAGCACATTACGCAGCGAGCCCGCGAAGCAATTGAAGAATGCGAAGTGATTCTTGGCTATACCACGTATGTGGAACTTGTTCGCGGGTTGTTGCGGGAAGACCAGATCGTGGTTCAGACCGGTATGACGGAGGAAGTAGGACGCGCTCAGGAGGCAGTGCGTCAGGCGGAACAAGGCAAAGTAGTCGGCGTTATTTCGAGTGGTGATGCTGGTGTATATGGCATGGCCGGATTGGTATATGAAGTGCTTATGGAAAAGGGATGGACGGAGAAAGAAGGGATTGCGGTCGAAGTTATACCTGGAATTTCAGCCATTAATTCGTGTGCTTCCTTGCTTGGTGCTCCGATTATGCACGATGCCTGCACCATTAGCCTGAGCGATCATTTGACTCCGTGGGAACTGATTGCAAAGCGGCTGGAGGCGGCCGGACAGGCTGATTTTGTTATTGCTTTATACAATCCGAAAAGCGGGCGCCGGACGCGCCAAATCGAAGAGGCTCAGCGTATATTGTTGAAATACCGTTCGCCGGACACGCCGGTTGGACTTGTCAAGAGCGCGTATCGGGAGCGACAGTCAATCGTCATTACGGATTTGGCCCATATGCTGGACCATGAAATCGGCATGTTGACCACTGTTATTATTGGAAACAATTCGACTCGGCTTTATGATGGAAAAATGATTACGCCGCGCGGTTATCAGCGCAAATATACGTTAAATGCGGACAAGCAGGCGCTGGCTCCACATCAGCGTTTACGTCCAGAAAACGAACCGTGGGCGCTTCACAGTGTGTTTGCGGGTGAGCAGGAACAACAGGCCGAAAAATCATACACCCGTGCGCTTGCAGAAGAAGCGCTTGGCAAGTTGTATGGTACGGCGCCTGAATCAATTCCCCTGGAGACAGCCGGATTTGTGCAGGAGTCTATCTTTGAATTTGCTGTATCTCCGGGTGTTGCTAACAAAAAAATTACGGCTCAGCAAATGCTGGTGCTGGCGGAGATTGTTGGCGAAAAAGGAACGATGGAATATACGCCACATCACCAGATTCGGGTCAGTGTTCCAACGGTAAAGCCAGAGGAGATTACCGCTAAATTGCGGGCGGCTGGTCTGCTTGTGCAGCCGGTCGGTGATGTAGTGACGCTGAAGGCGTGCGATTTCTGCGACGGGGAGAAAAGGGACGCAATTCCATATGCCGAGCAAATCGATGAATTGTTCGGCGGCATGCAGGTACCGAAGGAGCTTAAGATTGGCTTTAACGGCTGTGGAATGGCCTGCTATGGTGCGGTAACGGAAGATATTGGGCTTGTTTTCAGAAAAGGAAAGTTCGACTTATTCCTTGGTGCAAAGACGACGGGTCGTAACGCTCATGTGGGCCAGCCGGTAGCGGAAGGAATTGAACCGGAAGAGGTTGTCGGCCTGATTGAACGGATTTTGCGCAAGTACAAGGAAGAAGGACATCCAAATGAACGGTTCCACAAGTTCTTTAAGCGCGTAAAAGAGATCGAGGGCTTTAAACATGAAGACGCTCCAGTGCGGGTGCTGGTAGAAGCGGTCTGTGGGGATTAAACGGGGAAAGGAGGAATACCATGCAAGCGGTGTTATTTGTGGGACACGGGAGCCGAGATCCGCAGGGGAATGAAGAAATTCTACGGTTCGTCGATGGGATAAAACAGGAGATTCCCGTTCCAGTAGTGGAGACTTGTTTTCTTGAATTTGCTGAGCCGGATGTTATGCAGGGACTTGATGCGTGCGTGGCGCGGGGAGCGACCTATGTCGCTGTTGTTCCGATGATGTTATTTCCGGCAGGACATTCGAAAATTCATATTCCTGCTGCGCTGGATATAGCGCGTGAAAAATATCCGCATGTCCGGTTTATTTATGGGCGTCCAATTGGTATTCATAACGAAGTGCTGAACGTTTTGCAGTCGCGTCTTACAGAGGCGGGATTTGACGTGGAAGAAGAAGCGGAAGATACGGCAATTTTGATTATTGGGCGCGGCAGCAGCGATCCTGACGCCAATAGCGATGTATTTAAACTTTCGCGGCTTTTATGGGAACGTCTGCATGTGCGTTGGGTAGAAACATGTTTTATCGGCGTTACCCGCCCTTCGGTTGAAGAAGGAATTGACCGCTGTCTTAAACTCGGCGCGAAAAAAGTGGTACTCATTCCATACCTTTTATTTACCGGCATTCTCATGAAGCGGATGGAAGACAAACTGGAGCACTTCCGGTCTCAATATTCTGACCGTGAATTTTTAATGACGGAATACATTGGCTTTCATCCGGGCTTACGCCATATTTTCTGTGAGCGGGCTGAGGAAGCGTTGCAAGATGAGGTTAAGATGAACTGCGATACGTGCCAGTATCGCTTGTTTGCGTTAGAGCATATGGATTTGCATCATGACCACGATCATGATCATGGTAACCATCATCACCACCATCATCATGGGCATGCTCACCATGCTCATCATCATGAAGCTCACGAAAAGGAAAAGGAGAAGGCTTAATATGATTCTTATGCTTGCAGGAACGAGCGACGCGAGGGAGCTGGCGTTTCGCATTCAGGGAGAAGGGTATCCACTGTTGACAACGGTTGTCACGGAGAACGCTGCCAAAAGCATGACAGAAGCCGGACTCCCTGTGCGTGTTGGTAGAATGAACGCGGATGAAATTTGTGAGTTGATTCGTGCAGAAGGAGTTTTCGCGGTCGTTGACGCAAGCCATCCGTTTGCGGAAGAAGCTTCGCGCAACGCGCTTGAAGGCGCGAAACGGGCGGATGTGCCGTATATTCGCTACGAACGCGCATCCATTGAAAGGAAGTCGCACCCTTTGATTACAGTGGTGCGCGATTACGTAGAGGCAGCTGAACTGGCCGCACGTCACAAAGGCGTGATTATGCTGACTACCGGAAGCAAAACATTGCACATTTTCGCGGAAAAGCTGGTGGGGTTGCCTGATGTTACACTGGTGGCCCGCATGTTGCCGCGCAAAGACAACATGGAAAAGTGCGAACAGCTTGGCATTGAACAGAAAAATATTGTAGCTATGCAAGGCCCGTTTTCCAAAGAGCTAAATGCTGCACTTTATAAGCAGTACGATGTGACGCTTATGATTACGAAAGAGAGTGGAAAAGTCGGCTCTGTGGACGAAAAGCTGGAAGCGGCGCTGGAGATGGGGATTCCGACAATTATGATCGCTCGTCCGAAAATCGAGTATGGAACTGTGTTTTCTGAGTTTGATGAAGTGATTAAGACACTGAAAGAAAAATTGAAGGAGGCAGCAAACGATGGATTTTCATACCGAGTTTAAACCGTTAACCGTACAGCCGCAGGAGATTGAAGGGAAAAGTTTTGAAATCATTACAGAAGAGTTGGGAGAGCATCCATTTACTGAGGAGCAATATCCAATTGTGCAACGTGTGATTCACGCGTCGGCCGATTTTGAACTTGGAAGGAGTATGGTGTTTCACCCGGACGCTGTTGAAGCAGGGATTCGCGCAATCCGTGAAGGACGGAAGATTGTTGCTGATGTTCAGATGGTACAGGTAGGCATCAGCAAACCTCGCATTGAGAAGTTCGGGGGAAGTGTTCATGTATACATCTCTGATCCGGATGTGATTGAGGAAGCGAAACGCCTGAATACAACGCGGGCTATCGTGGCAACCCGGAAAGCGGTGAAGGAAGCAGACGGCGGTATTTTTGCTATCGGAAATGCGCCAACTGCGCTCTTAGAACTGATTCGACTCGTGAAGGAGGGCGTAGCCCGTCCGGGACTTATTATCGGCATGCCGGTCGGATTCGTGTCTGCAGCCGAATCGAAAGAGGAGTTAGCGAAGCTGGATATTCCTTTTATTACAAACGTCGGACGCAAAGGCGGAAGTACAATTGTGGTTGCAGCAGTCAACGCGTTATCCATCATGGCTGAAAAGCGGGGATAAAGATGGCGGACGAAGAAAAAACATTGCGTCATGGCTATACGACGGGATCAAATGCGACGGCGGCCACAAAAGCCGCCCTTTTGTCCCTTATCCGGCAGGAAGCTGTGACGGAAGCCGAAATTCTTCTTCCGATTGGCGAGCGGGTGACTTTTCATATGCAAAATGTAGAATTTGGGGAGGAAAACGCGACGGCAGGGGTTATTAAAGACGCTGGCGATGACCCTGACGCAACGCATAAGGCTCTTATTGTATCAACTGTAAGCTGGAAGGAAAATCCAGGTATTACATTGGACGGTGGCGTCGGCGTCGGAAGAGTGACCAAACCGGGCCTTCCTGTACCTGTAGGGGAAGCTGCGATTAATCCGGTACCACGCCGCATGATTATGGAGACAGCGCAGGAAGTATTGGATCAATATGGTATGGAACGGGGGATACATATTGTCATTTCCGTTCCGGATGGAGAGGAAATTGCGAAGAAGACGTTGAATGCCCGTCTGGGGATCATTGGTGGCATCTCCATCCTTGGAACGAGAGGGACAGTTGTTCCGTTTTCGACCGCCGCGTTTAAAGCAAGTATTGCCCAGGCCATTCAGGTTGCTGTGGAATGCGGGTGCGAACATGTAATTGCCACTACCGGGGGACGCAGCGAAAAATTCGCCATGCAGCTGTATGAAGACTATCCAGAAGAGGCGTTTATCGAAATGGGCGATTTCGTCGGTTTTACGCTAAAGATGTGCAAGAAGTACGGCGTGAAGCGCGTGACGCTTGTCGGCATGATGGGCAAGTTCTCCAAAGTTGCCCAAGGGGTTATGATGGTGCATTCCAAAAGCGCACCGGTCGATTTCGGCTTTCTGGCCCGGGTTGCGGAAGAAGCGGGCGTGCCGGAACCGCTTGTGAAGCAGATCCGGGAAGCGAATACTGCTTCCCAGGTAGGCGATCTGATGCGGGAGCAAGGCTGTGATGAATTTTTCCGGCTTTTGTGCCGCTATGTATGTGAATCTGGCTTGAAAGAAATGGACGGTGACGCAGAAATAGAAACGGTGATTATTACTATGAAAAACGAGATATTGGGAAGGGAGAGAGTCGATTGCAGAGCCCGGTCAAAGTGATAGGCATCGGAGATAACGGAGCGGAAAGCCTGCTGCCCGTATACCGGCAGTGGATTGAAGAAAGCGAACTTTTGGTTGGTGGCGAACGGCATTTGGGTTTTTTCCCGGAATACCATGGGGAGAAACTTACGGTAAAAGGCGGTCTTTCGGCTATCGTGTCCAAAATTGCGGAATCGGGCAAGAAGACGGTTGTACTTGCCTCTGGCGACCCGCTGTTTTATGGCATTGGTTCGTATTTGGCTAAGAAGCTACCGGTGGAAATTTACCCCGGCATAAGCTCCATTCAGCAGGCGTTTGCGAAAATGCAGGAAAGCTGGCAGGATTGTGAATTTTTGAGCGTACATGGTCGCAGCATGAAAGGGCTTGTCCAGAAAATTGACGGCTTGGACAAAGTATGTTTGCTGACTGATGAAGCGAATAATCCGGCCGCGATTGCACGTTATTTGCTTTCGTTCGGCGTCAACGAGTACCGGGCGTTTGTGGCTGAAAATCTTGGTGGAGTAGAGGAAAGAACGCGCTGGATGACCATGGAGGAAATGGCGGAGGCGGAATGTGCGCCATTGAATCTTGTAGTTTTGAAACGCGAGGCTCCGGCCCCGCATTGGCCGCTAGGGATCGCGGATGAAGAGTTTGCACAGCGTAAGCCGGATAAAGGACTGATTACGAAGCGGGAGGTTCGTGTGCTCAGTCTGGCCGCCCTGGAATTGAAACCGAACAGCATCGTCTGGGATATCGGCACATGCACAGGTTCGATGGCGATTGAAGCGGCCCGCATCTGTCGCAAGGGAGAAGTATTCGCTATTGAAAAGAATGAGGCCGATTTGGAAAACTGCAGGGAGAACATGCGGAAGTTCCGCACCGATTTTACCGTTGTACATGGGCGTGCTCCCGCAGGATTGGAAGAGTTTGCAGATCCGGATGCGGTATTTATTGGCGGTACGGGCGGTGAGATGAAGGAGTTGCTGCATGTTTGCTGTTCGCGTTTAAAACCGGGCGGACGCATTGTATTGAATGCGGCTACGATTGAAACATTGTACGAAGCAATGCAGGCGTTTGCAGCGGAAGGCTTCGAGACTTCGGTGACGCTTGCTCAAATTTCACGCAGCAAACCGATTTTACATATGAACCGATTCGAAGGACTGAATCCGATCTATATCGTCACGGCGAAACGAAAGGAGGAGAAATGATGGCGAAAGGAACATTATATGGAGTAGGCGTAGGTCCGGGAGATCCGGAGCTTTTGACTGTGAAAGCCTACCGGGTTATGAAAGAATCGCCAGTTATTGCCTATCCGCGCAAACGAAAAGGCAGCAAAAGTTACGCGTACGCGATTGCCGAGCAGTATATCGACCAGAGAGAGAAGGAAATGCTGGGCCTTGTGTTTCCTATGACGAAAGATAAGGACATTCTGGAGCGGGAATGGAACAACACAGTGGATGAGGTGTATGAGCGGCTATCTCAGGGGAAAGATGTGGCGTTTATTACGGAAGGGGACCCGATGTTGTATAGCACGTTCATCCATATGATGCGGTTGATGCAGGAGAAGTATCCGGAGGTTAAAGTTGTCTCAATACCAGGCATTTCTTCTATTAATGGGGTTGCTTCCCGGCTTGGTTTGCCGTTGGCGGATGGGGATGAACACGTGGCGGTAGTGCCTGCGACGGAAGATCGCGAAAAAATGAAACAGGCGCTGTTAACCCACGATTGCGTCGTGTTTTTGAAAGTGGCCAAGGTTATCGATATGATGGTTGATTTGTTAGCGGAATTGGATTTGCTCTCCAAAGCTTCTGTTGTCACGAAAGTAACCTCAGGTGAAGAAGTTATTTGGCCGAACGTGGCGGAGCTGAAAGGGTTGGAGCTTGAATATTTAACGCTGATGGTGGTGAGAAAGTGAAAGTTTACATTATCGGAGCAGGCCCGGGCGATCCGGATTTGATTACAGTTAAAGGTCTCAAGTTGCTGCAGCAGGCCGATGTTGTACTATGGACTGATTCGCTTGTGAATGAAGATCTTATCGCGCGGGCGAAACCGGAAGCGGAAGTGATAAAGACAGCGGGAATGACGCTTGAGGAGATGGTCAATATTATGGTGGACCGCGCGCGGCAGGGCAAACAGGTGGTTCGCGTTCACACGGGCGATCCGGCTGTATACGGTGCGATTCTTGAACAGATGGTGCTTTTGAAAAAGAACGGGATAGCGTACGAAATTGTGCCGGGTGTTAGCTCCGTCTTTGCCTCCGCCGCGGCGGTTGGCGCTGAACTGACGGTTCCAGATTTAACGCAAACGGTGATTTTGACGCGCGCTGAAGGACGGACGCCGGTTCCGGAGCGGGAGAAGTTGCGCGATCTGGCTTCTCACCACTGCACGGTCGCGCTGTTTTTAAGCGCTACTCTTGTAAAAAAAGTAGTCGAAGAGTTTTTGGCGGCGGGCTGGGCCAAAGAAACGCCGGTTGCTGTAGTGTACCGCGCAAGCTGGCCAGATCAAATCATTGTCCACTCTACGCTGGAGAATTTGGCTGAGGATATGCGTGCCAAGGGGATTCGCTCACATGCGATGATATTAGCCGGCTGGGCTCTTGATCCGGATATTACGAACCATGAAGAATTTCGTTCCAAACTATACGATAAAGAATTTACGCACCGTTACCGTAAGGGGGTTCCGTCATGAGCCGCACAGAAACGGCCATTATTGAACTTATGGAAGGTGTTGTGCCGAAAATTAAACAAACGGGAAAATACGCGATGGTCGCGATTACGAAGCACGGGGTTGAGATGGCGCGTTCGCTTAAGAAAAAGTTTCCCGAAGCTGACTTATACTACATGAGCAAATTTGCGCACGGCGATGAGGAAGCGGCGGGTATTCAGCTATTCAACGGCTCTGTGCGGCTGCTGTTTCCGGCGCTTTTCCCGGCATATGAAGGCCTTATTTTGTTTATTTCACTCGGTGCGGTTGTGCGGATGATTGCGCCGGTGCTGAAAGATAAAAAGACAGATCCTGGTGTCGTAGTGGTTGATGATAGAGGACAGCACGCTATCAGCGTATTGTCCGGGCATTTAGGTGGAGCAAACGAATTGACGCGGGAGGTGGCGGCTTTACTTGGCGCACAGCCGGTTATTACCACCGCTTCTGATGTGCAAAAGACGATTCCGGTCGACTTATTCGGGCGCCGTTTTGGCTGGCGTTGGGACCCGGATTCTGAGAAGAAGCTAACACCGGTTAGCGCTTCCGTAGTTAATGAGGAACATGTAGCGATTATTCAGGAGTCAGGCGAGACAGATTGGTGGATGCATGATACGCCGATGCCTCCGTCTCTTAAAATCTATGATTCGATTGAGGCGGCGATAGAGGCAAGTCCAGATGCGGCACTTGTGATTACACACCGCATGCTTCGTCCGGAGGAGATGCCGATTCTGGAAAATGGTGTTCTGTATCGTCCGAAAGTAATCGCACTTGGCATCGGATGTAACCGCGGGACTGCGGCGGAAGAAATAGAGAGCGTCATCAAAGATACGTTGAATGAACTTAGATTCTCCATTTGGAGTGTAAAAGCGATCTGCACTATTGATCTGAAAAAGGATGAGGCAGGATTGCTTTCCGTTTGTGATAAATACGGCTGGGAGTTTGTCTATTATACGCCGCAGGAATTGAATGAGATGAACATTGAAGAGCCCTCTGAGACAGTGTTTAAATTCACGGGCGCATACGGCGTAAGCGAGCCGGCTTGCAAGCGGTATAGCGGAAATGAAAAACTTGTGTTAACTAAGAAGAAATCCGGGAATGTAACGATTTCGGTCGGTATACTTGCGTAGCAGAGAGGAGGGAGAGTATGGGGAACAGGCGTATAATTATTGCCGGGACCGGAAGTGGGGCCGGAAAAACAACGGTTACGCTTGGCTTAATGGCTGCACTGAAACAGAGAGGTTTAACCGTACAGGGATTTAAGTGCGGACCGGATTATATCGATCCGGCATATCATACCGCGATTACAGGCCGTCCGTCACGCAATCTGGATAGCTGGATGCTCAAAGAGGACGTTATGCGCGGCGTGCTTGCCCGTGCCAGCAGAGACGCTGATATCTCTATCATTGAAGGTGTTATGGGTCTTTATGATGGGAAGAGTCCAACGGAAGATATCGGAAGCACGGCGGAGATCAGCATTCTTACACAAACCCCGGTTGTGCTTGTATTGAACGTTCAAAGCATGGCGCGTAGTGCGGCAGCGGTTGTCAAAGGATTTCAGATGCTTAACCCTAAGGTTTCCATTGTTGGCGTGATTGCCAACCACGCCGGAAGCGAAGGGCACGGTAAACTGATCCGGGAGGCGGTGGAAAAAGAATGCGGCATCCCATTGCTTGGAACACTTACGCGTACGCCAGAAGTGCGCATTCCGGAACGCCACCTTGGCCTGCTTCCGGCAGTAGAGCGCGGAGAACTGGAGCCGTTGTTTGTCCGCCTTGGGGAAATGATTGCGCAACATATCGATGTAGACCGTCTGCTTCAATTGGCTGATATTCCACCGCTTCCGCAGGCTAATGCTGAAGCTGATAGCATTGTTTTGGACAAAGCACCTATCGTGCGTATTGCTGTTGCAAAAGATGCGGCATTTAACTTTTACTATCAGGAAAACATCGAAATGTTGGAAGCTGCGGGAGCGGAGTGTGTATTTTTCAGTCCTCTGGCCGGAGAGACGGTGCCTGAAGATGTGAACGGATTATATATCGGAGGAGGGTTTCCTGAAGAATTTGCACCAGAATTGGCCCGCGAAGCGAGCGTACGCACTTCAATACGGCGCGCCATCGAGAGAGGAGTGCCTACGTTCGCTGAGTGTGGTGGCTTTATGTATCTGACCGAGGAAATTGTGACAACTGATGGTGAAAGCTATCATATGGTCGGAGTGATTCCGGGCCGGACGAGAATGCATACAAAGCGTGCCGCGCTTGGGTACCGGGAAGTGACCGGGATGAAAGGAAATTTCCTGCTTTCTGAAGGGGAAATAGCGCGCGGACATGAGTTCCACTATTCGACGTTTGAACCAGGAGCGGATTTTCAGCCGGCGTATGAAACACGCAGCCGATTCGGCAGTAAGCGGGAAGGCGTCATTCTGAAAAATCTTGTGGCGGGATATACCCACCTTCATTTTGCTTCTCAGCCTTCTCTTGTCAAACGGTGGATTTCCGCCTGTTTGAAATATAAGGAGAACTGTTCGCAACAGGCCTTTGATAGGGAGATGAAGCCATGAGAACCGGGAAAGTTTATCTGGTGGGGGCAGGCCCCGGAGACGAAAAATTGATTACTGTCCGCGGACTTGAATGCCTTAAAAATGCTGATGTCATTGTGTATGACCGTTTGGCCAATCCGCGTTTTTTACGTTTTGCGAGGCCGGACGCGGAATTTATCTACTGCGGCAAGTTCCCGAAGCATCATACATTGCGCCAGGAAGCGATTAATGAGCTCCTTGTCCAAAAAGCGCAGGAAGGCAAACGAGTTGTACGCTTAAAAGGTGGCGACCCTTCCGTATTCGGCCGGGTAGGGGAAGAAGCGGAAGAGTTGGCCAAGCACGGTGTGGAATACGAGATTGTACCAGGAATTACTGCGGGGATTGCGGCACCTGCGTATGCAGGTGTTCCCGTGACGCACCGGGACTACGGCACAAGCTTTGCCATTGTGACCGGGCATGCGAAAACGGCGGACGGAAAGCCGGTGGTCGATTGGGCATCGCTTTCTGGAATCCATACGATTGCTTTTTATATGGGTGTAAAGAACTTGCCACATATTTGTAAGAATTTGATGAAGCACGGGCGCAAGCCTCAAACGCCGGTCGTGCTTATTAGCTGGGGAACGCTGGGGCGGCAGAAAACTGTACAGGGCACGCTGGAAACGATTGTGCGCGAAGTTAACGCAGCCGATTTAAAAAACCCTGCTATTACGCTAGTGGGAGACATTGTAAGCATACGTGACAAGATTCAATGGTTCGAGCGCAAACCGCTGTTCGGAAGACGGATTCTTGTAGCGCGTACCGGCGGAGAAAAAGGAAACCTAGCGGAAGCGTTGACGGAACAGGGAGCCGATGTTATAGAATACCCCTATTTTGCTGTCTGTGAACGGGATGATGAGACGGTGCAGCAAACAATCGAGCGAAGCGGGGAATATGAACACATTTTGTTTACTTCCCCGGAGAGCGTTGATTTCTTTTTTGCGGCATATCGTCGTAGCAACCGGGATATCCGTTTGCTGAAAGCACGGTTTTATACGCTTTCTCAGCGCACAGAGCGCAAGCTTCGTGAAATGGGTTTACATTCTGAGCGACCGTCTTCACTGGCAGATAGGGAAAAAGTGCTTGTCGTAGGCGATGTTTCGGTGGTGGAGCGAACGGAAAGCTACGAAGCGGAATGGGGCGAATGTGACGTACTGGCTGTATATGAAAAAAAAGAGTGCATGGAATATAATGTGAATATGGTGCGTTTGTTGAAAGATGCAGGAGTGGATGCGATTGTATTTCCGAGTGCAGCTTCCGTGCCTATACTTATCGATGCACTGGAACGCGAGGAGATCGACCCGCTCCCTTTCCTCTCTTCCAAAATGCTTGTCTGTATGGGAGAAAAAACAGCAGATGCTGTCCGCTCGGTTGGCTGTGGCACGGTTCATGTTGCCGCCGCTCCTTCGATTGAGGACTTGATGGCTTGTCTTATGCAAGAAACGATCGTTAACTAAATGCGATAAAGAAACCCGGCATAAAACGCAGACCTTGTCTTGTTTGTATGCCGGGTTTTCTTTATTTGTAGGCTTTTCCTTTCGTTAAAATGCAGGGTACTCCATAGCCGATGGCACCTGGCTGCGACATTTTTTCAATATATGTCAGACCACGTTCGCATTGTTGTTTACAGACGATGCATTTGTCTGAGGTGACAATTTTCATCGTAAATTTATAACGTTCTTCTGGCGGGATTTGTCCGTACTTATGTTTAGTGGCCGACTTTTTTCCTGCTTTCACCATATCATTTCCCCCCTTTTCCACAAGATTTTTTGATTTTATGGCAGTGTATGAAGAAAGAGCTTATCCTGACATTGCAAAGCAATCATTCGCTATCTTTGAATTCGAAAATATTATTGTCATTCTGCTTATTGGCAAGTATGATGATAGAAGAGCAGGAGAATGATATTGTCAGAGAATTGGAAGATTTGGGTATCAAGTACGCTAAAAACAGCAAAAAAATTGGCTTTATCTTCTAAATCATGTTTAAAATTGCTTGTATTTTGAAAGAATGAGTATATAATAAAAGATTCCATCAAAACTTTTATTATAAAGGAGGATATGTATGAACAAGACAGAGCTGATTGAGAAAGTGGCAGAATCTACAGAGATGACGAAAAAACAAGCATCTCAGGCGGTTGATGCGATCCTGACATCTATTGCGGAAGCACTGAAAGCTGGCGAAAAGGTGCAATTAATTGGTTTTGGAAACTTTGAAAGCCGCCATCGCGCAGCTCGTAAAGGCCGCAATCCGCAAACAGGGGAAGAAATCGAAATCCCGGCGACAAAAGTACCGGCATTCTCTCCTGGTAAAGCATTAAAAGACGCGGTTAACGGACGATAAAAATAAAGACTGCCACAGGGACATTCCCTCGGCAGTCTTTATATTGCATCTTCTTTCCATCCTATTAAACCCGATTATGCTTTACTTTGAAGAAGTTTGTTCAATTCTTCTTCCACTTTGGCGTTGAGGATAGCTTGGCGTTCCTGCTCTTCGAGCGAGAGGTGGGCAGCGCGTATGTGTTGTCCGGCTTCCGCTTCCACCTCCATCATCATGACACGCTCTTCGATTCTTTCAAATCCTTTGGTCACGTTTTCTGTGTCAATAGAGTAAAGGGCGGCGTTCATTCGCTTGGTTGTTCGCGCAGCGTTAGCTCGTGCAATAAGCGCAGCTTTCTTGTTGCGCATTTCATAGAATTTATCTTTCAATTCCTGTAGTTGTCCGCGCAGAACATTGGTTTGCCCACGGACGGTTTCGTATTGCTTGCGGTACTCTTCTGCTTTGCTTTCGCAGATTAATTTGTCTTCCAGCGCACGGCGGGCAATGGCTTCGTCTCCGGCTTCTACTGCCAGTTTAGCCTGACGACTGCGTTTTTCGATGCGTGCTTCCGTTTCATCGAGCATCATTTTCCATTTTTTCTCAATAGCTACTTGGCGGGCGATCGCGAGTTCTGCTTGCGAGATTTCACTTTCCATATCCCGTATGTATTGATTTAGCATCGCCACTGGATCTTCTACATGATCCAATACTTGATTCATAGTTGCCAGTGTAATATTACGCATACGTTTTAAAATACTCATGAATTTGTTCCTCCTTGGTTTATTTTTTGTTCCCATAAATCTAATTCATCGACCTGTTTGGTTTCATAGGGATGGCGTGGCATCATATCGTATAACGGATTGGTTGTAGTAACCGCTGCTTTTCCCCGGGCTTTTTTGATAAGATTCCAGCCGGTATAGATGAAAAATCCGGCGATGAATAGTGGAATTAGAAACCCGAGATTGAGGATGCCAAGTAGCATAATGGCACCAAATCCCATTAATCCCATCCCGAAAAGATAGGAGCCTTTCTTTTTCATTCCCTTTCCTCCTTCATTTTTTGTTTCATGTTCCGTTTCTTGAGTTTATCTTAACCTGACAAGCACTTTTACTATAACAGGCGTCCGTTTGATTTTTTCTACGTCCTGGGACGGAGGAGCGAGTCAGCCTTAAGCCGAAAATGGAAGAATGTGCTAGATCATTTTTTTACCTTATAAGCAATAGGATAGTGTGATATAATAATTATCGAACCACAAAATGTTGTTAAGGCATGACATGTAATGTATATGAGTGTGATTGGAGTTAGACATAAATCTGACTCCAATTAGGGGAGTAGCTACCGGATACAATCCGGTCGGCATATCGTCAATACAGCGATGCAATCGCTCGGTATGCCGAGCCCTTTTTGAACCATTGGGTATGCAAGACCTTCACACATTGCCCGGGCGTTTCTTGGCGGTGTGCGGAGGTCTTTTTTGTTACAGAAATACAAACAACAGCGAAGGAAAGGTTGTTGCGTATGATGTGGGAACCGATCGTTCCGTTGATCGAGCAAATTAAAATTGTCCCGGTTGATGGGAATGAACTTGTGCATATTGCGTATGTGCCGAAAGAGATGGAGTGCGTGGGACGCGGGACGGATGCGGCTGTGTTTGTGTACTGGAAACACAGAAGATATGCATTTAAAGTGTACGCGGCGGGCCGGGAAGAAAAATTGGCGAATGAGATAGAAGCGTACCGCCGCTTGGGAGAAACCTCATATTTTCCTCGCTTTTACGGCAGAGGCGATAACTTTATTGTGATAAGCTACGAACAAGGTTTCAATTTGTATGACTGTCTCTTAAGAGGAATTTATATTGCCCCTTGGGTTATTGAAGAAGTGGACGCAGCGATACGCTATGCGCGCAGTGTAGGGTTAAATCCACGGGACATTCATCTAAAAAATATTATTTTGCAGAAGTCGGGTGTGAAATTAATTGACGTTTCCGAGTATGTAAAAGAGGACAGCGACCAACGCTGGGAGCATTTGAAAGAAGGATATCGTTTATTTTACCGTTTTATTGCCCGGCAGAGAATTCCAAAGTCGGTCATCGAGTTTGTAAAAAAAAGATATGAAAGTCAGAAAGACACAGATTTTTCAGTCAAATCATTTGGAGCTTCGTTGTTCCGCCTGTTTTTTTATGATAAAGAAAAAACGCTCCGTTTTAAGAACGGAGAGGAAACGATAGGGTGAAGGATATGGAAGGAATAAGAAATAAGGTGGCCTCTTTTGGAGAGAACCACCTTATTTTGTATAATGTAAGCAAGGAAAGTTAAATGTATGAAATGCCAAGACAAATAAGAACATATACTGAAACAATAAGTGACATGGTCATGAATAGTGTAAGCGCCGACTTTAATCGTTCCATCTGAATTCCCTGCCTTATTTAATCATTACACTATATCTCATTATAATTTAATCAAACAAGATGTCCATAAGGAACTTTCAAGAAATTCATAGTTTTTTTATTTGGAATTTTCATTATTTGTTACTTTCTCCCTGTATGTGTATATAAATAATGATCATCTTCATCTACCAGCGTACAAATGCTGAAAAATTCAAGATGATATATCATAGAAAAAAAGGGGGGATGAGGACAGTGAAGCTGGAGAATCATCTGCTTTCCATACTTGAGTCAATGCATGACGCAGTACTAGTTATCAGTAAAGATAGCACCATCGTATACGTTAATACCGCTTATTCGGTACAGTTCGGTGTACCTGTGCACAAAATTATCGGCAAAAAACTTAGCAAAGTCGAACCGAAAGCGCGGATTCTGGAAGTTCTTAAAACGGGACAGCCGTTGATTAATGATTATAGCTATCTGGATTCGCTTAATATTCATATTTTTGCTAATATGACTCCGCTAATTGAAAAAGGGGAGTTGATCGGAGCGGTCGCGATCATGAAGGATATTAGCGAATTCTACGCTTTGCAGGAGGAATTGCAGCGGTATAAAACATATTCTACACAGCTTGAGAAACAGCTAAACCAAAAAATTTTTTCGTTGCTAGAAAGTCATGCGCCCGGCATGCGGCAGGCAGTTGAAATGGCGAAAAAGGTGGCTGATTCGGAAGCGACAGTACTGTTGTTCGGGGAAACCGGTGTAGGGAAAGAAGTGTTTGCCCGTGCGATTCATGAGGCGAGCCCGCGCGGTGATAAACCGTTTGTCGCAATTAATATGGCCTCGCTTCCGGAATCATTATTTGAAAGCGAACTGTTCGGATTTGAGGAGGGCGCGTTTACTGGGTCCCGCAAAGGTGGAAAGCGCGGGTTATTTGAGCTGGCGAACGGCGGAACTTTGTTTCTTGACGAAATCGGCGAGCTTTCGCTTTTTCTTCAGGCCAAGCTCCTTCGAGTATTGCAAGAAAGAGCGTTTATCAAAGTAGGTGGCACGACGATATATCCGCTTGACATACGCATCATTGCAGCCACGAACCGCGATTTGCAGAAATTAATGCGGGAAGGGAAATTCCGTCAAGATTTGTATTATAGATTGAATATTGTGCCGATCCATATTCCCCCGGTACGGGAGAGAAAACAGGATTTGCCTATTTTGATGAATAATATTTTAAGTGAATTAAAATCGAAGTATCGCAAGCAAGTTACCGTAACCCAAGAAGTATACGAAATTTTTGAACGATATGATTGGCCGGGAAATGTCCGTGAGCTAAGTAACGTGCTGGAGCGTATGATTGCTGTATGCTCCAAGTCTTACTTTGTGCCGGAAGATGTCCCGCCATTTGTGCGGGAAGGAAGCGTATTGAGCGAATCTCCCATAGAGCCATCGAGACAGTATGCGTCCGGCACCAATGCTTTAAATCTTCCAGCTCTGATTGAAAAAACAGAGAAAGAAATGCTGGAAGAAGTGCTTAGGACAAGCCGGACTCGCACGGAGGCAATTCGAAGGCTAGGTATTAGTCGCAAAACTTTCTATCAAAGGTTAAAAAAGTACAACATACAATAAGCAATGGCTTTAAATCTGTATCTTTAAGGAATTGATAATCCAAAAAGGAAACAAATTCGTTTCTTAATGAAACAAATTTTTTGTTTCCTTTTTATATAAATTACTATTTTTCTAGGGGCGATAAATTTTTAAAATTGGCACCATTATTGCTTTTGAATCATAAATGCTGAACCAAGATAAGTAATAGACGTTATGGAGGTGCGGAAAATTGAAAGTAACTTGGGAAGTAGATAACCGGCTTGGTCTAATTACGATTGATGCTCCCCCGGTAAACGCATTAAACAAAGCCTTTTTCAAACAGATGGACGAAATTTTACATACTATCGGCGATAGCTGCGATGTGGTGGTGATTTGTGGTGCGGGCGACAAAGCATTTGTAGCCGGTGCGGATATTAAAGAGTTTCCGGAATTGAAGAAGGAAGATGGCATCGAACTTTGCCGGCGAGGACAGCGAATTTTTCAGCGCATTGCGGAATTGAAGCAGCCGGTAATTGCAGCGATTGATGGTTTTGCGCTGGGCGGTGGTCTTGAACTGGCGCTGGCCTGCGACTTTCGCGTGGCGAGCCGCAAGTCCCAGCTTGGTCTTCCTGAAGTAAAGCTTGGCATCATTCCCGGCTATGGCGGAACGCAGCGTCTTGCACGCTTAGTTGGGCCAGGCAAAGCAAAACAGTTGATTTTCTCCGGTGAATTTATCTCTGCTGAAGAAGCGTATCGTATAGGTCTAGTAGAGATCCTAGTGGAAGAAAACGCGCTTGAAGAAGCGAAGCGCTGGGCGGGTATCATTATGAAGCGCGGACCGCTTGCCGTTCGTGCGGCAAAGCGGGTGATTGATGACGGACTGAGAGCATCGTTAAGTGAAGGATTGGAGATGGAAGCGCAGGCATTCGGTGAGATTTGTCTAACGGAAGACAAGAACGAAGGGGTCGCTGCTTTCTTTGAACGCAGGGAGCCTAGGTTCCAGAATAAATAATAAAAACAGGGGGAGAAACAATATGGCAAAAAAAATCGGGATTATCGGTTTCGGCACAATGGGCTCAGGTATTGCGCAGGCGGCAGTGGAAGCCGGCTTTACGGTAGTGGCTGTAGAACAGAAAGAAGAGTTTTTTGACCGTGGACTATCGGGCATTCAGAAAAACTGGAACCGTAGCATTGAAAAGGGACGCCTCACGGAAGAGCGGAAAAAAGAACTGGAAAGCGTGTTGACAACGACAGTAGATTGGAACAGCCTTAAAGACGCTGATTTCATTATTGAAGCTGTCAGCGAAAATATGGAATTGAAAAAAGAAGTGTTCAAGAAATTGGATGAGATTGTACGCGAAGATGTTATTCTCGCGACGAACACTTCAGGTTTGAGCGTAACGGAAATCGCCAGCGTAACGAATCGGCCGGAAAAAGTCATCGGCGTTCATTTCTTCAATCCGGTGCCAGTCATGAAGCTGGTAGAGCTTATTCGTGGCCAGAGCACAACAGAGCAGACATACCAGGAAGCTAAGGCTCTTGTGGAAGAGATGGGCAAAGAAACAATCGATGTTAAAGAAGCGCCGCTGTTTGCGGTAAATCGTATTCTCGTTCCAATGATTAACGAAGCGATTTTCGTGTTGATGGAAGGGACGGCAAGCGCCGAGGACATCGACAAGGGCATGAAGCTTGGCGCGAACCATCCGATCGGGCCGCTGGCGCTGGCTGATCTTATCGGTCTCGATACGCTGCTGTATGTGCAAGACTCTCTGTATGAAGAAACACAAGACTCGAAGTATCGCAGCGCGCCACTGCTGCGCAAACTGGTACGCGCGGGTCACCTTGGACGCAAGACCGGAAAAGGATTCTATGATTACACGAGGGGAACGAAGTAAGATGATGAATTTCGCATTAACGGAAGAGCAGAAGGAAATTCAGCGGGAAATTCATAAGCTGGCACAAGAAAAAATCAAGCCGCGTGCGGCGGAAATCGACGAGCAAGGCGAATATCCGTTTGATATTAAGGATTTGCTGAGCGAGTATGGATACATCGGTGCTAATCTGCCGGAAGAATATGGCGGAGCCGGGCTTGATTTGTTGAGTTATTGCTTGATTGTCGAGGAAGTGGCGCGTGTGTGCGCCTCTTCTTCCCAGATCATCACTGTGCAGGAACTGGGTTCCCTTCCAGTATTGCTGAGCGGAAACGAGGAACAGAAGCGGAGGGTTCTTCCTGATTTGGCGACCGGGAAGAAGCTTGCCTGCTTCGGACTGACCGAGCCGAGCGCTGGTTCTGACGTAAAAAGTATGAAAACGAGGGCAGAAAAAGACGGGAAATACTACCGGCTAAACGGTCAAAAATGCTTTATCACAAACGGCAACATCGCCGATATATATACGGTTTTTGCGAAGACGGATAAAGGTATTACTGCTTTTTTGATCGAAAAAGGAACACCTGGATTAAGCATAGGAAAGATCGAAAAGAAGATGGGAATTAAAGGATCGCCGACAGCGGAATTATTCTTCGAAGATTGTCGTGTACCGGAGGAAAATGTTATTGGAGAGGAAGGCCAGGGATTTCTTGTGGCGATGAAAACGCTGGATAAGACCCGGCCAGGTATCGGTGCGCAAGCGCTCGGCATCGCACAGGGGGCGCTGGACGTCTGCCTTGAATATGTCAAAGAGCGCGAACAATTTGGACGCCCGATCGGCTCATTCCAGGGGATTCAGTTTATGTTGGCGGACATGGCGACACAGATAGAAGCGGCGCGGGGGCTTGTCTACCGGGCAGCCAGCGCGCTTGATAATCTCGAAAGCACGGGGAAAGAACCGGCGTTGATGCGCCTGGCTTCTATGGCGAAAGTATTTGCTTCCGATGTCGCGATGAAGGTTACGACAGATGCGGTGCAAATTCTGGGCGGATACGGCTATATTCAGGATTTTCCGGTAGAGCGCATGATGCGTGACGCGAAGATTACCCAGATTTACGAAGGCACGAACCAGATTCAGCGCGTAGTTATTTCAAAATCATTGTTATAGGGGGAAAACGATGAGCCAATCCGGAAAGCTTCCTTTTGTATTGATTCACGGTGCGGGCGGAACGAAAGCAAAATTTCGCGGACTCGTAGAAAGAATGGACGGAGTTTCCTGCATTGCGCTTGATTTGCCCGGTCATGGTGAAAATACGAACATGCGCTGCAAAAGCATTGAAGAGTACGCCGATTGGGTAAGCGGGCAGATTGGCGGACAGGATGTGATTGTAGTCGGCCATTCGATGGGTGGTATGATCGGAATTGAAATGGCATCCCGCAATCCAAATGTGAAAGGGCTTGTGCTTGACGCAAGTCATTATGAGATGCCGGTTCATCCGAAAATCCTTGAAGAACTTGTGGCCGGTAGTTTCCCAGAATTTTTATTTAAAGCTTCTTATGGAAAAGAGACGCCCATTGAATTGTGGGAAGAAGAGCGAGAGCAGCTCAGCTGGGTAGAAACCTCTATTGTGCATGATGATTTTTTTGCTTGCAATCAATACAAAGGGGAAGACACGTTTAAACAACTGAACATTCCGATTTTAGCGGTATATGGATCTGAAGATAAATTGCTGCCGAAAGGCGCGTTGGAAAAAGCGGTCGCAGCAAATACGAATGTACAGACTAGAGTCATTGAAGGAGCAGGGCATTATATCATGCTGGAGAAGATAGAGCCATTCGCACAGGCACTACTTGAGTTTCGTCGGTTTGTATTGGCGGGCATATGAAGGCGAACAGGAAACATACAAGGAAGCGGAGAAAAACGAGACATCCCAATAAGCTTGGGGTCTCGTTTTTTTATTGTATACTTTCTCTCCATCAATTATCTCCCTTCTTGAGGTACACAGATGTTTCGCTGGTTCGACCAATAGGGTGAATGGCTGAAATAAGTTCAACATGGTAAAATAATTGTAATTCTCGTAATAAGAAAACAGGATATAATATACGATGAATATTTTTGAGGAAAAATTTCCGAAGTGAGGAGTGCGGTCGTTGTCTACGCAACAGGAAACAATCCCTTCCTTTATTTTCACCATTTTTGGTGCTACAGGAGACCTGGCAAAGCGTAAATTGTTTCCAGCTTTATATAGCTTATACCGTGAGAAACAACTGCGGTGCAATTTTGCGGTAATTGGTGTTGGACGTAAAAATATAGATAGCTTTGAATTCCGTACTTGGGTAAAGAATTCGATTGCAGAATTCAGCAGACTTTCATTGTGTGCAGGCGAAGAATGGGAACAGTTTGCCGCTCGATTTTCTTACATATCGTTCGATGTCAAAGATACTGCAAAATATGCTGCTTTACGATCGTTGGTAGAAGCGAAAGAGCAAGAGAACAAATTGCCGGGCAATCGCATGTTTTATCTGGCGATCGCGCCACAGCTATTTGGTACGGTGGCAACTAATTTGAAAGAAAGTGGTCTGACGAACACAAAAGGCTGGAAGCGTTTGATCATTGAGAAACCGTTCGGTCACGACTATACGTCCGCCGAAGCATTAAATGAAGAAATTAAACGATCGTTTGCGGAAGAAGAAATATACCGCATTGATCATTATTTAGGGAAAGAAATGGTGCAAAACATTCAGGTTATCCGTTTTGCCAATTCCATGTTTGAACCGCTCTGGAATAACCGTCACATTGATAATATTCAAATTACGGCCAGCGAAACGGTGGGAGTAGAAGATCGCGCATCATACTACGATCGTGCGGGTGCGCTCCGCGATATGGTGCAGAATCATATGCTGCAAATGGTCATGATGGTTTGCATGGAACCGCCGAGCCGCTTGAAAACAGAGGCGATCCGGGATGAGAAAGTAAAGGTTATGCGTGCGCTGCGTAGATTTTCGGAGGAAGAGGTAGACAGGCACATTGTACGGGGACAGTATATTGCCGGAACAATAGGTGGAAAGTCATTTTTGGGTTACAGGGAAGAGCCGGATGTGAATCCGGCCTCCACAACCGAAACGTTCGTAGCGGCTAAACTTTATATTGATAATTTCAGGTGGGCGGATGTTCCGATTTATATCCGCACAGGCAAACGAATGCCGGAGAAATTAACGGAAATTGTGATTCAGTTTAAAGAGTTGCCGAAACGGTTGTACTTTAATAAAAATAACGATTTAATGCCGAATCTGCTTATTTTTCGTATTCAACCGAACGAAGGGATTACTTTGTTGTTAAATGCGAAAAAGCAGGGCACAGACAGTCAAATTATTCCGATTGGGATGGAGTATTGCAACGATTGCGAAGCCGCTTCACCAGAAGCTTATGAAAGTCTTCTTCATGATGCGATTTTGGGAGATTCTACATTTTTCACGCGCTGGGACGAAGTAGCGCTCGCCTGGAAGTTTATCGATCCGATCCGTTGCGCCTGGGATAAAGACCCGTGTTCGCTTGCGGAATACGAAGTGGGTACATGGGGACCAGTGGAAGCACATGAGTTGTTGCAGAAAGACGGGAAACGCTGGTGGACAGGAAGCGATCATCGCGAACGTAAAACAATCAGAGCGGTGGAACGACCGAAATATCAAAGAGAAGAGGAATAATGGCGATGTACAAAATATATGACATATCAATGCCGATTTATCATGGTATGCCAGTGTATAAGAATAAAGAAGAAAAGCAGCCCCATATCCGGGTAGTTCAGGATTTTAATAGGTCTTCTGCCCGGGAATCACGGATTGACATGGACATGCATACAGGAACGCATGTCGATTCTCCGCTGCATATGTTGCCTGATGGCGGTACGATGGCGGATATTCCGGTAGAGCGTCTGTCGGGTTTTTGCCGCGTGCTTGACGTGACGGAAGTAAATGGCGGCATTACGCGCGCAGATCTTGAGAAATTTCAATTGCAAAAAGACGAGTTTGTTTTGTTGAAAACATACAACTCATTAACAGATAATTTTACGGTCGATTTTGTTTATCTCGCGGAAGATGGAGCCCGTTACCTGGCGGATATTGGGGTGCGTGGCGTAGGAATTGACGCGCTTGGTATCGAGCGCGATCAGCCAGGCCATCCCACACATAAAACATTGTTCGAAGCCGGTGTTATTATTCTTGAAGGATTGCGTCTTGGCGAGGTGCCGGAGGGAGAATATTTTATGGTAGCGGCACCGCTGAAAGTGCTTGAGACGGAAGCAGCTCCGGCGCGTGTTTTACTTTTTGCAGGATTGACAATCAAAAAATAGTGATATGCGCTAGGCCTCTCATTTAGTTGGGAGGTCGTTTTTCGTGGTAGGGGTAAATCCCCTTATGTTGCTTTAAAGCTTAATAGCAGTATAAAAATTGACAGGGGACTAGAGAAATTGCGAAAATAAAGCGGAATGAAAAGAAAATACGATGGTGAGATAGATGAGTGACGAATACTATATGGGTCTCGCGATTGAAGAGGCGAAAAAAGCGGAAGCGCTTGGCGAGGTACCGATTGGTGCCGTCATTGTGCGAGACGGTAAAGTGGTGGGCCGGGGATACAATCTGCGGGAAACTGCAAAAGACCCGATTGCGCACGCCGAACTTATCGCCATAAAGGAAGCGAGCGAAACGCTAGGCGGCTGGCGTTTGCTTGGAACAACGCTGTATGTCACATTGGAGCCATGTCCAATGTGTGCGGGTGCGATTGTGCAGGCGCGTATCCCCCGCGTTGTGTACGGTGCGATGGACCCGAAAGCAGGTTGCGCCGGCAGTTTGATGAATTTGCTTCAGGAAGAACGTTTTAATCACCAGGTAGAAGTGGTGCAGGGAATTTGTGAAGCGGAGTGTAGCGCATTGCTGAAAGATTTTTTTCGCGCTTTGCGGGAAAAACGAAAAAAGAAAACAGAATAAGCTGATCAAAAAAGCGCGAAAGCCTTATTGCTGGCCTTTCGCGCTTTTCAGTATTAGGCAACGTCTTTACCGTAATCAAGCAGGGAAAAAGGGCTGGCGCACTTCTTCTTGCTTTTCAGCTTGATTTTCCGCCTTCACAAAAAGCGGAGTAATCACGAAAGCGATAAAGTACGTAACGGCCCCCATAAGTCCGAGCGTCACGCAATCCCGCCATATCGCTTCGAAACCATGTCCTTTGATAAATATTTCGCGTACCCCATCCAGAAAATATGTGAGCGGAAGCAGGTGCCCCAATACGTTCAAGGAGTGCGGCATTGCTTCAAACGGCCATGTAAAGCCGGATAAAAGGAAGGATGGTACCGCGATAAGCATCGTAATCTGGGTCGATCCTACTTGATTCCCGGAGAAGAGGCTCGCCAAATATCCGATGCCGAGCAGAGCGAACACAAAGCTGATTGCTAATGCAAATGCAGGCAGGAATAAACCCCGGAAAGGCAGGTGGAACACGTACAGCGCAAGTGCAAATGCACTGACGTTGTTCACAAGTCCGATAAGGAAGTACGGAGCGGTCTTCGCGTACGCGATTCTCCAGGGTAAGCCGCGCCATACTGCGAAACGGTTCCAGATGCCTTTTTCTTTATCCCGTGTCACAGTCAGTGCTACGCCAAGCAGAAGCACCTGCTGAAGGATAGCACCAATAAGGCCGTATACAAGAAACTCGTTATAATTAAACAGCGGGTTATACAGAACGCGGGAACGGAACGGAATCTGCGCGAAAGTCGCCGCAATTTGTTCGTCCTGCAATCCTTGTTGTTTAAGTTTAACAGAAGACACCCCGTAGCTGAACGTCGTAACTACCTGGTTGGCCGCACGGGTAGCGGAGTTGGAGAAGAGCATATTGCTGCCGTCCACCAAGGTTAATACCGGTACGTTTTCTCCGTGCTTTAAGCGCGTGGAGAAATCATTTGGAATGATAATTCCAACGCGTGCTTGCCCGCTTTCTATCGTTTGTTGCACTTCGTTTTCCGATAACGTGTGCTTGATAATATGAAATGCCTCGGTTTGCTCGAAAGCTTGAACGATTTGCCGGCTCAACTGACTATTGTCGCCATCGAAGACGACCGTTGGAATGTCAACGAGACGCTGGGTGCTGTACAAGTAGCCGAATAGCGCTGTATAAAGCAGTGGTACCAGAAATAGAATGGCAAAGAGACGGCGGTCGCGAAGAATGTTGAGCCACTCTTCGCGGATAATGTCTCCCACTTTGAGCGGAGATTGCATTGTTACTTCGCCCCTTTACCTTGCCATTGCAGCGTCATACCCGTGGCTACGGTATCCGGCAAATTGATTAACGTAACTTTTACGCCGAACGAGCGTATATCCGTATCCCCCATTTTTTGGCTTGGTTTTTGAATCGCAAAATCGGCGGCTGGTTCGATGACGGTAACTTTCCCTTTAACCATTTTTCCAGTTGAAATCAGTTTCATATTCACAATATCGCCGACTTTAAGGGTGCTGAGCTCGGTTTCTGGGAAGTAGAATTTGGCCCAGCGATCTTGTGTTGTTTCGATTGTAAATACCGGGAAACCGGCTCCTACCAGTTCACCGATTTGTGCTGATTGAGAGGTAATGATCCCATCACTCGGCGCACGGAGTTCCGTATAGCTAAGGTATGTTTTCGCTTCCGCCAGCGCCGCTCGTGCCTGTTCAACGCTGGCATTTGCCTCGTTCACAGTCGCTTGCGCCTTGGTAACGTTGGCTTGAGCTGAAGAAACGGAAGACGACGCCTGAGAAATACCTGCTTCTGCCGCTTGCACATCACTTTCGCGTAGTTTAACTTCTCCTTTGCTTGCTTCCGCCAGTGCCGCTGCGGCTTTCGCCTGTTCAAGCTGCGCTTCAGCGGCTTTGATTTCTTCTGGACGCGGACCGTTTTGTACCATTTCCAATTGCTTTTGCGCTGCTTCGTATTCCGCTTTTGCTTTCTCATAGTTCAATTTTGCTTCATCCACTTTCGCTTGCGGTACGGCGCCTTGTTGAAATAGAGTTTTCATACGGTTATAGTTATCTTCTGCGATACGGAACGCTTCTTTCGCAGCACTAGCTTTAATTTTTTCCTGTTCGCGTTCTTCTTTACGGGCCCCATTTTTTAGTGCGTCCAGTTGCGCTTGCGCAGCTTTTACGGCCGCCTGTGCTTGCGCGACTTTGCGTTCGGCTGTCTGGGCGGTTACGTTAACCGCGTTTTGGCCCTGCGTCTTTTTCGCCTCAGCTGCCGATACACCTGCTTGCGCTTGTTTAACGCCGGCGTTTGCTGCCTCTAGAGCGGCTTGTGCCTGTTCAACGCCGGCGTTTGCCTTGTTTAGAGTCGCTTGCGCCTGCGCCGCCTTATCCTGTAGCTCTTTGCTTTCTAGACGGGCCAGAAGCTGCCCTTTTTTTACGTGGTCGCCCTCTTTAACATAAATTTCGCTGATGCGTCCGCTCATCTTAAAGCTTACATTCATGTTGGTCGCTTCCACATATGAGATTGGCTGGCTGACAGAAGCCGCTTTGATGCGGCCTGTTTCCCCGTAAGAAGACAGAGCATACGCACCGCTTCCGATCAGCAGTACCATGATGCTGAACATAATGATACGGATAGCTTTCATTTCTCTCCCACCTCTGTTTATTTATCTTTACAATTAATCTTCTTCGAAAATGCCCAACATATGGAGGGCCAAGTTTTGTAGGCTATAGCGCAGTCCCGGATTGTCGAGCGTTCCTTCGTGAATGATGGTGCGCATAGCCGTAAAACCAATCATGCCGAAGAAACTGCTGGCGACGGCGTTCACTTCAATATTTGACGGCAACTTACCTTTTTCTTTCGCCGTTTGCAGTTCTTGTTCCAGAAGCACGAAGTATTCCTGCAGCACGTAGCGGATGGTATGGTGGCGTTCCTGTGTGCCCCAACTTCGGCTGAGCAGCAAACGACAGAAGTCCTGTTCGTTCTGAAAAAAGTCCAAATGAGCCTCGATTAACCGAATGACACGTTGTCGGAAGTCGTTTTTGTTCACTACGTCCACATAATCATGAATCATGCCTATAAAATTCTGGACGCCGGATTCCATAACGAATATATACAGGTCTTCTTTCGTCTTAAAGTTGTAGTAGAGCGTGCCTTTGGCCACGCCGCAAATTTCGGCGATTTGTTCCATTGTCGTTTCGTTAAAGCCTTTTTCTGCGAACGCTTTAAGCGCTCCTTGGAAAATTAGCTCTTTCGTTTTTGCGCGCATTATTTTTTTGTCCACCTCATTTTATACTGACTAGTCAGTTCAAATTCATTTTTTATTATAAAAGGGAAGAAGAGGAAAATCAATACTTATAGATTTAGGTATAAAAAGTACTTTCTTTATGCAAGAGGGCATAAATTTATATTTTTTATACTTCTTTGGAAGTTTGGAACGGGATCACTATTGCTGGATGAATATGATAGCCAGTACGCCGAAAGCCAAACAGGTCGGTCTGTAATCTCTGAATAATTAAGGTAATCGTTCGTATCAGACTTGGAAATGTCGTTGTTTATTGTAACGACAATGTTACAAATTATGTATATGTATCGTTATTTTGTGGCAAAGGAAAGTGGAGGGTTGATTCTTCCGAAGAGATTATGCTAGCATAATTTCTAGACTCCATGTTTTAGTTTTTGCGGAGATGTACCCAAGTCCGGCTGAAGGGGACTGACTCGAAATCAGTTAGGCGTCGCAAGGCGCGCGGGGGTTCAAATCCCTCCATCTCCGCCATACATATCATATGCAAAGCTTGATAAATCAACATTTTTGAACGCTAGTGTATTCAGGAAGCGATACGTTGATATAGTTGAAATCGAGGCGACTGATTCATCCGAAAATTAGCAAGGTGAATGAGCGAGAACTATTTTTCTACAGTTACATATATGTTATGAATATGCCTCCTAACATGGATAAACATGGAAGGAGGTTTTTTGTTGAAAAAATGAATGTACGTGACAACCGTATTGGGCGTAAGAAGCATACGTGGTTTGTTAGTTGAACCAATATGTTATTTTTGACTTCTACGGATTGGAAGGGACGAGAATGATTCTTACTATTGACAAGAGTCCTGTCCTTTAGTAGTATGAAACTGAGAATCAATATCAACAAAAGCGCTTACGAGTAATAGAGGGGGACAGCAATGGGGTATCAAGTAAAAGGTTTGATGGATATCCACACTGTTTTGTCTAATGAGAGAAAACTGGGCGGAGTTATTGAGGTAGAATACCTTCGCTTGCGCAGTGGAGAACAATTCCCGAATGCCGTGATCACGAGTATTGAAATGGCTGGTAACGCCATTTATTCTGTAGGTTTTATTACAGAGCAAGGAAAGCAATTTATTGCTCATGTCGATGAAATCAGCATTATTTTAGAACCGGTTCATAAGCGCATTTGTGAAATGTCAAATGAATCTTATAGACAGATCAAAACGGTTGAAAAGCTAAAATACTTAAAAAAGTTACTTCAAGCAAATGCAGGAAGCTGTACCCCAACGTTCAGAAAAGAAGTGGAACAATTGGTAGATGATATTGGAGTGAATGTAGCTGCCAATGAGGTTGATCTCTCCTTTATGGAACCAAGGAGAGAAGACAAAAAAAGGGGAAATCGGATAAGAATAGCATAAAAAAAGATAAGAGGCACCTGTGAAGGTGCCTCTTTTGATTTTGTTTTAACTGTCAGAATCCTCCAGAGTGCAAATTGCACTGGGGCGTTTGATACGGAGAACAATTGCTTCGTGTACCCGGAACAAATGATTCATATTCTCGGTATCAAGGTAAGCGGTGTGAAAGTCTTCGGCAATGGCCAGATCTAAATTATGTTGGCCCGTATTTACAATCACGCCAGCCTTTCCTTTAATTTCTGGTGATTGGAATACACCGTCCGTTACGAGTTCGCGCACGTGTTCAATTTCTAAGACATTGGTTCCAGGGTGAACGCGGTGAAGAAGGGAGTAGAGTTCAGGAGATAAGACCATAGCATAAGGGCCGGTGTATCCCATTTGCTGTAGTTTGCTAATCGCTTCAACCACATCTTCGAAAGCCTGTCCTGACTTCATCCACTCACCACGGATGTGGGTAAGACGACCCGGGACGTTCATGAGTCCAGAAAGTTCAAATTGAGGAGAACCGTTAAAAATAAGATTATCCTCCAAACGGGCGCATTGGACGGCGGCGTTCGCAGCAGGGCTCATATCAATAGGGATTCCTAACGTTTTTGCTTGTTCTAGGTCACGCCAGTAAAGAATAAAGTCTTTATATAACATAGGGATAGACAAATTGACCCGACGAGTAGGCTGGGACAGCTCTAAAGATTCTCCGCGTAGGCTGATTCCTCCATCTTGAGGCTCCTCAAAGATATCGTTATTTACAGTTTGAATTCCCTCTCCCAATGGCCCGTAAATATCAATGAAACGGCGACCAATAAGCTGTCTTCTGGCTGCCTCTATTACGATTTCTTCCATTCTATTCCAATTCTGTTCGGTCAGAGGAGAATCAGGGAACTTTCTTAGTTTGTCCATAATGTTGAAACCTCCTAGTTTGATGTTAACGTAACGTTTTAAGACTTCCTACGGTTAATCCTTTCTTGTGGCGTACAGAAAGGCTTGGTTTAGGAAATGCTGAATTTACCGCAGGGACTGAAAGATGAGCCTCTTTTTTTTCTTTCGCTTCATGTTCATGATCATGGGCTGCTGTTAATACATTATGCTTTTCTGATTCCTTGACGGATACGGAATTATTAGAAGGAAAATTCTCGTTCATGAGAGAAAGAATTTTTTTTACCCATAAATAATCCGCTTTTGTTTGCTCTAACATGGAATGTAGCATTTGGTTATGTTCCTCGTCTTTAAAGTGGTACATCGCTAAATCCAGATGCTCCAAAAAGTTGTGCAGACCCAATTTTTCCAGGTTTATATCTTGGAGAAGATGAATGAACTCTTGATTTGTGATGCGAATCGTCTGCTCGTTATTTAAAAAGCGGGACAATTTAGGCATAAGTTCATCAAGCCGTTCTAGCCGTTGTTCTTCTTCTTCGTAAATGTGATGAAAATAAAGGCGCTCATGTTCGTCTTGAGCTTGAGCAATCACGGGAGAGAGCATGTCCATAAAGATACGGATTCTATCCCGATTGCGATTGAATACATGGGAAAGTTCTAATAAATGTTCAATCATGATCACATTTCGCCTCTTTACAGGGTTTTATAAAATACAATTGATGATAACTACAATTCCATTAGGTAGGATTTCCAATTGCTAAAACATTATAGCTAGGAAAAGTAATGTAAACATGACGTCCTTTTAAGTTTCACTGAGGAAGGAATTCCATATAAATTTCAGTATATCAACGACTTTATTCAGTTTATGGATCAAAGGCAATATGCTGACATATGAACAAATCTGCCGAAAAATTTGTTGGATCGGCTTAGCGGAAGGCATGGCTTATTAGAAGACATACAGAATGGTTAGGAGAGCCTCCAAGAAATTTGCCTCGTCGGGAACTTTATTGACTTATTAAAGAGAAAAAATTTCTGGACTAAAATGCGGAAACATGTAAGAATTTCTTTAGAGGAAGAATGGCTTTTCCTTTTTGAGAAAGGCGAAAGAGGAGAATCTACATGAGAAAGAGAAGCATTGTTTTATCCTTGATTGTTGCAACATCCGTTATTAGTGTCGGAATTTTTATCGTGTCGTCTATTATGCAGAATGTGCAGGCGGACGATGAAAACATTACAGATATTGGGTCTATAAACGAGCCGCCTTATCAAGTCAACATCGACGAGAATGCTACACCTTCCGAATTTGAAGCAGAAATGCGCAAAAGCCTTGTGTATCAAAAAGTGGAAAAGCCCAAAATTCCGGTTTCGGATCCTCGTTTGGAAAAAATACAAGATACCTTTTCCATTATCGAACAGCCTTTTGAAAAACCTGCGGAACAGCCGCGCAAAGGACGCCCTGATAAAATGTCCATTGATCCATTTACCGGAGATGCGAAATATACGAACGGAATTGTAATTAACCGTGAAGGGCGTGCTACCAAAATACCTGAGGGCGCCTCTCCTTTTCGTGGGCAAATTGCTCCTATTGTGCGTGTCATGACCGAAGAAATTGCGGAGATGACAAAGCGGCCGTATTCAACAGAATTGGCGTTTGATATTATGAAACGGACAACTGAACTGCAAAAATATATGGATATGCTCGAACTTCCGGAAGTCACCGGGCTGCTTATCGAGATAAATACATATATTACGAATGGGAAAGGGTCATTTGATAAAGCTGCGGCGATGATTCAGGAAATTAATAAATTGGTTAACTTCGACAAACTTGAACAAGAAAAGTAAACAAGACAAGATATTTTTGCTGTGCCATAACTTACAGGAGCAAGTCGCTTGGGTATGGCTTGCGCGGTCTTTTCTTTTTTGATAAGATAATTAGGCAGCGATGCTGCAACTAAACATTGTGTATAAGTTTGCCGTACTAGACGGGGAGGTAGCGGTGCCCTGCACCCGCAATCCGCTATAGCGGGGTTGAATTCCTGCCCGAGGTGCGTTTCATGTGGGGTCAGGTCTGTGAAAGTGGTGTTGAGAACCGGGTCCTGCGCAACGGAAACCCATGAACCTGGTCAGGTCCGGAAGGAAGCAGCCATAAGTGGATCATTTCGTGTGCCGTAGGGGAGCCTGGTTTGAGCTAACTACATGGATTCGCCCGGATGAGCGTATCGACGGCAGGTGTGCGGCTTTAGTTTTATAAAAACTCCTAGCGTATAAAAGCGCTAGGAGTTTTTCTCATAAATAAAGCCAAGCCCCAAAAAAGGAGTTTGTAGAAATAAACAGAATATATGAATATGGTAAATATCTCCGGAGATGGGGTGAGAGATAAGATGCCGGGAAACATTTTGCAGTTAAGAATGGGTATGGATGAGTTAATGTGTCACTTACATAGTATTCCTTACGCCGCCTTTTTTTTCGACAAGGAGGGGCGGGTGATAGAAGCGAATTCGATATTGCTTCAGGCAACTGGTCATACGTATAAACAAATAAAGAAGAAGACCCACTATGATTTGTTTGTGACGAAAGATTCTTTTGGTGCATGGCTTGAGCATTTTCGGATTATGAGCGAAAAGTCAAACCGTGTGCCGCGCGGCTTATTGAAGTTACGCTCCGGGAAAACGTGTGCATGTGATATACTGATTTACAGCTATAGTTCCAGAGGAGAAGAGGCGCATTATATTACTCTACCCACTATCCAGGAGAACACCAATCATTCGCTGTTATCTTGTTTTTACCAGCAAATTATCAAAAACATTAATCTGGGAATTATTATATTAGATGAGGATGCTTGTATCGCCGAAATTAGTGAGGAAGCCTGCAAGATACTTGGCGTAGAGAAGTGTCATGTAATTAACCGCACCATTGAGGATGCGTTTCCAGGAATGAAGGAAGAGCAGGGGGTTATTTCTTCAGCTTTGCTAAAAGGAGTTACCGTTTCCGACAAAGCCTATTCCTGGTTTAATGGCAATCAACGCTTCGAATTGATTGTGGACTCTAATGTGTTAAGAGATGCAGCAGGGGAGATTACGGGCGGATATTATATTTTTAAAAATGTGACAAATATGAGCTCTCTAGAAGATAAAATCGAGCGGAGCGATAGGTTGGCCATGATTGGTCAGATTGCTGCTGGAACGGCCCACGAAATACGCAATCCGTTAACTTCCATCAACGGATTTCTGCAAATGATCCGCAAATCGCTTGTAGAAGCAGGAATGGAAAGAGAGAAGGGTTATACAGACATTATGTTGACTGAAATCAAGCGTATCAATGAATTGGTAAGCGAATTTTTGCTTTTAAGCAAGCAGAAAGAAATTCAGTACAAGCTGGTTGATGTAGAGCAGGTATTTATGGAAATTCTTCCTATTGTTGAGAATGAGGCTCTTTTGCACGGAGTGGAAGTATTGGTGGAAAAAGAAAGTCCACTTCCGCTTGTTATGGGCGATAGCGAGATGCTGAAGCAAGTTTTTTTGAATATTGCGAAGAACGGAATCGAAGCGATGGGAGGACAGGGGACGCTTACCATCCGGCTTTTCCATACGGATAGTTATGTAGAGATCACCATCCATGACACTGGGCCTGGTATTCCTCCATATTTAGCTGATAAAATTTTCGAGCCTTTTTTTACAACGAAGGAAGAAGGAACAGGTCTTGGCTTGCCTGTATGTCAGAAGATTGTTCATGACATGGGTGGTAGCATTCGAGTGTCGAACAAAGGCTACGGAACCATTTTTCATGTTCTCCTTCCTTCTTGCTAGCCGCTTTCTCTTTCCCTTTTCCGACGAGTAAAGAAAGTGGTATAATGAAAGTCGCATAAAATTTTAATTGGCTGTGCATTTTTTTGCATTTGTATAGAGTAATGGAAGTTTGCAGACTGTAATAGATGCACACAGGAAAGATGGAGATGCAAAATGGCTTACCAAGCATTGTATCGAATTTGGCGTCCGCAGACGTTTGCGGACATTGTAGGCCAGGAGCATGTAACGCGGACTTTGCAGAATGCGCTTAAAGAACAGCGTTTTTCCCATGCTTATCTATTCAATGGACCAAGGGGAACAGGGAAAACGAGCGCGGCCAAAGTGATGGCCAAGGCGGTGAATTGCGAGAAAGGACCCGCACCTGAGCCGTGTAACGAATGCGCTGCCTGCCGTGGGATTACGGAAGGCTCAGTTGTTGATGTCATGGAAATAGACGCCGCTTCCAACCGCCGTATTGAAGAGATTCGCGATATCCGCGACAAAGTGAAGTATGCGCCAACGCAAGTTCGGTATAAAGTATATATTGTTGATGAAGTTCATATGCTGACGCCGGAAGCGTTTAACGCGTTATTAAAAACGTTAGAAGAGCCACCGGCTCATGTTATTTTTATTTTGGCTACAACCGACCCACATAAACTTCCAGCCACGATTATTTCACGTTGCCAGCGCTTTGATTTTCGGCGTATTAGCAGCGCGTTAATTGTGAAACGGATGAAGCAGGCGATTTCCGGGGAGAATGTGCAGGTTTCTGACCAGGCGCTTACGTTTATCGCGCGTATGGCGGAGGGCGGTATGCGTGATGCACTCAGTCTTCTTGATCAGACGCTTTCATTCGGCGGCGAGCGAATTGAACTTGAAGATGTGATGGCGATTACCGGCGCTGCCCCGCATACGATGCTGGCGGAGGCAGCCAAAAGTATTGAGGAAGGTTCCGCTTCCGACGTGCTGGATATTGTACAGCGCCTTGTTCAGAACGGTAAGAGTCCGGATCAGTTCTTGGATGATTTATTGTTTTATTTTCGTGATCTTCTACTTTATAAGACGGCGCCTCAATTGGAAGAGATTCAGGATCGTATGATACTTGATCCCGAATTTAAGGGGCTTGGGGATACGTTTGATCGTTCCCGCTTGTTTTTTATCATTGAAAGGCTGAATCAAGCGAAACATGACATGAAACGGGCGAGTCAGCCTCGAATCATGCTGGAACTCATTCTGATTCAGCTTTGTCAGAGCAAAGGTGAAAGCCAGGTTTCCGCTGCTGAGACGGAAGGTTTATCTGAAGATGTAGAGCAACTAAAGCGGCGTATTCATATGTTAGAGAAACAGGTTAAACAGTTGGAACAAGGAGGCGCTACAGGACAGGCAAGCTTTTTGGCTTCTACGTCTCGCAGGGAAACAAGACGTTCTAGCATGCAGCCGACTGTGAAAATTCCGACCGCGCGAATCCGGGAAGTAGCAGCCAATTCCATTGAACCTCAACTTAAACGGCTATGCGCCATTTGGCCGGATATTCTCCAGCAGGTGAAAGCGAGAAGTTTTCGTCTACATGCATGGCTTCTGGACGGCCGTCCTGTAGCGTTATCTCAGACGGGATTGGTCGTTTGTTTTAAAAGCGTGATTCATTGCGAAACAACGGCCCGTGAACTGAATAAGCAGCTCATTGAAGAAGTTGTAAAAGGATTTATCAACCGTCCCATTGAATTGTTTACGTTAATGGAGAATCAATGGAAAGAAATCAGTGAATCTTTGGCTGTTTCTACCGAAGGGGGAGCGAAGCAAGATACAGAAGCGGAATCGCAACCTGATCCTATCGTGGAGGAAGCGGTAAGGTTGTTTGGTGAAGACTTGGTAGATATAAAAGATTAGGAGGAAACAATATGTTTGGTGGCGGAAATATGCAAAACATGATGAAACAAATGAAAAAAAATGCAGCAGCAAATGCAAAAAGCGCAAGAAGAGTTGAAGGAACAGACGGTGGAAGGCACATCCGGCGGCGGTATGGTGACCGTGACGGTCAATGGTCATAAAGAAGTACTGGGGGTAAAAATTAAACCGGAAGCTGTAGATCCCGATGATGTAGAAATGTTGGAAGATTTGGTGCTGGCTGCGGTTACAGAAGCGATGAACAAGGCTGATGAACTGGTGGCAAAAAGTATGGGTAAATTTACCGGAGGCATGAAGCTACCAGGATTATTCTAATCTGAGATATAGGGGAGACCTACGTGTATTATCCCGAACCGATAGCGAAACTGATTGACGGATTTATGAAATTGCCAGGCATTGGGCCAAAGACGGCAGCACGTCTGGCTTTTTTTGTGTTGGGTATGAAAGAAGATGATGTCTTAGAGATCGCGAAGGCATTGGTAAATGTTAAGCGAAATTTGGTGTACTGCTCTGTGTGCCAGAATATTACCGACGTGGATCCTTGTCGGATTTGTTCCGATACATCTCGCGATCAGTCCGTAATTTGTGTTGTACAAGAACCGAAAGATTTGGTTGCGATGGAGAGAACGCGGGAATATATGGATATTATCATGTATTGCACGGCGCGATTTCCCCTATGGAGGGGATAGGGCCGGAAGATATCCGAATTCCAGAGTTGTTACGCCGCCTAGAAAATGAGGAAGTAAAAGAACTGATTTTGGCCACCAACCCCAATATCGAGGGAGAAGCGACGGCTATGTATATTTCACGATTGGTGAAACCGTTTGGCATTCGTGTCACTCGAATTGCTCATGGCCTCCCGGTTGGCGGAGATTTGGAGTATGCAGATGAAGTGACCATTTCGAAAGCGCTGGAAGGAAGACGAGAGCTATAGAAGTGCTATCCTTTTCAAAAGAAAGCGGTATGTTCAACATTGTGGTCATCCTCTTTGAGGATCAGGGACCAGTATTTGTTGAAACGCCGCTTTTTATTTTTATGTTTGTTCTTTTTGTTGGACAAGTGAATAAATATGCTGATACAGGGTATAGAGAGGTGAGTATGTGAACAGAAATGAACGGTGGGAAAAAAATAGCGTTTTTTTTCTTGCTTTGCTATTGCTGGCGGGTTATGCGTCCAGCATAGGGCTTGAGTTTTCATTTTTGCAGTGGGTGCCCACCGAGCAAGGGAAATGGCGTGTAGAATCGTCTGAAGAAGTAACCTTATTTAGTTTTTTTCTTTTTGTCAGTACTTTATTTTTAAGTATTATTCCTGCTTTCTTTTTTATTCCCGCCCTGTTAAAAATGAGGAAAAATGAATTTCTTGGTTGGGAAACAGGAGTTTCCGGAAGATATGCTATGTATTATTTCGCTTTATATCAGATCTTTCACGGAATTATCTCCCTTCTTTATCTGTTTTTTCAATACCCTTGGTTCTCCGAACATTTTATCTGGGGATTTTTTGAAGCATTTTTGTCGCAGTTCATAATGCTGTTGTTGGCGCTTTTACTTTTTAAGGACAGAATGCGTGACTTAGGATTTGTTCGCCCTGCTAAAGGTAAACAATTACTTTGGGTCATCATTATTTTTTATTTATTTTCTACGTTTTTGCTTGATTTGGTGGTTACAGTACCGATAGCTGATTATTTTAATTTTGAATTGGATTCTTGGCGGGAAGAACAAATTTCCGGTGAGGTATTGCAGGCCAAAAATGTTAGCTGGTTTGCAAGTATGATTGAAATTATTCTTGTTGGTTTGTTTGTGCCGGTGGCCGAAGAGACGATGTTTCGCGGTGTGTTGCAAACGGCGTTGGTAGAGCGATTTGGTGCTTTGGCTGGTATATTGGGTTCCAGTTTATTATTTAGCGCGATTCATGTAGATCCTGTTTTGTTTCCACCGCTATTTATAATGGGACTGATTTTAGGTTTTTTACGCCATTATTACCAAAGCATTTGGGTTCCCATTATGTTTCATGCGCTAAATAATACGATTACTGTGCTCATTTATTTTTTCAATAAAATGTAAGTAGATCTTCAGTCCATGGTCATGATCCCCATAGAATTAAAGAAAGGAGCGGAAGAATGGATAATTTAACAATTGGACTTGTCGTGGCGGTGGCTGTGTTGGTTTTTCTTTTAATGAACCAGTCAGCATGGGGGTGGGTAAAATGGATTGGATGGGGATTAGGGAACGTTGTGATTGGAAGTATCATTCTTTTTCTTTTTAACCTTGTTGCCGAGTCTTTTTCTTTTGAAATCCCTGTAAACCCTGTTACTGTTACGATTACGGGTTTTTTGGGCTTTCCGGGACTGGTCGCACTTGTTATTATAAAGCAATTTATTCTATAAAATTTGTTGCCGATGGATTGTTAACTATGATAAATTATCAAAAGTCCGCCGTTACGGGCTTTTATTTTTGTTAATGTAAACTTTGTTCAAGAAAATGAACAAAAGATATTGACACCTAAAATTGTTTATGATAATTTTATAAAGTCGCCACTAATAAAGAGGCGAAATAAAAGAAGTTCCTTGAAAACTGAACAGTGATACTCGTTTGTGTGCGAGGTAAATATCCCATGAAAGTGAAGGTCAGCTTCAAAGTTGATTTCAGGCACTTTTATGGGGCCCGAAAAACATTCTTTACTTTATGAGCTAGCTTAT